>DEZI01000039.1 GCA_002364755.1 Stenotrophomonas maltophilia
AGCAGCCGAGCATGGCTCGGTTCTACAAGAGCGGCAGCAGTCGACCAACGGTCGACGCTACAAAAGCGTTTATTCGACGTCGGCCGCGCTTTCGCAGGTGCGCTCCGGCGCGCACAGGCGATCAAGCAGGGCCAGGGTCACGCCGTTGCTCCAGCCGAAACCATCCTGCAGGGGGTATTCGCCGCCACCGCCGCCGCTGGCCGAGCCATCCACCACGTACTTCTCCACCAGCTTGCCGTCGCGGTCGTAGACCGATTGCACCGTGCGCAGGAAGCGCACGCCCAGCGTCCGCGCCAGCGCCTGCTGGCCGTACTGCTGCAGCCCATCCACCGCCACCCACTGCAGCGGCGCCCAGCCGTTCGGGGCGTCCCACTGCTGCCCGGTGTCGTGCTGCGTCGTCAGCAGGCCGCCTGAGCGCAGCAGGCCGGCTTCCACGGCATCGGCGGTGCGCTGTGCCTGTGCTGCGTCGGCAATCTTCAGCCACAGCGGGAACAGCGTCGCGGCGGTCAGGGCAGGGCGTTGCTGCCCGCTGTCCAGGTCGCGGTCGACGTAGTAGCCCTGGCGTGCGTCCCACAGCAGCGTATTGATGGCCGCGCGGCGGGAGGCCGCCAGTTGCTGGTAGTGATGTGCATCGTGGCGCGCACCAGACGCGGTGCTGGCACGCGCCAGCGTCTGCTCCAGCTGGAACAGCAGGCTGTTCAGATCCACCGGCACGATGGACGTGGTGCGGATACTCGACAGCTGCGCCGGATCATCCAGCCAACGCGAGCTGAAATCCCAGCCGGATTCGGCGCCGGCGCGCAGATCGCGGTAGACCTGCGAGGCTTGCCGCTGCGAGGCCTGCGCAGCCGTAGCCAGATCATCCGTCCACGATTCAGTACGCGGCACCGCACGCGCATCCCAGTAGCGGTTCAACAGTTGGCCATCAGCCAAGCGCACCACGCGTTCGCGCGCCTGGCCCGGTGCAAGGCCCTCGGCGCCGTGCATCCAGAACGCGTGTTCGATACGCAGCTGCGGCAGGTAACGCCGGTACGCGTCGTCACCCTCGTGGCTGGCCAGCAGTTCCACCATCAAGCTGAAGAACGGTGGCTGCGAACGGCTGAGGTAGTAACTGCGGTTGCCGTTGGGGACGTGGCCGTACTGGTCCAGCTGCCAGGCGAAGTTGTCGACCATGTCGCGCACCTGCTGCCAGCGTTGGCTGGATGCCAGGCCGAGCAGGGTGAAGTAGCTGTCCCAGTAATAGACCTCGCGGAAGCGGCCGCCGGGTACTACATACGGGTGCGGCAACGGCAGCAGCGAACCGTGCGGATCGACGCTGGCGGTGTGCCGTTGCAGGACCGGCCACAGGCCCTCGATGTGCGCGCGCAGCGTCTCTCCGGACGGTGGCACGTAGGCGGGTGCATCGCCGGGTACGTCGAAGCGGGTCGCGACGAAATCGCGCAGCGTATAGCCGGGTTGCAGCTGTGCGGCCTGCCAGTCGGCCAGTACGGCCGCAGCCGGCTGGCGTGGCACGGCGTCGGCGAAGGTCTTTTGGTCGGCAAACAGGTGCGCGCGTTGTACCTGCTGGAACAGCGGGGCCAGTTGCTGGTCGGGCGCGGGCGGGATGGCAGCGTGCGTCTGTGCTGCCACCGTTATACATGTCGCCAGCAGTGCGGGCAGCACCAGCCAGGCGGAACTGCATCCGGGGGGGCGCATGGGAGCCTCCGTTTTCGCCAACGGGCACTGTATGCTGCCCGCTGTGAAAAGATGGAGACTGCGCATGCAGGCCGCCGTTCCGGATCAGTTCTTTTCAGCCACCTTCAGCAGAGTGCCGGCCTTGTCGAACGTGAGGCTGATGCTCCTGCGGTCACCATGCACTTCATCTGGGCGCCAGGACAGGCGTGCGTTGCTACGGATGACCAGATACACGTAGTCGACCTCCTCTGGCGTGGCCATCACGGTCACACGCTGTTCCTGCAGAGCCTTGGCGACGCGGGCCACGGCGGTGAAGTCAATGTCATCCAGGGCCGCGCTGTTGTCCTGCAGATTGAACAAGCTGCCCATCCGGTGCAGGTTGACCGGTTCGCCCTTGCGCCACGCATCGTTCGCGAAGTGGTAGCTGTCCACGTTGCCGGCTACGTCCGGATCGATCAGGTCGAGGTTGATGCGGCCATCGCCATAGACATTGATGCCGCGATAGATGCGTAGCGACTTGCCCTGAAGGCCCGGCATGGCCTGCAGCGCATCACGCGCGCCCTGCAGACGCTCGGGATCGAACACCAGGTTGGATGGCTGCGGTGCGGGCGCCTGCACGGGGTCAGGTGCAGGTGGGGGGGCGGCCCCCTGCTGGGCGTACTCGCCGGGTGCGCTGGGCAGCGGGTGGCCGGCAAGCGTTTCGCGCAGCGTCTCCACTGCGCCACCAGCCATGGCAGCCGCGGCCAGCAGCAGCACGATCAGCGCGAAGATCAGGGGGGTGGAAGGTGGGCGCTTCATGACAGCTCCATCCGCACGTTGCTGCGGTCATCCGGATCGTAGAGCAGGGTGACCGCATCGCGCGGTACCTTCGCCAGGTCCAGCAGCGATACGATGCGGCGCACGCTGACCCTGTGTACGACACCGTCGCTGTCGGTGAACTGCAACTGGAATTCCAGCTGCGGCTGTTCGTTGATGTAGGTGCCGGTCTGGCGCACAGCCAGTACGTCGGCCCGCACGCCGATGCCGCGGTACTTCAGCGCTTCGCCGCGTTCATCCATCTGCAACGCACGGCCAAGCAGGCGCAGGCCGCCCACGTACACGCACAGCACCAGCGGGCAGACCAGCAGCGGATGGCCGAGGGAAAGAAAGGTCCAGCCCTGGCCCTCGCCCTGCAAGCGCCAGCACAGGACATAAGCCATCACCACAACAGCAATGCCAAGCAGGCCGGCCGCTGCACGACGGCACAGGCTGGCCACGTCCATTTCCGGGGCCGCACCGGCCAGCACCAGATTGGGAAAAACGCCGGGCGAGCGGCTTACGCGCGCTTCCAGCTCCTTGCCAACGGCAAAGCGTTGCAAGTGCGGCTTGCTGTCGACCAGCACCAGCTGGTCGGTGACCGGCGTGCCGGAAAGATTGTCGAACGAGAGCTGCAGTTTCCACTGCGCAAACCCCCGCACATGCACGCCGGTCTGCTCGGCGTGTTCGATACGCGCGCTGCGTGGCTCGCCGTCGGCAAGGATATCGCGTACACGGTGGATCGCCCGCAGTGGCGCAAGCATCAGGTAATGCAGAAAGGCGTATAGCAATGTCAGCCACAGCGTCAGCGAAGTGGCCAGCAGAGCCAGCGCAAGCCAAGGCGCGCTGCGCGCAGCATGCGGGATCGAGCCATCGGTGCCGAAATACAGAATGCAGGGGAAGGGCAGCGCGAAGAACAGCAGGAACGCGCCCCAGAACCAGAGTTGTCCTTTCATGGAAGCAGGTGTTGGTGAAACAGGGGGCGCAGCGTACTACGCTTCACCGGAACTGCAGCGTCAACAGGAAGTAACGCCCCAGCGGATCATCCAGCCCGGCCATCTGCCCGCCGCTACCCACCATATAGTTCACCGGCGCGGTATCCAGTACGTTGTGCACGTCCAGCGCCGCCACCACGCGCGGGCTCAGCTTGCGCGCCACGTGCAGGTTCCAGCGCAGCTGCGCAGGGTTCATGCAGCGATGCGCCTCGCGCTGCTCCGCCGGGCAGTCCTCGCCGGCCAGCCACGCACGGGTGCGGCCCACGCGGTTGCCACGCAGGGCGATGTCCCACGAGGGGTTCTGCCACTGCACGTTGATGATGCCGGCGAAGGTGGGCGTGGCGTGCCCGCGCAGGTCCACCGATTCACCGTGCGCGCGGTCGCGGCGCAGCTCCTGCTGTTTCAGGCCATCCAGCGAGAACAGCCACTGGCCATCGCGGCCGGCATCGATGCGGTACTCGCCGCGCAGCACCCAGTTGCGCGAGGTGGTGCGGCCGATGTTGTCGAAGGACAGGCGCAGGTCGCGCAGGCGGCCCTGCTCGTCCAGTTCCCACGTATCGGGGTTCCACAGCGCATCGCTGGGCTGCAGCGCGAGGATCTCGTTGCGCAGCTCGACGATGTTGTGGGTCAGCGACAGCGAGAAGGCATCGGTGGGCGTCCAGCTGGCGGCCAGCGAATGGCTGCGCGAGGTTTCGGCGCGCAGCGCATCATTCTCAACCACGTCCACTTCCACCGCGCAGCCACCGCCGCGCAGCGTGCGAGCACACGGCGGCAGGGTGTCCGACGCGGGCAGCGCCAGCAGGCCGAAGTAGGCCGGTGGCCGGCGCCGCTCGAACAGGCTGGGGGCACGGAAGCCGCGGCCACTGGCCAGCAGGAACGACCAGTGCGGGCTCGGGCTCCAGCGCAGGCCGGCACGCGGCGAGAACGCGCTGTCGCCATCATCGTGGTCCAGCCGTGCCGCCAGGTCCAGGCGCAGCGTCGAGGCCAGCGGCAGGCCGACTTCGGCATACGCCGCGCTGCTCGGCCGCGACAGCCGCCGTTGTTCCAGCGGCAGGCCCAGCGCCAGTTCGCCCTTGCCCAGCAGCGGATCAGGCAGCGAGGTCCAGCGTTCCTGGCGCAGGTCGAGGCCGGTGGCCAGCTGCGCCTTGCCGCCGGGCAGGTCCATCAGTTCGCGCTGCACGCCCCACCAGCCCTGCAGCTGGGTGGTGCGCCCGCGGTTGCGGATGGTCGGGAACAGTTCGTCGGCCAGGCCCGGTGGCAGGGTGGAAAAACCGGGCAGGAAGTCCAGTGCGAGCGCGGCCTCCAGCAAGCGTTCGCTGCGCACGGCGCCGCCGGTACGCAGGTCCACCTGGCTGCGCTGCGCACTCAGTCCGGCCTCCCAGCTGCGGCCGCGCTGGTCGCGGCCGATGCCAACGGTCAGATCGCCTTCGCTGGCGCCCACCCGCGGCTGCACCTCGCCGCCCTCCTGCAGCACCACGTTGAGCAGGGCATTGCGGTTGAAATCCAGCGCCACCGCGGTCGGGCCCAGTTCGAAGCGCTGGCCGTTGTGGCTGGCACGTGCTTCGACATAGGCGTAGCGGCCTTCGCCACGCTCGTGGCGGTAGCGCAGGTAGCCGGCCACCGTGTCCGAGGCCGGCTGCAGCGAACGCGGGCGCACGCTGTCGTACCAGCAGCCGTCCTCGTCCTCCTGCAGCGGCGCATGGCATTCGCTGGCCGGGTAGTAATCGCCGTTGGCCAGGATCAGGCCGATCGGGTACAGCGCGCTGTCGGCATGCCAGCTACGGCGGTCGCCGGCCACGTGGCGCAGGCGGTGCAGGTCGAGGCCGGCGAACCAGCGGTCACCGTTGTCACGCACGCCGCCGGTGGCCGCCTGCACGCGGTGCTGGTCACCATCGCCGCGGCCGCTGACGCCGGTCTGCAGGGTGGCTTCCGGGCCATCGGCCTGGTCGCGCAGGATGATGTTGACCACGCCGGACATCGCGTCGGCGCCATAGATGGCCGAGGCGCCGCCGCGCACCAGTTCGATGCGTTCAACGAAGCTGAGCGGAATGCCGCCGAGGTCGGTCAGGCCGCCTTCTTCCAGCGACACCATCGGGTAGCGCGGCAGGCGGCGACCGTTGACCAGGAACAGCGTGGCGCGCGGGCCCATGCCGTCCAGGCTGGTGGTGGCGGCCGCGCCCACCGGCAGGTACAGCGAATCGCCGCCGCGCGAGGTGCTCAGCGGCGGATGGCCGTTCATGCCGGGCAGGTGGCGCAGCAGATCGAACAGCGTGCCGTAGCCGCTGCGCAGGATGTCCTCGCGCTCGATCACCGTCACCGGCAGGGTGGTCTGCACCGAGGTGCGCGGCAGGCGGCTGCCGGTCACATGGACCGGTGCCAGGTCCACCTGTGCCGGCCGCTGCGGTCGCGGCGGCGGGGCGGGCGCAACCGCAGCAGGCGCCGATGCCGCCACCGCATGGCGACGCAGCACGTAGCCACCGCCGGCGGTGCGCAGGATGTTGACCGGCCGGCCGGCCACCAGCGCCTTCAGCGCAGCGGCAGGTTCCTGCGGTCCCTGCGTCCCGGGCGTGCGCAGGTCGGCCAGCTCGCGTGCATCGAACACCAGCGATACACCGCTCTGCCGCGCCCACTGCTGCAGCGCCGGGGCCAAGGGGCCGGCGGCGATGTGGTATTCGATCGGGGCGGCGGCGGGCGATGCTGCGGTGGCCGTGGCACCGGCCAGGGCAAGCCACAGCAGGACCCTCAAACGCTGCCGCAGTGCCCCGGGGCTGGGCATCGGCGCCGCCTCAGTAAGTGCGGCGCAGTTCCAGCGCGCCATCCTTGCGCGGCTGGCCAGCGATCGACCACCCCAGTTCCAGGGCAGACAGCAGTTCATGCGGATCGCCGGCACGGAAGCTGCCGCTCACGGCCAGGTCGGCGATGTCCGGGTCGGCAATCACCAGCGGCGTGCTGCCGTAACGGTTCATGCGCTCGACCACGATGGACAGGGGCGTGGCATCGAACACCAGGCGGCCCTCGGGCCAGGCTTCGGCCGCGGCGGTGGTGGACAGCTGCGGGCCCGGCTGGATGCGACCGGACGGCAGCACCTGCAGCTGCTGGCCCGGGGCCAGCGTGTGCTGGGCGCTGCCACTGGTCACTTCCACGGCGCCTTCCAGCAGGGCCACTTCCACCCGGCCATCGCTCAAGCGCTCGACCTGGAACGTGGTGCCGATGTCGCGGATGCTGCTGCCGCCGGCCTGCACCCGCAGCGGGCGCAGGGAGGCGGCCACCTGCAGCTGCATGCGGCCGCGTTCCAGTTCCAGTTCGCGCTTGCGCAAGCCGAAGCGGGCGCTCAGCGTGGTGCCGGCATCGAGGGTGGCCACGCTGCCATCGGCCAGCGTGCGAACCTGCGGCAGGTAGCTGGCGTTGGCGTAGCGCTGCGGGGTGGGGTTGCCGTCGGTGTAGAGCATCCAGCCGATGCCCACGGCCAGGCAGACACCGGCCGCCGCCGCGACCGAGGGCAGCCAGCGCCGTGCAGGCGCACGTGCGGCGCGGGCAGCGGCGGTGCGCAGCCACGGGTCGCCGGACAGGCCAGCGCTGCGCAGGTGCAGCTTCTCGGCCTGTGCCCAGGCGGTAACGTGGGAGGGGTGCTCGGCCAGCCAGTCCTCGAACGCGTCGCGCTCGATCGAGGTGCAGTCCGGGGCCTCCAGGCGGGCCACCCAGGCGCTTGCGCGCTCGAACAGCAACGTGTCATCCATGTATGCGTCGCGGGTCACTCACTCTCTCCATCAGTGCGGAGAGGATTGCTGCCCAGCTCCTTGCGCAGGCCCTGAAGGGCACGGGCGATGTGTTTTTCCACCGCCTTGGCGGTGATGCCGCAGTGCCGGGCGATCTGTGCATAGCTCATGCCGGTGATGCGGTTGAGTAGGTACACCTCGCGGGCACGTTCGGGAAGCTTGAACAGTGCCTGTCGCAGCAGCGCGATCATCTGGCCGGATTCTGCCTGACGCAGCGGATCGGGAGAAGTGCCGTGCGGCTCCTCGCTGCCGTCGCGTTCACCCAGCGGCAGGTGACCGCGCGCGTGTGGCGAACGGCCGCGGTCAGCCAGGCGGTTGCGGGCGATGCGGTACAGCAGCAGGCGCAGCTCGTCGGTGCCGTGGCCGCGGTAGCGGATCAGCCGCTCGATGCTGTCCTGCGCGATGTCCTCGGCATCCTCCGGGCCGACACCGCGCATGCGCAGGAAGGCGCACAGCGGCGCACGTTCCTCACGGATGAAGGTGATGAAGGCATCCGGAACCCCGGCCGGGTCCGGCGCGCGCTGGGGCAGGGGGGAGGGGGCGGACAGGGGGAAGGCCTCGAACGACAAACGCGTCATCGAGTTTTACAAGACGAAGACCGCGGGGGGAAGTGCGTGTCGTTTGCGACATGCCTGGATGAATGAGTTCAGATTTTCGCGTGCGACGCACTGGGGGTGTGCGGCGCGCTGCGGCGTTCTGCTTTCGTCCCGCGTGGTGCGGGTTGGAGAGAGAGACCGCAATGAAGCATTCGAAGTTGAGCCTGGCCTTGGCCGGGCTGGTGGGCATGGCAACGCTGGGCACGATCGGCCAGGCCAGTGCGATGAACTATCACGTGCAGGACGACCGCGTCGTTCTCAGCGGCGGCGTCAGCTGGGCCGATGTGGTGGCGCTGCCGGCGCTGTTGGCCAAGGCGCAGGCCGAAGGCCGACCGATCCGCGAGGTCGTGCTGCGCACCTCCAACGGCGGGCTGCTGGTCGCCGGCGAATGGCTGCAGGCCATTATCCGCACCCAGGGCCTGGACACCATCGTGTCCGGCCACTGCATCTCGTCGTGCTCGATCATGCAGTCCGGCGGCGTCAACCGGTACCTGGCCGGCGACCTGCCGATCGTCGACTCGGTGCAGATCCATGCCGCCAGCAGCGGCGGCCGCATCACTTACAACCCGTCGCCGCGCATGACCCAGATCTACACCGGCAACTACGGCGGCGGCATGGATGCCGGCCTGCTGCACAAGGCCATGTATGAAGTGGTGGCGCCGAACGGCCTGCTGGTGTTCCGCGACCCGTCGCGCACCAGCGGTAACTCGGTCAGCTTCGACCCCGATGGCAGCGGCCGCACCCTGCAGCTGTTCCCTGGCCAGGACATCTACAGCAACAACATCATCACCGAGGCCGGCTACCGCGACCCGGGCGACACCCTCAACGTCACCGGCAACGTCAGCGGTGACATCAACCCGGGCTACCTGTCCACCGCTCGCCAGCTGCAGACCTTCGTCGAGGATGACTTCGCGCGCTGGAACGACGATGAGTACGACACTACCTACATCAATTACGCGGTGACGCTCTACAACCGTGCGTCCAATGGCCCGAATGGCGTCGGCCAGTTCTCGCTGCAGGATTACCTCAACAATCCGGGCAACCAGGTGTTCCTGCAGGGCCAGCTGCGCCTCGCCGATCTGGATGTTTCCGCGCTGGCCAACTCGGCCGGCGTGATCCGCGTGGCCAAGGGTGGCACCTGGCGCACCTCGGCCACCACCGGCGCCGATTTCATGCTGGTCGACGGCGGCACCATCGCCCTGGAAGGTGGCGCGCTGCGCGCACCGGAAGTGCGGGTGATGCCCGGTGGCATGGTGGTCGGCCACGGCGACATCGCGTCGCTGGAAACCGATACCGATGCGCTGCTCGGCGCGACCGGCCCGTCGCTGCGCGAGGACGGCTTCAACCGCCTGCGCGTGTACGGCACCCTGATGCCGCGCGGTGGCGACCTGGTCACCCATGGCTACGTCAACATCATGCCGGGCGGCAACGTGCTGTTCGATGTCACCGAAGCCGGTGGCAGCGATACCGGCCGCCTGCGCGTGGGCACCTTCTTCGACGGCGGCCAGACCGAAGGCGCGCTGGTGATCTCGCCCGGGGCGCACCTGGAGTTGAACGTCGCCCAGGGCTTCTATGCCGGCAATTACCAGCGCGAACTGGTCACCGGGCCGATCTACGAGGACGGATTCGCCGACGCCGTGCGCCTGGGTGATACGGGCTACAGCGCCAGCATCACCGACAACGAAGTCTTCCGCCCGCGCCACAACTCGCTGCTCAGCTTCAACATCCACCAGAGCGAAGACGGCCTGTCGCTGACCGCCAACCCGGGCTTCGACCAGCTGGCACAGCTGACCGCCAGCAACGGCAACCAGAGCCTGGGCGTCGCCCTGGCCGCCGCAGGGGATCGCCAGGACGCGCGCCTGAAATCGCTGCTGGGCGCCCTGCAGTTTGCCGACCGCGATGTCATCGCCCAGCAGGCCGGTGCCCTGCGTGGTGATGCGCATGCCAGCCTGCGCCTGGCCGACAACGCCCTGCTGGGCAGCATCGGCAACGTCGTCACGCAGCACCAGGCCGGCCTGCGCAGTGGCAGCGGTGATGCCGGCGGCCTGGCCGCGCAGGCGGCACAGGCGGCGTCGGCACAGCCGGGCATGGCCAATGGCAGCCTGTTCAACCAGCTGGCCATGCACCTGGTGGAGCCGTCCGCGCAGGCGGTGGCCGGTTCGAGCGGCGTCAACTATGGCCCCGCTGAGCGCAACCACGGCTTCTGGGGCCGCGGCTTCGGCAGCCGTGGCCGCATCGATGGCGACGGCGGCGTGGCCGGCCTGACCCACACCGTGGGCGGCATCGTGCTGGGTGCCGATACGCGCGTGGCCGATGACCGCGTCAGCCTGGGCGTGAGCGTGTCGGCGGCTGACATGTCGACCAAGGCCCGCGATGGCTCCGGCTTCACCGGTGACGTGCGCGCGCTGGATATCGGCGGTTACATCGATGCAACTTACGCGCGTGGCTACCTCTCAGCCGCCGTGCGCTACACCGACCTGCGCCACGACACCCGTCGCGGCATCGCCGGCATCGACGGCCTGGGCGATCCACTGCGCGCCAAGTACAACAACGATGCGATCTCCGCGCGCCTGGAGCACGGCTTCAGCTTCACCACCGGCAACGGCCTGGTGGTGCAGCCGCTGCTGCCGGTGGTGGATTACGCGCGCACCTCGGCCACGCGCTTCAATGAAGGGCAGGGCGCCGGCGCACTGGCCGGCCGTGGCGACAGCCTGGAAAGCATCCGCGTCGGTGCCGGCCTGCAGCTGTTCAAGACCTTCGACGGCAACAACGGCGAGCGCATCACCCCGCGCGCCCGCGTGGTCTGGCAGAAGGAACTGGGCGACACCCAGGCCCGGTACAGCACCGGCTTCGCCGCCGCCCCGGACCTGGTGTTCGGCAGCAGCAGCCAGACCTTGGGCGAACAGGTGCTGGCCTGGAACCTGGGCGTCACCAGCCGCGCCAGCGACCGCTTGTCGGTGATGGTCGACTACGTGGGTGAGCGCCGCGACGGCCAGGTGCAGAACGGCGTGATGCTGGGCCTCGGCTACGCGTTCTGAGTAAAAGGCACACCGGCGGCAGCATCGCCGCCGGTGCGCTATGGTCTGCGCAGGATTCCCGTGCAGGCCCGCCCATGCAGATTGCCGTGTTCAGCGCCCGTCCCTACGACCGCCGCTTCCTGGAAGAAGCCAACGCGCGCGACGGCGCCGGGCAGGGCTTCCAGTTCGTCCATTTCGACGCCGCACTGGATGTGCACACCGCGGCACTCGCGCAGGACTGCGCCGCCGTCTGCGTATTCGTCAACGACCGCCTCGATGCCCCCGTGCTGCACGCGCTGCATGCACAGGGCGTGCGCGCCGTGCTGCTGCGCTGCGCCGGCTTCAACAACATCGATCTGGCCGAGGCCGTGCGCCTGGGCCTGTTCGTCGCCCGCGTGCCGGCCTATTCGCCCGAGGCCGTGGCCGAACACGCGCTGGCGCTGGTGATGACCCTCAACCGCCACACCCACCAGGCCTACAACCGCGTGCGCGAAGGCAACTTCATGCTGGATGGCCTGCTGGGCCGCACCCTGCACGGGCGCACCGTGGGCATCGTCGGCACCGGCAAGATCGGCCTGGCGACTGCGCGCATCTTCCGTGGCATGGGCTGCACCGTGCTTGGCCATGACCCGTACCCGTCGCCGGACTTCGACGGGGTGGGGGAGAGCGTGGGGCTGGACGACCTGCTGGCGCGTGCGGACATCGTTTCGCTGCACTGCCCGCTGACGCCGGACACCCAGCACCTCATCAACGACGCCTCGCTGGCGCGGATGAAGCCTGGCGCGATGCTGGTCAACACCTCGCGCGGCGAGCTGGTGGATACCCACGCGGTGATCCGCGCGCTGAAATCGCGCCGGCTGGGCCACCTGGCCATCGACGTCTACGAGCAGGAAAGCGCGCTGTTCTTCCAGGATCTGTCCGGCGAGATCATCGACGACGAGGCCTTCCAGCGCCTGATGACCTTCCCCAACGTGCTGGTGACCGGCCACCAGGGCTTCTTCACCGTGGAGGCGCTGCAGGAGATCTCGGCCATCACCCTGGGCAACCTGGCCGATTTCGCCGCCGGGCGGGCATGTGCCAACCGGGTAGGGGCGGATTGACCAGCGGGGTGGGCTGCCCGTAAAATCGCCTGCTCAGCCGGAATAGCTCAGTTGGTAGAGCGGCGCATTCGTAATGCGTAGGTCGCAGGTTCGACTCCTGTTTCCGGCACCAGTTGCATGAAAAGCCCCGACCCAGGTCGGGGCTTTTTTGTGCTCTGGTAGCGCCGGGCCATGCCCGGCGGAATGCCGGCAACCCGTAGTGCCAGCCCACGGCTGGCAGTCCCCAGCTTCCGAATCTCGCGGCCTACTCACCCCCGGCTTCCCAGGCACTGACTGCCGCGCCCTGTTCCTGACCTGGAAACCGCACCCGGCCATTCCTGTGCTATGAATACCCAGCCTTGCTTCAAGGCTCTTTCAAGGATTGAAAAGATGCGCAGGTCAGGGGAACTGCATGCGGTGTATCGACGCGCTTCACAGAGCGTCCAAATCACATTCAAACACCGGCTGCCGCAATAGCCCCAGGGCCGGCCTGGTTCGCGCCATTTGCGCAGCAGCGGTGATGCATTGCAGATATGGCGGTCCTGGTGCGACTCGCAATGACGGTTTTGGCATCAATAAGGCCCGTTTGGTGACGTGATCAATAATCGTGCTATCAACGAAGGTAATCATTACCTGCGTAAGTCACAGTCGGGAATTGATACATCTGGCTTGGACGTCCGGCAAGTTGCTTCTCTTCAATTCGCGAATGAAGTGGCCTGGTCTGCAATCAACAAGGAAGAATAATGCACGCACTTCGGGGTTTCAGATTCATACTGATCGGCGCCGGTTTCTGCGGTCTGGCGCATGAATCCAAGGCTGCAGAGCCCTATCAGGAGTACAGCAAGCGTATCGAAGCGGCGCAGACGCTGACCGCGCTCAAGAGCGAGCTGATGGGGGACAGTGTCAGCGTCTACAACGGAGCAACGGACTTCTCCATCACCGACATCGAGCTTGCCGGTTCAGGTATGCCGGTTCGATTGGGCCGACGGTTATCGGTGGAGCTGACACCCGTTGGCCCGGGTGAGCCTATTGCCGCGCCGAAGCTGGCAGGACTCGGCAACTGGGATCTTGATGTACCTCATCTCTCCGCGACGTTCGACAGCGCCGTGGGTTGGCGGGGATTGGACTCCAGCGGCGGGCTGGCCGATATGCGGTGTTCGGTTGCGGTTTCTCCCGTCATTTCTTTCAGCGGTTCGATCAGCATTTTCGACATCTTCCAGGGCGTGAGCATTCACCTGCCGGGGGAGGGGGATCGCCCAATGTTGCTGGCTGAAGCAGGCGTGCCGCTTCCCAGTGATGGCGTCGCCCGAAGATGGACCAGTCGCGAGCGCGATGCGTTCAGCTGCATACCCATGCAGGCGGGCATGGTTGGCGAAGGCTTTGCAATGCAGACGACAGATGGTCGTCGTTTTGAATTCAACTACGCGGTAGGCCGACCCGCCGGAACCATGCGCCAGTCGCGGGGCCCCATGAACCTTCCGGTGACAATTGCCCGTACCCGGATGTTCCTGCTTGCCACCAAGGTAACGGACCGGTTCGGGAATACGTTGAGCTACGGCTACAACGCACGCGGCAACCCAACCTCCATCGTAGCCGAGGATCGGAATGGCGAGATACGGAGGATTGATCTGGCGTATCAGAACGATCGTCTGACCACTGCCTCCACGAACGGCCGGACGTGGACCTACGCGTATGACGGGGCGGGAAACCTTGCCTCGGTAACGCTGCCTGATGGCGCCATGTGGCAGTACGGCTATTCGGGAAATCTAAAGCCAGGGTTTGACTTCTGGGACGGCGACGCAGGCATTACGTGCGCCGGCGGCGCAGATCCGTTGCCGGCCAGCTACGAGGTTACGTCCCGGCATCCCTCGGGTGCGCTTGGAAGGTTCAGCTTCACCAATCTCCGGCACTACCGATCGGGTGTGCAGCGCAGCGAATGCGTACGCAAAGTGAACGGTCAGGATTTTTACTACGTACTGCGCACTCCCAATCGGTTCGACGTAATGTCTCTGGTTGCCAAGGAGATCACCGGTCCAGGCATCGCACAACCGCTGCGGTGGACCTGGTCGTACACGCGCGATCCCCAGCCACTGTGGGGAACCGGGCAGCCTGTTGCCTACCCTTGCCAGACTTGTCCGACCAGCAAGGCGAACACGTTCAACAGGCCTGATGGCTCCAAGATCATCTACGACTACGGTTTCCTCTACGCGTGGAATGATGGGCAGTTGATGGGCTCCAGAACCTACGATGCGGGTGGGAACCTGCTGTCTTCGACTCGCTCTGAACTCATGACGGACGCACAGTTGGCCGGTCAGCCCTTCCACCCCAGTTACGGATTGAGCATCGGCGGCGATGACATCGGCACCTTGAAGGTGAGGCCGATGGCAAGTACCACGGTGACGCAGGACGGTACCGATTACCGATCCAACACCGACGCCTTCGACGTCTACGCTCGACCCACGCGCATCACCAAGGCAAGTCCCTGGCATTCGCGAACCGATGCAACGCAGTACCACGACGACTCCAGTCGCTGGCTGCTGGGGCACGTTGGCACGGTAACGAACGTCAATACAGGGGCCGTGGTTTCCCAGACCAGCTACGATGCCAATGCCATGCCGTCGCAGTCGTGGGCGTTTGGAAAATTGCAGCAGTCGCTTACCTATCATGCCGACGGCACCGTTGCCTCCATAAAGGATGGCAATGGCAACACCACAACCTTAGCCAGCTGGAAGCGTGGGAGTCCACAGTCGATTACCTGGCCCGATGGGCAGGTGCTTTCGGCCGTCGTAGACGATAACGGATGGATCAGGGCAGTCACTGATGAAAACGGATTCTCCACGCAGTATGGCTACGATGCGATGGGTCGAATCTCCAGCATCACCTATCCGGCGGCCGACTCGGTCAACTGGAATGTCACGACCCAGACCTTCGCCCAGGCAGGTAGCGACGAGTATGGTCTCGGGCCCGGCCATTGGCGGCAGATCGTTGCCACAGGCAATGCGCGGCGAGAGACCTACCTGGACGCCTTGTGGCGGCCCTTGGTCACCCGTGAATACGACACGGCCGATGTTGCAGGAACGCAGCGCTTCCACCGTTTTGCGTACGATGAGGAGGGGCGGCAGGTCTTTGCCTCATATCCGGGCGCCAGCGCCGCGCTTTCCACAGGAACGTGGAGTGTCTTCGACGCCTTGGGACGGGTGACGTCGGTATCCCAGGACAGTGAGCTGGGCTTGCTTAGCACGGTTACCCAGTACCTGCCAGGCAATCAGACGCGAACAACCAACCCGCGTGGCCAGGCCACACTTTCCGGCTATCAGGTGTTTGACCAGCCCAACTACGATGTCCCGGTCTGGATCCAGCACCCGGAGGGGGCCTACACCGAGATCAGTCGGGACGTATTCGGCAAGCCGACAACCATCCGTCGGCGCAACGCGGATGGCACGCTGACGGTGACCCGCGGCTATGTCTATGACGGCCATCAGCAGCTATGCAAAACCGTCGAACCGGAAACCGGCGCCACCGCTACCGGCTATGACGGCGCAGGCAATATCAGCTGGACTGCCTCCGGCCTTGAACTGCCCAGTACGTCGAGTTGCGATTCTCAAACGGCCATCGATTCCGGGCGTCGCGTAGACCGCACCTACGATGCGCGCAATCGGTTGAAGACGCTGACCTTCCCGGACGGCAATGGCAACCAGACGTGGAGCTATTTCAATGACGGCAAGCCGTCCCAGGTGGTCACCAGCAATGATGGTGGCGCCAGCCAGGCGACAAATGCCTACAGCTACAACCGTCGGCGCCTGCTCACGGGCGAATCTGCGTCACAGACCGGTTCTACCACCTGGACGCTGGGCTACGGCTACGATGCCAACGGCGCCATGGCCAGCGTGCTGTACCCCAGTGGCCTGAGTATCGACTATGCGCCCAACGCCTTGGGCCAGCCGTCGCGTGCGGCAGGCTATGCCACAGGCATCAGCTACTACCCCAATGGGGGCATGCGTCAGTTCACCTATGGCAATGGCGTTGTCCACACCATGTCGCAGAATGCTCGGCAGCTTCCGGCACATATGAGCGATGGCGGCGTGCTCGACTACCGCACGTCGTACGATCCTGCCGGAAACGTGTCGCGCATTGAGGACGGTGTGAACGCAGGTCGACACCGCGACATGCGCTATGACGGGTTGGATAGGTTGGTGCAGGCCGACTCGCCGGTGTTCGGCGGTGACGGCAGCATGCGTTACACCTACGACGTGCTCGATAACCTGCGCTCGGCAAAACTTGCGGGCATAAAGGAACACAATTACTGGTACGACGCACGCAATCGCATGACCAACGTTCAGAACAACGCTGGTGCAACGGTCATGGGCTTGAGCTACGGCCCGCAGGGCAATCTGAGCGCAAAGAACGGGCAGGTATTCAATTTTGATTTTGGTAACCGTCTTCGCTCGGTGCAGGGCATTGATAGCTACCGCTACGATGCGCATGGTCGCCGTGTGGCGTCGACCAATGCGGCAGGCCTGACGATCCGGTCGATGTATGGTCAGGATGGTGTTCTTCGTCGGCAGGACGATGCACGCCTCGGGACGAACAGCGAGTACGTTCACCTCAATGGCAGTCTGTTGGCCAAGGTCGAGACCACTGTTGCGCCGGTTGTGCCGACCGTGAGCGCTCCGGCGTTCAGCAATACCGGCAACTACACGGTGAGCTGGAATGCCGTGGCCGCGGCCAGCCGGTACGAGCTGCAGGAACGACTCAACGGAGGTGGGTGGGCCGGTGTACAGGCCGGTGCAGGACTGAGCTGGGCGACCAGTGGCAAGGCAGCGGGAACTTACGGCTACCGCGTGCGGGCGTGCATGGTCAGTAACAACTGCAGCGCCTGGAGTGCCATTGCCAGCACGGTGGTGCAGCTTCCGCCCGCGCAGGTACCTTCGGTTTCGGCGCCTGCGCAGGCAGCCAATGGCAGCTACACGGTCAGCTGGTCCAATGTCGTGGGTGCCAGCAGGTATGAACTGCAGGAGCGCGTGGGCAGCAGCAACTGGCTTGCCGTCACTCCGACGACGACGCTCAATTCCATGCAGTATTCAGGGCGGCCTGCTGGCAGTTACGCGTACCGTGCGCGGGCGTGCAATGCCGCAGGTTGTGGTGCCTTCTCCGCCACTGCTTCGGTGGTGTCCGTATGGCCGCCGGGCACCGCGCCGGCACTGTCTGCGCCTGCGTCGGGATTGAATGGCAACTACACCATCACGTGGTCGACCGTGGCGGGTGCGAACAAGTACAGCGTCGAGGAGCTGTCGAATGGTGGGAGCTGGAGCGTGCACAGCGAACTGGCATCCAGCAGCTTGTCGTTCTTGGGCAAGCCGACAGGAAACTACAGCTACCGGGTTCGTGCCGGCAACGACGCTGGGTGGAGTGCTGTCTACTCGAACACCGTATCGGTCGCTTCGCTGCAGCCCCCGCCCTCAACCGTTGTCAGTGCCCCACAGGCCAGCAGTACCGGCACTTTCACTGTCAGCTGGAATGGAGTGCCCCTGGCGACGGAGTACCGGCTGGAGCAGAGTGCCAACGGCGGTGGCTGGGGTGAGATACAGCGGGACGGCTCGACCCAGCGCAACGTCAGTCAAGGCGCCGACGGCAATTACGCCTATCGGGTCCTGGCCTGCAATGCAGCAGGTTGCAGTGGCTACTCCAACGAGGTATCCACGCGGGTCACGCTGCCGCCCGGCACGCCGAGTATCACCTTTAATACCAAGTACCAGACCGCAACGCGCCCGATACGCATCCAGTGCACTGTCAGGTGGAGTGCCCTACCCGGTGCGGCGACCTATGAACTGCTCAAGGATGGAAGCGTCACCGCTTACAGCGGGCCGTTGACCAGCGTCAGCTCCAGTAACCAGAACTACTGCGCCACCTCGCACCAGGTGAGGGCGTGCAACGCGGCCGGCTGTTCGGCTTGGTCGAATCCCCCTTCCGTCCAGCAACTGGTCATCGGAGACAACCAATGAAGGAACATGGTGCAGCAGGCGTGGCAGGCTTGGTTACCCGACTGCGTGGTGGTTGGGCTGCCAGGAGGGCGTGGTGGGCTTGGGCACTGGTATTGCTGGCATTGGGCCAGGTCTCCAATGTCAGTGCCCAGACAGTCACCTACTTTCACACGGACCCGTTGGGCTCGGTTGTGGCCGAAACCGATGCCAGTGGTAATGTGATCAAGCGTTATGACTACGAGCCCTATGGTGCCGTGGTGGGTGGTCAGGTCACCGATGGGCCGGGGTACACCGGGCATGTGAGTGATGCGGCAACCGGCCTGAGCTACATGCAGCAGCGGTACATGGATCCACAATTGGGCGTGTTCCTGTCGGTGGATCCGGTGACGGCTTATGAGAATCCTGTCGGGATGTTCAACCGCTATCGTTACGCTGCGAGCAACCCTTACAGGTTCAAGGACCCTGACGGCCGCTGCTATACAAGCACGGGGGCGTGCATGACGGAGGCTGAGTTTGAACAGGCGTGGAAAGGGGAGCCAAGTCGGGTCCTGAACACGATCGGAAGCCCGTTGGGGACTGTTGCAGACGCCTTGAATGGCGACTTCAAGGGCATGATTGTGGGCGCGGTGATGTCCCGTGCCCCGGGTGGAAAGAGCGGGGTTAAGGCGGCAGGGTTCTTTGTCCGATTTGGAAAGGGCGCAGAAAGCGCTGAGTCGCTTGCAGCTCAAGCCGTCAAGGCGGAGAAGGCCGGGTTCCCGCATGGGGTTTCGGTCAAAGCGCAGGAGAGGGTGAGTGCGGCAGACAGAATGAAACACCGGGTTGCCGATCAGACGGAGGCAAAGGGTGCGTTCAATACACCTCAAACCGGGAACAATCCGAACCACCATACTGTGGAACTTCCCAAGCCAGTAACGGAGAAAGTGGCTCAAAAGTTCAATGAGGTTTACAAATGAAGATCGACTTGATTGTGGAATGGTACGACGGTGAGTTGCAGCAAGTCATGGAAGATGGTGGTCGATACTTCTACGCAATCTGTGTGGAGGCGGATTTCAGCAAACCCTTGCAGGATAGAGTCTACTTCGTGATCAATATTATTGCGCAGGAAAGGCATATTATTAAGCGCTTTATCGCTGATGCAGATATGGATGGCCTTGATCGTCTGCTGCGCGATGAATTGTACGGTCGCCGAGGTGCGATTTTCTTGGGTTGCCCAAACGATTGGAGGGTGGAGTCGGCTGATTTCAGCATTGATCCAGCACCCTATCTTAAATTCTTCGCGTTTCCAGTCGTCGACGTGCTGGCGGCCTGAATCTATGGATGGTGGCATCGTTATGGGTAATTTCCGCCCCGCTGGTCGACTAAGGCAGCGGCACATTGACCCGCAGTTGGGGGTGTCCCTGTCGGTTGATCAGGTGACGGCGTATCAGAAGCCGGTTGAGTAGTACCGCCAGTAAGCTTGTTTCAAAATTCTCGTGGGAGTGATTCAGGGATGAAGGCAGATCACCGGACTGTACTGTTGTTGCTGCTGACCTCATTGGGTGCATCCATTCTGCTGTTTGTGCTTCTTCTTGATAGGCATTCCTACTATGACTATCAGAAAGTAAAGTGCGAGGCAGGCTCCGTTGACTTGGTCGTCAATCTAATCGGGAGCTTCGGCTCTGATCGATCCAAAGAGCGATCGTCTCCTTACTATTTGAGAGCTGAGGTTGTCGGGGAAAATAGAGAGCGTGTTGTTCTCAGTGAGGCCAGGCTGACCTCATCGGAATCCAAGAAGAGTGTTGATCTTAATGGCATCAAGAGAGCTAAAGTGGCATGGCAGGGCGACCCTGTTCCTGCGGTCGTGTACTCGGTCGACGCTCTCCGGCTGGACTACGACAACTACGTGTTTGAGGGGGTGGTTGTCTCAGAGCCAACAGACGGGGAGGGTACGGTTGCTTTCACTTGTGCTTTGACCAAGAGTTATCGAAGTGAGTGGCGTATTCCTTTGTGGGACGCACTGATGAGTGTTTAGCCTGCATAGGGCGGGCGTAGCTCGCCCAAGTGAGGGGCGACCCAACCGGAGGGCGCAGTAGTGGGAACTGAGGATTACGCCTTTCTTGCGCATGTGCTTGAGTCGGGTCTGTTGGCCGTTGGCAATGGGGTCAATCCAGCGCAGATGGACGCGTATTGGTCAGGAGACATCGGGGTTCCGTCGCCGATCGTTGCGGACGTTGAGGCGTATCTGCTGCGTGCGGACTCCGATGCATTGATCCACGCGGCCTTGTGGGTCGTGCGCAATCACTTCCTGTCCGCTACCCATCCCGCGTTGCACATGCGCGTGGTTCGTTTGCTGTTCGCCCAGGGTCGGCTGGCACGATCCGAGCTGCTCGGCTTGCTTGCGCTGATATCGCGCCATGGGCTGGACCAGGACGGTGAGGAAATCGCCCTGATCGCGGCGGACACGCTGGAAGAGGGGAGGTTGAACGAAGGCGAGGAGCTGATTGTTCCCATGCTGTGGTGCCTTGGCCCGTCCACGGCGAGACTGTTTGTTGATTTCAACTACCGCGATGCCGACGGCCACCTGCGGCTCAATCTGTGCGGCACGCAGAACGACGTTGCCGCGCAGTCGCTCGTTCTACAGGAAGGGTTGATCGCCACTGGCTATGACGGCGAGCTGGCTGCGGCCATCATCGTGATGGGGCCGGGCAGGGAAGGTGTGTGGAGAGCCAGGATCGTGGATGGCCCTTGGGAGGAGCTGCGAAATTTGAACGTTTGAGGTTGCGGAGGAGGGAGCCCAGGCTGCCGTATTTCAATGCAAGAACGTTGTATCGGGGTGCAGTGATTCTGATGGCACATCCCGAGCAGTTTGAGGGGCGGGATGTGGAGTGCCGGGCGTGGGCTCGAGTAGCCAGCGATGCCACCCTCCTGTTCCCGACCAAGGAGGCCATGGACGATAGTGAGTCTGTCTCGTCCGTGGTTGTTTATGGGGAAGCGATGGCGCCCGATCTTCTGCAGAGAGCGCGCGTTGCACGCGTCATTGTGCGGGGAAGGTTCTATCTGTCTGAGGGAAAGGCGCATTCTTTGGACGCCGAGCGACTTGGGGTCCTCCAGAACGCCGTGATCCTGCCTTAGGCCGGAGTGTGGCCGGCCCATCTTTCGCCCAGGCTGTCGGTTCCTGCACGCCACATCGGCCGTTTGCGTCACAACGCCCCGCGTCCACGCGTTGTCCGTGCATGCCTTGGAAGTTCCCCATGCAACAGTTGGGAAGCGAAAAGCGTCACGCGTCCCGCTGATTCCCGGCCCGTCTGCGCCACTCCATGTCGTATACACCCTCACATCAGCGCACTCGCGACTTTCCATGTCGTCTCTGCCACCCCCGCGCGCATGCAACACTCCTCCCGCACGCTCGACGCGTCCGATCATTTCGGATTTTTCTCATTGAGTCGAACGTGCAGGCGTAAACAACATGGCGCGCCACCGAAAACGGGTGGCCGGGCATCCAAACCCGAAGACGTTTAGTTTTTTACGCTTGCCAGTCGGCACCGTCCTGAAGCGGTGCCGGCTGGCAATCCGTCGGCCTCTATGGCGGGCGGTGCGTGGGGATCTTCGGATCCGCCGGTCTCAGCTAAACGTCCCGGTTTGGAACCCGCACCGTCCGCCACCCGCCTCCGCGCGGTGGCGCTGTTAGGTACAGCCACGGAAGCCGACGCCATGACCAACCGCAGAACTCCGCCATTCCCCATCGATGACCCCATCAACGACGACGCCAACCCGGCCGACGAACTGAGCACCTTCCAGGGCTGCCTCCGGCGCATCCGCGATGGCGAAGGCTCCGATGGCATGCTCTGGCCCGAAGAGAACCTGTCCGAGGGCCGTCGCCAGTCTCTGGCGCGCATCGACCGCGCCGCCGTCGCCATCCTGACCGCCGTGGAGATGCTGCACGCGGCCAGTCGCTGCGAGTCGGTGGCCACGCCCAAGCGCCATCTGGATGAGGGCGTGGTCGAGGGGCTGTTTTTCGCCTGCCGCGAACTGGCTGAACTGGTGTGCAGGGAAGTCAGGCCAAGCTGATACGCTTCGCCTGCACGCCGCGCCGCGCGGCCCCAGGGAGTGTGTGTCATGGCATCAGGGAATGTGTTGCGCCGGTCCATCCTCGCCGCAGCCTTCGTGGTTGCGGCCATACTGCCCGCGCTGGCAGGGGCCGCGTCGGAGGCCGAGACCACCCGTTTCGTGCGGGAAACCCGGCAGCTGGAAATTTCTCCGCTGCAGCCCGGCGCGGATGACATGCGGCGGTGGCTGTTCAACTGGGCGCTGGAAACCCCGGATTATCAGGTGATTATCTGCCCGGTCCTCGGGCTGCCCGAGAGCGTGGATGAGGAAACTTCGATCGCGCCGGAAGTACTCGCGCAGCAGACCTTCGGAAACCTGGCCTACCAGATCACGGAGGGCAGCGACGGCGACGAGCTGGATCGGCAGCTGGCCGGCGTGGAAAGTGCACTCAAGGCCTACGCGGTGTTCATGAAGGCTGATCCGTCGTTGAAGATCCCGGGCGTGGATCACCTGGCCGCGCTGAAGAAGGCAGGCGCCCTGCGCGCGCATGTGGCGGCGGTCCTTGATGAAAAGTGCGGCGCCGATGCTCCCCGGGAAACCCTGAGCCTGGACGCGGAGGATGCAGCGCCGCCGGACCGCACGGTATTCCTGGGTGATTTCCTGCGCGGCACCAGCGTGGTCTATGCATTGCGGGTGGGCCAGTGGCAGGCGGTAAATGAGCGCCGGTACGACGATGTGCTCGGTGGCGCTTCGGTCCGCTTCGAGCGGCCGGGTGACAAAACCGGCTGGATCGACCTGTACTTCTATCCCGCCGGCGTGCAGGAACCGGCCCAGCAGCGGGCGGCGGCCGAAGGCGAGCGCGAGGCGTTGCTGGGCGCGCGGAGGGAGAAGATGGCCAGCGAGCGCGACATGTCCCCGCTGCAATCCATGGTGGTGCCGGTCGCCAGTCTCGGGCCCGGTGGGCCTGCACGGGTGGATGCGGACGTGCTGGACTTCCGTTACAGCCACGAGGGCACGGCCTACAGCTCGGTGATGGTCTTCGCGATCGACCGCATGTACGCCATCAAGCTGCGCTACAGCGTGGAGGCCACTGCGGCCAGCCGCGAGCAGGCGCGCCGCGAGGCGGAAACCTTCTTCATGACACTGCTGTCGGGCGTGGAGATCACCAGCTTCGGCAGTTGCGGCGGGGTACCTGCGGCGGACCTGCTGCGGCTGCGCGCGGGCTGCGTGGGCGTCGATCCTCTGCTGCCTGTGGTGGGCGAGGGCCAGCGCGAGCTCCGCTTCGAGTACCCCGCGCCCCATGGCGCTGCGGGGCAATAGGGTCGCCAGCCCTCTGCATTCCTGAATTCGTTCATCGGGCTTTGCCGATTCCGGCATTCCCGCCGCCCTGCGCACCCGGTGCGACAACGTGTCGCAGCGATATCCGGCCACTTCCTGCGCTGGATCATTGTCAATGCCCTTCTTAAATGATGCGTGACGGCCTAAAATTGAAAGGCTGACTCGACCCCACCTCACTGCCTGTCTCAACCGCAGGCGGGACCGGCTTTGGCCGGAGCGGGCAGGACGGGGAACGGCATTCCCTCGCAATTGGATCGACCGATGATTCCGTTGAAAACCCTTGGGCGCTGGTTGCGCCCGGGCCTGCTGCTGTCGTTGCTGGTGATGCTTACCGGTTGCGATGCAGTGGCCATCCTCAGTCCGAAGGGCCAGATCGGCCAGGATGAGAAGACCCTGCTGATCACGGCCACCGTGCTCATGCTGCTGGTCGTCATCCCGGTCATCATCATGACCCTGACCTTCGCGTGGAAGTATCGCGCCTCCAACACCAAGGCCCGCTACGAGCCGAAGTGGTCCCACTCGACGGCGATCGAGGTGGTGGTGTGGTCGATCCCCTGCATGATCGTGCTGGTCCTGGCGGTGCTGACCTGGCGGTCCTCGCACGCGCTTGACCCGTACAAGCCGCTGGAATCGGACGTCAAGCCGGTCACCATCGAGGCGATCTCGCTGGACTGGAAGTGGCTGTTCATCTATCCGGAAGAGAAGGTTGCGGTCGTCAACGAGATCAAGTTCCCGGTCAACACGCCGCTGAACTTCAAGATCACGTCCGACACGGTGATGAATGCGTTCTTCATCCCGCACCTGGGCAGCATGATCTATTCGATGGCGGCGATGGAGACCAAGCTCCACCTGATCGCCAACGAGACCGGTGAATTCCCGGGCATGTCCTCGCACTACAGCGGCCTGGGCTTCGCCAAGATGCATTTCACCGCCTATTCGGTCACCGATGCCGAATACCGCCAGTGGCTGGACCAGGTCCGCGCCGGCAAGGAAACGTTGGACCAGGCCTCCTTCAAGGCCCTGGGCGAAGCGAAGAACTCCGAGTGGTACCCGGTGACCTACTACGGCACCGTGGAAGAAGGCCTGTTCGACTGGGTCCTCGCCAAGCACATGGGTGACAACAAGCACTACGGCATGAAGCATTCCCACGCGGGTGCTGCTGCCGCCGATGCGTCCACCCATGAAGCGCACGAGGGGCACGCCCCGACCGAGGCGCATGATTCCAAGGAATCCGGGAAGAACCTGGATGCCACTGACGCAGACGAACACGGTGGCCATGAAGGCCACATGGGTTCGGGAGAATGAACATGCTGGGAAAACTCTCTCTTGAGTCGATCCCCCACGATCCGATCGTGCTGACCACCCTGGTCGGCGCGGTGCTGGGTGGCCTGGGCGTCATGGCCCTGATCACCAAGTTCAAGCTGTGGGGCTATCTGTGGAAGGAGTGGTTCACCTCGGTGGACCACAAGAAGATCGGCGTGATGTACCTCATCGTCGCCTTCGTCATGCTGCTGCGTGGTTTCTCCGACGCCATCATGATGCGTACCCAGCAGGCCATCGCCGTCGGCGGGTCCGAGGGTTACCTGCCGCCGCACCACTACGACCAGATCTTCACCGCCCACGGCGTGATCATGATCTTCTTCGTGGCGATGCCGCTGATCACCGGCCTGATGAACCTGGCCGTGCCACTGCAGATCGGTGCGCGCGACGTCGCGTTCCCGTTCGTCAACTCGCTCAGCTTCTGGCTGTTCGTGTCCGGCGCGGTGCTGATCATGCTGTCGCTGTGGATCGGTGAATTCGCCGCCACCGGCTGGCTGGCCTTCCCGCCATTGTCGGGGATCGAGTACAGCAACAATGTAGGTATGGACTACTACATATGGGGCCTACAGGTCGCGGGCCTGGGTACCACGCTGAGTGGTATCAACTTCTTCATCACCATCCTGAAGATGCGCACCCCGAGCATGAAGCTGATGCAGATGCCGGTGTTCACCTGGACTGCCCTGGTGACCAACGTGCTGATCGTCGCTGCCTTCCCGGTGCTGACCATCACCCTGGTGCTGCTGACCCTGGATCGTTACCTGGGTACGCACTTCTTCACCAATGATGGTGGCGGCAACGCCATGCTGTACATCAACCTGATCTGGATCTGGGGTCACCCGGAAGTCTATATCCTGGTGCTGCCGGCCTTCGGCGTTTTCTCCGAAGTCATCGCGACCTTCTCGCGCAAGGCACTGTTCGGCTACAAGGGCATGGTCTACGCCACCGCCTGCATCGGCGTGCTGTCGTTCATCGTGTGGCTGCACCACTTCTTCACCATGGGCTCGGGTGCCAACGTCAATGCCTTCTTCGGCATCACGACGATGATCATCTCGATCCCGACCGGCGTGAAGATCTTCAACTGGCTGTTCACCATGTTCCGCGGCCGCGTGCACTTCACCACGCCCGTGCTGTGGACCATCGGTTTCATGGTCACCTTCGTCATCGGCGGCATGACCGGCGTGATGCTGGCGATCCCGGCCATCGACTTCGTGCTGCACAACAGCCTGTTCCTGATCGCCCACTTCCACAACGTCATCATCGGCGGCGTGGTGTTCGGCATGTTTGCCGGCATCACCTACTGGTGGCCGAAGATGTTCGGCTACCGCCTCAATGAGTTCTGGGGCAAGTGCGCCTTCTGGTGCTGGTTCATCGGCTTCTATGTGACCTTCATGCCGATGTACGTGCTGGGCTTCATGGGCATGACCCGTCGTCTGCAGAGCACCGTCAACCCGGCCTACGAGCCGTTCCTGCTGGTGGCTGCGGTGGGCGCCTTCATCGTGGGTGCCGGCATCCTGTGCCAGATCATCCAGGTGGCCGTGTCCATCCGCGACCGCAAGAAGACGGCCGACCTGACCGGCGACCCGTGGGATGCCCGTACCCTGGAGTGGGAAACCTCTTCGCCGCCGGCCTTCTACAACTTCGGCACCCTGCCGGAAGTCACCGAGCTGGACGATTTCTGGGAGCGCAAGCAGCGTGGTGAAGCCTGGCCGAAGCCGGCCAAGTACACCGACATCCACATGCCGCGCAACACCGGCACGGGCGTGGTGATCGGCGCCTTCAGCATGGTGTTCGGCTTTGCGATGATCTGGCACATCTGGTGGCTGGCCATCATCGGCTTCGTCGGCATGATCGCCACGTTCATCTACCGCACCTTCGACCAGGACGTGGACTACTGGGTCCCGGCCGCCGAGGTGGAACGCATCGAGAACGAACACCGCAAGCACCTGGAAGCCCAGGGCCTGGTGAAGTCGGAGCTGAAGGCATGAGCACCAATACCTCGACCCTGAGCCACGGGCACGCCGCACACGCGGCGGCCCATGGCCATGACGACCACGAGCACCACGATACCGGCGGCAACACCGTCTTCGGTTTCTGGGTGTACCTGATGAGCGACTGCCTCATCTTCGCCTCGCTGTTTGCCACCTACGTGGTGCTGGCCGGCGGCACCGACGGTGGCCCGGGTCCGAAGGACCTGTTCGAACTGCCGTTCGTGGCGTGGGAAACCGCGTTGCTGCTGACCTCGTCGCTGACCTTCGGCCTGGGCATGATCGCCATGCACCGCAAGCAGGTCGGCCAGATGTTCCTGTGGCTGGGCGTGACCTGGCTGCTGGGCTTCGGCTTCATGTGCATGGAAGTCTATGAATTCCATCACCTGATCCATCAGGGCTATGGTCCGGACCGCAGTGCCTTCCTGTCGGCATTCTTCGCCCTGGTCGGTACCCACGGCCTGCACGTCAGCGCCGGCCTGCTGTGGCTGCTGGTGATGTTCGTGCAGCTGAAGAAGTACGGCCTGACCCCGACCAACAAGACCCGCATGGCGTGCCTGAGCCTGTTCTGGCACTTCCTGGATCTCATCTGGATCGGCGTGTTCTCCGTCGTCTACCTCAATGGAGCGCTGTAATGGCACATGACAACCATGCACATGACCACGCAGCGGGTGGCGAGAGCCACGGCAGCGTCAAGTCCTACCTGATCGGCTTCGTGCTGGCGGTGGTGCTGACCGTCATCCCGTTCTGGATGGTGATGTCCGGCGATTTCTCGCGCACCGTCTGCGGTGTGGTGATCGCGGTCACCGCGGTGCTGCAGATGCTGGTCCATCTGGTGTTCTTCCTGCACCTGGACCGCTCTTCGGAAAGCCGCTGGAACGTCAACGCTGCTGCCTTCACAGTCGTGGTGATCGGCATCATCGTGGCCGGTACCCTGTGGGTCATGCACAACATGAACGTGCACATGATGCACTGACGTCTTCGCGACGTTGCCACACACGAAAAGGCCGCCCTTCGGGACGGCCTTTTCGTTTGGGTGGGGGGGGGGGCGGGATGCTTCGTGCGCCCGCCGGGCATGGCCCGGCGCTACCGGGGATCGCGGAGGGTCGTTCCGCCGGGCATGGCCCGGCGCTACCGGGGGGGGGGGCGTGCGTTGGTAGCGCCGGGCCATGCCCGGCGGCAGTAGATCCACGCCATGCGTGGATGAACCGCCCGCTCACCCCACCTTGCGCAGGAACTCGTCCGGCTCCATCGGCCGACCCAGGTGGTACCCCTGCAGCTGGTCGCAGCCCAGCCCGCTCAGGTACTCCTGCTGCTCGCGCGTTTCCACGCCCTCGGCCACCACCTGCAACTGCAACGACCGTCCCAGCGCCACGATCGACGACACGATGGCCGCGTCCTCGGCATTCTTCTCCAGGTCGCGCACGAACGCGCGGTCGATCTTCAGCTCGGTGGCCGGCATCCGCTTCAGATACAGCAGGCTGGAATAGCCGGTGCCGAAATCATCGATGGAGATCTGCACCCCCATCGCGGTCAGGTCGTTGAGGATGGCCAGGCTGGCTTCGACGTCCTTCATCGCCGTGGTTTCGGTGATCTCCAGGGTCAGCCGCTCCGGCGCGATCGCATGGCGGGCCAGCACGTCGCGCACGTTGTCCACCAGCGAGGGCGAGGAGAACTGCAGCGCCGACAGGTTCACCGCCATCGTCCATTCCGGGTGGCCCGCATCGTGCCAGCTGCGCAACTGTGCACAGGCCTGGTCCAGCACCCAGTCACCGATGGGCAGGATCAGCCCGCTGCGCTCGGCGATGGGAATGAACACATCCGGGGCGAGCATGCCCAGCTCCGGGTGCTGCCAGCGCAGCAGGGCCTCGGCGCCCACTGCGGGCGTGCCGGCGGCGACGAACTTCGGCTGGTAGTGCAGGCGCAGCTCGCCGCGGTCGCTGGCGCGGCGCAGGTCCTGCAGCAGCCGCAGCTGGCGGTTGGCGCTGACCTGCATCGACGGGGTGAAGAAGGTGTAGCCGTTCCGGCCACCATCCTTGGTGTGGTACATCGCCGCGTCGGCATGCGCCATCAGTTCGCGCTCGGTGGCGCCGTCGTCCGGGTACAGGGCGATGCCGAGGCTGGCACTGACCTGCAGCTCGGCGGCGTCGATCAGGAACGGCTCGGCCACGGCGGCGATGATGCGCTCGGCCACCACCACTGCGTCGTCCGGCTCATCCACGGCCAGCACGATCACGAACTCGTCGCCGCCCAGCCGGGCGAAGGTGTCCTGCGGGCGCAGCAGGCTGCTGACGCGCTCGCTCATGCGCACCAGCAGGCGGTCGCCCAGCTGGTGGCCATAGGCATCATTGACCGCCTTGAAGCCGTCAAGATCGCAGAACATCACGGCCAGGCCATGGCCGCGGCGGCGTGCCTTTTCAATCGACTGCTCGATGCGATCCTGCAGCAGCATGCGGTTGGGCAGCTGGGTGAGGGGGTCGTGCAGGGCGGCCTGCAGCAGCTTGTCGTTGGCTTTCTCCAGCGATTCGGCCAGCAGACCGGTGCGCTCGCGCATCTGCCGGTCGAACAGCGAGGCCACCAGGGCGATGCCGAGGGTGCCCAACGTGGTGACGATGACCAGCACCGCCAGCCAGCGGCTGTCGATGCCACCATGGATGGCCGCGCCGCAGATGCTGCCTTCAGGGAAGTTGGCAGCGGCCATGCCGGTATAGTGCATGCCGACGATGGCCAGACCCATCACCAGGGAAGCCAGCAGGCGCAGCCGCACGGTGCGCGCACCTTGGGCACGCAGGCGGAAGGCGATCCACAGCGCGGCTCCGGCGGCACCGACGGCAATCAGGATCGAGGCGGCAAACCACACGGGGTCATAATCAATGCCCGGCTGCATGCGCATGGCGGCCATGCCCAGGTAGTGCATGGCCGCAATTCCCAGGCCAAGCAGCACGGCACCGGCCAGCAGCCGGCGGGCGGGCAGCAGCGGGCGCGAGACCAGCCACAGCGCGTACGCCGATGCGCCCACCGACACCGCCAGCGAGTAGAGGGTGATGGCCAGGTCGTAGCCGATCGGGATCGGCAGGTTGAACGCCAGCATGCCCACGAAATGCATCGACCAGATGCCCAGGCCCATCGCCAGGGCGCCACCGGTCAGCCACAGGCGCGCCTCCCGGCCCTCCGTCGTGGCAAGGCGGCCGGCCATGTCCAGTGCGGTATAGGACGCCAGGATGGCGACCAACAGCGAGAAAACAACCAGGCTCTGGCTGTAGGTGCCAGTCATAGAACGTCCTTCGGGGGCGGAGTAGGGGGCATGGAGGCGCGGACTATAGCGGCCGCGCGGTGCTGCACTTTATTGCATCAAAATGTGATGTTCATCTCATATTGGGAGATGTCGTGACCGTGTCGCACTCTTGCCAGGGGTCGCAGCGCCTGCGACTGGCCTCGGCTATCCTCCTTCACCTCCCCGCACCGAAGTCCTGCCCCATGGCCAAAGCCCGCCTCACTGCCTATGTCTGCAACGAATGCGGCGCCGAGTACAGCAAGTGGCAGGGGCAGTGCACCGAGTGCAACGCCTGGAACTCCTTGTCGGAAATCGTGCTGGAGAGCGCGGCGGCGGCCAAGACGCCTGCCTCGCGCCGGGCCGGCTGGGCCGGCAAGATCGACCCGCCGAAGATCACCGCGCTGAAGGATGTCGAGCAGACCGAGCACCGCCGGGTCAGTACCGGCATCGGCGAGTTCGACCGCGTGCTGGGCGGCGGCCTGGTCGAGGGCGCGGTGGTGCTGGTCGGCGGCGACCCGGGCATCGGCAAGTCCACCCTGCTGCTGCAGGCGGTGGCGAAGATGGCGGCCGTGCTGCCGGTGCTGTACGTCACCGGCGAAGAGTCGCTGGCCCAGGTGGCCGGCCGCGCGCACCGGCTGGAACTGCCGCTGGACGGAGTCAACGCGCTGGCCGAGACCGGCGTCGAGTCGATCCTGCAGCACGCGGCCAAGGCCGGCCCGCGGCTGATCGTGGCCGACTCGGTGCAGACCCTGTGGACCGAAACGCTGACCGCGGCGCCCGGCTCGGTGAGCCAGGTGCGCGAAAGTGCTGCGCGGCTGGTGCGCTTTGCCAAGGAAACCGGCACTGCCGTGTTCCTGGTCGGCCACGTGACCAAGGAGGGCGGCATTGCCGGCCCGCGCGTGCTCGAACACATGGTCGACGCCGTGCTCTATTTCGAAGGCGAGAGCGGCAGCCGCTTCCGCCTGCTGCGTGCGTTCAAGAACCGCTTCGGCGCGGTCAACGAGCTGGGCGTGTTCGCCATGGGTGACAAGGGCCTGAAGGAAGTCTCCAATCCGTCGGCGATCTTCCTGTCCGGTGCCAGCACCCATCAGCCGGGCAGCTGCGTGATGGTGACCCGCGAGGGCACCCGGCCGCTGCTGGTGGAAGTGCAGGCGCTGGTTGATGCCTCGCCGCTGTCCAACCCGCGCCGTGTCGCCGTTGGCCTGGAGCAGAACCGCCTGGCCATGCTGCTGGCGGTGCTGCACCGTCATGGCGGCGTGCTGGTGGGCGACCAGGACGTGTTTGTCAATGTCGTAGGTGGCATCCGCGTGCAGGAGACCGCCGCCGATCTGCCGGTGCTGCTGGCCGTGCTGTCGTCGCTGCAGGACCGGCCGCTGGCGGAAAAGACGATTGCCTTCGGCGAGGTCGGCCTGTCGGGCGAGATCCGCCCGGTGCCCAATGGCGAGGACCGCCTGCGCGAAGCGGCTACCCACGGATTCAAGCGCGCCATCGTGCCCAAGGCCAACGCCCCCAAGGGCGGCACGGTGAAGGGCATGGAAGTGATCGCCGTCGAACGCCTGTCCGAGGCCATCGACGCCGCGTAAACCGTGGCGGTGGCGCCGGGCCAGGCCCGGCGGCTTTCCTCGCTTTTCTGTAGAGCCGAGCCCATGCTCGGCGGCTTCTCCGCCAAGAGCAGCCGAGCATGGGCTCGGCTCTACACACCTCCGATGCACTGACGGTCAGCTTGGCTGTGCTAGTTTTCCCGGCTCGACGACGGCGCACCCTGGCGCCTTGTGTGGCAAGGAGTAACCGATTTCATGCAGGACCCGACGCTCAGCCCCCCCGCCGCCGAAATCCGCCGCGCAGGGGTCGATCTCAATGGACTGATGACGGTGCTGGGCAAGCACCTGTATTCCACCCCGATGGTGGCCCTGCGCGAGCTGGTACAGAACGCGCACGATTCGATCATCCGCCGCCGCCTCGAGCAGCCGGGCATCGAGCTGCCGTCGCGCATCTCGGTGCAGGTCGATGCCGCCGCCGGCGTGCTGCGCATCATCGATACCGGCGCCGGCCTGACCCGCCAGGAAATCCACGATTACCTGGCCACTGTCGGCGTCGGCTACACCCGTGGCCTGCGCCAGGGCGGTGATGACCAGGACGGCCTGATCGGCATGTTCGGCCTGGGTTTCCTCTCGGCCTTCGTGCTGGCGCGCCGGGTGAGCGTGCGCACCACCTCCTACCAGACGCCGGAGCTGGGCCACCTGTATGTGTCCAGCAACGCCGAGCAGTACACGGTGAGCGAAGTGCCCGCGCGCGCCGTCGGTACCGAAGTGGAGCTGGAGCTGCACGCCGATTTCCTGCCGCTGGCCAACGAGGCGCGCCTGTACGAGGTGCTGGGCCGCTACTGCGCGCTGCTGTCCGAGCCCATCTTCATCGGCGCGGCCGCCGAGGCCCTCAATCCCGAACCGCCGCCGTGGCGCGGGCAGGGCGAGGTGGCGCTGCACCCGGTGCAGGCCCGTCGCCAGGCGCTGCAGTTCGCTGCGCGGTTCGAGCATGATTTCGAGCCCATCGTGACCGTGCCGCTGCGCGCGGACGCCGACAGCGATGCCACCGGCATGCTGTGGGTGCAGGACGGTGCGACCTATGGCACCAGCGACAACCGCAATCTCTCGGTGTTCGTGCGCGGCATGCTGCTCGATGACGATGCGCGTGACCTGCTGCCGCCGTGGGCGGGCTTCATCGGCGGCGTGATCGAATCCTCGCGCCTGACCCCGACCGCCAGCCGCGAGGACCTGCAGCGCGACGACCAGTACCGCGCCGTGCAGCACGCGCTGCTGGAAGCGCTGATCGACGGCCTGGCCGACGTCGCGCGGCAGCAGCCCGAAGCGTGGCGACGCGTGCTGGCCCGCCACAACGAGGCGCTGCTGGGTGCGGCGCTGTGCGATGAGCGCCTGTTCGAACTGCTGCTGGAACACGTGCGCGTGCCGACCTCGCAGGGCGACCTGCCGGCCAGCGCGCTGCCCGCGCGCGGTGCCGTGCACGTGATCCTCGACAACGGCGGCGGCTTTGAAGAAATGCTGTTCCGCGCGATGGGCGTGCCGGTCGCGCACGGCCATCGCTATGCGGTGGTGCCGTTCCTGCGCCGCTGGACCCAGGCCAAGGGTCTGCGCCTGGTGGAGCTGGGCACCGAGCAGGGCAACCGCGCGCTGTTCCGCACCGATGACAGCCTGGATGCCGCGCAGCTGGCGTGGCTGGGCGAGCACCTGGCCGATGGCGAACAGCTGCTGCCGGCGCGCTTCAGTCCCGAAGCGTTGCCGGTGGTGGTGGTACCCGACCGCGAGGCCGAGCTGAAGCAGCGCCTGGAAGACGACGAGAACGACAAGCGCGTGTCGATGGCCGCATTGCGTCTTGCGCGTCAGTTCACTGCGCGCATCGAGGCGCGGGCACCGTCGCGGTTGTACATCAACCTGGACAACCCCGCCGTGCAGGCCCTGCTGCAGGCTCAGCGTGACGGGCATCCGCAGGCAGCGGCGGCAGCACGGCTGCTGCGCTCGCTGAAGATCATCGTCTCTGCGCAGGGCCGCCCGCTGGCCAGTGGTGCGGCGACGCCCGGCCCGGACCTCAACGGCGCCTTCAGTGATATCGCCGGTGCCCTGCAGCAGATGCTGCGCTGAGCACCGCACACACTTTTTCTCATCCAGCCTCACGCTAGACAGGAGCACCAACCCCCATGGATATCTGGAACTGGGTCGAAAAGCTGCAGGAAGACCTGCGCCAGGCCGGCCAGGCGCAGAACGCGCACCTGCTGACCCGCCTTGCCGACGAAGTCAGTGAACTGCAGGTCGACCGCGTCGACGCGCTGCTGCCCGAGGCGCGTGCGCTGGGCAAGGCGCTGGACAACCCCTGGGTCGATGTCTACGTCGGCCACTGGGCGCTCCGCAACCGCGTGGGCAACCGCGTCGAAGGCGAGAGCGCGCTCGGCGAGGCGGTCTCGCTGTTCGAGCGCGCGCATCGCGAGGACACCCTGGAATGCCCGCAGTCGATCTGCGTGACCCAGGATCTGGCCGCTTGCTACGGCAACATCGACGGCCCGGGCTGGGTGCCCGAGCGCATCGAGGTCTGCGACGAAACGCTGGCGCGCATCGATCCGACCTGGGCGTGCTTCCAGTGCCTGAGCTGCGAGAAGGCCGACGCGTTGCTCGATGACGGCCGTGCGCAGGACGCGCTGGATTACCTGAAGGCGCAGGCCGATGCGGTGGAAGCGCGCGGCAAGGAAGTGTTCGACAGCTTCCCGGAAATGCAGATCAAGATCCTGCTGGCCAGCGGCCGCGCCGAGGAGGCGATGGTGCTGATCGAGCAGCGCGAAGCCGAGGTGGCCGCGGCCGGCGAATACGAACCGGCCAACTGCACGGTGCCGCGCCGCCTGTCGCGCGCGTGGGCGCTGGCCCAGCTGGGGCGCGACGAAGAGGCGCTGCAGCAGCTGGTGCCGTGGAGCGAGCTGACCCCGAACACCTGGCGCCTGTGGGCCAACACGGTGGCGCTGCTGTGCAGCCGTGACGGGGCTCGCAACACCTGGGACCTGGGCACGCGCTTCAACACCATCATCGAGCACTTCGCCAGCGTCGGTGCCCACCGCCTGGTGATCGAATTGGCCGCACTGAGCCTGGAACTGGCGCTGCAGCGCGGCGCGCGCTGGGTGGCGCAGCGCCAGCTCGGCCTGGCCCGCATCCATCTGGCACAGCTGCGCCAGGACCGCGGTGCGGGCAAGCTGGTGGCCAGCCTGGCGGCCCGTATCGACGCACTGCCCGAGGTCGAACCGCTGCCGGTGCCGGCCGCCGAACTGCTGGCGTGGCTGGAAGCGCGTGGCGAACAGCAGCAGTCGCGTGATCCCGAACGCGAGGCACAGTGGCTGCTGCAGGCGCACGCACAGTGCCCGGATGACGAGGCGCTGGCCGAGGTGGCCGCATCGGCGCTGAACGCCTGTGGTGCGCAGACCGAAGCACGCGCGCTGCTGTGGGAGTTCGTGCGTGCGCATGCCCAGGAGGACGGCGCCGCTGCCTACACGCTGATGCGCTGGCTGACCGAGCAGGGCGACGATGATGGCCTGCGCCGCCTGGCCGGCACCTACCGCGGCAGCGTGCCGGTGTTCGCGCACTGGTGCGAGGTGCAGCGCGCACGCCGCGTGTCCGACTGGCCGGCGCTGGAGCAGGCCGCGCAGGCGCTGCTGGCGCTGTCGCCGGGCTCGCATGGCGCGCGTGGCACGCTGGCGCGCATGTACATGGAAACCGGCCGCTTCAGCGATGCACAGGCCTGTTACGCGCAGCTGGTGGAAACGCTGGAGGATCCCAATGCCGCGCACTGGGACCACATGAGCGCCGCCAGTGCCGCACGCGACTGGGACGCGGTGCGCCGCTCGGCCGCGGCCATCGGCATGGAGCTGTCCAGCCAGGACGGCGTAGTCGAAGAGCCGTGGGGCTGGGTGATCATCCGCAGCCTGGAGCAGGGCGAGCCGATGGAGTACTACGCGCGCCGCACCGGTCCGGTGACCGCACGCATCGTCGAGAACGCGCCGGCCAACCGTGCCCAGCAGGTGGGCGACTGGGTGGTGTTCGATGCCGCGCTGGTGCACCCGGCGCCGGAAGAGGAAGAGCAGCGCCAGCACTTCATTCCGACCTACGCGCAGGTGCACGTGCTGGAACGTGGTGGCTTCGAGCGCAGCTGGCTGATCGACGGCGCGCACCCGGGCGAAGACGCCTGGAATGCGTTCGTGGAAGGTGCCGAGGCGCAGGGCTGGCAGGTGTGGGCGCACAGCCGCCCGGATTACACCGTGACCGACCCGGATGCGGACGAGGGCACGCTGCCGGGCCTGCTGTTCACCGTGGCCCAGCCGCAGGGGCATGCGCCGCTGGCGCTGCACCGCTACCTGCAGCAGGCCACCGCCGGCTGGCCGCATCCGATGTGCTGGCTGCGCCTGGCTGAAGCCTGCGGCCAGGACCGCCAGCCGCATCTGGATGTGATCGAGCGGTACGGCTTGTAGGCTCAACCGCGCTGCGCGCTTGCCGGGGACGGCCCGGCGCTACCGGTCCCCGGTGGGTGCCGACCGTTGGTCGGCACGCCTTTCCTCGATCACGCCGACGGCGCCATGCAGCGGCCGCACCGTGCGGATTGTTGTAGAGCCGAGCCTATGCTCGGCTTACGCGGCAAAGCAGCCGAGCATGGGCTCGGCTCTACACACCTGTCGCGCGCCCTGAGGTGGGTGCCGACCGTTGGTCGGCACGCCTTTACCGCGTATGCCCGAACACCAGCTCGATCACGAACTGGCTGCCGAAGAACGCCAGCAGCAGCAACAGCATCGCCGACAGCGTCCAGTGCACCGCCTTTGCCCCGCGCCAGCCGTAGCGGCGGCGGCCGATCAGCAGCACGCCGAACACGATCCACGACAGCACGCTGAGCACGGTCTTGTGCACCAGCTTCTGCGCCAGCAGGTCATCGACGAACAGCACGCCGGTGACCAGGGTCAGGGTGAGCAGGGCGAAGCCCACGGTGATGACCCGGAACAGCAGCGCTTCCAGATCGGCCAGCGGCGGCAGCGCACGCAGCCACGGACGGAACTCGCGGCGGCGCAGCGCCCGTTCCTGCAGCCACAGCATGATCGCCAGCAGTGCAGAGATGCTCAGCGTGGCGTAGGCCAGCAGGGCCAGCCAGGCGTGGCTGGCCAGTCGCCAGCCCAGTACCTTGCTCGGTTCGTGGCCGTAGCCGTGGTAGACCGCCAGCAGCAGCGCGGCCAGCGGGAACACCACCACGCCCAGCGCCGACATGCGCCCACGCGCGCCGACCAGCGAGGTCAGCCAGGCCATGCCCAGGCCGACCAGCGACAGCGCGGCGAAGAAGTGCATGTCCGGGCCGCCGGTGGTGCGCATCGCCACCAGCACGTGGTAGCCGCCGTGCAGCAGCATGGCCGGCAGCGCCGGCCACAGCCAGATGGGCGAACCGAATGCATCATCGCGGCCAAGCGCACGCACCAGCAGGGCGCTGGCGGCCAGGTAGAGCAGGGTGGCGATGAGAACGATTAACATCGTTGCAGTTTCGCATACCCCCGTGATGCTGGCGACGGCCCCGTGGTCGCAGCCCGGGAAGGCGGGCGGACCCGTTATACTGTCTGCATTATTGTCCCCCGCTTTCAGACAGGTTGCGCCGCATGTTCGAGTCCCTGACCCAGCGCCTTTCCGGCACCATCGAGCGCCTGCGTGGCCGCGGCCGCCTGACCGAGGAGAACATCCGCGAGGCTACCCGCGAAGTGCGCATCGCGCTGCTTGAAGCCGACGTCGCGCTGCCGGTGGTGCAGGCCCTGATCGAGCGCATCAAGGTGCGCGCGGTCGGCCAGGAAGTGCTGAAGTCGCTGACCCCGGGCCAGGCCCTCATCAAGGTCGTGCGCGATGAGCTGACCGCGGTGATGGGCGCCGAAGCCAGCGACCTGAACCTCAACGTTCCCGCCCCTGCCATCATCCTGATGGCAGGCCTGCAGGGCGCCGGCAAGACCACTACCGTGGGCAAGCTGGCCAAGCACCTGAAGGAAAAGCGCAAGAAGAAGGTGATGGTGGTGTCGGCCGACGTCTACCGTCCGGCCGCGATCGAGCAGCTGAAGACCCTGGCCGAGCAGGTCGGCGTGCTGTTCTTCCCGTCCAGCGCCGACCAGAAGCCGGAAGCCATCGTCCGCGCCGCCATCGACGATGCACGCCGCTCGTTCGTTGACGTGCTGATTGTCGATACCGCCGGCCGCCTGGCCATCGACGAAGCGATGATGGCCGAGATCAAGGCCCTGCACGCGGCGGTCAACCCGGCTGAAACCCTGTTCGTGGTCGATGCCATGACCGGCCAGGACGCGGCCAACACCGCCAAGGCCTTCGGCGATGCGCTGCCGCTGACCGGCGTGGTGCTGACCAAGACCGACGGTGACGCCCGCGGCGGTGCCGCGCTGAGCGTGCGCTACATCACAGGCAAGCCGATCAAGTTCGTCGGTGTCAGCGAAAAGCCGGAAGGCCTGGACGTGTTCCACCCGGACCGTATCGCCAGCCGCATCCTCGACATGGGCGACGTGCTGTCGCTGGTCGAGCAGGTCGAGCAGCAGGTCGACAAGGACAAGGCCGCCAAGCTGGCCGAGAAGGTCGCCAAGGGCAAGAAGTTCGACCTGAACGACATGCGCGACCAGCTGGAGCAGATGCAGAACATGGGCGGCATTGGCGGCCTGATGGACAAGCTGCCGGGCCTGGGCAACATCCCCGAGCACCTGAAGCAGCAGGTCAGCCAGGGCAAGGAAGTGCCGCGCATGATCGCCATCATCAGCTCGATGACCAAGAAGGAACGGCGCAACCCGAACCTGCTCAATGGCTCGCGCCGCGCGCGCATCGCCAAGGGCTCGGGCGTGACCCCGGCTGACGTCAACAAGCTCATGAAGCAGTACATGCAGATGGAAAAGATGATGAGCAAGATGGCCGGTGGCGGGATGAAGGGCATGATGCGCAGCATGAAGGGCATGATGGGTGCCATGGGCGGCCGCGGCATGCCGTTCCGTTGATCCTGGTCTTGTCCGTAATCTGATGTAGCGCCCGAGCCCATGCTCGGGCGACGGCGCAGAAGCGCCGCATCCAGCAACGAGCAAGCTCGACGCCGGCCCCATCCTGCGCGCACCATGGGAGCCTGTCCGAAACGATGGGCTGTCATGCAGAGTTCCACCGTATCTTCCCGCGCCGAGGCGTTCTGCCAGCGCTTTGGTGTTTCCGTTCCGATCCTGCTGGCACCGATGGCCGGTGCCTGCCCGGTGCCGCTGTCGGCCGCGCTGGCCAATGCCGGCAGCATGGGCGCGATGGGCGCGGTGCTGTCGCCGGCCGCCGATATCGGCCGCTGGATGGATGACTTCCGCGCCGCCTCCGCCGGCCCGGCGCAGGTGAACCTGTGGCTGCCGGATCCGGCGCCCGTTCGCGATGTCACCGCCGAAGCCACCAGTCGCGCCTTCCTCGCCCAATGGGGCCCGGACGTGCCCGCCAGTGCCGCCGACGCTACGCCGGCCGATTTCGACGAGCAGTTTGCTGCCTTGCTGGCCGCGCGCCCGGCGGTGGCCTCGACCATCATGGGCGTGCTGTCGCCGCGCCACATGCAGCAGTTGAAGGACGCCGGCATCGCCTGGATCGCCTGCGCGACCACGCTGGCCGAAGCGCGCGCGGCGCAGGATGCGGGCGCCGACGCGGTGGTGGCGCAGGGCGCCGAAGCCGGCGGCCATCGCGGTGCGTTCGACCCGAGCCAGGCCGAGCACCAGCTGGTGGGTCTGTTCGCGCTGCTGCCGCGCCTGGCCGATCACCTGCAGATTCCGGTGATCGCCGCCGGTGGCATCGGCGATGGTCGTGGCATCGCGGCGGCGCTGACGCTGGGCGCCAGCGCGGTGCAGATCGGCACCGCCTTTCTGCGCACGCCGGAAGCGGCGATCGCCTCGGCCTGGGCTGATGGCCTGGCCGCCACCGAACCCGAAGACACCTGGCCGACCCGTGCCTTCAGTGGCCGCCTGGGTCGTGGCCTGGCCACGCCCTATGTGCGTGCCGCTGCCGCGGACGGTGCCCCGGCGCCGCGTCCTTACCCGGTGCAGCGTGGCCTGACCGCACCGATGCGCAAGCAGGCGGCGCAGGACAACCGCCTGGCCGCGATGCAGGCCTGGGCCGGGCAATCGGCCTGGATGGCACCGGCAGCACCCGCCGCTGACGTGCTGCGCGACATGTGGCAACAGGCGCAGGCGCTGCTGCGATGACGGTGTCCTGCAATGGCCGGCCGGCGCAGGTGGACGACCTGCTGCCGGCCCTGGTCAACTACGGCCACTTCACCTCGATGCAGGTGCGTGGCCATACCGTGCAGGGGCTGGATCTGCATCTGGCGCGGCTGTCGCAGGCCACGCGCGAACTGTTCGGCAGCGAACTGGATGTCGCGCAGGTGCAGGCCTGGATGACGCAGGCGCTGCAGCAGGCCGGGCAGGGCGATGTCTCGCTGCGGGTAACGGTGTATTCGCGCCACTTCGATTTCCGCACTCCGCTGGTTGCCGTGCCGGTAGATGTGCTGGTGGCGGTGTCCGCACCGGTGGCGCTGACCGCACCGAAGCGCGTACGCAGCGTGGTCTGGCAGCGCGAGCTGCCGCAGATCAAGCACGTGGGCACGTTCGGCCTGTTTGCCGAGCGCCGTGCGGCGATGGCGGCGGGCTTTGACGATGTGCTGTTCGTGTCCGCCGAGGGCGGGATCAGCGAGGGCAGCACCTGGAACCTGGCGTTGCACGATGGCGAACGCCTGATCTGGCCGCAGGCCCCGGCGCTGCGCGGGACCGCCGAGGCGCTGCTGCAGCGACATTGGCCGGGGGCACAGGCCACGCAGCCGCTGCGGCTGGCCGATCTGGCCGGTGTGAAGGCGGCCTTTGCGTGCAATGCCAGTGGCCTGTGGGCGCTGGAGGCCATCGACGGGCAGGTGCTGCCGGGTTCGCAGGCCTTGGCTGAACAGGGCAGGGCGGTGTTGGCCAGGGCGCCGTGGCAGCCGCTTTCCTGAACGATGCGCACGGGCTGCCGGCCGCCGGGCATGGCCCGGCGCTACCGTGGCAAGACGCAACCGGTAGCGCCGGGCCATGCCCGGCGGATGCTTCCGCAGCGCAGAACCCTTCAGGAGATCCAATCAGTCATGGGCACGGTCACCGAGCAGCATCGCGCGGTAGCGATGCACGCAATCAAGATCATGGGCGGTGAGGGGCGGCCCAAGGTCCAGGCCTTTCACGATGATCATCGCCAGCGTTCGGTCGATATCCTCACCGCGTTCAGCTCCCCGGAAGCAGGACAGAAGTCCATCGCGTCCATCGGGCTGTCGGACTTTCCGTTGCACTATCCGGATGGCCGCGAACTGGAAACCCGTGTCGAGCTGTGTGCGTGTGTGGAAGAAGACGCGCCGTGCTGGGACAACATCGTTGCATCGACGGCCTTTGCAATCATGCGCGACCGTGCGGCGGTGCGCCCCGGCAGCGTGATTCCCGACATCCTGCAGGACTACTTCCCATCCACTCGGATGCCGCACGTCTATCTGGTGCCGCCCTTCTTCTGGAATGACACCAGGTTCCCGGGACTGCAGTCCCCGCCGGTGGCGATCAACTGGCTGCAGTGCATCGCCATCCACGAATCCGAGCGGCAACTTGTCGAGCGGATTGGCGGCGATGCATTTGATGACCTGCTGGAGCGGCAAGAGATGGATGTGCTGGACATGCATCGGGCGCCTGTCACTGGAGCATTCTGACGCTGATGCCTTGGAGGGCGTCGGCGGGGGCGGTCGGAGATTTATCACATTGCTGAACGAAAGCCGCCGGGCATGGCCCGGCGCTACCGTGCCCCATGGGGTTGGCTCTGCCGCGCTCTGCCGCTATAATCGCCCGCTTACCTCGCCATCCTGGCGACTGGGCAATAGGAAAAACACCATGGTCAAGATTCGACTGACCCGCGGCGGCGCCAAGAAGCGTCCGTTCTACCACATCATCGTGACCGACGTGCGCAGCGCGCGCGACGGCCGCAACATCGAGCGCGTTGGTTTCTACAACCCGGTCGCCCAGGGCGGCGAGAAGCGCATCGAGCTGGACCTGGCCCGCGTTGACCATTGGGTCAAGAACGGCGCCCAGCCGACCGAAAAGGTCCGCAACCTGATCAAGGAAGCGGCCAAGTCCCAGGCCGCTGCGGCCTGAGTCTGAAGGGCCACGCTTCGGCGTGGCCCTCTCGGTTGACGAAGATGAAAGATATCGAGCGCCGCATCCTGCTGGGCAGGGTTGTCGGCGCTTTTGGTGTGCGCGGCGAAATCAAGCTCGAGTCCTGGACCGAGCCTCGTTCCGCCATTTTCCGTTACCAGCCGTGGATCCTGCGCAGCCCCAACGGGCAGGAATCGACGCTTGAAGGCGCTCGTGGCCGTGACAGCGGCAAGCACCTGGTCGCCAGATTCCCCGGCGTCGAGGACCGCGATGTCGTCGAAGCCATGCACGGCACCGAGGTCTATGTGGCCCGCAGTGCGCTGCCGCCGCCGAAGCCCGACGAGTATTACTGGGTCGACCTGGAAGGCCTGGATGTGAAGACCACCGAGGGCGTTGCCCTGGGCCAGGTCTCGCACCTGTTCAGCACCGGCGCCAATGATGTGGTCGTGGTCCGTGGCGACCGCGAGCGGATGATTCCGTTCGTGCAGCCGGACTTCGTCAAGTCGGTCGACTTCGAGGCCAACCTGGTGGTGGTCGACTGGGATCCCGAGTTCTGAGTGTGAGCATGCGGTTTGACGTCATCACCCTGTTCCCCGAGTTCCTCGCCCAGTCCGCTGGGCTGGGCGTGGTCGGGCGCGCGCAGGAGAAGGGCCTTTTCAGCCTGCACGGCTGGAACCCCCGTGATTTCGCCGAAGGCAACTACCGCCGGGTGGACGACCGTCCGTTCGGCGGTGGCCCGGGCATGGTGATGCTGATCGAACCGCTGCAGGCCTGCCTGCAGGCGATCCGTGATGCGGATCCGACCCCGGCGCGGGTGATCCATCTCAGCCCGCAGGGCGCGCCGTTGACCCAGGCCAAGGTGCGGGAACTGGCGGCATTGCCGCGCATGGTCCTGCTCTGCGGCCGGTACGAGGGCATCGACGAACGCTTTCTGGAGGCCAACGTCGATGAAGAGATTTCCCTCGGCGATTACGTGCTGTCCGGCGGAGAGCTGGGCGCGGCGGTCATCATCGATGCCGTGGCCCGCTTGCAGGAAGGTGCCCTGAACGACGCCGAATCCGCAGCCCAGGACAGCTTCGAAGGCGAATTGGGCCTGCTGGACTGCCCGCATTACAGCCAGCCGGCCCAGCACCCGCTGGGTGATGTGCCGGACGTGCTGCGCTCGGGCAACCACGCGGCCATCGCGGCCTGGCGCCGCCAGCAGTCGCTGGTCCGTACCGCCGAGCGACGCCCGGACCTGCTGGATGAACAGGCACTGGGCAAGGCTGACCGCAAATTGCTCGACCAGGGCCGCCAGGCCCGCAGACAGAAGGCCAGCCCCTAGCGCAGGGCTGGCTCTATCGGCTATCATGGCCAATTCCCGCCAGCCCCGGCTGGCGCGCGCAGTACCCACAACAAACGTGCAGCACAGTTCCGTGACTGCATGAGCCCACGTTGTCGACACGACACGCCCACCCGAACAAGAATCGGTGTAACCCATGAGCAAGCTGAACAAGTCCATTGTCGCGGAATTCGAATCCGCCCAGATCACCCGCGAACTGCCGAAGTTCAGCCAGGGCGACACCGTTGTCGTCAACGTGAAGGTGAAGGAAGGTACCCGCGAGCGCGTGCAGGCCTATGAAGGCGTTGTCATCGCGACCAAGAACGGCGGTCTGAACTCCTCGTTCACCGTCCGCAAGATTTCGCACGGCTACGGCGTCGAGCGCGTCTTCCAGACCCACAGCGCCATCATCGACTCGGTCGAAGTGAAGCGTCGTGGTAAGGTCCGCGCCGGCAAGCTGTACTACCTGCGTGGCCTGGAAGGCAAGGCTGCCCGCATCAAGGAAGATCTGGCTGCTGCTGCTGCCGCCAAGGCTGCACGTCTGGCCGAAAAGGCCTGATAAACAACTTCGGTTGTTACCGCGACGGCCGCCTTCGGGCGGCCGTTTGCGTTTCTGCGACGGCCGGCGCTATGTTCGCCGCATGAATACCGTTGAACAGCGTTACCCGCCCAAGGTGCAGGCCGCCCTGCGCCATCTCGACGCCGCAGGCGTGCAGCGCCGGCACTCGGCGCCGCCACTGCATCGCCTGCTGTGGCGCATGGGCATCAACGCGCCACCGCCGATCCTGGCCAGCGTGGCCTCCAACGCACTGCTGATGGGTGTCTGGTTCGCGCTGGGGTGGGGCGTGCTGATGTGGCTGCTGGTCTGGCGCAATACCAACCTGCCGTTTGCGATCGCAGTGTTCAGCGCGCTCCTTGCCGGCGTACTGTTCGGTCTGCTGATGGCGGTCGTGATGCGGGTCATGCGCCTGCGCCGCGGTCTGCCGCTGTGGCGCGACCTGCCGGCTGCGCCAGGCCCCTGACCTGCGATCACGGAGCGCTGCGCACTGCCCGCCAACCACAAGGCCGCGAAGAAAAAAGCGGTAGCGCCGGGCCGTGCCCGGCGGATATCTGGCAACCGCTGCGCTCGCCGGGCATGGCCCGGCGCTACCGGGTCACGGCATCCGGATCCGCCACCGGGGACGGCGGGCACGCCGGAATTTCCGATGGCGTGGCCACGTGTTCTGCCGGCGGCGGGGTGATCATCTTCGCCTTGCGCCAGCCTCCCCAGCGGTAATACGCCAGCGACAGCAGCATCGATACCAGTGAACCGGCCGGGAAGCTCCACCAGATCGCGTCGGCGCCCCAGTAGGGCTGCAGGAACTCGGCGAACGGCACGCGCACACCCCACAGCGAGGCGGCCAGGATCAACAGCGGCGGAATGACCGCGCCGGTGGAGCGCACCACGCCGGAAATGACGAAGCTGACACCGAAGAACAGGAACGAGCCGATCACGATATGGTTGAGGTGGCGGGCGATCTGCAGCGATTCGCTGCCCTGCGGCAGGAACAGCGCCAGCGAATACTGGTCCAGCACCACCAGCGGCAGGATCAGCGCCCCGGTCAGCAGGAAGTTGATCAGGATGCCCTTGCGCGCGGTGCCGCGGACGCGGTCCCAGCGCTGCGCGCCCACGTTCTGCGCGGCCATCGACGAACACGCCGCACCGATCGCCATCGCCGGCATCTGCACGTAGTTCCACAGCTGCAGCGACGCGCCATAGGCGGCGCCGGTGGCCGTGCCGTACTGGTTGACCATGGTCATCAGCAGGATGACCGACAGCGAGATCAGCACCATCTGCAGCCCCATCGGCACACCCTTGACCACCAGCGCACGCAGGATGGCCAGGTCGAGCTTGAACAGGTGCATGTCGGCACGGCCCAGCCACAGCGTGTGCCGCTTGTGCCGCATGTACAGCAGCAGGCCGGCCAGCGACAGCGTCTGCGACACCAGCGTCGCCCACGCCGAGCCGGCGATGCCCAGTGCGGGGAACGGGCCGAGGCCGAAGATCAGCACCGGGTTCAGTGCGATGTCCAGCAGCACCGACACCAGCAGGAAGCGGAACGGCGTGCGCGAATCACCGGCACCGCGCAGGGCGGCGCTGAGGAAGGCGAACGCGTACAGCGTGGGCATGGCCAGGAAGATGATGCGCAGGTAGGCCTCGGCCAGCGGCAGCGAGGCCGCCGGCGTGCCCATCGCCGCCAGCAGCGGGTGGGCAAGGAACCAGCCGGCGATGGCGATGATCACCGACAGGCCGATGAAGAAGGTGGCGCTGGTGCCGACCACGCGCCGCGCCTGGGCGATGTCGCGTGCACCGATGGCCTGGCCGATCAGGATGGTCGAGGCCATGCCGAAGCCGAATACCGAACCGATCAGGAAGAACATGATGTTGTTGGCGTTGGCCGTGGCGGTCAGTGCCGCCTCGCCGAGGTAGCGCCCCACCCACACCGCATTCACCGAACCGTTCAGCGACTGGGCGATGTTGCCCGCCAGGATCGGCAGCGCGAACAGCAGCAGATTGCGGCCGATGGGGCCGGAGGTGAGGTCAAGCGGCGCTTTGGCCATGGGCTGGTGATCGATTTCCGGGAGGCGCACACTAGCACCAGGCCCGTCTGCGGGGTGTGGCAATGGATCAACGACGACAGATGGCGCGATACAGCGCGGGGGCCTTGATCGTGGCCACGCTGGCCGCATGTTCGACGGGTGACCGGCTGGGGGATGCCCAGGTGCGGCCCGCCGACCGCGCTGAGTGCCTGGTCGGCAACCAGCGCCAGGACCTGGCGGGCACGCCGACGTTGATGGGGGGCAGTGGCTGCCGCACCGACCCCGCCAATCCGCGACCCCTGAACAAGCGCACGGAGTAGTACCTGCCGATGTCCGAGCTTTCACCGCTGTCGCCCAGTGTCCGCCTGGATGTCTGGTTGTGGGCGGCCCGTTTCTACAAGACCCGCAGCCTGGCCAAGCAGGCCATTGAAACCGGCAAGGTGGCCGTGGCCGGGCAGCGCCCGAAATCCTCGCGTGCGGTGCGCGTGGGCGAGCAGCTGCAGGTGGACCGCGGCGAGGAGCATTTCGAGCTGCAGGTGCTGGGCATCAGCGACCAGCGCGGACCGGCGCCGGTGGCGCAGCAGCTGTATGCCGAAAGCGAAGGCTCCAAGGCGCGCCGTGCCGAGCAGCGTGCGCTGCGCATCGCCGCCCGCGATGGTTTCCAGCCGCCGGAGCACAAGCCGGACAAGCGTGCGCGCCGGTTGATCCGCGCGCTGGGTGATCTGGACGCGCTTTGAAGGAGAGCGTGCGAACCAACGGTTCGCACCCACCAGAGAGGGCGGGTTCGCACCCACCAGAGAGGGCGGGTTCGCACCCACCAGAGAGGGCGGTAGCGCCGGTCCAAGCCCGGCGAACCGGCCGGCACTCAGCCAGCATTCGGTTTTCACCCCGCACGTTGGATCTTCCTCTTCATGGAAGACCACCATGTTCATTCGCCGCAGCCTGCTGTGCCTCGCCCTCGTCACCGCCGCCCCGGCGTTCGCCGCCGACATCTCCTTCTGGGACACGCCACAACGCGGCGGCAACAGCTTCAACGAAAATCCGCCGGACCGTGCCTACTTCCAGGCGCTGCGTGACACCGGCGCGACCTGGGTGCGGCTGAGCCCGGACAAGTGGAAAAGTGCCGGCGGCCGCGACTTCCTGATGGGCGATGCCGACCACTACCAAGGGCTGGTGCCGGCCGACGTGGCGATCCTGCGGCGTGCGCTGGATGACGCAAATGCCGTGGGCCTGAAGGTGGTGCTGGTGCCGCTGTCGCTGCCCCTGCTGCGCTGGAAGCAGAAGAACAATGACGTGGTCGACCAGCGACTGTGGCAGTCGATGGACAACCACCTGCCGGCGCAGCGTTTCTGGCAGGACCTGGCCACGGCGTTGAAGGGACACCCGGCGCTGGCCGCCTACAACCTCATCAATGAGCCTGCGCCCGAGTACGGCACCTCGCTGGCCGAGCATGCGTCACGCGCAGCCATGCAGCAGTGGTACGCCAGCGTCGAAGACAGCCCGCGTGATCTGCGCGCGCTGTACCGGGGGCTGATCGCCAGCGTGCGTGCGGTGGATGCGGGCATGCCGCTGATGCTGGATGCCGGCTGGTATGCGGCGGCCGATGCCTTCGATTACTGGCCGGCGCCGCTGGACGATACGAAGCTGCTGTACAGCGTGCACATGTATGAGCCGTACGCGGCGACCAGTGCACCCAACCAGAAGCGCGCCACGCCGTACCGCTACCCGGCCACGGTGCCGTTCGGCTCCGGGAAACAGCGGTGGGATGCGTCGCGTGTGCGCCGCTACCTGCAGCAGCCGATGGACTGGGCCAAGACCCATGGCATCGGTGCGAACCGGATGGTGATCGGCGAGTTCGGCTGCATGCGGCGCTGGCCGGATTGCGCGGCCTACCTGCGCGATGTGCTGGCAGTGGCGGAGCAGCAGCAGGTGCATTGGGCGTTCTATGCCTTCCGTGAGGATGGCTGGGACGGGATGGATTACGAGCTGGGCGACAAGGCGCTGCCGTGGTCGTACTGGCAGGAGATGGAGAAGGGCGAGGCGGTGCAGCCGCCGCGGTCGATGCAGGCGCCGTTGTTCGCGCCGATCCTGCAGCGGTTGAAAGACGGGGTGCGTTGAAACCGCGGCCGCTTCGCTCGCCGGGCATGGCCCGGCGCTACCGGTGGTTCGCCCCCGCGTTCGGGTAGCGCCGGGCCATGCCCGGCGACCACCCGCATCACCTCAACCGTGCAGGTCGTAGCGGTCCAGCTCCATCACCCGCGTCCAGGCGGCGATGAAATCCTGCACGAACTTCTTCTCGCCATCGGCGCTGGCATACACCTCGGCCAGTGCGCGCAGCACGGCGTTGGAACCGAACACCAGGTCGGCACGGGTGCCGGTCCAGCGTGCGCTGCCATCACCGCGGCCGCGGCCTTCATAGCGCTCGCGTCCCGTGGCCTTCCACTGCGTGCCCATGTCCAGCAGGTTGACGAAGAAGTCGTTGCTCAACGTGCCGATGCGCGTGGTGAACACGCCGTGCTTGCCCCCGTCGGCATTGGCGCCGAGCACGCGCAGGCCACCGACCAGGGCGGTCATCTCCGGCGCGGTCAGGGTCAGCAGCTGCGCCTTGTCGATCAGCAGCGCCTCGCCCGGCACGCTGTAGGCGCCCTTGAGGTAGTTGCGGAAGCCGTCGGCCGCCGGTTCCAGCACCGCGAACGATTCGACGTCGGTCTGTTCCTGGCTGGCATCGGTACGGCCCGGGGTGAACGGCACGCTGACCTCATGGCCACCGGCCTTGGCCGCCTGTTCGACGCCCACGCCACCGGCCAGCACGATCAGATCGGCCAGCGATACCTGCTTGCTGCCGCCGCCATTGAACTCGGCCTGCACCTTTTCCAGCGCGGCCAGCACCTTGGCCAGCTGCTGCGGCTGGTTCACCGCCCAGTCTTTCTGCGGGGCCAGGCGGATGCGCGCGCCATTGGCACCGCCACGCTTGTCCGAACCACGGAAGGTCGAGGCCGAGGCCCAAGCGGTGGACACCAGCTCGGCGACGCTGAGGCCGGTCGCGGCGATCTTCTGCTTCAGCGCGGCGATGTCCTTTGCATCGATCAGCGGGTGCCTGGCTTCTGGCACCGGATCCTGCCAGATGAATTCCTCGGCCGGAATTTCCGGGCCCAGGTAACGCGCACGCGGGCCCATGTCGCGGTGGGTCAGCTTGAACCAGGCACGGGCAAAGGCATCGGCGAAGGCCTGCGGATTCTCGAGGAACTTGCGCGAGACCTTTTCGTAGGCCGGGTCCATGCGCAGCGACAGGTCGGTGGTCAGCATGGTCGGGCGGTGCTTCTTCGACGGATCGTGCGCGTCGGGAATGACCGCGTCGGCGTTCCTGGCCACCCACTGGTGGGCACCGGCCGGGCTCTTGGTCAGTTCCCATTCGTTGCCGAACAGGATCTCGAAGAAGTCGTGACTCCACTGCGCCGGGGTGCGCGTCCAGGTCACCTCCAGGCCGCTGGTGATGGTGTCGCCGCCCTTGCCGCTGCCGAAGCTGCTGGCCCAGCCCAGGCCCTGGCTTTCCAGGCCTGCGGCTTCGGGCTCCTTGCCGACGTTGTCGGCCGGGCCGGCGCCGTGGGTCTTGCCGAAGCTGTGGCCACCGGCGATCAGGGCGACGGTTTCCTCATCGTCCATCGCCATGCGGGCGAAGGTGTCGCGGATGTCATGCGCGGCCAGCACCGGGTCGGGGTTGCCGTCCGGGCCTTCCGGGTTCACGTAGATCAGGCCCATCTGCACGGCGGCCAGCGGGTTCTCCAGCTTGCGCGAGTGCACGTCGCCGTCGGCATCGTCATCGGACACCAGCACGCCGTGGTCTTCCTGCACGCCCTCGGAGCCGTGCTTGTAGCGCACGTCGCCACCCAGCCAGGTGGTTTCGCGGCCCCAGTACACATCCTGGTCCGGTTCCCAGGTATCGGGGCGGCCGCCGGCGAAACCGAGCGTCTTGAAGCCCATCGACTCCAGAGCGACGTTGCCGGTGAGGATCAGCAGGTCGGACCAGGAGATCGCCTGCCCGTACTTCTGTTTGATCGGCCACAGCAGGCGGCGCGCCTTGTCCAGGCTGACATTGTCCGGCCAACTGTTGAGCGGGGCGAAGCGCTGCTGGCCGCGACCGCCGCCGCCACGGCCATCGCCGATGCGGTAGGTGCCGGCGCTGTGCCAGGCCATGCGGACGAACAGGCCGCCGTAGTGGCCGAAGTCGGCCGGCCACCAGTCCTGCGAATCGGTCATCAGCGCCTTCAGGTCGGCCTTCAGCGCAGCGTAGTCCAGGCCCTTGAAGGCCGTGGCGTAATCGAAGCCCGCATCGAGCGGATTGGAGCGGCTGGAGTGCTGGTTGAGCAGGTCCACGCGCAGCTGGTTCGGCCACCAGTCGCGGTTGGTCGTCGCGTCACCGACGACGGCGTGGTTGAACGGGCACTTGGCTTCGCTTTTCATGGATCTCTACCTGTGGACTGGCGAAAGGTGGAATCGGGGGAGGCCTGACCACCATAGGTGGCGCCCGCTGATGGGTAAATTCGATTGATTCAACCGATGTGATAGTGGCGGCCTATCAGGGGGCAGGGCTTGGACCGTTGTGCGCGATCAGCGCTTGAGCAGGCCGGCACCGAGCTTGAGCAGGTCGCTGGCGCCGAACTGGCCGTCGCCGTTCTGGTCGAGTGCGCCACCAAGCAGGCTGCCGAGGTCGCCGCCGCCAGCGTGCTTGGTTTCCTGGCCGAGGGCCGAGCTGAGTTCGCCGGCATTGCCCTGCTGGGCGAAGCGCTGGGCCAGGAACGACATGACGATGGGGGCGAGGATGGCCAGCAGCTTGCCGGTGGTGCCGCTGTCCAGGCCGATCTTCTGGCCAAGCAGTTCGGCCGCCTGCGGCTGCTGGCCGCCGAACACATGGCCGAGGATGCCGGCGCCGTCGGTCGCGCCACTCCGGCCACCGCCCATCACCGCGCCGAGGATGCCGCCCAGGTCGGAACCGCCACCGCCGCTGCCGTCGGCCAGGTGGTCGCGCTGCAGCGCGTTGAGCAGGGACTGCGCGCCCTGCGGTTCACTGGCGTTCTGGCCCAGTGCGCCCAGCAGAAGCGGCAGGGCACTGCCTACCGCCTGGGTGGTCTGGCCGCGGTCCAGGCCGAGCTGCTGGGACACCTGCTGCAGGCCTTGTCCCTGCTGCAGCTGCTGGAAGAGGGACGCGGCGAGGGATTCGGTGTTCACGGCGGTCTCCGTTCTGTGAAGGAAGGACCGCCCGAGCATAACGCCGGGTACACGACGGAAATGCGAAGGCAGCCGAGCGTGGGCTCGGCTCTACAACGGTAGCGCCGGGCCATGCCCGGCGGCGGGGATTACACCAGCCGAGCGTGGGCTCGGCTCTACAGCGGTAGCGCCGGG
>DEZI01000036.1:0-15453 GCA_002364755.1 Stenotrophomonas maltophilia
CTGGTGCGCGCTTATGGCGGGGGGGGGGGCGGGGGCGCGGGGGGGGGGGGGCGCCCGCCCCGGGGGGGGGGGGGGGCCCCGGTCCCGGGCCGTGCGCTTGGGCGTGTTGGGGGGGGGGGGGGGGGCAGGCAGGACACGCCGTAAACCCGTCCTTGGGGGCTCGATGGCGCCATCCATGGCGCCAACGGTCCTGCCTGCCCCTCCGGCCCCACCCTCGACGATTTACCGATGACGGATGGACGTGCTTCGTGGCGTCGCGCTTGCTCGACTGGATTCAGAAGCGGTGGGTAGAAGGGAAACAAGAAGGGGTCGGAGCCGTTTTCCTGAGGAAAACGGATCCGACCCCACCGCGAGTGCGCGCAGCGCGCGACCCGCTTTTGATTTGATTTTTTCTTTTCCGTGGCTGGACGCACACGGAAACGGTCAGGGGCCGGGCGGGTGGGCTGGGCAGGGGCGTGAGCCGCATGGGCCTGAGGCATGCCTCGGGCGGGTTGGGCAGGACGCCCAACCCCGGTCTTGCCGTGTGCGCAGGACAGCGCACACGAGCAAGCGGCGACCGAGCTACATGGACGTACTTGCAGCGTCCCCTGCGCAGCCCACCCGCCCGGCCCAATCACATGACCCGCATTTTGCGACCCGCCACGAGGGACTGCGCCGTTGGCTGGAAACTCAGTACCGCTTGATCCCCGGCACCGTGCAGCCTTCAATCTGGGCATGCGCCGACACCGCATTCTCCTTCTCGCCCCGCGCCAGGCGCGACTGCTCGATCGTCGCCCAGTGCCGGCGGCACAGCGGGCCCGTCTTCGAACCCAGATCCACCGCCTTGCGCGCGAAGGTTTCCGCCTCGGCCCACTGGCCCTGCAGCAGCGCGATCTCCGCGCGTTCCTGCAGCACCGCCGGGTCGCCCGCCACGATCTGCAGCGCCTGGTCGAGGCTGCCGGCAGCGGCGGCCAGGTCGTTGCCCTGGCGCTGGGCCAGCGCGGTCTGGCGCAGGTCTTCCACCTGCGAATCACGCAGCGGCTGCACCGACAGTTCCTTGTCGTCCGGGCCAGCGGCGGCTTCCACGCTGGCCAGGCGCTGGGCCGGCGTGGTGGTGTCCACCGGCTTGGCTGCCGGCGGCGGGCTGCTCACGCAGGCGGCCAGGGCCAGGCTCAGGCCGGTCACGGCCAGCAGCGGATACAGGGATCGAAGGGTCATCGGCATCACCGGCTGGGAGGAGGAGGGGCGGCAGTGGGCGCTGCGGCAGGTTCGGCGGCAGGCGGTTCCTGCTTGCGGTCCAGGCCGAACCAGCTGCGCCATCCACCGCCTTCGCTTTCACCGCCCTGCTCGTCCGGCAACGCAGCCGGGGTGCAGGGGGCGTAGGCCGGCGCGTAGCCGACCACGAACGGGAAGCGACGGGCGTCCGGGCAGCCTTCATCGGTACTGTTGGTGCCGGTGGCAGCCACCGACTGCCAGTCCAGGCCCTTGTTGCTGACCTTCAACGGCGCACTCGGCAGGCGCTGGAAGATGCCCGACCACACCCGCATCGCACCGGTGGCGCCGTACAAGCCAGCCTGTTCGTTCTGGTCGTTGCCCATCCAGATCACCGCCAGGTGGTCGCCGGTGTAACCGGCATACCAGCTGTCGCGGCCATCGTTGGTGGTGCCGGTCTTGCCGGCCGGCTGCAGGCGGCCCAGGCCATCGGCGTTCAGGCGCTGCGCGGTGCCGCTGGCGACCACCTGCTGCAGGCCGATGCTGATCAGGTTGGCGGCAATCGAATCGCCTTCCTGGGCCGGGGCCGGGGTCTTGTCATAGCGCTTGAGCAGCTTGCCCTGCGGATCGAGCACGCCCCGCACCGCATGCAGCGGCTGGATCTCGCCACCGGAGGCCAGGAACTGGTACAGCTGGGCCATCGCGTACGGGCTCTGGTCGGTCGAGCCGAGGATCACCGCCGGGTTCGCCTCGGCCTTGATGCCCGCCAGCACGTGGATCAGCTGGGTCACCCGCTCCGGACCGACCTGCATACCCACGCGCACGGTGGCCTGGTTGTAGGAATGGGCCAGCGCGTCGATCAGTCGCACCGTGCCGTGGCTGCGGTTGTCCGCGTTGCCCGGGCTCCAGTTGCGGCCACGGCCAAGCTGCACCGTCACCGGTGAATCATCCACCCAGCTGGCCAGCGAATAACGGTCCGGCTGGGCCAGGGCCAGCAGGTACACGAACGGCTTCAGCAGCGAACCGACCGGGCGCTGTGCCTCGATGGCACGGTTGAAGCCGACCTCGGACACTTCGCGGCTGCCGATCACCGCCACCACGTCGCCGTTGTGCACGTCGGTCATCACCATGCCCGCCTGCAGCTCGGGGCGACGCTTGCTCTCCAGCGACTTGATGGTGCGGGTGACCGCGCCTTCGGCGTAAGCCTGCGCGGACGGCGACATGCCGCTCATCACGCTCAGGCCGGCGCCCTGCAGGGCCGATTCGGGGTAGTCATGGCCAAGCTGGCGACGCACCAGGTCGACATAGGCGGGGAAGCGGTTGGCTGCCACCAAGCCCGGGCTCTTGGGCACGCCCAGCGGCGCCTTCAGCGCACGCTGGTACTCGGCATCGTCGATCAGGGTTGCTTCGTGCAGCTTGCCCAGCACGAAGTTGCGGCGGTCGGTCGCGCGCTCCGGGTTGCGCCGCGGGTCGTAGTAGGACGGGCCCTTGACCAGCCCGATCAGCAGCGCGATGTGCTCGGTGTCCAGCGAGGAGAGGTCGCGACCGAACCAGAACTCGGCGCCGGAGGACATGCCGTGGATCGCCTGGCTGCCGCGCTGCCCCAGGTACACCTGGTTGAGGTAGGCCTCGAAAATGGTGCGCTTGTCGTAGCGCGCTTCCATGATCAGCGCGTACAGCACTTCATTGAACTTGCGGGTGAGGGTCTGTTCCTTGCCGATGCCGAGCAGGCCGCTGCGGGCCAGCTGCTGGGTCAGCGTGGATGCGCCTTGGCGGCTCTGGCCGCCGGAACGGATGGTCACCCACACCGCGCGCGCGATGCCGGACAGGTCGATGCCGTGGTGGCGGTTGAAGTCCTTGTCCTCCACCGCCTGCAGGCCGGTCACCAGCAGGTCCGGCGCTTCGTTCATGCGGATCAGGCGGCGCTCTTCCTGCTTCTGCCCGTACAGCGTGGCGATGCGCGCCGGATCCAGGCGGGCGGCCTTCAGTGCCTTGCGCGAATCGGGGTCGCGCAGCGACGCGATGCTGCCGCCGGACAGCGACAGCTCCACCCGCTTGGCAGCGACGTGGCCATCAACATCGTTGTAGCCGCGGCTGGAGATGGTGAAGCGCCCGCCCTGCACCGCATAGGTTGCCGGATCCTTGCCGTGGCCATCGTCGCGGTAGGCCGAGGCGGCCAGCTCGGTCTTCAGCGTGGCCGCGTCCATGGCCTTGCCGGGTACCAGCACCAGCGGGCGCGCATAGACACGCGTCGGAATCTGCCAGCGCAGTTCGCCAAAACGCTGGGTGACCTGTTGGTTCAGGTACAGCGTATAGGGAATGAGGAAACCCAGTCCCAACGCGACTGCCGCCATGGTCCAGGTGATCAACCGGCGGCGCCACAGGGGACCGGAGTCCTGCTGGTCGTCGTCGTCGAAATCGTCGATGTCGTCGGAATCGTAGCGTCGGGGCACGGGAATGCGAGAATGTAGGGTCAGGCGAGTCTACCCCAGCCACCGTGGCTGGCGGATTCCCCCGTGTTCCCCCGCTTAAGCTGGAGTTGCAACCGGATGGCGATGTCTTTGGCCGAAATCCGCTACCTGATCAATCGCCTGACGGGCCTGGCCCGGCGCAGCCTGGCCAGCCTTCGGACCCGCGGCTGGCGGGCCACCTGGCAGCGCATCCGGGTGCACAGCCAGCGTGCCGTGCCGGCCCCGCGTGCCCCGCTGTACCTGCCGCCCGCACAGGCGTTCGCGCCGTTCAGCGTGCCTTTCAGCGAATCGCCGGTGGTGAGCATCATCATCCCGGTCTACAACCACGCCGATCACACCCTGGCCTGCCTGCGGGCGCTGGCCGCGCATCCGCCGACGGCCGCCTGCGAGATCCTGGTGGTCGACGACGGCAGCAGCGACGCCACCGTGCAGTGGATGCCGCAGATTGCCGGCGTGCGTTACGAGGTGCGTGAGCGCAACGGCGGTTTCATCGACGCCTGCAATGATGGCGTGGAGCGCGCGCGCGGCCAGTACGTGGTGCTGCTGAACAACGATACGGTGCCGCAGCCGGGCTGGCTGGACGCCCTGCTGGACACCTTCACTGCGGTGCCGGAGGCCGGCCTGGTCGGCAGCCAGCTGCTCTATCCCAATGGCCGCCTGCAGGAATCGGGCGGGGTGATCTTCGCCGACGGCAGCGGCTGGAGCTACGGTCGCTTCGAGGCCGCCGACGACCCACGCTATGCCAGCCTGCGCGACGTGGACTACTGCTCCGGTGCGGCGCTGATGCTGCCGCGAGGACTGTGGCAGCAGCTCGGCGGCTTCGATACCCGCTACAAGCCGGCCTACTACGAAGACACCGACCTGGCCTTCAGCGTGCGGGCGCTGGGCCGCCGTGTGCTGGTGCAGCCGGCGAGCCGGGTCATCCACGATGAAGGCACCAGCAACGGCACCGATACCGGCAGCGGGGTGAAAGCCTACCAGGTGCGCAACCAGGGCATCTTCGCCGCAAAATGGGCCACCGAACTGGCGCGCCACCCGGCCGTGGGCGAAGTGCCCTCGCCCGGCCTGCTGTACCGCGGCCGCCGCCAGGTGCTGATACTGGACGAGGAAGTCCCGCGCCCCGAGCGCGATTCGGCCTCGTTGAGGCAGGTCAACCTGATCCGCCTGCTGCTGCAGGCCGGGGCCCACGTGGTGTTCGTGCCGACCCGGCGCGAGCACGGCGGCGCGGCCACCGAAGCCCTGCAGCGCATGGGCGTGGAAGTCTGGTACGCACCGTTCATCGACGGCGTGGCCGGCTGGCTGCGCAGCCACAGTGCACGCTTCGACGTGGCCCTGTTGGTACGCCACCACGTGGCCAACGAATGCCTGCCCCTGCTCAAGCGCTATGCGCCGCAGGCACGCACCGTGTTCGACACGGTGGACCTGCACTATCTGCGCGAGCGCCGAGGCGCCGAAGTGGCCGGTGACGCCGGCCTGCTGCGTGCGGCCGAACGCACCCGCAGCAGCGAACTGGCGGTGATGGAGCAGTGCGACGTCACCGTGCTGGTCAGTGCCGCCGAGCGCAAACAGCTGCAGGCCGATGCACCGCGCGTACGGGTGGAACTGATCTCCAACCTGCATGAAGTGGCCGGCGCAGGCGCGCCATATGCACAGCGCCATGACCTGGTGTTTGTCGGTGGTTTCCGCCACCCGCCGAACCTGGATGCGATGGAATGGTTCATCGGCGAGGTCTTCGCCGGCATCCGCGCGCAGCTGCCGCAAGTGCGCCTGCACTGCATCGGCGCGGCCGCACCGGACAGCCTGCTGGCGCTGGCCGCCGGCCAGCCCGGAGTGGAAATGCACGGCTTCGTCGAGGACATCGTGCCATACATGGACGGTGCGCGCATCGCCATTGCCCCGCTGCGCTTCGGCGCCGGGGTGAAGGGCAAGATCAACCTGAGCATGGCCCACGGCCAGCCGGTGGTCGGCACCACGTGCGCGGTGGAAGGCATGCACCTGCAGCCGGGCCAGGACGTGCTGGTGGCCGATGACGCCGCTACGTTCGCGGCCGAGGTCGTGCGCCTCTACCAGAACCCGCAGCTGTGGCAGCAGCTGTCCGATGCGGGCCTGGCCAACGTCGCCCAGCACTTCTCGCTGGATGCGGCGCGGGACACCGTGCAGCGGGTGTTCTTCGACTAATCCAGCTGCCCGCCGGCCTGCCGCAGGCGCTGCTCGAACGCGGCCAGCTCCGACAGGTCCGGCTGCAGCTGGCGCACCTGGCCGACGGCGGCCGCGGCGAAGGCCACGTCGCCGCGGCCCAGCCGCTCGCTGCCGATGGCCAGCCAGCGCTGTGCCAGCCGCACCCGTGCCGACGGCAGGCCCGTCGCGGTCGGTGCCAGGGTCTGCCAGGCCTGCAGGCAGGCGCCCGCGGCCTGTACCCGGTTCTGCCGCAGGTTGTCATCGAAACACTGCCGGCTGGCCGGCAGCAGGCGCGCGGCAGCCGCCCTCACCCGCGCATCGCGCGGGGCCAACGCCTGTGCCTCGCGCAGCGCGTCGAACGCGCTGTGCCCGGGCGGGCTGATCCAGCGTCCTTCACGCTCGGCGCGATCGATCTGGCGCAGGTGGTCGCGCAGTTTCCGCTCGCGCTGGGCCGTGCTCACTGCCGGCTGCTGCTGCGCCTGCCGCGCCTGCTGGGCGCGCTGGATGCGTTGCGCCGCCTGCTGCAATGCCGCCTGCGATGCGCCGAGTGCAGCGGCACGCGCACGGTCGGTCTCGGCCGCTTCGAACTGGAAATCGGCGGCCTGGCGCTGACTGCGTGCCAGCAGCGCCTGCGCCGTCTGTTCGCGGCCGCGTAGTGCATTGGGATCATCGGGCGCCACTGCCAGCACGGCGTCGAAGGCGTTGGCCGCGGCGTCCAGCGTCTGCTGCTTCAGCGCACGCTGGCCCTGCCGCAGGCGCTGGTCGACCGCGCGCGCCAGCGCTTCCTGGCTGGCCGGCAGATCGCTGTGACCGGCATCGAACTGGCGCGCACGCTGCAGCAGGGCCGCGGTCTGCGCCAGCTCGCCGCGCGCAGCCAGCGCGCGGGCACGCTGCAGCAGGTCGCTCAGGGCATCCTCGCGCCCTTCCAGCGCCGGCAGGTTGTCCGGCTGCAGGGCCAGGATGCGCTGGAACAGCGGCAGCGCACTACTGTCTCCCTCATCCAGGCGGCCGGCCGCGAACGCATTGCGCGCCTGCGCCAGCAAGGCGCCGATCCCCGCGCCCGCACTGCGCCGCGCCTGCAGCTGCCGCGCCACGGCATCGGCCTGGCCCTGCGGCACCTGCAGTTCGCGGGCCAGCGCGAGCGCCTGCGCACCGCCGTCCAGATCATCGGCCTGCAGCCGCTCATGCGCCTGCCGCAACGCCGCCACGCCGGTGCTTGCCAGCCCCTGCCGCGCCTGCAGGCGATCGTTGTCGAGGGCCAGCGCGGCCTGGTAGCGTTCACGCGCGCCGCTGCCATCGGCTGCGGTCAGCCGCCCCGCGACCAGCGCGCGATCGCCCTCGGCCAGCAGCTGTTCAATCTGCGGTTCGTCCCAGAACCAGTCGGCCAGCGGCTTGCGCAGCAGCACCAGCGCCACGAACACCACCACTGCCGCCAGCAGTGCCCAGCGCCAGACCCGGCGCGCGTGGCGTGCCTGCAGCCACCACCAGCGGCCCTCGCGGCGAACGCGGTCCAGCGCGGGGTGGTCGGCGCCGTGGCGGCGATGCGGGGGCTCGCGTTCCATGCGTGCAGGGTAGCCGGGGCAGCGTGAAGCTCAGCCCAGACGACGCGCCTCGCTCACGCCCGGCAGTGCATCCAGCTTGCCCAGCAGGTTCGACAGCTGGCCGTAATCGCTCACCTTCAGGCGCAGCCGAAGGTGTGCGCGGCCGCTGTTGCGCACGTTGTCACTGTGGATGTCGAGCACGTACGCGTCTTCCTGTGCGATCAGGTTGGTGATGTCCTTCAGCAGCCAGCGGCGGTCGACCGCGTCGACCACCACGTCCACTTCGTAACCGTTGCCGGCCTGGCCCCATTCCACCGGCAGGATGCGCTGCGGGCTGGCGGCGGACAGCCGCGCCAGCGACGCGCAGTCTGCACGATGCACGGTGACACCGCGGCTACGGGTCAGGTAACCGACGATGGGCTCGCCGGCCACCGGCTGGCAGCAGCGCGCCAGCTGCACCAGCAGATTGCCCACGCCCTGCACGGTGAACTTGGATTTGCCCAGGTTCTCGCGGCGCGCGGTCGGCCGCGGCAGGGTCGGCGCCGACGCCGGCTGGCTGGCCGCACGCTCGGCTTCCAGCAGCGCACGGCTGACCTGGTTGGGCCCGGTATCGCCCAGCGCCACCTGGATGTACAGGTCGTCGACGCTGTCGGCATGGAATTTCTTCGCGGCCGCGGCCAGGTCCGAATGCTGCAGGCCCAGCCGCTTCAGTTCGCGCTCCAGCAGCTCGCGGCCGGCCTGCACGTTGCGCGCGCGGTCCAGCTTGTGGAACCAGCTGCGCACCTTTTCGCGCGAACGGTTGCTGGCCAGGAAGCCCAGTGCCGGCATCAGCCAGTCGCGGCGCGGGTCGGCCTCCTTGCCGGTCAGGATCTCCACCCGGTCGCCGCTGCGCAGCCGATAGGTGAGCGGCACGATGCGGCCGTTGACCTTGGCGCCACGGCAGCGGTGGCCGACCATGGTGTGCACCTGGTAAGCGAAATCGAGAGGGGTTGCGCCCTGCGGCAGGTCCAGCACCTCGTCCTTCGGGCTCAGCGCATAGACCCGGTCTTCGGTCAGCTCGGCATCGAGCGCGCCGGCCAGTTCGTTGCCCTGCCCGTCCTGCGCCTGTTCCAGCAGCTGGCGCATCCAGGTGATCTTGCGATCGAAGGCCTTCTCCGCGCCCTTGCTGCCTTCCTTGTACTTCCAGTGCGCGGCCACGCCCAGCTCGGCCTGCGCATGCATGTCGTGGGTGCGGATCTGCACTTCGATGGTGCGCCCTTCCGGGCCGACCACGGCGGTATGCAGCGACCGGTAGTCGTTCGCCTTGGGGCGGGCGATGTAGTCGTCGAACTCGCTGGGCACCGGTGCCCACAGCGCATGCACCACGCCCAGCGCGGCGTAGCAGGCGGCCACGTCGTCGACCATCACCCGCACTGCGCGGATGTCATACAGCTGGTCGAAGGCCAGCCGCTTCTTCTGCATCTTCCGCCAGATGCTGTAGATGTGCTTCGGCCGCCCGCTCACTTCGGCATGGATGCCCTGTGCGGCCAGCTCGCGCGACAGCGTCTTCTTGACGTGCTCGACGTAGCGCTCGCGGGCGATGCGCGTCTCGTCCACCTCGCGTGCGATGCGGCGGTAGGTGTCCGGCTCGAGGTGGCGGAACGCCAAGTCTTCCAGCTCCCACTTCAGCTGCCAAATGCCCAGGCGGTTGGCCAGCGGGGCATGGATGTCACGGGTCAGCTGGGCCAGTGCGCGGCGCTGCTCTTCGTCCAGCTTGTCGGCTGCACGCATGCGCGCCAGCTGCCGCGCCAGCAGGATCGGCACTACCCGCAGGTCGTGGATGATGGCCAGCAGCAGGCGGCGCAGGCCTTCGCTGTTGCGTCCCGCGTCGCGGCCGGCATGCAGCGCCCAGACCGGATCGGCGGCGTCCTGGCCATCGAGCAGGCCGATCACCGCCATCTTGTGGCCGCCCAGCGGCAGCGTGTCCAGGTGCGCGCGCAGGCCCGGCAGGTCGAACAGCAGCGCGGCCAGCACCGCGCCTTCATCGGCCGACAGCAGGGCCAGCGCGTCCAGCGTATCGGCCAGCACCGACCAGCTGCTGCCGCGCATCGCATGCGAGGTATCGGCAGCTTCCCACAGCTGCAGCAGGGCTTCTCGCAGCGGTGCGGGCAGCACCGCCGCCGCAGGGCGGTTCAACAAGGCTTCCAGGCCGGGGACAGACGCGCGGTTCACAGCAGTCGGACATCAAAGACAGAGGGCTCTACGGTAACGCTCTGCCCGTTCAGGAACAATCGCCAAGGCCACCATCGGCGCTCATGTGTTCATGCCGGCGCCTGACTGTGGCGGCAGGCGCCGGCATGGTCGAGGCCGCTGCGGTGATATTCCGCAGCATGCCTGCGGGGAGTGCCGATGTCGTGGATGGAAAACGATTCATCCGTCACGCTGCTGTTCAATTTCGCCTTCTTTTATCCGGTCGTGATGGCCTTCTTCTGGATGGTCGGCGGCAACTACTACTACCTGCGCCGCGAACGCGGTGGCCCGCTGCCGGCCTGTCAGCGCCTGGCGGTCGCAGCGCACGTCCCAGGGCAGGTGCCGCGTCGCCTGCGCTGCTCTACACTCGGGCCACATCCAGGAGAAACGCCATGTCCCTGCGCCAGCTGCGCCCGCTGTGTGTCGCCCTTGTTCTGTGCTCCGTCGCGTTGCCGGCCCTGGCCCAACGCGTTGTCGATGGCGATCTGCAGCAGCAGATGAGCCCCCAGGAGTTCAAGGCCGCCGGACTGGACAAGCTCAGTGCCGCCGAGCTGGCCACGCTCAACCGCTGGCTGCAGGGCAAGGTCGAAGCAGCCACCACCCAGGCCGTGGCCGCGGTGCGCGAAGAAGCGCGTGAGGAAGGCCGCCAGGAAGTGATCGTGAAGAACCGCGGGTTCTTCGATTTCGGCAGCAGCGAGCCGGTCACCGGCGTGCTGCAGGGCGAGTTCCGCGGCTTCGGCAAGGGCCGCACCTACACCCTGGACAACGGCCAGGTCTGGGAACAGGTCGACGCCACCAGCGTGTCCGGCGTGCGCAAGCCATCGCCGAAGGTCAGCATCAAGCCCGGCCTGCTGGGCGTGTGGTACATGAAGGTGGACGGCGTGAACATCCAGGCCAAGGTCCGCCGTACCAAGTAACGTTTCGACCCATGCGATGACGCCGGGCATGGCCCGGCGTCATCTGGTCACAGCTGGCGCAGCGCGGCTACCCGCTGTGCCAGTTTCTTTGCCGAGATGCCGGTGCGCGCACCCAGCTCCTGCGCGAACAGCGAGACCCGCAGTTCCTCCAGGTCCCAGCGCAGCGCCTGCCACTGCGGACGCTCGCGCAGGCCCTGCGCATCCCCTTCGCTCAGCGCATCCAGGAACGGCGTCAGTTCCAGCATGCGCGCCTGGTCGCGCGGCGGATCGCGCTTGGCGCGCTCGGTACGCAGGATCATCGCCTTCAGGTAGCGCGGATACTGCCCCAGCGCATCGGCCGGCGTATCGCGCAGGAACCCCGGGTGGATCAGGCCGACCAGCTGCGCTTCCATGTCGTCCAGGTTGCCGCGCGCCCAGCCCATCAGCGGTGCTTCCAGCAGCGGCTTCAGTTCGGCCACCAGCGCCAGGATGGTCTCGGCCAGCTTCAGCCGCGACATCGCCTCGCCGAACAGCGCCTTGGCCGCATGGTCCCGACGCTTTTCGAAGGTCGCTGCATCGCGGATGTCTTCCAGACCCTCGGCCAGCACCGCGTTCATCGCCGCATCGACCAGATCGCCACGCAGGCGCTCCTGCGATTCGATGGCCGCGTACAGCAGGCCGGTCTTGGGGGCGACCGGCAGCTGCTTGCGTGCCTGCTTCACCTTCTCCGCAAGGGCGATCTCCAGCAGGCGGCGCACGCCCAGCGGATGGGCTTCCTGCGCCTGCTGGCGGTCGGCGAAGATGCGCAGCGCCACGCTGTCACCCTCGTCCAGCAGCGCCGGGTACGCGGGCACGCCGGCTTCGCCGGGCACCTGCAGCGGAATCGGCGTCGCCGGGAACGTACGCAGCCCGTCGGCCGCCATCTCGCGCCCGGCACGCGCGGCGAAGGCATCGCCGGCACGGCCACCAAACTTTGCACGCAGCGCATCGAGATCACGCGAGGTCGCGAGCACCTCGCCGTGCTCGTCGCGAAGGCGCAGGTTCATGTGCAGGTGCGGTTCGATCGAACCCGGCTCGAAATCGAGCGCGGTCACCGTCGCGCCGGTCGCGCGTGACAGGAAGCGCGCCAGTTCACCGGTGATGGCATCGGCGCTGGGCTGCGGGAACGCCTCGAAGAAGGCTCGACCGAAGTCCGGCGCCGGCACGTAGTTGCGGCGCATCGCCTTGGGCAGGCTGCGGATCAGCGCCGAGGCCTTGTCGGCCACGAAGCCCGGTGCCAGCCAGCCCAGCTGCACCGGGTCCAGTGCATTGAGCAGGTGCAGCGGCACGTCCAGGGTCACGCCGTCATCGTCGGCACCCGGCTCGAAGCGGTAATGCAGCGGCAGCCGCGCCTGGCCCAGCGGCAGGTACTTGGGGTAACGCTCCTGCTCGCTGCCCTCGCCCGGCAGCAGGTCGACCAGCGACCAGTGCAGGGTCCTGCGCTGTTCCGGCGGAAGCGCCTTCCACCAGGTGTCCAGGCCAGCGGCCGAATGGATCTGCGGCGGCACGCGGTCCAGGTACCAGCGCGCCTGCCAGTCCTCGTCGGCGACGATGCCGGCACGGCGCAGCTTGGCCTCTTCCTCGCGGGCCAGTTCCAGCACCTTCTGGTTGTCGGCGACGAAGCTGGCGCGCGTGTTGATCTCGCCGGTCACCAGGGCCTGGCGGACGAAGATGTCATGCGCCTCGCCAGGCTCGATGCGGCCGTAGTGAACCGGCTTCTTCGGTGCCAGCACCAGACCGAACAGGCTGATCTGCTCAGAGGCCAGCACCTGGCCCTGCGCGCGCGACCAGTGCGGGTCGAAGTGCTTCCGCAGCAGCAGGTGCGGCAGCTCGGCAATCACCCAGTCCGGCTCGATCGCGGCCAGAGTCATGCCCCAGACCTTCTGCGTGTCCAGCAGGTTGGCCACCAGCAGCCACGGCGGCGGTCGCTTGGACAGCGCCGAACCGGGGAACGGCAGGAAGCGGCGCTGGCGCGGCGCCTGGAAATCACCCTTCTCGGTGCGGTGGCCGATCTGCGTCGGCAGACCCGCCACCAGTGCGCGGTGCAGGGTCTGGTAGGCGGCGGCGCGCACGCGTTCGCTGAAACCACCGCCGGCCGGCGCCTGTTCCTTCTGTTCGCGCACGGCCACCGGGGCGGGTGCGCCTTCGGCCTTGCCTTCGCGGGCCAGGCGCGCGGCGCGGTGCAGCTGGCCACGGGTGGCCTTCACTGCCGCTGCATCATCACGCGCCGGGGCCGGCGCACTGCTGCCAGCCAGCAGAGGTGCCATCGAGGCCTCGGCGGTTTCTTCCTTCCAGCCCAGTTCCTCGCACAGCAGGCGCAGCTGGCGGTGCAGCTCGCGCCACTCGCGCATGCGCAGGAAACCAAGGAAGTGGCGCCCGCACCAGTCGCGCAGCTTGGACTGGGTCAGGTCTTCGTGGGCCTGCCGGTAGCCGTCCCACAGGCGCAGCACGCCGACGAACTCCGAGCGCCCATCGGCAAACTGCGCATGCGCGCTGTCGGCCACACCGCGCGCTTCGGGTGGGCGTTCGCGCGGGTCCTGGATGCCCAGGAACGAGGCGATCACCAGCATCGGCCGCAGGCAGCCAGCGGCCTGCGCGGCCACCAGCATGCGCGCGAGCTTCACGTCCACCGGCAGGCGCGCCATCTGCTTGCCAATGGTGGTCATGCGCCGCTCGGCATCGATCGCGCCCAGCTCGGTCAGCTGCTGCCAGCCATCGGCCACGGCGCGCTCGTCCGGCGCTTCCAGGAACGGGAACTCCTCGATGCGGCCCAGACCCAGCTGCAGCATGCGCAGGATCACCCCGGCCAGGCTGGAGCGGCGGATTTCCGGATCGGTGAACTCCGGCCGCGCCTGGAAATCGGCCTCGGCATAGAGGCGGTAGCAGATGCCCTCGGCAATACGCCCGCAGCGGCCCTTGCGCTGGTTGGCGCTGGCCTGCGAGATCGGCTCGATGTGCAGGCGGTCCAGCTTGTTGCGCGGGCTGTAGCGCTTGACGCGGGCGAAACCCGGATCGACCACGTAGCGGATGCGCGGCACCGTCAGCGAGGTTTCTGCCACATTGGTGGCCAGCACGATGCGCCGGTTCGGGCCGGGGTTGAATACCCGGTCCTGGTCCTGGTTGGACAGCCGCGCGTACAGCGGCAGCACCTCGGTGTTGCGGTATTTGCGCCGTTCCAGCGACTGGTGCGCATCGCGGATCTCGCGTTCGCCGGGCAGAAAGATCAGCACGTCGCCGCGCGAATCCAAGCGGGTGATCTCGTCGATGGCCGACACGATGGCATCGTTGACGGTGCGCTCGCCCTGCGCTTCGCCCTCGCCTTCCAGCGCGCGGTAACGCACTTCCACCGGGTAGGTGCGGCCTTCCACGCTGATCACCGGCGCGTTGTCGAAATGCTGGGCGAAGCGTTCGGTGTCGATGGTGGCCGAGGTCACGATCAGCTTCAGGTCCGGGCGCTTGCGCAGCAGCTGCTTCAGGTAGCCCAGCAGGAAGTCGATGTTGAGGCTGCGTTCGTGCGCCTCGTCGACGATGATCGTGTCGTAGTTCGACAGCCAGCGGTCACTGGCGATCTCCGCCAGCAGAATGCCGTCGGTCATGAACTTGATGCGGCTGTCTTCGCTGACCTTGTCGTTGAAGCGCACCTGGTAGCCGACCAGCTGGCCCAGTTCGCTCTGCAGTTCCTGCGCCACGCGGCTGGCCACCGCACGTGCGGCAATCCGTCGCGGCTGGGTGCAGCCGATCATGCCTGCCTGGCCACGGCCGGCGGCCAGGCACAGTTTCGGCAGCTGGGTGGTCTTGCCCGAGCCGGTTTCGCCGGCGATCACCACCACCTGGTGGTCGCGGATCAGGCCGATGATCGCCTCGGCTTCACGCGCAATCGGCAGCTGCGGGTCCAGAGTAATCGCCGGCTGCTGTTGCGCCCGCACCTGCCGGCGCTGCACCGACGCCTGCAAGGCCTGCTCGAAGGTAGCGGCCAGCGCAGCATCCTGCGGTTTGGCCTGGCAACGCGAGAGCATTCCCAGCAAACGGCCCCGGTCGCGGCTCATGGCGCCGTCGATGGCGGCACGCTGTTGGCGCAGGCGGGGTGACGGATTTTTATCGATAGCGTTCATCAATCGGTTCGTTCAAAACTTTGAAAGCGACCAGTCATCGAGACTGATCTACTGTGAAGGCCAACGATTCCACAAGGAGGAACCCCATGGCGAAGACCAAGAGCACGACCCAGCCCAGGACCGGCAAGCAGAAGCTTGCAGCGGCGGCACCGTCGGCACCCAACATCGATATCGGGATCACCCAGGGCAACCGCAAGAAGATCGCCGACGGTCTGTCGCGGTTCCAGGCGGACGCGTTCACGCTTTACCTGAAGACCCACAACTTCCATTGGAACGTGACCGGGTCGATGTTCAATTCGCTGCACACCATGTTCGAGACGCAGTACACCGAGCAGTGGGCGGCGCTGGACGATGTGGCCGAACGTATCCGTGCGCTGGGTTTCAATGCCCCGGGCTCCTACCGGGAATTTGCTGCGCTGACCTCGATCGCCGAGGAGGCGGGACTGACCGACAGTGCGGACTGGCGGGAAATGGTACGCCAGTTGGTGGTCGCCAACGAAGCGGTCTGCCGTACGGCGCGTGAAGTGCTGGATGTGGCGGACGATGCCGACGACGCCCCGACCGAGGATCTGATGACCCAGCGCCTGCAGACCCACGAAAAGTATGCGTGGATGCTGCGTTCCCTGCTCCAGTAAGGGTTTGGGGGGCTTCGGCAGGGCTTGCAGCCCTGCACCTGCCGAAGCCGTGAATCCAAGGCCAGAGCCAGAGCAAGAGCTGGTTTCCTGAGGGTTGGCGGGGTGGGTCCGGTTGAGGGGGACGCCGTAAACCCACAGTGCCCCGCCATCCCACGGAATGC
>DEZI01000036.1:15643-110913 GCA_002364755.1 Stenotrophomonas maltophilia
CCACAGTGCCCCGCCATCCCACGGAATGCGCGCTTTTGCCGTTGACGTTGCCTTGGCCTCGGCGGGTGCAGGGCACAGCCCTGCCGAGACACCCCCGCCGGGGTAAACTAGCCGGATGGCTTCCCGTCCCGCGCACGATCTGCTCCAACGCGTCTTTGGTTACGACGATTTCCGTGGTCCCCAGCAGGACATCGTGGAGCACGTGGCTGCCGGACATGACGCACTTGTCCTCATGCCCACCGGCGGCGGCAAGTCGCTGTGCTACCAGGTCCCGGCCCTGCTGCGCGATGGCGTCGGCATCGTCATCTCCCCGCTCATCGCCCTCATGCAGGACCAGGTCGAAGCCCTGCGCCAGCTGGGCGTGCGCGCCGAATACCTGAACTCGACCCTGGATGGCGAAACCGCCGCCCGCGTCGAGCGCGAGCTGCTGGCCGGCGAGCTGGACATGCTCTATGTCGCCCCCGAGCGCCTGCTGACCGGCCGCTTCCTGTCGCTGCTGTCGCGCAGCCGCATCGCCCTGTTCGCCATCGACGAGGCGCACTGCGTGTCGCAGTGGGGCCACGATTTCCGCCCCGAATACCGCCAGCTGACCGTCCTCCACGAGCGCTGGCCGGACATCCCGCGCATCGCGCTGACCGCCACCGCCGACCCGCCCACCCAGCGCGAAATCGCCGAGCGCCTGGATCTGGCCGACGCCCGCCACTTCGTCAGCTCCTTCGACCGCCCCAACATCCGCTACACCGTGGTGCAGAAGGACAACGCCCGCAAGCAGCTGACCGATTTCCTGCGCGGCCACCGCAGCGAGGCCGGCATCGTGTACTGCATGTCGCGGCGCAAGGTCGAGGAGACCGCCGAATTCCTCTGCGGCCAGGGCTTCAATGCCCTGCCCTACCACGCCGGCCTGCCGCCGGAAGTGCGCGCCAACAACCAGCGCCGCTTCCTGCGCGAGGACGGCATCGTCATGTGCGCCACCATCGCCTTCGGCATGGGCATCGACAAGCCGGACGTGCGCTTCGTGGCGCATACCGACCTGCCCAAGTCGATGGAAGGCTATTACCAGGAAACCGGTCGCGCCGGCCGTGATGGCGAGGCCGCCGAGGCCTGGCTGTGCTATGGCCTGGGTGACGTGGTGCTGCTCAAGCAGATGATCGAGCAGTCCGAGGCCAGCGAGGAGCGCAAGCAGCTGGAGCGGTCCAAGCTGGACCACCTGCTGGGCTACTGCGAATCCATGCAGTGCCGACGTCAGGTACTGCTGGCCGGCTTCGGCGAGACCTATCCGCAGCCCTGCGGGAACTGCGACAACTGCCTGACCCCGCCCGCCGCCTGGGATGCCACCATCCCCGCGCAGAAGGCGCTGAGCTGCGTCTACCGCAGCGGCCAGCGCTTCGGCGTCGGCCACCTGATCGACATCCTGCGTGGCAGCGAGAACGAGAAGATCAAGCAGCAGGGCCACGACAGGCTGAGCACCTACGGCATCGGCCGCGACCTCGATGCGCGCACCTGGCGCAGCGTGTTCCGCCAGCTGGTGGCCGCCAGCATGCTGGAGGTGGACAGCGAGGGCCACGGCGGCCTGCGCCTGACCGACGCCAGCCGCGACGTGCTGACCGGCCGCCGACAGATCAGCATGCGCCGCGATGCCGCCAGCACCACCGGCGGCCGCGAGCGCAGCGCGCAGCGCACCGGCCTGTCGGTGCTGCCGCAGGACCTGGCGCTGTTCAACGCCCTGCGCGGCCTGCGTGCCGAACTGGCCCGCGAACAGAACGTGCCGGCGTTCGTGATCTTCCACGACAGCACCCTGCGCAACATCGCCGAACAACGGCCGACCAGCCTGGACGAACTGGCCAGGGTGGGCGGCATCGGTGGCACCAAGCTGAGCCGCTATGGCCCGCGACTGGTGGAGATCGTGCGCGAGGAAGGCTGACCGTTCTGCCTTGCCTCGTTGCGCGCTCGCCGGGCGTGGCCCGGCGCTACCGCACCCCGTGCGCTGCGTCGCCTGCCGTGGTGCATGCGATTGTAGAGCCGAGCCCATGCTCGGCTGTCGTTGCCGCAGAAGCAACCGAGCATGGGCCCGGCTCTACATTGGCGCTGCTCCAACCTTGAACACGCCATTCAGCCAGAAGTGCATCCCGCGCCGCTTGCCGCTAAATTGACCCTCATGTCCCTCACCTCGACCCTGCTCCGCGTCGTGCTCATGCTCAGCCTGTTGCTCAACGGGTTGAACGCGGCCATGGCCAGCGGGCACGAGCAGATGGGCCGGATGGCGCACGCCATGGCCGCCGAAGACGCGGCTGAGGGCGATTGCCACCACCACGCCGGCATGAAGGCCGAGCCTGCTCCGCAGGCTGAGGCCCCGGCCCACGACGCCCACTGCCAGATCAAGGACTGCGTGCGCAGCTGCGCCCAGCATCCGCTGCTGGCCGTGCAGCCGCAGTCGTTCCTGGCCGGCCCGGCGCTGTCGCTGGCCCCGCAGCCGATGCCCGGCGCTGGCCGCCCGGCACCGCCGCTGCCGCCCATCTCACGCCCCCCCATCGACTGATTCCACGCGTACCGCTGCCGGCCGCCTGCCGGCGCCTTTCCGTGTCTGGAGTCACCCATGAATACCCGCATTCCCCCCGGCCCGGGCCGCCTGCCCATGCCGTCGCGCCGCCTGTTCGTCCAGGGCCTGGCCGCTGGCGGCGTGGTCGCCGGCGCCACCGCCATCGGCGTGCCGCAGCGCGCGCTCGCTGCGGCCAGCGCCACCCCGCGCCTGGCCGGCGCCCCTGCCGTGCTCACCGATACCCGCGTCGAGCTGGCCATCGGCGAGTCGCTGGCCAACTTCACCGGCCGCACCCGCCCGGCAATCACCGTCAACGGCTCGCTGCCCGCGCCCATCCTGCGCTGGCGCGAAGGCCAGACCGTGGACCTGTTCGTGCGCAACACGCTCGATCGCCACCCCACCTCCATCCACTGGCACGGCATCCTGCTGCCGGCCAACATGGACGGTGTGCCCGGCCTCAGCTTCAACGGCATCGCCCCCGGCGAGACCTACCACTACCACTTCCAGCTGAAGCAGTCGGGAACCTACTGGTACCACAGCCATTCGATGTTCCAGGAGCAGGCCGGCCTGTATGGCGCGCTCATCATCGATCCGGCCGAACCGGCGCCCTACCACCACGACCGCGAGCATGTGATCCTGCTCTCGGACTGGACCGACATGGACCCCGGCGCGCTGTTCCGGCGCATGAAGAAGCTCGCCGAGCACGACAACTACTACAAGCGCACCCTGCCCGACTTCGTGCGCGACGTGCGCCGCGATGGCTGGTCGGCCGCCGTCGCCGACCGTGGCATGTGGGGCCGGATGCGGATGACGCCCACCGACATCTCCGACGTCAACGCCCACACCTACACCTACCTGATGAACGGCACGGCGCCGGCCGGCAACTGGACCGGCTTGTTCCGCAGCGGCGAGAAGGTCTTGCTGCGCTTCATCAACGGCGCCTCGATGACCTACTTCGACGTGCGCATTCCCGGCCTGAAGATGACCGTGGTCGCCGCCGATGGCCAGTACATCCATCCGGTCAGCATCGATGAATTCCGCATTGCCCCGGCCGAGACCTACGACGTGCTGGTGGAACCGACCGGCCAGGATGCCTTCACCCTCTTCTGCCAGGACATGGGCCGCACCGGCTTTGCCGCCGGCACCCTGGCCGTGCGCCATGGCCTGCAGGCCCCGGTTCCGCAGCGCGACCCGCGCCCGCTGCTGACGATGTCCGACATGGGGCATGACATGGGCGGCCACGACATGGGCGGCCACGCTGGCCACGACATGGCCGCGATGAAAAGCATGGAAGGCGGCTGCGGTGCCAGCATGGGCCACGGCGCTCACGGCGATGCCTCTGCGGGCAAGGCACCAAAGCATCCGGCCAGCGAACGCAACAACCCGCTGGTGGACATGCAGAGCTCGGCCAGCGAACCGAAGCTGGATGACCCCGGCATCGGCCTGCGCGACAACGGTCGCCAGGTGCTGACCTACGGTGCCATGCACAGCCTGTTCGAAGATCCCGATGGCCGCGAGCCCAGCCGCGAGATCGAACTGCACCTGACCGGGCACATGGAGAAGTTCGCCTGGTCGTTCGACGGCATTCCCTTCGCCAGCGCCGAACCGCTGCGGCTGAACCACGGCGAGCGCATGCGCATCGTGCTGGTCAACGACACGATGATGCAGCACCCGATCCATCTGCATGGCGTATGGAGCGACGTGGAAAACGCCCAGGGCGAATTCCAGGTGCGCAAGCACACCGTGGACATGCCGCCGGGCACCCGCCGCAGCTACCGCGTGCGCGCCGATGCGCTCGGCCGCTGGGCCTACCACTGCCATCTGCTGTACCACATGGAAGCGGGGATGATGCGCGAAGTGAGGATCGAAGAATGAGCCGTCACCTCTCCCGCAGCCTGCTGGCCCTGGGCCTGGCCACGGCCCTGCCCGCGTTCGCGCAGTCGCATGACGCGCATGCCGGCCATGACATGGCAGCGCCCGCAAAGGCGCCGGTCGACCATTCGAAGACGGATCATTCGAGCATGGATCACGGCGCGATGGGCCACTCGCAGATGGACCATTCGACGATGGACCATTCGGCAATGAGCCACGAGATGCCCATGCCCGCGCCGAGTGAACCGCGCGAACCCATCCCGGTACCCACCGACGCCGACCGCGCCGCCGCCTTTCCGCCCATCGAACACGGCGCCATGCAGCACGCGCCGGAGATCAACAGCCTGCTGCTGATCGATCGGTTGGAACACTGGGATGGCCGGAACGGTAACGGCCAGGCCTGGGAAGCCACCGGCTGGATCGGCGGCAACATCAACCGCCTGTGGCTGCGCAGCGATGGCGAGCGCAGTGGCAGCCGCACCGAGTCTTCGTCGCTGGAAGCGCTGTACGGCCGCAGCGTGTCGCCGTGGTGGGACGTGCTGGTCGGCGTGCGCCAGGATTTCCGCCCCGCCGATTCGCGCACCTGGGCCGCCATCGGCATCCAGGGCCTGGCACCGTACAAGTTTGAAAGCTCGGCCACGCTCTACCTGGGCTCCGGCGGGCAGGTGCTGGCCAAGGCCGAAGTGGAGTACGAGGTGCTGCTGACCAATCGGCTGATCCTGCAGCCGGTGGTGGAGGCCACGCTGGCGGCCAAGGACGAACCGGAACATGGCATCGGCCGCGGCCTGAACAAGGTCGAGACCGGCCTGCGCCTGCGCTACGAATTCAGCCGTCGCTTCGCGCCGTACATCGGCATCAGCCACGAGCGCAGTTTCGGCGATGCCGCCGACGCTGCCGGCGACCACGCGCGCGACACGCGCTGGGTGGCCGGTGTGCGCATGTGGTTCTGAGGCACGGCAAGGCCCCGGCAATCGCCGGGGCCCGCTACACTGCGCCGCGTTCCATCCCATACACCGCCATGTCCCTGCAGATCCGCCGCGCCACCCTGGCCAACGCCGAAGCGCTTTCGGCCATCGCCATTGCCACCTACACCGAAACCTGGGGCGACTCGTACCCGCCGCAGGAGCTGGACGCGTTCCTGCAGGAGCACTACGGCATCGTGCCGCAGCGCGAGGAATTGTCCGACGAGCGCAGCGCGGTCTGGCTGCTGCTGGATGGCGGGACGGTGGTGGGTTACCTGGCCGCCGGTGCCAATACCCTGCCGCATGCCGAGGCACGCGAGGGCGACATCGAACTGAAGCGGCTGTACATCCTCGCCGCGCACCAGAACGGCGGGCACGGCGCACGGCTGATGGACGCGTTCATCGCCTGGTTGGACCAGCCACAGCGCCGCACCCTGTGGGTGGGCGTGTGGGAGGACAACTTCGCCGCGCAGCGCTTCTACGCGCGCTACGGTTGTGAGAAAGCCGGCGAGTACGATTTCATCGTGGGCAGCACGCGCGACCGTGAGTTCATCCTGCGCCGGCCGTGACATGCCCTTGCAGAGCCGCGCCATGCTCGACTGCCCCTGATCTGTAGAGTCGAGCCATGCTCGACTGGCTTTTACCGGAATAGTCGAGCATGGCTCGACTCTACAAAGAACGAAGAGCAGTCGAGCGTGGCTCGACTCTACCAACCGTCAGAAGTCAAACAGCTCCGACAGGAAGCTTTCCTTCTTCTTTTTCGGCCGCTGGCCAAGATGGCGGGTATCGCGGTGCATCACGGGCGTCGGCGCCACCTGCGGTGCGGCCTGCGGTGCGGCCTGCACCGGTGCCGCTGGCGGCACCGCAGCCCCGGCGCGCTCGATGATCTTGTCCAGTTCACCGCGGTCCAGCCACACGCCGCGGCAGCCCGGGCAGTAATCGATCTCGATGCCATGGCGCTCGGCCATCTGCAGGGTCTGGGTGGTACACACGGGGCACTGCATGGGCGTCGCTCCTGTTGGCCGGCCTTCGACTGTACCTGTCCATCGATGACTGTCCGGCAACATGACCGATGGCACAGGGACGAACGGCGCGTGCCCGCGCACGGCCGACCGCACACACTGCGTCTTCACCCCGCAGGGAATGCGCGCATGCCCCAGATGTCCCGCCTGCCTACCGCCGCCCGCGTGCTGCTGCTGCTGCTCGGCGTCGGCCTCGGCCTGAACCTGCGTGACCTCACTGCCGCCGTGGGCCTGCCCATCCCGGCGTTGCCCATGCCCTACGGCGGCAGCCTGCTCGATAACGCCTTGGCCGTACTGGTGGCAGTGCTGCTTGCCGCCCTGCTGCGCCCCCGTGGCGTGGGTCTGGCCGCCAGCCTCGGCCTGCGCTGGAATAGCGCCAGCGGACCGGCCTGGGTGCTGCTGGGCAGCCTGCCGTGCTGGCTGGGCTTGGCCATGCTGGGGTCGCCCAACACCGCGCTGACCACGCTGGACGCCAGCATGCTGGCCGTCCTGTTCCCGCTGGCCGAGGAAGTGCTGTTCCGTGGCCTCGGCTTCGTGCTGCTGCTGAAGATCGTGCGCGGCCCGTGGCCCCTGCTGGCGCTGCCGCAGGCGCTGCTGTTCGGCATGGTGCACTGGCTGGGCTTCGGCGGCTTCGAGGGTGGCGGCGTAGCCCTGTTCGTCGGCGCGGTCATCGCCCTGGGCGGCTTCATCTTCGCCTGGCTCGACCATCTGGACGGCGACACCCTGTGGTGCGGCCTGGCGCTGCACGTGTCGATGAACCTGGCCTGGAACGTGTTCAGCCTCGACGATGCAGTCGCCCTGGGCTGGCAGGCCACCAGCCTGCGCATCGGCACGGCGGCGCTCGCGGTTGTCGTATTAGGCCTGCATGTGCGCCGAAAGCGTGCTGTAACGCCGCCTTAGCCCACCCTGCACGCGAGTATCACCCCATGGTCGAGCATACTTGCGCGCCATTTCACCCCTGCTGTCCGGAGTTGTCGCGTCATGTTGCTGTCCAAGCGCCACGTTGAGCCCCGCGTCCTGCTGATCGAGGACGCCGAGGAAACCCGCGAGCTGAGCCGCATGGCGCTGGAGAGCCAGGCCTGCCACGTGGTGGGCGTGAGCTCGGCCGAAGCCGCGCTGGGTCTGCTCGCCGCCGGTGAGCGCTTTGACCTGCTGTTCACCGACGTCAACCTGGGCCTGGTCAGCGGCATCGAGGCCGCCAATCACGTGCGTGGTCTGTACCCGCAGCTGCCGATCCTGGTCACCTCGGGCATGGACCAGCACGCGGTGCTGCCGCAGCTGCGTGAGGGCATCCACTTCCTGCCCAAGCCGTACAACATGAGCGAGCTGCTGGACGCCATCCGGCTCTGCTTCCGCCACGCCGATGCCGGCGTATTGACCGGCCCCGACGCGCAGGCGGCGTGAGGCAGTCATCCACGCATGGCGTGGATCTACTTCATTTTTAGTAGATCCACGCCATGCGTGGATGACGTTGACGGTCAACCACCGGTATACGGCCCTTCCCCCGGCATCACCTCCAGCAACGCACGGGTAATCACCCGCGGGTAGACCGTCAGATGGTCCTCACCCTCGATCACCACGTTGTCCACCTGCAGCTTGCGGCCACTGCGCTGCAGCTGCGCAGTGAAATCTGCGGCTTGCCGCAGCATGTCGTTGCCGGTTGAGTAGCGCGGCCCCGGCTTGACGGTTTCGTAGCTGCCCACCGACAACAGCACGCGGGTCGGCTGCGCCGGGATGACAGCACTGTCCTGCATGCGCGGCAGCAACAGCTGGTCGAACCACAGCGAAGGGCTGGACAGGATGTAGGTGTTGAACAGATCCGGCTGGGTGGTCAGCACATAGGCGCCAAACAGTGCGCCATAGGAATGGCCGGCAAATGCACGTCGCGCCGGATCGGTCCGGTAGCGCGCATCGATCATCGGCAGCACCTCTGCGGCCAGGAAATCGCGGTAATGCGCGGCACCGCCGTAGGTGACGTCATCACTGTAGTAACCCTCAGGCTTCCGCACGGGATTGCTGGGCGTGTAGTCGTGCGAGCGGCTCTGCTTGGACGTCAGCCCTTCCTGCGGCGGCAGCCCGACCAGGATGAAATTCTCGATGTTGACGCCCTGCTGGCCCACCAGGTTGCGCACGCTGCGCACCAGCGGAAAGCTGTACAGCGCATCGGTCACGTACAGCACCGGATAGCGCTCTTCAGGGTGGGCCGCATAGTCGGCCGGCAAGGCCACCCAGATCGGGTAATCGCGGCCGACCGGATCGTGCACGCGCAGCGCTTCGGTATCGGGCAGCACCACGCCGGGCGTGGCGGTGGCTGTTGCCGTGCCCTGCTTCGGTATCTCCTGCGCCGCCGGTGGTGCCACCGACATCGCGCACCCGGCCAGTGCCAGGCACATCACCGCACTCCATCCACGTCCGTGCTTCATCCGCGTTTTTCCTGTGGTCGTCGGCGCTATCAAGGCTGGGCCGGCGGGTGGGCCGGGAACAGCGTGCGCAGCGCCTGCAGCGCCGCCGGGTGGTAGACCGTGCCGTGGGTTTCCTGCGGGAACGGCTGATAGCCGGCCAGCACCGACGGCGACACGCCCTTCAACAGCGCGCCCTGCAGCAGCGCGCTCAGCTGCTGCGTGGTCTGCGCCAGCTCCGGCTGCCCGCTGCTGGCCAGAAACACGCGCGGCTTGGCCTTGGCCACCGCCGGCAGCAGCTTCGGCGCCGAGGCCAGCAGCGAGCCCTTGTTCCACCACAGGCTGGGGTCGAGCGCGATGTAGCTGTTGAACAGCGTCGGCTCCTGCAGCAAGGTTTCCACCACGAACAGGCCCGCCAGCGATTCGCCGATCAGCGCGCGCTCGTCGGTGGTCGGGTAGCGCTGGCGAATCTGCGGCATCAGTTCGTCACGCAGGAAGGTGCGGTAAGCCGCCGAACCGCCGATGCGCGGTGCGATCTTCTGGTCCTCCGGGTCGCTGCTGGGGCCGGTCATGTCGCGGCGGCGCTCGGTGTTCTCGATGCCTACCAGCAAGAACGGACGCATGCTGTCGTTGCCGCTCAGCACCTGCACCAGGCCGGCCACGTGCAGGAAATCCTCGCCGATGCCACCGTCGGGCATGTACAGCACCGGCAGCGGCGTCTTCGGGTCCAGGCCCCAGGGCTGCGGGCGGTACACGTTGATGCGGCGGGTTTCGCCCAGCGCCTTCGATTCGATGGTGAAGGTCTCGCCGATCACCAGCGGGCTGGCGGGTGCAGCCTGCGTAGCTGGCGCGGGTGCAGCGGCCATCAGCGGTGTGGCGGAGACGACGGACAACAACAGCGACAGCACGATCAAGCGCATGGAGCGACCCATCCTGGGAAAGAAGCCGAGCATAACGCCATGTCCTGTGCATTGGCGCTGATGCTTGGACGGCATCGGGGAATGACCGTGCGTACGGGTGCTACCCTGCATGTCCCCTTACAAGGAGTTGGCACATGGGCACATTCAGCATCTGGCATTGGATCATCCTTCTGGCGGTCGTCCTCATTCCCATCGGCATCGTGGCCGCGATCATCGCGATTGCCCGCAGAAAGTAGATCCACGCCATGCGTGGATGACCGACCGCGCGGTGACGTCTCTCGATCCACGCCATGCGTGGATGCTCTGACCGCGCAATAACGTCTGTTGATCCATGCCATGCGTGGACGGTCTGACCGCGCGATGACGTCTGTTGACCCATGCCATGCGTGGGTGGCCTGACCGCGCCATGACGTCTGTGGAGCCGAGCCCATGCTCGGCTGCTCCTGGCGCAAAAGGTCGGGCCGATGACAACCCACCTCCCCTGTCGCATACGCACAGAAAATCAGGCCTCAAGCCCACCTGCGCAGCCGCCGTCCAAAGAAAAAGTGAAGCCAGCTTTACAAGCGCCGCCTCACAACAGATGGCCCATGCGGTGCGGTTCGCGACATTCCCCAACGTGATCCACCAATCACTGCAGCAGATGCGTCGCATGCTGTCGTTTGCGGCGTCAGACACGCCTGCGACACTCTCTCCGTGCGCGTGGATCTCGCAGGTCTTTCGGAAAACTCCGATTGAATTCCAGGCGCAGGCGTAACCAACATGCCGCGCCACCGACAATGGGTGGCACCGGGCCTGCAAGCCCGTAGTGACATTCACGCTGTTGTTTACGCTTGCCCGCCGGCACCGTTCTTGAAGGGTGCCGGCGGGTGATCCGTCGGCCTTTATGGCGGGCGGTGCGTGGGGGTTTCCGAACCCGCCGGTTAATAGCGTGATGTCACCCGGACTTGCAGCCACGCACCGTCCGCCACCCGCATCCGCGCGGTGGCGTTACCGCCCCAGAGCCGAGGAAATCGAGATGAACCGACGTTCACCCCATACTCCCTTCCCCACCAACAACAGCGGCAACGACGATGGCGACAACCCGTCACCCGACCTGAGCACGTTCTGGGGATGCCTCAAACGCATCCGCGATGGCGACGGTGCGGACGGCCTCCTCTGGCCGGAAGCCACCCTGCCGCCCGGCCGTGAACAGGCCATGGCCCGCGTAGAACGCGCCGCCGTCGGCATGCTCACCGTGGCAGAAATGCTGCACGCCGCCGAACGCTGCCGGCTGATGGCCACACCCGATCGGCATCTGGACGAAGGCGTGGTCGATGGCCTGTTCATGGCCTGCCGGGGGCTGACTGAACTGGTGTGCCGGGAAGTGCGGCCGGAGTAAGTACATCGCCATCGAGTACCGGCCCATGCCCGGGCCGGACCGATGTAAAGTCACGTGGACTTACAAGGAGGTTCGCATGTTGAATGTAATGATGATTGCCGCACTGGCCGCAAGCCCGGCCGCATCCGCGCCATATGCCGATTGCCTGCTGGGTAACATCCAGCCGGGTCTGTCCGACCGCGCGGTGCAACTGGTGCAGCAGGCCTGTGCCGCGAAACATCCCGACAGCTTTGTTGCCGCGATGGAGCAGGAGCGAGGGCTCAGCGCCCGGCGGCAGGCGCAGTTCGACGCCGATCATGCTGATGCGGTGCGGTCTGCCAATGCAGCGGCTACTGCGGCGCAGGCCGCAGCAGATCGTGAGGCGGCGCGTGCCAAGAACGCTCAGGCAAAGTAGATTGGGGCGGTAGGCAGCTGTTGGCGGGGCAGAACTAAACCACGCCGACGTGACCAGCAAAGAAGTCGATCAACGACTGTGGGCTTCGTGCCCCCAGCAGTGCCTCCGTCACCTCTTCGGCCGCAATCGCCTCCGCTTCGCTGCGCGGGAACATCGCCTGCTCATGGGCCGCCAACGCCGCTTCCGTGTCATCGCCATGCGCCACCATCGCAGCCGCCAGTTCCGCGCCATCGAACAGGGCGAGATTGGCACCCTCGCCTGCCGGAATGGTCAGATGCGCGGCATCGCCCAGCAGCGTCACGCCAGGCGTTCGCGGCCACCGCTGTCCTGCAGGCAACGCGTAGATGGGACGCAGCACCGGCGGTGCCTGCGCAGCGGTGAACATCGCGGTCAGCGCGGGCGCCCATCCTTCGAACTCGCCGGCAACGGCGCTGATGATCGCCGCGGTATCGCTCCCCATGAGCTGATCGACCCAGTCCAGCGGTTTGCGCAGCGCCACATACGCATGCAGCGCGCCGTTGGGCTCGCGATGCGCCAGGACACCCTTGCCCGGCTCGACGGCGAACAGCGCGCCAGTTCCCACGGCAGCGGCCGCCAGCGTGTGCTGCGTGTCGGCGTCGAAGAGATAGGTTTCCACGTACGTCATGCCGCTGTAGACCGGCGTGGCCGGGGTCAGCAGTGGGCGCACCTTCGACCACGCGCCGTCGGCACCCACCAGCAGGTCTGCATCGGCGGTTTCGCCCTGGCTGAATTTCAATCGATGGCGCCCGTTGCCAAGCGCTTCCACCGAGGCCAGCTTGTGGCCCCAGCGCACCGTGCCGTCCGGCAGCGAGTCCAGCAGGATGCGCCGCAGCTCGCCGCGCGGCACTTCAGGGCGGCCACCCGTGCCATCGTCTGCCTCCTCCAGCAGCACCCTGCCCGAACGGTCCAATACCCGGCTGGCCTGGCCACCGGGATGGATGATGGCGTTGAAGGCATCGAACAGCCCGGCGGCCTGCAGGGCGCGTTGCCCGTTGTGCTCGTGGATGTCGAGCATGCCGCCCTGCGCGCGGGCATCCCGCGATGGCTCGGCTTCGTAGACGGTGGAGGCGATGCCGTGCACGTGCAGGATGCGCGCAAGCGCGAGGCCCCCGAGGCCCGCGCCTACGATCACGATGTTGCGGCTCATGCAGATACCCTCGAAGACAGACTGGAACGTCATTCCATCATATTGGAATGACGTTCCAGAGCTGTCAAGATGCGTGCATGAACACACCCGCAAGCAGCAACCGCCGAGCGAGCGCACTCACCCGCGAACGAATCATCCAGGCGGCCGTGGCCCTGCTCGACGAGAGCGGCGAGCCGGGGCTGACCTTCCGGGCGCTGGCGCAACGGCTGGAAACCGGAGCTGGTGCCATCTACTGGCACATCGACGACAAGCGCGATCTGGTGCTGGCCGCCTGCGATCTGTTCATCGGTCCGGCGGTACAGGTGCCGACAGATGACGCACCAGACGCGCGTATCCGTGCGATCGCCATCGGCCTGTTCGACGCCATGGAGGCGCACCCGTGGATGGGCGCCGCGCTTGCTGTCGCGGCGGGCGAACTACCGCTGGTTCGCATCCTGGAAGCGCTGGGCCAGCAGGTGCGTGCCCTGGGCGTGGAGGAAGCCGACCAGTGGTCAACCACGCAGGCGCTGATGAGTTACATCCTGGGCGTTGGCGGCCAGCATGCCGCGCGCGCGCAGCTGGCGCGTCAGCAGAACCTGCAGCGCACACGCGCGCTGACCGAGGTTGCGCAGCGCTGGACTGAGTTGGACGCTGATGCCTATCCGTTCACCCAGAGCATGGCGGCGCAGTTGCCGCACCATGATGATCGGGCGGACTTCATTTTGGGTGTTGATCTGATATTGAGTGGTATTGCCCAGCGGATTGGCTGAGCCGCTACAGACATCGCCGGGCAGCGTCCTGAAAACGCGCCCCACGAAGGACTGAGACGTTCTTTGATTCGCCGGGCCTGGACGCCATTAACGCCGACTGCGGTTTAGACCGTCGCTTCTGGCACGCTGCGGCCGTGCTCCACGCAACCGCTTCGCGTAGTAGCGCCATGACGCGCTAGGAAAAGTTGGAATTCATCGACTGCCTGTGCTGGTCCCATGCAGGCGGACGAATAGACTCCGGTGCCCGCTACTGGCCATGGAGAAGACGCGTGCAGACCGGAATTTCAATCTTGAACCCCCGTGTCGTCGCCGACCTAGGAGAACTGCGATCACAGTTCCTGGATGCAGCTCCCTATCGTCACGTGGTGATCGACGACTTCCTGGAAGCCGACTTCGCGGCGCTTCTCGCAGAAGCATTCCCCGCCTTCGAGCAAGGAAATTCGATGGGAGACGATGGGAGGCCAGGTGGCAAGTCCACGCTGGAAGACATCCGCTCCCTTGGTCCCGCCTATCGGCGGTTGGACGACGCTATCAGCAGTCCGGAGTTTCTGCGAACGCTCTCCCGGCTGACAGGTATCGAGAATCTCATCCATGACCCGTGGTATCTAGGTGGGGGAACGCATGAATCGCGAAATGGGACCAGCCTTGACCCGCACATTGATGCGAATTTCCATCCTGTGGAACGTTGGCATCGTCGCCTAAATGTTGTGCTCTATCTCAACCCGGAGTGGGAAGACAGCTGGGGCGGCAACTTCGAGCTCTTCCAGGACCCAATGTCGACTTCGAAGGCGGACCGTCTGGTAGTACCCCTGTACAACCGCTGTGCGATCTTCGAGACTTCCGAGCATTCCTGGCATGGCTTCAATCAGATCTGCCTGCCGCAGGAGAATCAGCATGTTACTCGCAGATCCATTGCGCTCTTCTTCTACACCACAGAACGCCCTGCTGCTGAAACAGTTGGTCGGCACACCGTTCACTATGTGAAGCGACAGCTGCCAGAACACTTCGCGGCTGGCTACGTCCTCAGCGCGCACGACGTCGCTTGCGTACACGAGGCGGTCGCACAACGGGACGCACAGATCCGTCAGCTCCATGACGAGAATGCTGCCCTTCGAAGTGCACAGGATGCCGGCGTTGGCGGCGCGCTGCTCTACTGGGCAAAGCGCGCCTTTCTTCAACTGCGTCTGAGGCGGCAAGCCCAGCATCAGAGACGGATTCCGAGTGGATGACGGAAGGCAAGGATCCGCCATGCCAGTGCTGGAACGCCTGGTACCAAGCGTTCCAGCACTCGGAACGATGAAACTTGGCGGCCGCCAGTGAAATCCATGAGCGCGCGCGTCGAGCTGCTTTGACCAACCCGACGAAGTGAATTGCGGAGCGGACCTTATTCTGCGGAGCAAAGAAAAGGCGCCTTTCGGCGCCTAAGTCGTTGAATGCATTGGTGGGCCGTGATGGATTCGAACCATCGACCAAAAGATTAAAAGTCCCGAACGATGCGTCTCAGGGCGTTGCTGCCGGATCGCATCGTTAAGATAACTCGCTGATTTTACAAAGCTTAGCGTTTCAACCAGCCCCAACTGGCATCCTGCGTTCCCACGCAATGTAGGCACCATGTAGGCACCAGATGGCAAAGGGAAAGGGACAGCTCACGGCTCGCGGCTTGGCCGCGCTGGCAACTGGCGAATGGGCGAACGACGCCGCCACACACGGCGCTGGAGTGCTCCAGGCACGCAAGCTCGCATCCGGCGCCATCAGCTTCTACTACCGCTACACGGGACCGAACCGGAAGCAGGATCGTCTCTCGCTGGGAAGCACCCTGACCCTGGCCGAGGCGCGTGCCGAGGCGGCCGTGCTGGCTCGCCGCTATCAGGCCGGCGAGCGGGACTTGCGCGGCGCCCTTCTGGCAGACGAAGCCGCGGCAGCGCGCGAGGCGGCGCTCGCCAATGCCGCAGCATCGGCGCGAAGTGCAGCCACGCTCGGAGCACTGATGAACGCCTACGTGTCCAGCTTGAAAGAAGCAGGCAAGATCAGCGCCGGCAATGTCGGTAAGGCAGTCGCGCTGCACATCGAGAAGGCGTGGCCCGCGCTCTGGGACCGGCCCGCTGCGGAAATCGAGCTGGACGACCTCATCCCTGTCCTGGCAAGGCTGGTGCGCCTTAAGAAGCTGCGCGAGGCCGGCAAGATTCGCTCGTACCTCCGGGCTGCCTACGCTGCAGCCATCCGCGCGAAACAGGATGCCGCAGCACCTGATTCGCTGCGTGCTGTGAACCTCTCGCGTAACCCTGCGCAGGATCTCGCTACCGTCGACAGCGGTACACCACGGGAGCACGCCCTTTCCGTCGCCGAACTTCGCGCCTACTGGCGCAGGATCGCGGCGCTACCTGGCGCGCGCGGCGCGATGCTTCGTTTCCACCTGCTGATCGGTGCGCAGCGAATCTCCCAGATGGCCAGGCTCGTGGCAGCTGACATCGACCACGACCACCAGTCCATCCGCATTCTGGACATAAAGGGCCGGCGCAAGCGCCCGAGGGCGCACATCGTGCCGCTGATCCCACAAGCGATGGCGGCATTGCAGGAGATGCAGGGTCAGAAGGCTGGCACATTTCTCTTCACCATCACCGACGGCATCGACCCGGCCACCTATCACATCTTCCGGGGCGTTCTCGATCACGTGGTGGACGCCATGGACGCCGCGGGAGAGCTGGATGGGCCCCGCTTCACGCCGGGCGACCTTCGCCGCACGGTCGAAACGCGCCTGGCTGCAGCCGGCTACTCGGAAGAGGTGCGTGGCCATGTGCAGTCGCATGGTCTTAGCGGCGTGCAGAAGCGTCACTACAACAAATATGAATACGACGCCGAGAAGCGCAGTGCCATGACCGAACTGTACTCGTTGCTGACCGGGCAAGGCGGCACAATATTAAGGCTGCGCACCTTGGGCGTCGGGTAAAGACAATGGGCCTCCCGAAAGATCCGGGTTTGCCAGGCAGCCGGCAGCAAGCTGGGGTTCGCTGGGCTACTTGCTCGCTGTAAAGCAGAGGCCCCGCTTAACGCAGGGCCTCCGGAAACATCTCATTATGACTCTGTAAAGAGCAACGAGGCAGCAATTTACGGCGCCGACTTCTTCTGTGACTGAACAATGTCGCGCATGACCTCCGAGACCTTACGCTTTTCTTCCACAGTCCAAGTGCGCGGAGCTCGCCCGGTCGGCGCGGCGACGCTCAGCTTGTTAGCGGCAAGCGCCTGAGCTAGCTCAGTCCTGTTCAGGTTAGAAATTTGTTCTTTCGCCATCGTAGTCATGTTCATCACTGTTCCCTCTGTTCTCAGCTTCTCCAGTATCGACTCGTAAGATGCCGGTACTGCACTGAGGTTTGATGTCTGGCTCGCCAAGTCAACAAACTTGACCTCACCGCCAGTCGCCGGGTCGCTTTGCCCCGCCGTATCCACACACTTTAGGCTGCAGGAGTGGACGGAGTAGCACGCTTTCGCGTAGCCACCACCGCTGCCTGTGAAGCTTGCATCCGCGTCATCGATGCTGTTAGCAACACCTCCAAAGTGATCATAGTCGCCACTATGGAATGCAACCGTGAACGGTTCCGGTTCCATCCTCACAATCGTGACGTAGATCTCATGGAAGCTGCCGTCGAGCTCCACCCTGTCCGTCGGTGGGATCTCGTTGACCGGTTCATCCGACGTGAACCATGCCTTCCACTGCTCAATCAGCTTCGCATCGCCAGCGCAAATGAGGACGGCACCATCGCGCTGAGCGATCTTGTCGAAGCCTGTGTTATCCGCGTACCAGATGTACTTCTCGCCATCCACCGTGAACGGAACCGACCAACGCGAGTCGCTGGTAACGCGGCAGAACCGCCGGTCAAGAACGTTTGTCGTCATGCTCTTCCTTGATCGTCCCCCTGTGGACGACCCGGAATTATAAGTACAACTCATCGCCCCCTAGGAGGCGCTCTTCGCTGACGTCCGCAGAGAGAATTTAAGTTATCCACAGAATTACCACCACATGTTGTGGTCGCAGACTGCCGCTCGAGGATCGGACACTACATGTTGGGCCGCGAAAATATTTATGAACAATAAATTGTTCGTTCATAAAAGGGGATGTGATGAGCCTGGGCGTCGGGCCGCATCCTTAGAACGGTGAGTCGTCGGGCAAGTCCGGGCCAGCCAGACGGCTGGCGGCGCGCTGATGGCCGCTGGCCGCCTGCCGGAGCCGTTGTGCGCTCCGCTGCCGTTGCGCTCGGGACCGCCAGCTACCGGACTTGTCCTGTTCAAGTGCCGATGCCTGCTGCAGCTTGACCGCAGCCTGGGCCTCCAACGAGGCCTGTTCATTCTGCCTTTTCGCCATTGGTGCAGGATGCCGGCCCCCTGTCGCGGAGGCCGCGACTGGCGCGGAACAGGCAGCGTGGCGCTGGAACACGTTCAGAAACGGGCGACGCCACCTCACGACCGGCCATTAGTAATTGTACTAATATGCGTGCCGTCTCGACTCGTGAGACATGCCGCTCCCAGAGTACGCCCATGCAGTCCCTCCCCTTCCCCCACACCTTGGCATGGCCCATAGGGCCCGCCCTGATCGACGGCCCGGCACAGTTCGTGCCACTTGCCGCCGCGCGCGCGCGGCTGGGCTTCCCCTCGCCGGCCGACGACTTCATGGATGAAGCGATCGACCTGCACCGCCTGCTGGTGCGCAACCCGGCCGCCACGTTCCTGTACCGGGCCGATGGCTGGTCCATGAGCGGCGCGGGCGTCAGCGATGGGGACATCCTGGTAGTGGACCGGTCGGTGACGCCCCTGGCCGGTGACCTGGTCATCGCCATCTGGGATGGAAACCAGCCCACCTGCAAGGTGCTTCAGCTGTTCGAGAGCCACATGGAGCTGCACTCGGCCAACCCAGACTTCCCACCCATCGTGCTCGAGCAGCCCACCGAAGTGGAGGTGTTCGCCGTGGTGGGCGTGGTTCGTCAGGTGAAGCGCCGAGGCCCCTATGTTCGGGCTCGTTGACGGGAACAACTTCTACGCCAGCTGCGAGCGCGTGTTCCAGCCGGCGCTGCGCGGCGTGCCGCTGGTGGTGCTGAGCAACAACGATGGCTGCGCGATCGCGCGATCGGCCGAGGCCAAGGCGCTGGGCATCAAGATGGGCCAGCCGGCCCACGAGCTGAAGCACCTGGTGCGTCGCCACGGTCTGCAGATGCGCTCGGCGAACTTTGGCCTGTACGGCGATATGAGCGCTCGCGTCGTGACCGTCCTGCGAGAAGCTGCGCCCCGGGTGGAGGTCTACAGCATCGATGAGAGCTTCATCGATCTGGAGGGCGTGCGGGACCGCGAGCGGTTCGCCCGGGATCTGCGGCAGCGCGTGCACCGATGGACCGGCATTCCCAACTGCATCGGCATCGGGCCCACAAAGACGCTGGCCAAGCTGGCCAACAAGGTGGCCAAAAGCGCCGACGGCGTGATCGACCTCGGGGACGTGGCCTACCGGGACTCTGTGCTGCGCACCTTCCCGATTGGGGGTCTGTGGGGCGTTGGCCGCCGGCTGGCGCCGCGGCTGGAAGCCATGGGCATCAGCACGGCGGCGGCTCTGCGCGACGCGCCGGCGGACGACATCCTGGCCACCTTCGGAGTGACGCTCGCGCGCACCCAGCGCGAGCTGCAGGGGCACGCCTGCATGGAGTTGGAAGAGGTAGAGCCAGACCGGCAGCAGATCATGGTCAGCCGATCGTTCGCTGACCGAGTCGAGGACCACGAAGCCGTTGCCCAGGCGCTGGCCACCTTCGCCGTGCGCGCCTGCGAGAAGCTCCGCGCCCGAGGCTTGGTCACCGCTGGCATCTGGGTGTTCGCCCAATCCGACGTGTTCCGGCCGCAGCTGCGGCAGCACAATGCCAGCAGGATCGTGGGCCTGCCCGCGTCGACCGCAGACACCACCGTGGTGCTGGGCGTCGTGCGCAAACTCCTGCGCGGCCTGCTCCGCGACGGGATCGGTTACAAGAAGGCAGGCGTTGCGCTGCTAGACCTGGCCCGGCCGGATGAACTGCAGGCGGACCTGTTCGGTCCGACGGTTGTCGGTAATGAGAGACTGATGGCCACCATGGACCGGATCAACCAAAAGTTCGGGCGCGGCACGGCCGGTCTGGGCGCATCTGGATGGCAGCGCCGGCCGGCGTGGGGCATGCGTCAGCACATGCTCTCGCCGAACTACACAACCGCCGTGCGCGAGATCCCTCACGTCGCCTGCTGAGAAGAAGCTGCCCTGCAACCGTCTAACGGCTGAGACATGCTCGAGAGCTGACGCCAACCGTCAAATAATTGCCCGCAGAGCGCTTCTTCTCCGCCGCCCCAAAGTGTCCTAATATCACGAACTCACAAAGGGGGGTCTCACCATGGAAGAGAATACGAGCCGTAGGGCAGCAACAATCTCGGTCGGCGAAAAGACGGATCGCATTGTTCACTTCAAGTCATCCACCCATCGGGTCGAGTACGTATCGGGTGGATTTGTAGCTGTGGTTAATAAAGGACCCAACCAGTTAATCCTTTATCGGGACGTTTTGCCTGATGTAGTGGAAGTAGTGGATGTTCAGAGGAACGATGAGGGTAAGACCGTCGGCGTTCGCTCGCATGAAGTGAAGGTTGCTGGCGGACCGTCACGCGAGGATGTAGTTACCCTGATACTTACGGACTCAGCCCTAAAAACTATCCACGATGTGCTTTCACAGCATCTGGAAGTTATAAATAGGAAGGAGGGAGAGCGGTCGGCTGATCAGTCTACTGACCAGGAGTGACCGATGAGCGAATACGAGCTTCGAGCCGTGGTGACGGTTCGGACAGAGTCAAAATTATCGCTCCCTGAGGACACTCAGAAGTACATTGACAGTATCATTAAGGTCTCAGCAGTCGATGATATCGCGGGTGACACCGTTCTCACCAGGGTTCCTGAGTGCTCTGCACCAGAAGACAGTTGTGCGGAAATTGATCCCCCTGCTGAACGGTTGGGAGGATCTGAGCCCCAGTCGGCCGTGTACGCCATTGACTCGCGTCAACCGGCCCCCAATGATGGCAACATGAGCAACCCCTCGCGCGAAGAATTCGAACTCCGTTTCCAGCTCTTGGATCAGAGGCTGGAGAGTAGCTTGGATCGGTCGAACGATCGGGTAGCAAATCTACTCGATTCGCAGCAGCGACTACAAGAGCGCCTAGAGCGGCAGATCGAATCGATTGCAACCTTAAATGCGTCCGCTCGCGTTGACTTTGCTAGAGATATAAAAGCTGCAGAGAAGGACATCGCTGAAAAACTTGAGAGTTCAAACAACGAATCTCAACGGCGGCTCCAAGAGCGCTTAGAAAGGCAAATCGAATCCATAACAAACTTAAATGCTGCTGCACGCATTGATTTCGCCAAGGACTTGAAATCCGCAGAAAAGGGAATTGTAGATAGAGTTGAAAATTCGAATAAAACCACTGTCGACCAAATCAAGGCTGAAAATAAATCAATGAAATCCACCATGATTATCACTGCCATCGGTACGGCACTGACGATTGTGATTGGTGTAGCAGCATTCAATTCCACCGTACTATCTAACATGGTGGCAAGCTTTGAGACGGGTAAGAGCGTTGCAGCGGAGCTAGCCAAAAGCTCGGCAGAGCTAAATGAGGTCAGCAAACGTCAAACGGACAGCGACAAGAAACGCGAAGACGAAGGACAAACGGAAATTAATGATTCTGCCAGCCATAAGGTCTCCCCTCATGGGAAGGCGTCTGGCTCTGCACCAGAGCGTTAACTTAAAGTTCGCGAACTGGCTGTGATTGGCGCTAACGACCGCCTTGGAATCAGCGGTTTAAAGTGTTTCGCCGATGACGCCCTTGGGATCAGTCAGCCAACTGCTGGGGTGCCTAAAGCATGAAGCTCGAGACACGTGGCCCGCAAGTCGGGCCATGTAATATTTGCGGAACAGTTGATCGTCTAACTGAAGACCACATTCCGCCCAAGGGAGTGCCCCGCGTTGGTCAAGCTTATCTCTCCAGGCTTGTAGACACTCTTGGCGCCGAAAAGCCCGGGAAGGGAGCCAGACTCTTCCAAAATGGTGTCAAGTACCGGTCGATATGTCGCTCATGCAACGGCGACCTACTGGGTGCAACCTACGACCCGCATCTCATTAATTTCTGTAGAGAAGTTGACATCGCGTTTCGAGACCGAGTGCACCTTCCTACCGATTTCATTGTGCGTCCTAATCGTCTGTTCCGATCAGTCGTCGGGCACCTTCTCGCTCATGGAGTCGGTCTACATCGTACCGGCCCCTTTCCTGCAATCAAGTCCGACTACTTCTTGAATCCAACCAAGGCTTTTCCTGAGAACCTTCGACTGTACTGCTGGGTATACCCTTATCAGCGCCAAGTCATAGCAAGATGGATGACTAGCATTTTCGACATTCGTTTCAGGACGACCCCTTTTGTTTTTTCGATTGCAAAATTCTTTCCAGTCGCATGGCTATGTGCGGATGGAGAGCTCCCACCGCACGTCCCATCCGGCGTTATACGCGTAGATCAGCTAAGCACTGAAAATATCGATGACCGGGCAACAATTACATTGAGTCCCAGCAACGTTCCGCCGCCAATTTGGCCTGAAGCGCCAAGTGGTAACGGGATCGTGCTCCTGAATCGACTCGGGACAGTCGCTATTCCAAGAGGTAGTCGGTAAAAATTCGTCCTACGAACTCTCACAAGTTCAATGCACCGGTCCGACTAACGTGAAACTATGTGCGGCCGCTTCGTCCAGCTTCCCGTTGTTGACTTCGGCCTGCCAGGCTTGGCTGACCTCGCCCCCGGCTTGGCCGAGATACAGCCCAGCTTCAACCTGGCACCCACCCAACGGGCGTCGGTGATCCTCGACCGCGGCGAAGGCCGGCAGGTAACACGGATGGCCTGGGGCCTCCTGCCATTCTGGGCGAAGACCAAGAGCATGCAGGGCAAGGCGATCAACGCGCGCATCGAGACAGTGGCCACCAAACCGGCCTTCCGCACTGCGTTTAAGAAGCGCCGGTGCGTGATCCCCATGGCCGGGTACTACGAGTGGTCGGTGAGCCCGGAGGACGGGAAGAAGGATCCATGGTTCATCCACGCCACCGGCCCGCTTCTAGCGGCCGGCCTGTGGGAGGACAGCAGCCCTCTGCTGCCCGATGGCAACCTGGGCACCTTCACCATCATCACCGGCGACAGCAGCGGCGTATCGGCCGACATCCATGACCGCATGCCGGTGTGGCTGCAGGCTGGCCAGATCGATGACTGGATGGCCGCCAGCCCGGACGACGCCATGGCCATGCTGCTCACCAGCACGCCCCCGTCCATGGAGGCATACCGAGTCAGCCGGGCGGTGAATACCCCGCGAAACAACCGCGAGGAACTGCTTCAGCCAGTGGCATGAAGGTTCAGGTGCCGGTCGCTTCTGCCGGCTCTTCAGTGGCGCTGAGGCGGTAGAAGCGACCGGTCCGCATCGCAACGCCGTCTTCGTACGCGACGGTCAGCACGACCTGGGCACCGGATACCGAGTTGGGTTCATCGAAGGTGAGCTGCAGCTTGTCCGGCAGGGCTGCACTCTCCAGCTTGTTCGACAGACGCATCTTCAGATTCAACATTTTCTAGTTCCTCTTCTTCATCGGAGGCGAAGCCTCTCAGGTTGCATGCCGCAGCGAAATGCTGTGGTTGTTTGGTGCTACTGCTCAATCGAGACGATCGACAAGCTCTGTGTGATCGTCTGACTGTCGAAGCCACCCGACTGATGGGTGACATTCTGTTCGGTGAAGCTAACGATCTCGGCACGGTAGCTGCGGCGCGTGGTGCCGTTAGCGTTGTCGCTGAGTGTCACAGAGGCTGACCAGTACGAAAGGGCACTGTCAGGACCGTCGGTCTCGTTGGTGATGCCCACGCTGCCGCTGATTGGGATCTGCTGCCACAGAGCTTCTGCCTGACCATCCAGCTGGCGATAGAGATTGATGACACCGCCGTTTGCACCAGCACCTGCGACGAAACCCTGCGAGCCGGAAGCGGTCTTCGTACGGCGATGCTGGCGATTGAAGCCGACCACGACTTGCTTGTTGCGACCGTTGGTATCAAACGGCCCAACCAGGACGCTGTTGCCAATCGTCTGCGTTGTAGTGGCCTGCGCCGCGTTGCGCAGGATACCGGCAGCGATGGAGCCGCCCCAATATGCGTTACCGTTGCGGTCCATCCACATTGTGGCGTTTGTCTTGTTCGCGTTCGCCGCACCAACGTTCGGTCCGAAGTAGTCGACCAAACCGTCGCCACCGAATCCGTTGCCGAGGATGCGCTGCGAGTTGCCTGACCACACGCGCAGATAGCCCTGCGTCATTTCAATACCGTCAGCACCGCCCGGCGTGAGAATGTTGACCGCATTCGACAAGATGTTGAGCGCCGAAGTTTGCCCAGTGATACCCAGCTGCATTCCAGCGCTGATGCCGTTTGCTTGCACTCCCAAGTTCCACTGTGCGGATGCCTGATCGCCTGGTGCATACGGCGGCGGTTTAGTGGCACCTGCAGCAACTTCGCAAACCATCGGGTACACAAGCCAGAAATAGGGATCGCTCTCATTGTTGCCCCGAAGCTGCAGGATCAAGCGCCCACGGACAGTCCCCTGCGGCACGTTGCCGATTACGAAAGGTCGCGGATACTGCGCGAGACTGGCGTTAGCCTGGCCGGTCGGGGTCAAGATACTAGTTCCCAAATAGCCCGTAATTTTCCCCTGAAAATCAATGCATTCCAGAAGCAGCTGAGCACGGCAACGATGCGTATTCAAGTACGCGGAAACGCAGTAGGTCTTTGCGACATCCAGCGGGAAGTAATGCCCCTGCATCGCAACGTTATCGGCCATATCAACGTTGTAGTAGCCTGAACGTACAGACCCTAGTGCGGCAGATACACCATACGGAAGGAAAGCCCCACTGCCACCAGCGTATTCCAAGGGGTCACCAAGTTCCCGCCAGCCTGACGGGTTCCAATCCCATCCCCAGCCAGTGCGCTGCCAGTTCGGGAAAGTGCTGTTGGGGATCAGATTTCCACCACCGCCCTGATTGTTTACCTGCACGCGCATCTCTTGCACAACTGAAGCATCGGCCTTGCCGCCCACCGATGCCTGCACACCGTCGATCCGGCTTGCCTGGGCGGTAATGTCCTGGCCCTGCTGGGTCACCGTTGCCTGCAGTGCGCTGACGCCGCTGGCCGCGCCGGCGGCGGTCTGCTGCGCGTTGTACGCTTCGGTCACATCCTGCAACACGAAGTCATCCCAGATCAGCTGAGTAGCGCTCGTGGTGCTTGGGCTGCTGTTCAGCTGCAGAATCGCCCGGTTCTTGCCTGCAGCGATACGAACGTAGCCACTGACCTTCGTCCACTCGGTCTCCGAGAAGGTCGACAGGTTCGGGGCCGAAAAGTTCGGGTAGGTCTGGGATGCGCCGTTGTCGGACAGCTGGAACCGCAGCTGCACGTTGCCGGCCGCTGGGCCAACGCGCTTGGCCCATGCCTCGCAGTAGTACACGCGATCGGGGGCGACATCGAAGGTTGCAAGCTGGATGGAGCGCGTGTTGCTGGCATGGGTTACCGTCAGCGCGTTCGTACCTGTGCGGCCGCCTGCGGTGACGGTCGCCCAGGAGTGGATGGCGGTGCCGACCGCGCGGGCCTCGAAGCTACCATCCAGCACCATGTTGCTGCCGGCACGATTGCCCTGGTCGACCGCAGCCGAGACGGACGTGATCGCGCTGCCCTGCGCAGTGATCTGCTGCCCTTGCTGGGTGACCGTACCGGTGAGCGTCGCGGTGGCCGCAGCGTTAGCTTCAGCGGCCAGCTGCTCGGTCACGTCGTAAAGCTCAATGCTGTCAACACGCACCACGGCGTTGTTGGGGTAGTTGTACGCCCACAGCCGCACCGCACCGATACTGGCATCGACGGCGTCGAAATCCACGGTGTAGGTTGCGAAGCTGGAACTGAGCGTCAGCTGCTTGTCGTTGTTGCCAGCCGCAAGAGTCTCCCGGTTCTGGCGCTGCAGGCGCAGCATCAGATTCATTGCCCCGGACACGCCCATGGCCCGCACGATCGCCCGGTACCGGCGCGCACCGCGGTTGGGGATCCACTGCCCGTCCGCGGCCCCCAATGCCGGGTTGGAGGACGTGGTGCGCGTCATGGTCACCCCGGGGCGGTTGTCGCCTGCCGTCTCGCTCCACACCGGGGCGGGCGCAGCCAGTGACCACCACTGCAGGCCGGTGGCGAAATTGCTGTTCGGCACCAGGTTGTCGCCCAGCGTGCGGAGCCCGTCCAGCTTTGCATTGACCGTTGTCACAGACTGCCCCAACGCAGTCACCGTGCCCTGAAGCGTGGCCACCGTACCGGTCAGTGTCGTGGTCGCAGCCGCGTTGGCGGCCGTCTGCTCAGCGATCTCATCCGCCGACAGTTTGTAGCCGCTGGCGGTGCTGCCCAGCTGCACCTGCACGTTGTCCCATTCGACCCACTGGTCGGCCAGACCTAAGCCATAGGCACGGATATAGACCTGACAGAAGGCCGCAGTTGCCGGTGCCGTAGCGGTGAAGGTCTTCCGGTCCCAGGTAGCGGCGGTCACGAGCTTCGCAGGATCGGCAGGCGTTCCGCTGTAGCTGATGGTCTGGTTGTTCTCGTCCTGCCACCTGAACTGGAGAAACACTCGCGCGCCAGGTGTGCCCCGGACGTACGTGGACAGAGTAACGGGCTTGCCTGGCTCCACCGACATTGTCTTGCTGGCGCTGGTAGTGGTGAACTCCCAATAGCCAGTACTCGGCACATTGGCCATGGCCCAGCGCGCGGCCAACTTGCTGCTCGGCAAAGCCGAGGCCACATAAGTGCGTGTGACCACGCCGCCGGCCAGGCCCCCACTGCCGCTGGTCCAGCCCGCTCCGCTCTGCTCGAAGCCGCTGTTGCCCAAGAGGTTGTCGCCGCCCACATTACCGAGCGACGCGCTAACGTTGGTGATTGCCGTACCTAGGCTGGTGATGTCGTTGCCCTGCAGCGTCACCTGAGACTGCAGGGTCTGCAGCGCGGCGTTACTGGCCTTGCCGTCCACATCGGTCCGGAGGGCGCTGATCAGGCCGGCCTGCGAGCTGATCTGCCCACCCTGGTTCTGAACGGTCGTGGTCAGCGCCTGCAGCCCCTCGGCGTTGGCGAGCACCTCAGTCACTTCTTCGATCACCACGTCGTCCACACGCAGCACGCCGGCGGTGTGGTCACAGACGATGTTCAGACGCAGCGCGGCGATGGTCGTGGCAGTGACCACTGTCTCGACCCGGGTCCATTCGGTCCGCCCAGCAGCGAAGGCCAGCCCGGCGATCAGCCCGCCGTCCTGGTTGCCGATGCGGACCTTACCGTTGCCCGAGCTGCCGTTGTAGTCGGCATCCGTCTGGTAGTGGGCGCTGATCCGATATTTCTTGCCGTTGATGACCGGCAGGTTGGCTCCGCCGTTTGCGGTGATCGTCCTCGTGCCGGCGGCGCCGGTCACCTTCAGGCACTTCCCGGTCCTGCCCTCTGCCGCGATCAATACCGAAGGGTTGGCGGCGTAGGTCCACCCCGCGCCCTCCCCTAGCTCGAAGCTGCCGTCGAGCACCATATTGCTGCCTTGAGAGATCAGGGCGGGCAGCTTTGCGTTGATGGTGGTGATCGACTGTGCCAGCGCGCCGGTGGCGGTCGCGGTCGCCTCTTCGAGCGCGGTCACCTGCGCAGAGGTGGCCAGGCGGCCGGCCCCGGCCGGCATGCGTGCCTCCATGGTGCCGATGCGCTGCACCTGCGCCTTGTCGGCATCCACGCGCGCCACCATTTCCTGGTACATCAGGCCGCTGGTCAGCTGCAGCGGGTCGGTGCCGGTGTACTGGCCACGCATCTGCACGCCCAGCGTGGTGACGCTCTGGGCGACGACTTGGTCGGCCTGCTGCAGCGCGGTCTGCACCTCCTGCACCAGCGCCACTGATGCGCCCGGCGACGGACGGCCGATGGCCACGTAGTCGTACAGGAGATAGGCGGCATCGGTCTGGGTGGTGACCAGGGCCATGCGGACAGCGCGGATCGGAGACGGGCCGTTCCATGGAATGTCCGAGATATCGACCGTGGCGATGCCGCTCGCGTCGAAGCTCGGCGCCGGCAGCGTGACCGACTTCGCGTCGTTCCAGGTTGTATCTGCATCGGTGATCCAGCGCACCAGGCCACGCCACGTCGGTGCGCCCACGCGCTTGATGCGGGTCTTGATGAACCGGTACACGTTGCCGTCGATTGCCAGCGGGCTGGGCGTCTGCGCATGGGCAGAGGTGCTGTTGGCCGGGCGCAGCATGCCGTCGACCACGGTGGGGGTGCCATTGCCCGTCCAGCTTTCCGTGGTGGTGTTGAACAGCCAGATCTTGGCGCTGTCGAACTGCGTGCCGCTGCCAGCGGCCACGCTGCCGATCTGCTGGGCCACTGACTCAAATTGCGTCTGGGTGGTGGTGGCCAGGTTTTCGACGGCTGCCTCGCGCTCGAGCTTCTCGTTGAGCACATCGTTTGCCCGCTCGATCTTCTCCTGCGCGAGCGCGTCGTTGGTGGCAGTGAGGTTGTCGGCAACCTGCTTCACTGCCTCCACGCGGAATGCCGTTTCCTGGGCCAGGTTGGCATTGACCTGTGCAATGGCGGCGGCGCGGTCGCGCGATTCGGCCAGGTCCGCGTTGAGGCGGTCCAGTTTTTCCTGGTCGATCTGGCGCTGCTGCTCCACCTGCCGCGCCGTCTGCTCGTCCAGATCCTCTACCAGGTCACCGATCACCTCTCCGAGATTGGCACCAAGCGTCTTCTGGACGACCCTGCTGCCGTCGGACAGCCGGCCAGAGGTATTGCGCGATCGGCAGGCGAAGGTCCAGTCGCCCGCCGGCGGCAGCACGGCCTCGAACGAGGCGGAGTGGTAGCCATCGTCTCCCACAGGGGTCATCTGGTCCCAGACCGGCGCGGCCACCTTGCCAGCGGTGTATCGGATCTCCACACCGGCGAAATCCGCAGACTGCACGGTGTCGTTCAGGAATCCCCAGGTATACCGACGCACGCCGCCGCTGACCTCGGTGACGTCGAAGATGTCCACCAGCACAGGCGGTGCGTCGGCGCCGAGCGTGGTGTACATCACCGTCACCGCAACGCCGGCATTGCCCTCGGGGCTGTAGGGCCGCACGGTGATGGGATAGACGCCGGCCTGCGGGATGCGCCAGGTTGCGGTGCGCGTGCGGGTGCTGGCCACCTGTTCGAGCTCGCCGTTGCCGTCCAGCTCCGACAGCACGATGACCTCACCAACCGGCCCCGAAACATCGAAGGTGGCGGTGAGCTCGGTGAACACGGTATCACCCTGCACCACCTGTTGCTCGGTGACGCGCAGATTGCTGGCCACCGGGCGAGTCTGCAGCAGCGAGCCGTTCGGCGGGCGAATGTATTCTCCAGATTCCACGTAATGCCAGAACTCCGGCCCCTCCGGCACAACAGAGACCGATGCACCCTTGAGGTCCGACTCGGGCTCGATACCGACCACGCGCACGCGGTAGCCCGGCGTCTGCTTGAAGTCGAAGATCCAGATGGTGTCGTGGGCGGGATTCTCGTCGGTGTTGCCCGGCAGCGGCGCGTCTGCCGGCCAGGGATCAGCCAGCTGGATCTGGTCCGTTTCGCCAACGAAGTTGGCGACCCTGAACACGCGGTACACCAGCTCGCCAGGGATGCGGAGGCCGATGAAGCTGTTGCCGGTCGCCGGCGCGCGGACTACGTCGTCCAACTGCAGCACCACGCTCGAGCCATTTCGGATCGCAGCCACCAACCTGCCGCCGAAGCCCCACTGGGTGAGGTCGTGCTGCAGCGCCAGGACCGACAGGCGGCGGTAGCTCAGGTGCTCGATGTCGGTACTGAAGGAGATGTCCTTGTACTGATAGAGCGACTGCGCCAGGTGATACCGGGCCATCTTGGCCGCATGGTCCTCGCTGGTGATGCCCTCGCCGGATACCTGCGCCGGGTTGAGCATGGTCTGCACGCCCGGGGCGGCCACGCGGAGGGTCTTGCTGGACCAGTCGGACCTGTCGATGTACGTGAATTCGATACCGTCGGCGGCATTGGCCAGGGTGTAATCGATCTGGAACTGCCCCTTCTTGATCGTGGCCATGTTGACCACGCCCGACAGAGGCTGTTCGTCCGCCGCCCACACCACGGACAGCCGGCCAGCCGCCCAGGTGACGTTACCGAAGCCGGCAAGTGCGATCGCCTGCAGCACGTCTTCGTGGCTGCGGGTGTCCCGGATCACGTTGTCGTAGGTGTACTTGGACGCCGCGCAGTGAAGCATGAACGCCTGCAGCGCTGCGATATCGATCTGGGCGTCGAGCAGGCCTAGCCCGGCGATCAAATTGCCCGCGGCATCGCGAATGCCGCGCGCGTACGCAAGGATCTGGGCGCCCGGGTTGCTGCTTTCCTCGGTCACCCACTGGTTGCCCTTCCAAACGGGGATCGGCGGGGCATAGGCGACGCAGCGAAGCTCATCTGGCGAGCCATTCAGCTGCCCGGTGGCCTTGATCCGAACGCCGATGCGGGGGATGCCTGCGTAGCTGGCGTTGTCGGTCTGGATGCTCTTCAGGGTCGACCACGTGAAGTCGCTGGTGGCACCCTTGCCGTCGGTGTTGCGGCCGGCGATACGCGCGCGCACCTCGTACTGCCCGGCCTCAACGTCCAGGGCATATGTGCGCCGCTGCTGCTTCTGGCTCTGGCTGATCAGGGCGAAGTTGCCGAACACACGCCAGTCGGTGGCGCCGACCGTCCGGAACTGGACCTGGATCGTTTCCTGGTTGTCCTTCGGCTTGCCCTTGCTGGTGGTGTCGAACAGCATGTAGTCGAAGTCCAGCTGCAGCCGGATGGTGCTGGCCGAACTGGTGCGCTGCACCCAGGCGCTGGGCTTGCCCTTCTCCGCCTCCAGCGCGCCGCCGGCAAGGGTGTCGACATTGCTGTAGAGCGGAATCTTCTCTTCCGGCATCCCGGGAAAGCCGCTGTGCCAGACCTGCACACCCTCGTAGGTCGAAAGCAGGGCCTCGCCGTTGAACATCGCTTCCACGCGACCGACGTTGATGCCGGGGGTCAACACCAGCGCCATGAACTGGTCGTTGGCCTCGTAGAACGAGTATGGCTGGCTTGCGATGTCGGGAGCCATGCGGATGTTGCCCAGCACCAGCGGCAGCGGCTCATACGGGCGCGCCTGATTCCTGGCCGAGCCGATGGTGAATACCGTCGCCGCGTCGCTCTCGTACTGCTTGGGCTTCTTCGGCCCGAGAACCTTGTTGATCAGCAGCGAGCCGACCGCATAGATCGCGGCCTGCGCCAGCCCGGCCGCCATAGCGCTGTAGCCGGCGGCCACCATGGCCGTACCGACACCTGCAGTGAAGATGGTCAGGGCGACCATCGCGACGATCAACAGAGCCGTGCGTCCGACGGTTCCACGGACCTCGATGACCGTGCCGCCCTTGGGCCTCACCTTGTCCATGATCTGGTGCGGCACGCGCACACCGTTGATGCGCACTTCCCACGCATCGCTCCCGTAGTCGGGCACGGTCCTGGCCAGGAAGTGGCCCAGCGTCTCCCGCGGCAGCAGCTCAGCGGCGATCCGCTTCTGGCCCTCCAGCGTCACCGGGTGAGGGGTGACGACCAGAGACGGCGGGCACGCTGCGGGAACGTTCAGTTCAGCCATTCGTAAAATCCTTCGATTCTCAGCCCGAAGTCGGGCAGATCACGGACGCGGTGCAGCACCGCGCAGCCGTTCTTCTCGTTGGCGTGGAGCACCCACGCCTCATGGGCCAGGAAAAAGAAAACCCCGGCATGGCCGGGGCGTTTCTGCATCACTTCGATCATCAGCACCAGGTCACCATCGACCGGTGGTCCCTCCCGGCGCTTGGCGAAGGGCTTAGACAACTGGCCCAGCTCGGCGGCGCCCTGCGCACCACGTGGACGCCTGCCGGGCACGACCACGTCGCGTCCAAACAGCTCCTGCTGGACGAGCATCACCAGATCCGCGCAGTCGAAATCGTTAACGCTGTATGGCAGGCCGACGAAGCGCTCAACGTCGGCCAGCCTCATGTGAAGATGCCAGGCAGAGTGAACTGGTTGGCCCTGAGCTTCACCGCCTGCTGGCGCATGATGTAGTCGACGCCGCACTGCGCCGACGCGGTTGCACCAGTGATCGTCACGCTGCTCACCGGCAAGAAATAGTCACGTTCGATCGTGTTGGGATCTGCCCGATCGGAGACCATCAGCCTGGCCATCAGCACCTCGTTGGGACCGATGGATTCTAGGTCTTCGGAGATGCCACGGCCGACGTTGTCCACCACCAGCTGGGCGCGCGGCGTCTGACCCTTGGTGTCGTTCGGCAGCTTGAAGTCGAACGGGGCGCCCAGATAGACGATGCCCTTGCTGGTCCAGTCCTGAGTGTCGTTGACGATGCGGAGCGGGTTCGGGAAGGACGGCGCTGAGATCTCGAGGAACAGCAGGATGCCGGTTGTATCGGTGACCCGCTGGCGGCGCTCAGTGAAGGTCGTCATCGCAAGTACTCCACAACCGCATCCATCCGATAGTCACCCGGCATCTTCTCGTCGGGCATCAGGTCACCCAGCCCGCCGTTCTCAAACCTAGCCGTGATCTGCTTGCCGGTGAACGGGTGGACCATCGTGAACCAGCCAATGCGCTTGATCTCGCCCATGTACCAGCTGTCAAACGCTTCCCAATCGGCGATGCTGCTGAAATACAGCACCATGGCCTGCTTCACGAGCACCTGTGTGTTGAGCAGGCGCTGCTTGGGCACGCCGCGCTCCATCTCCGTCCTCAACACAGATGGATCGAAGGAGCGCTTCTGCCCGTCGAACATCACGCGGGCCACGTTCGGTAGGGAAGCCATCAGACACTATCCTTCAGGCCGAACCGGCCTTTCAAACCTGAGTAGGTTGCGCCCGCACCACCGGCCACCTGACCGCCGATGTACCGGTCCACCTGGCCCAGCAGCACATCGATGTCGAAGCCGCCCTGCCCGTTCTGGCTGGCAGAAGCGGTGGTTCCTTCAGGTGCGTTCAACACCCGGACATTGATGGAGCCGCCTGCGAACCCCGCAGGTTTACCGCCACCGACCGGTCCACCGTCCGCGTAGCCACGCAGCCCCTGGCGCATCGCCTCTACGATGCCAACGCCACCGGCCCGGGCAACGTCGGCCTGAGACCAGACGACCTCGCCCTTGTGCACGACGCCTGCAGGTTCGTTCACCCCGCCTTGGCCGGTGTATCCGCCAGCGGAGTACCCGCCACCCGTGCGGAAGTTGTTGAGGTTGTTGCCGAATCCCCCGACCGAACCAGCGCCTGTGCCATTCCCGGTGTATGCGCCGGCGCCGCCGCCCCAGATGCTGGATATGGCATTGGCGATGCCCACTGCAGCTTGCTTGGCGGCGATTCGAGCCAGATCAGCCAGCACCGACCTCGTGAGGTCGGAGAAGCTCAGCTTTCCCGTGGTGGTGAACTTCACCCAGGCGTCTTCGAACCCCCCGACCACCGTTTCCACTACCCCGCCCATCTGCTTGGCGTAGTTGCTGGCCTCCTGCTGGTAGTTCGCCCACGCCGCGCTGGCCCCGGCCAGCCAGTTACCCTCGGCTTGGCGCAGTTCCTCGTAACCGTCCTTGATCAGCTGCAGGCGGTCGAGGGTCTTGGCGTGCAGCAGCAGCTTCTCTGCACCGAACGTTGCGTCATCGATCTGGTCCGCGTTCCGCTGAAGGCTCAGTTCCCGCAGCTTCTCAGCTTCGTCGTTCAGAGCATCGTTGATGCGCTGCTGGATCTCGTACTGACGATCCCCCATACCGACACGTTCAACCTGCGTCGCCAGCTGGCGCTGCAGTGCAGCATTACTCGCATCAAGAGCACTTTCGTAAGCCTCCAGCGCATTGGAACGTGCCTTGGCCGATTTTTCTTCCTCTTTGGTCAGGAGATCCAGCGCCGACGCCCCCTCGATACGCAATTTCGCAAGTCGTGCTTCCAGCTCACCCAACTGACGATTGACGATGATCGATTCTTTCCCGCTGACGGACTGCCCTTTGAGATAGTCGATCTGCTGCTGCACCGACTTTGCCTGAGCATCTGTCCCCTGCTGGATCAGCACGCGCATGCGGCTGTAGTACTCACCCGCTGTAATCTCACGCGCCGAGAATTGAGCACGCAGCAGCTGCGTGCTGGCGGTGATCTGGGCCTGTTCTGCCACCAGGTCATCCCTGTAGCCCTGCAGGTCAGCACCGCGAGCCGCTGAGCCGTTACCTGCCTTGGGCTTTTCCTTGTACTTTTTCTCGATAGCGGCGACAGCTGCAGCGCGCCGTTCTTCGATCTTCCTAACTTCCTCGACCAGGCCTGCCGCCTGCGCCCTCCGACGGGCAACCTCAGCCTCCCCGTTGATGCGCCCGACCTCTTCGCGCTTCTTTTCTTCCTTGCTGGCTTGGGCGGCGATGATGGTATCCATCTCAGCAACGAAGTCGGTCGAGGCAGCTTGCGATGCCTTTACCTCGGCATCCTTCCGTTCCTTGATCAGGTCTGCAGCCAGCGCCTTGATCTTGTCAGAGCGATCCTTGATGGACTGCTGCATCGCCGCCAATGCGACCGGATTCCTTGCCAGCGGCAGACCCCTCTGGTCCCCGGAGGCAAGTGCGTTCAGCTTCGCCAGTTCGCGTTGATTCTCCGAAAGCAGGTGCTGCATCTGCGCCGCTGCCGGCCCCAGGCCAACACTCGCCTGCATGGCGGACCAAGCACGGGTTGCTTCAACCCAGAGATCCTTGAACCCGCTGATCACCGGGTTCTGGCTGGCACGAACCCTGGCCAACGCCATCACCGTCTCATCGGCCGCGGCACGGGTGATCACCATTGCCGCATCCTGGTTGCGGCCCTGCTCCTGCAACGCCTTGACCTGCTCGTACAGAGCCACGGTCATGAAGTTGACCTGTTCGTTGAGCTTCTGTGCCCCCTTGACCGGGTCTTCCGCCAGCTTCGCGTAGAGGGCGATGGTGTCTTCCAGCGCCTGCCCGCTGACTTCCTTCATGGCCACGGCAGCGTTGGCCACGGCCTGCAGGTTCTGCGCGGCGATCTTCCCGTTGGACCCCACCGCCTGCGCCGCCTCAGCGCCCGCGCCCACGGACACCTGCAGCGCGTCGCTGGTCTTCTGGGCCATGGTGACCAGCGTCAGCGTGGTCGCGGCCGCCTCGTTGCGCGACAGGACCAGGGCTCGCGTGTACGCCTCAGCCTGCTTCTCTGCGTCGTACCAGGCAACCACCACAAGGCCGACAGCCGCGGCAGCGACGGTGTACGGATTGACCATACCCAGCAGCGCCGATGAGACGCCCTTCAAGGCGGGCTCAACGCCCCCGAAGCTGTCCTTGATCTGGCCACCCTGCTGCACCAGCACCGTGAAGAACGGCATGCCGCCCTGCAGACTGGTAAAGATGTCGGTGAACTGTGCCGGCAGCTGCCGCATCGCCTGCGCGGTCTGGCCGGCAGAGATGCCCAGGTCGCTGATGTTGTTCCTTGCCGGCAGCGGCCGGGCGGCCTCTGTACGCACCTCGCGCAGCTGGCGCGTGAGCACGCCCAGGCCCTGCCGGATATCGGCAAGATCCGCGCTGATGCGCACGCGCAGGTTTGCTGAGGGGTCAGCCATCGGACTGTTTTCCTTGGTTCTGCTGGTGCTGGGCCTGGCCGCTCAGGGCGGCAAGGTACTTCTGCCAATCGCCTGGCTCTGCCCCCATGGCCATGCGGGTGGCCACGGCAAACTGGGCGACGCGATCGCAGTCATCGCGCGCCGCTGCTGCGGTGAACCCGCGCAGCTGCGCCAGGGTGTACGAAAGGACCTCCGGCAGCCGATGGCCGCGCGCGATCAGGAACTGGACGACGTCGCCGAGTTCGGGCTCTCTTCCGCCGGCGGCTTGGCCTGCAGCAGCAGGCGCCGCAGGCGATGGGCGAAAAAATCGCGGTTGAGCCCGACGACTGCCTCGAGCAGATCAGCAACCTCGTCCAAGGTGCCACCGGCGATCCATTCGGCTTCCCGGCCGATGGCTACGGCCAAGGCCTCGGCAATGACCTCGCTGTCCTGCTCGAGCATGTCGAGCAGGATGGCGCCGGCGGCGGCGGCCGGTGCGCCTTCGACCGCGCCGGCCATCATCGCCACCCGGCCGATGATGGTTCGGCTGGCGGTGATGAAGGGCCCAATCTGCTGCAGGCGGAGAGGGGTTACCTCCACCTGCTCGCCGCGGAACGGCACTGTGCGTGCCGGGGGGATGATCACGTCCAGATCCGACACGGGTTACTTCTCCTGCTGCCAGTAGAAGTACGCGGACTTATCCGAGCCGGTGGCCTTGGACGCGTCCTTCAGCAGCGCACCAGGCACGCTGCCCGCGCCGAACTCATTGCCGATCAGGCCCATGCTCTCGATCACGCCGCCGGTCACCTTGTGCGCCACCAAGCGCACCATCTTGCCGCCACGGGCTTCGTTAGCGCCGTAGAACTGCATCTCGTAGAACTTCTGCGAGGTGACAGCCGCCTCCACGTGGCCCAGGTCAGCGTTCTTGTACGTGACCTTGACGTTGGGGGTGCCCGCCGCAGACGGCGCCGCAATGGCTGAGCCTGCGGGAATGAACAGCATGCCGCGCTCGAAACGGTAGTCCTTGCCGGCCTCGTAGGCCGTGCTGCCGGATACCGGCTTCACAGCAGTCACCTCCGAAGCCAGGCGCGACAGCGGTGCAAAGCTGCCCGGCACCGCCACGACCGGCTCGTCGGCGACGGTGCCGGCAGCGATGCTGCTGGCTTTGCCGCGCGTTGCCCGGGCGAAGTTGGCCGCGTTGAAGTCGTGGAAGGTGTAGTTGAGGTTGTAGCCGGTCACGCGATCGACGCGATTTGCCGTGCCGCCGCCGGGGTTCTGGTTGTCAGCCAGCTCAATCGTGTTGGTCTGCGGTGCAATGGCGAACGCGGAAACGTTGCCGACCTCCTCGAAGGGATCGTTGGTGTTCCACTCGCGGATCAGCACGATGCCGCTGCCCAGGTAGCTGTAATCTTCGGCCATGGTGGCTCTCCAGTTTGGGTTGCCGCTGCGCGGCGGGTTATTTCTTGGGGATGTGGGTCTGGTAGGTGAGCAGTGCTCCCACCCAGCCGGCGCTGGCTTTCTCCGGCAGCAGCGGCTCCATGCCGACGTACACCGGCACTTGGATACCGTCAGGGAAGTTGCGGGCCACCTCGCGGCTGTCCATGGCCGCCTCGATGTCGGTCACCAGATCGTCCAGCGCCTTCTGGTATGCCTCCGTATCGGAAGGCACCTTGGCGATGACACTGACCGTGGTCAGGCGGTGCGTGTTGACCTTCGACGGGCTCTCCGCCCGCTGCTGCTTCTCGATCACGGCCGTTAGCACGGTCTGGGCGTCCTGGTCGCCCGGCGCGGGCTCCAGCGTCCAGCCCGCGCCGGCGTTGGTCAGATAGCCGTTGTCCGTGCTGATCAGCTGCAGCGTCGTGCCCATGGCCAGCAGCAGCTGCTTCCGTGGGCTGGGGGCGCGATCAGACATTGGCCACCTCCCACACCGCTGTCGATTCGTCGCCGCGGATCTTCTGCACCAGCTTCAGCTGCCGGCCGGTGTCGTCGATGCGCACCACGGCGCCAGCTCTTGCGGTGATCTCGGCCAGCTGCAGCGTGACCCGGATGATGTTGGTGGCAACAGGTGCCACGTCATCCGGTGTGAACTGCTCGACTGTCTCGTCCAGCAGTACCGTGCACGGCACCTCGTCCGTGCTGGCCGAATCCTTGTAGTGGGCAGCATCGGCGACGCCGGCTGCACGGAAGGCACCGAACGCAGCTGCGTCGAAGGCCTGCATGAAAGCTCTCTGGTTCAAGGCAGCGGCCTCGCGGTTTCCATGGCCTTCTCCAGCTCGCGCTTCAGGAAGAACGGCATCAGCCGCTTCCAGGTGTCCTCGGCCATGCCGAAGATGTCGTAGCGCGGCGTGTAGGCGGCCGTGGTGGTGAAGATGAAGATGGATCGGACACCGGATCCGCGTCCGATCCGCTCGTAGATGCCCGGACGCAGCACGCCGCGGCGCTTGGTGATGACGAAATACTCGCCATCACGGTTGTTGCGTTTGCCCCGCCGCCGCTTCCGGCTGACGCTGGTCTCGTTCTGGTAGCCGTCCCGCTGGGCGCCCAGCTGGGACAGGATCTTGGTCACCTGGCCGGCCGGCACGTTGCCGAACTGGTTCGCCTGGGCGCCGCGCCCCATCACCGCAAACTGCGTCGGCGACAGCAGACCTCGGCTCTGCAGCAGCCGCTCGAAGCCCTTCCGGCGACGCTGACCGCCATCCACCTCGGCCAACAGATACTTGGCCGGCGGCGTGCCCTTGAATGCCTCGTCGCGGATGAAGATCTCAGCGTACGGCTGGGCCTTTGTGGCCTTGCGGTACATTGCCGCGTTGACCGTGAGCGGCGTCGGGCGGTCGAACACCTTGGGTGCCTGGCGCTTCCAGCGCTCGCGGATCTCGAAGGCCACCTTGTTGGCGGCCTGGGACGCGGCGAAGGGAAGCTGTGACTGCTCCAGCTCGGTCAGCTGCCGCCCGAGCGCGTTGTCGGGGTCGACCCCGATCCTGATCTGGGCCATACAACCTCCTGCCCGGCCCGCCAAAGCGGGCCAGGCACTGCTGGCTTACTCCGCGCCGGCCTTCAGGCGGATCACCGCATCCGGTCGGGTGTTGATGTTCAGCGGATTGGACTGGCTTTCCAGCTGGATGCCCTTGTCCATGCGCATCTTCGCAGTCTTGGTGTAGTACGGCAGGCCGATACCGCGCACCGTCTCCAGGTAGTCCGCCGGCGCGAAGCGGGTCAGGAACATATCGGGCACACCCAGCGGGAACGCGATCGCTTCACCGTCGTCCAAGGCCAAGTCACCGCCGGTGTTGCCCTGCAGCTCTTCGAAGGTGACATCGCCGAACACGAAGCCCTTGCGGACGTCATCGCGCAGCGCGGCACCGTCCTGCCAGCGCTCGTAGGCCTTCTGCACTTCCGAGTGGTTGGTCAGGGCGTCGAAGAAGCCGGCGCTGCAAAACACATGGACGCCGGTGTAAGGGATGCCGCCCAGCTTCTCCTCGATCGCGCGCTTGATGGCGATGCACTTGGCGCGGACCTTGGTGGCACCCTTGTTCAGCTCCATGCCGATGACGGACTGTTCGACACCGAATTCTTCATAGAAGTCGATGATCACCGAGCCGTCGGCATCGAGCAGCTTGCCCTGCAGCGCGCCCATGCGGTGGTACTCGATGGTGAAGTCCAGGTCGCGCTTGTGCACCGCCTGCAGCGCGTTGACCACGGCGGCAACGTTGTTGCCTTCCGGGTCGGCCGGGTCATAGACACCCAGCAGCTGGTCAGCCATAACCGTCGAGTTCTGCGGCAGGTGAGTGGTTTCCAGCAGCTTCACCTTGCCGCGCTCCAGGCCCTTGGGCTGGCCAGGCGCACCACGCGGCACGTTCGGGACCAGCACCAGCTTGGTGCCGTTGATACCCACCTTGACGATGGTGGTGCCGACCAGGCCCTGTTCCTGGAACAGGCCCATGTCGGCCAGCCGGGTGGAGATGCGCGGCAGGTTGTTGATGTGGGCGTTCAGGGCATCGAAGCTCAGCACGCCCAGCGCCAGAAGAATCTGCAGATCCATGGTGATTTCTCTCTCGGAATGGGATACGAAAAGGCCCCGCCGAAGCGGGGCCAAGGGTCAACGGGTGGAAGGGGCGATGCTCGGCGGTCAGCCGCCGCCGGCGGCGGCGATGGTGATGGTGTCGGTGGTCGCTTCGTCCAGGTCGGCAGCGGTCACCTTGAGGGTGTAGTCGCCCGCGGCGCTCAGCGTCGCGGCATCCCAGGTGATGACGCCGCCCACGGCGGCCTTCGCACCGCCGCCAGTCAGGTTGCCGGTGCCGGTGGCCTTGGCCAGGGTGGCACTGACGGTGCTGCCGGTGACCAGAGCGCCGAAGACGTCCTTGACGTGCGCGACGACCGGGCCCAGCGCTTCGCCTGCAGTGCCGGTCACCGGCACGGACACGAACACCAGGTGATCGGCAGCGTTCGATGCGATCGGCTGCTGCGTCCAGCGGGTGATGATGCCGGACTCGGCCAGGCTCAGCGCGGCCAGCAGCTTCTGGTCAGCGGTGACGCCATCGGCCCAGACCAGCTTCTCGCCGAACACTTCGGCATCGCGAGCGATCGCCGCGCCCTTGACGGCCAGCGCTGCGGAATCGGTGCCGGTGTCGATCGGGCCATACAGCACCTTCACCGCATCGGTACCGTTGGCAGCGACGGTGTTGTCTGCCTTGAGCAGGGTGCCGGCGGACAGCATGCCCTGCCCGGCCGGCAGACGAATCAGTTCGCGGCTGCGCTCGCCGCCCGCTTCGGACAGGAGGAATTCGCCGGTACGGGTGCCGGCCAGGGAGATTTCCATCGTCAGTTACCTCGTTGCTTGTAGATGTGATTGGGGTTCAGCTTCGCCTTGTTGTCGGCGGCGCGTTGGTCGGCCATGGAAGCCGGTTGTGTGGTGACGACCTGGGTGCTGCGGCCTTCCTCCGCCTTCATCGACAGCAGCTGTGCACGCACCGTGTCGAGGTCGGTGCTCTTCTCGATGAAGCTGGCGGCGAGGGTGTCATCGCCGCGCAGCGCCGCAGCACAGGCGTCCTGCACTGCGGTCGCGTACTCGATGGCGCTGGCCGCCGGTTCCCCCTCCTGCAGGGGGCGGCGCAGCAGGGCCACCGCGAGCGCCGGCGGCAGCTCACTGGTTGCAACCGCAGCTGCCAATGCGGCGGCCGGGTTCTCCACCACGGCTGCAGGCGGCGCGGGTGCGGCCTCTGGCACCGGCAGCGTTGCCGATGCCTCCGGGTCGTCGTCCGGATCAGAGTTGCCCGGCGCGGGCGGCGGCGGCGATTCGGCCGCGCCGAGGTGCGCGATCAGGTCGTGCCAGGTGCCGAGCCGGGTAGCGAAGCCAACTGCCACGGCGGCCTGGCCGCGGTAGCAGGCCGCCTCAGTAGCGCTCACTGCCGCAGCATCCATGCCGAGATTCCGCGCCACGGTGTCCACGAACATCGTGCGCATGTCCTCCAGATCAGCCAGCGCCTGGGCGTGCGCCTCTTCGCTGAGCGGGAAGTTCGGGTTGAAGTCGACCTTGCGAGCGCCGGCGAACAGCGGGGTCACCTTCAGGCCGATCTGGGCGTTGTTGCCGCTCCAGTCGTGGTGATAGCAGACCACGCCCACCGACCCGACACCGCCGGTACGGCTAATCCAGATCTCGTCGCACGCCGAAGCGAGGGCGAAGCCGGCGGAATACGCATGGTCATCGACCAGCGCATAGATCGGCTTCCGGCCTCGTGACGCGAAGATGTGGTCGACCAGGTCGAAGCAGCCCGACGCCATGCCGCCCGGCGTATCCAGTCGCAGGATGATGGACGTCACCGCATCGTCGTTCAGCAGTTGGTCGAAGGTGTCGCGTACTGCGGCATAGCTCACCGGGCCCGGGCCGCTGGCGCCAGGCATCGGCCGGTTCACCATGCCGCCGGAGAGATTGATCACACCGATCAGGTTTTGCGGTGCATCCGCCCGCTGCACACCGGTACCCGAAATGTCCAGGCGGTCGGCCTTCAGCACGCTGTCGTCGCTGGTGACCTTCCCTTCCAGATAGCCGCCCACCAGCGCTTCGCCGATAGCCGGCTGCACCAGCAGGGGCTGATTGAGGACCGCGGCGGCGAGCGAGGCCACCACGGGCGCACGGCTGCCGCGCCCCAGCATTCGGGCCAACAGGCCAGGCTTACTCGTCATCGTCATTCCTTTCATCGTCGTTGGCGCCAGAGGCGCCGGGTTCGTCGTCCTGCAGGGCACCGGAGGCGTTCGTTCGCCTCGGGTCGCTGTCGTAGCGAAGCCCGGCGGCGTCTGCACGCGCGTTGTCCTGCGCCTGCTCGGCATCGACCTGTTCGGGATCCTCGCCGGCGCTCAACACCACCTTGCTGCGCGACTTCAAGCCCGCCCGCACCGCCTTGATTTCGGAGGTCACGTCCTGAACCGGGTGGCTCCAGGGCCAGCCCTCGGGCACCCACAGGGTTTCGGTCACGTCGTCGCGCAGGACCGCATAGCGCGGCACCTTCAGCAGACCCGACAGCACTGCCTGGTCCATGAAGGCGTCGCGGACCCGCTGGCAGAACATGGGGATCATGAAGAGCCACTGGTCCTGCTCGATGACCCGGCGGAACTCGTTGAGGATCAGGCGCAGCGCGCGGTCAGAGACGTTGCGCAGGTCACCGGTGAGCACCTCGTAGGGCACGTCCTGGCTGGCGCAGATCGCCAGCAGGTGCCCGCGCAGGAACTCGGCATAGTCAGAGCCGGCGCTGGGCGGATCGGCAAAGTCGATTTTCAGCCCAGGCGGCAGCTGCTGCAGGGTGCCAGGTTCGAGGCCACCAATGGCCGTGCCGTCAGCATCCTCGCCGGTAATCAGTTCGCCTACGCCATCGCCATCCTCACCCTCTCCATTGGCGTCGGAGGTGATGAACCCGGCGAACAGGTTGGCCAGGGCCTGACGCTCCAGCACCGCATCATCGAGGCGGTCCAGGTTGAACATGCGCAGCAGAGCCGGCGCCGAGCCCGGCACGCCCCGCATCGCGCCCGCACGGTTTGGCCGGTACAGGTGCAGTACCTGCTCCGCCGGCACGCGCACCAGCTCGTTGCCGTTGACTGTCAGCTGAAGGTCGCCCGGGTGCTCCCGGTACATCCAGTAGGCAACGCGGCGGCCGATGCTATCGACCTCGATGCCCTGCCGGATCACGTTGCCGTTGCTGGCCACGCCGTTGTAGTGCTGCGGGCACTGCTCCGATTCAATCAGCTGCACCTGCAGCGGCACAGGCAAGCCGTCCTCGGGCCGCCGGTACCGGATGCGGGCGAACACCTCGCCGGCCTCTTTCCACTCGCGCCAGGCGAGCGCCTGCAGGCCTTCCCACACCAGCACGCCGTCGGCGTCAGCGTACTTGCCCCAACGGGTCCACAGCTTGGTGACCTTCTTCTTGTGCTCCTTCGTGCCCCAGATCGGCTTCGCCTGGATACCGGTGGCGATGCCGTTCGACACGCTCTTGTTGAGCGCGCTGACCATCCAAGGGTCATTCCGGGCCAGGTGCCGTGCCCGTGCCAGCAGCGTCGGCAGACCCAACAGCGATGCGTTGGGCCCGAGCGACGTCGGCCGGAAGGTACGAAGGCGGCGGCCGTTGCCGGCGGCGCGATAGCTGCTCTCGGCGGTATCAGACATTGCCGGTCCCCGATTGGTAGAGGCGCACGACGCGGCGGCGCCGCGGTACACCTGCGGCCTGGCCCAGCTCATCGCGCATCTGCTTCAGCAGGCGGCGCATTTCCACCAGGCTCTGGTAGGTCACGGTGCGGTCGGCATATCGGACGCTCAGCACGCCGGCCGCGATCGCGGCTTCCAGTTGTTCGACTTGCTTGGTGGTGAATGCCATTTCAGCGTCCCAGGTACTTGCTTCGGATGACGCGGCGGGTGCGCGCACGCGGCATTGGCGCCGGCGCGACGTCGTCTGCCCTCACGTCTGGGTTGTCGTCCCACGGCGCTGCCCATGGCGGCGGCGCGGTCCAGTTGATGGCCGGAACCTTCAGCCACAGCGCCATGCCTTCGGCATAGCCGCACAGGTCGAACGCCTCATTGCGTCGTTTCGCCAGGTTCTCCCAGCCCTTGGCCGTCCTCGATTCCGCTGTCAGCTCGGCGTAGAACGCTTCCGGCAGCCAGTCGGGGAAGTGGTAGTAGCCCGGGCCCGGCTCGGCCCGCTTCACGTTGGCGTCGACGGTGTCCTTCAGGCGGTCGACGTTGAGCAGCAGCTGCGGCACATCGCCCTTCGACCCTGATTTGCGGTCCCGGCGCTTGCTGCTGTCGGGGAAGGTCTCGCGGAACAACCCGCCCTCGCGGCGCGCATCGCCCTTGATCAGCCTGACCCTGGCGTGCAGCTTCCGGGCCCTTAGCGAACGCCAGAACTCCAGCGCGCGCACCGACGTGCCCGACTTGCCGCCCCAGTCGATGCCCACGGCGTGGACTGGCATGCTGCGGCCGGTGCCATCGTCCAGCGGGTAGCGACGGCTGATGACCTTCTCGACCAGGCGTTCCCAGTCTTCCAGGTACTTCGGCGGGTCCAGCGGCAGGAAGCTGCCCGAGCCATCCTCGCGCTTGGACGTGCGCAGGGTGAAGGAATCCACCACCCAGCGCTCCAGCTGCCCGGATTCTCCGATACCGAAGCCCAGCACCAGCACCACGAACCGGTTGGCCTGGACGTCGACCTCAGCCAGCAGGAAGCGCACGCCAGCGGGCACCGCGCCAGCAGGCCAGACCTCGGCGCGCTCCTGCATCTCGTTCGGGTCGCTGGCCGACCGCGCCGCCATCGGTACGTAGTTGATCGCCCCGTCCACGTTGTGCGTGGTCTTCAGCGGGCGCTCTTCGCCGGTGGTGGCGAAGGTGCGCAGCGCCTGTAGGTAGCGCTCGATCAACGATTCCCAGGACTGATAGGACGCGGCGACACCGCCGAGCCAGTAGCTGGCGATGCGCGCCTCCGGCCGTTCGCCGGTGACCGTTCCATCGGCGTGCACGACCTGGCCCTCCGCAGCCCAGACGCCGCTGCGGTTCATCCCATCCTTCCACCGGTGCTGCAGCCCCACACCACAGTGCGGGCAGTGCAGCAGCGAATAGTGCCGCGCCATCTTCTGCACGTCGTCCAGCACGACGCGCTCGAGCAGTTCCTCCATCGGCGGCAGCGCGAACCCGTCATAGCCGGGTGCTGCCTGGAACCGCTCTCCGCACTCCGGGCAGGGCCAGTACCAGCGGCGGCGGTCACCACGCGCATACAGCGCGGCAATGCCAGCGGCCGGTGGGCCTTGGTGCGGATGCAGCGGCTTCCACGCGCCGTCGGCGTAGTCCGTTGCCGGGCTCGACTCGGCCACCACCATTCCGGCCGACATGTAGGTCTGCGTGCGCTTCAGGCCCAGGCCGAAGCACTCATCGATCGTCAGGTCGCCCGTGTAGTTGTCCACGTCCGTCATCAGGACGTCGTGGATGTCCTTGCCCGAGAGCACCGACACAGACGGCCAGCCCATGCGCAGCGACATTCCCGACCGGAAGAACTTCAGCAGGATGTTGTCGTCGTGGGCACGCGGGCTCAACCGAGAGCGTAGCTCTGGGCTGGCGGCGATGCTGCGAGCGATACGGGTCTTGCTGTAGTCCTCGGCCGCATCCTTGGACATCTGCACGACCATGGCGTCGGCCGGGTTGCAGGTGATCAGGTAGGCCAGGCGCGCATCGATCAGCGAGATGGTCTTGCCCGACCGCGCCGGCCCTACGAACACCACGGCCTCGTAATGACGGCTGCCGGTCGTATCCAGCGGCTCGACCATGTAGGGCGTGGTGTCCGGATCCCAGGAACCGGCCGCGCCGGCGGCATTGGCCACCTGCAGCACCCGTGCGCCCTCGCTCACCCTGATGCGGCGCGGCGGCCGGATCATCTCGGCAACGCCTTGGCGCACGCTACGCGCTGTCGCGTACGTCGTCATCGGTGATGCCCTCATACATGGATTGCCGGACGCGATCGCACTCGTCCTGGACCTTGACCACCTGCTCTGGCGTGAGCCCTGCCTTGCGCTCGAGCACATCAGGCAGCGTGTCGAAGAACTGCACGACCTTTTTCACCAGCTCGGCGTAGTCGGCCTCGACCTCTGCGGCCGGCAACAGCTGCCCGATGGTCGACTCGACCTTCAGGCGCTCGTTCTCCGACTGGTAGTAGGCGCGGCGTTCCATCGGTGGCAGGTCGCGCGGATCGACCACGCCCTCCGCGCCGAACGCCGCAGCGCCCGGATTCACCAGCGCAGGGGCCGCGTCGGCCAGGCGATAGACGTCGTGCCCAGCACGCTTGGTCAGCGGCGGGACGCCGGCCTCCTTCAGGCGCTTGCTGGCCGTTCGGCGGTCCATCCCGAACTCATCCGCCAGCCTGGCCACGGACCAGCCTTTGGTGAATTCGTGGATGTCAGCCATGTTCTACCCGATGCACAGCCTATTCAGGCCAAAAAATGCGGTTTCTCCCGGCAAAAACCGCCAAATGCGTGGCCTGTGGTGGAGCACCCTAGAGGCCGAAATACTGTCTTTTACCGGGGTCCGAATTCCCCCCGGTGGCTGTGGATAACCCCAGGGGCCCCGGGCCGTGGAACATTTCGCGTGAAACGCGCTTAGTCCGCGATATCGGTGGTCGGCGCAGGCTTGCCCTGCACTTGGTCGACGGCATCGAGCTGTGCCTCGTACTGAAGGAGGCATCGCTTCCTTCCGTTGCTCACGTCGAACACCTCCGATGGCTTCCCGTCGCGCACCCACCGACAGCGCTTAGTCAGCGCGGCATCGATGGGAACGTAGGTGGCCACCGGCACTTTGATCACGGCTGGCGCGGGTGCGTTGGGCTTGATGGGTGCGGCACGACAGGCGGCCAGCAGCATGGCGAGGGCAAACACGATGGCGCGCATTTCAGTACCCCTTCAATGCTGGGCAGGCGGAATCGAGCAGCTCCAGCGCTGCCTTGCAGGTGTCGGGCCTCTGCTCGTACCGACCGCGCCAGGTAGATGCCTCCTTCTCAGAGGCTTCGATCTTGCCGGCTAGGCTCTGGAGTGCAGCTGCACTCTCTGCCTTCAAGGCTTCCAGTTTCTCTGCCTCTGCCCGAAGTGCGATTGCCACCTCGGCCAGCCGCTGATCACGAGTGTCCACGTCAGCCTGCAACCGGGCTGCATCGGCTTTCCAATCGGCCTGGACCTTGATGACCTGGGCGTTCAGATCGCGGATCTTCTGCTCTTTCTCCCAAGCCGTCAGGCCAGAGACCAAGCACCCAAAGGCCAGCACGGCACACACCAGCTTGACCTTGCTCCCAGGTTTGCCCAGCCAGCGCAGCGCGTCGGCAGCGGCACCCACGACCAGCGCCCACAGCGCGTCCAGGAATCGAATCAGTACGCTCATGGCTTCTCGCCTCCGATGGCGCCGGTGGCTCTCTCCACCATGCGCACGTAGCCGGGCAGCAGCCGGCGGATCAGGACGCCGGACAGACCGGCCAGCGGCAGCTGTGGGGCGCCGGCCAGTGCCGGCCAGATGGACGCAGCAACTGCGATGACCCATGCGGCCACGATGGCGTAGGCCACCACTGCCACTGCCAGCGCAGCCCAGCGCGCAGCCGTCTGCAGGAATCGGTGGCCACGCCTGCGGTTGGAATCGGCGGCTACTCGCTCTGCGTCCTTCTCCGGCAGCAACAACACGCCGATCAGTGCGCCGGCCATTGCCACCAGCAGCACGGACTGCGGCACGCCCAGGATGATTCGCTCGGCCTCGCGCAATGCGTCAGCCGTCGCCGGCGCCACCACCGCAGCGGTGAACGTCCCAACGAAGGTTTTAAGGGTACTCATCGGCTCGGTCACGGCGCCACTGCCCCGCCAGCCTTGCGGTAGGCAGCCAGCAGCTTCTCCAGAGCGTGCTCCGGCTGGCCGTAGCCTGCGCCCGGCAGGCTCGCCCAGATGTTGCGCACGGCCTTGATGGCGTCGGTGATGCGGCCCGCCTGGATCAACGGCAGAGCGCGGCGTTCGCGGATCAGCTGGATGGCCCAGAGATCCTGCGAGAGCGGCCCGAAGTCCGGCAGCTTGAGCAGCGCGCGGTAGTGGGCATAGTCCTTCATCATGAACTGGTAGCGGCCGGACGCGTTCGAGGTCAGGCCCTTGCCGTTGATGGCCTTCGACTTCCGCCCCCGGGCGAACGGATGCACCGAGTAGTCGGTGAAGATCTCCGGCACACGGTCGGCACCGGTCACGATCACGTCGTAACCCTGGTTCTTCGTTGCCGGGCTGGTGCTGGTGCCCTCCGACCAAGCCAGCATGTCCAGGAAGGCGACGACGTTGGTGCCGCCGGCCTGTTGAGCGGTGATCTTGGCCATCAGAGGTTCCTGCAAAAGGGTGCCCGCCCCGCAGCCGGCTGGGCACGAGGGTTGATCCGGTCAGGGAAGCGGGCGTAGATGGAGCGGGCCATGGGAATCGAACCCACGTAGTCAGCTTGGAAGGCTGATGCCTTAGCCACTCGGCCAGGCCCGCATATGCAAAGGCCCCGCCATTGCTGACGGGGCCTTGTGACTTGGATCAAATCCGGGATTCCCCGGAGTTACGCAGCGCGGTCGATGCTCAGGCTCAGCGACACGCCCAGCGCGCGCAACGCCTCATCAATCGTGTCGATCTTTGTGGCATGACCGAGGTTGACGATGCGATTGACCACCTGCGGCGAGGTGCCCAGACGGCGTGCCAGCTCGGCCGGGGTCACGCCCTGGCCGAGCATCTCATTCAACAGCAGCACCTTTGCGGAGAAGCCAGTCGGCAGCGGAATGCCGACCTCGCCCCGCCGAAGATCCGAAGGTAGTGGAACCGGCCTGCGGTCTTCGAAGTAGAACTCCATAGCAGTTGCGAGGGCATCGGCAGCCATCTGGATGGCTTCCCCCTCTGTATCGCCCTGAGTGATCGCCTCCGGAATATCCCGGAAGGTAACCAGGTAGCCGCCGTCTTCCGGCGTCAGTTTCGCTGGATAGCGCATGTGTTCAGATGAACCCTCGCGAGTCCAAGTTGCCGCCCCTTAAAGGGGCGGTTCCTTGATGCCTAGCTGCTTGATGATGGCCTTCCGTGTGCCTTCCTTCATCTCCGCAGCGTGCCTTGGCAGTGTCGATTGCTTCCCTTGGTAGTAGAGCTTGGTGTGATTGGATCCTTCCTTCATCACCACCCCTAGGGCCTGCAACCACCGCCTGAACTCGCTTGTTTTCATCGACCTCCAATGTAGTTTCGTTGGGGTCAATTATACACACTTTTGCTTATGTGTAAACACTTTTGCTTATTTTAGGTCCGCGCCGGTTGGGCCTGTCATGTGGTGTAGATCAGCTCAGTGCGCGCAACCCCAGCCCCGCCGCCGACCGTGTATCGAATAGGAACGCTGACCCGGTGGAAGCGATCGAACAGCGTGCGCATCTGCGGGTGGTCGTTGATGGTGAGGATCGCCCTACCCTTCAACGCGCCCATCGCCGCGGCCAGCTGCTCGTACTCTTCCAACGGGAAGGCCTGGCCATACCCGACGGTCTGCCAGTACGGCGGATCCAAGAAGAAGAGCGTTTCCGGCCGGTCGTACTTTTCAATGCACCGCTGCCAGGGCAACTGCTCGATCACCACGCCATGCAGCCGCATGTGGGCATCGCTCAGATCCTGTTCCAGCCGGAGCAGGTTGATGCGCTGCGCACCGGTCGGGCCCACCCCGAGCGTTTGGCCCTCCACCTTCCCGCCAAAGCTGAGCTTCTGCAGGTAGTAGAACCGGGCCGCGCGCTGGATATCGGTCAGCGTGTCGACGTGCTGCAGCTGTGCCCACCGGTACATCTCACGACTGGTCAGGGACCAGCGAAAGTGTCGAACGAACTCGTCCAGGTGGTTGGCCACAACGCGGTACAGCCGGACCAGCTCGCCGTGTGTGTCGTTGAGCACCTCGATCTTCGCCGGCGAGCGTTCGAACAGCATCGCAGCACTACCGGCGAAGGCCTCAACGTAGCAGGTGTGATCCCGCTGGTTGATCAGAGGCAGAAGGTGTTTCACCAGGCGCGTTTTACCGCCTGGCCAAGGGAATAGGGTCTTTGTGTTCAAGTCTCAGCTGTTGCGACATTCATTAAGCAAACTGCACGCGCTCTCCGGAGAGCGGCAGAGCTTAGGCCAATGGCACGCGGCTGAAACGCGTGTACTGCGGCGGCGCCCCGGTGCTGGCAGGCATCGGGGCGTCGCTCTGTTTAAAGGTTGGGCTTTGCACCCCAGAAACGACGAACCGCAGGTCACTGGACCTCCCGAGTCCAGGCCTGCGGCCGGCGCAAACTGTTACAAACCGACAGCGGAGCGAACAGCGGAAGTCCGGCGTCGTTTCTCGCGATATGCGTTCTTTCGGTGAGCTTCGATCAGGCGTTTCATGGCGAAGACCTTCTGCAGGTCAACATCCTCAAGTGCCCAATCCTTGACTCTGGCCATATGGGCCTCGATGGCGACGTTGAGCGCCTGCTTGTGCGCTACGTCAGCCCAATCGAATCGGAACCACTCCCCATTGGAACTAAAAGGCGCCAGTTCGACGTGGAGTTCCTTCTCAATCAATCTGGCCTGGGCGCGGCTCATGCACTTGACCATGCCCGCCTTGATTAACGGGATTGGACACCCCGTCTGGATAGCGCCGATCCGTGAGTAGGGGTCGTCACTCACTCCTATCTTCACGTACATGGGGCCTTTCGCGTCGCGGGCCATCAACACATACACGTAGCACCGACCGAGGGCCCAGCGACCATTGCAGTCGTACACCCCGTTATGCGCTTTCTCGCCCATGGTCCCAATTGGACAACAACTCTGGTTCCCGCTGCAACTGCGGTAAGGTTCCTTACCGCAGTCGGGCGAATGCGGTAAGGTTCGCGGCGACTGCGGTAATGTTCCTTAGCGTTTGCGAAATCCAGACCACATGGAGAAATTGCCAATGAGCGTTGCACTTGAAATCAATCGAATCACCAGAGACATATCTTTCACCCACATCATCATTACGGACCAGATTGCTGCAATGGTCTATGACGATAGAGGCGCAAAAATTACTCTCACCCTCAACTCTGGCAAAGAGTTCCCCTACACATTTGCTACAAAGGATGAGGCTGATGCGTTTTATGAAGAGGTGACCGACGCGCTCAAGGCGAATGGTCACCACTTCGTAAACACCACAATCTGAGCTTGTCTTACAAAGTCGAGGCCGCCGGCTCGATCCGGCGGACCTTTCGCTACTTCGTGAAGACCCTTCCGCTGAATTCTTTTCGCCCATCCTCCAACGCCTGCCGGAGCGTTGCGGTAGCGATCCCGTACACGCGCAGGTAGTCCCCCTTCCGCATCTTGGCCGCCTTGGCAGCATCCTGCGCGGCAATCTTCCCTTCGGGCCACACCAGGTTGTTCACCGCGTCCTGCAGCACCAGCCTCATGCGCCAACGGTCGGCCGGGTCATCTATTCGCAGCGCAGGCTTTGCCCCGCTTCGCCGCTGCCACTGAATCTGCCGCATCACCCGCCGGGCCAGAGAGCGCCCCAGCGACGACAGGGACACACCCTGCCCGCGCAGCGCCACCGCCAGCACGGCCTGCTTGGCCACCGAGTCACGCATCATGCCGACCGCGCCGGCGATGTCGGCAGACGTCAGCGGCGGCATGGTTGACCGGCCGTCCGATGGCTCGCGGAAGCTCCCTCCTACCAGCATCCGGGCGATCAGCTCGAGCGGGTCTCGCTCCAGGGTCGGCTCCGGCACCGGCACCGGCACGCGGCCGTGCACCACCCTGGCCGGCGCCGGCGCCGGCATGTAGATCGGCCGGTGTGTCCACGCCCTGCGGGCGCCCTCTTCCGCATCTGCGCCAACATGCAGTTCTCCACGCGCGCTGCAGCGCGCGCAGACCACCTGCGCGGTACGGCGGCTGCCGGCGCTGCCCCGCGCGCGCATGCGCACGTCGTCGCTGCCGCAGTTGCCGCATGGCGTCAGGTCCACCCCGGGCTCGGCCACTGCCGACATCAGGGCACCTCGCAGTTGCTGACCCAGCGGGACCGGCCGTCCTGCCAGACCTCCCACAGGCTGCCGTCGACCTGGCACCTGATTGGGCCCTCCTTTCCTGCCAGGTACAGGTGGTGGGTTGCCTCGTCCAGGCTGAGGAATTTGGGAATCATCGGGAGGTCTCCATGGTTGTAACGTTGGTTGTTTCCAGGGCCACGCCCTGCTGTTGAAGGAACTGATGGGCCAGCGCGCGCAGCTGGTTCTCGCCTACGTCCAGGCGTTCCACCAGGTGTTCTCCCGGGCTACGCACGCCCTCGATCTGTTCGCGCTTCACCCCGAGCACGTCCGACACGATCGGGTCGCTGCCGCTGTCGGAGAGCAGGAAGTACGCCATGACCGGCTCTGTCTGGCCGTCCCGGTGCACGCGGCCGATGCACTGCTCGTGGACACCGGGCGACCAGTCCAGCTCGCCGAACACAACGGTGCTGGACACATGCTGCAGCCCGTCGATGCCAGCACCGGAGCGGAGGCTGATCAGCATCACCTGGCTGTCCCCGGCGATGAATGCGTCCTTCGCCGCCTGCTTCTGGGTCGGCGACTCGCTGCCGGTGTACATGACGGGGTTGTACGCAGCCAGCTTTTCCTGCCAGATGCTGTAGACCTCTCGGTGCCACCCGAACAGCAACACCTTCTGGCCGCTCTCCAGCAGCAGCCTGACGAACTCGGCCACGTAGGGAGCCTTGGCCACGCCCGTCGCCTGCCGCAGCAGCCTGTCGAACTCGCCGGCGGCCTGCATCTTCTCGCCACGGTACTGCTCGTTGGCCCGGAGGATGATCCGCGCCAGCGCGGCGGCATCACCGGTGATGGCGTCCAGCGCCTTGGCGTCGGCCTCCACCTCGTGCGGGATCTTCGACAGTGCCGGCAGCTCGCGCCCCACTTCCTTGCGGGTGCGCCGCAGCATGATCCCCTGCCGCCGCAGGTACTGGCCGAACTGCTCGGCGTCCTGCAGCTTGGCCTTCTCCCCGGGCGCGGAGATGCACCATTCCCGCAGGAACTCGTCATAGGTGCCCAGGCAGCCCGGCAGCAGCGGGTCGACCACGTGGAAGAACTCGCACCCGTAGTTGTAGATCGGGGTGGCGGTCAGGCCCATGCGGAGCCGTGCCCGGCTGGCCAGGTGGCGGCAGGCGCTGTGGATGCTGCTGTCCGGGCTGCGCAGCTGCTGGCATTCCTCGAACACCACGTACTGCGCAATCTCCCCCAGCGTCTCAGCCCAGCCCCGGAGCTTGTGATAGCTGACCAGGATCACGTCCGGCAGCGTGTCCCACAGATCCTTGATCCGCTGCTTCGGCTGGCGCACCAGCGGGTATGGAGCGCCCTTCCTGATGTGGTGCACGCGCAGCTGCGGCGCGAACTCGGCCAACTTCTCCGGCCAGTGGTTCGGCAGTGCCGCCGGGTACACCACCACCGCCGGCAGGTTGCCGTGCGCGGCCATCGGGCAGATGCCGGTGACCGTCTTGCCGAGGCCAAGATCGTCGGCCAGAAGCAGGCCGCCACGGATGGAAAGCTGCGCGCCCGCGACGCGCTGGTACTCCCGCGGCGGCTTGGCCAGGGTGAACTCCGGAATCTGCACGCGGCCGGCCAGCAGCTCGTCCAGGCTGCGCTCCATGTCCACATGCTCGGCAGCCAGCAGCTGCAGCGCGCGCTCGGTGTCGGCATCCATCGAAAGCGGGTAACGCTGCGTGAACCACTGCAGCTCCCGGCTGTTCTCTGGCGTGGCCGACAGGTCGATGTGCTCAGCGGCGTGCTGCCGCACCCGGGGAAACACGCGCTTCATGCGCGCGCGCACCTGCGGCTCGCAGATCACCCGCCAGGTGCTGCCGGCGGCGCTGTACAGGAGGGTTCCATAGGTCGTCTGCATCACAGTGCCTGCCTCTTCAGGCGGATGATGTTGAAGGGCTTGCCCTGCCAGGCCGGCCGGGCCACGAGCGGGCGTTCGCCCCAGCGTTCGGTGGTGACCAGCAGCACACCGCGCACCTGCGGCAGGTTGATGTAGCGCCCGACCTGCCGCAGGGCATCGGCGAGCGAGCCGGCCACCTTCACCTCGATCACGAGGCCGTCCAGCCAGAAGTCAGCGCGGTTGCTGGCGTCCAACCGGTACTCGCGCACGTGCGCATGGCCTGCGTTGTCCAGAACGGTGGACAGAACCTCGTGCAGCTGAACCTCCGACCCATAGCGGTAGCCGAAGCCCGCCAGCAGCCGGCCGATGCCCTTCAGCTGCAGCTGCTCTTCCATGGCGGTGCCCGGCTTCACCGGTGCCACCTCCTGCTGCATGGCGATCAGCCTGCCCATCACGACACCTCCCTCGGCAGGATGAAGTCGCCTGCCGCGTTGTAGTGATCCTCACTGTGGAAGTCGCCGTCATCGCAGTCATGGCAGATGATCTCCACGGTGTGCGTCTCCGGGTAATCGGTATCCCGCCGCTGGTCTTGCCCCTCCTTTCGGCACTTCGGGCAGCGCAACTTGATCTGATCGTGTGTATCCATCAGGCCTCCGCCGCCAACTGCAGACCGGTCGCCGCGTCGACCTGCGCCCAGGTCATCTGGCCCCGGTCGATGCTCTCGGCCAGCCGCGACAGGCCCTTGGCCGTAACCAGCACCTGTTCGTGCACGCGCTCCTGCTCTCCCTCAGTCCGCTGCACGCATGCCTTGTGCACCAGCACGCCCTGCTGCAGACGGTTCTGGTAGGCCAGCCAGTTCTTGCAGCCGGCGCGGCGATAGATCCAGCCGTGCTCGGACAGCCAGGCGAACAGCTGGCGCGGCTGCACCTGCAGCATCTTGGCCGCGGTGCTGATGTTGAAGGCGCCATCAGCCTGGGTCAGCCGCAGCAGCGCGCGCACCTGCGGCTCCTGGTACTGCACGCGCGCCTCGAGGATCTCGGCCTTCTCGCTGTAGGACAGCAGCAGCGCGCGCAGCGTCGCCGGATCGGTCAGCGCCTGCATGGGGTCGGGTGCCGGTGCGCCGGCCGTCAGGGCGTCGTAGGCGCGGATCACCTGCAGGCTGAAGCTGGCGCTGATCCACATGGCGTAGGCGTAAACCAGCTCGCGCACCACGTAGCTGCCGCCGTAGCGGCCAGCCACGGAGTGCACGGGGTAAACCCGGGATTCCCCGGAATTGACCAGCTCGGCCACCAGTTCCTCGGTCTGCTTCAGGCGCTGCCAGTCACTCGGCTGGTGCCGCTTGGCGCCGCCAGCGGCCTGGTGCAGATCGTTCAGGCAGAACCTGCCCACATCGTCGCGGCGCACGCTGGCGCCGCCAATCATCATCGCGTTCAAGAGAAAACCTCCGTTTTCCAGCCGCCGCCGGGGGCGCGCTGGACTGCCAGGAATCGGAACGGGTACATCTCGGCGGCCACCTTCACCTTCACGCGGGCGTCTTCCTCCCAGAAGCCCTTCACCTCGTGGGCCTCCAGGTCGCCGGCGGCGGTCATCACGAAGAAGTCGATGGTGAGGTGGGTCTTCTCGGCCAACTTCAGCTTCACGGACTCGAATCGGAACCATGCGATATCGCCGGCGGCCATCTGCAGCGCCAGGTGTGCGGCATAGGCCTCTTCGGTCTTGTTCATCTCGCCGGGCACGTGCCGGGGCCGGCCACGCGCGACCTTGCCCGCGGCGTTGCCGCTGCCGGTGGACTGCGTCGCGGCAGGCGGGCGGTAGGCGCGCGCCGCCGCTGGCACCGGGGCGGCGGGGGCCGTGCTGGCCTGGCCTTGGACCAAACGGCGCATGCCCTCCGGCATGTCCTGCGTGGAGGCGTAGCGCAGCGAGCGGCTGGACGTCTTCTTCGGTGACATCACGCGGATGCCTCCGCAGCGCCCCACACGCGCAATGCGCGCTGCCGGAAGGCTTCGAACTCGTGCCGGGCGCGCAGCTGCGCGGCCTGGTGCTCCCGGTCCATCTGCTCGAGCATGCAGTCGAACTCGACGTTGAGCAGGCCCATCAGCTGCTCCATGGAGATACCGCCCCGCGTGCGGAGGGTTGGCGCCGGTGCCAGCTGCGGCATGGCCAGCTGTTGCTGCCCGGATGGCGGCAAGGGCATGCTGTCCACGCGGCCGGCATTGGTCACCGCCCAGGTGGCCTCCGGGCGGCCGTGTCGAGCACTGACGCGGTTCTCGCAGCGGCTCACCAGGCCATCCCGGTCCAGCTCGCGCAGCAGGCCGGCAGCGGCGGCGGTCGTCAGCAGCATGGCCTCCCGCGGCGCGCCGCCCTCGAGCGCGGCGTTGCCCATCAGCTCCAGCGCCTCGGCCGCAGTGCTGTCGCCGTGGACGCCCAGGCAGAATAGGATCAGCTGCCGCTGGTAGGCGCGGATGTCAGCCTGCTCCATGTGCGCCTCCGAAACCCAGCTCGGCAGCAGCGAGCGCCATGGCGCTGCGCGCGGAATCGCGATCGCGCACCTCCAGTGGCTCGTGCTTGGGCGCGGGCAGCGCTGCTGCCGGTGCCGGCACGGCGCCCCCATCCATGACGTGCTTCACCGCCCGCTCGTAGGCGTTGGCCAGCATGCGCTGCTGCAGAGCGCCGCTCTCTGCAGTGCGGTAGGCGTGCAGGTCCAGCTTCGACCGCACCAGCACCGTGAACCCGCTGTGGGCCTGGCCCGGCTGCATCTGCCCGTCGACTTCGGCCAGCGCCGGGACGCCCAGGCACATGGCACGGAACTGGCCGGGGTTCGGTGGCCACTGCAGCGCGCTGCGCAGGCAGTTGGCCAACCCTTCCGCCACCTGCCGCGGGGTGATGCCGGACATCACCTGGAACCACAGCTCACCGGCGGTGGTCAGGCTGCCCGCGTTGTTCACCGGGGCTGCGCCGTTCTCGCGCACCCACTTACCGGGGAACATGCCGGCCATGCGCTCCCACACGGTCCACAGGGCGCTCACCGCGCGCTGGTCCGGGTCAGTGCTGGACGCATTGGAATTCGCCTTCGATGACATCGCTGCCTGCTCCGACAAAGCCGCCAGCTGCCGCGCGCTGTTCGTGGCGTCGTCGCTCCTCTGCGACGTGTTCGGCAGAACCGAGTTGAGGGTTTGCATTGGGGCCTCCGGGATTGGTGGTGTTCGTCGGCGTTGCGCCGGCGGCTTTTCGGCTTCGAGCGGTCTGGATTGCCCAGGGGAAGGGCTTGGCCACAGGCGGGGATCGGGACAGCCCCTCGGTGACGGTGTCGGCCAGCACCTGCGGGGTCACGCCTTCGGCCAGCGCGGCGATCAGGTCGGGATGGCTCGGGTTGGTCGAGTGGCAACCGGCCTGGCGCATCAGCACGCACGCACGCCCCGCATCGGACGCACCGCTCAGAGATCCTTGAGCGTGCAGTGATGTATCTGGAGTAATAGATATGGGGTCTGGGGTCTGGTTACCCGTGTTCACGCCTGTGTTCACGCCCCCTGTCACGCGTGACTCTCCGTGACTTGTCACGCGTGACAGGTGGGCCGAAGTCACGCGTTCATCGCCAGTCACATGCGTGACGTGCAGCGCCTTCAACTCCGCCATGGTGGCCATGCCGCTTGGCACGACACCCACGTTGCGTAGGTCTTCGAACAGCATCGTGCGCCGCGCGCGGGTGCGCGCCTGCCGCTCTGCCTCGGCCTGCTTCCTGTCTTCCCGGCGCCCCTGCCCGTCAGCAATTCGGACCTGAGCGGTGGCGATCTGCTCGTCGCAGCGCTTGCTGTGGCGCAGTCCATCTTCGGCCACAGGGAAGTAGCGCTCGGCGACCTTCTTGACCGCTACCTTGTCGGCCGTGCTGATGGCACCGGCGATGACATACAGCTCCCCCAGGCTCTCGGGCAGCGCCTCCTCTTCCGAGTAGTAAGCCAGCATCAGCTTGAAGTAGACGCCGTGGTCCGTCAGGGACAGCCGTGTGGTGTCCTTGAGGTAGTCGCCGGGGTACATCTCGAAGTAGATCACGCTCGATTCCCCATGCCACGCAGCAGCGGCGCCATCGCCACCGGCTCCGGCGTGTGCGAAGGGCACGGGTTCCTCGGCACTTCGGCCAGGCACAAGGCGTCGGCCAGGCTGCTCCGCCAGCGGAACGCCGTAGAGCGGCTGACGTTGAACCGGTCCTGCACCTGCTGGACCGTGGGGAAGTTGGTGCAGCACGCGCTCACCCACAGCGCGAAGTCGATGACGATCCTGGTCTGGCACTGACCACTGAGCGCCGCCTTGCGGCGGTGGTCGGGCGCGCGCGCCGAATCAGGCACTTCCCAAAGGCTGCTGATGCGCTGCGGGCCGCAAACAGTGCCCAGGCTGGCGAGCGGGCTCATGCTGCCTCTCCCGCCCGGCCTGCAGCCGGCAGATGCCGCCCGAGGGCAGAAGCCAGCGGCTGGGCGGCCGGCATCCTGCCGCGCGCGGCCGCGGGGTCATGCAGGTCGTGCAGCGCGGTCAGCCAGCGGTAGGCCGTGGCGCGGGAGAGGCCGAACTTCGACTGCAGGGCTTCTACCTGCAGAGGCTGCGGCTGCTCCTTCGCCCAGAGCACGACATCGACCATGGGCAGCAGCTGCACCACGTTCTCGGGAATGCGGCGGCCGGCGGCATCGAACTCGCTTACCACAGCAATCGCCCAGCTCACCATCGCGGCGGTGCTCATTGGCTTCCACCGCTCACCGCGCGCGGTGCCAGCTCCTGCAGGTGGCCGGTGACGTACTGCCTGGCAGTGGTCAGCTCGGCTTCCAGCTGCCCCATCTCATCCAGCGCGCGGCGCATCTCAGGGATGTCCATCGCGCAGATCCGGCCATCGGCCAGGATGTTGGTCAGCGCCTCGAGGGTATGGCCGAACTCCACCGACAGGCGGGCCACGGCCAGGACGCCGGCATGGGGCTCCATCATCGGGATCCGCGCGCCGAGGAAGCCGTAGCGCTGGGCCAGTTCGCGGGAGCAGGCCTCGCGCCACTGCGTCGGCAGCGCGCGTACCCATGACTCTTCCAGATCCACTGGCATCTTAACCGTGCCGTTGCGGATACGGCCCACGATCTGGGCGTTCGCCTTCAGCGCGCGCTCGATGCTGTCTGCATCGGTGCCTACATGGAACTGGATGATGCGCTCGGTCGGAGCCACATCCGCCAGGTACTGATCGGCGATGGCCTGGGCGAGGCTGCTGTCGGTGTGGCCGCTGTTGCGGACGGCGTCGGTCGTGTGGCGGAACACCACCGCGGACCGGGGCTCGTGGTACTGAGGATCAGACTTCATTTACGCACCTCGGGAGGCGATGCAAAGTGGTCGCCATGGACAGGACGACCGGAATTCATGGAATGGAACTGCTGAGCCGGAGGGCAAACCTCCGATCGCATGCGTCAGGCGACGTCTATACGGATGATTCGATCCGAGTCAGGATCAGGCTCCGGCTGCACCCCGAAGATGTCGGGCCGCAGCTCATGCCTCGACACCTGTGTCATCGCCTCAATCGAAAGGATGTGGTGGGCGGCGACCGGCCTGCGGCCAGTCCTCCACTGCGAAACCAGGGCCGGGTGAACCTTGAGCAGGCGCGCAAGCGAGCCCTGCCCGCCCACCGCATCGATGGCCTTCTGGATCGGTGTCACGGTCTGAGTCGGTTCGTTCATGCGGCAAACATAGCAGTGCTATTTACCCAAGTAAATAGCAACGCTGTTCGTTTTGCTGAACGCCTTCAAATAGCATCGCTATATGCCTAGGCCTGCCAACCCCAAGACCACCGAAGGCCGCGCGATCGCGGAGGCCATCACCCGCTCCGGGCTGACGCAGTCGGTAGTGGCTGAGCGCCTGGAAGTCACCCCAAGCTTCATCTCCCAGTTTGCAACTGGTCTGCGACCGGTCCCTTGGGATAAGGCCGAGGCACTGGCAGACGTGCTGGGCATGCAGCCACAGGAAATCAGTGCCGAGTACGCCCGCCTGATGGATCGATTCGGCACGTCTCAGGTTGCGAGACTAGACGCCGATATCGTGAACTCCGCCATCGCTGTGGTGCGCAAGGCTCTGGATCTGGCCACAGGTGAGACATTCGATGTCGAGCAATCCCCCGATCTATTTGCCCAAGCGCTACGCGTAGCACTTGCCGCAGATTTAAGAAAACAAGGGAAGGGGAACGATGGATCTCGATCAGGAAATGGACAAGCTGGCGCAGCTGATCGCGCTACGCGCGCAACGGAAGATGGGCGTGAAGCCCAAGCTTACGGCGGTCGGAGGCGTAAAGCCGGCTGAGCCAGAGCCTGTGCTGGCAGCCAGCACCAGGCCCGCGATGCGCATGGATGTCGTCCTGCGCGAGTCCCATTACCGCATGATCCGGCACTTTCATCGTAGATGGGGTGCACCCATGCAGCTTCTAATTGACCAGGCATGCTTCGGGTACATGGGGATCGAGCAGATACCTGATGACGACCTGATCCAGCTACACAAGGATCTGGAGCGTGCCGAGGATTGCATGCGCGACGGCATCAGCTTCGAGGATGCGGGGCTGCTTCGCAGCCGCTATGGATGAAAGGAGAAGCAACAATGCGAAGGATCATGTTGGCCATCACAATCGCCGCTCTCTCGTTGAGCGCTTGCGTTAACGCTGGCGAAGACAACACCGCCGCGCGTGCTGCGGCGGCACGCGCGGCGGCTTCGGCAAATGAGGCCGCTTCAGAAGCGCAGAAGGCGGTAGACATCCTCCGCTCTTCCACCGCTGAGCTATGTCAAGGCGAGTCGACAGCTGCAGAGCGGATCATGACTGCAAGGCAGGCCGGCATCGCCATGTCCACTGTAATGGCAGCGGCAACCAAGCAAGGCGAGCCCTACGTCGGCATGGTTCGCGCAGCCTACGAAACGCCAAGGCTTTCCACCGATTCCGCCAAGGAACTTGTCCAGGGGGAATTTCGGGACACCGCGTACAGCACGTGCTTGAAGCGTTGGGAGTTCTGATTTCTTAACGAATTCAGAATTTTTTTAGACCTAAACGACATCCATAAACAGCAACGCTATTGTAATGGATAGATAGCAGCGCTATTGTTCTCCCACGGCATCAGCCGGTACGGAGACCTAGCAATGCATCTGACACCCAGCAACCTGCGCTCGGCCCGCCTCGGCCTTGTGGCCCTCGCCTGTTTTATCGTCCTGGCCGTCGCGGCTTGGGCCTCGCCCGGCGACGAGCCGACGGCTGATGCCGCAGGTGACGCCCCGGATGGGCTGGTGATCACCAGCCCGCGTATCTGCGCCGCCCTGTCCGTGTACGAGCTGGCTGCCGCCGACGACTGGGGCCTGCGCGCAACCGTCGCCAACACCAGCCTCAACGCCTTCCGCACCGCAGAGCGCGTGCCCGACTGCGCCCCCGGCATCACCCACGCCCTCACCCAGAACTTCCAGCCTGAGCGCTGGCAGCTCGCCCTGGACGCGGCCGATGCCGTGCTCAGCGGCTCCTATCAGGTCTCCCCGGCAGAATGCGTCCGGGCCAATGCGGTTGTCCCCCTGTCGACCGCAGACGGCAAAGAGCCGAGCACATCCCCCGTGCTGGCCCGGGCGCAGTGCGTCATGTACGACCTGGCCTTCATCGAGGTGGCACCGTGATCGCCGGCCTGCGCACCGAGCCGCGCGCGGCACTGGTCGGCGGCCTTCGCCTGCCCCTAAGCCCCACCGAGTCGAAGGTGCTGCAGCTGATCATCGAAGCGGGCGACATCCCGGTCAGCCGCGCAGCGCTGGAAGAGAAGCTGTACGGCGCTGCCGGCTGCAAGTCGAACACCGTGCAGGTGACCGTCTGCCGCCTTCGCCAGAAGCTGATCCAACACGGCTACAGCATCAACGCCACCCGCAGCCGCGGCTACACGATCAGCAAGGACGGTGCCGCGTGATCGCCGTCATCAGCTACCCGCTGGCCGAGCGCGCCGCCGGCGCCGCCAAGGCCGTGGCCGCCGCCGCCGCCGGCATGGGCTTCGCTCCGAACCAGGTGGCCGCCGCAGCCGACGTCGCAGCCTTCGCCGTGCTGGACCGCCGCGCAAGCGCAGGCCGCGCCATCGCAGACGTGCGCAAGTCCCTGCGCCGCATGCTGCGCGCGCAAGGTGGTCAGACATGAGGGCCCCTGGCATCAAGCTGCCGGCACCGGCCCTGACCCCGGAACAGCGCGCGGCGCTGGACCGCGCTAAGAAGCCGCGGCGGCACCCGTATCGCGTGCATCAGGGCAGCGGCCAGGAGCAGCGCGAAGCCGCAGAGCGCCGCGAGCGCATCGCGCCCGGCGTCCACCGGATGGTGCGGTGATGGCTGGCCTGCGTCTGCTCGGTGGTGGCCATGACGCCGTTTTCGCTGGCACAGCGCGGCCGACTGACGAACAGCGCCTGGCGCGGTACCGGTCAGCACTGGCCGCCCACCCGGACCGATTCCACGCGCTGCGCGTGCGCTTCGGCGAAATCCAGCAGCGTGTGATCAAGGCCGGCCACCGCATCAACTACGCCGCTTGGCAGACGCGCATGTCGTCGCTCTGGCCACCCGTCGGCCGCGACTGACGCGAAGGTCGGCGCCCATGGACCACAGGAACCAGCTCGACATCTTCGACAACGACCCAGCCCGGCTGGCCAAGGCCAACCGCATCGCCGCCGAGAACGCCCTGACCGATCCGTTCTTTTCCGGAAAGGTCCGTCAGGAACGTCACGACCACTACATCGCCGAAGCCGTGCGCCTGGAGCGCCTGGCAGCAATGGCCGCGCCGCCGGCCACCACCACAGCCTGAGATCTCCCGATGAAACAGCCTCAGCCCAGTGCCTCACCCACGTCCCACCCCATTCCAGACAGCGCGGTCGAAGCATTCCGCGCCGCCTACGCCGCACATGGCAGCCAGAAGGGTTACGCCGATGCCATCCGCGCGGGCCTCGCTGCTGCAGCGCCACTGGTCGGCCAGGACGCGATGCTGTCGCTGGAGCAGGACGCCCACGACTACCAGCTGCGGCAGCTGGATGCAGCCCTGAACGGTGAAGAGCGCGCGGCGTGCAATCCGGTACTGGCCGAGCTGCTGAGCCAGTGCCAGGCCGAGGCACGGCTCCGGAATGGTCCCGTGCTGACGACCCTCCCCATCAGTGCCCAGCACCACCTGCGGGAGGTGTTCAAGGACATTGCGGACAGCGCGCGGCACCTGAGCGACAACGCCGTCCGGCAGGTCGTGCTGATCAACGCGAAGGAGTCCACCCCATGACCGCCGCCGATCTGAGTCGCAATGCGCATGTCTTGGTGCTGCAGGAGCTGCGCTCCCGTTTCACCTATGCGGGCAGCCCGTCGCGCACCGCCGCACTGGACGCGGCTATCTCCGCCCTCGCCGCCCGCCAGCCGGGGGGTCAGATTGTGGGCTACATGGACCCGGACGCCGAATTCATGCTGGCGCGCCCCGGTGACTGCGTGCTGATGGGCCAAATCGTCCTGTGGCGCGAGCCGCGCAGCAAATACACCAAACCGCTGTATGACGCCCCGCCCGCGCAGGCCTTGGACCTTCCCTACTCGCTCGATGCCGACCCGGCAGGTATCCGCGCCCGCGTGTGCGATGCAATCACCGGCGCGTTGATGGTAGGCGCGCAGGGCCACACGCCGCCGCCGGCTGGTCACTGGGCTGAGCCGTTCTGGAAAGCGGCGCGTGCCGATGCGGCTGCGCAGGCGGTGGACTCGGGGCTGCTGCCGCACAGCATCCGCCTAATCCAGATTCCTGGCCGGAACAGCCTCGATCCGATCAACGTGTTCGTGCAGGACTACGAGCTGGGCCGTGGCCGCATCGTGGTGACCTGCTACGGACAGGCGTGGTGCGGGTTCTGGGGTGCCATGGGCGACCGCACAGTGATGCAGTTTGTCGCTGCATGCGACGCCGACTATGTGGCTGGGAACATGCTCAGCGGTCGGCATGAGCGGGTTCTTAAGCGCGAACGTGACTACGTGGAGCGTATCGCCACCGAAGTGATCGCCGAGTTCCGCGCCCTGATCGACGGCCAGGCGGTGCGCAATGGCTGAGCGTCCAATGATCGCCGTGTGGTTCTCCTGCGGCGCTGCCAGCGCGGTGGCCGCCAAGCTCACTATCGAGCGCTACGCCGCGAGCCACGATATCCGCGTGGTGAACAACCCTGTAGCAGAGGAAGATCCCGACAACCTCCGCTTCGCCAGGGACGTTGAGGCGTGGCTGGGCGTAGAGATTGAGCGCGCGATCAACCCCAAATGGCCGTCCTGCTCCTGCGAAGACGTGTGGGAAAAGGAACGGTTCATGGCAGGTGTGGCTGGCGCTCCGTGCACGCGCGCGCTCAAGAAGCGAGCACGCCAGCACTGGGAGACCGAGAACACTGCCGAATTCCATGTCCTCGGCTTCACGGTGGAGGAACAGGCACGGCACGACCGGTTCGTGCTGACCGAGCGCCCCAACGTGCTGCCGGTGCTGATCGATGCCGGCATGACCAAACCCGACTGCGCAGCCAGGCTGATTGCCGAAGGAATTGCCCTGCCAGCCATCTACCTGCGTGGCTACCCCAATGCCAACTGCATCGGGTGCGTGAAGTCCCAATCGCCAACTTACTGGAACCACGTCCGCGAGAAGGATCCGCAGGTGTTCCAGCGCCGGGCAGAGCAGTCTCGTCGGATCGGGGCAAAGCTGGTCAAGGTTCGCGGCGAGCGCATCTTCCTCGACCAGTTGAAGGTCACCGACAAGGGTGGCTCGATGAAATCCCTCAACTTCGACTGCGGGATCTTCTGCGAGGAACCTGCCCATGGCTGACCAGGTGACCACCGCTGCGCTGCCAGCGGCTGAGCTGCACATCCTTCGCCACGCCCTGGGCGTCGGCGACCACGGCTTGGAGCGCAGCTATCGCAACCACTTCGTCACCGGCGAGGGCGGATCCGACCACCGGCACTGCATGGCGCTGGTCGAGCGTGGATTCATGGTCCGGCGCGCAGGCAATGCAATTACCGGCGGCAGCGACCTGTTCAACGTCACCCAGGCCGGCCGCGCAGTGGTGCAGGAGCACACTCCGCCGCCGCCGAAACTGACCAGGTCGCAGCAGCGCTACCAGCAGTTCCTGGACTACGACGGTGGCGTGTCGTTCGGCGAGTACCTGCGGGGCTGGCGATGAAGGCGATCACCGATGACACCGCGAGCCTGTGCCCGTATTACCACGGCCCGGTGTGGGACGCCTTCGGGACCACCCGCGCCGCCTACCTGGTCGTGCCGCGTCGGACGCTGCAGTCCATGCCGCTGGAGTGGCAGCAGCGCTTCGTCGCGCTGATGGAAGAAGCGCACGCCCACATGCCCGCCGAGGCCTTCCCCGACTACACCGTGCAGCGCCAAGAGCGCGGCCGGTTCCTCACCGACCCGCTGCGTGACTACCGCCACACCGGCCCCATCGCTCCCAAGGATTCCACCGATGCCTGAAATCACCCTCAAGCGCGAGGACTCTCTGAAAGTCCTCAACGACCCGAACGCGACCACAGACGCGCGCGTGATCGCAGCCTGCGCCATGGCTCTGTTCGAGTGCAACGATGGCGAGCTGGCTGAGCAGAGCACTAGGCAGATTGCGCACAAGATCCTGCGCATGGCCGCGGGTGCCCTCGACACCGCCGCCGAGTTCGCAGCGGACGACGAGGACGACACCAATGGCTGACGGCTCCCGCTCCTTCAACTTCCCCGCGCCGCAGCGCTCCCGCCTGCGCCCGGGCGAAATCGTGGTCGACCTGTTCGCCGGTGGCGGCGGTGCCAGCGAAGGCCTCAAGCAGGCCCTCGGCATTGATCCGGCCCTGGCCTACAACCACGACGAGCTTGCCATCGGCATGCACGCCGCGAACCACCCGCTCACCCAGCACCACCGCGAGGATATCTGGCACGCCGACCCGCGCGTGGACGTGGCCGGTCGCCCCATAGGCTGGTTCCATGCCTCCCCGGACTGCACCCATTTCAGCCAGGCCAAGGGCGGCCAGCCGCGCAGCCGGAAGACCCGTGCCCTGTCGTGGGTGGTGTTGAAGTGGGTCGGCCAGCTGCTACGTGCTGATCGCCTGCACGGCACCAACACGGCACCGCGCATCATCTCCATGGAGAACGTCTGGCAGATCCTCACCTGGGGCCCGCTGGTGGCCAAGCGCTGCAAGGCCACTGGCCGGGTTGTCACACTGGACTTGGTGCAGGCCCTGCACGAAGAAACGGGGCAGCCGCTGTTCCGCAGAGGCAAGCCTGTAATGGTCAACCGGGTTGCGGATAAGGGCGAGCGAGTGCCCGTGGAGCGCCAGGCGCTAGTTCCGAACAAGCGTTACAGCGGACGCACCTGGCAGCAGTTCGTAGCTGCACTGCAAACGCTCGGCTATGTGGTCGAGTGGCGCAAGCTGGTGGCCAGCGACTACGGTGCCGGCACCAGCCGCGAGCGCCTGTTCCTGCTCGCGCGCCGCGACGGCGAGGCCATCGTGTGGCCGGAGGCCAGCCACGGCGCCGAGGCGGGCCAGACCCCGCGCGTCACTGCCGCCGACTGCCTCGACTTCTCCATCCCCTGCCCGTCCATCTTCACCCGCGGCAAGGCGCTGGCCGACGCCACCATGCGCCGCATCGCTAAGGGGGTCATGCGACACGTCATCAAGTCGGCCGATCCCTTCATCGTGCCGGTGACGCACCAAGGCGGCGACCGCGTCCACGACGTGCGTGATCCCATGCGCACCATCACCGCTGCCAACCGCGGCGAGCTGATGCTGGCCGCGCCTGAGCTGGCCCCCTTCATCGCCGAGCATGCGAACAGCAGCCATGCCCTCGGCTCGATGCGGGCCGACGAACCGCTTCGCACGGTCTGCGCGGGCGTGAAGGGTGGCCACTTCTCCGTGGTAGCGCCGACGCTCGTGCAGACCGGCTACGGGGAGCGCGAGGGCCAGGCGCCGCGCGCGCTCGACCTGCAGCAGCCGCTGGGCACCGTGGTTGCCGGCGGCGTAAAGCATGCAGTGGCAGCTGCGCACCTGGTCAAATTCCGCGGCGACAGCGCCGGCACGCCCAGCACCGAGCCGGTGCCGACTATCACCTCTGGTGCTGGTGCCGCGCGGCCGGCCGGTGCTGCGCACGCACTCGGCGTTGCCGCTGCCTCGCTGGTTACCCTGCGGCGGAACATGGTCGGTGCTGATGCACGCACCCCGCTCACAACTGTGGCCGCCCAGGCCGAACACCACGCTCTGGCGACCGCGTTCCTGGAGCAGGCCAATGGCGGCTTCTATCAGGGCGCCGGCAACGACGCGCGCGACCCCGTCAGCACGATCACCGCCAGCGGCAGCCAACAGCGTCTGGTAGCCGCGCACCTGACCGCAATGGCACAAAACGTCGTCGGAAACGACCTGCGTGAGCCCCTGCCAACCATCCTTGCCGGCGCTACGCGCTTCGCTGAGGTCGAATGCACCCTGAGCCCTGAGCAGGAGGCCGACGCTCTGCGAGTCGCCGCCTTCCTGGTGAAGTACTACGGCAGCGGCATCGCGGTCGATCTGCACGACCCGGTGGACACCATCACCACCAAGGACCGCCTCGCGCTGGTCACCGTCCACATCCAGGGCGTGCCGCACGTCATCGTGGATATCGGGCTGCGCATGCTCAAGCCGCATGAGCTGTACCGCGCACAGGGCTTCCCTGCCGGCTACATCATTGATCGCACGGCCAGCGGCACGCCGCTCAGCACCAGCGCCGCCGTGCGCATGGTTGGCAACAGCGTCAGCCCGCCGCCGCTGCGCGCCTTGGCCGAGGCCAATCTGGACCGCGTGCCCACCAGCATGGCAGCGGCCGCATGACCGCCTTCAACCAGGCCAAGCACACCGCGCGCGCGTTCCTCTCGGAATGCCGCGCACGCCGGCACGGCCTCGGCTTCTGGTTCGCCTTCAACGCTGCACAGCGCGCGCGCATGCGCGCCTATGCACCCGCCCCAAAGCCGGCCGCGCCGGCACAACCGGACCTATTCGCATGATTACGCGCCCCGCGCTCCGGTACCACGGCGGCAAGTGGCGCCTGGCCGATTGGATCATCAAGCACATGCCGCAGCACCACTGCTACGTCGAGCCTTTCGGCGGCGCAATGTCGGTGCTACTTCGGAAGCGGCCATCCGCGATCGAGGTCTACAACGACCTTGACCAGCACGTGGTCGACTTCTTCCGTGTCCTGCGAGATCCAGAGAAGGCCGAGCAGCTGAAGCTGGCCTTGATGATGACCCCCTACGCCCGCGCCGAGTTCGTGCAGGCATGGGAGGATCACCCAGAACCGGTCGAGGCCGCGCGCCGTATGGTGATTCGCACCGCCCAGGCTATCGGCGCCAAGAAGCGCCTGGCCCGGAATGGATGGCGCGCAGGCCCCACTCACCACACGCCCACCAGCATGTGGCGCGGCTGGCCGCAGCACATCCCCGCCTATGTTGAGCGCCTGCGCGATGTGCTGATCGACCAGCAGCCCGCGATCGACGTTATCGCGCAGTTCGATACGCCAGAAACCCTGTTCTACGTCGACCCACCCTACGTGCTGAAGACCCGTGCCGGCGACCACCGCAAGGTCTACGCGCATGAACTGGAAGACGCCGAGCATATAGCCCTGCTGGACCAGCTGCTGCAGCTTCGCGGCATGGTCCTGCTCAGTGGGTACCGGCATCCGCTGTACGACGAGGCGCTGGCGGGCTGGCGCCGGGTCGACGTGCACGCGCGTGCCCAGTCGAACCAGCCCCGCATCGAATCCCTGTGGATCTCGCCTGCAGCCGCGGCAGCGCTGCCCCACCCCTCTCTGGAATTCAGCCCTCTACCGAGCCAAGGCCGCGCTGCATGACCCCGTTCACCGAAACTCATTTCAGGAACATTTTTCAGTCCTCCATGAGGGGCCGCGCATGAGTCCTGGTCCTAAAGCTGCAGCCGTCCGCGCCGCGTTGCGCGGCGCCGCCCCAGCAAACGCTTCCGTCCGCGACATGATCCGCCGGTACTGCCGCGAGCACGGTAAACCGCTGGTCTGCCTCGCCCCTGCGTGGAAATGCAAAACGCTCAGCGTATGGCGCGTGTTCGGTCGCCGGCGGCCGCTGCTACCCCGCCAGGTGGAGGGGGTCATCACCCTGTTCCAGCTGGACGAATTCGACGCCAACGACCTGCGCCTGCGCGCCGCGCGCGAGGCCGGCTGGAATATCGACCCATCGATGCTGCTGCAGGGGGATGCTTGAGCACCAGCAACACGAATATGAAAGCTGGGGAGCCGGTTGTCAGCGACACGTTGCGCGCCATGCGCGACGCAGCGCGCGCCGGCGGCGCGGTACCGGCCGAACAGGTTGGCGAGTGGTTCCAGGCAATCCGGGATCAGCTCTATGCAGAGCAGCGGCCAGTGCGTTTGGAGACATGCGCATCTGGCTCCCCACACTGGATTGAGGTGGATGAACGCGGGTGGCACCGAGCGCGGAAGCAGAGACACAGGCTGCGCGCTCTCTACGTCCATCCGCTGCTGGAAGAGCGCCGCAAGGGAACGCTGGATCACATCTGGTCCGCTGACCGCACACACTGCACCAGGTGCAACTCGCCGCATGACTGGGCAGATCCATTCTGCGATCCCCCGAAGGAGCCGGTGCGCATCGCCCCGAAACGCCCGCCATACAACCCTCGCTGGGTACTGCCTGCCCTGGACCGCCTGCAGCTCGCCCTGCGGCGGGAAAGCAAGCAGGAACGCGACAACTGGAACCGCCAGATCGAGCAGATGCGCAGATCCATCGAAGAGCACACGAAGGAGGCCCAGCCATGAACACCGAGCAACTCACGCAGACCAGGCCGTCCCCGCTGGCCCACCAGCAGCGCAGCGCGATCGCGGTTGCAGCTGCGCTTGAAACCGCCCTGACCAGTGCGGAGCACATCGCCGCCGGCGGATGGTCGCTGACCTTCACCTTCGCGGGTGAGCCGCAGCTGCAGGCAGCACGCGACGCCTGGCGCGCGTACGCATACTCCACGATCGACGCACCGGTGCCGCTGGCGGCAACGGCGAGCCAGAGGCTGACGGCCCAGATCGGGCAGGCGCTGTTCAACGATCCCACCATGGACCTGATGCAGATCGCCAACCGCGTAGAGGCCGCGCGGAGGGCGCTCGGCGTGCCGCTGCTGACGGCTACAGGCAGCAGTTAGAGCTTTCTCGTTTCCAGAGACAGCAGCCAACCACACTACGGCCAGGCCGCAGTGGCAATCAGCAAAGCAGAGGTACACATGACCACCACCGTCGACAACGACAACGCCACCACGACCGACGACGCGCTGATTGCTCTGCGCAAGGTCGAAGAGGACTGCGGTTTCTCCAAGGCCAGCATCTACCGGATGATGGCGCGCGGCGAATTCCCGAAGCCTGCCAAACGCGCCGGCCGCAGCGTGCGCTGGTTGAAGTCTGAAGTGCAGCAGTGGGTGCGCAACGAATGGCGCCCGCAGGCACCGGCCTGATCAAGCATCCGGAATGTAGGCACCATGTAGGCACCAAACGAAAAAGGCACCGCAGAGCGGTGCCTTTTTGACGACCTAAGTCGTTGAATGCATTGGTGGGCCGTGATGGATTCGAACCATCGACCAAAAGATTAAAAGTCTTCTGCTCTACCGACTGAGCTAACGGCCCGTGCATGACCTGCCTTTCGGCGGGGTCGGCATTTTAACCTAATTTGATGGCTGGGTGGGAAGGCAAAAGCGTGCGAACCAACGGTTCGCACCCACCAAGAGCCGGTTCGCACCTACCAGAGCAGGTCGGTAGCGCCGGGCCATGCCCGGCGGAGAGCGTGCGAACCAACGGTTCGCACCCACCGAGGGGCGGTTACGCGTACAGCGTCGGGTCGGCTACGCCGGCATCGGTGAAGCCCTGCGCGCGCAGGCGGCAGGCATCGCAATGGCCACAGGCGGCGCCGTTGGCGTCGGCGTTGTAGCAGGACACGGTCAGGCCGAAATCCACGCCCAGGCGCACGCCTTCGCTGACGATCTGCGCCTTGCTCAGGAACTGCAGCGGCGCGTGCACGGTGATGCCCGCCCCTTCCACGCCCGACTTGGTGGCCAGGTTGGCCAGCGCCTGGAAGGCGGCGATGAACTCGGGGCGGCAATCCGGGTAGCCCGAATAGTCCACCGCGTTGACGCCGCAGAAGATGTCGTTGGCGCCGAGTACTTCGGCCCAGCCCAGGGCCAGCGACAGCATGATGGTGTTGCGCGCCGGCACGTAGGTGACCGGGATGCCCTCGCCGCCCGCTTCGGGCACGTCGATGTCATCGGTCAGGGCCGAGCCGCCGATGCTGCGCAGGTCCACGTCCACGGTCTTGTGGGCGATCACGCCCTGGGCCTTGGCCACGCGCACGGCGGCGTCCAGCTCGGAGGTGTGGCGCTGGCCATAGCGCACGCTCAGGGCATGCACGGCGAAGCCCTGTTCCTGGGCCATGGCGATGACGGCGGCTGAATCCATGCCGCCGGAGAGAAGCACGACTGCCTTCTTCATGGGTAAAACTTCCGGTTGGGAGGGGAAAGCCAGCACGCTGTCCCGCGCCGGAACTACATCAGGGCACCACGCCCGGGCTCACCGGCCCGGCTCGTCGTTCCACAGAATCTTGTGCAGCTGCATCTGGAAGCGCACCGGCAGCCGGTCTTCGACGATCCAGTCGGCCAGCTGGCGCGCGGTGATTTCGCCCTTGCTGGGCGAGAAGAACACGGTGCAGCGCTTCACCAGGTCGTGCTCGGCGAGCATGCCCTTGGCCCAGTCGTAATCTTCGCGGCTGCAGATGACGAACTTGATCTGGTCGCGCGCGGTCAGCAGCGGCAGGTTTTCCAGCCGGTTGCGCGCGGCCTCGGCCGAGCCCGGGGTCTTGATGTCCACGACGCGCGACACACGCGGGTCGACCGCGCTGACGTCCAGCGCGCCGGAGGTTTCCAGCGAGACGTCCTTGCCGGCATCGCAGAGCTTCTGCAGCAGCACCAGGCAGCGCTTCTGCGCCAGCGGCTCGCCGCCGGTCACACAGACATGGCGCACACCCTGGGCCAGGACCTCGGCCACGATGTCGTCGATATCCCACCAGGTGCCGCCGTGGAAGGCGTAGGCCGTGTCGCAGTAGTTGCAGCGCAGCGGGCAGCCGGTCAGGCGCACGAACACGGTCGGCCAGCCGGCCGTATCGGCTTCGCCCTGCAGCGAGGTGAAGATCTCGGTGATCTTCAGCCGGGGCAGCGGCGACTGCACGATTTCGCTGGGGGTAGCGACGGCGGCGGACAGGGGAACGGCGGTCATGGCGGGGACTTCTTCATGGAACACGTGGCGGGGGGCTAACGTGGCTGGTAACGAATGCAGCCGAGCATGGCTCGGCTCTACAACAGGCAACCGGGCAGCATTACCGCCGCCGGAAACGAAAGCAGCCGAGCATGGGCTCGGCTCTACAGGTTGCGTATTGTACGCCGGGTCAGCGGATCAGCGGATCTGCTTGCCCAGGCGGATCGACTGCAGGCGGTCCTGCGCGGTGCGCGCGGCGTCCGAGCCCGGGTACTGCGCCACGACGGTTTCCAGGGTCTGCTGGGCCTGGTCGACCTTGCCTTCGCCATACAGCGAGAGGCCAACCTTTAGCAGGCCGCCGGAGGCCTTGTCGTGGGTGGGATAACGCGAGATCAGTTCGCGGAACTGCGTCTCGGCCATCGGGAAATTGCGGGTAGCGTAGTAGCTCTCACCCAGCCAGTACAGCGCATTTGGGGTGTAGACGCCGTTCGGGTACAGCTCCAGGAAGCTCAGGAACAGCTGCGCCGAATCGTCGTACTTGCCAGCCTTGAGGGCATCGAAGGCGACGTTGTACGAGGTGCGTTCGTCACCGGTCGCCGCAAGGCTGCCCGGGTCGCCATGCACCGAAGGCGGCCGCTCGGAAGTGGCCGCTGCAGTGGGCTGTGCCGGGGCCGCAGGGGCCGTCGACGAGGTGGCTGGAACAGGCGGCAGGGCCGGCGCTGCATTGCCCCCTTCCAACCGGTTCAGGCGGCTGTCCAGATCCAGGTACTGGTCCTGGGCGGACTGCTTGAGCTGGGCGTTTTCGTGCTGGATCTGCTCGAGGGTCGACTGCAGGCTGGTGACCTGCTGCCGCAGCTGATTGATCTGGTTCAACAGGTCCTGGTTGGCACTGTTGTTGTACATCTGCTGCTCGAGGGAACCGACCCGGTCGGCCAAGCTCTGCCGCTGTGCATGCGCCGGTGCGGCAGCCACGAGGGCTGCCGCAACGACCAGCATCAGTCTGATGCCAATGCGCATGGATTACTGCGCGGTGTAGACGATTTCGACGCGACGGTTCTGCGACCAGCAGGACTCGGCCGACTCGGTGCAGACCGGACGCTCTTCACCGTAGGACACGACGGTCAGCTGAGAAGCCGAGCCACCATTGGCCTGCAGGGCCGAGTTGACGCCATTGCCACGACGCTCGCCCAGAGCCTGGTTGTACGCGCGCGAACCACGCTCGTCGGTGTGACCCTGCAGGGTGATGCGCGAGGACGGACGGTCACGCAGGTACTTGGCGTGGCAAGCCATGATGGCCTGGAATTCCGGCTTCACTTCTTCCTTGTCCAGGTCGAAGTAGACAACGCGCTGGCGCAGGCAGGCGTCGGTGTCCAGGTCACCCGGGCCGTACAGGCCGGAGGTGGCCGGAGCGGTCGGAGCGGTGGTCGAACCGGTGTCGACCGGGGCTGCCGGCTCTTCCTTCACCTTCTTCGAGCAACCGGCCAGGACGGCCACAGACAGCAGGGAAACAAGCAGAACGCGGGTGGACTTGTTCATGGCGATACCTTTGTGGCTCCTAGGCCGATGAGGGGTCAATACAGCGAAAATATTAACACTCTTTTAGCGTTGAGTACGGTATGGCGACCAAGACGGTTCGCGCACATCACCATCGGCCAGCACCAGGCGCTGGCGGACGCGCCCATCGGCCGACACGGCATACAGCACACCACGACCACCTTCGCGTGCGGCGTACAGCACCATGCTGGCGTTCGGGGCGAAGCTCGGCGACTCGTCCAGCGAGCCCACCGACAGGGTGTTCCAGCGCGGGGAGCCCAGCGAGCTGTCCATCACCGCGATCTTGTAGCTGTTGCCCGAGCCCTGTGCCACGGCGATCTTCTTGCCGTCGTAGGACACCGAGGGCTTGGCGTTGTAGTTGCCCTGGAAGGTCACGCGCTCGGCACTGCCGCCGCCGGCGCCCACCTTGTAGACCTGCGGACGGCCGCCGCGGTCGGAGGTGAAGTACACCGCGCTGCCGTCCGGGGCCCAGGTCGGCTCGGTATCGATGGCGAAGTGGTTGGTCAGCTGGGTCAGCTGCTTGCTGCCCAGGTCCATCACGTAGATTTCGGGGTTGCCCGAGCGCGACAGGGTCAGGGCCAGCTTGCGGCCGTCCGGCGAGAAGGCCGGGGCGCTGTTGATGCCGCGGAAGCTGGTGACCAGCTCACGTGCGCCGGTGGAGATGTTCTGGATGTAGATGGCCGAGTTGCCACGCTCGAAGCTGACGTAGGCCAGCTTGCCGCCATCCGGGCTCCACGACGGCGACAGCAGCGGCTCGGCCGAGCGGACGATGGTCTGCGGGTTGTAGCCATCCGAGTCGGCGACCATCAGCGCATAGCGCATGGCATCGCCCTTGCCGCTGGCGGTGACATAGGCGATGCGGGTCCAGAAGGCGCCGCGCACACCGGTGATCTTCTCGTAGATAGCATCGGCCATCTGGTGGGCCAAGTCGCGCATGGCGTTGCCGCGTGCGGTCATGGCCAGGCCCAGCAGGCGTTCACCCTTGGGCACGTCGAACAGTTCGTATTCGACGCGGTAGGCGCCGGCACCGGCGTCGATGACGCGGCCGACGACGATGTAGTTCTGCTTCAGTGCGCGCCAGGTCGGGAACTGGATCTCGCCGCCACGGGTCGGCTTTTCCACGATCTGCGCTTCGGGCAGCGTGCGGAACTGGCCCGACCGCTCCAGGTCGGCGCGGACGACGCCGGCCACATCCGTCTGCGGGGCGCCGGCCGAACCCTGGTAGGGCATCGGGACCACGGTGATCGGCAGCGCGGAGGCATTGCCGCCGATGATGTCGATATCCAGCCCCTTCTGCTGCGCGACGGCAGCGAAAGGCAACAACAGGGCCGCAAACACGGCAAGCCAGCGAGGCATCTTCTTCATGGAGCGCTCAATAAAGGGGAAACCGGACAGATGGATAACAAAACGGGGGTGAACCGCTTCGCAATCATGAACCAAGGGTACGTGAATTCCGGGTCAGTGCCAGCGTGCGCTCTCACACGCCGTTAACTTGGCAGCCACTTCAGGAAGGACCGGCCCCGCAGGGCCGACCGGCCACCGACCTCAGCGATCCTGGGCAGTGAAGGTGAAATTGATCGTGCGCGCGAACACCGACTCGAAGCCGCGATACGGCAGCGGCTGTGCGTTGAGCACGGCAGCCTCGATCGAACGCTTGCCAGCCTCGTCGTAGGGGCAGCTGCCGCTGACCGTCGCGCTGCGCACGGTGCCACCGGGCAGCTGGTTGATGGTGATCTGGCACTTCTGGCCCAGCGGTACGCTGTCCGGCCGGCTCCACGACGCAAGCACCTTGGCCTGGATGGCTGCGGCGTACTTCGCGGAAAGATCATCGCTGGTGCCACCGCCACCGGCGGCCGGCTGGGCGGCACCGGTGCTGCCGGCCGGGGTCGTGCCTGCGGCGTTGCGGGCGGCGGCTACCTGGCGCAGCTTCTGCTCGGCCAGCTTGGCTTCCTTCTCGGCCTGCTCACGCTTGGCCCGGATGTCGGCGATCTTCTTCTGCCGCTCGGCCTCGGCCTTGTCGGCCGCCACCTTCTGCTGGTCGGCGATCTTCTTCTTGGCGTCCTCTTCCTGCTGCTTGGCCAGGCGCGCTTTCTGCTCGGCTTCTTCCTGGCGCTTGCGTTCGGTCAGGTCGATCTGCTCCTGGCGGCGCTTGGCTTCCTGCTCCTGCTTGGCCTTCTCCTGCGAGATGGCCAGGGCATTGGCGGCTTCCTGGTCCTTGGTATCCGGCTGAGCGACGCGCTCCTGCGCCTGTTGCTGCTGCGGCGTGGGCGCGTCCTGCGGGCGCGGCTCCTCGATCGGCTGCGGCGGCGGGATGGTGTCTTCGGGCACGGGCACCGGCTCGGCGACCGGCTCGGGCAGATCTTCCAGCTTTTCCGACTGGCGCAGGGCCTGGCGTGCGGCGGCGGCCTCGGAAGAGGACAGCGCCAGGCTGGCCTCGACCGCCGGGTCACCGGCGGCGGCTTCGGTGTTGCGCTCCGGCGACCACAGCCAGGCCACGATGAAGACCAGCGCGACCAGCACGTGCACCAGCACGGCCAGCGCCAGGGGCAGGCCCCAGCCCGGTTCCTGCTTGTGCGGCGGTGGCAGGGTGTCAGCGTGCATCGGTGGCCAGGCCTACCTTGTCGATCTTGGCGCGCTTGATGACATCCATCGCGTCGACGACCTTTTCATAGGCCACGGCACGGTCGGCGGCGACGATCACGCGCACGTCCTTGTCCTGTGCGGCGATGCCGGACAGACGGCCCAGCAGCTCCTCGGCGCTGACCGCGGTCGGCTCCTTGGCGTCGGGCAGCTTCAGGCTCAGCTGGCCGTCCTGGCGGACCGAGACGACCACCGGGTCCTGCTTGCTTTCCAGCGCCTTGGCGTTGGACTGCGGCAGGTCGACATCGAAGCTCAGGGTAAGCAGCGGCGCGGTGACCATGAAGATGATCAACAGCACCAGCATGACGTCGATGTAGGGAACGACGTTGATTTCCGATTTCAGCTTGCGGCGCTTGCGGCGACCGATGGCAGCGGACATGGCTTGGACTCCCGGGTCAGTCGCTTACTCGTCGCCAGCGCTCTGGCGCTGCAGGATGGAGCTGAACTCTTCGGCGAAGGTCTCGAACCGCACCGACATGCGCTCGACGCGCGTGGTGAAGCGGTTGTAGGCCCACACCGCCGGGATCGCCACGAACAGGCCGATGGCGGTGGCGAACAGCGCTTCGGAGATACCCGGGGCGACGGCGGCGATACCTGCCTGGGCACCGCTGCTGATCATGTCGTGCATGGTCACCATGATGCCGAACACGGTACCGACCAGACCCACGTACGGGGCGGTGGAGCCGATGTTGGCCAGCAGTTCGAGGTTGCGCTCGAGCTGGTCCACTTCACGGGTGTAGGTGGTGCGCATGGCGCGCTGGGCGCCTTCCAGCTGCGCGCGGCCATCCAGGCGACGCTTGTCGCGCAGCCGGCTGTACTCTCGGAAACCGGATTCGAAGATGGCTTCCAGGCCGCCGACGTTGCGGCTGCGGTCGGTGGCCGAGCTGTACAGCTTGCCCAGGTCGGCGCCGGACCAGAAGCGGTTCTCGAACTCGTCCGCTTCGCGGGTGGCCTGCTTGAAGACGCGGGCCTTGCGGAAAATGATCACCCAGCTGACGAACGAGCCGATCAGCAGCAGCAGCACGATGAGCTTCACCGGCAGGCTGGCCTTGGCCATCAGTTCGAGGTAGTTGATGCCGCCGCCGGTGGTGGCCTGGGCAAGGGTCTGGGTCGCGGCGTTGCTGACATCGGCCGGCAGTGCCTCGGTGACCGTGGCCTGCAGGGCCAGGAGCGTTGCGATCATCCGTTGTTCCTCAAAGTTCGGATTCGGGGTGGAGGTAGGGTTGCAGCGCGGCAAGGACGGGTTCGTCCATGCCACGCGGGCGGAAACTGGCCGCGTCCAGTGCGGCGATGCGGACCTGGGCGGACAGCAGAAGCTCGCCGTCGCGCTCGACCCGCTGGTCGAAGACCATGCTGGCCTTCTTCAGCTGGACCAGGGTGGCGCTCACCTGCAGGGCGTCATCCAGCCGGGCCGGCTTGATGAAGTCCATCTGCATCGAACGCACCGCGAACACCATGCCGTGCTCGCTGCGCATGCGCTCCTGGCCGTAGCCCAGCGCGCGCATCCATTCGGTCCGGGCCCGTTCCATGAAGGCCACGTAGCGGGCGTGGTAGACCACCCCGCCAGCGTCCGTATCTTCCCAGTAAATGCGTGTCGGCCAACTGAATCGGAGCTCAACCGACATCGGGAACCTCCGCAAACAGATCCTGCGGCGGATTTTTCGGCTTCAGGCCCATGTGCCGGTAGGCCTTGTGGGTGGCCATGCGGCCGCGCGCGGTGCGCACCAGGAAGCCCTGCTGGATCAGGTAGGGTTCGACCACGTCTTCCAGGGTGCCGCGCTCCTCGGACAGGGCCGCGGCCAGCGATTCGATGCCCACCGGGCCGCCGTCGAAGTAGTCGACCATGGTCTTCAGCAGGCGCCGGTCGAGCTCGTCGAAGCCTTCCGGGTCGACCTTGAGCATCTTCATGGCGGCCTGGGCGACGGCTTCGTCGATGTGGCCGCCGGCCTTGACCTGGGCATAGTCGCGCACGCGGCGCAGCAGGCGGTTGGCGATACGCGGGGTGCCACGCGCGCGGCGGGCGATCTCCCCTGCCCCGTCGGCGGTGCAGTCGATGGCCAGGATGGCCGCCGAACGGCGCACGATGCGGGTCAGTTCCTCGACGCTGTAGAACTCCAGGCGCTGGACGATGCCGAAGCGGTCGCGCAGCGGCGCGGTCAGCAGGCCGGCACGGGTGGTGGCGCCGATCAGGGTGAACGGCGGCAGGTCGATCTTGATCGAGCGGGCCGCAGGGCCTTCACCGATCATGATGTCGATCTGGAAATCTTCCATCGCCGGGTACAGCACTTCCTCGACCACCGGCGACAGGCGGTGGATTTCATCGATGAAGAGCACGTCGTGCGGCTGCAGGTTGGTCAGCAGCGCGGCGAGGTCGCCGGCCTTTTCGATGACCGGGCCGGAGGTCACCCGCAGCGCGACGCCCAGTTCGTTGGCGATGACATGGCTGAGGGTGGTCTTGCCGAGGCCTGGCGGGCCGAAGATCAGCACGTGGTCGAGCGCGTCGCCACGGGCCTTGGCCGCTTCGATGTAGATTTCCAGCTGCTCGCGCACCGGCGCCTGGCCGAGGTAATCGGCCAGTCGCTTGGGTCGGATGCTGGCGTCGGCGGCGTCATCCTCGCGGGTAGCGCCGGCGCCGATGATGCGATCGTCGGTCATGTGCTGATTATGCGGCAAAAGTACGGGTTTCGGCCGGGCTGCGCCCGGCACCCGCAGAGGCCGAAGCAACGTCAAAGGCCGAAGCAGAAGCGGGCATGCCGCGGGATGGCGGGGTGGGTCCGGTTGAGGGGGACGCCGTGAACCCATCCATGGGGGCTTGGTCGCGGCATCCATGCCGCTCACACCCCCTCAACCGGACCCACCCCGCCTTCGACAGTTGGTCGCGGCTGTTGGAGCCTGCTGCTGTTGGTGGGGGCCGACCGTTGGTCGGCACGGGGTCGGATCTAATGGGTGTCGCCCTTCGCCGACACGGTAGATCCACGCCATGCGTGGATGGAACAGAGGAGGAAAGTGGGCTCAGCTTCAGCCGCGCGGCATCTCCGCAAGTGGAGCCCCCCTTGTTGTTCAAGGGGGCGCGCCGACAGGCGCGGGGATAAGGTGGAATGCGCGCGGGGCCCGCGATTTGCGCAGCAAATCGTGGGACGCAGCGCAGATGGAGATTAAATCTCCACCTGCGCACCCAGCTCGACGAGGCGGTTGCCCGGTATCCGGAAGAAGCCCGTCGCCGGGGCGGCGTTGCGATGCATCAGCGCAAAGAGCTTGTCGCGCCAGATCGGCATGCCGCGGTTGGCGGTGGCGACGATGGTTTCGCGGCTGGCGAAGAACGTGGTGTCCATCGGGTCGAAGTAGATGCCGCCGTGGTCACACGAACGCATCAGCGCCAGCGGCACGTCCGGGGTTTCCATGAAGCCGAAGCGCACGTAGACCCGGTAGAACTCATCGCCCACCGATTCGATCTTCAGCCGCTGCCCTTCCACCGCATAGGGAATGGGCAGGGTTTCCACGTGCAGGAACACGTTGCGCTCATGCAGCACCTTGTTGTGCTTGAGGTTGTGCATCAGCGCATGCGGGGCCACGGTCGGGTCGGCGGTGAGGAACACTGCGGTGCCCGGCACGCGCATCGGCGGCGCCAGCATCAGGCCCGGCAGGAAGGTGTCGATGCGGATGCCGTCCTTGCGGATCTCATCGCGCAGCAGCTCGCGGCCACGGCGCCAGGTGCGCATCATGGTGAAAAGGAAGATGCCCAGCACCACCGGGAACCACGCGCCTTGCAGCAGCTTGGCGCCGTTGGCGATGACGAAGCCCAGGTCGATGATGAAGAACACCACGCACAGCGGCAGGATCCAGTTGCGCGCCTTCGGCCACAGCGAGCGGGCCACCAGGGCCAGCAGCAGGGTGTCGATGAGCATGGTGGCCGACACCGAGATGCCGTAGGCCACGGCCAGGTTGGACGAGCTGCGGAACGCCAGCACCAGGCCGATGACCATCACCGCGATGCCCCAGTTGATGCCGGGAATGTAGATCTGGCCGATGGTGTCGTGCGAGGTGTGCTTGATCCGCATGCGCGGGATGTAGCCCAGCTGCATCGCCTGGCGCGACACCGAGAACGCACCGGTGATGACCGACTGCGAGGCGATGACCGCGGCCATGGTGGCCAGGATGATCATCGGGTACAGCGCCCAGTCCGGCACGGCCTCGAAGAACGGGTTCTTCAGGGCCTCGGGGTGGTTGAGCACCAGTGCGCCCTGCCCCAGGTAGTTCAGCACCAGGCACGGCAGCACGAAGAAGTACCAGGCGTGGCGGATCGGTTTGGCACCGAAGTGGCCCATGTCGGCGTACAGCGCTTCGCCACCGGTCACCGCCAGCACCACCGCGCCGAGGATGAAGATGCCGTGCCAGCCGTGCTCCATGAAGAAGCGGATGGCCCACCACGGGTTGAAGGCCTTCAGCACTTCCGGCGAATCGACGATGTTGTAGATGCCGATGGCGGCCAGCGAGAGGAACCAGATCGTAGTGATCGGCCCGAACAGCTTGCCGATCCGCTCGGTGCCGAAGCGCTGGACCGCGAACACGGCCATCAGCACCACCACGGTGATGGGCACGATGAAGGCATGCAGGCCCGGGGCCGCCACTTCCAGGCCTTCGACCGCGCCGAGCACGGAGATCGCTGGCGTGATGACACCATCGCCGAAGAACAGCGAGGCGCCGAAGATGCCGAGGATGCCGACCACGTACGCCGAGCGCGACCCGTTGCGCAGCGTGCGCTGGGTCAGCGCCATCAGCGCCATGATGCCGCCCTCTCCGTCATTGTCGGCGCGCATGATGATGGTCACGTACTTCAGGGTGACCACGATGTTGAGCGCCCAGAACGCCAGCGACAGCACGCCCAGCACGGTGTCGTGGTCGCTGTTGAGCCCGTAGTGGGGCGAGAACGCCTCCTTCAGGGTGTACAGCGGGCTGGTACCGATATCGCCGAAGACCACGCCGATCGCACCGATGATCAGCGCCAATCCCCCGGCCGGGGGCGCGTGACCATGGCCGCCGGGGGCGGCTGCGTGCGGGGTTTGACTGCTGGACATGGGACTCCTGGCGAAGCTCAGGCGATGGGGGAATGGGAAAGAGCCAGCGCGCGCTTCAGCGCAGCGCCGACTGCAGGGCCTTGCGGATGACGGTGGCCACTTCGTCGCCTTCATTGAAGGCTTCGCGCGCCATGCGCGCTGCTTCGGTCGGCTTGTAGCCCAGCTGCTGCAGGGCCACGGTGGCGTCGGACAGCGGATCGGCCGGGGCCGGGCCGCTGCCGGTGGGCAGGGCGCCGCCGGCACCGAACTGGGCGGCGCGGTCGCGCAGCTCCAGCACCATGCGCTCGGCGGTCTTCTTGCCGATGCCCGGGATGCGGGTCAGCGCGGTGATGTCACCGGCCTGGACCATGCGCGCGAACTCCTCGACGGTGACGCCGGACAGCACGGCCAGCGCGATCTTCGCGCCGATGCCGCTGACCTTCTGCACATCACGGAACAGCCGGCGCTCACCCTCGCGCAGGAAGCCGTACAGCGAGACGCTGTCTTCCTTCTGCGCGTAGTGGGTGTACAGGGTGACCTCGCGGCCGAGTTCGGGCAGGTCGTAGAAGGTGCTCATCGGCGCCTCCAATTCGTAGCCCACCCCGTTCACGTCCACCACCAGCCACGGCGGTGCCTTGTAGGCGACGATGCCGCGCAGTCGACCGATCATTGCGTGCAGCTCCTCATTTGCGGCCCCAGGCCTGGCGGGCACTGAGCCCCAGGCGGTTGGCCGTTGCCCTTACGTGGGCATGGGTGATTGCCACCGCCAACGCGTCGGCCGCGTCGGCCTGCAGCTTGGTTTTCAGGTTGAGCATGAGCCCGACCATGTGTTGAACCTGTTGCTTTTCGGCGCCACCGCGGCCGACCACGGCCAGCTTGATCTCGCTGGCGGCGTATTCGTGCACCGGCAGGTCGCGCAGGACCACCGCGGAGATGGCCGCGCCACGGGCCTGGCCCAGCTTCAGCGCCGAATCGGGGTTGCGCGCCATGAAGACCTTTTCGATGGCCACTTCGTCCGGCTGGAACTGCTGGCACAGATCGGCCAGGCCCAGCACCAGCAGCTTCATGCGCTGGGGGAAATCGTCGGCGCCCAGCAGCACCAGCGGCTGATGGTGCACGTGGCTGACCTTGCCGGTAGCGTCGACATCAATGATGCCGACCCCGGTCCGCTGGGAACCGGGGTCGATGCCGAGGATGCGGGTCATGTGGCGCTCCTGGCCGGGTGGAACGGGAAACGCTGGCAGGCGTATGGGCTCATGACTGTCCGCGGTGACCGTTCAACGGCCCGCGCCCAGACCGTCGAGGACGGCTCAGGCGTAGGCGTCGGCGCCGAGTTCGGCGTTGGAGTACACGTCCTGCACGTCGTCCAGGTCTTCCAGCATGTCCAGCAGCTTCTTGACCTGCAGGGCGACGTCGCCCTCGACCTTGATGTCGTTGTCCGCGCGGAACGTGATCTCGGCGTGGTCGGCGACGTGGCCGGCCCCGGCCATTGCATCCTTGACCGCGTTGAACACGTCGGCACTGGTGATCACGTCGATCGCGCCGTCTTCCGGGTAGACCACGATGTCGTCGGCGCCGGCCTCGATGGCGGCTTCGGTGATCGCTTCCTCATCGGCACCGGCGGCGAAATGCAGTACGCCCAGGCGCTTGAACATGAAGGCGACCGAGCCTTCGGTGCCCATGTTGCCGCCGCACTTGCTGAACGCGTGGCGGACATCGGCCACGGTACGCACGCGGTTGTCGGTCAGGCAGTCGACGATGACGGCGACGCCGCCCGGGGCGTAGCCCTCGTAGCGGATTTCCTCGTAATCGACGCCTTCAAGCTCACCGGTGGCCTTCTTGATGGCGCGCTCGATCACGTCCTTGGACATGTTCACGCTCAGGCCCTTGTCCATGGCAACACGCAGGCGCGGGTTGTTGTTGGGGTCGCCTCCACCGCCGCGCGCGGCAACGCCGATCTCGCGGATGATCTTGGTGAAAATCTTTCCGCGCTTCGCGTCAGACGCGTTTTTGCGGTTTTCGATCGAGGGACCTCTTCCCATGGGTGTTACCGTCTGGCTGCTTCAGGATCAAGGCGCGGATTCTACCTGATCGGCGGCGGCAACCGTGTCTAGGGCGGGCAGTTGCCGCCGGGAATGGTGCCCCACGGTAGTGCCGGGCCATGTCCGGCGGATCGCATTACGCCGCCGCGGCGTCGCGGCTGTGGTCGAACTGGCCGTGGCGCAGGAAATGCGCGGTCTGCCGTGCGGCGTCGGGCGATACCACCAGGCCGCTGTGGCTGGTGCGCACCACGCAGTGGTCGGCCAGGCCCGGCAGCTGGGTCTCGGCCAGGGCCACGGTGCCGTCGGATACGTCATCCAGCGCGCCCAGCAGGCTGCCCAGGCCATGCGGCACCGAGCCGGCGATCAGGCCGACCTTCGCCCTGCCCTGCCAGTCCGGCAGGCCATCGAGCAGCAGTTCGCTGCTGCGCCCCAGGGCCAGGCCCCAGCCGTGGTCGGACAGCGAGCGCGCCGTGCCACTGCCACGCAGCGGCGACCCCAGGCAGACCACGCGCTGCACGTCCAGCTCCGGCTGGCGGCGCAGGGCCTCCAGCGCCAGCAGGCCGCCGAGGCTGTGGCCGACCAGCGACAGCGGGCCGGCGTCGGCCAGCCGCTCCAGCAGCTGCGGCACGGCCACATCGGGGCCACCGAAGATCGAGGAGTAACCGAAGGTATGCACCTGGAAACCACGGGCGCGCAGGCGCCAGGCCAGTGGCCCGACCCAGGCGCGGGCGTTCCAGATGCCATGCAGCAGCAGTACGGGGGGAGTCATGCGTTACAGCCTGGCGTTCGGCGGGGCGGGACGTACGGCAATTGAACAGAATCGACCGGCAAGCGCCGGTGAACGACCTTACGCCGGACGCGGAACCCGGCGCAGGATGAATTCGAGGTCGTTTGTTTCGCCCACCGGGAACAGGTACTCGCCGGCTTTCTCGAAGCCGTAGCGCGCATAGAAGCGCTGGGCGCCGAAGTTTTCCGACCACACCCCCAGCCACAGGGTGCGCGGGCCGTCCTGTTCCAGCCAGGCCAGTGCGGTTTCCAGCAGGCGGCTGCCCCAGCCACAACTCTGCTGGGTCTTGATCAGGTACAGGCGCTTGAGCTCACCGTCACCGGGCTTCACGTCCGGGTGCGGCAGTCCGCAGGGGCCGGCAGCGGCATGGCCGACCGCCTCCCCGTCCAGCTCCAGCAGCCACACCGCGTAATCGGGGTGGCCCAGGATGGTGCGCTGCCGTTCCACCGTATAGGACTCCTCAAGGAAGTCCTGCAGGTGCTGCGGCGGGTACAGATGGCCGAAGGTCTCGGTGAACGTGCGGGCAGCCAGCGCCGACAGGGTCGGCGCATCGTCCACGGTGGCGCGGCGGATGGAATACATGGGTCGAGTGGACGCCAGGGCGACGGTCGGGGTCAAGCCCGTTCCGACGACTCGGTTTCGTCCTCTTCTTCCTCGTCCTCTTCCTCGTATTCCTCTTCGTCCTCGTCCTCGCCTTCTTCTTCCTCGTCCTCGTCGAACTCTTCCTCTTCGTCGTCCTCGTAATCCTCGACGCCGAAGTCTTCACCGTCCCAACGGCCTTCGCCGTCGGCGACGAAGGTCAGGGCCATCGCCGCCGGGTTGTTTCCAACACGGACCAGCCAACCACCGAAGACGCGTGCACGCTCGGTGACCAGGTTGGCCTCGGAGCCTTCATTGCCCAGCTTTTCCCACTCCAGCGAAAACGCAAACTCGGTCATTGCCTGGATCTCCTGATCAGTTGGTCTTGGGGCGGACCTGGATGTGCACTTCGGCCAGCTGCGTATCGACGATCGGCGACGGCGCATCGGTCATCAGGTCCTGCGCACCGGTGGTCTTCGGGAACGGGATGACGTCGCGGATCGACTCGGTGCCGGCCATCAGGGCGGCGATGCGGTCGATGCCGAAGGCGATGCCGCCGTGCGGCGGCGCGCCGTAGTTCAGCGCGTCGAGCAGGAAGCCGAACTTGGCACGGGCCTCTTCGGCACCGATGCCCAGCAGCTCGAACACCGCGCTCTGCATGTCCGGGCGGTGGATACGGATCGAGCCGCCGCCGATTTCATTGCCGTTGAGCACCATGTCGTAGCCGCGCGACACGGCGGTACGGGCGTTGGCGCGCAGGTCGGCGATGTCGTCCACGGCCGGTGCGGTAAAGGGGTGATGCAGGGCGACGTAGCGCTGGTCTTCGTCGTCCCATTCGAACATCGGGAAGTCGGTGACCCACAGCGGGGCCCAGCCGTCGGCGACCAGGCCGAAGTCCTTGCCGGCCTTCAGGCGCAGGGCGCCCATGAAGTCGGACACCTTGTTGTAGCCACCGGCACCGAAGAACACGATGTCGCCGTTGCCGGCGCCGATGTGGGCGACCAGGGCGGCGAACGATGCCTCGCTGAAGAACTTCTGGATCGGCGAGCTGACTTCGCCGTTGTCGGCGATCTTGATGTAGGCCAGGCCCTTGGCGCCGTACTTGGCGGCGTGCGCGGCGTATTCGTCGATCTGCTTGCGCGACAGGGTGGCGCCGCCCGGGATGCGCAGCGCGGCCACGCGGCCTTCGGCGTCATTGGCCGGGCCGGTGAACACGGCGAACTCGCTGTCCTTGACCAGCTCGGCCACGTCCACCAGTTCCAGCGCGATGCGCAGGTCCGGCTTGTCCGAACCGTAGCGACGCATCGCCTCGGCCCAGGTCATGCGCGGGAAGGGGGCGGCCAGCTCGACGTCGACCACTTCCTTGAAGATGGCGCGGATCATCGACTCCACGAAGTCCTGCACGTCCTGCTCGCGGACGAAGGCGAATTCCATGTCCAGCTGGGTGAATTCCAGCTGGCGGTCGGCACGCAGAGCCTCGTCGCGGAAGCAGCGCGCGATCTGGTAGTAACGGTCGAAGCCGGCCACCATCAGGATCTGCTTGAACAGCTGCGGGCTCTGCGGCAGGGCGTAGAACTCACCCGGGTGCATGCGCGCCGGCACCAGGAAGTCGCGGGCGCCTTCCGGGGTGGCCTTGGTCAGGATAGGGGTTTCAATGTCCTGGAAGCCGCGCTCGTCCAGGTGGCGGCGCAGGGCCTGCACCAGCTTGATGCGGGTGCGCTGCATGCGCTGCATTTCCGGGCGTCGCAGGTCCAGGTAGCGGTACTTCAGGCGGGTGTCTTCGCCCGGGTTCTCGTGCGCGTGGAACGGCAGCGGGGCGGCCTTGTTCAGCACGGTGATGGCGGTGGCGATCACTTCCACCTTGCCGGTGGCGATCTTGTCGTTCACCGCGTGGCGGGCGCGCACCACGCCTTCGACCTGCAGCACGTCCTCATAGCCCAGCGAGGCGGCCACGGCGAACACTTCGGCGTTGTCGACCTCGACGGTCACCTGCACGATGCCTTCATGATCGCGGAGATCGATGAAGCAGACGCCGCCCTGGTTACGGGCCACGTCGGTCCAGCCGGCGAGGGTGACAGTCTGGCCAATCAGGGTCTCATCGACCAGGCCGCAGAAGTGGGTACGCATGGGGGGAAAGCTCCGCTGGAGAACGCCGGCGCCCGACGGGGACCGGAAAGCCCCGTATTCTGCGGCCGAGCCCCCGGCCGGGGCAAATGCGGACAGTCACACGGGCTTTATCCGCCCCGTCCTTATAGTCGCGCACCACACACCGTATGGGGATTCGCCATGAAACCGCTGTCCCTGGCCAGCCTGGCCCTGACCTTGTCCGTGGGCGGCCTTGCCGGCCTCGCCCTGCCCATCGCCCCCGCCGCTGCGCAGAATGGCGTCGTCCGCTGCGAGAGCCAGAACAACCGCGAGCGGGTCTGCAATACCGGCTGGCGCAGCGCGCAGATGGTGCGCCAGCTGTCCGGCTCATCCTGCGTGGAGGGCCGCACCTGGGGCAGCCGCAACGGCAGCATCTGGGTCACCAATGGTTGCCGGGCCGAGTTCGTCGAGGGCCGCAGCGGCTGGGGCGGTGGCAATGGCGGCAACTGGGGCGGCGGCAGCGGCGGCACCATCCGGTGCGAAAGCCAGGACAACCGCGAGCGTACCTGTCCGACCAACTGGCGCGGCGCGACCCTGGTCCGGCAGATTTCCGGCTCGGCCTGCGTGGAGGGCCAGACCTGGGGCGTCCGGCGCGGCAGCATCTGGGTCAACCGCGGCTGCCGTGGCGAGTTCGCCGAATCGCGCGGCGGCTGGGGCGGCGGCAATGGCGGCAACTGGGGCGGCGGCAACAGCAACTACTCCGTCACCTGCAGCAGCAACAACAACCGCACCCAGAACTGCGACTGGGACGAGCGCCAAGGCCGCCCGGTGCTGCAGCAGCAGCTCTCCGGCAGCGCCTGCCAGGAAGGCCGCAGCTGGGGCTATTCGCGTGGGCAGGTGTGGGTGAGCAACGGCTGCCGGGCGCGTTTCGGTACGCGTTGAGAACGGGGTCGCGCTGCCGAAGGTAGCGCCGGGTCATGCCCGGCGAGCGCAGCGACGCGGTCAACCGCAGGAAAGCCGCCGGGCGCGGCCCGGCGCTACCCAGCCGGCCGGGCCAGAGCCCTTGCCTGCGGCAAGGATCCGACCCTGTGCGCTGGTCAGTGCGCCGGCGGGGGCTGGTCGCCCCACGGTGCCGGCGGCAGCGGTACCGGCGTGCTGAGGTCGAATTCGACGCGGAAGCGGCGCCCCTCCGGCCGGGTCAGCTCGTAGACGAAGCGCTGGTCCGGTTCGATTTCCATCGCCCAGGTGTTGAACGTGGACGCCAGCATGTCGGCGCGGCGGAACATCGCCACCGAATCGCCATCGGCCGGGAACTGCTGACGCTCGGCGGTACCCGGTGGCTTGCTGTCGCCACCATACAGGGTGATCGCATCCGGACTGCCATCGGCATGACGGTGGTCGTGCTTGAGCTTCAGGCCGTTTTCGGTACGGGTGATGATCCAGGTCCGCGAATGGTCGGCACCGACATGGAACGGAATGCGCAGTTCGTGCCCCGGGTCGGCACAGCCGCGCACATGCATCACCAGGCGCTTGCCGGCGAAGGGATCCTCGCCGGTCGGTGCGGGGGTGTCTTCCACCACTTTGCCGGCGTAGGCCTGCCCGCAGTGGGCGGCGATGGCCGCCATGAACGCATCGGCCGGGGCCGTGGACAGGTCGTGATTGATCGCAGGCGACTGCTGCGAACAGGCGGCCAGGCTGCACAGCGCGGCAACGGAAAGCAGAGGGGCACGTACATTCATGCCCCAACCCTAACGGCCATGCCCGGCAGGCGCAAACGGCAGCGCCCTGTCCCACACGTCTCAGGCAATCATCGCATCGGCCAGCGCACCCACCCGCGCCAGCACCGCCGCGCGCTGGTCGTCGTCCACCGAGGCCCCCTGCAGATACGCCGTCACCACCCACGGCGTACCACCGGCACGCGGCCACAGCACGGCGATGTCGTTGCGGGTGTCCTCGCCATTGCTGCCAGTCTTGTCACCCACTCGCCAGCGCTTGCCGATGCCGGCGCGCAGGCAGGCATCACCGGTCTGGTTGTCGATCAGCCAGTCGGCGAGCTGCAGCCGGGATTTCTCCGACAGACCATCCCCTACTGCGAAACGGGCCAGGCTGGCCGCCATCGCCGCGGGGCTGGTGGTATCGCGCGGATCACCTTTGGCGAACCGGTTCATGTCCGGCTCGTAGCGGTCGTTACGGGTGACTGTGTCGCCCTGCGCGCGCAGGAAGACGGTCAGCGCCGGCGGGCCGCCACTCACGCCGAGCAGCAGGTTGGCAGCGGTGTTGTCGCTGGTGGTCAGCGTGCCGCGGCACAGGTCGCGCACGCTCAGGTCCTTGCCGACGTGGCGGCGGGCCACCGGGGCGTAGGACAACAGGTCTTTCTCGGCGATCGCCACGCGGGTGTCCAGCGAGATGCGGCCGGCGTCGGCCAGGCTCAGCACATGGGCCACCAGCATCGATTTGAAGGTGCTGCACATCGGGAAGCGCTCGTCCTGGCGACGCCCGCCGATGCGACGGCCGCTGCCGGTGTCGAGCACGGTCACGCCCAGGCGGCCACCACTGGCTTTTTCCAGCGCGGCGAAATCAGCGGCGCTGGCAATCGCGGCAGGCGCACCCGGCGCGGGGCCAGCGGCCCGCGCCAATGCGGGTGCGAGCAGGGAGGATGCGAGGGCGGCACCACTGAACTGCAGGAATCGACGGCGGGCGTGCATGGCGGGCTCCGATAAACGAGACCCGATTATTGGAAGCCCGCTGCCCCGCCACCAGCGGCAATTTTCAGGGGCAGGCATGAATTTCATTCATGCCTTCCGCTAACAGACCTCTGCCATGGCGAGGGCGTGACTGGTCACGCTAGGATCAGCCATCATCCCGCCTCACACCTGGCCATGCTGCACCCTACCCTGCCGCTCAACGCCCTGCGCGCCTTCGAGGCCGCCGCCCGGCACCAGAACTTCACCCGCGCGGCCCTGGAGCTGTGCGTCAGCCAGGCCGCACTCAGCCACCAGATCCGTGGGCTGGAAGACCGGCTGGGCATCCGCCTGTTCCACCGCCTGCCGCGCGGGGTGGCCCTGACCGACGAGGGTGCGGCGCTGTTCCCGGTGCTCAATGAATCCTTCGAACGCATCTCGGCCAGCATCGCCCGCTACACCGGCGGTCCGGCGCGGGAAGTGCTGACCCTGGGCGTGGTCGGCACCTTCGCCACCGGCTGGCTGCTGCCGCGGCTGGCGGCCTTTGAAGCAGCGCACCCGGATATCGAGCTGCGCCTGCAGACCCACAACAACCGCATCGACCTGGCCGGCGAAGGCCTGGACCTGGCGATCCGCTTCGGTGACGGTGATTGGCAGGGCCAGGCCTGCACGGCGATCCTCGATGCGCCGTTCGCGCCCTTGTGCGCACCCGCGCTGGCGCGACGGCTGAAGCAGCCGCGCGACCTGGGCACGGTGCCGCTGCTGCGTTCGTACCGCAGCGATGAGTGGCCGCGTTGGCTGCAGACGGCCGGGGTGAGCGGCGTGGAAGCACGCGGCCCGGTGTTCGATTCGTCGCTGACCGTGGCGATGGCCGCGGCCGGTGGCGCCGGCGTGGCCCTGCTGCCGCTGCGCATGTTCGAACAGGAACTGGCTGAAGGCCGCCTGCTGCAGCCGTTCACGACCACACTGGAACTGGGCCGCTACTGGCTGACGCGGCTGCGCTCACGCGCCGAACGCGAACCCGCCCGCCGCTTCCGCGAATGGCTGCAGGCGCAGGGGTGATGTAGGGCCGAGCCTACGCTCGGCTGCTTCATGTGCCATGCCCGGCGAGCGCAGCGGATGGGAAAGGCTCGCCGGGCATGGCCCGGCGCTACCGCTGCAATCAGGACTCCAGCAGCTCCATCCACGCGGCTTCGGCTTTTTCCAGCTGCGCGGCGGTGGCTTCGCGGTCGCGGCCGAGCACGGCCATGCGCGTGGCATCGGCGTAGTTGGCCGGGTCGGCCAGCTGGCGGTCGAGCTCGGCCAGGCTGTTTTCCAGCTCGGACACCTTGGTTTCGGCCGCGGCCAGCTTGTGCGGGTTGGCCGGCTTCTTCTGCACCACCTGCGCTACCGGGGCGGTCTTGACCACCACCGGCTCTTCCACCTGCTCCATGCGCGCCTTGGTGCCCTGCGCCTGCGGACGGGTACGCAGCCAGGCGGCGTAGGCATCGAGGTCGCCGTCGAACGGCTCGACCACGCCATCGGCCACGCGCCAGAAGGTGTCGCAGACCAGGCCGATCAGGTGGCGGTCATGCGAGACCATCACGATCGCACCGTCGAAATCAGCCAGCGCTTCGGCCAGCGCTTCGCGCATTTCCAGATCAAGGTGGTTGGTCGGTTCGTCGAGCAGCAGCACGTTCGGCTGCTGCCAGGCGATCAGCGCCAGCGCCAGGCGCGCGCGCTCGCCACCGGAGAAGCCGTCGACCGGCTCGAACGCGCGGTCACCGGGGAAGTTCCACTTGCCGAGGAAATCGCGGAACGACTGGTTCGGCGCATCCGGGGCGATCTCGCGGAAGTGCTCCATCGGCGACTGGCCTTCGTGCAGCGATTCCACCGTGTGCTGGGCGAAGTAACCGATCTTCAGGTCCGGGTGCGCCGAGCGCTCGCCGGCAATCGGCATCAGCTCACCCACCAGGGTCTTCACCAGGGTGGTCTTACCCGCGCCGTTGGGGCCGAGCAGGCCGATACGCTGGCCGGCTTCCAGGCCGAAGCCGACGTTGTGCAGGATCACCGCATCGGCGCCGTAGCCGGCCTCGACGTGGTTCAGGCGAATGAGCGAAAACGGCAGTTTTGCCGGCGGGGCGAACTCGATGCGGAACTCGCGCTCGGCACGCACCGCTTCGGTACCGGCCAGCTTGGCCAGGCGCTTCATGCGGCTCTGCGCCTGCGCGGCCTTGCTGGCCTGCGCCTTGAAGCGGTCGATGAAGCTCTGCAGGTGGGCGCGCTCGGCCTGCTCCTTCTCGTGCGCGATCTGCTGCTGGCGCAGCTGTTCGGCGCGCTGCCGCTCGAAATCGGTGTAGCCGCCCGGGTAGAGCTTGGCGCCGCCACCGTGCAGGTGCAGGGTGTGGGTGGCCACGTTGTCGAGGAACTCGCGGTCATGCGAGATCAGCAGCAGGGTGCCGGGGTACTTCAGCAGCCACTGTTCCAGCCAGTACACCGCGTCCAGGTCGAGGTGGTTGGTCGGTTCGTCGAGCAGCAGCAGGTCGCTGGGCATCATCAGCGCGCGCGCCAGGTTCAGGCGCACGCGCCAGCCGCCGGAGAACGAGGACACCGCGCGGTGGTGGGTCTCGGCCGGGAAGCCCAGGCCGTGCAGCAGCTTGCCGGCGCGCGCTTCGGCGTCGTAGGCGTTCAGCTCGGCCATGCGCGTATGCGCCTCGGCCACGGCTTCCCAGTCCTCGCGGGCGGTGGCATCAGCCTCGGCGGCCAGCACCGCGGCCACCTCGGTATCGCCGCCCAGCACGAAGCTCAGCGCCGGGTCGGGCAGCGACGGGGTTTCCTGGGCGACGCTGGCGATGCGCACCTTGCCGGGCAGATCGACGTCGCCCTTGTCCGCCTCCAGCTCGCCCTTCACCGCCGCGAACAGGCTGGACTTGCCAGCACCGTTGCGGCCGACCACACCCACCCGGTAACCGGCGTGCAGGGTCAGGTCGACATTGGACAACAGCAGCCGCTCGCCGCGGCGCAAGGCGAAATTACGAAGCGAAATCATGGGGGAAGGGGTCCATATAACCAAATGGAATGTGCTGGTGAGCACTGTTCCTGCGACGCAATTCTAGCGTTAACGAATACTTGACGCGCCCCGGGAAGCGACGCGGTCGCTCCACATCTCTCCCTCGTCGAGTCCGCGCGCCTCCCGGGCCCCTCCCCCGCCAATTCCCGCCACAGCTAAATGCTTGCTTTTGCAACGTTTTTCACATGACGCGCATTTGACAGCTGCTTAAATTCCCGTTAATTGCTGTATTGCGCACCGCAACAACCGTCGTCCGCCTCACCCCCGTGATGTCGATTCCGGTGCCAGTTCCCGCCAACCGGAGCCCCACCCCGATGAACCGCAAGACCAGCCTGATCGCCGCCGCCATCGCTGTCGCACTCGGTGGCGCTTCGTTCGCCGCTGCTGCCCAGCAGACCGGCACCGCCGCCAACACCCTCGATACGGTGATCGTCACCGGTACCCGCGTGGCCGACCGTACGGTCGCCGAGTCGCAGTCGCCGATCGACATCATCACCCCGGAAATCCTGCAGTCCACCGGTTCCGGCGAACTGGCCACCGCGCTGTCGCGCGCCCTGCCCTCGCTGAACTTCCCGCGCCCGGCCCTGACCGACGGCACCAGTGGCGTGCGCCCGGCGCAGCTGCGCGGCCTCTCGCCCGACCAGGTGCTGGTGCTGGTGAACGGCAAGCGCCAGCACACCTCGGCGATGATCAACGTCAACGGCACCATCGGCCGTGGCTCCTCGGCGGTGGACATCAACGCCATCCCGATCGCCGCCATCGAGCGCGTGGAAGTGCTGCGTGACGGCGCCTCGGCCCAGTACGGCTCGGACGCCATCGCCGGCGTCATCAACATCGTGCTGAAGGGCAGCGGCAGTGGCGGCAGCCTGGCCGTGGACTACGGCCAGTACTCGGCCGGTGACGGCAACAAGTACCAGCTCTCCGGCGACACCGGCGTCGAGTTCGCCAACGGCCGTGGCCGCGTGCACGTGGCCGGCCAGATCAGCCAGCAGGACGAAAGCAACCGCGCCGGCCCCTACCGCGGTACCACCCCGAACACCGGCAATTTCCCGGCCATCGGTGAAACCACCTTCGTCGTTGGCGACCCGCGCGTGGATGCCACTGCGGCCTCGGCCAATGCCAGCTTTGATTTCAGCGACCACGTCACCGGCTACGCCAGCGCGCTGCTCAGCAATCGCGACATCACCTCGTTCGCGTTCTACCGCTCGCCCAACCACAGCGGCCAGACCGCGCTGCTGTCGCAGATCTACCCGGACGGCTACGTGCCGGAGATCAACCAGTACTCGAAGGACCGCTCGCTGGTGGCAGGCGTCAAGGGCAGCACCGACAGCGGCTGGACCTGGGACCTGAGCCTGAACCACGGTGAGAACACCCTCGACTTCAACACCCGCAACAGCATCAACTACAGCCTGGGCACCACCAGCCCGAGCTCGTTCTACGACGGCACGCTGAAGTACCAGCAGGACATCTTCAATGCCGACTTCACCAAGTCGCTGGACTGGGGCCTGGCCTACCCGGTCACCCTGTCCCTCGGTGGTGAATACCGCAAGGAAAAGTGGGACCAGAACCCGGGCGAACTGAACTCCTACACCGGCACCGGTGCGCAGGGCTTCGCCGGCTTCACCCCCACCAATGAGGTGCACGCCGACCGCCACAACTACGCGGTCTATGCCGGCCTGGAAGCAGACCTGACCGACAAGTTCTCCGCCGGCGTGACCGGCCGCTACGAGGATTACTCGGACTTCGGCGACCGCTTCTCCGGCAAGCTGTCGGCGCGCTATGCCTTCACCAACAAGGTCGCGCTGCGTGCCACCGCCTCCAGCGGTTTCCGCGCCCCGTCGCTGGCCCAGCAGGGTTACCAGGCGGTGACCAGCCAGTTCACCAACGGCGTGTTCGTCGAACGCGGCACCTTCCCCACCACCAGCCAGGCCGCACAGGCGCTGGGCGCATCCCCGCTGAAGGCGGAAACGTCCACCTCCTACAGCCTGGGCTTGGTGCTGCAGCCGGTGGACCGCCTGTACATCACCGTCGATGCCTACCAGATCGATATCGACAACCGCATCGCGCTGTCGTCCAGCATCACCACCAACGCCGCCACCAGCGCACTGCTGGGCACGCTGGGCCTGCCGCAGGTGACCGCGTTCTCCTACTTCACCAACGGCCTGGACACCCGCACCCGCGGTGTTGATTTCGTCTCCAGCTACACCGTGCCGTTCGCCGCCAGCAGCCTGGAGCTGACCGCGGCCTACAGCTACAACGAGACCGAAGTGCAGCGCGTGGGCGGCACCCCGGCCGTGTTCGGCACCCTGGGCCTGACCCAGTCGCTGATCGGCCGTGATGAGATCGGCCGCATCGAGGACAGCTACCCGCGCGACAAGACCGTGCTGAGCGGCACCTGGCGCTCGGACCACTGGGAGTTGGGCCTGGCCGCGACCCGCTACGGCGAATTCACCGTGCGCAACTCGGCCACCGCCCTGCGCGACCAGACCTACGGTGACAAGTGGGTGCTGGACGCCTCGGTGAGCTACAAGCCGAGCAGTAACTGGACCCTGACCCTGGGCGCGGACAACCTGCTGGACGAGTACCCGGACCGCACCGAAGACCTGCAGAACTCGACCTTCGGCATGCTGCCTTACAGCAACTACTCACCGTTCGGCTTCAACGGCGCGTATGTCTACGGGCGCATCAAGTACAACTGGTAAGCGGTAACGGGCATCTCGCTGGTAGTGCCGGCCGCTGGCCGGCCGACCCTTGCCGTATCTGGAGGAGAGCCCCTTCTTGTTGAAGGGGCGCGCCGACGGCGGGGGTAGGGGAGAAATGCGTGGGCAAACCCGCCGGCCGCGGCACGTGGCCGGCGGGTTTGCCGTATCTGGCCTCATCGGTGAAAATCGGGACATCCCCCCGATTTCCTGCGAGTGCCGATGCACCATGACACCGACCTGATCAACATCGTGGCCGTCGGCCTGGGGCTCGCCTTCATCTTCGGCGCGCTGGCCAACAAGCTGCGCTTGTCTCCTCTGGTCGGGTACCTGGTGGCTGGCATCTGCGTCGGCCCGTTCACCCCCGGCTTCGTCGCCGACCAGGCGCTGGCCAACCAGCTGGCCGAACTGGGCGTGATGCTGCTGATGTTCGGCGTCGGCCTGCACTTCTCGCTGAAGGACCTGATGGCGGTGAAGGCCATCGCCATCCCCGGTGCCATCGGCCAGATCGCCGTGGCCACCCTGCTGGGCTGGGGCGTGGCCTGGCTGATGGGCTGGCCTGCCCTGCACGGGGTCATCTTCGGTTTCTCGCTGGCCACCGCCAGTACCGTGGTGCTGCTGCGTGCGATGGAAGAACGTCGCCTGCTGGAAACCATGCGCGGCAAGATCGCGGTAGGGTGGCTGATCGTCGAGGACCTGGCCTGCGTCCTGGCACTGGTGATGATGCCGGTGCTGGCTGGCGTGTTCGGGCCCGATGCAGCCAAGGAGACCCATACCGTCGGCAGCGTGCTGGCTGACATCGGCTGGACCTTCGTGCAGCTGGGCCTGTTCGTGGCGGTGATGCTGG
>DEZI01000035.1:0-68511 GCA_002364755.1 Stenotrophomonas maltophilia
CACTGAGCCGAGCATGGGCTCGGCTCTACATCCGCGCGATCACCTCGCTGGTGGGTGCCGACCGTTGGTCGGCACGCCTTCCAATCAAACGCGGCCGAACACCAGCGCCGCGTTCGTACCCCCGAAACCGAAGCTGTTGGACATCACCGTGTCCAGCTTCTGCTCGCGGCTCTCGCGCAGGATCGGGAAGCCTTCCACCGCCGGGTCCAGCTCGGTGATGTTGGCCGAGCCGGCCACGAAACCATCGCGCATCATCAGCAGGCAGTAGATCGCCTCATGCACGCTGGCCGCGCCGAGCGAGTGGCCCGACAGCGCCTTGGTCGACGACAGCGGCGGCACCGCATCGCCGAACACTTCGCGGATCGCGCCCAGCTCGGTCACGTCGCCCAGCGGCGTCGAGGTGCCGTGGGTGTTGAGGTAATCCAGCGGACGGTCGACGTTCTGCAGCGCCATCTTCATGCAGCGCACCGCGCCTTCGCCGGACGGGGCGACCATGTCGGCACCGTCGGAGGTCACGCCGTAGCCGATCAGCTCGGCATGGATGCGTGCACCGCGGGCAACGGCGTGGTCGTAGTCTTCCAGCACCAGCATGCCGCCGCCACCAGCGATGACGAAGCCGTCGCGGTCCTTGTCATACGGGCGCGAGGCGCTGGCCGGGGTGTCGTTGAAGCTGGTCGACAACGCGCCCATCGCATCGAACATCACGCTCATCGACCAGTGCAGGTCTTCGCCGCCACCAGCGAACATGATGTCCTGCGCGCCATGGCGGATCATGTCCGCGGCCGCGCCGATGCAGTGCGCCGAGGTCGCGCAGGCGGCCGACAGCGAGTAGCTGACGCCCTTGATCTGGTACGCGGTGGCCAGGCAGGCCGACACGGTGGAGCACATCGTGCGCGGCACCATGTACGGGCCGACCTTGCGCACGCCACGGGCGCGCAGCAGGTCCACGGCACCCACCTGCCATTCGCTGGAACCACCGCCGGAACCGGCGATCAGGCCGGTGCGCAGCGCGCTCACCTGTTCCGGCGACAGGCCGGCATCGGCGATCGCATCGCGCATGGCGATGTAGGCGAAGGCCGCCGCATCGCTCATGAAGCGCTTCTGCTTGCGGTCGATCTGTGCATCCAGGTCCAGATCCACGCGGCCGCCCACCTGGCTGCGCAGGCCGGCTTCGGCGTGGTCGGGCAGCGCGGTGATGCCGGCGCGGCCTTCGCGCAGCGCCGAGGAAACGGTATCCAGATCATTGCCCAGGCACGAGGTGATGCCCATGCCGGTGATGACGACGCGACGCATCAGAAGCTCCCGGTTTCAGTGAACAGGCCCACGCGCAGGTCGCGGGCGTTGTAGATCTCGCGGTCGTCCACGTACATGCGGGCATCGGCCTGGGCCATCACCAGCTTGCGGTTGATGACGCGGGTGATGTCGATCTCGTAGCGCACCAGCTTCGCTTCCGGCAGCACCTGGCCGGTGAACTTCACCTCGCCGCAGCCCAGGGCGCGGCCCTTGCCGGGCGCGCCCAGCCAGGTCAGGTAGAAGCCGGTCAGCTGCCACATGGCATCCAGGCCCAGGCAGCCGGGCATCACCGGGTCGCCGATGAAGTGGCAGCCGAAGAACCACAGGTCCGGGCGGATATCCAGTTCGGCACGAACCATGCCCTTGCCATGCGGTCCACCGTCCTCGCGGATGTCGGTGATGCGGTCGAACATCAGCATCGGGTCGTTGGGCAGACGGCCGGCGGCGGCGCCGAACAGTTCACCGCGGGCGCTGGCCAGCAGCTGGTCACGGTTGAACGCGTGGAGACGAGTCATGGAAAGCGCATTCCTGGAAGCGAAAACAAGGCAACAAGTCCCCGAGGATGCACGACGGTTGCAACGGGAATCAAACCGCCGCACCGTACGCGTGCGTAGTGTTTTCCCCGGGAATGACGCATCCCGTTGATGCACAACGACCATACTTCGCCGTCTGGACCGGTACGGTGCGGTTATCATGTCAGCCAACCATGAACGCACTGCGCAAGATCATCCACGTCGACATGGACGCCTTCTACGCGTCGGTGGAGCAGCGTGACGACCCGTCGCTGCGCGGCAAGCCGGTGGTCGTGGCCTGGCGCGGCGCGCGTTCGGTGGTGTGCGCGGCGTCCTACGAGGCTCGGGTGTTCGGCGTGCGCTCGGCGATGCCGGCGTTGCGTGCCGAGCGCCTGTGCCCGGATGCGATCTTCGTGCCGCCGGATTTCGCGCGTTACAAAGCCGTGTCACGCCAGGTGCGCGAGATCTTCCTGCGCCACACCGATCTGGTCGAACCGCTGTCGCTGGACGAGGCCTACCTGGACGTGACCGCGCCGAAGAGCGGCATCGAACTGGCCACCGAAATCGCGCGCACCATCCGCGCGCAGATCCGCGAAGAGACGAACCTGACTGCTTCAGCCGGCATCGCGCCGAACAAGTTCCTGGCCAAGATCGCCTCGGACTGGCGCAAGCCTGATGGCCAGTTCGTCATTCCGCCGCAGCGCGTGGATGCCTTCCTGCTGACCCTGCCGGTGAAGAGCGTGCCGGGCGTGGGCAAGGTGATGGAAGGCAAGCTGGCCGAGCGCGGCATTGTCACCTGTGGTGACCTGCGCAACTGGACGCTGCCGGACCTGGAAGAGAGCTTCGGCAGCTTCGGCCGCAGCCTGTACAACCGCGCCCGCGGCATCGACGAACGCCCGGTGGAACCGGATCAGCAGGTGCAGTCGATCTCGTCGGAGGACACCTTCGCCGAAGACCTCCTGCTGGAAGACCTGGGCGACGCCATCGTGCAGCTGGCCGAGAAGACCTGGCACGCCACGCGCAAGACCGAACGCATCGGCCACACCGTGGTGCTGAAATTGAAGACCGCGCAGTTCCGCATCCTCACCCGCAGCTACACCCCCGACCGCCCACCGGAATCGCTGCAGGAACTGCGCGACATCGCCCTCTCCCTGCGTGCCCGCGTCGACCTGCCCGCCGACACCCGCTACCGCCTGGTCGGCGTCGGCCTCGGTGGATTCCGCGATAAGGAACTGGTCGTGCAGGGCGAACTGTTCGGGCACGGCCCGAATCATTCCACCTCCATCTGACCGACCCCGTGCCGACCAACGGTCGGCACCCACCAGAGCGGATCGCTGTTCCGACAGATCGTGGGAAACTGTCGAAGGCGGGGTGGGTCCGGTTGCGGGGGGGGGAGCGGCATGGATGCCGCGACCAAGCCCCCATGGACGGGTTCACGGCGTCCCCTGCCACCGGACCCACGCCGCCAACCCATAGATACCCAGCTGTTGCTCCGGCTGTTGCCGTTGCATTGAGCAGGTGCAGGGCGCAGCCCTGCAAAAACAAACCACCTGCCTCAAGGCCACTGCATCTCGCCCTTGGCCACCTTCGCACTCAACTCCAGCGACGCCACGCCTTCCAACCTGGGGTAACGCGCCCGCATCGCCTTCACCAGCGCCGCACTGTCCTCCGCCTTGCCCGTTTCCACGTCGAATGCACGGATGTAGTCCGCCGTGAAACGCAGCGCGCCCGCATCCAGCGCCGTACCGGGCGCATAATGGCCCGGCACCACCACCTTCGGCTTCAGCGCCTGCAGCTGCTGCAGCATCTGCAGCCAATCGGCATGCGACTGCGGCGTCTGCGTATCGGCCATCCACACATGCTCGCCGGCCACTACCGGAATGCCGCCCACGATCGCGCGCAGCGACGGCACCCACAGCACCGTGCGGTCCGGCGTCGGCCCATCCAGCCCGATCAGCGGCAGGCGCTGGCCTTCCAGCTGCAGCGCATCGCCCTCCAGCACCTGCGGCACGATGATGCGCGCGGGCACATCGGCACCCATCTTCGGGCCCCAGTAGGCCAGCTTGCCGGCCTGGGTCTGCTCGATGTGGGCGACGGTCTGCGCGGTGGCGACGATGCGTGCCTGCGGGAAGGCATCCTGCAGCGTGGCCAGGCCGAAGTAGTAATCCGGATCGCCGTGGCTGATGTAGATCGTGGTCAGCTGCTTGCCGCTGGCGCGGATCTTTTCGACCAGTGCACGCGCATCGCGGGCCGCGAACTGTGCATCGACCAGTATTGCCTCGCGGCGGCCTTCAATCAGTACCGAGGACACCGAAAACATCGCCTGCGGGCCGGGATGGAAGGTCTGCAGGTGCAGTTGTGAGTGTTTCGCCGCCGTGGCGGCTGCCGGCGTGGCCGGTGCGGCCAGCAACGGCGCACTGGCGAAACCGGCGGCCAGCGCGAACGGAAGAAGCAGGGCAGCAGTACGCATCAACGATTCCTTGTGTAGAGCCGAGCCCATGCTCGGCTGAAGTGTTTGCCTCGAGCCGAGCGCAGGCTCGGCTCTACCGGGGAAACGTATCGATCAATACGCCGCAGTGATGATCTGCTTCGGGTACTTGGCCGCTTCCAGCTCGGCCACGAACGCCGCACCGTAATCGGCGTAGCTGATGCGGCTGTGGCCGCTGGCATCGGCGAGGAAGGTCTTCGCCTGCACGCGGTACTGGCCACGCTCGTCGCCCGGGCCGATTTCCGCCGCCGGCGAGAAGAAGGTCCAGTCCAGGTCATCCACGGCCTGCAGGCGCTTCAGCGCTTCGCGCGCGGCCAGTGCGTACGGCTTGTAGGCGGCCGGGAAGTCCGGGGTGTCGACCAGCTGCACGCCCGGCGCGATCTCCAGGCTGCCGGCGCCACCGACCACCACTACGCGCGGCACCTTGGCCTGGCGCGCGGCGGCGACCAGCTGGTCAGCCACAGTGGCGATCTGGGCGATGTCATCACCCGGGCGCGGGCCGTAGGCGCTGGCCAGCACCTCGTGGCCGGCAATCACCGCAGCCAGGGCGTCGGTGTCGTCCAGCGCGGCGATGGCGAGCTGGGCACCGGCCAGTTCGGCCGGCAGGTCCTTTTCACTGCGGACCATGGCCGTGACCTGGTGGCCGTTGGCCAGCGCGTGGCGGGCGATCTGGCGCCCGATGTTGCCGGTGGCACCGACGAGGGCAATCTTCATGGCGGAACTCCTTGGGGCGGAATGGGGTGCGGACGTGGCCACTGTAGGCCGCTGCAGTTGCTCGAAAAACAGCGTATAACGCGCTTGTTTGTTGCATGGACCGAGCAGATGGACCGATTGACCGCCATGACCGTGTTCGTCGAAGTGGCCGAGCGCGGCAGCCTGACCGCCGCCGCCGAGGTGCTGGACATGTCCCGCGCGATGGTCAGCCGCTACCTGGCCGAGGTGGAGGACTGGCTGGGCGCGCGCCTGCTGCACCGGACCACGCGGCGGATCAGCCTGACCGGCGCCGGTGAAGCCGCGCTGGCGCGCTTCCGGCAGATGCTGGCCATCGGCGAGGAACTGCAGGGCGAACTGGCCAGCGACGATCCCGAGCCGCACGGCACCCTGCGCATCACCGCCAGCGTGTCGTTCGGGCAGAGCCATCTGGCCCGCGCTGTGGCTGCCTTCGTGCAGCGCCATCCGGCGGCGCGCATCGAGTTGCTGCTGGTCGACCGCATGGTCAACCTGGTGGAGGAGCGCGTGGACCTGGCCGTGCGCATCGCACGCCAGATCGACCCGGGCCTGATCGCGCGACGGCTGGCCACCTGCCGCTCGGTGCTGTGCGCCACGCCGGCTTACCTGCAGGCTCATGGCACGCCCAGCGCGCCGGAACAGCTGCCCGCGCACAACTGCCTCACCCATCACTACGTGGGCAAGAGCCTGTGGCAGCTGCACCGCGATGGCCGCTCGCTGTCGGTGGCGGTGGGCGGCAACATCAGCGCCAACGAAGCATCACTGCTGCTGGAAGCGGTGCGCGCCGGTGCCGGCATCGCCATGCTGCCGACCTACCAGGTGGCACCGCTGCTGCGTTCGGGCGAACTGGTGCAGCTGCTGCCGGCCTACGAACTGGACGAGCTGGGCATTCATGCCGTGTACGCATCGCGTCGACAGCAGCCCGCTGTCATGCGGCGGTTCCTGGATTTCCTTGCTGAGTGTTTTGCCAGCCCGGCCTTCCAGGATCTGGATTGGCGCCCAGCGACCAAGGAGGACACATGAACCATGGACAGGCATTGCTCGACCACAACCGCGCGGCGTGGGAATGGCAGGCGCGCGAGGTAGGCGATCGGTATCGCCCGGTCGATATGTGCCCGGGGTACGCCGCTTGTGTGTGGACCCGCAAGACCTGCCGACCGTCGAGCGCAAGGCCAGACTCCGCGCCCGCCGGTTCGGCTCAGGGGGAATCGGGAAAAGCGCGGGGCGTACAATGGACGGCCCACGTCGTACAGGTGCCGTCCTTTGTCGTATCCCTATCCGTTGGTTGTGTTTGATCTGGACGGCACGCTGGTGGACAGCGCGGCCGATATCGCCGAAGCGCTGAACCGCACGCTGGAAGACATCGGCCTGGCGCGCGTGCCTGAAGCCACCGTGCTGGGCTGGATCGGCGATGGCGTGCGGCGGCTGGTGGAGCAGGCCGTGCATGCCGCCGCTCGTGACATCGATCTGGCCGAAGTGATGCCGACCTTCATGGTGCATTACCGCGAGTGCCTGCTGCGCAGCCCGCGCCTGTTCGGCGGCGTGCCCGAAGCGCTGGCCGTGCTGCGCACGCGTGGCGTGCCCCTGGCCATCTGCACCAACAAGCCGGCGGCGCTGGTGTCGCCGCTGCTGCAGCACCTGGGCATCGGCGACGCGTTTTCGCTGGTGCTGGGCGGTGATTCGCTGCCGCAGCGCAAGCCCAGTGGTGAACCGCTGCGGCATATCGCCGCGCACTTCGGGCTGGCAGTGGACGCCTGCCTGATGGTTGGTGATTCGCTCACCGACTACCGTGCCGCCGAAGACGCAGGCATGCCGATCGCACTGGTGCGCTACGGCTACCCGCGTGGCCTGGACCTGGAAACGGCACATGCCGTGGCGGTCATCGACGACCTGCGTGACCTGCCGGGGCTGGCATCAGGCATTCCGACGCCGTGATCCGTTCGCCGGGCATGGCCCGGCGCTACCAATCATGTAGATCGACGCCATGCATCGATGCCGAGGCCCGTTACTTCGGCTGGTAACGCACGCTCAGCTGGTATTCGCGGCCCGGCTGGTTGAACCACGCCACGGTCTCGTAGCTGCGGTCGAACAGGTTGGCCGCGCGCGCCAGCAGCGACCACGATGGCGTCAGCGCATATTCCGCGCGCAGGTCCAGCGTACCGTAGCCGCCCACCTTCACCGCGTTGCTTGCGTCGTCGTAACGCTTGCCCGCGCCCTGCACGGTCAGCCCGGCGCGGAAATCACCGAAGCGGCGGTCCACGTCCAGGCGCGCGGTCTGCTGCGCGCGGCGCGCCAGCCAGTTGTCGAACTGCGCGCTGCCAGCGGTGCGGTTGCGCGGGTCGGTGTAGCTGAGCTGGCCATTGATGTCGAAGCCGGCCAGCACTACGCCCGCGGTCAGTTCGGCCCCGCGGATACGCGCCTTCTCGACCTGCTGCATCATGAAGGTCGCCGCATCGTAGGTGATCAGGTCATCGATGCGCGTCTCGTACACGTCCATGCCCCAGTGCCAGCCCTGGCCGTGCTGCGACAGGCCGAGGTTGGCGCTCTTCGACTTCTCCGGATCCAGCGTCGGCACGCCGCTCCACGGGTCGTACAGGTCGCTGAAGGTCGGTGCCTTGAACGCGGTGCCGTAGCTGGCATTCACGCGCAGGCCGTGGCCGAGGTCCATCGCCCAGCCGAGGCTGCCGGTGGCGTGGTTGCCGAACTGCGCATTGTCATCGTTGCGCGCGCTCACCTGCAGCTGGTGGCGGCCGAAACGACCCTGGTACTGCACGAACACGCCGGTGTTTCGGCGGCTGTCGACCAGATAGCCCGCGCTGCTGCCATCGAGGTTGTCTTCGCTCCAGTCCACGCCGGTGCTCAGCAGCTGGCCCTCGGCCAGGCCGGTGTCGGCCTGCAGCGATGCATTGTCGCGGTGGGTCTGCGCGCTGCCGAACACACCGAAGTCACCGTAGTTGTCCGATTCGTTGTCGCTGCGGCCGACGCTGGCGGTGAAGGCCAGGCGATCGGTCGGGGTGTAGCGCACCTTGCCGGACATCACCTGCTGCAGCGTTTCCGAATAGTTGTAGTAACCGTCGTAGTGGTTCTCGCCCTCGGCACGCAACGCGCTGCCTTCCACGCTCCACTGGTCGTTGAAGGTGTAGCCACCGCGCAGGCTCTTGGACAGGTTGCGGTAGCCATCGCGGTCGGGCTCATCGGCGAAGCAGCCGGCGAACAGCGTGGCCGAGCCACGGCAGGCGTTGATGCCGTCGGTGTGCTGGTAGGCGATGTCGGCGCCGAACCAGCCGTGCTCGCCGCTGCCACCGATGCCGCCGCTGGCCTCGCGCAGGCCATTGCTGCCACTGCCGAGCTGGAAGTGCGGGGCGAATTCGCCCTGGTTGCGACGGGTGAAGATCTGGATGACGCCACCGATGGCATCGGCGCCGTACAGGCTCGACTGCGGACCGCGCACGATTTCCACGCGTTCGATCTGTGCCAGCGGCAGGTCCTGGTACATCGCCAGGCCGAGGTCGGCGCTGCTGATGCGCACGCCATCGACCAGCACCACGGTGTGCGAGGAATTGGTACCGCGCAGGAACAGCGAGCTCTGCTTGCCGAGGCCACCGCTGTTGGTCAGGTTGATGCCGGCGCGACCTGCCAGCAGTTCCTGCAGCGAGGTGGCTTGGCTGGATTCGATCTGTGCGCGGTCGATCACCTGGGCCGGCGCGATGCTGTCCTGCAGGGCGATGGGGGTACGCGTGGCGGTGACCAGCACCTGGTCCAGCGCCGCGGTGTCTTCGTTGGCCTGCGCATGGGCCAGGGCGGGCAGGGCGGCCAGTACGGCCAGGGACAGCATTCGGGACTGCAGCTTCATCGGGGGACTCCAGGTGCCACGCACGCCCGCGTGGCGAAGGGGAGGAACCGCGAGCAAAGGCAGGCAGGCGCCGAAGCCGCGGCAGCGCCACGGTCATCCAGCGCCATGCCCACCGCATCGCGACCTGAGGCTTCCGGGCCGGTCTCCGGGCTTGCCGCCAGGTGGCGCGAGGCCACCGTCCAGGCGCCTTCCCATGCCGATGGCACAGTGGCGGTATTGCCTGGAACAGACGTGCTTACCGTTGCGGGGGCAGCGCCGGCCTGGCGTGTTGCCACGCGTCACCGGCTTCCCGTTTCAACCTGCCGGCCATGGCCGCAGGTCACCTGGAAGTGGGCGCAGTCTACGGCATCCCCGGGACCCCGTAGAGTCGAGCTTGCTCGACTGCCTTCGCTGTGCCCGTAGAATGTCCCCTCGATCCCGTGGTGCCGTTGCCGATGTCCCGCTGTTTTCTGCTGTTCCCGCGTTGCCTGCACAGGACGCACGCATGATCCTCGACCTGGTCCGCCATGCCGGCAACGGCCGCGATGAGTTCCTCGATGGCCGCAGCGATCCGCCGCAGCTGGCCCGCCTGCCGCAGGAACTGGTCGACGCCTATGCCGAGCAGGACTGGCAGCGGGTGATCAGTTCGCCGCGCCTGCGCTCGCTGCACACGGCGATGGCCCTGGCCACCCCGCGCGGGCTGGACGTGGAGGCGGACGAGGAGTGGGAAGAACTGGATTTCGGCGATTGGGACGGGCAGTCGTTGTTCGACCTGCCGGAGGACGCGCTGGCGGCCTTCCATGCCGATCCGCATGCGTTCCCGCCGCCCAACGGCGAGAGCTGGGGCCACTTCGAACGGCGCATCGCACGCGCGCTGGATCGCCTGCTGGACGATGAGGATCCGCTGCCGACCGTGGTGGTCACCCATGGCGGCCCATTGCGCATGGTGCTGTCGCAGGTCTGCGGGCTGCCGCTGTCGCTGTGCTGGGCACTGCGCATCGACCACGGCACGCGCCTGCGGGTGTGGCTGGAACGCGGCGAAGTGGGCCTGGTCGGCGAGCTGCTGGAACTGCAGCAGCCGTAAGCCGCATCACCGTGGTAGTGCCGGCCGCTGGCCGGCCTTCCCGGCAACGCGGACGCCTCAATCCTCGTCGGCGCTCTCGGCGAAACTGTCTTCGCCGTCATCCCCGGTGTCGAAGCGCTGCTCATGCACCGGGCCCGATGCCGGGCCAGCCGCCTTCAGCGGATGCGCGGCGATGCGTGCCTCGTAATCCTGCACCAGCGCCTCGCGCTGGGCTTCGCCCAGCTCCTGCCAGTGGCAGTCCCGCAGCGCGCCTTCCAGCGAATAAAGCAGGTTCAGGCTCGGCTTGAAGCCGGCGCGCTTGACCTTGACGAAGGCCCCGACCGCGCCGAGCGCGGCCAGGTCCTCGCGGCTGCGCAGGCCGACCTGGCGCAGCCACGCCGCGCTCTTCGGGCCGATGTTGCGCAGCTTCGGTGCGCTCATTCCAGGGCCTCGACGAACACGCGGGCGATGGCTTCCAGACCGGCCTGGTCCTCGGCATCGAAGCGGTCCACCTTCGGGCTGTCGATGTCGAACACGCCGATCAGTTCATCACCGCGCAGCAGCGGCACCACCAGCTCCGAGCGCGAGGCCGAATCGCAGGCGATGTGGCCGGGGAAGGCGTCGACGTCTTCCACGCGCTGGGTGACGCGCTGGCTGGCGGCGGCACCGCACACGCCCTTGTCCAGCGGGATGCGCACGCAGGCCGGCAGGCCCTGGAACGGGCCGACCACCAGCTCCTTGCCGTCATAAAGGTAGAAGCCCACCCAGTTCAGGTCGGGCAGGGCGTGGTAGACCAGCGCGGAGAGGTTGGCCGCATTGGCGATGCGGTCGGACTCGGCGTAGACCAGGCCGCGGGCCTGTTCCAGCAGCTGGGCGTATTGTTCCGGCTTGCTGCCGGTGAGCGAGGCATTGGCGAACATGCCTGCAGTCTAGCAAGCGTACGGGACCAGCGATAATGCACGCTCTGTTGCATGCCTGGATCTGTTGATGCCCCTGCCCACCCTGATGCCGCCGGCCGTGTTCGTCACCGGGACCGATACCGAAATCGGCAAGACCGCCAGCAGCACCGCGCTGCTGCATGCGCTGCGCCGGCGCGGGCTGCGTGCGGTGGGCATGAAGCCGGTGGCCAGTGGCAGCCAGGACCTCGGCCAGGGCCTGCGCAACGACGATGCTTTGGCGCTGCAGGCGGCCAGCTGGCCGGTGCCGGACTACGCCGACCTGAATCCCTATGCGCTGCGGCAGCCGCTGGCGCCGGAACTGGCCGCCGCCGAGGACGGCGTGCAGGTGCAGCTGGCGCCGATCGTGGCCGCGTTCGAGCGCCTGCGTGCGCAGGCCGACGTGGTGGTGGTCGAAGGCGTGGGCGGCTGGCTGGCGCCGATGTCGGCCACCTTGGACCAGCTGGATCTGGTGCGCGCGCTGCGCCTGCCGGTGCTGCTGGTGGTGGGCATGCGCCTGGGCTGCGTGAACCACGCACGGCTGACCGCGCAGTCGCTGCAGGCCAGCGGCGTGGAGTGCCTGGGCTGGATCGGCAACCACATTGATCCCACCATGCAGCGCCAGGACGAGAACATCGCCACGTTGCAGCAGCGCCTGCCGATACCGTGCTGGGGGAGGTTGCCGTACCTGCCGGGCGCGGATGGCCTGACCCTGGGCGCGCACCTGGGAGCGGAGCAGCGGTAGAGTCGACTGTCAGTCGACTATCGCGCGCAGCGCGGGGTCTGATCAGGAGCAGTCGACCAACGGTCGACTCTACCCGGCAACCGATACGAACGGCACCGCGATTGCCGGCCGGCGGCCGGCACTACCGTGCCGACAATTCCCGCGCGATCGCACCCAGCCGCTCCACCGCACTGATGAAGCGCGCATCCAGCGCCTGGCAGCACGACAGCCGCAGGCAATGCCGGTAGCGCGCACCGCGCGAATACACCTGGCCGGGCATGAACACGATGTCCTCCGCCAGCGCCCGCTCGAACAGTTCGCGGGTATCCACGCCCGGCAGTTCCAGCCACAGCAGGAAGCCACCCTGTGGCTCGGTGGCACGGGTGCCGGCGGGGAAGTGTTCGGCCACCAGCTGGCGCAGGCGCCCGACCTGTTCGCGGTACAGCCGGCGCATGCGGTGCAGGTGGTGCTCGTAGCTGCCGGCTTGCAGGTAAGCGGCCACCGCATCACCCAGCAGCTGTGGTTCACCGCCGGTCGACTGGAATTTGAGCAGGGCGATGCGCTCGGCGAAGCGGCCCCCATCGAGCCAGCCGATGCGGTAATCCGGCGCCAGCGTCTTGGAGAAGCCGCCGACCACCATCACCCAGCCATCGCGATCAAACGCCTTCAGCAGCGGCGCCGGTGGCTCGCAGAACTGCAGCTCGGCGTACACCGCATCCTCGATCAGCGGCAGCTGGCGTGCATTGACCAGCTCGGCCAGGCGCTGCTTGGCGGCCGTCGGCATGGTGCAGCCCAGCGGGTTGTGCACGGTGGGCATGACCACCAGCGCGGCCAGCGGCGTGTGCTCCAGCAGCGCTTCCAGCGCATCCACGTCCAGCCCGTGCTGCGGGTGGGTAGGCAGTTCGATGGCCTGCAGGCCGAGGTTGGCCAGCAGCGGGTACAGGTTGAAGTAGGACGGGGCCTCGATGCCCACGGCCGCGCCCGGTTCGGTCACCGCGCGCAGGGCCAGCTGCAGCGCTTCCATCGCGCCGTGGGTCAGCAGCAGGCGGTCGGCATGCGTATGCAGGCCCATCCGCGGGCCACGCCGTACGATCTGCGCCAGCAGGCGCGGCGAGCCATTCGGGCGCGCATAGGTTTCCACCGTCTGCTGGCCGTAGCGCAGCACCTGTGCGGTGTGCCGGGCCAGCTGGGCGCCGGGATAGAACTGCCGCCCACGCGGCCCGGCAAACGCCAGATCGATCACTCCAGGGCGTTGCTGTGCCTGGAGCACGCGCGCCATCAAGGCCTGCTGCAGCGGTGCGGTGGGCGCCGAGGGTGCATCGCGCAGCGAACGCTGCGGCACTGACAGGCGCGGCGCCACCTCGAAACCCGCCTTCGGCCGCGGCACCACCAGCCCTGCATCTTCCAGCTGCCGGTAGGCCGCGATGACGGTGTTCAGGCTGAGCTGGCGCTGCGCGGCCATCTGCCGCAGCGAGGGCAGGCGGCTGCCGACCGGCAGACGACCGCCGTGGATTGCCTCGGCCAGCTCATCGGACAGGCGCTGGTAGCGCGGCGGGGCCGGGGTGGTGCGCGCATCTGTATCCATTGGACTGGCCTGCATCTGCAGCTGTACCCATGATGCCGCCGAGCCTAGCATGGTGCTGTCGGTGGGGCCTGATCGGGGCCTGGCCGATCCATTGCAAACGCACGGCCGCAAGGCCGTGCGTCTTTTTTTGTGTAGAGCCGAGCCCATGCCCGGCTGCTTTCCCGGCAGCGCAGCCGAGCATGGGCTCGGCTCTACGAAAGCGCGGTCAGCGCATCGGTACCAGCGATGCCTGGCGCCGGTACAGCGCGGGGAACTGCTTGCCCAGCGCGGCCAGCTTCGGTGCGTCGTAGTAGCGGATGTAGGCCGCCTGCGGGTAGTTGTTCATGTAATTCTGGTGGTAGCTCTCGGCCGGGTAGAAACGCTGGCCGCTGGCCACCTGGGTCACGATCGGGACGCGGTAGCTGCCAGCCTTGCCCAGCTGGTCGATGTAGGCGCGGCTGGCAGCCAGCTGCCTGGCGTCATCGCTGAAGATCGCCGAGCGGTACTGGCTGCCGTGGTCCGGGCCCTGGTAGTTCAGCTGGGTGGGATCGTGCGCCACCGAGAAGAACACCTGCAGCAGCTGCCCATAGCTGACCTGGCGCGGATCGTAGTCGACCTTCACTGCTTCAGCGTGTCCGGTGCGGCCGCTGCTGACGCGCTCGTAGCGTGCATCGGCGGCACTGCCTCCGGCATAGCCGGCCACCGCATTGCTCACGCCTTTCACGTGCTGGAACACGCCCTGCACGCCCCAGAAGCAGCCACCGGCAAACACCACGCTGGCGTGGGTGGCGCCATCGGTGAAGGCGGCATCGCCGGTGGGTGCCGGCAGTGCCTGTACCTGCGCGCTGGCGGTAGCCGGCGCGGCCATCGCGCCGCGATCAACCAGCAGCACGCCGGCCACCAGTGCCGTGGCGACCAGCCCGGCAACACCTGTTGCAATGCCCTGTTCGAAGGAGAATTTCATCGTGCCCTCCTGTTCTCAGCCAAAGGTGAAGGCATAGGCCTGCACGCCCGCATCGAGGAACTCGATCTCGAAGCGGTGCGGGCCGACCGTGCCGCGCTGGCGCACCAGCTGGTACAGACGGTTCTCGTTGACCACGCCGGTGCCATCGGCGCCGACATCGCTGCCGGCATCGGTGGCCGGCAGCGGCTTGCCGTCCAGCCACACGCGGAAGCGCACCGGCGTGCCGTCCTGCGTCGGTGCCAACACCAGGTGCAGGTCGCGGGCATGGAACTGGAAGGCGAGGCGGCCGCCGGCCTGCTGCAGCTGCGCGGCTTCATCGGTGACGGTCCAGCGGCCGGACAGGCCCCACTGGTTGAGCGCGAGGCTGGCCGGCAGCGTGTAGTCGAAGGCCACATCGTTGCGCTGCCCGCCGGGCGAGGCGAAGTGCTCGGCGCGTGCATGGCCCAGGTAGGTTTCCGGAGAGCGCAGGTTCCCCATGTCGGCCTGCGTGGCCACGCCCTGCAGGTCGGCGGCGGCCGGGTCGGCCGGCGGCGGCAGATCGGTCTGGCCGGCCTCGGTCAGCAGGCGGCGGATCACCTGTTCCGAATGCGCGTAGTTGCCTTCACCGAACTGGTGGGCGCGGATGTTGCCCTGCGCATCGACGAAGTACTGCGCCGGCCAGTACTGGTTGTTGAATGCGCGCCAGATCGAATACTGGTTGTCCAGCGCCACCGGGTATTCCACCTTCAGCTGCTGCACGGCCTTCATCACGTTGCGCGGGTCGCGTTCGAAGGCGAACTCGGGCGTGTGCACGCCAACCACCACCAGGCCATGATCGCGATAGCGGCGTTCCCATTCGTGGACGAAGGGCATCGCACGCAGGCAGTTGATGCAGGAATAGGTCCAGAAGTCGATCAGCACGACCTTGCCGCGCAGCTGTCCGGCCTTGAGCGGCGGACTGTTGAGCCAGCCGGTGGCACCGTCCAGAGAGGGCAGGGTGCCTTCCACCGGCAGCGGCGCGTCGGCACCGGCATTCGCGCCGGCCATCATCATCGGCGGCGCCGCCGGCTGCGCACCGGGCACGGCATCGAGCAGACCCTGTTCGATGCGCGCGGTGCTCACCGTGGACAGGCGGGTCAGCAGGCCGGTATCCCAGCCCAGCCCGATCGCCACCACCGCCAGCAGCGCGGCAACGCCCAGCATCTTGCGCAGCACGTCGCCCAGGCCAAGGCGCGCCTGCAGGGCGTTGAACACGCGGCCGCCGATCCATACCGCCAGCGCGAGCGCGGTGGCCGCGCCCAACGCGTAGGCCAGCAGCAGCGCGCTGGTGCCGACGCTGGCGCCATGCAGGGCAGCGCCCGTCAGCACCAGACCGAGGATCGGGCCGGCGCACGGCGCCCACAGCAGGCCGGTGGCGATGCCGATCAGCAGCGAGGTCCCAGCACCGCCACGGCCGGCATCATCCGCAGCATCGGCGCGTGCACTCAGCCGTGCACCCACGCGCTGGAACGGCGCCAGCAGATGGTCTGCCAGGCGCGGCCAGAGCAGCGCGAGGGCGAACACCGCCATCAGCACCAGGGCCAGCCAGCGGCCGATCTGGTTGGCCTGCGCCACCCATTGGCTGCCCACGGCGGCCAGGCTCGCGACCGCGGCGAAGGTCAGCGCCATGCCCAGCAGCAGCGGCAGCGTGCTGCGCACGAAGGAGCGGTTGGCCCGCGCGAACACGAAGGGCAGCACCGGCAGGATGCACGGGCTGAGCAGGGTCAATACACCGCCCAGGTAGGCCAGCAGCAACAGCAGCATCATCAGGCTCCAGAAACAGGGGAAGAACCGAGCGGCACGCGCCAGCCACCGTTGCTGTCCTGCTGTGCCGCGCCGGGCTGGAACAGCAGGGCGGCACCGTTCATGCAGTAGCGCAGGCCGGTGGGGCGCGGGCCATCGTTGAAGACATGGCCGAGGTGGCCGCCGCAGCGGCTGCAGTGCGCCTCCACCCGCAACATGCCGAAGGTGGTGTCGCGGTCCTCGCCGACGGCGCCATGCAGCGGTGCCCAGAAGCTGGGCCAGCCGGTGCCGCTTTCAAACTTGGTGGACGAGGAGAACAGTGGCTGCTGGCAGCCGGCGCAGGTGAAGGTGCCCTGCCGGTGTTCGCGGTCCAGCGGGCTGCTGCCGGCCCGTTCGGTGGCCTGCTGGCGCAGCACCGCGTACTGCGCCGGGGTCAGCAGCCGGCGCCATTCGGCGTCGGTGCGCATCAGCGGGAACTGTCGAGCCGGGCGGTTCTCGGCGGCGGCCGTGGCGGCGCGGCTGCACGCGCCCAGGCCGAGCACGCCAGCGGCGGTGGCAAGGCCACCCAGGCCCAGGAGGTGGCGGCGGGTGAGGGGCATGGCGGACTCCTGCAAGGGGCGACGGGGCCATGCTGCGCCTGCCCGGGTCAACGAATCCTCACGCAGGATTCAATTTTTCGTGAGGTATCGGTGGCCGTCCCGCGCCACAATGCGGGCAGCCTCCCCACTGGCCCCGAGCTGCCGATGTCCGCCAAACGCGTCCTGATCGTCGAAGACGATGCCCACATCGCCGACCTGCTGCGCATGCACCTGGCCGACGAGGGCTACGACGTCGCCCACGCCGCCACCGGCGATGCCGGCCTGCGCCTGCTGGAGCAGGACGGCCCGTGGGACGCGCTGGTGCTGGACGTGATGCTTCCCGGTGTGGACGGCCTGCAGATCTGCCAGCGCGCCCGTGCGATGGCGCGCTACGTGCCGATCATCATCATCAGCGCACGTGGCAGCGAGACCCAGCGCATCGTCGGCCTGGAACTGGGCGCGGACGACTACCTGGCCAAGCCCTTCTCGATGCCCGAGCTGGTGGCCCGCGTGCGCGCGCTGCTGCGCCGCGCCGAAGCCATGGCACAGAACGCGCGCATCGATGCCGGTGCGGTCGAGGTCGGTGGCCTGCAGCTGGACCCGGTGGCGCGCACCGCCTCGGTCGATGGCAGCGCATTGGAACTGACCCCGCGTGAGTTCGACCTGCTGCTGTTCTTCGCCCGCCACCCCGACCAGGTGTTCGCACGGATGGAACTGCTCAACCAGGTCTGGGGCTACCAGCACGATGGTTACGAGCACACGGTGAACACCCACATCAACCGCCTGCGCAGCAAGATCGAGCTCGACCCGGCCACGCCGCGGCGCCTGCTGACGGTGTGGGGGCGTGGCTACAAGCTGGTTGACCCGGCCGGGGCGGCGGCATGATCACGCCCAACCTGTGGCAGAAGCTGGCGGCGGTGATCGCCGCGCTGATGCTGATGTGCTGCATGGCCCTGCTGGCCCTGCAGATGCGCGCCAGCACCCGCCACGAACAGGAAGTGGTGCAGCGGCTGTCGATGGGCCTGGCCGAACACATCGCCCAGCGCAGCGAACTGATGGACACCAGCGGCATGCGCGATACTGCGGTGCGCGCGCTGTTCGGCCAGCTGATGGCGGTCAATCCCAGCGTGGAGGTGTACCTGCTGGACGACCAGGGCCGCATCCTCGGCCACGATGCGCCCAGCGGCCACCTGCTGCGCAACCGCGTCGACCTGGCGCCGCTGCGTCGCCTGCTGGCCGGTGCACCGCTGCCGATCCTCGGCGACGACCCGCGCAGTACCGGCGGCCGCAAGGTGTTCAGCGTGGCCCCGCTGGTGGTGCAGGGGCGCCAGGCCGGTTACGTGTATGTGGTGCTGGTGGGCGAACACAGGCAGATGCTGGCCGACGACCTGGCCGCCAGCAATCAGTGGAACACCACGCTGTGGTCGGTGCTGCTGGTGGGTGGGCTGGGCCTGCTGGCCGGGCTGGTGGCGTTCTACTGGGTCACCCGGCCGCTGCGCCGGCTGACCCGGCGCATCCAGGCCTTCGACATCGATGCGCCCACGCCATTGCCGGCCCCGGTGCCGCTGCGCACCGGCGAGCGAGACGAACTGAAGATCCTCGAACATGCCCACGCGCAGATGGCGCAGCGGCTGGGCGAACAGTGGCAGCAGCTGCGCCAGCAGGACCTGCAGCGCCGCGAACTGGTGGCCAACATCTCGCACGACCTGCGCACGCCGCTGTCGTCGCTGCATGGCTACCTGGAAACGATGGCGCTGAAGGAAGCGACGTTGTCGCCGGAAGAACGCCGTCGCTATCTCGGCATCGCCCTGGCGCAGAGCGCCAAGGTGGGCCGCCTGGCGCGCGCGCTGTTCGAACTGGCGCGGCTGGAACATGGCGAAGTGCGCCTGGAGTGGGAGGTGTTCGCATTGCCGGAGCTGCTGCAGGACGTGCTGCAGAAGTTCGAACTGGCTGCACAGGCGCGCGGCCAGCACCTGCATGCGGACTTCCCGCCGGGCCTGCCGCTGGTGCGTGCCGATCTCGGCCTGGTCGAGCGGGTGCTGACCAACCTGCTCGATAATGCGCTGCGGCATGCGCCCGAGGGCGGCGAGGTGCGGGTGCAGCTGCGCGCCATTGAGGGCAGCGTGGAAGTGAGCGTGGCCGACGATGGCCCGGGCGTGGCCCCGGCGCTGCGCGCGCAGCTGTTCCAGGCGCCGGCGGCACTGGGGGCGCGGCGTGGCGAGAATGGTGGGCTCGGCCTGCTGATCGTGCAGCGCATCGTGCAGCTGCACGGCCGCCGCATCGAACTGCGCGAAAGCGCGACTGGCGCACTGTTCGTGTTTGCGCTGCCGCGCGCGGAGAGCGCGGGGCCCTGATACGCCGCTGCGCTCGCCGGGCATGGCCCGGCGCTACCGGTGTGCGTGGCCACCCGGCCGCCCGTGACGTCAGAGCCGCATGGATCCACGCCATGCGTGGATGCGCTTCACCGGATCGCCCGACCAGTAGATCCACGCCATGCGTGTTTGCGCTTAACCGGAATCGCAGGCAAAAAAAGACCCGGCAGAGGGAGGGATCTGCCGGGTCCGGATTGCATGGGGGGAGGGACCCATGCAATGAGCGTGGGCGTGACGTCAGTGGCTGTTGCCGGTGGCGTCCGCCGTTGAATCTGTCTGGCCCTGCACCAGCTCGGACCAGGCGCGACCGGCCTGCAGGCCAAGATCGACCACGTCCTGCTGGGCCTGGCCCAGCCGCTGCAGGTTGTCCTGCCACAGCTGTGCGCCCTTGGGCAGCAACCCGGCCGGATTCTCGCTGCGGGCCAGTTCGCCCAGCCAGCCGCCGGTTGCGGTCAGGTTGCGTTCCATCGCCTTCAGCTGCACGCCGAACATGCTCTCGGCGTTTTCCAGCGCCAATCGGTTTGCACGCGTTGCCGCAGCCGCCAGCTGGCGGGTGGCATCACTGAAACGATCGGCGAAGGCGTTGGCCATGGCGGCATCGAAAGCGGTTGATGCAATGCAGCATACGCCGATCATGCCGCAATGCAACAAAAAAGAAGAAGGCGCTCAAGGCGCCTTCAGAAACCCTTGAGTATCAATGGCTTGATCAGGCGGCCGGGCCGCGGTACCGGCAGCCGGAGGTGCAGGTTTCATGCACGGTGATCTCGCTCAGCGCGGGCAGCAGCGGCTTCAGCTCCTTCCAGATCCACACCGCCAGGTTCTCGCTGGTCGGGTTTTCCAGGCCGGGGATGTCGTTGAGGTAGTGGTGGTCCAGGCGGTCGTAGATCGGCTGGAAGGCGGCTTTGACGTCGCCGAAATCCATGATCCAGCCGGTCTGCGCACCCGGCTCGCCCTCCACCTTCAGTTCCACCCGGAACGAGTGGCCGTGCAGGCGCGCGCATTTGTGGCCCGGCGGCACGTTGGGCAGGCGGTGGGCCGCCTCGAGCATGAAGACTTTGAAGATTTCCATGGCGCGATTGTACGCCGGCCCCGCCGCCGCGGCCGTCCCGGTTGTTGGCTTTCCGTAAAGCAATTCTTTCCATCCGGATGAAGAGATGTTAGCTTCTCTTATATCCGTATGAAGAGATGTTATTGGTCCCGCCAGACCTGGCATGGATTACTGCGGAACTTCCGTCGTCCACTACCACCCCCCACATCGTCATGCCCCAGCACACCCTGCTCGTGGCGGCCCTGGCCGTCGCTCTGGCCGCGCCTTTGTCTGCCGCCGCCGAAACCTCCGCCGACGCCAGTGGCGAAGCCAGCACCCTGGCCGCCGTGCGCGTCACCGGTTCCAACATCAAGCGCACCGACACCGAGGCGTCCAACCCGGTGCAGGTGATCGGCCGCCAGCAGCTGGAACAGACCGGCAAGGCCACCGTCGCCGACGTGCTGCGCTCGATCTCGGCCAACACCGGCAACGCCGCCAACGAAACCACCAACAACGGCTGGGCGTCCGGCTCGGCAGGCATCGGCCTGCGCGGCCTTTCGCAGAAGAACACGCTGGTGCTGCTCAACGGCCGCCGCCTGGCCAACTACGGCTTCCCGGCCGGCGGCCTGTCCGACACCTTCGTCGACCTCAACGCGTTGCCGCTGGTCGCCGTCGAGCGCATCGAAGTGCTCAAGGACGGCGCATCGGCCGTGTACGGTTCCGATGCGGTGGCCGGCGTGGTCAACATCATCACCCGGCAGAACTTCGAAGGCGCCGAACTCGGCGGCAGCTTCGGCGGTGCCGACCAGGGCGGCCTCCACGAGCAGAACCTGAAGTTCGTCGGTGGCCTCGGTGATCTGGATACCGATGGCTACAACATCCTCTTCAGCATGCAGGGCTACAACCGCGAGCGCCTGGACCAGGACGAGCGCAACCTGACCAAGAGCGGCATCTACAGCGACCAGCCCGGCGGCCGCTGGAACGGCTGGTCGGCCAAGGGCGCGCGCTACCTCATCAACGGCGTCTCGGTGCCGATGCTCGACGCCGACGGCAACTGCCCCACCGGCACCACCCGCGTCGCCAGCGCGCCGATCGACGGCCTCGCCGGTGATACCTGCGGCTTCAACCAGGCGCCGTACACCACCCTGATTCCCTCGACCAAGCGCTACCAGGCGTATGCCAACGGCACCTTCCGCCTCGGCGAGAACGTCGAAGCCTTCGGCGAAGTGCTGTACAGCCAGATCAAGAGCGCCGCCTGGTTCGGCAGCAGCCCGTTCTTCACCCTGGAAAGCGGCCGTTTCGCCCTGAACGCCGAAACCGGCCTGGCCGAACCGGTGTCGTCCAACCTGCCGGCCAGCAGCCCGTACAACCCGTACGGCCGCGCGGTGCCGATCGAATACACCTTCTTCGACCTCGGCGGCACCCTCAAGACCAACCGCTCCACCGCCTACCGCGGCGTGGTCGGCCTGCGCGGCAGCACCGCCGCCTGGGATTGGGAAGTGGCCGCGTTCGGCGCGCGCAGCAGCGAGCGCGAGACGGTGTCGGGCGGCTTCGCCAACCGCTGGGCGCTGGCCGATGCGCTGGCCAGCGGCAGCTACAACCTGCTCGATCCGTCGTCCACCCCGCAGTCGGTGATCGATGCGATCAACATTTCCACCCTGCGCCCGGCCGAATCGGTGCTGCAGGGTGTGGACGCGAAGATCTCCGGCACCCTGGGCCGCACCTGGGCCGGCGACATCGGCTTCGCCGCCGGTGCCGAATGGCGCCGCGAGAAGCTCGATTCCAACAACCCCTGGCAGATCGACGCCGGCCTGCAGGTACGCCCGGCCATCGCCGAAGTGCACGGCGAGCGCAAGGTCAGCGCCGCCTATGCCGAACTGAACGTGCCGCTGGCCACGGGGCTGGAACTGTCCGCCGCCGCACGTGCCGATCACTACGACGACTTCGGCGACGCGTTCTCGCCCAAGCTCGGCCTGCGCTGGCAGCCGCTGGATTTCCTGCTGGTGCGCGCCTCGGCGTCGAAGGGCTTCCGTGCGCCGTCGCTGTCGGAGAACTCCAACAGCACCAGCATCGCCTACGGCAGCGTGGTCGACCCGCGTGATCCGGATGTGCCGGGCTCGCGGCAGAACCCGACCTTCTTCACCGTCGGCAACAGCGAGCTGAAGCCCGAGCGCACCAAGAGCGTGAACTTCGGCGTGGTGCTCTCGCCGTGGGCCAACACCAATCTGAGCGTGGATTACTACCGCATCCAGCTGGACAACCTGGTCGGCACCAACAACACCCAGACCCTGGTCAACGACAACGTGGCCGGTGCCGTGCAGCGCGACGAGCGCGGCAAGCTGCTGGCCGTGTTCAACCGCTACCAGAACCTGAGCGAGCTGAAGACCTCGGGCATCGACGTCGAACTGCGCCAGCGCATCCCGACCGCCGCCGTGGGCGATTTCACCCTGTCCTCGGCCTACACCCACGTGCGTGACTACCGACGCCCGACCGTGGTCGGCGGCCCGTTGGTGGACTACGCCGGCAGCAACCTCGGCGCCACGCTGCCGAAGAACAAGGCGACCACCACGCTGGACTGGACCTTCCGCGACTTCACCGCGGCCGTCACCTGGTACTACACCAGCGGTTACGACCAGAAGGCCAGCACCGCCGCCGCGGCCGTCCAGGACCGCATCGATGCGTACAACCAGTTCGATCTGTACCTGGCCTATGCCGGCATCGACAAGCTGACCGTCTACGCCAAGGTGCAGAACCTGGCTGACAGGACGCCGCCGTACGACGCCTCGTTCCCGGGCATCCGCGCGCCGTACGACTTCAGCCAGTACGACCTGCGTGGCCGCTACTTCACCCTCGGCTTCGATTACCGCTTCTGATGCCATCGCCACGGCCGGCCACAACCCGTGGCCGGCCGCGTTGCCGCTGTCCTGTTTCCTGGGGAGTCACCGTGTCCTTCCACCGCCGTGCCGTTCTTCCGCTGCTGATTGCCGCCGCCACCGTCCTGTCCTCGCCGCTGCCGGCGCGGGCCCAGAGTGCGTACTTCTTCCCGCAGGCCACCGACGCTGACGCGTTCGATGCCGCCATTCCCAGCCCCGAGCAGTTCCTCGGCTACCCGATCGGCAGCCGCTACACCCGCCATGACCAGCTGGTGGCCTATTTCCAGGAACTGGCGAAGCACTCGGACAAGATCCGCGTGCAGGAGATCGGCCGCAGCTACGAAGGCCGGCCGCTGCTGATCGCCACCGTCACCGCCGCCGACAACCAGGCCCGCATCGAACAGATCCGCCAGCAGCACGCCACCCTGATCGACCCGGCGCAACCGCGCAGCGCGGCCGGTGACAGCCCCGTCGTGGTCTGGCTGGGCTACAGCGTGCATGGCAACGAAACCTCCAGCGGCGAAGCGGCGATGCTGACCGCCTATTACCTGGTGGCCAACCGCAGCGCCGAAACCCAGCAGTGGCTGCAGCAGTCGGTGGTGTTGTTCGACCCGGCGCAGAACCCCGACGGCCGTGACCGTGCCGCCAACTGGCACAACGCCTGGGCCTCGGACCCGGCCTCGTCCGACCCGGCCGACAAGGAACATGTCGAACCGTTTCCGCAGGGCCGCACCAACCATTACTTCACCGATCTCAACCGCGACTGGCTGGCCTTGACCCAGCAGGACTCGCGGCCCAAGCTGGCCGTGTTCCACCAGTGGTACCCGAACGTGCAGATCGACTTCCACGAGATGGGCAAGGAGAGCACGTACTACTTCGAGCCCTCGCCGAAGAGCATGCACAGCCCGCTGATTCCGGCAGCGTCCTACGCGTTCAACAAGACCCTGGCCAAGTACCACGCGCAGTCGCTGGATGCGCTGGGCTCGCTGTACTACACCGGCGAGAACTACGACAACTTCTCGCCGGTGTATGGCTCGACCTATCCGGACTTCCACGGCGCGGTCGGCGTCACCGTCGAGCAGGCCAGCTCGCGTGGGCGCGTGCAGGAATCGGTGAACGGCCTGCTGACCTTCCCCTTCACCATCCGCAACCAGGTCGCCACCGGCCTGGGCACGGTGCGCGGTGCGGTGACCGAGCGCAGTGGCCTGTTCGACCTGCAGAAGGATTTCTTCCAGAGTGCACTGAAGCAGGCGGCACAACAGCCGGTGAAAAGCTTCGTGTTCGGCGATGCGCACGACCCGGCACTGACCCGGCGCCTGCTGGAACTGTTGCTGCTGCACCGCATGGAAGTGCGCGCACTGGATCGCACGGTGACGGTGGACGGGCAGCGCTTCGATGCTGGCAGCGCGTACGTCGTGCCGGTGCAGCAGGCGCAGTTCCGCCTGGTCCATTCGATCTTCGCCGAGACGCCGTCGATCAAGGGCGACGTGTTCTACGGCAGCACCAGCTACGCGATCGCACCGGCCTACGGGGTGGCCTTCGCCGGCAGCCGCAGCCGCATCGACGGCGGCGTCCGCGTGGCCGAGCTGCCGCCGGTGCAGGGTGCGGTGAACGGCGGTCAGGCCGGCTTCGCCTACGCCATCGACTGGCGCGACTACAACGCCGGCCGCGCGCTGGCCGCGCTGCAGGCCAAAGGGCTGAGCGCACGCGTCGCGTTCAAGCCGTTCAGCAGCGCCACCGCGCAGGGCCAGGTCGACTTCGCCGCGGGTAGCCTGGTCATCCCGGTGGCCGGCCAGCCGCTGCAGGGCGCGGCGCTGCTCGAGGCGGTGACCGCCGCCGCACGCGACGCGGGCGTGCAGGTGCATGCCCTGTCCAGCGGCCGCAGCAGTGATGGCATCGATCTCGGCAGCGACGGCGTCAAGGCACTTCGCAAGCCGGCCGTGGCGCTGGTGATGGGCGAGGGCGTGGCTGCGACCGAGATCGGTTCGGCCTGGTTCCTGCTCGACCAGCAGCTGCACCTGCCGGCCAGCAAGCTGGATCCGCAGCAGCTGGGCAAGGTCGCGCTGGACCGCTACACCACCATCGTGCTGTCCGGCGGTACCTACACCGGCATCGACGCCACCGCCGTGGCCGCGCTGAAGCGCTGGGTGCAGGCTGGCGGCTCGCTGGTGACCTATGGCAGCGCGTCGAAGTGGGCGGTGGAACAGAAGCTGGCCGAGGGCGAATCGCTGGGCAAGGACGAGGAAGCGGGAGACGGCGACCGCCGCGCGTTCGGTGACCAGCGTGACATCGCCGCGATCGAGCGGGTGAGCGGCAACATCCTCAGCGCCGACGTCGATACCACCCATCCGCTGGCGTTCGGCGTGCCGCGCCGGCAGCTGGCGATCAACAAGGAAAACACGGTGACGCTGCAGCCGAGTGCGAACCCGTTCTCGACGGTGGTGCGCATCGATGCGACGCCGCGGGTGAATGGTTACCTGTCCGAGCGCAACCGTGCGCGGGTGGCGGGGAGTGCGTGGTTGCTGGTGTCGGCGCAGGGGCAGGGCAACGTGGTGTTGTTTGCCGATGATCCGGCGCATCGCAAGTACTGGCACGGTACTGATCGCCTGCTGATCAATGCGATCTTCTTCGGGAATCTGGTGAATCCGGCCAAGGCGCGGGGGTGAGGCTGCACGCGCCTTGTTGATGCTGGGGTGGGAGGCAGGGGGCCTCAGCCAGGACACGCCGTAAACCCATCCATGGGGGCTCGATGGCGCCATCCATGGCGCCAACGGTCCTGGCTGAGGCCCCCTGCCTCCCATGACAGTTTCCTGCGGGCGCGGACGCATCAAACCCAAGGCGGGAGCAAGGGCAAAAGCAAAAGCAAAAGCGAAAGCAGTGGCTTCGGCTTTTGCTCTTGAATTTGAATTTGAATTTGAATTTGAATTTGATCCTTCTTCATCCGGCTACCCCGCGGGACAAGGAAGGCGCTGGAAATGTCTGAAGCGGATCGTGGCGGGGGGAGCGCGAAACCGTGAGGCGCATGGATGCGCCGACCGAGCCCCCATGGGTGAGGGCGCTTTGCTTGCGAAGCACTGCTTCGCAAGCGCCCGAACGCCCAGCCGCCAGCGGCTGCGGCGGACCGCGGAGCGGGGTTTACGGCGTGTTTCGCGCTCCCCCCGCCCCGATCCGCCCCACGCAGAACCAACCGCCAGCTTCCAAACCTTGGTAGCCAGCACAAAAAAAGGACGGCGCCTCAGCGCCGTCCCTCGATGGCCCCCCGCGCAGCGGGAAGCGCAACAACCGTCAGCTGGGATCAGCCAGCGCGAGCGCCGCCGTTGCCGCCCTGGCCGCGGCCACGGCCGCCACCACCATTGCCGCCACCGCCACGACGCTGGCCCTGACCCGCGCCCGCACCGGCACGCTGCTGGCCATTGCCACCGCCCTCACGACGGCCGCCGCCGGCCTTCTTCGGACCCGCATGCGCATGGCGCGGCGCTTCACCGTGCGGACGACGCGCGTGGCTCTTGCGCGGTGCGCGCTCGCCGGTATCGTGCTCGGCCTTGCCCGGCGCACTGTTGCCCCAGCGGATCGGCGTCTGCAGCTCGAAGCCCGGCACGTCGCGGATGTCCATGTCGCGGCCCAGCAGGCGGGTGATCGCGCGCAGCAGCTTCACTTCATCCTGCGCCACCAGCGAAATCGCCTGGCCGGTCGCGCCGTTGCGGCCGGTACGGCCGATGCGGTGCACGTAATCCTCGGCGACCATCGGCAGGTCGAAGTTGATCACCTTCGGCAGCTCGTTGATGTCGATGCCGCGCGCGGCGATGTCGGTGGCCACCAGCACGGTCACGCGACCGGCCTTGAAGTCACCCAGTGCACGCAGGCGCTGGCCCTGGCTCTTGTTGCCGTGGATGGCCGCGGTCTTGATGCCGGACTTTTCCAGGAACGAGGCCAGCTTGTCGCTGCCGTGCTTGGTGCGCGCGAAGACCAGGGTCTGCTCGCGGCTGTCCTGCGCCAGCAGGTGCAGCAGCAGATCGCGCTTGCGGCTGCCATCGACCGGGTGCACGCGGTGGGTGATGGTCTCGGCCACGGTGTTCTTCGGCGTCACCTGGATCTGTTCCGGGTTACGCATGAACTCCAGCGCCAGCTGGCGGATGTTGTCCTCGAAGGTGGCCGAGAACAGCAGGGTCTGGCGGTTCTGCTTCGGCAGCTTGGCGAGGATGCGCTTGATCGACGGCAGGAAGCCCATGTCGAGCATGCGGTCGGCTTCGTCCAGGATCAGCACTTCGATGCCGGACAGGTCGACGCTGCGACGCTCCAGGTGGTCGATCAGGCGGCCCGGGCAGGCGACCAGCAGGTCGACGCCGCGGCGCAGGATGTCCAGCTGGTTGCCCATGCCGACGCCGCCATAGATGCAGGCGCTGGGGATGCGCAGGTACTTGCTGTAGCCGCGCAGGCTGTCATGCACCTGGGTGGCCAGTTCGCGGGTCGGGGCCAGGATCAGCGCACGCGGCTTGCGCGGGCCGCTGCGCACTTCCTGCGAAGCGGTGCCCAGGTGCTGCAGCAGTGGCAGGCCGAAGGCGGCGGTCTTGCCGGTACCGGTCTGTGCACCGGCCAGCAGGTCGCGACCGGCCAGCGCCAGCGGGATCGCCTGCTGCTGGATCGGGGTTGGGTTTTCGTAGCCCTGCTCGGCGAGCGCGCGCAGCAGGAAAGGCGCAAGGCCCAGGGATTCAAAAGACATTGAGATTGCTCCAAGTACAAGAAACGCCTGTCCGAAAGGACAGACGGGGGCAGATCAAACTGATCGGCTGACTCGGAGCGTTCCCGTGAACCGCGCTGCGAGAATTGGGTGCAGCCGGCACGGAGCGCAGGCTGGAATGCGTGACGAACGGCGTCGGAGTGGGGGCGGGCGAAGTGGGCGGACCCAGGTCGCCGGCGATCCCGGAGGGAAACGGACGGCCGCTGCAGACCCCGCAAGTCTAAACGATCTTGAAGACTCCACGCAAAAACCCCTGTTCAGGTAGGGGGGGTGTCTGCAGGGCTTGCAGCCCTGCACCCGCAGAAGCCACGTCAACGTCAAAAGCTGGGTATCTGAGGGTTGGCGGGGCGGGTCCGGTGGCAGGGGACGCCGCGAACCCATCCATGGGGGCTTGGTCGCCGCATCCATGCGGCTCACACCCCTGCCACCGGACCCACCCCGCCTTCGACAGTTTCCTGCGGTCTGTTGGAACCTGCTGCTGATGGTGGGTGCCGACCGTTGGTCGGCACGGGGTCGGATCCCGTTGCTTCGCAACGGGCTCTGACCCCAGAAGAATTTCGAGATCTGACAGATGTGCCGACCAACGGTCGGCACCCACCAACAGTCGCCGGCCAACTGTCGAAGGCGGGGTACTGTGGGTTTGCGGGGTGTGAGCCGCATGGATGCGGCGACCAAGCCCCCATGGACGGGTTCACGGCGTCCCCGCAAACCCACAGTGCCCCGCCATCCCACGGAATGCAGGCTTTTGACGTTGACGTTGCTTCTGCAGGTGCAGGGCTGCAAGCCCTGCCGCCCCCCACTACGGTAGGGTGGGCCGATGCCGCGCTGCAGCTTGGCTACTCAGCGCATTTGATTACACTTGAAACTTGTTTGCCCACGACTCCGGACACCCACCCATGAAGCTTGGTTCTTTGAAGGAAGGCGGCCGCGACGGCACCCTGATCGTCGTCTCGCGTGACCTGCGCCTCGGCGTCCGCGCCACCGGCATTGCCGCCACCCTGCAGCAGGCGCTGGAAGACTGGAGCCACATCGCCCCGCGCCTGAACGCCCTGTACGAATCGCTGAATGCCGGCGACGCCGATGGCGTGTTCGACCTCGACCCGCAGGCCCTGGCCGCGCCGATGCCGCGCGCCTACGAATTCGTCGACGGAAGCGCCTACCTGCCGCACGTCGAGCGCGTGCGCCGCGCCCGTGGCGCCGAGGTGCCGGAAAGCTTCTACACCGACCCGTTGATGTACCAGGCCACCAGCGCCGGCTTCCATGGCCCGCGCGACGCGGTCAAGGTGGTCAGCGAGGAGTACGGCATCGACCTGGAAGCCGAGATCGTGGTCATCACCGACGACGTGCCGATGGCCGCCACCCCGGAACAGGCCGCCGGCCACATCCAGCTGGTCGGCCTGGTCAACGATGTGTCGCTGCGCAACCTGATCCCGGGCGAGTTGGCCAAGGGTTTCGGCTTCCTGCAGTCCAAGCCGCGCTCGGCGCTGTCGCCGGTGTTCGTCACCCCCGATGAGCTGGGCACGGCCTGGCAGGACAGCAAGGTGCACCTGCCGCTGCTGACCCACATCAACGGGAAGTGGTTCGGTGCGCCGGAAGCCGGCGTGGACATGCAGTTCAATTTCGCCCAGCTCGTCGCGCATGCGGCCAGGACCCGTCCGCTGGGCGCCGGCACCATCGTCGGCTCGGGCACCATCGCCAACGAGGACACCAGCAAGGGCGCCTCCTGCTTTGCCGAACAGCGCGTGGTGGAAACCCTGCGCGACGGCAAGCCGAGCACGCCGTTCATGTCCTTCGGCGACGTGGTGCGCATCGAGATGCTCGACGCCGCCGGCAACAGCATCTTCGGTGCGATCGAACAGCGCATCGAGCAGGCGGCCAAGCCCTGAACATGGAGGCGGCATTGGACATCCCGGTCGACGACGGCCTCGTGCTGTACACCTACTGGCGATCCAGCGCCGCCTACCGCGTACGCATCGGCCTGGAGCTGAAGGGCCTGGCCTGGGAGGGCCGGCCGGTGCACCTGGTGCGCGACGGTGGCGAGCAGCATGCCGACGCCTACGCCGCGCTCAACCCGCAGCAGCTGGTGCCCACCCTGCTGCATGACGGGCATGCGTTTACCCAGTCGCTGGCGATCCTCGAATACCTCGATGAGCGCTACCCGCAGGTGCCGCTGCTGCCGGCCGATGCGGTCGGCCGCGCGCGGGTGCGGGCGCTGGCCCAGCTGGTGGCATGCGACATCCATCCGATCAACAACCTGCGGGTGATGCAGTACCTTGAGCGCCGCCTGGAAGCACCGGCCGACGCGCGCACGCAGTGGACCCTGCACTGGATGGCCGACGGCTTCGCGGCGATGGAAGCGATGCTCGCGGGCAGCGCGGATACCGGCGTGTTCTGCCACGGCGACCGCCCCGGTCTGGCCGACATCTGCCTGCTTCCGCAGCTCTATAACGCGCACCGCTTCGGCCTGGACCTGGCGCCGTACCCGACCCTGCGCCGCATCGAAGCGGCCTGCCAGGCGCTGGACGCCTTCGACCGCGCACGCCCGGAAAACCAACCCGACGCCGCCTGACCGGCCCCTGCGCTCGCCGGGCATGGCCCGGCGCTACTGGTCCTCGCCCGGTGGTAGCGCCGGGCCATGCCCGGCGGATGCCGCATCGTCCCCCCGCAAACGGCGCAGGTCATCGCGGAACAGCCGGTAGGCCTCCTCACGCCGGGCGTCGTCGCCCTGCCGAAGCACCCACGCCGGGTGCACGGTGGCGTAGCCGCGGGTACCGTCTTCCAGCGTGTGCCAGCGTCCGCGGTCGCGTGACAGCTGGAAGCCCGCGCCGAACACCGAGGACGCAGCGGTCGCGCCCAGGCAGACGATCACCTGCGGCCTTACCCGCGCGATCTCGCCCAGCAGCCACGGCTGGCAGGCCCGCACATGCCGGCTCTCGGGACGCTTGTGCAGGCGCACCTTGCCGCGCCGCTCGTGGTGGAAGTGCTTCACCGCGTTTGTCAGGTACAGCGTGGCGCGGTCGATGCCGAGTTCGGCCAGGGCCCGGTCCAGCAACTGGCCTGCCGGACCTGCGAATGGGCGGCCGCAGAGATCCTCGGTATCACCGGGTTGTTCGCCGATCACCATCACCCGTGCATCAGCCGGCCCTTGCCCGAACACCACCTGGGTAGCCGGTTCCCACAGCGGGCACTGCCGGCAGCCGACGGCCTGGGCACGCAGCGCATCGAGGCTGTCCGCGCTCGATCCCGGTGATGGCAGCACCGCCGGGCGCTGCGGAATCTTCCGCTGCGGGGCCTGCGCGGGGCGGTCGTGCATTTCCTGCACGCGATCGGCAGCGTCGCGCACCAGCCCCGGCAGCAGCTGCGCTTCGGGCAGATGGCGCCAGTACCGTGCCGGCATCTCCTGCAGCATCATCCGGGTGTTCAAGCGGGCCGGATTGAAGATGCTGGCGTAGTAGGTCTGCCACAGCGATTCGCGCGCATCCTCGGCCGGGGCGTCTTCGCGCCGGGCGCCGGGCCCGAAGGCCAGCGCCTCGCCATCCCAGTACACGCTGCGGCCGGGGGTGAGGATGGCCCAGCGCATGCCGGCGAAGCGGCGCGCGAAGAATGGCGCGACGCGCTCGACGATGTGATGGTCCGGCTCGAACCATGCGATGAAGGCATCGGTCTGCCCGGGCACTTCGCGGAAGCGCACGAAGGCCTTCATCTTGTGGGTGTCGCGGCGCACCGCCTGGGCCAGCGCCATCGCCCGCAGCACGTCGGCATCGGCCGGATTGGACAGCACGCTGCGCTCGCCGTGGGCGATGCGCCACAGCAGCCGGTACAGCAGGGCCAGGCGCTGCGGCTCGCGATGGCACAGGCAGGTCGCGGCCAGCTCCATGAAATCGCGCGGCACGCTGGGCGCGCTGGCGTCGGCGGGCAGGGGAGCACTCTGCACCGATGGCGCATCCAGCAGCGAGGCCTCGCTGCCTTCCAGCCAGTCCAGCTGCGCCGGTGCCACGCCACGCAGCAGCCCCTCGCGCGCGGCATCGCGCCAGGCCTCCAGCGACCACGGCGGGTCCACCCGCAGCGACCAGCGCTGCGCGTCAGGGGGCGGGCGGTGCATCAAACAGCGAGCCCTGTCGTGGCGGCGGCGCCAGCTGCGCGCGCAACGCCGCCGGATCATCCAGCGCCTTGCGTGGGTGGTGGTCGGCCAGCAGCACGAACGGCAGCAGCTTGCTCATCGGGGCCTTCAACCGGGCCACGTCGGCCACCCGCAGGCGGCCGTGCCGGCGTGCCATCAGCACCCGCTTGACGTTGCGCACGCCCAGCCCGGGCACGCGCAGCAGCAGCTCCTTCGGCGCGCGGTTCAGATCGACCGGGAAGCGCTCGGGATGGCGGATCGCCCAGGCCATCTTCGGGTCGATGTCCAGGTCCAGCATGCCGTCCTGGGTGGTATCGGTGATTTCCTCAACGCCGTAACCGTAGAAGCGCAGCAGCCAGTCGGCCTGGTACAGGCGATGCTCGCGCTGCAGTGGGGGCGGCTGCAGCGGCAGCTGGCGGCTGGCATCGGGAATGGGGCTGAAGGCCGAGTAGTACACCCGGCGCATGCGGTAGTTGCCGTACAGCGCGTCGGCACTGGCCAGGATCTGCTGGTCGTTGGCCCCGTCGGCGCCGACGATCATCTGCGTGCTCTGCCCGGCCGGGGCGAAGCGCGGCGGGCGAGGGCGCGCGCTGCGGGTGGCGGTTGGCGCGACCACGGCCGGCGCCTTGCGCGCCTCCTTGGCTTCCTCGATACGCCAGCGCAGTTCGCCCATTGCGCCGCGGATCGAGTGCACGGTCTTTTCCGGCGCCAGCGCGCTCAGCCCGGCCTCGGTCGGCAGTTCCACGTTGATCGACAGGCGGTCGGCGTAGCGGCCGGCGCTGGCCAGCAGCTCGGGCGACGCCTCGGGAATGGTCTTGAGGTGGATGTAGCCGGCGTAACGGTGTTCCTCGCGCAGCTGCCGCGCCACTTCCACCATCTGTTCCATGGTGTAGTCGGCATTGCGGATGATGCCACTGGAAAGGAACAGGCCCTCGATGTAGTTGCGCTTGTAGAAATCCAGGGTCAGCGCGACCACTTCGTCCACGCTGAAGCGCGCCCGCGGCACGTTGCTGGACACGCGGTTCACGCAGTAGGCGCAGTCGTAGACGCAGAAGTTGGTCAGCAGGATCTTCAGCAGGGACACGCAGCGACCGTCCGGCGTGTAGCTGTGGCAGATGCCCATGCCTTCGGTGCTGCCGATGCCGCCGCTGGCGCGCGAGTCGCGCTTGCCCGCGCCGCTGGAGGCGCAGGAAGCGTCGTACTTGGCGGCGTCGGCGAGGATGGCCAGCTTGCGGATGGTTTCCATTGAGGAAACCTACGGACAGGCGGTCTCATTGGATGAGACAGCGCCTTAATGCTTCAGTATTCCGCCGGGCACGGCCCGGCGCTACCTTGGGAAACGGGCACGGCCCGGCGTTATCCGGGGGAACGGGCATGGCCCGGCGGTTCCGGTAGCGCCGGGCCATGCCCGGCGTCCGGGCGGCTCAGAAGCCGTGGGTGATGCTGGTCTGGGTAGGGGAAGAGAAATCCGCGTACGGGTCATGCTCGCCGCTGCCACCCTCGGACAAGCGGAACTTCAGGGCCAGGCCGTCGCGCGAGTCGGCCGCACGCAGCGCTTCCTCCTGCTCGATCACCCCGGCCTTGGCCAGGCGGAACAGGCACTGGTCGAAACTCTCCATGCCTTCCTCCAGCGAGGATTCCATCGCCGCCTTGATCTCATGCACCTGGCCGCGGCGCAGCAGGTCGCGGATCATCGGCGTGTTGATCAGCACCTCGGTGGCCGGCAGGCGACGGCCCTCCTTGTTCTTCACCAGGCGCTGGCTGATCACCGCACGCAGGTTCAGCGCCAGGTTCATCAGCACGTTCTTGTGCGCGCTTTCCGGGAAGAAGTTGAGGATGCGCTCGATGGTCTGGTCGGCGTTGTTGGAGTGCAGGGTGGCCAGGCACAGGTGGCCGGTTTCGGCGAAGGCGATGGCCGCCTCCATCGTCTCGGCATCCAGGATCTCGCCGATCAGGATCACGTCCGGCGCTTCACGCATCGCGTTCTTCAGCGCGTTGTGGAAGGCATGGGTGTCCAGGCCGACCTCACGCTGGTTGACGATCGACATCTTGTGCTTGTGCAGGTACTCGATCGGGTCCTCGATGGTGAGGATGTGCCCGGTGGTCGTACTGTTGCGGTGGTCGATCATCGACGCCAGCGAAGTGGACTTGCCCGAGCCGGTGGACCCCACCACCAGCACCAGCCCACGCGGGGTCATGATGACGTCCTTCAGCACCTGCGGCAGGTTGAGCTCTTCGATGCTCGGAATCCGGCTGCGGATGGCGCGGATGACCATGCCGACCTCGCCCCGCTGCTTGAACACATTGACACGGAAGCGCCCGGCATCGGCCAGGGCGATGGCCATGTTGAGTTCCAGCTCGCGCTCGAACTGGGGCACCTGGCCCTCGTCCATCAGCGAATAGGCGATTTTCTTGACCATGCCCGGCGGCAGCCCGGTGTTGCCGAGCGGGTACAGCTTGCCCTCGATCTTGATGTAGACCGGCGCACCGGTGGTCAAGAACATGTCCGAAGCGTTCTTTTCGGTCATCAGCTTCAGGAAGTAGCCGATATCCATTGCGAATTTTCCCCAACGAAACTGCCGGCGCCCGTTGCAAGCACGGTGTCGGCTTGACGACAATGGCCGTGAACCGACAACCGGTACGGCCTCCCCAATGAAACGACTTAGCTTCGCACGAATGCGCCACAGCCTGTATGTGATGGCGTTTGCATTCGCACTCTCTGCTCCCGTCTGGGCGCAGGATGGCGCACAGGAACTGGCCCAAGCCCGGCAGGCGGTGGACAAGGCCACCCAGGCCGACGCCGACCAGTACGCCCCGGACCTGATCGGTCTGGCCCGCCAGGGCCTGGAGCAGGCCCAGCGCGCCGCCGGCGACCGCCGCGAGCGCAAGAACGCCCCGGCACTGGCCCTGCGCGCCGCTGCCGACGCCGATCTGGCCCGTGCCCGCAGCGAGGAAGCCACCGCCACGGCCCAGCTGCAGCTGCGCCGCAACGAGGTCAACCAGCTGCAGCGCCAGCTGTCGACCGGGGAGGACCGTCGATGAAGTCGATCTCCGCCCTGGCCCTGGCCACCGCGCTGTCCCTCCCGGCCCTGGCTGTCGCCGCCGACAACCCGATGGTCGGACAGCTGAGCCAGCGCCTGATGAACATCCAGGCCAATCCCGACACTGCTGAGCTGGCCGCCTTCGAGCGCATGCAGGCCCAGCAGGCCATCGCCACCCTGGACAAGGCCAAGCGCCGCGACCAGGAACTGGCCACCTACCTGGCCGAGCGCCGGGTCGAGATTGCCGAAACCAGCGTGCGCGCCGCCCTGGCCGCCCGCGAGGTCGACCGCCTGGACCGCACCCGCAGCGACCTGCTGATCGAAGCCAGCCGCCGCGACGCCGCCCGTGCCCGCCAGGAAGCCGAACAGCTGCGCATGCAGGCGCAGATGCAGGCCGAGGAGGCCGAGCGCCTGCGCCAGGCCGCCGAAGCCGAGACCCTGGCCCGCCAGGACGCCGAGAACGCCCTGACCAGCGTGGCCGGCAAGCAGCAGCAGCGCCTCAGCTCGGCCCAGCAGAACGCCGCCAAGCTGGCCCGCGAGGAAGCCGAGCTGGTGTCCGGGCAGAAGCTGCCGGGCTCGAAGTTCGACGCCCGCGGCGAGGTCTTCACCCTCGGTGGTGATGCCTTCGGGGCCGGTGCGGCCAGCCTGTCCAGCGGTGCGAAGAACCAGGCCAAGGCCTTGGCCGAGTACCTGAACATCGGCAAGAAGGGCCGGGTCCGCATCGAGGCCTATGACAGCGCCAATGGCGTCGGCCAGAAGCGTGCCGAAGCCCTGCGTGATGCGCTGGTCTCAGCCGGTGTCGCCAGCAGCCGGATCCAGGTCAGCGGCAAGAAGGCAGCGTCCACCAAGGCCCGCTCGGCCGAGGTCATCATCGCTCCGTAATTGCTTGAATTCGTTTGTTTTTCGTTGCATTGAGCATTCAGCCTGAACCCCGCCCCGGCGGGGTTCGGTCTTTTTGTCGCGGGGGTCTTGTACCCGGCCCGGAGCAGGCGTAGGGTCAATCGTCCGGGACGCAATGCCGCGGACCGGACGATGGGAGGGCCGGGCCGATGAAAGCAGGGCGCGAACCGCAGCAGACCGACGTGCGCAGGCCAGTGCCGCAGGTCGTTGTGGGCACCCATGTGGCAATCGGCCGGCGCTCCTCCATGAACAACGCCCCGTGCCTCGCGGCCGGGGCGTTCGTGTATCTGTCGAAGGAGGTCCATCATGTTTGAAGATCAGCCCCAGAGCGAGATCGACGCCCGTCGCGCGCGTGATCCGGAGTTCCGGGCACTCCATGACCAGCACCGCAAGTTGAACAAGAAGTGCATGGACGCGGAGTTGGGTGTACTCCCGATCGATGATGTCACCCTGGGTCGCATGAAGCGCGAGAAGCTGCTGGCCAAGCAACGCCTTATGCGTATGTACGAAACACCGCTCGCAACGACGTCCCCCACGCACTGACGCTCACGTCGCGCCGGGAACGGCGTGACGCCGCCAACGATGGCCCCGCGGTTGCCGGCAACGGCGGCCGCGCCAGGGCACCACCGGCGGTGGTGCCTTGGCGCGCAGGCAACGGCCTGCACGCGTACATACCTTCAGTCCACCGATGCGGGCGGTACTGGTCTCCTCGTCGATCCGGGGCCGTCCGCATCTCCTTGGGCTGCCAGCCAAGCGCTCATTGCCCTGGTGGGTGCCGTCCGCGCCCTGGTGGGTGCCGACCGCGCCCTGGTGGGTGCCGACCGTTGGTCGGCACGCTCCACTCCTGACTTTCGCAGCCATCCGGCGGATAATCATCTGTCCGGCCCAGCGTGGCGCGAAGCGAAGTTTCCGAATGCCCATCCATTCCTCCGTCCTCGAACTCATCGGCCAGACCCCCATCGTCAAGGCCCAGCGCCTGGATACCGGTGTCTGCGAGCTCTACCTGAAGCTCGAGAACGCCAACCCGGGCGGATCGATCAAGGACCGCATCGGTCTGTCGATGATCGAAGCAGCGGAACAGCGCGGCGACCTCAAGCCCGGCGCGACCCTGGTCGAAGGCACTGCCGGCAATACCGGCCTGGGCCTGGCACTGGTGGCGCAGCAGAAGGGCTACAAGCTGATTCTGGTCGTGCCCGACAAGATGAGCCGCGAAAAGATCTTCAACCTGAAGGCGATGGGCGCCGAAGTGCGCCTGACCCGTTCGGACGTGGCCAAGGGCCACCCGGAGTACTACCAGGACCTGGCCAAGACCATCGCCGACCAGACCCCGGGCGCGTACTTCATCAACCAGTTCGGCAATCCGGACAACCCGGCCGCGCACGAGTTCGGCACCGGCCCGGAAATCCTCGAGCAGATGGGCGGTGACCTCGACGCCATCGTGTTCGGCTGCGGCAGCTCGGGCACCATGACCGGCCTGTCGCGCGCCTTCGCCACGCTGTCGCCGAAGACCGAGCTGGTGCTGGCCGATCCGGTCGGGTCGATCCTGGCCGAGTACATCAACGACGGCAACCTGAACGACAAGTCGGGCAGCTGGCTGGTGGAAGGCATCGGCGAGGACTTCCTGCCGTCGATCTCCGACTTCAGCCGCGTCAAGAAGGCGTATGCCATCACCGATGCCGAGAGCTTCCACACCGCCCGCGAGCTGCTGGGCAAGGAAGGCATCCTGGGTGGTTCGTCCACCGGCACCCTGCTGGCAGCAGCCCTGAAGTACTGCAAGGAACAGACCACGCCGAAGAAGGTGCTGGTGCTGGTGTGTGACACCGGCAACAAGTACCTGTCGAAGATGTACAACGACTACTGGATGCTGGACAACGGCTTCCTGGAGCGCCCGCAGCACGGCGACCTGCGCGACCTGATCCTGCGCCCGTATGGCCAGCGCGACACTGTTGTGATCGGCCCGAACGACCTGCTGACCACCGCCTACCAGCGGATGAAGCTGTACGACGTGTCGCAGCTGCCGGTGATGGACGGCGACCAGCTGGTCGGCATCGTCGATGAAAGCGACGTGCTCCTGCATGTCTATGGTGACGAGGCCCGCTTCCGCGATCCGGTCGCCACGGCCATGGTCAGCAAGCTGGACCGCCTGGACGTGAAGTCACCGATCGAGGCCCTGCTGCCGGTGTTCGACCGCGGCCAGGTGGCCATCGTGATGGACGGCGCCACCTTCCTCGGCCTGATCACCCGCATCGATCTGCTGAACTATCTGCGCCGTCGCGTCCAATAACGCGACGATCCGCGAATATCGCGCATTCACGTTAGTCTATTTGCGTCAAAAGCCGTTAAGGCGGCGCTGATAGACTCCCGATCCCTTGACGGCACCGTCACCGGCGCTACGCAGGAAAACGACATGTCCAACCCCTCTTCGCCATTGGCCCTGGCCACGCTGGCCATCCATGGCGGTCAGTCGCCCGACCCGAGTACCGGCGCGGTGATGCCGCCGATCTACGCCACCTCGACCTATGCCCAGTCCAGCCCGGGCGAGCACCAGGGCTTCGAGTACTCGCGTACGCACAACCCGACCCGCTTCGCCTATGAGCGCTGCGTGGCCTCGCTCGAAGGCGGCACCCGTGGCTTCGCCTTCGCCTCGGGCATGGCGGCGACCTCCACCGTGATCGAGCTGCTGGATGCCGGCAGCCACGTGGTGGCGATGGACGACATCTACGGCGGCAGCTTCCGCCTGTTCGAGCGTGTGCGCCGCCGCACCGCCGGCCTGGATTTCAGCTTCGTCGACCTGACCGACCTGGCGGCCTTCGAAGCGGCGATCACGCCGAACACGAAGATGGTCTGGATCGAGACGCCGACCAACCCGATGCTGAAGATCGTGGACATCGCCGCGGTGGCCGCCATCGCCAAGCGCCATGGCCTGATCGTGGTGGTCGACAACACCTTCGCCTCGCCGATGCTGCAGCGTCCGCTGGAGCTGGGCGCGGACCTGGTGCTGCACTCGGCCACCAAGTACCTCAATGGTCACTCGGACATGGTCGGCGGCATGGTCGTGGCCGGCGACAACGCCGAACTGGCCGAGCAGATGGCCTTCCTGCAGAACTCGGTGGGTGGCGTGCAGGGCCCGTTCGACAGCTTCCTCGCCCTGCGTGGCCTGAAGACCCTGCCGCTGCGCATGAAGGCGCACTGCGCCAACGCCCTGGCCCTGGCCCAGTGGCTGGACAAGCACCCGGCGGTGGAGAGGGTCATCTACCCGGGCCTGTCCTCACACCCGCAGCATGAGCTGGCCGGCAGGCAGATGGCCGGCTACGGCGGCATCGTCTCGATCGTGCTCAAGGGCGGTTTCGAAGCGGCAAAGCGCTTCTGCGAGAAGACCGAACTGTTCACCCTGGCCGAGTCGCTGGGCGGCGTGGAAAGCCTGGTCAACCACCCGGCAGTGATGACCCATGCCTCGATTCCGGTGGAACGCCGCGAGCAGCTGGGGATCAGCGATGCGCTGGTGCGCCTGAGCGTGGGCGTGGAGGATCTGGGGGATCTGCAGGTGGATCTGGAAAGGGCGCTGGCATGAGCATCTTACTGAAAGGAAGCAAATTGAAATGAGCGTTTCCCACCTTCCAGGCCTGGTGTTCCAACTGGCCCGCCGTGAAGTCGTTGGACGATACAAAGGGTCAATGCTGGGGATCCTGTGGTCCTTCGTGAACCCTCTGCTGATGCTCAGCGTGTACACGATGTTTTTCTCGGTGATCCTGAAGGTGCGCTGGGGTGACCAGCCGCAGAGCCGCTCGGAATTCGCCATGCTGTTGTTCGTCGGACTGATCCTGCATGGGTTCATTGCCGAATGCATCAACCGCGCGCCAGGGCTGGTGACCGGCAATGTCAACTATGTAAAGAAAGTCGTTTTTCCAGTCGGAATCCTGCCGATCGTCGCGGCCTGTTCCGCGCTGTTCCATTGGCTGATCAGCCTTTCCGTTCTTGCACTGGCTTTGGTCGTGCTTGATAACGGGATTCCACCGACCTTTCCCTTGATCTTGGTTGTCATGGCGCCGTTGGTGCTTTATGGGTTGGGCATCAGCTGGATACTTGCCTCCCTGGGTGTCTACCTGCGTGACGTCAATCAGGTCGTAGGGGTTTTTTCACAGATCCTGCTGTTCATCTCGCCGGTGTTCTTCCCGGTGACGCATATCCCGGAGCAGTATCGCGGGCTGTTCATGGCCAATCCACTGACCACCATCATTGAACAGGCGCGTGACGTGGTTGTCTTTGGTCGGGTGCCAGACTTTTCCGCCTGGGGCAATCAACTGATGATCGCCGCAGGCTTCTGTGTCGTTGGTTTCCTGTTCTTCCGTGCCACGAAACGCGGCTTCGCGGATGTACTTTGAGCCGGAGGGCAGAAATGAGTCGCCTTAAATCCTGGCTGCTTCGGCAGAAATTCTTCTATATGTTGATGGGGTGGAAGTATTACCTCGGCAACAACGTGGTCGCCCGATTCCCGAACGAACGTGTCCGTGCGGCCTATCTGCGGCGAGTAATGAAGGTGTCGATCGGGCAGCAGACGCATGTCAGCATGCGTTGGTTCGTCACCGGTTATCCAGTGCGCGCGCATGTCAGCATCGGCAACAACTGCGTCATCAATCGAGAGGTCTATCTCGACGGCCGCGTGGGTGTGGTGATCGGCAACAACGTGAACGTGTCTTTCCAGACGTGTATTCTCAGCCTGCACCACGATCACAATGCGCCGACCTTTCCAGCTGTCGGCGGAGTGGTGACGATCCATGACCACGCCTGGATCGGAGCGCGAGCGACCTTGCTGCCCGGAGTCACCGTGGGTGAAGGGGCGGTGGTCGCGGCCGGGGCCGTGGTCACCCGTGACGTCGCGCCTTATACAGTCGTCGGTGGTGTGCCGGCCAGGGTGATTGGCGAACGCAACCGTGAAATCGGCTACATGACGTGTTTTTCGCCCTATTTCGATTCGGATATCTTTGATGAAACCGCCGGTTAAGAAGCAGGTTTTGGTTTTCATGCTCGCACCGTCGCTGCCTGCGGTTACCGGTGGCGACATCTATGCGATCAATGCTGTCCTGCCGTTTGCAGAAGAGGTGGACTATCACCTCTTCTGCTACGTGGGCGGCGACGCCGATGTCGCGAAGGTCGCGGCCAATCGGCCGCTCTACGACAGTGTCTTCCGTTCGGTACATCTGCAACCACGCCCGATGATGCCTTTCCAGATGGGCAAGGTGAGGCGTGGCTTGACCATGGCGCGCCAGGCGTTGGCCGGCCTTCCCTTCATCGATGCGAGTTATTGTGACCGCTCGTCCGTCGCCGCGGCACGGGCCATCGTGCGCAAGTACAAGATCGATGCGCTCGAAGTCAATTCGGCTCACCTGGCCTTCTTCAAAAAGTATCTGCCAGAGGTGCCGGCGATCCTGGTCAGTCATAACATAGAAGCGGACATCTTCCCGTTCTGGATGCCCGTGGGCTTGGATGGCTGGAAGCTGCGCTTCATGGAGTGGGTCGCCAACCGTAGCCGGCGTGCTGCGAAGGCGGTGGAACAGGAGAATGCCTTTGGCTTCTCCGCCATGACGTTCATATCACGCAATGACATGCAAAGGGTGACTGCGGCGGTCCCGAAATACCTGATGCCGCTGCATTTCCCCTGTAACCGTGCGCCTTATGAGCGTAAGCCTGCAGATGTGTTCAATGTGCTGTGGATGGGAGGATTCGGCTGGTATCCCAATGCCGAGGGCGTCAGCTGGTTCGCCGAAGCCATTCACCCGCATCTGGCCGAAAAACTGGCGGGGCGCCGCATCGTCCTGCACTTCTGCGGCAGCCACCCACCGCCGGCTCTGCAGGCGATCCATGACGGGGTGAACACCATCGTCCATGGCTTCGTTGATGATATCCAGCCCTTTTTGGACTCGGCGCACCTTCTCATCGTGCCCTTGCTGTCGGGTGGTGGCATCCGGGTGAAGATCGTGGAGGCCATGGCCGCGGGCATTCCGGTGCTCAGCACGAGCAAAGGCTGCGAGGGCATCGGTGGTACGCCGGGCGTGGACATCTTCGTTGAAGATGATGCCGAGGGCTTTGCCCAGGCCCTGCTCGCGTGTGCCGACGATCTCCCTGGGCTGGCGCGGGTCGCCGGCGCTGCCCAGCAGCTCATGGATCGGAAGTACTCGCAGGAAGCCAGTCAGAACGCCAAGCGACGTGCCTACCAGCATGCAGGGGTAATGTAATGGATGAACAAGTAAAGCCCGACAGTGCTGCCGCTGTAGTGATGGTTCGCAACGTGGGCAAGATCTTCCGGATCTTTGACAGCCCGGTGCAGCGCCTGCTACAGCCGCTGGCCAATCGGCTGCGCCTGATCGCCGGTGGGCAACGTCGTGACCGCGTGTTCACGGCCTTGGAGAATGTGAGCTTCGACATCGCGCGCGGTGAGACGGTTGGCATCATCGGGCGCAACGGCAGTGGTAAATCCACCCTCCTGCAGATCCTGGTCGGTACATTGCAGGCCAGCAGCGGGCGCGTGGTGGTGGATGGGCGTGTTTCGGCATTGCTCGAACTCGGGGCAGGGTTCAACCCGGAGTTCAGCGGGCGCGACAACGTCTATCTAGCCGGTGCCATTATCGGCCTTGGCCGCGCGCAAATGCAGGAGTTGCTACCGAAGATCGAGAGATTCGCCGATATCGGCGAGTTCATAGATCAGCCGGTCAAGACCTACTCTTCGGGCATGTACGTGCGGTTGGCGTTTTCGGTTGCCATCCATGTCTCGCCCGACATCCTGGTGGTGGACGAAGCGCTGGCGGTGGGGGACACCGCGTTCCAGACGAAGTGCCTGACCCGCATCCGTCGCATGCAGGCCGAAGGCGTAAGCATCATCCTGGTCACGCATTCCACCAATACGCTTCTGGAATACTGCGATCGTGGCATCTACCTGCGCAAGGGCAAGGTCGTTCTGGACGGTCCTTGCCGCGATGTCGTCAAGCGCTACGCCGATGACCTAGTGGATGAGGAAGGCGGAGCGGTCATCCAGGTCGAAGAGGTTGCCGAGGGCGCGGCGGCGACAGTCGCCGACAGCGGGCATGTGGCCGGCGTCCTCAATGAAGAGGTGCCGGCCAGCGAGATCACTTCCGTGGCACTGCTTGATGCCAGCGGACACGCGCGCACTACCTTCAACCACGGCGATGAACTGTTGGTACGCGTCGGGATCCGCATCCACCGGACTGTCGAGGTGCCCTGCTACGGCATTCAGTTGAAGAGCGTGGACGACATCGCGCTGTGGGCGGGTACGACGCAGAACATGAGCCTGACACCGAAGCGGACCGAACCGGGCCTGTATGAATTCACTTGGCGCTTGACGCTCAACGTAACGGGAAACCGTTACGTCATCGCGCTGGGGGTGGGTGATCTTGAGTCAGGAGAATACCATCGCCATAGCCGGGTGCCCTATGCCGGACACGTGGACGTGCTCCCCGTGCCGCATTCCGGGCACGGCTGGCTCGCGCCGCAACCACGCTTCACTGAACCCATGAGGCTTTCCAGATGAGTAGCCAAGCGACTCCCCTGTTCCGGGCCTTGGTGATTGGCTTCTACGGCGCGCCCAACGTCGGCGATGAGGTGCTGCTATCCGTGTTGCTGGCACAGGTCACGCGCATGGGGGGCGAGGGAATCGTGGCGAGCGTCGATCCTGCCACCACCCGTCGCATGCACGGAGTGGAGAGTGTCGATTTCAACGACCTGGGTGAAGTAAGCCGCGCGCTGCTGCAGGTGGACGTGGTGATCATGGGGGGGGGCGGAATCTTCCAGGATCATCATCCCTTCCATCTGGAAGCGCTTTATCTGCCGTATGCAAACGATATCGCCAGCTATGCGCGCCCGCTTTTGATGGCGCGTCAACTGGGCGTTCCCGTCGTCATCTGGGGGCACGGCGTGGGGCCACTGCGCGGCCAGGAGCCGCGGCAGGTCGTGCGCGATCTCTTCCAGAACGCGCTGGCGGTATCAGTGCGCGATAGCGATTCGCTGCGGCTGCTGCGTGATGTGGGGGTGTCACGGGAGGTCGCTGTTGCGGCCGATCCCGGTTGGCTCTTCTCCGAACTTGCGCCCATAGCCGAACAGATCGAGGCAGGGCCAAAGACCCTCGCAGTGGTCGTGCGCGAATGGGGCAAGGGCGTCTGGAAGCCCCAGCTTGCGCAGGCGTTGGCGAACGTCGTGCCGGTGGGATGGCGCATCAAGTGGGTTGCTTTCCAGGCGCATACCGAAGGCAGCGGCGCGATTTCCGACCTGCCGCTGATCGAGGAACTCAGGTCACTGTATCCGCGGCCACAGAGCGAGTTCGATGAAGTCTGCTGCCCTGCTGATCCGCTCCAGGCATGGGAGCTGCTATGCAGCGCTGACGCGGTGTTCTCGATGCGCCTGCACGCCAGCATCCTGGCCTTGCTGGCAGGCAGGCCTACCTGCGGCCTGGAGTACGACGACAAGCTGGAAAAAGCCCACGCCATGGCCGGCATGCCCGCGGTGGCACGACTGCACATCGGTGATGACCTGCAACGATTCGAGGCCGCGCTTGGCCACGCGATCGAGGCGGCGTGGCGCCCCGAGCCGGGGACGATCGAGGGGCTCAAGGCGTCAGCCCGCAAGCACCTGCAGCTCCTCGATGTCTGTGTCGGTCTACCGGCCCGTGACAGTACGTTCGAAGCTGGGCGCATGGACTGGCTTTCGATCTGGCTTCAGCAATCGTTGCGCGAGGCCCGGCAGCAACGAGAAGCGAGCGAGCGTGCGCATGAGCTTCTCCACTTCCGCGACCTGCAGTTGGCTGGTCTTGAAGAGGAGAAAGCCGAGGCCAAGCGGGAGGTGGTACAGGCCAATCTTGCCACCGCGCAGATCAGGGAAATGCTGGGCGAGCGCGATGCATCCATGGCCCGGCTCGAGGAAACCCTGGCCGATGCCCATGCAGCGGTGGCCCAAGTGCAGCAGAAACTGGCGGATGAGCGTGCCGAGTCAGCGAATTTCCGCATGGCCGCAGCAGCGTCGCGCGAAGAATTGTTGGAAAGGAGCAGGGGAATGATGGAGCAGGTCGAAGCGCGTTTGAGCCTGGTGGAGGCGCGCTTGAAAGAGACGGAAATTGCATTGGCCAACGCTCGTGATGAGCTGGATCACCGGAAGGCCTACATCGACGACAAAGAAATTTACATCGCCATGCTGCGGCAGCAGCTTGAAGAGTCGCAGCACGCGTTGGACACCAGTCGCCGCGAGCTCGTGGAGGCACGTGATGTGTGGCGTCGCGTGCGCCTGGGCGCCGAAATTGCGCGACGTGACCTGCTGCGTGCCGCTGCAGCCCCGTTCAAGATTGCAGCTGTTTGGCGCCGGTACGGCTTCAAGGTGGCGATGCAGCAGATTCCCCGACGGATGAAGACCTTCGGAGTACCAGCGGCCGAGGTCGAAGTTGTCAGCCCTGTCGTGGCGCCGTCAGTCAAGGCGCTGCGCAAAGAGCGGCTGTTGGTCATTGTCGATCGGGCCTTTGACAGTGCCGGTTGGCCGCTGCGCCCGATGCAGCTGGCGCGGGCGGCTGAGCGCGCGGGCATGCATGTTCGCCTTTGCGCGCTCCATCCGCATGGCGCGGTCGTGGACGATCCCACCGGGCAGAACCGGCGCATCTGCACCGATAGCGTAGGCTGGTTGAATGATGTGCGGGCAGAGGGCACGCGCGTGCTGTTGGCCGACGGTTCGCCGGCTGCCGTGGAGCTGGCTGCCTCGGCCCATGCGCGGGGCGCTGAGATCATCGTTGATTTCGCCAGCATCGGAAATGCCATCGTCGGCAGTCCGGGCTGGGCCGCGATTGAAGCGATTGCTTCGCGGGGCGTTCATGGCGGGACGGCCCCGGCCAGCTTGGCAATGCCACTCCAGTTGTTGCAGGAGATGGGCGACAACGAGGTGTTCGACTCGTATCGTACCTACGCGTTCCCTGCCGGCTACAGCCGTAATCGCGCCAACATCTTGGTTCTGCAAGGTGCCAGTGATGACCGTGGGCTGCTGCTCGATCTGGTCAACGCGCGGCACGACGCGGTGTTCCATGTGGTGGGACACGATGGGGCGACGCTGGAGAACATTCCCCGCGTGAAAAACCTTGCCGCCGCGCCAGCCCCGGCGGTCCTGGCCGAGCTGCTCGCACATGCAGATTGCGTGGTGGTGCCCCACAATGGCGGTGGTGGCGAGCACAGAGCCAGGTCGGTGATCGCATCCCTGCTTCTCCAGCGTCCGACCTTGGTCGAGGTGCCATTGCAGGCAATTTCCTCTGGAAATCTGCACGTGATCGACCGCGCATCGCTGTCCACCCAGCTTTGTCTGACAAGTGTGGAGGACTATGCCTTTGTCGCTTCGAACACTTGGCTGGGGGCGGTAGAGGCGCTTGTGAAGCCCTCTTACCCGGCTTCCGTCAGCGTCGTCGTGCTGATCCACAACAACCGCAGGATCATCGAACGCTGCATCCGGACCATCCTCGACCACGCCGGCCAATGGCTGGAGGAAATCGTGATTGTGGACAACCAATCTGTCGATGGCGGTGCCGAGCTCGTGGAGGCCCTGTTCGCCCAGGAGCCCAAGGTCAAACTTGTGCGCAACAGCGAGAACGGCTGCTCCTCGGGTCGTAACCTGGGCGTGCAGCATTCCTCGGGGCAATACATCGCCTTCTTCGATTCCGACCAATGGCTGACCGCGCCGAGCTGCTTCCCGGAGGCTGTTTCCATTCTCAACATGGATGAGGGTGTAGGAGCCATCGGCTGGAACGCGGGTTGGTTCGATGCAACACGCGATGACTTGGGTGGGCCGATCTCTGATTACCTCCCGCACCGTGGCATGAATGCAGAAGCTCTGGCGAAAGGCTTCCGGGACGACATCGGCTTTCTGGGCACCAGCTGCATGTTCATGAAGCGCGAACTGTTTGAGAGAATCGAAGGCTTTGATACGTTCTACGATCCGACTTGCTTCGAGGACACGGACATCTGTTTCCAGATCAAGCAGGCTGGTTACTCAGTGGCATTCCGCGACCTCGCTGGGGTGCGCCACCAACCCCACCAGACCACCGGTGCCAGCGAGGGCAGTGAGCGTTATAAGCGCCTGTTCAATCGCAATGCAGCCTACTTCAAGGAAAAGTGGGCGGCCCATCCCGAGTTCTTCCTTGATCTGCGGTCCTGGCACTGACACGCGGTCCGGAACGTGACCGGCAAAGAGATAAGGCACGCGGTACTGGAGCTGATGATGGCTCTGCTACCGCGCGCCCATAGCTGGTTGCCCGCGCAACGCCAGCGTCTGCGTGGCGCGACGCCGGCATTGCCACCGTCCACGCGCCCCCAGGTCCTGTTGGTTGATCACGATTTTCCCGAGATAGACCGCGACGCGGGGTCGCGGGCGATTGCGAGTTTCGCCACGATTTTGGACGAAGCAGGTTTCCAGGTCGTGTACTGGGCTGCGAGCCAGAATGCCTCGACCAAGGGGCGCGCTACGGTCGAGGCACTGGGATTGGTCGCGTTCGACCGACGTCAGACTGGCGCGCTGTCGACATGGCTGTCCAAGGTGGGGCAATCGTTCGTGGCGTGCGTTCTCAGTCGCCCGCTGGTTGCCGCCATGTTCACGGCAACGGTCAAGAAGCATGTCCACGGCGCATGCATTTACTACGGGCACGATATCCATCACCAGCGCATCCGGGCGATGCAGCACATGACGGGGATGTCCTGGCAAGCGCGCTGGCAATGCTGGATCCAGCGCAGAATGGAGTGCCGGCTGTGGCTTGAAGTCGATACCGTGGTTTATCCCTCCAAGGCAGAAGCCGCCGTCGTGAACTTGTTCCGCCAAGCGCACCAAGCCAGCGCCAACGCTGTCATGTTCCCGCTATGGACCATCGACTCGAGCGGCAGGCGAACGCACATCCCGCTGGATGAGCGTGATGGGCTGTTGTTCGTCGGTAGCCACGACCACCCACCCAACATTGACGGCCTGAACTGGTTCATTGAATTCGTCTCGCCCCACCTGGATACGCATGGCGGCAAGCTGGTATTGACTATCGTCGGATCAGGCATGGAGCAGTACGTTCCGCCCGCCACCGACACGCTGGATATCCGTGTTCGGGGTCGTGTGACGGATGTCGAGCTGGATCAGGCCTACAACCAGGCAAGGGTAGTGATTGCGCCGCTGCGCTTTGGTGCTGGCGTCAAGGGCAAGGTGGTCGAGGCAATCGACAAGGGGGTACCCTGCATTTTGACCAGCGTAGCTGCGCAGGGGTTGGAAGAAGTTGCTCACCACCTGCCGGTAGAGGACGAGGCCGAGGCATTCGCCAAGGCTGTGTGTGAGCTGCTGGCCGATTCGCGCGCTTGGCAGTTGGCGGCGGAAGGCGCATGCGCCGCGTTGTCAGCCTACTACGACCCTGCAGTGCATCGCACTCGTGCCCGTCGCATCATTCTGCAGGAAAGCTAATGAGTGCCTGATGCAGCCGATGCCGTGCGCTGCCTGCGAGGCAGCGCACGGCATCGTGACAACTCAGAGCGCTGCTTCCAGCTCTGGCAGCAGGGTGAACAGATCCCCGACCAGACCGATGTCGGCAATCTCGAAGATCGGCGAATCCGGGTCCTTGTTGATGGCCACGATCGTCCCGGCATCCTTGATGCCGGTCAGGTGCTGGATGGCACCGCTGATGCCCACCGCCACGTACAGTTCCGGCGCAATGATCTTGCCGGTCTGGCCGACCTGCAGGTCGCTGGGCACGTAGCCGGCGTCGACGGCGGCGCGCGAGGCGCCCACTGCGGCACCGAGCTTGTCGGCCAGCTGGAAGATCACCTTGAAGTTCTCTTCCGAGCCGACGCCACGGCCACCGGAGACCACGCGCTTGGCGCTCTGCAGGTCCGGGCGGTCGCTGGCACCGGCGGCCAGGCCGACGAAGCGGGTGTGCGCCGGCAGGGCCGCATCGACGCTGGCGGCTTCAACGGCGGCGCTGCCACCCTGGGCCGCTTCCGGCCACGACGCGGCGCGCACGGTGGCGACCACGATCTGGTCGGCCGGTGCTTCGACGGTGATGATGGCGTTGCCGGCGTAGATCGGGCGCTTGAAGGTGTGGCTGCCTTCCACGGCCATCAGGTCGGACACCTGGTTGACGCCCAGCAGGGCGGCCACGCAGGGCATCAGGTCCTTGCCGAAGGTGGTCGACGGGCCGAAGACGTGGGTGTAACCCTTGGCCAGCTGCGCGATCTGCGGGGCCAGCACCTGGGCGATGGCCTGCGCGTTGGCGGCGTTGGCCACGGTCAGGACCTTGGCGACGCCGGCGATCTTCGCGGCTTCAGCGGCCACGGCGGCCGGGTCGGCGGCCAGCACCAGCACGTCGATGCTGGCACCGCTGATGGCGGCGGCGGCGCTGACGGTCTTGGCGGTGGCGGCGTTGAGCTTGCCGTCGTGGTGCTCGGCGATGACGAGAATCTTGCTCATTACAGCAGCCCCTTCTGCTTGAGTGCGGCAACCAGTTCGGCTGCGTCCTTGACCATCACACCCTTGCTGCGCTTGGACGGCGCGGCGTACTGGGTGGTCTTGAAGGTATCGGCGGCTTCAACACCGAGGTCGGCCAGCTGCAGGCTCTCCAGCGGCTTGGCCTTGGCCTTCATGATGTCCGGCAGCTTGATGAAGCGCGGTTCGTTCAGGCGCAGGTCGGTGGTAACCACGGCCGGCAGGTCCACTTCCAGCGTTTCCAGGCCGGCGTCGACTTCGCGGGTGACCGTGGCCTTGCCATCGGCGATGTCCAGCTTGCTGGCGAAGGTCGCCTGCGGGCGGCCCCACAGCGTGGCCAGCATCTGGCCGGTCTGGTTGGCATCGTCGTCGATGGCCTGCTTGCCGAGGATCACCAGGTCCGGCTGTTCCTTCTCGACCAGCTTGAGCAGGGTGCGGGCCGCGGTCAGCGGCTGGATGGCCTGGTCGGTGACGACGTGAATGGCACGGTTTGCGCCCATGGCCAGGCCATTGCGCAGGTGCGCTTGGGCGTCTGCCGGTGCGATGGTCGCGACCACGACTTCGGTGGCGATGCCTTTGTCGCGCAGGCGCAGGGCTTCTTCCAGCGCGATTTCATCGAAGGGGTTGGGCGACAGCTTGACGCCGTCGGTGACCACGCCGGAGCCGTCCGGCTTGACCTGAATGCGGACGTTGTAGTCCACCACGCGCTTGTACGCGACGAGGATTTTCATCTGGTACTCGATCCTTGTAGTGCCGACCACTGGCCGGCTCACATTAACGGGAAACGTCCGGTCCTCGCACAGCAACCGGTTCGGGGGTGGGACCCCGATTCTAGCTGGCTTGGGGGGACCATGCGAATGCGTATGGTTTTGCTGCAGTGCGGTAAAAAAGCGCCGTCCGCCTCCCGTTGTTCACGTCCGGCTGGCAGTGCCGGATGCAGTGGCGCGGTATGCTGTCGCGCTGTGTCGAGGCCCGGCAGGGCGCTCGCATGAACGATCCGAAAAGAGGAGAGCAGGTAGTGCCCACATGGATTGTCACCGGCGGCGCCGGTTTCATTGGCGGTAACTTCGTTCTCGAAGCTGTCGCCCGCGGCGTCAAGGTCGTCAATCTCGACGCGCTGACCTATGCCGGCAACCTGAAGACCCTGTCGAGCCTGGACGGCGACCCGAACCATGTGTTCGTGCAGGGTGACATCGGCGACAGTGCCCTGGTGGCCCGCCTGCTGGCCGAACACCAGCCCGACGCTGTGCTGAACTTCGCCGCCGAAAGCCACGTCGACCGCTCCATCGACGGTCCGGGTGCCTTCATCCAGACCAACGTGGTCGGCACCCTGGGCCTGCTGGAAGCGGTGCGCGACCATTGGAAGGGCCTGCCGGCCGAGCAGGGCGCGGCCTTCCGCTTCCTGCACGTGTCCACCGACGAGGTGTACGGCACCCTGGGCGAGACCGGCAAGTTCAGCGAGACCACCCCGTATGCGCCCAATTCGCCGTACTCGGCGTCCAAGGCCGCGTCGGACCACCTGGTGCGCGCGTTCCACCACACCTACGGGCTGCCGGTGCTCACCACCAACTGCTCCAACAACTACGGCCCGTACCACTTCCCCGAAAAGCTCATTCCGCTGGTGATCGCCAAGGCGCTGGCCGGCGAACCGCTGCCGGTGTACGGCGACGGCAAGCAGGTGCGTGACTGGCTGTTCGTCACCGACCATTGCGAAGCGATCCGCACCGTGCTGGCCAAGGGCCAGGTCGGCGAGACCTACAACGTCGGCGGCAATTCGGAAAAGCAGAACATCGAGGTGGTGCAAGCGATCTGCGCGCTGCTCGATGCGCGCCGCCCGCGTGAGGATGGCCAGCCGCGCAGCAGCCAGATCACCTATGTGGCCGATCGTCCCGGCCATGACCGCCGCTATGCGATCGATGCCTCGAAGCTGAAGAACGACCTGGGCTGGGAACCGGCCTACACCTTCGAGCAGGGCATCGCCTTCACCGTTGACTGGTACCTGGACAACCAGGAATGGGTCAACGGCGTGCTCGACGGCAGCTACCGCCTGCAGCGCATCGGCACCAGCGCCTGAAACCGGGAGAGAACATGACGCAGCGTAAAGGCATCATCCTGGCCGGCGGCTCCGGCACCCGGCTGTATCCGATCACCAAGGGTGTCAGCAAGCAGCTGCTGCCGGTGTACGACAAGCCGATGATCTACTACCCGCTCAGCGTGCTGATGCTGGCGGGCATCCGTGAAGTGCTGATCATCAACACCCCGCACGAACAGGCGTTGTTCCAGCAGCTGCTGGGCGACGGTTCGCAGTGGGGCATGGACATCCAGTACGCCGTGCAGCCCAGCCCCGACGGGCTGGCGCAGGCCTACCTGATCGGCCGCGACTTCGTGGCCGGCAAGCCGAGCTGCCTGGTGCTGGGTGACAACATCTTCCACGGCCATGGCCTGCGCGAGGTGCTCAAGCGCGCCGACCAGCGCGTGGATGGCTCGACCGTGTTCGGCTACTGGGTGAACGATCCGGAGCGCTACGGCGTGGCCGAGTTCGACACGAGCGGCAAGGTGGTGGACCTGGTGGAAAAGCCGGAGAACCCGCGTTCCAACTACGCCGTCACCGGCCTGTACTTCTACGACGGCAACGCCAGCGCCCATGCTGCCGAACTGAAGCCGTCGCCGCGTGGCGAGCTGGAGATCACCGATCTCAACAAGCGCTACCTGGCCGAGGGCAAGCTGCACCTGGAAGCGCTGGGCCGCGGTTATGCCTGGCTCGATACCGGCACCCACCAGTCCCTCTTGGAAGCCTCCAACTTCATCGAGACCATCCAGACCCGTCAGGGCCTGCAGGTCTGCTGCCCGGAGGAAATCGCTTTTGGCCAGGGTTGGATCAACGCCGAGCAGGTGGAGGCGCTGGCTGCCCCGCTGATCAAGAACGGCTACGGCCAGTACCTGCACAAGCTCGCCCTGCGTGGAGTCGTTCCGTGAAAGTGATTGAAACCAAGTTGCCCGGCTGCGTGGTGATCGAGCCGGCGGTGTTCGGCGATGCCCGCGGTTACTTCTTTGAAACCTGGAATGCCGAGCGTTTCGCCGCGCTGGGCCTGCCGGACCGGTTCGTGCAGAGCAACGTCTCGACCTCGGCGCAGGGCGTTCTGCGCGGCCTGCATTACCAGTGGCCGCGTCCGCAGGGCAAGCTGGTCAGCGTGCTGGAAGGCGAGGTCTATGACGTCGCCGTCGACATCCGTCGCGGCTCGCCGACCTTCGGCCAGTGGGAAGCGGTGGTGCTGAGCGCGGAGAACAAGAAGCAGTTCTGGATTCCAGAAGGCTTCGCCCACGGCTTCGCCGTGCTGTCCGAGCATGCAGTGTTCAGCTACCTGTGCACCGAGGTCTACCTGAAGGACTTCGATGCCGGCGTGCGCTGGAACGATGCCGACATCGCGGTGGACTGGCCGGTGAGCGCACCGACCCTGTCGGCCAAGGATGAGAGCGCGCCGTTCCTGAAGGACATCGCCGAGGACCGCCTGCCGGTCTACACCGCATGACCGTGCTGGTATTTGGCGGCAACGGCCAGGTCGGGCAGGAACTGCTGCGCGCACTGGCCCCGCTGGGTCCGGTGGTGGCAACTACGCGCAGTGGACAGCTGCCCGACGGCAGTGCCTGCGAGGTAGTCGATTTCGGCCAGCCCGACGGCCTGCCGGCGCTGCTGGACCGCCTGCAGCCGTCGGTCGTGGTCAATGCCGCCGCCTACACGGCAGTCGACCGTGCCGAGCAGGACGTGGAGGCCGCGTTCGCGGCCAACGCGCTGGCGCCGGGCGTGATCGCGTGCTGGTGTGCAGCCCATGACGTGCCGTTCGTGCATTACTCCACCGACTACGTGTTCGATGGCCAGGGCAGCGCGCCCTACCGCGAAGACGAAGCGACCGCGCCGCTGGGCGTTTATGGCACCAGCAAGCGCGATGGTGAGGATGCAGTGCGTGCCGCCGGCGGCCGCCACCTGATCTTCCGCACGGCGTGGGTGTATGCCTCGCACGGTGCCAACTTCCTGCGCACGATGCTGCGGGTGGGCGCCGAGCGCGACCAGCTGCGGGTGGTGGCCGACCAGATCGGCACGCCGACCCCGGCCGCGCTGATCGCCGATGTCACCGCACAGGCGCTGCAGCACCCCGGGCAGCTGTCGGGTACCTGGCACCTGACCGCCAGCGGCCAGACCAGCTGGCACGGCTTTGCCGAAGCGATTTTCGCCGAGGCGCGGGCCACGGGCGTGCTGGCCAGGGTGCCGTCGGTTGAAGCCATTCCCAGTTCCGAGTACCCGACCCCGGCCAAGCGTCCGGCGTGGTCGGTGCTGGACAACCGCAGGCTGCAGCAGGACTTCGGCATCGTGCTGCCGTCCTGGCAGGACGGCCTGAAGCGGGTCATGGCTGAAATCGCCTGATAGCGGTAGCGCCGGGCCATGCCCGGCGGGTGCCTGCAAGCCGCTGCGCCCGCCGGCCATGGGCCGGCGCTACCGTTAAGCCCGATGGCGCCTGATCAACTGCGCCCGTAGGTGTCCTCGAAGCGCACGATGTCATCCTCGCCCAGGTAACTGCCGGACTGCACTTCGATCAGCTCCAGCGGCAGCTTGCCCGGATTGCGCAGGCGATGGGTAACGCCCAGCGGGATGTAGGTGCTCTGGTTCTCGCTCAGCAGGACCACTTCGTCGCCGCGGGTCACCTCGGCAGTGCCGCTGACCACGATCCAGTGCTCGGCGCGATGGTGGTGCATCTGCAGGCTCAGCGTGCCGCCCGGCTTGACCGTGATCCGCTTGACCTGGAAACGCTCACCGTTGTCGATCGAATCGTAGGCGCCCCACGGGCGGTACACCTTGCGGTGCCAGCTGGCTTCGCTGCGGCCATCGGCCTTCAGCTGCGCCACCACCGTCTTGACCTCCTGCATGCGGTCGGCCTTGCCGACCAGCACCGCATCGTCGGTCTCCACCACGATCACGTCGTCCAGACCGACCATCGCTACCAGGCGCTGGCCGTAGGCATAGGTGTTGCGGCAGTCGATGGCGATCACATCGCCCTGGTGCGCGTTGCCGTCGCCATCCTGCTGCGAGACATCGCGCAGCGCGGTCCAGGAACCCACGTCGTTCCAGCCAGCATCGAGCGGAATGACCACGGCGTCGGCGGTCTTCTCCATCACCGCATAGTCGATGGAATCGGACGGCACCGCAGAGAATGCCTCCTTGTCCAGGCGGGTGAAGTCGGTATCGCGGCGGGCCTGCTGCCAGGCCGTGCGGCTGCCGGCCAGCATCGCCGGCTGCAAGCGCTCCAGTTCCTGCAGGTAGCGCGAGGCCTTGAACAGGAACATGCCGCTGTTCCAGTAGTACTGGCCGCTGGCCACGTAACCGCTGGCGGTATCCAGATCGGGCTTCTCGACGAAGCGCTCGACCGCGCGCAGGCCCTGGCCGTCGGCCGCCTTGATGTAGCCGTAGCCGGTTTCCGGACCGGCCGGCACGATGCCGAAGGTCACCAGCTTGCCGGCTTCGGCCGCGCTGGCAGCCGCATGCACCGCGCTGCGGAAGGCTGCTTCATCAGTGATCACATGGTCCGAGGGCAGCACCAGCAGCAGCGCGTCGGCGCCGTCACGGGTCGCTTCCAGGGCCGCCACCGCGATCGCCGGCGCGGTGTTGCGGCCGACCGGCTCGAGGATGATCGCGGCAGGCGCCGCGCCGACCTGCTGCAGCTGCTCGGCGGCAACGAAGCGGTGCTCCTCGTTGGCGATCACCAGCGGACCGCGGCTGGCGATGGGCGCCACCCGCTGCCACGTGGCCTGCAGCATGGTCAGCTGGCCGGCCAGCGGCAGGAACTGCTTAGGGTAGGACTCGCGCGAGAGGGGCCACAGGCGCGTGCCGGAGCCGCCGGACAGGATGACAGGCTGGATGATGCTCATGATCTTCCTTGATTACTGCTGGAGGAGTTGGGAAATTTCGTCGGTACGCGCCTGCAGCAGCGCCGCGTCACCACGGGCTTCGACGTTCAGGCGCAGCAGCGGCTCGGTGTTGGAACTGCGCAGGTTGAAGCGCCAGTCACCGAAGTCGGCGCTGACGCCGTCGGTATGGTCCAGCGCCGGCGACTGCGCGGCGAAGTGCTCCATCACGCGGGCGACGGCGGCCTTGGCATCGGAAACCTTGAAGTTGATCTCGCCGCTGCAGGGGAACGCCGCCATGCGGTCCTCCACCCAGTCGGCCAGCGAGCGGCCGCTCTCGGACACCAGCTGCGCGATCAGCAGCCACGGGATCATGCCGGAATCTGCATAAGCGAATTCGCGGAAGTAGTGGTGGGCGCTCATCTCGCCGCCATAGACCGCGTCCTCGGCACGCATCTTTTCCTTGATGAAGGCGTGGCCGCTCTTGCACAGCACCGGCACGCCGCCGGCCGCTTCGACCATTTCCACGGTGTTCCAGACCAGGCGCGGATCGTGCACGACCTTGCCACCCGGCTGGCGGGCGAGGATTGCCTTGGCCAGCAGGCCGACCAGGTAGTAGCCCTCGATGAAGCGGCCGGTGTGGTCGAAGAAGAAGCAGCGATCAAAATCGCCGTCCCAAGCAATGCCGAAGTCGGCACCGTGTTCGCGCACGGCCTCTGCGGTGGCGGCGCGGTTTTCCGGTAGCAGCGGGTTGGGGATGCCGTTGGGGAAGTTGCCATCGGGTTCATGGCAGATGCGGATGAACTCCAGCGGCAGGTGCGGCGCCAGCAGGTCGACGATGGCACCGGCGCCGCCGTTGCCGGCATTGACCACCAGCTTCAGCGGCTTGAGCTTGCTGGCGTCGACGTAGCTGAGCAGGTGGTCGATGTAGGCGCCCTTGTCGTGGCGGGCGGTCTGCGTTGCGCTCGGCGGCTGCGGCGCGCCGGTATCGGCGGCCACGGCGTCAGAGATCGCGAACAGGCCGGTATCGGAGCTGATCGGCCGCGCGTTTTCCTTGACCAGCTTCATCCCGTTGTAGTCCATCGGGTTGTGGCTGGCGGTCACCATTACGCCGCCAGCGGCGCCCAGGTGGTCGGTCTGGAAGTAGACCTCTTCGGTGCCGCACAGGCCGATGTCGATCACTTCGCGGCCCACGCCACGCAGGCCGGCGGCGAGCGCGTCCTGCAGGGCAGGGCTGGTCAGGCGGACGTCATGTCCCAGTACTACCGGGCCCGGCGCGAGCTGAGCGTCCAGGGCCACGCCGATGCGGCGAGCCAGGTCTTCGTTCAGTTCTTCCGGCACGCGGCCGCGGATGTCATAGGCCTTGAAGGCGGGCAGGGGCATCTTGCGAGTCCTTGGTGAGTTCAGTCCACTAGTGTAATGCCAGCGCCGTGTGGGAATCGTTTCCATGCCGCAACGCCACGTGACCGGCCGGCATGCTGGCCTAGAATGGTGCGATTACATCAACGAGGTGAGGGCGTAGATGAACAACCCGGCAACGACCGGCGGCAAGCGCAGCAAGCGCTTCGGTTCGGCGGCGGAGGCCCTGCAGGGCGCCATCGCCGATGGCCAGACCCTGGCCGTGGGCGGCTTCGGCCTCTGCGGCATTCCCGAGGCGCTGATCGCCGCGCTGCGCGACAGCGGCGCCAAGGGCCTGACCGTGATCTCCAACAACGCCGGCGTCGATGGCTTCGGCCTCGGCCAGCTGCTGGAAACGCGGCAGATCAAGAAGATGATTTCGTCCTACGTGGGCGAGAACAAGGAATTCGAACGGCAGTTCCTGGCCGGTGAGCTGGAACTGGAGTTCAACCCGCAGGGCACCCTGGCCGAGCGCCTGCGCGCCGGCGGCGCGGGCATCCCGGCCTTCTTCACTGCCACCGGCTACGGCACGGTGGTGGCCGAAGGCAAGGAAACCCGCGAGTTCGACGGCAAGCACTACGTGATGGAAACCGCGCTGCGTGCCGACGTTGCCCTGGTCAAGGCCTGGAAGGCCGACGAAGCCGGCAACCTGGTGTTCCGCAAGACCGCGCGCAACTTCAACCCGGCCTGTGCGATGGCCGGCAAGGTCTGCATCGTGGAAGTGGAAGAGGTGGTGCCGGTGGGTGCCATCGACCCGGACCAGGTGCACCTGCCGGGCATCTACGTGCACCGCATCGTGCACAACGCGCACCCCGAAAAACGCATCGAACAGCGCACCATCCGCGCGGAGGGCAACTGACATGGCGTGGACCCGTGACGAGATGGCGGCACGTGCCGCCCGTGAACTGACCGATGGCGCCTACGTGAACCTCGGCATCGGCCTGCCGACCCTGGTGGCCAACCACATTCCCCAAGGCGTGGACGTGTGGCTGCAGTCCGAGAACGGCCTGCTCGGCATCGGCCCGTTCCCGACCGACGCCGAAGTGGACGCCGACCTGATCAACGCCGGCAAGCAGACCGTCACCGCGCGTGCCGGTGCCAGCTATTTCGGCAGCCATGACAGCTTCGCGATGATCCGCGGCGGCCACGTCAACCTGGCCATCCTTGGCGCCATGCAGGTGACCGACAAGGGCGACCTGGCCAACTGGATGGTGCCGGGCAAGATGGTCAAGGGCATGGGCGGCGCGATGGACCTGGTGGCCGGCGTGCAGCGCGTGGTGGTGCTGATGGAGCACACCGCGAAGAACGGCGAGCACAAGATCCTGGCCGAATGCTCGCTGCCGCTGACCGGCGTCGGCGTGGTCGACCGCATCATCACCGACCTGGCCGTGTTCGACGTGACCGACGACGGCCTGGTGCTGGTGGAAGCGGCGCCGGGCGTGGCCGATGACGAGCTGAAGGAAAAGACCGGCGTGCCGTTTAGGCAGGCCTAACCGAGGTGGACACGCAGGAGGCCGGCTGGCCTCCTGCACTCAGCTGCGCCGGGGGTAGGCTTCGCCTTTCCCTGCGTTTTCCGGTTCGCCCACACACGCCGCAGCGGTCATCACGTGCAGTCCGCTGTGCTCGCAGCATGCACCGAACACGCGTTCAATTGCATGTGCCAGGGTCCCATCGATCTGGCCCTGCTCGTTTTCGAAGGCGTTGCGGTACAGGTGCGCGTCCAGCAGCGGGCGCAGTGCCTGCAGCCGCCACCAGCCCGTGCTGTCGGGATCGAATTGATCTGTGCCGGTCGTGGTCGGCAGACCGAGCTGCGCCCGCAGCCGCTGCAATGCCGGTCCATTGCCACCGATGCAGTCAGCGACAGGCAGCAGGTGTCCTTCGGCCACCACCATTCCCAGGCGCGGATCAGCCTGGAATGCAGCGTGGATGCGCGCAGCGCGCCCCCCCAGGATCAGGCGCTGCAGGAGCTCCTGCCGCCACTGGTCCCCGTTGTCACGATGGGTTGAGCGCTTGGTGTGCAGCTTCAGCACCACGTCGTGGTTGTCCTGCAGCAGCCGCTCGGCAACCTCCAGGAACGGCAGGATGTCGCGCCCCTGGTTGTCCACGGCAATCACCTCGCCCTGCAGCCCATGGCTGGCCAGCGCCTGGCGGACCGCCTCCACCTGCTGTGCGGGCGTGCTGACGATGATCCGCCACCGCAGTGCAGCCTCGCTCAGGGCGGCCAGCAGTTCCGGCAACGTCTCCAGATACCAGGCGTGCAGGTGCACTGCCGGTTGCGGCTGCAGTGCCGGCGCCGGCGAGAGTGCCTCGCGGGTGGCCTGCAGCCAGGCATGGCCCAGTCGTGCATCGGGCTCGAGCAATGCGCCTTCGGCCCACTCGTTCCACGCATTGATGAAGACCAGGCGCTGGTCCTGCGGCGCCGACGCCAGGCGCTCGTGCACCGTCCGGCGCAGCCAGTCGCGATAGCCGCGCGGTGAGGCGTGCAGGTACACACGGCCACGGCCGGAGCGTCGTGCTTCGTTGTCCCAGCCGGGATTCACGCCGGGGTAGAGCGGGTAGTCCGGCAGCGGCCGCGCACCGATCTCGGCAGCCAGTTCGCGCCAGTCGCGCACGTCGCCGTTGAATCCGGGATTGAGCAGCCACTGCTGCGCCGACAGCGAGGCAGGATTGCTCATGTTCGGCGGGAATTCGACGGCGGCATCAAAGCCGATGTCGCGCGGATCGGGCCGTTCGAAGCCCTGGACGTACGCCAGATGGATCTCGCCGACGCCGTGGTCACGGCACCAGCGGCGCCAGCGCTCCGTGGTCGCCCGTGCATCGGGCAGCAGGTGCGGGCGGTAGACCAGCAGCATCGGCCTGCCAGCGACCTTCAGTGCGCGCCGGTCACGCAGGTACGGTGCGATGTGGGCGATGAAGGCCAGGTCATCCTCGGCGCTGTGCTGCTGGCCGATCAGGATGTCCTCGTCGCGGCCATCCCAGCGCCGCGCCCAGTTTTCGTTGGCCCAGCACAGGCAGAACGGCAGATCGATGCTGTCATCGGCCAGCCACTGCTGCAGCGGGTCCTCCATCAGGGTGCGGCCACTGAACCAGTAGTAGTAGAAGCAGAACGCGCCGATGCCATGTTCGGCCGCGAGCTTCGCCTGGTCGCGCATCACCTGCGGGTTGCGCAGATCGTAGAAGCCGAGATCGGCAGGCAGGCGCGGTTGGATGTGGCCTTCGAACTGCGGCAAGGCGCGGGTGACGTTGCGCCACTCGGTGAAGCCTTTGCCCCACCACGCGTCATTCTCGGCGAAGGTGTGGAACTGCGGCAGGTAGAAAGCGACAAGGGTGGCCGGCAGCGGGGTGGGCAGGGCGTCCTGCCGATAGCTGCGGTGGCCGATCGCGGCCTCGTCGGCACGCCAGCGCAGCTGCGCGCCCGAACGGGGGCCGGCGGTATCTTGCTGACCCTTGGGCGGCGGCGGCACCCAGTCACCATGACGGGCCAGCAGGCGGGTCCGCAGCCGGTCGCGCTGCCCCTCGGACAGGGGCAGCAGCCGGAAGGCCGCACGCAGCAGCGGGAACAGGGCCTGGCGCAGGCTGCCGCTCATCGCAGCACGCCCCCGGAAGGACGGGCGAGGGCGGGCATGGTCGTCGTGGAAAGGGTCATGGACGCATTTTCGACGCTGGCGGCCATCACGGCAAACCGGATCGCGGCGGCTGCCGTGCTAGCGTGGCGCGATGCTGTTCCCCTACGACCTGCCCGATGCCGACGTCCAGCACCTGCCGGGCTGGCTGCCTACCGCCGCCGCCGATGCGCTGCTGCCTGCCCTGCAGGCGGAACTGCCGTGGGAGGTGCACCGCATCCGCATGTTCGGCAACTGGGTGGATTCGCCCCGGCTGAGCTGCTGGATCGGTGATCCGCAGGCGCGCTATCGCTATTCCGGTGCTGAGTTCGTGCCGCTGCCGTGGCCGCCGCGGCTGCAGGCCCTGCGCGAGCGCCTGCAGGCGCACGGCATTGGTGCGTTCAACAGCGTGCTGGTCAACCGCTACCGCAACGGCGGCGATTACATGGGCTGGCACAGCGATGACGAACCGGAGCTGGGGCCGTCACCGCTCATCGCCTCGCTCAGCCTGGGCTCGGCGCGCCGTTTCCTGCTGCGACGGCGCGACGATCCCTCGCACAAGGCCGAATTCCTGCTCGGCCACGGCGACCTGCTGCTGATGGGCGGCAGCACCCAGCGCTTCTACCAGCACGCGCTGCCGAAGATGGCACGGGTGCAGGGCGAGCGCATCAACCTGACGTTCCGCTGGATCCAGCCCCGCTGAGGGCGTTCCGTCGGGCATGGCCCGTCGCTATCTGGATTGAAAAAGGGGTAGCGCCGGGCCAGGCCCGGCGAGCGCAGCGGATACGGCTCAGCGCTTCAGTGCGGCCGTGTCGTTCTGTCCGTTCACCAGCGTCCAGCCCACCACGTCCTGCGCCAGCTGCTGCAGGCCACGCTCGAAGGCGGCGGCCACGGCTGGCACGTCGGTGCTGCCCACCGGCTGTGCCTGGCGGAAGGTGCGGTCGGCCACCACGCGCTGGTCGGTGGTGTGGATCAGTTTGGCGTTCACTTCGATCACCACCGTCGGCGTGGCCTGGCCCTGGTAATCCGATTCGAAGCGGCGGATATCAGTGGCCAGCTTGTAGTCGGCACGGATGCCGGCGGCGGTGCGGGCCACGCCGCGCAGGCGGCCGGAATCCTCGAAGCCGCGCAGCAGGGTGTCCTCGATGATGTCGGTGGCCGGCTGCGCCCAGCTGGCACCCTTGTAGATCTCCAGCTCGGACGGCGTCGGCCGCACGTTGATGCGCGGGCTGTCGACCATGCGCGCGGCGCTGGGCTTGGACACCACCAGCTGCCAGTCGGCCTGCGGCCAGCTCGGGTCCACCTTCACCTGCACGGCGGGCGAGTACAGGGTGACCGGGCTCTTGTCGCCACTGCCAAGGATCGAGCAGCCACCCAGCAGGGTGACGGTCGAGGCGGCCAGCAGCAGGCGCGGAAGGGTCATCGGGCTCATTTGGGTTCGAACTCCTTCGGTGCGTCGCGGCCCAGCAGGTAGCGCGCGGGATTGTTCTCGAGGCGGTCGCTGACCCGGCGCAGGTCGCGGATCAGGCCACGCAGTTCATTCAGGGTCGGGCCCAGCTGGCCGAGGCCATCGTTGGCGAAGCTGTTGATGGCCGCGCGGTTCTCGCCGAGGATCGAATCGGCATTGCCGGCCGCCGAATCGAGCTTGCCCAGGGTGGCGTCGAGCTTGTCGATGATGCCCGGCAGCTGCTGCACCAGGTTCTTGTCGAGGCGCTCGATGGTGCCGTTTGTGGTCTTCAGCGTGGTGTCCAGGCTGCGTGCGGCATCGCGCGCGCTGAGCAGCAGCGCCTGGGTGCCCTGGTCGCGGTCGGCCAGGCCGCCGCTGATGGTTTCCAGGTTGGCCAGAGTGGCATTGATCGAGGCCACGTTGCGGTCGCTGAGGACCTGGTCCATGCGCTCGACGATGCGGTTGGCCACGTCGGTGATGTTCTGCAGGGCCGACGGCGTGGTCGGGATGATCGGCGCCGGATCCTTGTTGACGGTGGTCAGCGTCGGTGCCTGCGGCGTGCCGCCGCTGAGCTGGATGATCGACGGACCGGTCAGGCTGGTGATGGCCAGCTTGGCGCGGGTATCGGTCTTGACCGGGGTGTTGGAGTTCAGGCGGATGCGCGCGACCACCTGACGTGGGTCATCGGGCACCAGGTTCAGTTCGGTGATCGAACCCACCGCGATGCCGTTGTACTGCACCGGGCTGCCGACCGACAGGCCGGTGACCGCCTCGCGGAACACCACGCGGTATTCCTGCCAGGTGCGGTCGGAGGAGTACTTGGCCGCCCACAGGCCGAAGGCCAGCAGGGCCAGGCCGGTGATCAGGGTGAACGCGCCGATCAGCACGTAGTTGGCTTTGGTTTCCATGGCTCAGGCACTCTTGATCTGTTCGCCGCGTGCGGCACGCGCACGGGGTCCGTGGAAGTATTCCTGGATCCATGGATGGTCCAGTTGCTCGAGTTCGGACAGCGGCGCGTTGGCCACCACCTTGCGGTCGGCGATCACCGCCACCCGGTCGCAGATGGCATAGAGCGTGTCCAGATCGTGGGTGATCAGGAACACAGTCAGCCCCAATGCCTCCTGCAGCGTCTTGATCAGGCGGTCGAAGGCGGCCGCGCCGATCGGGTCCAGGCCGGCGGTGGGTTCGTCCAGAAACAGCAGCGGCGGGTCCAGCGCCAGCGCACGGGCCAGGCCGGCGCGCTTGCGCATGCCGCCGGACAGCTGCGAAGGCAGCTTGTTGATCGCATCCGCGGGCAGGCCGGCCAGCTTCACCTTCAGCAGGGCCAGTTCGTAGTGCCAGCGCTCGGGCAGCTCGCGGTGGTGTTCCTTCAGCGGCACCTGCACGTTCTCGCCAACGGTCAGCGAGGAGAACAGCGCGCCATCCTGGAACAGCACGCCGGTATTGCGCTCGATGTGCAGGCGGCTTTCGGCATCGTCGGCGCGCGCGTCGCGGCCGAGCACTTCGATCTGTCCTTCGTCGGGTACGCGCAGGCCGAGGATCGAGCGCATCAGCACAGATTTGCCGGTGCCCGACCCGCCAACCACGCCGAGGATCTCACCGCGGCGCACGTCCAGGTCCAGGCCCTCGTGCACGGTCTGGCTGCCGAAGCGGTTGACCAGCCCGCGCACGCGGATGGCCAGGTCCTGGCCCTGGTCGTCCTGCATGGCGGTGTCGGTGGGGGTGTCGTGAGTGCTCATGTCACCAGCCCATCTTCATGAACCACAACGCGGCGAACGCATCGAGGATGATCACCAGCGAGATGGCCTGCACCACGCTGGAGGTGGTGCGCTCGCCCACCGACTGCGCGGTGCCTTCCACCTTCAGCCCCTCCAGGCAGCCGATCAGGCCTATCACCAGCGCGAACACCGGCGCCTTGGACAGGCCCACCAGCAGGTGACGCACTTCCATGGTTTCGTGCATGCGCGCGATGTACATCTGCGGCGGGATGTCCAGGTCGAACGCGCCGACGGTGATGCCGCCGGCCAGGCCGGCGATCATCGCGATGAAGGTCAGCAGCGGCAGGGTCACCAGCAGGGCAAGCAGGCGCGGCAGCACCAGCAGGTCGACCGGGTCCAGGCCGAGCGTGCGCATCGCATCGATCTCCTCGCGCGCCTTCATCGCACCGATCTGCGCGGTGAATGCACTGGCGGTGCGGCCGGCCAGTACGATGGCGGTGAGCAGCACGGCGAACTCGCGCAGGAAGGCGATGTTGACCAGTTCGACCACGTAGATCTCCGCACCGAAGTCGCGCAGGATGGTCGAGCCGAGGAAGGCGATGACCGCGCCGACCAGGTAGGACAGCAGCGCCACCAGCGGCACTGCATCCAGGCCCACCTGTTCCATCTGGTGCACGGTGGCGGTCAGGCGGAAGCGCCGCGGTTCCTTCACCAGCCGCGCGGCCTTCACCAGGTTCTCGCCGAGGAAGCTGCACAGCGCCTTGATGTTGTGGCCGGTGGCATGGACGCTGACGCCGAGGCGTTCGAGCGCGGCCAGCACGCCGAAATCGCGCTTGGGCTTGGGGCGGTCGTCGGCCACTTCCTCGATGGTGCACACCAGGGCCTGGTGGTCCGGGCGGAACTGCAGTGCCTGTTCGCCGAGGTCGGCACGATGGGCCACGCGCAGCACCTGCAGCACGCCGGCCGAGTCCAGCTGTTCGATGCCGGTGGCATCGATGCCGGTCAACGTGTCGGGAATGTCACGCAGCAGCTCGGCCGCGTCCAGCGCGGTCTTCAGGGTCCAGTGCCCGGACAGTCGGATCAGCCCGGGATCGTGGGCGTCCTGTTCAAGCCGGGGGGCGTGGTTCGGGGTCATGGGGGCCATTCGGTTCGCAGCATAACCGTTTCGTCCTGCGCGCCGCGTCGAACCGGGATGAATTTCTCCTGCCGGGCCCCGTGTAGGTAATACTACGGCGCATGTCTGCAGACGCTCACACGATCCCTACGCCCCAGGCCACCTACGCACAGCGCGTGGCATTCGTTTCCGAGATCGCCGGGCGCCTGCACAGCTACGGCACCACCGCACAGCGCCTGGAAACGGCCGTGGTGGCCCTGGCGCGCCAGCTCGATCTCGACTGTGAGCCGTGGTCCAACCCCACCGGCATCATCCTCAGCTTCAGCGATCCGGCGCAGGCCATCGGTTCCAGTGACATCACCCGGGTGATCCGCCTGGCACCGGGCGAGAACGACCTGCACAAACTGAGCGTGGCCGACCGCATCGCCGAGGAAGTGTCCAACGGCCGCATGAGCATCGCCCAGGGCCATACCGCCCTGCGCCAGCTGGACAAGGATCCCGGCCGGCGCGGCAAGCTGCGCACCATCCTGTCCTTCAGCCTGGGCGCGGCCGGCGTGGCCGGCATGTGGAAGCTACCGTGGCTGGATATCGCCACCGCCGGTGTCATTGGTCTGATGATCGGCCTGCTGGGCATGGTCACTGACCGCCGCCCGGCCACCCGCGAGGCCGCCGAGGCATTGGCCGCGCTGCTGGCTGGCATGGTTGCCACGCTGGTGGCCGCGTTCATCGGCGCGCTCAATCTCAATACCGTCATCATTGCTTCGCTGGTGGTGCTGCTGCCCGGCATGTCGCTGACCAATGCGGTCAATGAACTGGCCAGCCAGCACTGGGTATCGGGCACTGCGCGTTTCGCCGGTGCGCTGACCACCATCATGAAACTCAGCGTCGGCGCGATGATCGCGGTGACCCTGGCCGATGTGCTGGGCCTGGAGCCGGTGATCCGTGCCACGCGGCCGCAGGGGCCATGGGTGGAATGGGGCTCGCTGCTGACCGCGGCATTCGCCTTCGCCATGCTGTTCAAGGCCAACCGCCGCGATTATCCGTGGGTGATGGCGGCCTCGGTGGCCGGTTATGCCATTTCCAAATTCGGTGGCCACGCCTGGGGCGCACCGGCCGGTATTTTCCTGTCTGCGATGCTGCTGACCGCCGGCGGTAATCTGTTCGGCCGCCTGGTCGGGCGCCCGGGCGCGATCATCCGCCTGCCGGGCATCATCATGATGGTGCCCGGCAGCACCAGCCTGCGCGGCGTGCTGACCCTGGTGCAGCAGCAGGACGTGGGCGCAGGGCAGAGCGTGTTCCTCACCGTGCTCAACGTGGTGATGGCGCTCGTGGCCGGCCTGCTGTTCGGCAACCTGCTGATGCCGGCCCGCAAGACCCTGTGATCGAATAGCGCCGGGCCATGATCGGCGAGAACTGCCGCTGCGCTCGCCGGGCATGGCCCGGCGCTACCGAATAGAAAACGCCGGCTTTCGCCGGCGTCTTTCATTCCAACCTGATATTCGGCCTTACGCCTTCTTGATCAGGAAATCTTCCGGCTTCTTGCCGCCCTTGGCGGTCAGCTCGGCCATCCAGCGCGGCTGCTTGCCACGGCCGGTCCAGGTTTCCTTCGGGTTGGCCGGATTACGGTACTTGGGGGCAACCTTGCCCAGCTTGCGGCCGGCGGTCTTCGCCGGTGCCTTGGTGGCCTTCGTTGCCTTGCGGGCGCGCGGGGCAGCCGGGGCATCACCGAACAGTTCCTCGATGGTGTAACCCTCGGCCTTCGCCAGCTTGCTCAGCTGGGCACGCACCTTGGTGATCGGGCGACGCTTGGCCACGATGGTCTGCTGCTTCTTGGCGGTACGGATCAGGGCGCCCAGCTCGCGTGCCGACAGGCCGCTCAGGTCGATGCTCATTAACGATTACTCCGGAAACTGAATTAGGGACAGGGACGAGCCGGTCCGTGGCGTCGCGGGACAGAATAATGACGAATTAATCCCAGCACAAACATCGGCAGTCGCGACATGGCGGCCGGGCGGCCCCAATGCGTCTATTTTGACCGGATTATGTCCGGCGGAGTTGCTGGTGCGCACAAAACAGGCAAAAAAAGACCGGGGCAGGCCCCGGTCTCTCTGATCAGCCCTGCAGTCGCTGCAGCAGGGTGGTCTTGTCGAGGCTTTCCGCCTCGCTGGCACGGCGCGAACGGTATTCGAAGGTGCCGGCGGCCAGGCCGCGTTCGCTGACCACGACCCGGTGCGGGACGCCGATCAGTTCCATGTCGGCGAACATGGCGCCCGGGCGCAGGCCACGGTCGTCCAGCGCCGCATCCAGGCCCGCATCGCGCAGTTCCTGCAGCAGGCCGGCCGCCGCTTCGGCCACGCCGGCGTCGCCCTTCGGGTTGATCACGCACACCACCACCTGCCAAGGCGCCATCGCCTCGGGCCAGATGATGCCGGCGTCATCGTGGTTCTGTTCGATCGCCGCAGCGACCACGCGGGAAATGCCGATGCCGTAGCAGCCCATCGCCATCACCGCGGCCTTGCCGTTCTCGTCCAGCACGGTGGCGTCGAGCGCGGCGGCGTACTTGCGGCCCAGCTGGAAGACGTGGCCGACCTCGATGCCGCGGGCGATCTTCAGCTCGCCGCCGTCCACGGCGCGGTCACCGGCCTGCACGTTGCGGATGTCGGCCACTTCCGGCTCGGCCAGGTCGCGGCCCCAGTTGACGCCGGCCAGATGGAAACCGGCCTCGTTGGCGCCGACGACGAAGTCGGCCATGGCTGCCACTTCACGGTCGGCCACCACACGGATGGCCTTTGCCGGGGCGACCGGGCCGAGGAAGCCCGGCACGCTGCCCAGGTACTCGGCGATTTCCGCCTCGCTGGCGAAGCGCTGGTCTTCCAGACCGGCGACCTTGCCCAGCTTGATCTCGTTGACGTCATGGTCGCCGCGGACCAGGGCCAGCACGAAGCCGGCCTCGGCCATCAGCGCCACCGACTTCACGGTGCGGGTCAGGTCGAGGCCGAGCAGGGCGGCGACGTCCTCGCAGGTCTTCTGCGTGGGGGTGTCCACCTTGCGCATGGCTTCGGTGGCAGCCGGGCGCGGTGCCGGGTCAGCGGCCACGGCCGCTTCCATGTTGGCGGCATAATCCGAGCCGGTGGAGAACACCAGCGCGTCCTCGCCCGAATCGGCGATGACGTGGAATTCCTGCGAGGCATCGCCACCGATGGCGCCGGAATCGGCCTGCACCATGCGGAAATCGAGGCCCAAGCGGGTGAAGATGCGGCTGTAGGCCGCCTTCATGTTTTCGTACTCGCGCACCAGGCAGTCATCGTGCAGGTGGAACGAATACGCATCCTTCATCAGGAATTCGCGCGCGCGCATCACGCCGAAACGCGGGCGGATTTCGTCGCGGAACTTGGTCTGGATCTGGTAGAAATTGACCGGCAGCTGCTTGTAGCTGGACAGCTCGCTGCGCGCGAAATCGCAGGCCGCTTCTTCGGCGGTGGGGCTGTAGCAGAAGGTCTGTTCCTTGCGGTCCTTGATCTTCAGCAGCTGCGGGCCGAACTTTTCCCAGCGGCCGGTCTGCTCCCACAGTTCCTTCGGCTGGATGGTCGGAATCTGGAATTCGACGGCACCGGCGCGGTCCATTTCCTCGCGCACGATGCGCTCGACCTTGCGCAGCACGCGCAGGCCCAGCGGCGACCAGGTGTACAGGCCCGATGCCAGCTTGCGGATCATGCCCGCCCGCAGCATCAACCGGTGGCTGGTCAGCTCGGCGTCGCTGGGGGTTTCCTTGGTGGTGTGCAGGTGGAACTGGGAGAGGCGCATCGGCGGCTTCGGATAACGGCAGAGACGCCTATTCTGCCAGCCCGGCCGGGGGTTTGTACCGGCAGGGCTGGCAGCCCTGCACCCGCTGCAATCAACGGCAACGGCCGAAGCAACGTCAAAAGCCGGGTTGCTGTGGCTGGGCGGGATGGGTCCAGTGGCAGGGGACGCCGTAAATCCATCCATGGAGCCTCGGTCGCGCCATCCATGGCGCTCACGCCCCCTCAACCGGACCCACCCCGCCTTCGACAGATTTCTGCGGCCTGTTGGCGCCCGCTGCTGATGGTGGTGGGTGTCGACCGTTGGTCGGCACGGAACCCGATCTCATTATGAAAATCGACATCTGAAAGATGTGCCGACCAACGGTCGGCACCCACCAACAGCCGCCGACCAACTGTCGAAGGCAGGGCACTGTGGGTTTGCGGGGTGTGAGCCGCATGGGCCCGAGGCATGCCTCGGGCGGGTTGGGCAGGACGCCCAACCCCGGTCTTGCCGTGTGCGCAGGACAGCGCACACGAGCAAGCGGCGACCAAGCCCCCATGG
>DEZI01000035.1:68569-110331 GCA_002364755.1 Stenotrophomonas maltophilia
GGGTTTACGGCGTCCCCGCACACCCACAGTGCCCCGCCATCCCACGGAATGCCGCTCTGGCTCTGGCTCTGGCCGTTGCCTTGGCTTGCAAGCAGGTGCAGGGCTGCAAGCCCTGCCGAACCCACTCAGCCTTCAGGCGGGCAGTAGGCCTTGATCGCCGCTTCGGCCAACCCCTTCTGCGCGTTGCGCTGCTCCGGCGTCAGCGCGGTATCGGCCTTGCCGTCCCCGTCGGTGTCCTGCATGACCTCCCCGCTGCCGTCCAGCAGGGCCACGTTGGCGCGGGCGGTGCTGCACTGCTCCGGTACCGGCGTGGCCTCGGCGGCGGGAGCCGGTGCGGCCGGCTGCGTGCCGCGGGCCTGCTCCCGGGTTTCGTATTTGCCCCCGGCCGGCGGCGTCTCCGAATACTGGGTCACCCCCTTGGCGTCCTTCCATTTGTAGACGGGTCCGGCCACCGCGTTGGCACTGGCCAACAGCAGCAGGCATCCCAGGCAGGACAAGGCACGCATGGCAAACTCCGCGGAATGGGCGTAGAACGCCGATTGCAGCATTGCCGCCGACGGCTGGCAAGTCGATTAAACTGGCTTCCATGGACCCGATCACACCGCCGCCGCGCTCGCGCACGATTTACCTGCTGCCCAACCTGTTCACCACCGCCGGCCTGTTTTCCGGCTTCTACGCGATCATCGCGGCGGCCAATGGCGATTTCGTCAATGCCAGCATCGCCGTGTTCGTGGCAGCGGTGATGGATGGCCTGGACGGTCGCGTCGCGCGCCTGACCGGCACCAGCAGCGAGTTCGGCGTGCAGTACGACTCGCTGGCCGACCTGGTCAGCTTCGGCATGGCCCCGGCGCTGGTGATGTACCACTGGTCGCTGTCGGAGCTGAAGTACGACGGCGAACTGCTCGGCCGCCTCGGCTGGGCGGTGGCCTTCCTGTATGCCGCCTGCGCGGCGCTGCGCCTGGCCCGCTTCAATACCCAGGTGGCAGTGGTCGACAAGCGCTGGTTCGTCGGCCTGGCCAGCCCGGCCGCGGCCGGTCTGATGATGTCCTTCGTCTGGGCCTTCGCCGATGGCAGCCTCGGCTGGAATGGCAACGAGCTGCGCTTCGTCGCGCTGGCCGTCACCGTGGTCGCGGCCCTGCTGATGGTCAGCCGCATCCGCTTCTGGAGCTTCAAGGGCGGTGCCGGCAGGGGCACCCGTTCCGACCGGGTGCCGTTCCTGGTGCTGGCGCTGGTGCCGATGGCCATCGCCATCGCGGTCATCGACCTGCCGCGCGTGCTGTTCGTGGTGGGCATCCTCTACGCGCTGTCCGGCCCGGTGATGTGGGCCCTGCAGCGCCTGCGCAAGAAGCCCGAGGCGGCGTGAGCGAGGAACTGCCCGTGTTGTGGTCCCCGGCCCAGCAGGCCTGGCTGCAGGCCATGGGCTACACCGTCTTCCACGATGGCCAGCTGGCCGCCGAGCTGGATGCGGCGCTGCAGCTGAGCGTGGCCGAGGCCGAAGCCGCCGTTGCACCGGTGCGCAGTGAAGCGCCACGGCAGCCGCAGCGGCAGGCCGATGCGCCGACCGAACGCGCGCCTGCCCCGTACGAACGCCCGGCACCGCCAGTACGCACCACCCCGGTGGCTGCACCGGACACGGCGCCTGCCGCATCGCGGCCGCTGCCCAGCGGCAACGCCCGGCAGCCGTCGGTACGCCTGCCTGACCGCCTGCAGATCGCGCTGCTGCGCGCTTCCGGCTGCAACCCGAATGACCCGGCCACGCAGGCCCTGATGGACAGCTGGCCGCTGGAACAGCTGCGCCGCGATCCGAAGGCCAAGCGTGCGCTGTGGCCGCAGCTGCGCGCGCTGCGCAAGCGGGGCGCGCCGTGAGTGCGGTCACCCGGCCGGGCCCGGTATCGATGCGCGCCCTGCGCGAAAGCGACCTCAATGCGGTGATGGCCATCGAAGTGCGTGGCTATCCGTACCCCTGGACGCGCGGCATCTTCCTCGACTGCCTGCGCGCCGGCTACCCCGGCCTGGCCATGGAACGCGACGGCCTGCTGATCGGCTACGGCGTGCTGAGCCTGGCCGCCGACGAAGCTCATGTGCTCAACATCTGCATCGATCCGCTGGAGCAGTCGCACGGCCTCGGCCGGCAGCTGATGCGTGCACTGGTGCGCCTGGCCGGTGACCGCGGCGCGCAGCGCGTGTTCCTGGAAGTGCGGCCGTCCAATACCCCGGCGCTGGCGCTGTACCACAGCGAAGGCTTCAACGAGATCGGCCGTCGCCCGCGCTATTACCCGGCCGCCAACGGCCGCGAGGATGCGCTGGTGATGGCGATCGAGCTGGTCGGCGACGACCTGCAGACGATGCCGCCGCTGTAATCGGCGTCGCGTGGCCGCTGCGCTCGCCGGGCATAGCCCGGCGCTACCGATGCATTGTTTTACGCCATCCGCAGTGCCAGCACGCCACCGACGATCAGTGCCGCCGCCAGCCAGCGCACCCGTGGCACGCGCTCGCGCAGCACGAACACCGAGACCAGCAGCGCGAACAGGATCGACGATTCGCGCAGTGCCGACACCATCGCCACCGGCACCTGGGTCATCGCCCACAGCGCCATCGCATAGGACGCGGTGGTGCCGACGCCACCGGCCAGGCCCAGCGGCCAGTGCTGGCGCGCATAGGCCAGCACCGCACCACGCTGGGTGTACAGCGCCCATAGCGGCAGTGGAATACCCGACAGCAGGAACAGCCACAGCGTGTAGCCCAGCGCGCTGCCCGACTGGCGTGCGCCCTGTGCATCGACCAGCGTGTAGGTGGCGATCATCAACGCCGTCAGCAGCGGCAGACCGAGTTGGCCGCGACGTGCGCCCAGCGCCATGCACAGGATGCCGGTGCTGACCAGGACCACACCCAGCCACGCCGCCGGCGGCAACGACTGGCCGAACAGGCTGCCGGCCAATGCGACCAAAATCGGCGCGCAACCGCGCATCAGCGGGTAGGCCAGGCTCATGTCCACCTGCTGGTAGCAGCGTGCGACCAGGCCGTAATAGGTCACCTGCAGCAGCACCGACGCCGCCAGCCACGGCCAGCTGTCCGCCGCGGGCATGGGCAGGAAGGGCAGGGCGGCCGCCGACAGCAGTGCGGCGCTGCCGGTCACCAGCACCGTGCCGAGAAACTTGTCCGGCCCGCGTTTGACGATCGCGTTCCAGCTGGCATGCAGGGCAGCAGCGGCCAGGACCAGCAGGAAGAGGGAAAGCGGCATCAGCCGATGATCCCATGTGGCAGAAACTGAAACGCCGGGTATGGCCCGGCGCTACCGATGAATCACCGCCACGGTAGCGCCGGGCCATGCCCGGCGTCCGTGTGCCTGCAGCGCTTACAGCTTCGCGCGCTGTTCCTGCAGGCCGGCCAGCTGGGTGTTCCAGTCGACCAGGCGCACGCGCTCCTGCTCGACCACCGCAGGCGGCACCTTGTCGGTGAACTTTGCCAGCTTGGCCTCGCTCTTTTCCTTCTCGCTTTCCACGCGCTTGATCTCCTTGTCCAGGCGCGCACGCTCGGCGTCGAGATCAACCAGGCCTTCCAGCGGCACCAGCAGCTTCAGCTCGCCCACGATCGCGGCAGCGGCTGGCGGCGCGCTTTCGCCTTCGCCCAGCCACTGGATGCTGTCCAGCTTCAGCAGGAACGACAGCGGGGCGCTGAAGCGTTCGATGCGCACGCGGTCCAGTTCGAGGCCGGCCTGCAGGCGCAGCGGCACCAGCTTGGACGGGGCCACGTTCAGTTCACTGCGCACGCGGCGCACGGCACTGATCACGGCCTTCAGCCATTCCACGTCGGCCTCGGCCTGGGCGAAGTCACCGGCGAATTCGTCGGCGGTCGGGTACGGGCGCAGCGACAGCGTGGTTTCGGCCAGGCCCAGGCGCGGGGCCAGCTGCTGCCACAGCTGTTCGGTGATGAACGGGGTAAGCGGGTGCAGCAGGCGCAGCAGCGCTTCCAGCACGTACAGCAGGGTATGGCGGGTGCTGTCGGCGTCGGCGGCGTCGCCACCGTTCAGTGCCGGCTTGCTCAGCTCCAGGAACCAGTCGCAGAACTCATTCCAGGCGAACTCGTACAGGCACTGCGACAGCAGGTCGAAGCGGTAGTTGGCGTAGTGGCCCTGCGCCTCGGCGGACACCGCGGCCAGGCGCGCGAGGATCCAGCGCTCGGCATCGGTGCGCGGCGTCGGCACGCCGGTGAACGCTGCACCCTCGGTGTTCATCAGGGTGAAGCGGCTGGCGTTCCACAGCTTGTTGCAGAAGTTCTTGTAGCCCTCGGCGCGGTTCATGTCGAACTTGATGTCGCGACCGTGGGTGGCCAGCGCGGCGATGGTGAAGCGCAGCGCGTCGGCACCGTGGGCGGCGATGCCGTCCGGGAACTCCTTGCGGGTGGCTTTCTCGATCTTCTCCACCATCTTCGGCTGCATCAGGCCGCCGGTGCGCTTGGCCACCAGGTCGTCGATGCTGATGCCGTCGATGATGTCCAGCGGGTCGAGCACGTTGCCCTTGCTCTTGGACATCTTCTGGCCCTGGCCGTCGCGGATCAGGCCGGTGAAGTAGACGTCCTTGAACGGGATCTTCCCGGTCAGGTTGTCGGTGGCCATGATCATGCGCGCCACCCAGAAGAAGATGATGTCGAAGCCGGTGACCAGCACCGACGACGGCAGGTAGCGGTCGAAGCCACGCTCGGCCATGGCCTGCGCGTTCGGCCAGCCCAGGGTGGAGAACGGCCAGATCTGCGAGGAGAACCAGGTTTCCAGCACGTCGCTTTCCTGGCTCAGCACCACGTCGCTGCCCAGGTTGTTCTTCGCGCGCACTTCGTCTTCGCTGCGGCCAACGTAGCAGTTGCCAGTGGCGGCATCGAACCAGGCCGGAATGCGGTGGCCCCACCACAGCTGGCGGCTGATGCACCAGTCCTGGATGTTGTTCATCCAGTGGCGGTAGGTGTTGATCCAGTTCGGCGGCACGAAGGCGATCGAACCGTTCTCGACCAGTTCCAGGCCACGACGCGCCAGCTCGTCCATCTTCACGAACCACTGGTCGGTCAGGTAGGGCTCGATCACCTGGCCGGTACGGTCGCCGCGCGGCACCTGCAGCTTGTGCGCCTTGGCTTCGACCAGGATGCCCAGGTCTTCCAGTTCGCCCAGCACGGCCTTGCGCGCTTCGTAGCGGTCCATGCCCTGGAAGCGTTCGGGCGCGTTTTCATTCAGCGCCGCCACCGGGGTGAACAGGTTGATCATCGGCAGGCTGTGGCGCACGCCCACCTGGTAATCGTTGAAATCGTGCGCCGGGGTGACCTTGACCACGCCGGTACCGAACGCGCGGTCGACATAGTCATCGGCGATCACCGGCACGCGACGGCCGGTCAGCGGCAGCACCACGCTCCGGCCGATCAGGTGCGCATAGCGCTCGTCTTCCGGGTGCACCATCACTGCGGTATCGCCCAGCAGGGTTTCCGGGCGAGTGGTGGCCACGACCAGGTAATCGCGGGTTTCGCGCAGGGTTTCCACGCCGTCGGCATCGCGCTCGACGTGCTCGTAGCTCAGGCCTTCATCCAGTGTGTAGGCGATCGACCACAGGAAACCGTCTTCCTCGGCGCTCTCCACTTCCAGGTCCGAGATCGCGGTCTTCAGCACCGGGTCCCAGTTGACCAGGCGCTGGCCGCGGTAGATCAGGCCCTGTTCGTGCCAGCGGACGAAGGCCTCGACCACCGCCTCGGACGGCTGCGGGTCCATGGTGAAGGTGCTGCGCGACCAGTCGGCCGAGGTGCCCAGGCGGCGCATCTGCCGCTCGATGGTGTCACCGGACTGCTGCTTCCACTCCCACACCTTGCCGATGAAGCCTTCGCGGCCCAGCGAATCGCGGGTCTCGCCCTTGCCTTCCAGCGCAAGGTTGCGGCTGACCACCATTTCGGTGGCGATGCCGGCATGGTCTGTACCGACCTGCCACAGCGTGTCGTATCCACGCATGCGGTGGTAGCGCACCAGCGCATCCATCAGGGTCTGCTGGAAGGCATGGCCCATGTGCAGGGTGCCGGTCACGTTCGGCGGCGGCAGCAGGATGGTGTAGGGCTCGCCCTTGCCGGACGGCTTGAAGTGGCCGGCGTTCTCCCAGGCCTCGTAGAGGTCGGTCTCGAAGGACTTCGGGTCGTAGCTGGAGGCGAGTTGGGTCATGCGGGGGAACCAGGAGGTAATCGTTGAAGGATCAGGGCAGCGGGGCGGCCCATCAAGGGGGCCACGCCGCGCTCACATGTCGTGCTTGTTCAGGTCGTAGCCGGCGGTCTTGTACTGGCGCCAGCGTTCGCGCAGCGGTTCGCGCGCTTCCGGGTCGGCCGGCACCACTTCCAGCACGCGCTCGCACTGGCCCAGCCAGGGTTCGTCGCGCAGGTTGATGACCAGCGGGCGCATCGGCGCCTCGTCACCGGGGATGGAAATCAGCACCACGGCCTCTTCCTCGTCCACGTCCTCGCCGACGATCTGGTGCGGGATGTAGGCATCCTCGTCGAACGACCAGAGCAGTTCGTCCAGCTCTTCGGCCTGGGCCTGGTCGCGGGCCAGCACCAGGGCAGGCAGCCCGGCATCGTTGGCCTTGCGCGCCAGTTCGCAGACCAGGCGCAGCGGCTCGGTCAGGAAACGGGGCTTGGCGATCAGGTAGAAATCAGCGCGGGGCATGGCAGGGTCCGGGTCGGGCAGGGGCCCGGCATGCCGGGCGGGGGCAGGCCGGAGGATGCCCCGGCCGGCGGGCGCCGGCCAGGGGCAGGTACGGCGTCAGGCGCGGGCGACCTGGTCCAGCAGCCACTGGCTCAGCAGGCCGACCGGGCGGCCGGTGGCCATGCCACGCTTGCCTTCGTCGCTGGCCACGCCGGCGATGTCCAGGTGGGCCCAGCGCTGGCCTTCGGCGAAGCGCGACAGGAAGCAGCCGGCGGTGATGGCGCCGGCCCAGCGGCCGCCGATGTTGTAGACGTCGGCGAAGCTGGAATCCAGCATCGGCTGGTACTCATCCCACAGCGGCAGACGCCAGGCGCGGTCGAACACGTGCTCGCCGGCGGCCAGCAGCTCGTTGGCCAGGTCGTCGTGCTTGCTCATCAGGCCGGCGGTCTGGTGGCCCAGCGCGACCAGGCAGGCGCCGGTCAGGGTGGCCACGTCGACCAGCGCGGCCGGCTCGAAGCGCTGCGCGTAGGTCAGCGCGTCGCACAGGATCAGGCGGCCCTCAGCGTCGGTGTTGCCGACTTCGATGGTCTTGCCCGACATCGAGGTGATCACGTCGGACGGACGGTAGGCATTGCCGTCGATGGCGTTTTCCACCGCCGGCACCACCACCACCAGGTTCAGCGGCAGCTTGGCCTTCACGGCGGCGACGAAGGTGCCGATGACGTTGGCGCCACCGCACATGTCGTACTTCATCTCCTCGATGCCGCCCTGGGTCTTCAGGTTGACGCCGCCGGTATCGAAGGTGATGCCCTTGCCGACCAGCACGTACGGCTTGGCGTCGCGGGCGCCTTCGCCTGAAAGGCCCGTCCACTTCAGCACTACCAGGCGCGGGCGGTTGGCCGAACCACGGGCCACGGCCAGCAGCGAGCCCATGCCCAGCGCTTCCATCTGGTGCTCGTCGAGGATCTCCGCTTCGGCGCCGTCGTGCTCGCCGGCGAACTTCACGCCCACTTCAGCCAGGTAGGCCGGGGTGCAGTAGTTCGGCGGCAGGTTGCCCAGCTCGCGGGCGAACTCGACACCGGCGGCGATGGCCTGGCCCTGGGCCAGGGCCTGGGCGTCGTCACCCGCGATGGCCAGCTGGGCCAGGCCGGCATCATCGGCCTTCTTCTTGCCCAGGGTGGCGGTGTAGCGGTAGGCAGCGTGGTCGGCGGCGATCACCGCCTGGCGGATCGCCCAGGCCGCATCGCGGTCCTTCACGGCCACTTCGGACAGGGTGAACAGCGCGCTGCGGGCGGCGCCGGCCTTGAGCGCGCGCACGGCGTCGCCGACGGCCTTCAGGTACTGCGGGACGCCGAAACGGGCGGCTTCGCCCAGGCCGACCACCAGCACGCGCGGGGCGCTGACGCCCGGCAGATCATGCAGCAGGGTGGTGGCGCCGGTCTTGCCGGACAGGTCGCCGCGCTGGGCCAGGGCGGTCAGGCGGCCACCGCTGGCGGCGTCCAGGGCCTGGGCGGCCGGGGTCAGGGAGTGGTCGGCATAGGCGCCGACGACCAGGCAGTCGACGCCGGCGACGGCCGGCGCGAGGTGGTTCAGGGTGAATTCGAGGGCCATTGAGCAGATTCCATTGGCGAGTCCGTACAATCGCAGGCCGTTTACGCCCAGACAGTAGACTGGGCGGCACCGCGAACGAACCCCAGAGTTTAAACCACCGCCCCATGCTGAAGCTCGACCGATACCTGCTGGGCGATTTCGTCCAGAGTTTCCTGGCTACCCTGATCGTCCTGCTGGTGGTCAGCGTGGGCGGCGTGCTGGTGGACATCCTCGGCAACATCGCCGACGGACGGCTGCCGGCCAAGCTGCTGTTCTCGCAGCTGGGCCTGCAGTTCATCGCCTACATGCCACTCATCCTGCCACTGGCACTGATGCTGGGCCTGCTGCTGTCCATCGCCCGCCTGTACCGCGATTCCGAAATGGCGGTCATCACCGCCATTGGCGTGGGGCCCAAGCGTCTGCTGCGGCCGCTGCTGTTGCTGGTGGTGCCGGTGGTGGTGCTGGTCGGCGCCTGCTCGCTGTGGCTGGGCCCCTGGGCCGGCCGCACCGCCGAGCAGATGATCCAGAACGCCAACCGCAGCGTGCTGATGGCCGGGCTGGAGCCGGGCCGCTTCACCCCGCTGCCCAATGGCGGGGTGGTCTACCTGTCCTCGATCTCGCCCGATGGCACCACGCTTGGCCGGGTGTTTTTGCAGCGGCAGAAGGATGACCGCCTGGAAGTGGTCTCCGCCGCCGGCGGCCGCATGTTCTTCGAGGGCAAGCAGCAACGCTTCCTGGAGCTGGACGACGGCCACCAGGTGGAGGGCCCTCTGGCCGGCGCGCTGGATTACCGCCTGGCGACCTTCGCCCGCAATGACGTGGCCCTGCCCGACGGCGCCCAGGCCAAGGACGAGGATGACCCCGAACTGATGCCGACCCTGCAGCTGTTGGGTGACGACCGCGCCGAGGCCAAGGCCCAGCTGCACCGCCGCATCGCTCCGCCGCTGATCGCCCTGGCCTTCGCCCTGCTGACCGTGCCGCTGGGCCGCAGCTCGCCGCGCCAGCAGCGCTATGGCCGGATGATGCTGGCCCTGCTTGCCTACATGGTCGGTACCAACCTGATGTTCATCGGCAGTGGCTGGATCGCCAACGGCAGGATTCCGCCTGCGGTCGGCCTGTGGTGGCTGACCCTGCCGCTGCTCGCCTTCGCACTGTGGATGTATTTCCGCGATGGCCGCCTGGCGCGCCCGAAGGGAGCCCGCGCATGAAGCTGCGACCGATGCGTTTCGATTTCTACCTGGGCCGTGCGGTGTTCACCACCGTGCTGCTTACCTGGGCGGTGTTGACCGGCCTGGACGTGGTGATGGCCTTCTCCGGTGAGTTCAAGGACATCGGCAAGAACGGCTATTCGCTGGGCCATGCCGCGGCCTGGGTGCTGTACACCGTGCCGCGTCGTGCCTACACGATGTTCCCGACCGCCGCGGTGATCGGCGCGCTGATGGGGCTGGGCCAGCTTGCGGCGACCTCCGAGCTGACCGCGCTGCGCGCACTGGGCCTGTCGCGCCGGCGACTCAGCGTCTCGGTGGCAATTGCCCTGTCGTTGCTGACCGGCCTGATGGTGATCAGTGCCGAGACGCTCGGACCGTGGGGTCAGAACCGCGCCGATGCGCTGAAGATGAGCGCCAAGTGGGGCACCAATGCGACCACGGCCCGCTATTCGGGCCTGTGGGCACGCGAGGGTGACACCTTCCTCAATGCCGCCAGCGGCGAAGAGCAGCTGGTCGGTGACAAGGGCACGCGGCTGATCCTGCGTGATGTGCGCCTGTACCGCATCGCCGAAGACGGCAACATCGCCTCGCTGACCCACGCCGCCACCGCCGAGCATGACAAGGACGGCTGGGTGCTGACCGGGGTCAAACGTGACACCTTCGCCGAGCGTGGCGCGACCCGCGAGGAAGCCGCACGCGAGCCCTGGGATTCCAAGCTGGATGCCGGTGCGCTGGCAACCGGCATCGCCAAGCCGCGCAACCTGAAGTTGAGCGAGTTGAGCACCAGCATCGAGTACCGCGAGCGCAACGGCCTGGATGCCCGCGATTTCGAGGATATCTACTGGAGCCGCTGGTTCTACCCGTTGAACGTGCTGGCGCTGTGCCTGGCCGCCGTGCCGTTCGCGTTCGGTTCGCTGCGCAGCGGCGGCATGGGCAAGCGCCTGTTCCTGGGCATCCTGTTCGCGCTGGGCTTCTGGCTGCTGCAGCTGTTCTTCGGGCGCATGGCCGGTGCGCTGAAATTCGATTACCGCATTGCCTACGCGTTGCCGCCCATCGTCATGCTGGCGGTGTCCGGCTGGCTGTTCCGGCGCAGGTAGCAGCGTAGTCGAGCAAGCTCGACTCTACTCGGGTAGCAGCGGGCCATGCCCGGCGGGTTTTCTCAGCGCTTCGGCATCCGCACCACGCGGGTGCCGCTGGCGCGGTCATGCCAGGTCAGGCGCTGCCGGTCCAGCCACGCCCACCAGAAGCCCAGCCCACCCAGCAGCAGCGACAGCGTGGCCACCGCGAAGCGCAGCCACAGCTGGCGGCGCCGCAGCGGCGTGCCATCACGCGATTCCAGCTTCAGCCGCCACGGCCGCATGCCCAGGGTCTGCCCGCCGCGGCGCCAGCTGGCCGTGGCGTACCACCCGGTCACCGCCCAGCACACCGCCCACAACAGCCACTGCCAGGCGCTGAAGGGCGCGATGTTCTCGCGTTGCGCATGGCCGCTGAAGGTGTAGGCCAGGGTGAACAGCGTGCCGGCCAGCATCCACAGCGCCAGCACCGGCAAGGCGTCATAGACCATCGCCAGCACGCGCCACGGCAGCAGCGCACGCGGGCGGGGCGTTGCGGTGGCGGCCGCAGTGGCCGTGTCGGTGGCAGGGCGGGACATGCGCCGAGCATACGCAAAGCTGGCCGCGCCCGCAGTGGCCCTCGTATCCTGCACGCATGGCCGTTATTTCTACCCCTGCCGAACGCCGCCAGCTGGTTACCCAGCTGCCGGAACTGCGCGCCGACGACAGCGTGCGCATCCAGCGCTTCCTCGATGCGATCTGGGCCGAGAACGGCCTGGCCCGCGCCACCCTGGACAGCTACCGGCGTGACCTGGAAGGGCTTGCGCGCTGGATGGATGGCCGCGAGGGCGGCCTGGCCGGCATCGAACGCCCGGGCCTGTTCGATTACCTGGCCTGGCGCACCCGCCATGGCTGGTCGCCGCGCAGCAACGCGCGCCTGCTGTCGGCGCTGCGCGCGTTCTTCGCCGATGGCGTGCGCCGCGGCGAGCGCAGCGAAGACCCCAGCGCGCTGCTCGACCCGCCCAAGCTGCCCAGGCTGCTGCCCAAGGCGCTGGCCGAAAGCCAGATCGACGCCCTGCTGGCCGCGCCGGACATCGACGGCCCGCTGGGCCTGCGCGACCGCGCCATGCTGGAACTGATGTATGCCGCCGGCCTGCGCGTGAGCGAGATGGTGCTGCTGCCGGCCACCGCGGTCAACCTGCGCCAGGGCGTGCTGCGGGTGACCGGCAAGGGCAGCAAGGAGCGCCTGGTGCCGCTGGGCGAGGAATCGCAGCATTGGCTGGAACGTTACCTGCAGCAGTCGCGGCCGCAGCTGGTGGGCAAGGGCAAGGTGCACGCGCTGGCCGATGGGCAGACGCCGTTGTTCATCGAGCCGAGCCTGCATGCGCTGACCCGGCAGGCGTTCTGGCACCTGGTCAAACGCCATGCGCAGGTGGCCGGCATCGATCCGGCGCGGATCAGCCCGCACGGCCTGCGCCACAGCTTCGCCACCCACCTGTTGAACCGGGGCGCGGACCTGCGCGCGCTGCAGATGCTGCTGGGCCACAGTTCACTGTCCACCACCCAGATTTACACTCTGGTGGCACGCGAACACCTGCAGAAGCTGCACGCGCGGCACCACCCGCGCGGCTGAACGGACTGCGCGGCGCATCACCCAGCGCGTGCGCGCGGTCGCGGCCCATCACACGTGCCTGTGTCAGAATCCGGGGTCTGATTCCCAGCGGATTGCCCATGTTCCGATTTGCCATCGCTGCACTGTTCAGCGCGGTCAGCCTTACCGCCTGCGCGCAACCGGCGGCGCCCGCCGCCAAGGCCCCGGCGGCCGCGGCCGCCAAGGTCAGCCCGGGCGCTGCGGCCACCAATGGCGCCTCCGAACAGACGGTGCGCGCCGCGCTCGCCACGCTCATCCCCGGTTCCAAGGTGGATTACATCGGCTCGGCGCCGTTCCCCGGCTTCCGCGAAGTGCTGGTGTCCGGCCAGCTGCTGTACGTGTCCGACGACGGTCGCTACCTGTTCCAGTCGCAGCCCTACGACATCCAGGCCAAGGGCCCGGCCAACAGCGAAGGGCTGCTCGGCCACCGCCGCGACCTGCTGGCCAAGGCCAACCACGGTGACCGCATCGTGTTTGCCGCGCCCAACGCGAAGTACACCATCAGCGTGTTCACCGATATCGAGTGCGGCTACTGCCGCAAGCTGCACCAGGACATCGCCGAGCTCAACCGCAACGGCATTTCGGTGGAATACCTCGCCTTCCCGCGCATGGGCCTGGGCAGCAAGGATTACGTCGACATGATCTCGGTCTGGTGCGCCGCCGATCGCCGCCAGGCGCTGACCAATGCCAAGCGTGGCGGCAGCGTGCCGGCGAAGAACTGCACCAATCCGGTGGCCATGCAGTACGCGCTGGGCCAGCAGCTGGGCGTCAACGGCACACCGGCGATCTTCGCGGCCGATGGCACCCAGCTGGGCGGCTACCTGCCGCCGGCGCAGCTGCGTGCAGCGCTGGAAAAGCTGTCCGCCAAGCGCTGACCGCAACGTCGCCGGGCCATGCCCGGCGGAGATTGAATCCATGTGGAGGCCGGGGACGCTATGCGTCCCCGGCTTTTTGCTTATTTCAGGCCATCACTGACCGCCTTTGTCAGCGTGCCCTGCGCATCGTCACCACTGAATTCCCAGACGAACGCACCACCCAGGCCCTGCGTTTTCACGTAGCCCATCTTGCGGGTGATGTTGGCCGGGGTATCGAAGCTCCACAGCGTGCTGCCGTTGTAGATCCAGGTGGCACCGGCGGTGTTGTCGGTATAGCCCTGCCAGGCCAGGTTCTTCAGCACCTTCCAGTCTTCGATGCCGGCCTCGTAGGTTCCCGGTGCGGCGCCGCCGGCGGTCTGGTACATGCCGTTGTTGCCGCTGGCCACGCCGGTCCAGCCACGGCCGTAGTAGCCGATGCCCAGGTTGAGCTTGGCGGCAGGCACGCCTCGGCTGATGAAGGCCTCGATGGCGTCGTTGCTGTTGTACAGCTTCTGGTCGCCAGTGGACGGGTCGTTGGGCGAATCGAACAGCGCCGACTGGTGATTGGTCTTCGCATCCCACGCGCCGTGGAAGTCGTAGGTCATCACGTTGATGTAATCCAGGTACGGGTGGTACGCCGCCGGGTCGGTGACGCGGACCTTGTCGATGCCTGCACCCACGGCCACGGTCAGCAGCAGGCCCGGACGCACCGCATCGAGCTGGCGGCGGAACTCCGCCATCAGCGCGGTGAAGTTGGCGTTGTCCTCCGGCTTGCCACATTCGATGCCGCAGGCCACCGGGTATTCCCAGTCGATGTCGATGCCGTCGAACACGCCCAGCGCCGCACCGGTACCACCGGCACCGTCGGTCACCGGCAGGTTGCCCTTGATATAGGCGTCGATGCAGGAGGCGACGAAGGCCTGGCGGTTTTCCGGGCGTGCCGCGCTGGAGAAGCCGCGTGACCAGGTCCAGCCACCCAGCGAGATCAGCACCTTCAGATTCGGGTACTTGGCCTTGAGCTGCTTGAGCTGGTTCCAGTTGCCGCGCAGCGGCTGGTCCCAGGTATCGGCGCTGCCACTGACGCTCTCGCCGGCACCGAAGGCCTTGCTGTAATCGGCGAACGCATCGCCCCCTGCGCCGGTGTTGGGGTCCGAGGGCTGGGTGACGCCCACTTCGCAGCGGTTGTTGCGCACGTTGCCGAAGGCGTAGTTGATGTGGGTCAGGCGCGCGGCCGAGCCACTGCTGTCGATGTTCTTCACCCGGTAGCTGCGGCCATAGATGCCCCACTGGGTGAAGTAGCCGATGACACGCTTGCCTGTGCCGCCGCCGCTGCCGGCCAGCGTGGTGGCGCTGATCTCGGTGCCCTGTGCCGAGGCGTTGCCGGCGTTGTCACGGGCGCGTACCCGGTAGCGGTAGGTGGTCGATGCGGTCAGGCCACCATCGACGTAGCTGGCGCTGGATGGCGAGCCGACCAGGCTGCCGTCGCGGTACACGTCGTAGCCGGCCAGGCCGCTGCCCCCGGTGTTGTCGGTGGAGGGGCTCCAGCTCAGCGCGATGCTGCTGGCGGTGCGGGTACCCACGGCCAGGCCGCCGGGCACGCTGGGCGCGGTGGTGTCGCCGCTGGCCGCGTTGACGGTGATGGTGAGGGTGGGCGTGCTGGTGGTGGCGTTGTTGTTGTCGGTGGCCACCGCGCGCAGGGTGTGACTGCCGGCGCTGGCGTTGGCCCAGCTGGCGCTGTAGGGCGCGCTGGTGTCGACGCCGATCGAACTGCCATCGCGGAAGAACTCGACCTTGCTGACGCTGCCGTCCGGGTCGCTGGCCGTGGCGCTGACCGTGACCGTGCTGCCGGCGCTGAAGGTGGCGCCATTGGCCGGCGAGGTCAGGCTGACTACCGGCGGCTGGTTGGCGCCGCTGCCATCACAGGCGCCGAGGTTGGTGTAGTAGGGCGCCCCGGCCGGGTGGTCCGGCGGCGCGTTCCAGATGTCCTGGTTCGCCCGGTACAGGACCCCTCCCTTCTGCAGGGTGTCGCCGGCCCGGTAGATTTTGGCCTGGTCCCACTGCGCCACGCCGGTACAACTGGCGGCCTGGGCCAGGCCAGGCAGGGCGGCCGCCCCGGCGGCCAAGGCCAGCAGCCAGGCCAGTCGGCGCGGGCGGGGTGGGCGGGAGGAACGTACGGCACTGCGTACATCGGCACTCTGCACAAGCTTGTCGTACATGGTGTATCTCCGACTTCCGGTGGCGCACGGGCCGGATGGCGCCGCGCGTGACGCAGGTCCGGACGTCGCCCGGGAGAGGGGGGCGACGGTGGGGGCGGACGGGGTACCTGGCTGGCCGGGGAGAGAATCCGGGGCCAGGTGGGGACAACGTTGTCATCAATTGCCCGATCAATCCGTGAGCGAGCGCATGGTTCCGGGATTTCGGGGTTTCCGCGAAGGGCGGCGCTGTCGCGCAGTTGGCTGCCATCGGCGGGGCCCCCTCGTGGCTTGGGCGGGTTGTGGATTTTGTGGGTTGGCCGGGCGGGTGGGCTGCGCAGGGGACGCCGTAAATCCGTCCCTGGAGGCTCGGTCGCCGCATCCATGCGGCTCACGCCCCTGCGCAACCCACCCGCCCGGCCACGGACAGGTTCCTGCGCGCGCCAGCCACGAAAGACAAAAGAAAATTTAAAAGCAAAAGCCGGTCGCTTCGCTCTTCAATGCCTGACTTCTGAGATTTCCCTAGTTGCCGGCCAGCGGCCGGCACTGCCGGGGAGCATCCACGCATGGCGTGGATCTACTGCAGATCGCGGAAATCTGTCGGAGGCGGGGTGGGTCCGGTTGCGGGGGTGTGAGCGGCATGGATGCCGCGACCAAGCCCCCATGGACGGGTTTACGGCGTCCCCCGCAACCGGACCCACCCCGCCATCCCCAAGGAAACCCGCCGTTGCTGTTGCTCCGGCCGTTGCCCTGGCTTCTGCGGGTGCCGGGCGCCGCCCGGCCCAAGCCCTCCCCCCGGGTTCCGGTACAATATCGGGCCCGTTTCCCAACTACGGTTCCCCGGACATGATGGTCCTCGAGGGCGCGCCCGCCCTGTCGCTGTTCCGCCGCGAACGCCTTGAATCCCGCCTGCAGTCCATCGCCCCCTCCCTGCGCATCAGCGGTGCCTGGCACGTCTACCTCGTCCAGCCCGAAGGCACGGCCGCCCCCGACGTGGCCACCCTGTGCCGCATCCTGGAAGCCCAGCCGCAGGCCGAGGCCATCGCCGACGGCGCCGTCAGCCGCATCGTCGTGCCCCGCCTCGGCACCCTGTCGCCCTGGTCCAGCAAGGCCACCGAACTGGTCCGCGGTGCCGGCCAGCCGGTCAGCCGGGTCGAGCGCGGCCTGCGCATCGACGTGCAGGGCTGGCCGACCGGGGCCGCCGCCCAGCAGGCGCTGGTCAAGGCCCTGCATGACCCGATGACCCAGTCGGTGCTGGACACCGTCGACCAGGGCCAGGCCCTGTTCACCACTCCGGCGCGGGGTGAACTGGAACGCGTGCCGGTGGACCAGCTGGAGGCTGCCAACCAGCGCCTCGGCCTGGCCATGGCCCAGGACGAGATCGACTACCTGCGCGAACGCTTCACCGCGCTGGGCCGCTCGCCGTCCGATGTCGAACTGATGATGTTCGCGCAGGCCAACTCCGAGCACTGCCGCCACAAGATCTTCAACGCCAGCTGGACCATCGACGGCCAGGAACAGGACCGTTCGCTGTTCCGGATGATCAAGAACACCCACCAGCAGACCCCGCAGCACACGCTCAGCGCGTACAGCGACAATGCCGCGGTGATCGAAGGCCACCCGGCCTCGCGCTACCGCCCCGATCCGGCCAGTGGCGAGTACCGGCGCGAGCCGCAGGTGCCCAGCGCCTTCCAGATCAAGGTGGAAACGCACAACCACCCGACCGCGATCGCGCCGTTCCCGGGCGCCTCGACCGGCAACGGTGGCGAGATCCGCGACGAGGGCGCGACCGGCCGCGGCGGCAAGCCGAAGGCCGGCCTGTCCGGTTTCTCGGTCTCGCACCTGCGGATTCCCGAGCTCCCGCAGCCGTGGGAAGCGCCGCGCGCGCTGAACCCGCGCATGGCACCGGCGCTGGAGATCATGACCGACGGCCCGCTCGGCGGCGCCGCGTTCAACAACGAATTCGGTCGCCCGAACCTGCTGGGTTACTTCCGCAGCTTCGAACTGCCCGAAGGCGCTGACCTGGTCCGTGCCTACGACAAGCCGATCATGCTGGCCGGTGGCCTGGGTGCGATCGACCGCATCCAGGTCGACAAGATCCCGCTGCAGGCCGGTGACGCGGTCATCGTGCTGGGTGGCCCGGCGATGCTGATCGGCCTGGGCGGCGGTGCCGCCAGTTCGGTGGCCTCCGGCGAGAGCGCCGAGGACCTGGACTTCGCCAGCGTGCAGCGCGACAACCCGGAAATGGAGCGCCGCTGCCAGGAGGTCATCGACCGCTGCGTAGCGATGGGCGCCAACAACCCGATCAAGTTCTTCCACGACGTCGGTGCCGGTGGCCTGTCCAATGCCATCCCCGAACTGCTGCACGACTCGAATGTCGGCGGCGTCATCGACCTGGGCAAGGTGCCCACCGATGATCCGTCGCTGTCGCCGATGCAGCTGTGGTGCAACGAATCGCAGGAACGCTACGTGCTGGGCGTGGCCCAGGAACGCCTGGCCGAGTTCGCCGCGCTGTGTGCGCGCGAGCGTTGCCCGTTCGCCGCCGTTGGCGTGGCCACCGCCGAGGAACACCTGGTGGTGGCTTACGGCGCCGTGCCGGGCCACACCCCGCCCGATGCGCCGATCGACCTGCCGATGGACGTGCTGTTCGGCAAGCCGCCGAAGATGCACCGCGACACCGCGCACCCGCCGGCCCCGCGCTGGCCGGCGCTGAAGACCGGTGGCCTTGACCTGCAGGAAGCCGGCCTGCGCGTGCTCGCGCACCCGACCGTGGCCTCGAAGAACTTCCTGGTCACCATCGGTGACCGCAGCGTTGGTGGCCTGACCGCGCGCGAGCAGATGGTCGGCCCGTGGCAGCTGCCGGTGGCCGATGTGGCCATCACCCTGGCCGACTTCGACGGCGTGGCCGGCGAAGCGATGTCGCTGGGCGAGCGCACCCCGCTGGCCCTGCTCGATGCCGCTGCTTCGGCACGCATGGCCGTGGGCGAAGCGCTGACCAACCTGTGCGCGGCCCCGGTCGATGCGCTGGATGAGATCAAGCTGTCGGCGAACTGGATGGCCGCTGCCGGCCACCCGGGCGAAGACGCGCTGCTGTACGACGCGGTGAAGGCGGTGGGCATGGAACTGTGCCCGCAGCTGGACATCAGCATCCCGGTGGGCAAGGACTCGCTGTCGATGCAGGCGCAGTGGCATGACCAGGGCGAAGCGCACAAGAGCGTGTCGCCGGTGTCGCTGGTGATCTCGGCGTTCGCGCCGGTGGCCGACGTGCGCCAGCAGCTGACCCCGCTGCTCGACCGCGACGTGGACAGCGAGCTGTGGCTGATCGGCCTCGGTGCCGGCAAGCAGCGCCTGGGTGGTTCGATCCTGGCCCAGGTGCATGCCGGCCACGGCGATCTGCCGGCCTTCGCCGGTGCCGCGCCGGATCTGGATGACCCGCAGCGCCTGCGTGGCTTCTTCGAACTGATCCGCGATGCGCGCCAGGCCGGTCTGCTGCTGGCGTACCACGACCGCAGCGACGGTGGTGCCTTCGCCGCGCTGTGCGAAATGGCGTTCGCCTCGCGCCTCGGCCTGGACATCACCCTCGATGCCTGGGGCGATGACCCGTTCCGCAGCCTGTTCAACGAAGAACTGGGTGCGGTGGTGCAGATCGCCCGCGAAGACCGTGCGGCCTTCGCCGACCTGATCGAACGCCATGCACTGATCGAGTGCGCGCAGCGCATCGCCAGGCCGACCACCGCAGCGGTGGTGCGTGTGTCGCTGGGCGGCGAGAACCTGGCCGAATGGCGCTGGGAAGCGCTGTTCGACGCCTGGTGGTCGGTCACCCACGCGATGCAGAAGCGTCGCGACAATCCGGCCAACGCCGATGCCGAGCGTGAGGTAGCGCGTGCGTTCACCGCGCCGGGCCTGAAGCCGAAGCTGAGCTTCGACCTCAACGAAGACGTGGCCGCGCCGTTCATCAGCACCGGTGCACGTCCGCGCGTGGCCGTGCTGCGCGAACAGGGCGTCAACGGCCAGATCGAAATGGCCAACGCCTTCGAACGTGCAGGCTTCCGCGCCTACGACGTGCACATGAGCGACCTCATCGAAGGCCGCGTCGCCCTGCAGGACTTCACCGGCCTGGTGGCCTGTGGGGGCTTCAGCTACGGCGACGTGCTCGGTGCCGGTCGTGGCTGGGCGACCTCGATCCTGGAGCGCAGCGCGCTGCGTGATGCCTTCGCCGCGTTCTTCGCCCGCGAGGACAGCTTCGCCCTTGGCGTGTGCAACGGCTGCCAGATGATGAGCCAGCTGAAGGACATCGTCCCCGGCGCCGAGCACTGGCCGCAGTTCCGCCGCAACGCCAGCGAGCAGTTCGAAGCCCGCACCGCGCTGCTGGAAGTGGTGGAGTCGCCGTCGATCCTGCTGCGTGGCATGGCCGGGTCGCGCCTGCCGGTGGCGGTGGCCCATGGCGAAGGCCGTGCGGTGTTCGCCAATGCGGTGGACCAGGCGGCCGCACGCGTGTCGCTGCGCTACGTCGATGGCAACGGCAACGTTGCCAGCCAGTACCCGCTGAACCCGAACGGTTCGCCTGACGGCATCACTGGCCTGACCAGCACCGACGGTCGCGTCACCATCATGATGCCGCACCCGGAACGTACCCCGCGCGCGCTCAACCTGAGCTGGGCCCCGGCCGAGTGGCAGGGTGATTCGCCGTGGATGCGCATGTTCCGCAACGCGCGGGTATGGTGCGGCTGACGGCGCATCCGCCGCGCAGGCTGCAATGCGATGAAGTACGGAAAACCCGGCAGGCGACTGTCGGGTTTTTCTTTATTCGGGCAGAAACTCCTGCTGCAGCGGTGAGTTACATGCATTTACATGGCGTCGATAACTCGTCACAAGAAAATAACAAAATCGCAGACTAAACAGGTAAAAACGAGAACTGGTTCACGGCAAACGCTTTTCCTGCGTCAAAGTCTTGACGATCTGGAAAGTTCCCGTTAACACTTGGGCCCTGTTTCAATTCTGTTCATATCGCAGTAACCGCACGTCGCTCTGCGCCCGGTTTTCTGTCGCTGCGCGGCGTTCGGCAATACCCGCAGTAAATCACGCGAATGACGCCCCCAGGGGGGACGTTGGACCAGAGGGTCCGGCGATGGCGTTGCTTTGCCCAAAACCAGCCCAGAAATCAGGAGCCGTATCGATGAATCGGATTTATCGCAAGGTCTGGAACAAAGCACGGGGTCAGTTGGTGGTGGCCTCGGAACTGGCCTCTTCCGACACCCGCGGTGGGGTCGTCGACCAGCGCCGCGATGCCGACCACGTCCGGCCGGTGACCCTGGCCGCAGCCCTTGCCCTGGCCATGGGACTGGGAGGCTCCGGCCTCGTTGCCGCACAGTCGGTGGAAGTGGGCGGCAACGCCAACTGCGTGACCCTCAGCAGCAGCGTGATCGACCAGTGCGTGGTCGACGGCAGCGCCAATGCCAGCGGCCGCAACGCGGTGGCTGTGGGTACCGGCAGCACCGCCAGCGCCGCCAACAGTGTCGCGCTGGGCGCCGGCTCCACTGCCAACCGCGCCAACACCGTGTCGGTGGGCGCAACCGGCAGCGAACGACAGATCACCAACGTGGCCGCTGGTACCGCAGCCACCGATGCGGTCAACCGCGCGCAGCTCGATGCGCAGGCGCAGGCCACCCAGGCCGCAGTGGCCACCGCCACCGCGCAGGGCCGCCGCTACTTCAAGGCCGATGGTGCGGGCGATGACAGCGACGCCGCGCAGGTCGATGGCGAAGGCGCATTGGCCGCCGGCGCATCGGCCACCGCCGATGGCGACGACACCACGGCGCTGGGCCACAACGCACAGGCAACCGCTGACAGCGCCACCGCCGTCGGCGCGCAGTCGCAGGCCTCCGGCAGCGGCAGCACCAGCATCGGCGCAGGCAGCACTGCCAGCGGCACCGCATCGGCCAGCTTCGGCGCCGGTGCCGAAGCCAATGGCGCTTACAGCACCGCACTGGGCGGCCTGTCCAACGCCTCGGCCTTCAACGCAACCGCGGTCGGCAACGCCGCCAGTGCCAGCGGCTCCAACAGCGTGGCCGTCGGCGGCGATGCCGAAGCCAGCGGCGCCTACAGCACCGCCACCGGCCAGGGCAGCCTCGCCACCGGCACCAACGCGGTGGCCGTGGGGGGCGCACTGTTCGGCCTGCTGCCGACCGAAGCCTCGGGCGATTACTCCACCGCCGTCGGCGGCGGCGCGTGGGCGCCGGGCACCAATGCCACCGCATTGGGCAATGCCGCCGAAGCGCAGGGCGCCAACAGCGTGGCGCTGGGTGCCGATTCGATCGCCGAGCGTGACAACACCGTCTCGATCGGTGGTGCCGGCAACACCCGCCAGATCACCAACGTCGCTGCCGGTACCGAAGGTACCGACGCGGTGAACAAGGACCAGCTGGACGAGGTCGCCGCGACCGCGGAGAACACCCGCAAGTACTTCCAGGCCAGTGGCAGCGATGACAGCGATGCCGGCGCCCTGGCCGAGGGCGACAGCGCGCTCGCCGCCGGCGAAGCCGCCAACGCCATCGGCGATGGCACCACTGCGCTCGGCGGTGGTGCCGTGGCCATTGCCGCGCAGGCCACGGCGGTCGGCTACAACAGCCTGGCCACCGGCGAGAACGCCTCGGCCGTGGGCACCAACGCACAGGCCAGCGGCAGCGACAGCGCCGCGCTGGGCAGCGGTGCGGTGGCCAGTGAAACCAGCACCACCGCAACCGGCGCCGGTGCACAGGCCACGGCGGTCTACAGCACCGCCAGCGGTGCCGAAGCCGTTGCCAGCGGGGCGCAGTCGCTGTCCAGCGGCTTCCGCGCGGCGGCGTCGGCCGACGGCGCCACCGCTGTCGGCGGTTACAGCGAAGCCAGCGGCCGACTCGGTTCGGCACTGGGTTATGGCACCGTCGCCAGTGGCGCCAACAGCACTGCTGCGGGCGTGTTCGCCACGGCCACCGGTGCCGGCGCCGTCGCCGTCGGTGAAGCCAGCGAAGCGACCGGCGACGAGAGCGTGGCCATCGGCGGCAGCACCTACTTCGGCCTGATCACCTCGCGCGCCAGCGGCTACGGTGCATCAGCCTATGGTGCCGGCGCTTGGGCCACCGAAGACTATGCAACCGCGATCGGCTGGAATGCCTGGGCCGATGGCGCGCAGTCCACCGCGCTCGGTGCCAGCGCCACCGCCAACGGGAGCAACAGCGTCGCCCTCGGCGCGGCCTCGCTGGCCGACCGTGACAACACCGTGGCCGTCGGCAGCGACGGCAACGAACGCCAGGTGACCCATGTCGCCGCAGGCACCGAAGACACCGATGCGGTCAACGTCGGCCAGCTGAAGGACGTAGCTGCGGTGGCCGATACCACCGCCAAACGCTTCCAGGCCACCGGCAGCAGCAACAGCGATGCCGGTGCACTGGCCGACGGTGACGACGCGCTCGCCGCCGGCGAGGCCGCCAATGCCATCGGCAACGGCGCCACCGCGGTCGGCGCCGGCGCAACCGCCGTCGCCCAGAACGCCACCGCCGTCGGCTACAACGCGCTGGCCAGCGGCCAGAACAGCGCCGCCTTCGGCAACAACGCACAGGCCGCCGGCCCGGGCAGCGTCGCCGTCGGTGGCGCCGCCGTCGATGAAGACGGCAACCCGCTGATCACCAGCGGTGGCGTGCCGGTGGAAACCGGTGCCACCAGCGCCGGTGTCGGTGGTACTGCCGTCGGTGCCAGCGCCGAAGCCAGCGGCTTTGCCGCCTCGTCCTACGGTGTCGGCGCCTATGCCGTCGGCGCTCAGTCCGCGGCCTTCGGTGCGGTGGCCAATGCAGTGGGTGACTACTCCACCGCGCTGGGCACGCAGAGCAACGCCACCGGCACCAGCAGCGTGGCCATCGGTGGCCCGGCCGACCTGATCCCGGGCCTGGGCTTCTTCGTGCAGACGCAGGCCAGTGGCGAAGCCGCTACCGCGGTCGGTGCAGGTGCCATCGCCAGCGGCGATTATGCCGTGGCCAACGGCAGCCTGACCGAAGCCTCCGGCGCCGAATCGACGGCGGTGGGCTACTTCGCCTATGCGCCGGGCGAGAACGCCAGCGCGCTGGGTGCGCAGACCTGGGCCAGCGGTGCGCAGAGCAGCGCCGTGGGCTACTACGCCACCGCGCGTGGCGCCAACAGCGTCGCGCTCGGTGCCAACTCCGAAGCGGTGCGCGACAACAGCGTGGCCGTCGGCAGCGAAGGCAACGATCGCCAGATCACCAATGTGGCCGCGGGTACCGAAGACACCGATGCGGTGAACAAGGCCCAGCTCGATGCCGTGGCCAGCACTGCCGACACCACCGCGCGCTTCTTCCAGGCGCAGGGCGAGGAGGGCAGCGATGCCGGCGCCTACGCCGAAGGCGAAGGTGCGGTGGCTGCGGGTTCGGCCAGCAACGCGATCGGCGCAGGCGCGCTTGCGCAGGGCGCAGGTGCCGGTGCCATCGGTGCCGACACCGTGGCCCTCGGTCGCAACACCTTCGCCGACGGCGACGGTGCAGTCGCCATAGGTGGCCTGGGCCAGGCCTATGACGAGTACAACCAGCCGCTGCTGGATGACCAAGGCAATCCGGTGCTGACCGGCACCACTGCCTCGGCCGGTTCCACCGCAGTGGGCAATGCCGCACAGGCCACCGGTGCCAGCAGCAGCGCCTTCGGCAATGCCGCGCAGGCGACCGGTGACAACAGCTTCGCCGCAGGCGGCAAGTCGCGCGCCAACGGCAGCTATTCCGTGGCCATCGGCGACAGTGCCTTCGCCAAGGCTGACGACAGCACCGCCGTCGGCGGTTACAGCACCGCCAGCGAGGAAGGCGCGACCGCCTTCGGTGCAGGTGCGTGGGCGACCGGTACCAACGCCTCGGCCTTCGGCCCGGCGGCCTGGGCCAGTGCCAACGGCGCGACCTCCATCGGCTACAACAGCTGGGCCAACGGCGTCAGCTCTACCGCCGTCGGCCGCGGTGCCTTCAGCTACGGCGATTACAGCCTGGCGCTGGGCTTCCAGGCACTCGGCAACAACGTCAACAGCATCGCGGTGGGCACGAATACCGTAGCCGGTGGCGAAAGCGCCATCGCCCTCGGTGCCGGCAGCACCGCCAACGGCAACAACGCGGTGGCCCTCGGCGCAGGCTCGGTGGCTGACCGCGACCGCAGCCTGTCGGTCGGCAGCGCCGGCAGCGAACGCCAGGTCACCAACGTCGCCGCCGGCACCCAGGCCACCGATGCAGTGAACAAGGCCCAGCTGGATGAGGTGGCTGCCAGCGCAGGCACCGGCAACAAGTTCTTCCAGGCCAGCGGCAGTGACGACAGCGATGCCGCCGCCTACGTGGAAGGCGACAACGCGTTGGCCGCCGGCGAAGCCGCCAACGCCATCGGTGATGGTGCCATCGCCTTGGGCAGCGGTGCCACTTCCATCGGCACCAACACGCAGGCGATCGGCTTCAATGCCCTGGCCACGGCGGACAACGCCAGCGCCATTGGCGCCAACGCGCAGGCCACCGGCGAGTACGCCACCGCGCAGGGTGCGGAAAGCGAAGCCAGCGGCGAGCAGAGTGCCGCCTTCGGTGCCGCTGCCGTGTCCAGTGGTGCCGGCAGCACCGCCACCGGCGTGCTGTCCGAAGCCAGCGGCGAGGAAGCCGTGGCGGTGGGTTACTTCAGCAGCGCCAGCGGCGAAGCCGCCACCGCGGTCGGCAGCGAGAGCGTCGCAAGCGGTACCGCTTCGGCGGCGTTCGGCATCGGTGCCGAAGCCACTGGCGGCTACAGCACCGCCATCGGCGGTTATGCCAGCGCATCGGCCTTCAACGCCACCGCGTTCGGCAACTTCGCCAATGCCTCCGGTTCCAACAGCGTGGCGCTCGGTGGCGATTCGGAAGCCTCCGGGGCCTACGCCACCGCCACCGGCCAGGGCAGTCTGGCGACCGGCGTGAACAGCGTGGCCATCGGCGGTTCGCTGTTCGGCCTGCTCGCCACCGAAGCATCGGGTGATTACTCCACCGCGGTCGGTGGTGGTGCCTGGGCGCCGGGCACCAACGCTACGGCGCTGGGCAACGCAGCCGAAGCACAGGGCGCCAACAGCGTGGCCCTGGGCGCCGATTCGATTGCGGACCGCGACAACACGGTCTCGGTCGGTGGTGCTGGCAATACGCGCCAGATCACCAACGTCGCGGCCGGCACCGAAGGCACCGATGCGGTGAACAAGGACCAGCTGGACGCCGTCGCCGCGACCGCGGAGAACACCAGCAAGTACTTCCAGGCCAGCAGCAGCGACGACAGCGATGCTGGCGCGTATGTTGAAGGCGACAACGCACTGGCCGCCGGTGAGGCCGCCAATGCCATCGGCGACGGTGCCACCGCGCTCGGCAGTGGTGCCACCGCGGTGGCGGCCAACGCCACCGCTGTCGGCTTCAACAGCCTGGCGACCGGCGGCAACGCCGCAGCGATCGGCAACAACGCCCAGGCGACCGGCGAAGACAGCGCCGCCCTCGGCAGCGGTGCGGTCGCCAGCGAAACCAGCAGCACCGCCACCGGTGCCGGCGCGCAGGCCACTGCCGCCTACAGCACTGCCAACGGTGCCGAAGCCATCGCCAGTGGCGCGCAGTCGCTGGCCAGCGGCTTCCGCGCCTCCGCCTTGGCTGATGGCACCACTGCGGTGGGCGGCTACAGCGAAGCCAGCGGTCGCCTCGGCTCCGCGCTGGGCTACGGCACCCTGGCCAGTGGTGCCAACAGCACCGCAGCCGGCGTGTTCGCCACCGCCAGCGGCGCCAGCTCCGTGGCCATGGGTGATTCCAGCGAAGCCACGGGCGATGAAAGCGTTGCCATCGGCGGCAGCACGTTCTTCGGCCTGATCCCGGCGCGTGCCAGCGGTTACGGCGCGGCGGCCTTCGGTGCCGGTGCCTGGGCGACCGACGACTACGCCACCGCCATCGGCTGGAACTCCTGGGCCGGTGCAGTGCAGTCCACCGCGCTGGGTGCCGGGGCCACCGCCAACGGCATCAACAGCGTCGCGCTGGGCGCAGGCTCCACAGCCGACCGTGACAACACGGTGGCCGTCGGCAGCGAGGGCGGCGAACGCCAAGTCACCCATGTGGCAGCGGGTACCGAAGGCACCGATGCGGTGAACAAGAACCAGCTGGATGCCGTGGCTGCTACTGCTGAACAGACCAGCAAGTACGTTCAGGCGAGCGGCAGCGCCGACAGCGATGCCGGTGCCTATGTGGAAGGCGACAACGCACTGGCTGCGGGTGAAGCCTCCAACGCCATCGGCAACGGCGCCTCCGCGCTGGGCAGCGGCGCTACCGCCCTGGCTGAAAATGCCACGGCGGTCGGTTTCAACAGCCTGGCCACAGGCGCCAATGCCGCGGCCGTCGGCAACGAGGCGCAGGCCACTGGTGAGAACAGTGCGGCCTACGGCAGCGGCGCGGTGGCCAGCGAGATCAGCAGCACGGCCACCGGCAACGCGGCGCAGGCCACGGGTGTCTACAGCACGGCCAACGGTGCCGAAGCCATCGCCAGCGGCGCGCAGTCGCTGGCCAGTGGCTTCCGCGCCTCGGCCACCGCCGATGGCACCACCGCCGTCGGTGGTTACAGCGAAGCCAGCGGTCGCCTTGGCACCGCACTGGGCTACGGCTCGGCGGCCACCGGCGCCAACACCACTGCGGTCGGCTTCGGTGCTGCCGCGGCCGGTGCCAACGCGGTGGCGATGGGCCAGTCCAGCGAAGCCACGGGTGATGAAAGCGTGGCCATCGGTGGCAGCACTTACTTCGGCCTGATCCCGGCGCGTGCCAGCGGTACCGGCGCGGCGGCCTTCGGTGCCGGTGCCTGGGCGACCAGCGACTACGCCAGCGCCATCGGCTGGAACGCCTGGGCCGACGCGACCGATGCCACCGCGCTGGGTGCCAACAGCACCGCCAGTGCGGCCAACAGCGTCGCGCTCGGCAACGGCTCGCAGGCCGACCGCGCCAATACGGTGTCGGTCGGCAACGCGGCCGCGCAGCGGCAGATCACCAACGTGGCCGCCGGTACTGAAACCACCGATGCAGTGAACAAGGGCCAGCTCGACGCCGTGGCCGCTACCGCTGATGCGGTCGGCCAGCGCTTCAAGGCCAATGGCAGCGGCGTGGCCACCGCCAGCGGCACCGATGCCGTGGCCGTGGGCTCGGGCGCCACTGCCAGCGGCAACCGCAGCAATGCCGTGGGCAGCAGCGCCAACGCCATCGGCAATGCATCGCTGGCGGTGGGTGCCAACAGTGCAGCCAGCGGCAACAACTCGGTGGCCTTGGGCGCCGGCGCGCGTGCGGTGGAAGCCAACGTGGTCTCGGTCGGTGGCGGCAACGGCACCGATGGTCCGGCCACCCGCCGCATCGTCAACGTGGCCGACGGCCGTATTGCCGCCGGCAGCAGCGACGCGGTCACCGGTTCGCAGCTCAACGTCACCAACCAACGCGTGGGTGCGGTGGAAACCCGCGTCGGTGATTTCGACTCGCGCATCGCCACGGTGGAATCCACCTCGGCCAACGCGGTGGCCTACGACGATGCCACCCGCGACCAGCTGACCCTGTCCGGCATCGAAGGCACCGTCATCAACAACGTCGGCGCCGGCAGCATCGCGTCCGGCAGCCGGCAGGCGATCAACGGCGGCCAGCTGTTCCAGTCGCTCAGCGATGCCGCCAGCATCCTCGGCGGCGGTGCCAGCGTCGGCATGCAGGGGGTGTTCATCGCGCCGAACTACGTCATCCAGGGCTCGACCTACAGCAATGTCGGCGACGCACTGGGCGCACTGGACCGGAAGGTTACCGAGCTTGACCAGCGTACCGGTGGCGGCACCAGCCGCACCGCAACGGCCAGCCTGCGCAGCGCCAGCGTGCAGGCGAGCACCGCCCAGGTCGCCACCGTGGCCGAGGCCGATGCAGTGGGCTCGCGGTCGAGCGTGGCGGCCAAGCCCAGCGTCGACGGCGCCACGGCGGCGCAGCCGGCCGTCGGTGCCAACGCAGTCGCCATGGGCGACGGCGCCGTCGCCAGCGGCGCTTCGTCCACGGCCATCGGCCAGGGCGCATCGGCCACCGCCGCCAATGCGGTCGCACTGGGCCAGGGCTCGGTCGCCGACCGCGCCAACACGGTGTCGGTGGGCAGCGAAGGCAACGAACGCCAGGTCACCAACGTGGCCGCCGGTACCGCGGCCACCGATGCGGTGAACAAGGGCCAGCTGGACCGCGGCATCACCACCGCCAACAGCTACACCGACAGCCGCGTGCAGGCCGTCGCCGACAGTTTCGATGTGTTCAAGGGCGAGTTGGATGGCCGCCTGCGCCACATGGATCGCCGCATCGACCGCCAGGGCGCGATGAGCGCGGCCATGCTCAACATGGCCACCAGTGCCGCCGGCATCCGCACCCAGAACCGGGTCGGCGTCGGCATCGGTTTCCAGGGCGGCGAATCGGCGATGTCGCTGGGTTACCAGCGTGCGATCAGCGATCGCGCCACGGTCACCCTCGGCGGTGCGTTCAGCAGTGATGACGCCTCGGTCGGCGTCGGTGCCGGCTTCGGTTGGTAAGGCAACAACGCGCCGGCGGTCACGCCGCCGGCGCTGCTTCAGCTACAGGGCCTGAGGGGAGGTCTCGGCAACCCCGGCTCGGCCAGCCGGGATCCGTCAAGGATTGATGGCCGCAGTGTTGGATCCAACCATGACCCAGAAGAGGAATGTGACGTGATCAATAAGCAGAACCTTCGCATCAACGTGCTTGCCGCCGCCCTGCTGTCGGTGACCGCCGCAGGCGCGGTCCACGCTGCCGGCCTTCCGACCCGCGAGCCGGTGCGCCAGGCCAGCACCGCCGAAGCGGGCGCCGAGCGCATCATTGTGATGTACAAGGCCGGTACGCCGGCCGCCAGCGACCGCTCGGCCAAGCTCTCCACCGTGCAGTCCGCACTCACCCGCGCCAGCCTGTCCGGTGGCACCAGCCGCGCCAGCGCGATGGGCCCGCAGGTGGTGCGCAAGCTCGGCATCGGCGCCGATGTGATCCGCCTGAACGGCCGCCTGGCCCCGGCGGAACTGCAGCGCGTGCTGAAGGAGCTCAAGGCCGACCCGTCGGTCAAGTACGCCGAAGCCGACGTCAAGCTGCGCCGCACCGAGCTGCGCGCGGGCGACGTGAAGCCGGCCCTGGTGCCGAACGATCCCTACTACGCGCAGTACCAGTGGCATCTGAGCAACCCGACCGGTGGCATCAACGCGCCGGCGGCGTGGGACGTCTCGCAGGGCGAAGGCGTGGTCGTTGCCGTGCTCGATACCGGCATCCTGCCGCAGCACCCGGACCTGGTCGGCAACCTGCTGCCGGGCTACGACTTCATCAGCGACGCCGAGACCTCGCGCCGTGCCACCGACGACCGCGTGCCGGGTGCCCAGGACTACGGTGACTGGGTCGAGAACGCCAACGAGTGCTACAACGGCTCGCAGCCGGAAGACAGTTCCTGGCACGGTACCCACGTGGCCGGCACCGTCGCCGAGCAGACCAACAACGGCGTCGGCATGGCCGGTGTCGCACACAAGGCCAAGGTGCTGCCGGTGCGCGTGCTCGGCAAGTGCGGTGGCTACCTCTCCGACATCACCGACGCGATCACCTGGGCGTCCGGTGGCACCGTCGCCGGTATTCCCGCCAACACCAACCCGGCTGAAATCATCAACATGAGCCTGGGCGGCAGCGGTGCCTGCGCAGGCGCCTACCAGGATGCGATCAGCGGCGCGATCTCGCGGGGCACAACCGTGGTGGTGGCCGCCGGCAACGATACCGACAACGCCGCCAACTACCGCCCGGCCAGCTGCGACGGCGTGGTGACCGTGGGTGCGACGCGCATCACCGGTGGCATCACCTACTACTCCAACTACGGCACGCGCGTGGACCTGTCCGGTCCGGGCGGTGGCGGCAGCGTGGACGGCAACCCGGGCGGGTACATCTGGCAGTCCGGTTCGGATGCGGCAACCACCCCGGATTCGGGCGCCTACAGCTACATGGGCCTGGGCGGTACCTCGATGGCCTCGCCGCACGTGGCCGGCGTTGCTGCACTGGTGCAGAGCGCGCTCATCGCCAATGGCAAGGATCCGCTGACCCCGGCGGCCATGCGCACGCTGCTGAAGGAGACCGCGCGTCCGTTCCCGGTGTCCATCCCGGCAGCGACCCCGATCGGTACCGGCATCGTCGACGCCAAGGCCGCGCTGGCCAAGGCACTGGCCGAGCCGTGCACCGAGAACTGCGAACCGGAAGGCATCCCGCTGACCAACAAGGTGGCCCTCGCCGGTGTTGCCGGCGCGACCGGCAGCGAGACCGTGTACACCTTCGAAGCCGTCGCCGGCAAGCAGCTGAGCGTGCTGACCTATGGCGGCACCGGTAACGTCTCGGTGTACGTGGCGCAGGGCCGCGTGCCGACCGCCACCGACAACGACGCCAAGTCGAGCCGCCCGGGCAACACCGAAACCGTGCGCGTGGCCAAGCCGGTGGCCGGGACCTACTACGTGAAGGTGGTGGGCGAAGCGGCCTTCAACGGCGTGACCATCCTGGCCACCCAGTAAGTGCCACGGTTGCACGTAATGTCGTAAGTGAATTGGCGACGCCCGTTACCGGAAGGTGACGGGCGTCGTCTTTCGTGGTCCTGCGCGCACAGGGCAGCGGAAATCCCGGCTGAACTGCTAAAGTCGGGAGGATCGACAGGAGAGTCATGTGAACGCGCTCGCTGCCACCGCCATCGACGACGCCGAAGGCCGCATCCTCGATGCGCTGCTGGCGCGCGGGCGCCTCAAGGAAGGGGACCTGGCGCGTGCACGACCGCTGCATGCCGAATCCGGCGGCAGCCTGCTCGGCCTGCTGGTGCGGCTGGGGCTGGTGTCCGAACGTGACCAGGCGCAGACCAGCGCCGATGTGCTGGGTCTGCCGCTGCTGGAAGCAAAACAGCTGCCCGAAGCACCGCCGCAGTCGCTGGCCGAAGGCCTGCCGCTGTCGCTGCGTTTCCTCAAGCAGTTCCACGTCTGCCCGCTGGCGCTGGATGAACACGGCGTCCGCCTGTGGCTGGCCGATGCCCACGATGCCTACCCGCAGCAGGCCGTGCAGCTGGCGCTGGGCGTGCCGGTCAGCCCGGTGCTGGGCATGCGCGCGGAAATCGACGACCTGGTCGAGCGCTGGTTCGGCCAGGGCCGCAGCGCGATGGGCGCGATCGTGGAAACCGCCGATGGCGAAGGCGGCGCGGTCGATGACATCGAACACCTGCGCGACCTCGCTTCCGAAGCGCCGGTCATCCGCCTGGTCAACCTGGTGATCCAGCGTGCGGTGGAACTGCGCGCCTCGGACATCCACGTCGAACCCTTCGAAAACCGCCTGAAGGTGCGCTACCGCGTCGATGGCGTGCTGGTGGAAGGCGAAAGCCCGCCGGCCAACCTCACTGCCGCAGTCATCAGCCGCATCAAGATCATGGCCCGGCTCAACATCGCCGAGCGCCGCCTGCCGCAGGACGGCCGCATCATGCTGCGCGTGCAGGGCAAGGAACTGGACCTGCGCGTGAGCACCGTGCCGACCGCGCACGGCGAAAGCGTGGTGATGCGACTGCTTGACCGCGAAACGGTGGTGTTCGACTTCCACCGGCTCGGTTTCACCGATGCGTTCCTGCCGCAGTTCCGCAAGGTGCTGGAACAGCCGCACGGCATCCTGCTGGTCACCGGCCCGACCGGTTCGGGCAAGACCACCACGCTGTACACCGCGCTGAGCCAGCTCAACACCGCCGACGTCAAGATCATCACGGTCGAGGACCCGGTCGAATACCAGATCGAAGGCATCAACCAGATCCAGGCCAAGCCGCAGATCGGCCTGGATTTCGCCAACGCGCTGCGCAGCATCGTGCGCCAGGATCCGGACATCATCATGATCGGCGAAATGCGCGACCTGGAAACCGCGCGCATCGCCATCCAGTCGGCGCTGACCGGCCACCTGGTGCTGTCCACCCTGCACACCAACAACGCAGCCGGCGGCATCACCCGCCTGCTCGACATGGGCGTGGAGGATTACCTGCTCACGTCCACCATCAACGGCATCCTCGCCCAGCGCCTGGTGCGCCGCCTGGAACCCAACCACGCCGAGCGCTACGAAGCCTCGCCGGAGGAGATCGAACGTTTCGAACTGCGCCGCCTGCAGCCGCAGGGGCCGATCTACCTGTTCCGTCCGAAGCCCTCGGCACTGGCACCGACCGGTTACCTGGGCCGCACCACCATCATGGAATTCCTGGTGATGAACGACGCGCTGCGGCGCGCGGTGATGCGTCGCGACGGCATGGGCGAGATCGAACGCATCGCCCGCGAGGCCGGCATGCGCACCATGTACGAAGACGGCCTGTCCAAGGCCCTGAGCGGGCAGACGACCATCGAGGAAGTCCTGCGCGTGACCGAGGAGGGTTGATGCGCGCGGGAGATCGACGCTGACATGCCCAGCTATCGTTACAAGGCACTGAACCCGCACGGCGAAGTCTTCGACGGGCACATGGAAGCGGCCAGCGAGGCCGAGCTGATCGCGCGCCTGCAGGACCAGGGCCATCTGCCGATGGAAACGCGCCTGGCCGCCGAGGGCGGCGGGGTAGGGGGCAGCAGCCTGGGCAACCTGTTCCGCCCGCGTCCGCTGCAGGGCGCGGCGCTGCTGCAGTTCACCCAGCAGCTGTCGACCCTGCTCGGCGCCGGGCAGCCACTGGATCGCGCGCTGTCGATCCTGCTCGGGCTGCCCGAAGACGAACGTTCGCGGCGCGCGATCACCGACATCCGCGACGTGGTGCGCGGCGGTGCGCCGCTGTCGACCGCGCTGGAACGGCAGCACGGCCTGTTCTCGCGCCTGTACGTGAACATGGTGCGTGCCGGTGAAGCCGGTGGCAGCCTGCACGAGACCCTGCAGCGCCTGGCCGATTACCTCGAACGCAGCCGCGCGCTGCAGGGCAAGGTGGTCAATGCGCTGGTGTACCCGGCCATCCTGCTGCTGGTGGTCGGTGGCGCGCTGCTGTTCCTGCTGGGTTACGTGGTGCCGCAGTTCGCGCAGATGTATGAAAGCCTGGACGTGGCGCTGCCGTGGTTCACCAACGCGGTACTGCAGCTGGGCCTGTTCGTGCGTGACTGGTGGATCCTGCTGCTGGTAGTGCCGGCGGTGCTGGCGCTGCTGCTGGAACGCCAGTTCCGCCAGCCCGCTGCGCGCCTGGCGCTGGATGGCTGGCTGCTGCAGCGGCGCGGCATCGGCCGCCTGCTCGGCGAGCTGGAAACCGCACGGCTGGCCCGCACCCTGGGCACGCTGCTGCGCAACGGCGTGCCGCTGCTGGGCGCGCTGGGCATCGCCCGCAACGTGCTGGGCAACCGCGCACTGGCCGCCGATCTGGATACCGCCGCCGACGAAGTAAAGAACGGTGCCGGCCTGTCGCTGGCGCTGTCGCGCGGCAAGCGCTTCCCGCGCCTGGCCCTGCAGATGATCCAGGTCGGCGAGGAATCCGGCGCGCTCGACACCATGCTGCTGAAGGCCGCCGATACCTTCGAACAGGACAGCGCCCGCCGCATCGACCGCCTGCTGGCGGCGATGGTGCCGGCCATCACCCTGGTGCTGGCCTCGGTGGTCGGCGCGGTCATCGTGGCCGTGCTGGTACCGCTGTACGACCTCACCAACGCCATCGGCTGACGATGGCTTTCCCTGCAACCCCGACTCACCGCAACTGAAAGGACCGACCATGCTTGCTTCCCGTCGCCCGATCCGCCTGTCCTTCGCCAGCGCACGCCACCAGACCGGCATGAGCCTGCTGGAAATCATCATCGTCATCGTGCTGATCGGCGCGGTGCTGACCCTGGTCGCCAGCCGCGTGCTCGGCGGCGCCGACCGCGGCAAGGCGAACATCGCCAAGGCGCAGGTGCAGACCGTCGCTTCGAAGATCGACAACTACCAGATCGACACCGGCAAGCTGCCCGGTTCGCTCAACGACCTGGTGACCTCGCCGGCCGGTGTCGGTGGCTGGCTGGGTCCGTATGCCAAGCCTGCCGATCTGAACGACCCGTGGGGCCACGCGCTGGAATACCGTGCGCCGGGCGAAGGCCAGGCCTACGAGCTGATCAGCCTGGGAAAGGACGGCAAGACCGGCGGCAGCAGCGTCGATGCTGACATCCGCTACGAGCCGTAATCCCGCATGACGCCGTACCTGCCGCGCCGGCTGCCCAGCCCGCGCCTGCACGGCAGGCGCGCGACCGGCCTGTCGCTGTTGGAGATGCTGCTGGTGATCGCGTTGATCGCGGCCATCGGCCTGATCACCGCGGCCGGCCTGTCGCGTGGCTTCGCGGGCATGCAGCTGCGCAGCGCCGGCAAGGACGTCGCCAGCCAGTTGCGCATGGTGCGCGCCCAGGCGATTGCCCGCGGCGAACCGCAGCGCTTCGTCATTGAACCGGCCGAGCACCGCTGGCAGGGCGCCAACGAGCGCCGTGGCAGCGTGCCCGAACCGGTGCAGGTGGTGTTTGAAGGCGCCGCGCAGCTCAGCGATGTGCCGGGGCAGGGCGTGATCGAGTTCCATCCCGATGGCGGCTCCAGTGGCGGCCGCATCCGCCTGCAGCGCGATGCCGCCGAATGGCGCATCGATGTCGGCTGGCTGACCGGCGAGGTCCGTTCCGGTCCGTGGCGGGCGCAATGAAGCAGTCAGCGCGTGGTTTCACCCTGCTTGAAGTGATCGTGGCCTTCGCCCTGCTGGGCCTCGCCCTGACCCTGCTGCTGGGCAGCCTGTCCGGCGGCGCGCGGCAGGTCCGCGATGGCGAGCTGCGTACCCGCGCGGTGCTGCATGCGCAGTCGCTGCTGGCCAGCGCCGGCGTCGACGCGCCACTGCAGGTCGGTAACCAGAGTGGCGAGTGGGAACAGGGCCGCTACCACTGGCAGCTGCAGGTGCAGCCATGGAGCGAGCCGCGCGCCGGTGATGTCGCGCCGACGCAGTCACCGGGTGCGCCGTGGCTGGCCGAACTGCAGCTGCAGGTGCGCTGGGGCGACGGTGAACGCGAGAAGCTGCAGTGGCGCAGCCTGCGCCTGCTGCCGCCGGACCTGGAGGGCGCACGATGAAGCGTCGCGCTGCCGGCTTCACCCTGGTCGAAGTGATGCTGGCCACCGTGCTGCTGGCCGGTGGCCTGGCCCTGGCATTCGCCAGCGTGCGTGCGGCGATGGCGGTCAGCCAGCGCGGCGAACAGATCGCGGCCGACAGTGAACGCATGCGCGCGGTGCAGGCGCTGCTGCGGCGCCAGCTGGGTGGGGCGCTGCGCAGCCCGATCGAGGTGCCTGATCCCACCCGCGAGCCGCTGTTCTTCCAGGGCGATGAGGAAGGCATGCAGTTCGTCGCGGATCTGCCCGGCTATCTCGGCCGCGGTGGCCCCTACCTGCATACCCTGCAGGTGGATGGCGCGCCCGGCCAGCGCCGCCTGCTGCTGGACCTGGTGCTGCTGCAGGAAGGCGAGCGCCTGCCGGAAACACCGCCGCGGCCCCCCGAAGTGCTGGCCGATGCACTGAAAGAAGTGACGCTGCGCTACCGCGGCATCGACCCGGCCAACGGACAGATGAGCGACTGGCTGCCACGCTGGGACGACACGCGGCGCCTGCCGTTGCTGGTGGAAGTGCAGATCGTGCCGCAGCGTGGAGCGCCGTGGCCGCCGCTGGTGGTCGCACCGCGCAGCGGTGGCATGGGCGGTGCACGATGAAGGCACAGTGCGGGGCCGCCCTGGTGCTGGTGTTGTGGCTGATCGCGCTGATGACCGCGCTGGTCGGTGCCTTTGCGCTGACTGCACGCGTGGAGCACCTGCAGCAGCGCGTGCTTGACGATGACGCGCGCGGCCAGGAGCGTGCCCGGGCCGGGCTGGAATATGCGCTGCTGCGGCTGCGCCCGGACCCGCAGCGGCCGGCCTGGCAGGCCGATGGACGCACCTACCGCTGGCAGTACGACAATGTTCCGGTCGAGATCCGGGTGCTGGACGAGAACGGCAAGATCAACCTGAACCTGGCCGACGCCACGCTGCTGACTGCCTTCCTGCAGGCGCTGGGCGAACCTGCCGAGCAGGCCCGGCAACTGGCCGGTGCCATCGTCGACTGGCGCGACGAAGACAGCCTGCTGCAGCCCGGTGGCGGCGCCGAGGCGCCGGACTATGCAGCGGCGGGCCTGCCGTATGGGCCGCGCAACAAGCGCTTCGAAACCCTGGGCGAACTGCAGCGCGTACTCGGCATGCGTGCTTCGCTCTATGCGGCGATGCTGCCGTATCTGACGCTGTACAGCCGCCAGGCGCGGCCGGATCCGCGCGTGGCGGGAGCGCCGGTGCTGACCGCATTGGGCCTGGATGCCGAGCAGGTGCTGGCTCAGCGCGCCCAGCAGGAGCGTGACGAAGGTTCCGGAGCGACGCCGTCAATGCTTGCCAGCGGCAGTGGCACCTATAGTATCGAGACCCGTGCCATCGACGGCAGCGGTCGCTTGTCGGTCCTGCAGGCGGTGGTGCGCAATGGATCGGGCGGTGTGCCCGGACGAACCTACACGGTGCTTCGCTGGGAGCAGGGAATGGCAGCAAGATGACGGCATGGCAGGACAGCCTGCGGCAGGTGCAGGGGCGGATCGGCCCAGGCGCGGGCCGTTTCCTGCGCTGGTGGCGGCAGTCCCTGCTGGCCTGGGTACCGGCGCGTTGGCAGTGGGCGCTGGGCTGGTCGCAGACCCGCCTGCTGCTGCAGCGGCAGGGCGGTCTGATGCAGGTCTGGCGCGAAGCCGGGCAGGGCCTGGAGCCCGTGGCCAGCCTGCCATGGCCGACCCAGCCGGCTGAACTGGACCGCGTCCTCGATGCGCGCCTGCGCAGCCTGCCGCGGGTCTGGCTGCTGGCCGAGCCGCAGGTCCTGCGCCGCAACCTGCGCCTGCCGATGGCCGCCGGCGATCGCCTGCGTGCGGTGGTCGGCTATGAGATCGACCGGCAGACGCCATTCGAATCCAGCCAGGTCAGCTATGACGTGCGCGAACGTGGCAGTGCCGGTGAAGGACTGCTGCAGGTTGAACTGGTGGCGTGGCCGCTGCGCCAGCTCGATGCCTGGCGCGGCCAGGTGGGCGCCTGGGCCGATGCGCTGTCCGGTGTCGATGCCGTCGACGCGCAGGGCCAGCCGCTGCAGGTGAACCTGCTGCCGCAGGCCCAGCGCCAGCCGCGACATGACCCGATGCGGCGCTGGAACCTGCTGCTCGGCCTGGCTGCACTGGTGATGCTGGTGCTGGCTGCCGCACAGCTGCTGGACAACCGCCGCGAGGCCGCCGACGCGCTGCGCGACGAGGTCGAGCGCAGTGCCCGCAGTGCGCGTGGCGTGGCCAGCGAGCGCAGCGAACTGCAGGCGCTGCTGGACGGCGCCGCGTTCCTGGAAAAGCAGCGCGCCCAGCGCGCCAGCACGGTGGAGCTGTGGAACGAACTGACCCAGCGCCTGCCCAACGGCACCTATCTGGAAAAACTCGCCATCGAGAACAACAACCTGCAGCTGATCGGACTCAGCAGCGAAGCTTCGCAGCTGGTGCAGCTGCTGCAGGACGCACCGCAGTGGCGCAAGGTCAACCTGACCGGCGTGCTGCAGGCCGACGGCGCTGGCAGCGGCCGTGACCGCTTCACCCTGACCGCCGAGTTGCAGCCGGTGGCCGCTGCCGCCGCCCCTGCCGCCCCAGCCAGGGAGGCGGCCGATGCCGATGCCAAGCGCGCGCCGTGACCGCTGGCTGGCGCTGGCACTGCTGGTGGCAGTGCTGGGCCTGGCCTACCTGCTGCTGGTCCACCCGTGGTTCACCCAGCCACTGCTGGCCATCAACGAGGACGTAGCCGCGTTGCGCGAGCGCCAGCAGCGCGTGCAGGCACAGCTGCAGCAGCAGCCGCAGATCGAACAGCGCCTGCAGCAGACCCGCGAGGCCCTGCAGCAGCGCCCCGGTTTCCTCCGAGAAGCCACCGCCGAAGCCGCCGCTGCGGCCCTCGGCGCGCGCGTGCAGGACGCGGTGGCCACGGCCAGCCCGGGCAACCGCAGCTGCACCATCAGCAACCGCACGCCGCTCACCGACAACCGCCGCGATGCCGAGTTCGTGCGCGTGGCCATGCAGGTGCGCCTGCGCTGCGGCGTGGCCGAACTGGCCACCGTGCTGCACAGCCTGGAAACCGGCAGCCCGCGCCTGTTCGTCGACAACCTCAACATCATCGCGCAGCGCTTCCAGCAATCGGCGAGCGAATCGGGCCTGGGCCTGGACGTGTCGTTCGAACTGGCCGGCTACCTGCTGCCCGGGGCCGGTGGTGATGCCGCCGCGCCTGCGACGGATGTCCCTGCACCGACACCTGCCGCCGATGCCAGCCCTGCACCGGCCGAGCCGCCGGTGGAAGCGGAGGGCAGCGATGAAACGTGACCCGATCACCCTGCGCACCGGCTTCCTGCTGGCCCTGGCCGGCTGGGCGGGCGCCACCTGGCTGGCCACCGGCTTCGGCCTCGGCGGTCGTCTGCCTGCCGCCGACAGCGATGCCGCCGCACAGGCCACGCTGCCGGCCCTGCCGCCGATGGCCGCCGAGCGCATGGCCGCGGCCGACAGCTTCAGCGCCATCGGCGAACGCCCGCTCTTCGCCGAAGACCGGCGGCCGCGCCCGTATCTGCTGGGCGGCAGCGAACCGGCCGCGAATGCAGCGCTGCGCCTGACCGGCGTGCTGCTCACCGACAGTTTCGGCATGGCTACCTTCACCACCGAACAGAACCGGTCGGTACGCCTGCGCCTGAATGGTGAGGCGGTCGATGGCTGGCAGCTGGTCGCACTGGAGCCTCGCCAGGCCACTGTGATCGGCCCCAGCGGCAGCCAGGTGCTGGAACTGGCCACCTTCAACGGGCAGGGCGGTGAACCACCGACCGTGCTGCGCGGCGCCAATGGCGCAGTTCCACCGGCGGGCGTCGTGCCACCGCCGCCGCCACCGCCGCCCGCACAGGCGGTGGCCAATCCGCGCGCCGCCGATGGCAACGTGGCATCGCCGGCAGGCGCTGCCGCCGTGCCAGCGGCCGCAGCTCCCGCTGCCAACAACAACGGCCCCAGCGAAGCGCAGATGCAGGCCATCCGCGAACGCATCCAGGCCCGTCGCCGTCAGCTGCAGCAACAGCAGCAACCGTCGCCGCCCCCGGGCGATGGCTCCAACCGATAGAGTGAATGCATGAACCTGCGTTTTCTGCCCTGGTCCCTTGCCCTGACGCTGCTGGTCGGCTGCGCCACCGTGTCCGGCCCGCATGTCCATCGCAGTGCGACCACGCCGCCACCGGAGGCCGGTGCCGCCGCCGCCGATCCGCAGGTGGTCGAAGGTGACGCCGCCGCCGGCACGCCGCAGGCGGTGATCCGCCGTGGCAGCGGCACCATGATCAACCGCGAGGCCGCGCGCGCGCCGTCACCGGCCCTGCATTCGGCCAGCGGCGGCAGCGCCACCTTCAACTTCGAAGGTGAGTCGGTGCACGCGGTGGTCAAGGCGATCCTCGGCGACATGCTGGGGCAGAACTACGTCATCGCGCCGGGCGTGCAGGGCACGGTCACCCTGGCCACGCCCAAGCCGGTGTCGCCGGCGCAGGCGCTGAACCTGCTGGAGATGGTGCTGGGCTGGAACAACGCCCGCATGGTCTACAGCGGTGGCCGCTACAACATCGTCGCTGCCGACCAGGCGTTGGCCGGCACCGTCGCACCCAGCACCGCACCGGCCTCCAGTGCCCGCGGCTTCGAAGTGCGCGTGGTGCCGCTGCAGTTCATTTCCGCCAGCGAGATGAAGAAGGTGCTGGAGCCGTACGCGCGGCCCAATGCCATCGTCAACGTCGATACCGGCCGCAACGTGATCACCCTCGGGGGCACCCGCGCCGAGCTGGAAAACTACCTGCACACCGTCGAGATCTTCGATGTCGACTGGCTGTCGGGCATGTCGGTGGGCGTGTTCCCGATCCAGTCGGGCAAGGCCGAGCAGGTCGCCAGCGACCTGGAGAAAGTGTTCGGCGAAGACAGCAAGACGCCCAGCGCCGGCATGTTCCGTTTCCTGCCGCTGGAAAACGCCAATGCCGTGCTGGTAATCACCCCGCAGGTGCGCTACCTGGACCAGATCCAGCAGTGGCTGGACCGCATCGACACCGCCGGTGGCAGCGCCCGTCTGTTCTCCTACGAGCTGCGCTACATCAAGGCGCGCGACCTGGCCCAGCGCCTCTCCGAAGCCTTCGCCAGCAGCAACAACCGCAACAACCGGGGGTCCAGCGCCGGCCTGGCACCGGGCGCGACGCCGATGCAGCTGGACAGCCGGGGTGGCGACACCTTCAGCAACAGCGGCGCTGGCAGCAGCAACAGCACCAACGGTAGCGGCACCTCCTCCAGCGCCAACGGCGGCATGGCCAGCACGATGAACCTGCCGCAGCGCCAGGAAGGCAACATCAGCGTCAGCCTGGATGTGGAAGGTGACACCGTTGGTGTGTCGGCGGTGGAAGAAACCAATGCACTGCTGGTGCGCGCCACCCCGCAGGCGTGGCGCTCGATCCGCGAAGTGATCGAGAAGCTGGACGTGATGCCGTTGCAGGTGCACATCGAAGCGCAGGTGGCCGAAGTCGATCTGAACGGCGACCTGAAGTACGGCGTCAACTGGTTCTTCGAAAACGCCGTGCAGGGGCAGAGCTACACCGGCGCCACCGGCGGCGGCACCCTGCCCAGCGCGCAGGGGCGCAACATCTGGGGCAGCTTTGCCGGCGCCATCACCGGCACCGAGACCGGCTGGACCTTCCTCGGCAAGAACGCCGCCGCGGTGGTCAGCGCGTTGGACCAGGTGACCAACCTGCGCCTGCTGCAGACCCCGTCCATCTTCGTGCGCAACAACGCCGAAGCGCAGCTCAACGTCGGCACCAAGATTCCGATCAACTCGGTGTCGGTCAACACCGGCATCAGCGACAGCACCTACAGCCAGGTCCAGTACCTGGACACCGGCGTGATCCTCAAGGTGCGCCCGCGCATCACCCGTGATGGCGTGGTGTTCCTGGATATCGTGCAGGAGGTCAGCTCGGCCGGTGCCATTCCGACCGGCTGCGACCCGACCAAGACCACCTGCAACCCGCCGATCAACACCCGCAAGATTTCCACCGAGGCGGCGCTGCAGAGCGGCGACACGATCATGCTGGCGGGCCTGATCACCAATTCCGACGAAGACAGCTCCAAGGGCGTGCCGGGCCTGAGCCGTCTGCCGATCGTGGGTGGCCTGTTCGGCAACAAGGCCCGGTTGAACAAGCGTTCGGAGGTGATCGTGCTGCTGACCCCGACGATCGTGCGCAACGGGCAGGAAGCGCGGACGCTGACCGACGAGTACAGCAACCGCTTCCGCGCGATGGAGCCGTTCCCCACCCGCGAGCGCAAGAAGTAGGGGTTTCTTGAGGCAGGGCTTGCAGCCCTGCACCTGCAGAAGCAACAGCAACAGCGGGCATTCCTTGGGATGGCGGGGCACTGTGGGTGTGCGGGGACGCGGTAAACCCATCCATGGGGGCTT
>DEZI01000024.1 GCA_002364755.1 Stenotrophomonas maltophilia
GCCCGGCGAGCGGAATGTGCAGCCGAGCGTGGGCTCGGCTCTACAACGCAGGTGGTAGCGGCGGGCCACGCCGGGGGAGCGGAATGTGCAGCCGAGCGTGGGTTCGGCTTTACAACGCAGGTGGTAGCGCCGGGCCATGCCCGGCGAGCGAAGCGGGAGCTGTTTACCAGCCGTACGGCGGCGGGTAATCCCAGTAACCCGGGCCACCGCCGCCATAGAAACCACCACCATACGGGCCAAAACCAGGCCCCTTGCCTTCGCTGACATGGATGTTGACGTTGACCCCGTGGGTCTTGCCTTCATCCGTGGTGTAGTTCTTGCTGAGGTTGAGCGTGGCGGCGTTGTAGTGCGAGTTGCCGTAACCCTTCGAATAACCGATGCCGGTGGTGAAGTTGCCGGACACCCTCAGCTTGTCGTCGGTCACGTCGGCGATGCGGGCATCGTCGTGCACGCGCGGGCCGCTCTTGTCGCCGTAGTAGGTGCCCGGCGGGTCCTGCTGCACGGTCGGGTCGTTGAGATAGCGCATCGGTGCCTGCGGAACCGACAGGTCCAGGCCGGGCGACTGCGGCGCCGTGGCGCCGGCAGCGGACTGGGCAAGCACGGTCCCGGGCAGGCTGGCCAGGCACAGCAGCAGGGTCAGGGGACGGATCATCGCGATGCTCCAACGGGCAGGGACCGCGCCACGCGCGGCGGTACAGGCCGACGCTAACAGGCGTTGCTTGAATGATGCCTGTCGCCGCCGGCTTGTGGTAGATCCGGGCCAGGCCCGGACCCCCTTAGACCCGGTCGAACCCGAAAAGATCCTGCAGCGGGTGCCGGCGCCGCTCGATCCGCGCCCGCAGCAGCCCGGCACCGATCATCGAGTAGGTGATGCCGTTGCCGCCGTAGGCCATGGCCAGGTGCACGCGCGGCCCCCGCTGCGGGTGCGGGCCGAAGAACGGCAGGCCGTCGGCGGTCTCGGCAAAGGTGCCCGCCCAAGAAAACGCCGGGGTGGGGTCCAGCTGCGGGAACCAGTGCTGCAGCTGCTTCATCAGCTGCCTGGCCTTGCCTTCCACCCGGCGGTCGCGGCGCGCCGGGATGTCGATGGCATCGTCCAGCCCGCCCACCAGCAGCCGGCCCTCGCCGGTGGTCCGCAGATACAGGTACGGGCGCGCGCTTTCCCACACCATCGTGCGCTGCAGCGGGCCCAGCACGTCCGCATCGATGGGGTCGGTGATGAAGGCGTAGCTGCTGCGGTTGCGCGCCACCCGCTGGTCGATCCAGCGCTGGTTGGCGTAGCCCATCGCGAGTACAACGTGGCGCGCACGGATGGTGTCCCCCGCCTCGGTACGTGCGGTCACGCTGCGCGAGGTGGCATCCAGGCTGTGCAGCACCGTGCGGTCGTGTACATGGCCGCCGCGGCGGCGCACGCGCTTGAGCAGGCCATAGGTGAGGCAGTAGGGATCGACCCGCGCGGCCTGGCGGGTCAGCAGCGCGCCACCGGCGTCCACGCCGAAGCGCTGCTGCAGGTCGTCCGGCTGCAGCCAGCGGGCGTCCAGTCCGGCCTGGCGGCGTGCGGCACCCTCGGCCATCAGCACCGGCACGTCGCGGTGGCGGCTGGCCAGATAGAGGCTGTCCATGCGCTGGAAATCGACGTTCTTCAGCCCGCGCGCCACTTCGCCCAGGGCCGGTATGGCCTCGGCGCAGGCGCGGTAGGCCAGTTCCGCAGCATCAGTACCGTACTGGCGCGCCAGGTCCAGCAGGTGGGTGTCGATCTCGTACTGCAGCAGGGCGGTGCTGGCTGCGGTGCTGCCCCAGCCGGTGTCGCGCTGCTCGATCACCGCGACCTCGTGGCCGTGGCCGGACAGCTCATCGGCGATCAGCGCGCCGGTGACACCGCCGCCCACGACCAGGACATCGCAACGCAGGTCCTGCTGCAGCGGCGGGAAGGCCTGGATCAGCCCATTGCTCACGGCCCACCACGGGTAACCGCTCTTCAGGTCCATGGGATGGGCTCAGGCCGTCGGATTGCCGGTATGCGGGGTGTGGATGAGTTCGGACAGATCGAAGCCCTGCAGGCGGGCCGACGCCAGATAATGTTCCTGCACGGTGGTGTCCAGCTTCGGCTCGCGAGCCAGCAGCCAGAGGTACTTGCGGTCCGGGCTGCCGACCAGCGCCACGCTGTAATCGGGGGCAACCTGGATCACCCAGTAGTCGCCCTTGGCGAAGGGCAGCCAGCGCAGGCCCTTGGGCAGGAAGCTGACCTCCAGCCGGGCCACATCGTTGTCCACGGCGCATGCCTCGCCGGTGGCTTCCTCGACCTCGCCGTCCATGCGGCAGCGGTTGGTGACGCCCAGGTTGCCGTTTTCCAGCAGTTCGTAGTGAGCCGACACGTCGGTGCAGCCCTCCGGCTCGTGGCGCATGGGCAAGCGGGCGATCTCGTACCAGGTGCCCAGATAGCGGGGCAGCTTGAGGTCGGCGACGGTCTTCAGCGGCGGGTGGTCGGTCATCGTGTCCAGCGTCGTGGAAAGGGTGTCCCACCATGCCGTTGGGTTCGCCACGGGCGAGTGAAGCCGGGGCGAGCGGCACGTCCAGAACAATGCGTCGCCCGCGCGGTGGCGCAGCTGTCACCGGTGCAGCGCTATCCTTGCGTCAGCGCCGGGTTTTTTCCCCATACAAGTGAAGTGGAGGTGCCGATGTACCAGGTGATCTTGTTGAAGAGTGAAACCGCGTTTGCCCGCGAGCAGTGGCCGCAGGTGGACGACGTGGTGGATTACGAGGGCGTCAGCTACAGCCTGCGTGCGGGCCCGCGCCAGCCGCTGCCGACCGACCACGACTGGCACCCCATAGCCGTGTACGCGCCGGATGAGATCAGCGAAGAGGAGTTCCAGGATTGGTACGCGCTGCAGCAGCCGCAGGTGGAAGAGCTGCGGTTGAAGTACTGAGGGCTGGGGGTAGAGTCGACCGTTGGTCGACTGCTTCAGGCGGGACATCCTGAAAGCCCCGCGCTGCGCGCGATGGTCGACCAACGGTCGACTCTACCCCGTTCGGTGTTGGCGTGGCCGTCCATCCGGCCTTTACCAGCCGTGCCGTATAGTCGCGCGCAGGCGCGGTGGTCCGCGCGAACCGGTGTGGCTGGCTTGCTTTCCTTCTTCCGAACGATCCTGATGCGTGGCCCGTCGCTGGCGCTGCTGTTGTGTGGTGCGCTGCTGCTGGCCGCGCCGGTGCTGGCCCAGGATGACGACCCGACGCCGAAGCAGCAGTTGGCCCAGTTCGATGCCAGCCTGAAGGACGTGGAGCGCAAGCGCGATTCCGCCGAAGCCACCGAAACGCTGGCGATGCTGTCCGAGACCGCATCGCAGGTGCGCCGCGATGCCGAGGCGCTGGGCAAGAGCCTGCAGCCACAGCTGGACCAGCTGGACGAGCAGCTGGCCCAGCTGGGCACGGCGCCGGAGGGCACCACCGAGCTGCCGGAGCTGGCGGCGCAGCGCCGCAACCTCACCCGCCAGCGTGATGCGCTGGGGTCTTCGGTCGCGCAGGCCAAGGCCAGTGCCGTGCGCGCCGGCCAGCTTGCCAACGATATCGAGAAGCAGCGCACCGCGCAGCGTACCGAGGAACTGGGACAGAAGGTCGATTCGCCGCTGTCGCCCAAGCTGTGGCGCAAGGTGGCCAAGCAGCTGCCGGTGGATGTCGCCCGGGTCAGGCCCTTGGCCGCGCAGGGCCGTGATGCCCTGGTGTCCGCCCTCAACAAGCAAGGCTGGGGTACGCCGCTGCTGGGCCTGCTGGCCGCGCTGGTGATGATGTTCCCGCTGCGCCTGTGGCTGCGGGCGCTGGGCCGGCGCTTCGCCGCCTCCGACCGCGCGCCCGATGGCCGCCTGCGCCGCTCCGGCCTGGCCATGTGGCTGCTGCTGGTCGGCACGTTGCTGCCGGGCTACGCGGTGGTGGTGTTCATCGCCTCGCTCAATGCCATCGGCGCTATCGCGCCGCGTCTGCAGACCGTGGCGGAAGGCGTGCAGCAGGCCACGTTCGCCGCCGCCTTCATCGCCGCGCTCAGCGCCTGCCTGCTGGTGCCCACGCGGCCCTCGTGGCGCCTGTTGAATCTGGATGACACCGCCGCGCTGAAGCTGCGCAAGTACGCCTGGGGCGCAGCCGCGCTGGCCTGGCTCAGCACCGTGCTGGTGGCCATCGACCGGGCCACGCGCACCAGCGATGTGACCACTGTGGCGCTGGACGGGGTGATCGCGCTGACCTACCTCGGCCTGATCATGGCGATGCTGGTCACCTTGTCCCGCCTGCACCGCCGCCAGACTGCCGAAGCCGAGGCCAAGCTGGAGGCGCAGGCCGATGGCGTGGGCGCAGCGGTGCCGGTACGTCGCAGCAGCTGGCTGGTGCTGGCCCGCGTGGCCGGCAACCTCGCGGTCACCGCGGCGATCATCGCCACCCTGCTGGGCTACGTGAACTTCGCCAAGTTCGTGAACCAGCAGCTGATCGGCGGCAGCATCGTGGTGCTGGCCGCGCTGCTGCTGTTCAAGTTCGTCGATGACCTGTGCACCTGGCTGCTCAACGCCGACAGCAAGGTCGGCCAGACCATCCTGCTGAGCACCGGCCTGAGCGTGTCGCGGCTGGAGCAGGCCGGCGTGCTGCTGTCGGCGATGCTGCGCACCCTGGTGGTGCTGATCGCGCTGCTGGCCCTGGCCGCGCCGTTCGGCAACGTCGGCACCATCGTCGAGCGCATCGCTGCGCTGGCCAACGGCATCACTATCAACAAGGACCTGACGCTGCAGCCCGGCCGCATCGCCACCGGCGTGCTGGTGCTGCTGATCGGCGTGGGCCTGACCCAGCTGATGCAGCGCTGGCTGACCGACACCTACCTGCCCAAGACCGAGCTGGACCTGGGCGCGCGCAATTCGATCAGCACCATTTCCGGTTACGTCGGCATCATCCTGGTGGGCCTGTGGGCGCTGACCGCGATGGGCCTGGACATGAAGAACCTGGCGCTGCTGGCCAGCGCGTTGTCGGTGGGTATTGGTTTCGGCCTGCAGGCGATCATCCAGAACTTCGTCTCGGGCCTGATCCTGCTGGCCGAGCGGCCGGTGAAGATCGGCGACTGGGTGAAGCTGGGCGACCAGGAAGGCGACATCCGCCGCATCAACGTGCGTTCGACCGAGATCCAGGTGGGCGACAAGTCGACGCTGATCGTGCCGAACTCGGAGCTGATCACCAAGACCATCCGCAACATGACGATGGGCAACAACCAGGGCCGCATCCAGATCCAGTTCGCGGTGCCGACCAGCACCGATGTGGCGGGCCTGAAACAGGCGTTGCTGGATGCCTATGGCGCGCACCAGGCGGTGCTGCAGCAGCCGGCGCCGTCGGTGTTCATCGACAGCATTGGTGGCGGCCAGATCACGTTCAACAGCTTCGCCTACGTGGCGAGCCCGCGGCAGGTGTATGGCACGCGCAGTGATCTGTATTTCAGCCTGCTGAAGATACTGGCCGAGCGGGATATTCCGCTGTCGACCCCGACCGACATCCATCTGGTACGCGATACCCCTCCTGAGTAAAGGGGGGGCTTTTTGCAGGGCTTGCAGCCCTGCACCTGCCGAATCAACGTCAACGTCAACGTCAACGGCAGAAGCGGGTATCCGTGGGACGGCGGGGGGGGGGCTGCCTGGGGGGGGGGCCGCAAACCCTTCCAGGGGGTTGGGTTGGCCCACCACCGGCGGCTCCCCCCCCCCACCCCGCCCCCCCCCCCCC
>DEZI01000030.1:0-68769 GCA_002364755.1 Stenotrophomonas maltophilia
TCGAGGGCGGGGTGGGTCCGGTTGAGGGCGTGTGAGCCGCATGGGCCCGAGGCATGCCTCGGGCGGGTTGGGCAGGACGCCCAACCCCGGTCTTGCCGTGTGCGCAGGCCAGCGCCCACGAGCATGCGGCGACCAAGCCCCCATGGATGGGTTCACGGCGTCCCCGCAAACCCACAGTGCCCCGCCATCCCACGGAATGCAGGCTTTTGACGTTGACGTTGACGTTGATTGCAGCAGGTGCAGGGCTGCAAGCCCTGCAACACAAAAAACCCCGCTTGCGCGGGGTTCTCTGTGTAATGCCTGCAGCGGGGGTTACGGGCGACGGGCCAGAGCCTCTACGTCCTTCGCCTTCGGCAGCAGATCCTGCTTGCTCACGCGCAGCGCACCAATGGTCAGCATCGGCACCGCCACCAGGATCGAGGACAGCACCACGATCACCGCGCCGATCATGTGCGTCTCGGCCAGGCCTTCCATCGAGCTGCCGCCGTACAGGTACAGGGCCAGCGCTGACAGGAAGAACATCACCGCGGTGATCACCGTACGCGACAGCGTCTGGTTGATCGAACGGTTCAGCACCTCCATCGGCTCGGCGCGCAGGCTACGGAAGTTCTCTCGCACGCGGTCGAACACCACGATGATGTCGTTGATCGCAAAGCCCATCACCGACAACAGGCCGGCCAGCACGGTCAGGTCGAACTCACGGCCCAGCAGGGACACGTAAGCCACCGTCACGATCAGGTCGAACATCGCCACGATGCTGGCGGTGACCGCGAACTTCCATTCGAAGCGCACCGCGATGTAGATCAGGAAGCCGGCCAGCATGAAGATGGTGGCGTACAGACCGTTCATCGCCAGGTCCTTGCCGATCTGCGGGCCAACGAATTCGTTGCGCAGCACGGTGGCTTGGTTGTCGGCGGTGGACAGCGCCTTGACCACCGCCGCAGCGGTGGCCTTGTCCTCGGCGGCGGCCGCACCGGTACCCGGGGCGTGCTCACCGTGCGGGGCCAGGCGGATCAGCAGGTCGGTGTTGCCACCGACGCTCTGCACCTGGGCGCCTTCAAAACCATTGTCCTCGAGCTTGGTGCGGACCTGCTCGACGTCGACCGCGTGATCGAAGCGGGCTTCGATCAGGGTGCCGCCGGTGAAGTCCAGGGCGTAGTTGAAACCCTTGAACCCGATGATGCCGATCGATGCCAGGAACACGATGATCGTGACGACCATCGCGACATGGCGCCAGCGCATGAAGTCGATCTGGGTGTCGTTCGGGAGGATGTGCAGCGGAAAGATTTTCATGTGCGTGTCGTCCCGTCAGATGGCCACGTTCTGGAGCTTCTTGCGACGGCCATAGATCAGCGTCGCCAGGGCGCGCGACACGGTGATCGCAGTGAACATCGAGGCGAAAATACCGATGATCATGGTCAGGGCGAAGCCCTTCAGCGGACCCGTGCCGAAGGCGAACAGGGCCACACCGACGATCAGGCCGGTCAGGTTGGCGTCAAGAATGGTGCCCGACGCACGTTCGTAACCGGTCACGATCGCGGTCTTGCCCGGCACGCCGGCGCGCAGCTCTTCACGGATACGCTCGTTGATCAGCACGTTGGCGTCCACCGACAGACCGACCGACAACGCCAGGCCGGCGAAGCCAGGCAGGGTCATGGTCGCGCCGAACAGCGACATCACCGCTACCACGATCAGCAGGTTGAACAGCATCGCCAGCGAGGTGATCAGGCCGAACATGCGGTAGTAGATGGTGAAGAACACCAGGGTGAACAGGAACGCGTAGACCACCGCGGTGATACCGTTCTTGACGTTCTCCGCACCCAGGCTCGGGCCGACCACGCGTTCTTCGACGAAGTCCATCGGCGCGGCCAGCGAGCCGGACTTCAGCAGCTTGGCCAGGTCCTCGGCTTCCTTCTTCTGCAGGCCGGTGGTCTGGAAGTTCTTGCCGAACACACCGTTGATGTTGGCCACCGAGATCACTTCCTCGTTGACTTTGAAGCCACGCACTTCCTGGCCGTCAACGACGGTCACGGTCGGCACGCGCTCGGTGTACACCACGGCCATCGGCTTGTTCACGTTGGCGCTGGTGAAGTCGAACATGCGCTGGCCGCCGACGTTGTTCAGCGTGACGCTAACCGCCGGGGCGCCACTGTTGGTGTCGGTGACCGCCTGTGCGCCGACCATCTGGTCGCCGGTGACGATCACGCGCTTGTTCAACAGGATCGGGCCACGGCCATCACGCTGCTGGTAGACCTTGGCTTCCGGCGGGATGCGACCGGAGGCGATCGCGTCCTGCGCATTGCCCTCGACCACCGCACGGTATTCCAGGGTGGCGGTGGCACCGATCATGCGCTTGGCTTCGGCGGTGTCCTGCACGCCCGGCAGCTGCACGACCACGCGGTCGGCACCCTGGCGCTGGATGATCGGTTCGGCAACGCCGAGCTGATTCACGCGGTTGCGCAGGGTGTTGATGTTCTGCTCGATGGCGCCGTTGGCGATCTGCGAGATCTCGGTGTCCGGGATGGTCACCGTGATGCGGCTGCCGCTGACGTCGTAACCCAGGGTCGGCTGCGACTTGACCAGCGCCGTGCGGGCGTTGGCAGCGGCATCGTCACCGGCCGACGGGCTGAGGTTGGCCACGATGGTGTTGTCAGCGCGGCGTTCGACCGACTGGTACGGAATGCGCGCGTCACGCAGGGTGCTGCGCACGTCTTCGGTGTAGGCATTCAGGCGCTTGTCCAGCGCAGCCTTCTGGTCGACCTGCAGCACGAAGTGCACGCCGCCCTGCAGGTCCAGGCCCAGCACCATCGGACGACCGCCGAGGTTGGCCAGCCAGTCCGGCACGGTCGAGGCCAGGTTCAGGGCCACGGTGTAGTTTTCGCCGACGGTGTCACGCAGCGCGTCACTGGCTGCGGACTGCGACTTCAGGTCGGCCAGGCGGACGATCAGGCTGTCGCCTTCCTTCTCTGCACCAATCGTGGTCACACCGGCCTTCTTCAGGTCAGCCAGCACACGGTCGCGCAGCGCGTCGTCGACCGTACCGCCACGGTTGGCAGTGATCTGGACGGCCGGGTCCTTCTGGTAGATGTTGGGCAGCGCATACAGGGTACTGAGCGCCAGTACGATCAGGATGACGACGTACTTCCAGCGTGGAAATTCGAGCATTGCTTGGGTCCCGCGCGGCGCCATCCCCGGCGCCGCGGTTGTGCATCGGAAAGGGAGTGGCTTACTGGGCCGACTTCAGGGTACCGGCCGGCAGCACGTTGCCGACAGCGCCCTTCTGCACGCGGATGCGCACGTTGTCAGCCACTTCGATGGTGATGAAGTTGTCGCCGATGTCGGTGACCACGCCGGCGATGCCGCCGTTGGTCAGCACTTCGTCACCGCGCTTGATCTTCTCCAGCATGGCCTTGTGCTCCTTCTGCCGCTTCATCTGCGGGCGGATCATCAGGAAGTACATGATGGCGATCAGGATGATCGGGAACAGCAGCGTGGTCAGGCCCATGCCCTGCGGTTGGCCGCCGGCGGCCTGGGCATGGGCGGCGGGAATCAGGAAAGCAAGCAGGTTCATCGTTGGTCCTTTGGTTGGGCGGCGCTCAGGCCCGTTTGACGGGCGCAGGGTGTCGACCGCGGATCTGGGTCAGCCTTGAAGTATGCCACGGCCCCGGACGTTCGTCCTTGGGCCGTTCGGCAGGGGTGCGGCGGTGTTACAAGGGCGGCGCAACCGCCCCGCGTGCTGCGTAGAAGGACTCGCGGAAGGCCTGGAAGGTTCCCGCCTCGATGGCCGCGCGGATGTCGGCCATCAGTTTCTCGTAGTAGAACAGGTTGTGCAGGGTGCCCAGCATTGGTGCCAGCATCTCGTTGCAGCGGTCCAGGTGGCGCAGGTACGAGCGGGTGTAGCCGCCACTGCAGGCCACGCAGCCGCATCCCGGCTCGATCGGGTCCATGTCGCGCGCATACTGCGAGTTACGGATGCGTACGGTGCCGAACGAGGTGAAATAGTGGCCGTTGCGGGCATTGCGGGTCGGCATCACGCAATCAAACATGTCCACGCCACGCGCCACGCCCTCGACCAGGTCTTCCGGCCGGCCCACGCCCATCAGGTAGCGCGGGCGGTCGCCCGGCAGCTCCGGGTCCAGGTGGTCGAGCATGGCGTTGCGCTCGTGCTCCGGCTCGCCCACGGCCAGGCCGCCGATGGCGTAACCGTCGAAGCCGATCGCCTGCAGGGCCTCGGCCGAGCGGCTGCGCAGGTCGGTATGCACGCCGCCCTGGACGATGCCGAACAGCGCCGCGTCATTGCCCAGCTCGTCATGCGCGTTGCGGCTGCGCTGCGCCCAGCGCAGGCTCAGTTCCATCGAACGGCGGGCGACATCCTCGGTGGCCGGGTACGGGGTGCACTCATCGAAGATCATCACCACGTCCGAATCGAGCACTTTCTGGATCTTCATGCTCTCCTCCGGGCCCAGGAACACGCGGGCACCGTCGGTGGGCGAGGCGAAGGTCACGCCCTGCTCGGTGATCTTGCGGCGGTGGGCCAGCGAGAACACCTGGAAGCCGCCGGAGTCGGTCAGGATCGGGCCGTTCCACTGGCAGAAGCCGTGCAGGCCGCCGTGGTCGGCGATGATGTCCAGGCCCGGCCGCAGGTACAGGTGGAAGGTGTTGCCGAGGATGATCTCGGCACCCAGCGCGCGCACCTGGTCCGGCAAAATGCCCTTGACCGAGCCATAGGTTCCCACCGGCATGAAGGCCGGCGTTTCCACCGTGCCACGCGGGAAGGTCAGGCGGCCACGGCGGGCACGGCCGTCGCGGGTCTGGAGCTGGAACTGCAATCGGGACATGGAGCGGTCGTTCAGGCAAATAGTTGCCTATTGTCTCCCAAAACCGCCTCCCCTGCTCCGGTAGCGCCGGGCCATGCCCGGCGACGAGGTCTGCCGGAGATGGCCGGGGATACCGGATTCATCCACGCATGGCGTGGATCTACTGGACCGCAGTAGATCCACGCCATGCGTGGATGAAGCGCGACCTCAGCCCGCCTGCGGGAACAGCAGCATCGCGTCGCCGTAGCTGAAGAAGCGATAGCGCTGCTCGATCGCGTGCTGGTAGGCCTCGAACACGCGGTCCTTGCCGGCGAACGCGGAGATCATCATCAACAGCGTGCTTTCCGGCAGGTGGAAGTTGGTCACCATCGCGTCGACGCTGCGGATGCGGTAGCCCGGGGTGATGAAGATCTGGGTCTCGCCGGCGAATGGCAGCAGCTCGCCGTCACGCATCGCGCTTTCCAGCGCGCGCACCACGGTGGTGCCCACGCCGATCACCCGGCCACCCGCTTCACGGGTACGCCGCACCTGCTGGACCAGCTCGGCACCCACGTTCAGCCACTCGCGGTGCATCACGTGGTCCTTCAGATCATCGGCGCGCACCGGCTGGAAGGTGCCGGCGCCGACATGCAGGGTGACGTGGCCGAAGTCCACGCCCTTGGCCTTCAGCGCGGCCAGCAGCGGTTCGTCGAAGTGCAGGCCCGCCGTCGGCGCGGCCACCGCGCCCACTTCGCGGGCGAACACGGTCTGGTAGCGCTCACGGTCGTCCAGGCCCGGCTCGCGCTGGATGTACGGCGGCAATGGCAGGCGGCCGGCGTGCAGCAGCCACTGTTCCAGCGATTCGGGCACGTGGAACTGCAGTACGTAGAACTCGCCGTCGCGGCCCAGCACCTCGGCCTCGCCACCGGCATCCAGGGCAATGCGGCTGCCGGCCTTGGGCGACTTGCTGGCACCGACCTGGGCACGGGCCTGCTGGGCGCCGAGCAGGCGCTCGATCAGGATCTCCACGCGGCCACCACTGGCCTTCTGCCCGAACAGGCGCGCCGGGATCACCCGGGTGTCGTTGAACACCATCAGGTCGCCCGGCTGCAGCAGCGACGGCAGGTCGCGCACCTGTACATCGGTGAAGGCAGCCGGTGCCGGCGGCACCAGCATCAGGCGGCTGGCCGAGCGTTCGGCCAGGGGCGCCTGGGCAATCAGTTCGGCCGGCAGGTCGTAGTGAAAATCGGACTTCTTCAAGGCAGTGATCGGCAACAGGTCGACAATGGCGCGCATTGTACGTCCAGCGCCTGCGAGCCGGCGTGCTTCGTGCCGAACGTCGGGCAATATGCTGCTATGCAGCAGGTTTCTGCGGGGTTATCGCGCAAAAAAACAAGTGCTAGCATCGGGAAGGAAGTCCGCAGCACGAGTCCGCCCCAAGCGCGCGTGATGACGCGCGTTTTGCTTTTGAAGGCCCGTGCGACCCAACGTTTCAGGAGATCTGCAATGAGCTTCATCGAACGCCTCGCCCCCCTCCGCGCCCAGCCCGGCACCCGCCTCACCACCGGCCTGGACGACGCCACCCTGACCGCACTGTCCGCCCGCCACCCGCAGCTGGTTGCCGCCGTGGACGCCGCCGCCGCCGAGTTCGCGCGCGTGCAGCAGGAACTGGGGCCGCTGCTGGCGCAGGACGAGCAGGCGCAGATCGATGCGATGCAGGACGGCTTCGTCAATTTCTATGCCGATGACGCGGTGACCCCGTACGTGGCGCTGGCGGCTCGCGGCCCGTGGGTAGTCACCCTGAAGGGCGCGGTGCTGTACGACGCGGGCGGCTACGGGATGCTCGGCTTCGGCCACACCCCGGATGCGGTGCTCGAAGCGATGTCCCGCCCGCAGGTGATGGCCAACATCATGACCCCGAGCCTGTCGCAGCAGCGCTTCATCACCGCCCTGCGCGCCGAGATCGGCCACCGTCGTGGCGGCTGCCCGTTCGCCCGCTTCATGTGCCTGAACTCCGGTTCGGAAGCGGTCGGCCTGGCCGCGCGCATCGCCGACGTCAACGCCAAGCTGCAGACCGACCCGGGCGCGCGCCACGCCGGTGCCGCCATCAAGCGCGTGGTCATCAAGGGCAGCTTCCACGGCCGCACCGATCGCCCGGCGCTGTATTCCGATTCCAGCCGCAAGAGCTACCAGCAGCACCTGGCCAGCTACCGTGGCGAGGATTCGGTGATCACCGTCGCCCCGTATGACGAGGCAGGCCTGCGCAAGGTGTTCGAGGATGCCGAACGCAACCAGTGGTTCATCGAAGCAGTGTTCCTGGAGCCGGTGATGGGCGAAGGTGACCCGGGCCGTTCGGTGCCGCCGGCCTTCTATGCGGTGGCCCGCGAGCTGACCCGCGCCCACGGCAGCCTGCTGCTGCTCGATTCGATCCAGGCCGGCCTGCGTGCCCACGGCGTGCTGTCGGTGGTGGATTACCCGGGCTTTGAAGGCCTCGACCCGCCAGACATGGAAACCTATTCCAAGGCGCTCAATGCCGCGCAGTACCCGCTGTCGGTGCTGGCGGTGACCGAGCATGCCGCGCAGCTGTACCGCAAGGGCATCTACGGCAACACCATGACCAGCAACCCGCGTGCGCTGGACGTGGCCTGCGCCACCCTGGCCCAGCTGACCCCGCAGGTGCGCGCCAACATCGCCGAACGCGGCGCCGAGGCCGTGCGCAAGCTGGAACAGCTGAAGAGTGAGCTGGGCGGGCTGATCACCAAGGTGCAGGGCACCGGCCTGCTGTTCTCCTGCGAGCTGGCCCCGCAGTTCAAGTGCTATGGCGCCGGTTCCACCGAGGAATGGCTGCGCCAGCACGGCATCAACGTGATCCACGGTGGCGAGAACTCGCTGCGCTTCACCCCGCACTTCGGCATGGACAGCGACGAGCTGGACCTGCTGGTGGGCCTGGTCGGCCGCGCCCTGCGTGAAGGCCCGCGCCGTGAGCAGGCCGCCGCGGCGTAACCCGCGCCAACGCGTCATAATCGACCAACACCCCGCCCGCGACCGCTGACCCGGTTGCCGGCGGGGCGTTTTCGTTTCCGCACCAAGAGACAGGAATCCCCCATGAAGTCCCTCTGCGTCTACTGTGGCTCCAACGCTGGCAGCAAGCCGGTCTACACCGAACGCGCCATGGCGCTGGGCGACCGCATCGCCCGCGATGGCATGCGCCTGGTCTACGGCGGCGGCAACGTCGGCCTGATGGGGACCGTTGCCAATGCCGTGCTGGCCGCCGGCGGTGAAGTGACCGGCGTCATCCCGCGCCAGCTGGCCGACTGGGAAGTGGCCCACCGCGGCCTTACCGAGCTGGAGATCGTCGGTTCGATGCATGAGCGCAAGTCGCGCATGTTCGATCTGTCCGACGGCTTCGTCGCCCTGCCCGGCGGATTCGGCACCATGGAAGAGATCTTCGAGATGCTCACCTGGCGCCAGCTTGGCATCGGCAACAAGCCCTGCGCCTTCCTCGACGTGGACGGCTTCTACGCCCCGCTGATCGGCATGATCGACCGCATGGTGGAAGAGCGCTTCCTGCACCCGGAACAGCGTCAGGACCTGTGGTACGGCTCGGACATCGACGAGATGCTGGCCTGGATGCAGGCCTACGAGCCGGCCCAGGCGTCAAAGTGGATCGACGAGAAGCGCCGCGCCGCGCTGCGCTGAGTCGCCGGACCTGCGCGGTGCTCAGGCCACCGCGCGCGTCCATGGTGCCGGCCGCCCCAGCAGGTAGCCCTGGCCGTAGTCGCAGCCCAGCTCGAACAGGCTCTGCTGCTGGGCTTCGGTCTCGATGCCCTCGCCGATCGTTTCGATGCCCAGCGTGCGCGCCAGCGACAGCACGCCTTCCACCAGCGCGCGCGTGCTCTGCGCCTCCGGGCCATGCAGGCCGGCGATGAAGCTCTGGTCGATCTTCAGCGTGCTGATCGGGAACCGGTGCAGGTAGGACAGCGCCGAGAAGCCGGTGCCGAAATCATCCAGCTGCACCTGGATGCCCCGCTCGCGCAGCCCCTTGAGGATACGCAGCGTGTGTGGGCCATCGTCCAGCAGCGCCACTTCGGTGATTTCCAGGCGCAGCCGCTGCGGGTCGGCATCGTTGGCTTCCAGCAGGCCGAACAGGCGCTTGCTGAAATCGGCCGAGCGGAAATGCCGCGGTGACACGTTCACCGACACATAGCCACGCCCACCGTCGGCCAGGCCGGCGATGACCTGTTCGTAGATCAGCCAGTCGACCTGCTCGATCAGGCCGCTTTCCTCGCCGAGCTCCAGGAAGGCGCCGGGCAGCAGCAGGCCGCGGCGCTCGTGCTGCCAGCGCAGCAGCGCTTCGTGGCCGACCACTTCGCCGTCGGACAGGCGCACGATCGGCTGGTAGAACGGCACGAAATCGCGGTTGTTGATCGCCCGCCGCAGGTCCGCTTCCAGGTCCAGGCTGCGCATCGCCTGTTCGCGCATCTCCTCGTCGAAGATCGCGCAGCGGTCATGGCCCTGGGCCTTGGCCCGGTACATCGCCGCATCCGCGTCGCGCAGCAGCTCTTCGCCGGTGCGGTAGTGCGGGTTCCACAGGGCGATGCCGAGGCTGCCGGAGGGGAACAGCTCGCGCCCGGCGATCCACATCGATTCCTGCAGGGCCAGCAGCAGGCGCTGGCCGAAATCCAGCGCCTGGCCCAGGCCCTGCGGGCACTGCAGCAGCACCGCGAATTCATCACCGCCCAGGCGCGCGACCACGTCGCCGTCGTTGGCCATGGACACGATGCGCTTGGCCACTTCCACCAGCATGCGGTCGCCGGCGGCGTGGCCGATGCTGTCGTTGACCAGCTTGAAGCGGTCCAGGTCCAGGAACAGCATCGCAAACACCGGGCCACCTTCGCGGCGGGCCAGGGCCAGCGCGTCCTGCAGGCGGTCCAGCAGGTGCAGGCGGTTGGGCAGGCCGGTCAGCGCATCGTGCATGGCCTGGTGGGTCAGGCGCTGCTCGGCGCGCAGGCGCTCGGCAATCTGTCCCAGCAGCTTGTCGTTTACTTCGCCCAGCTCGCGGGTGCGCTCTTCCACGCGCTTTTCCAGCTCGGCATGCGCCGAACGCAGCTGCTGCTCGTCGCGCTGGCGGGCCAGGCCGGTGCCGATGTTCTGCGCCGCGAAGGTCAGCAGGCGCTGGTCGTGCACGCTGAAGGCGATCTGGTCGGTATAGCTCTGCACCACGATCGCGCCGACCACCTCGTCGTCGCGCAGCAGCGGCACGCCCAGCCAGCAGTGCGAGCGCGCACCGGATTCACGCACTTCACCGGTGGCCAGCAACGCGTCGATCTGCGCCCGCGACGCCAGCAGCGGGCGCCGGTGGCGCACCACGTATTCGGTCAGGCCGCGGCTGAACGCACGCGGCGCGCGCGAGCTGTTGTGCTCGTCCACCGAGTAGACGAAATCCAGACCGTCGCCGCACGCGTTGACCAGGGCGATGTAGAAATTGCGCGCATCCAGCAACCGGCCCACTACCCCGTGCACCTGGCCGTAGAACTGGGCCAGGCTGTCGGCCGACATGGCCATTTCGGCAATGTTGTAGAGGGCGGTCTGCAGCTGTTCGCCACGGCGTCGCTCGGCCACTTCGTCCTGCAGGCTGCGGTTGGCGCGCTGCAGTTCCAGCGTGCGCCGTTCCACCTGCTGTTCCAGCCGCACCTGCGCCTGGCGCCGGTCCATCGCGGTCTGCACGTGCTGGGCGACGAAACCCAGCAGTGCCCGCTCGGCCTCGCCGTACAGCGCGGCCTGTTCATAACTCTGCACCACGATGGCGCCACAGACGCGGCCATCGCGCAGCATCGGCACGCCCAGCCAGTCCAGGCTTTCCGGACCGCGCTCAAGATCGTGCTCTTCTTCGGCATCGGCCAGCAGTTCGCGCGACGGGCCACTGAGTGGCTTGCCTTGGCGCAGCAGCGCCACGGTCAGGCTGCGCGGCATCTGCCCGGCGTCGTAGCTGATCGTGGGGTCGGCCACGAATTCATCCACCTGGTCGGCGAAATACAGGAAACGCATCTGGTCGCGCACATCGTCGTACTCAACGATGTAGCAGTTCTCCGCGTACATCAGCGAACCGAGCACGCCGTGCACGTGGCGCAGCATCTCGCCCATTTCCAGATCGGCACCGGCCAGATCGGCAATTTGGAACAGCGCCTGCTGAAGACGTTCAGCCTGTTCAAGTGCGCGGATCTGCCCCGCCTGGCGGCCGCGCTGCAGGGCCAGTTCAATCGCCTGCCGCGACACCCCCCACCAGGCCTCCGAAGGCGACCCGCCGCGCACCCGCAGCGACAGCTGTGCGCCGTCGTGCTCCCACGCAGCCTGCTCCCAGACAGTGTGCTCCCAGCTCGACTGGTCCGAATCGAGCTCCGCTTCGCTGGCGCCCTGCGGCCAGCTGTCCTGGCCACGGCCCAGCTGTGGGTCGTTCCAGCCCACCCGCACGATCGCGGTGTCCGGCAGCAGCGCATGCAGCGCGCGCACCAGCGCCGTGCCCAAGACGGCCTCGTGAGGTGACAGCGATGACACACGGTCGGCTTGCGTGGACAAAATGACGTTCTCTTGGCGCCGCTACTGCGTCGCCTCCCCTGAGTGCGCGAGCATAACGCGGCACAGGGGGGGCAATGGAAGCCCGCCAACCCCGTCTCGTGCCTGCGGGCGTTGTTCATGTGGACCCCCACCCACGAATCGCCGTGAACTGCGCCGTGCCTGCCCCCGCCACCGGCTATGCGCCACCGCCTGCAGGCCTTACCCTGTCTGCCGTGGAAGCGACCGCCCTGCCAACCGATGAAGCGCTGATGCTGGCTTGGGCCGGCGGCGACCTGCAGGCGTTCGAAAGCCTGTACGCACGCCATCGCAAGCGCCTGTTCGGTTTCTTGCTGCGGCAGCTGCGCGATACCGCGCTGGCCGAGGAGATCTTCCAGGACGTCTGGCAGCGGGTGATCAGCGCGCGCGCCGGTTGGCAGCCCGACGCCGCATTCAGCACGTGGCTGTTCCGCATCGCGCACAACCGCCTGAACGACCATTGGCGTGCTGCCCGCCACCGCCCTGCCGCGCCGGCCGATGCCGATCTGCGCCTGGCCGCGCTGGAAGACGGGCAGACCCCGGAAGCTGAACTGTCCGAATTCGAGCAGCGCCGGCGCATCCAGCTGGCGATGGACGACCTGCCGCCCGAGCAGCGCGAAGTGCTGCAGCTGCGGCTGGAACAGGAACTGAGCCTGGAGGAGATCGGTCAGATCACCGGCGTCGGCCGGGAAACGGTGAAATCGCGGCTGCGCTATGCGATGGACAAGCTGCGTGCGGGACTGAAGGCATGAACCGAAACGACCCCCTGTCGCCTGAAGAACGTGCGCTGGCCGGCCTTATCGGCCGCCGCCACGACCAGGCCCCGTCCGCTGCGCTGGACGCGGCGATCCTGGCAGCCGCGCGCGCGTCGGTGTCCACGCCTGCCGGTCACGCTGCTGCCGGGGACGCACCCGCAGCAGCCGACGGCGCTACGCCGTCAATCACGCCTGCACGCCGGTCGCGGCCGCGCTGGCCAGCCGTGTTCGGCATCGCCGCCTCGATGGTGTTTGCGGTCGGTATCGCCTGGCAGATGCGGCCGGAGCCGCCGGTCGTGCCGGCACAGGACGCAGAGATCGTCGCCGCGCCCGTGGCCGACGAACGTGCAGCAGCCGATGCCCAGGCGGCACAGCCGATGTCCGCTGCAGCCGAGATCGCGCCCCCACCGCCGCTGCCCGCACCGCAGGTGGCGCCTGCGGCACCGGCGCCGTCTGCCAAGGCTGTCATTGCACGTGCGCCCGAAGCGCAGGCAGCCCCGGCAGCGGCCGAATCCGCACCGCGCATGGCCGCACGCAGCCAGCCTGCCGAGCCCGCTGCCGAGGCCGTCTTCGCGCCGCCAGCGCCTCCTGCACCCGCTGCACCCGCCGCAGCGCCGCCAGCGCCGCCAGCGCCGCCAGCGCCGGCCGCGTACTCGGCTCCAGCCCCGGCTGCAATGGAGCTGGATTCGATCCAAGGCGCAGCTGCGGCCAGCGCCGACGCGGTGCGGAGCCAACGCCGTGCGTCACCGGCGGCATCCAAGGCCAACGCCGGCGCACCGTCCAGTGCACCGGGAGTGATGCTGCGCCGGTCCAGCGATGCCGCGCTCAGCGCCACGGCGGTACACGCCGAAGTGGCCGCCGACGCCGCGCTGCCGCGCCGGCAATGGCTGCAGAAGATCCGCGAGCGCCGCGACAACGGCCAGCGCGACCTGGCCCGTGCCAGCCTGGAGCGCTACCTGCAGTCGTATCCCGAAGCGCGCCTGCCCAAGGACCTGCGCCCGCTGCTGGACGACTGAGGCAGGCCCGCGCCGACCCCGTAGAATGGCGGGGATGCCCGATACCCTCGCCCAGCCCGTCAGCCATACGCTGGACATCAAGCACAGCCGCTTCACCGCCCACGCCGCACCCATCGGCAGCGCTGCGGGTGCACTGGCGTTCCTGCAGCAGGTGGCCGTGGCCGATGCCACCCACAACTGCTGGGCCTACCGGCACGGCCAGGATTACCGTTCCAGCGATGATGGCGAGCCCGCAGGCACCGCCGGCCGGCCGATCCTGGCGGCCATCGATGGCCAGGGCTTCGACCGCGTGGTGGTGGTGGTGACCCGCTGGTATGGCGGCATCAAGCTGGGCGCCGGGGGCCTCGTGCGCGCCTACGGTGGCACGGCCGCCGAGTGCCTGCGCACCGCGCCACGCCTGCCGCTGGTGGCGATGGCGCGCCTGCAGCTGCTGGCCGGCTTCGAGGATCTGGGCACCCTGCATGCCGCCCTGCCCGCCTTCGCCGCCGAGAAGCGCGATGAACAGTTCGATGCCAACGGTGTGCGCCTGCGGGTGGAATTGCCTGCCGACCAGGTCGATGCATTGAAAATCCGCCTGCGCGACGCCACCCGTGATCGTATCCGCATAGAAGATGACGACCAGGATGACTGACAAGGACGAGACGTCCGCTTCAACCCCGCCGCTGCGCCGTCTGGGCAGCCTGCGTACGCTGTGGCCGTTCGTGCGCCGTCACAGCGGGTTGTTCACCGCCTGGCTGCTGGCTCTGGCGGTCTCCTCGGCGGCCACGCTTAGCCTGCCGCCGGCGGTCAAGCAGATGATCGACCACGGCTTCAGCAGTGGCGGCCAGATCAACCGCGCGTTCGCCCTGCTGATGCTGGTGGCAGTGGTGATGGCCTTGGGCACCGCCGCGCGCTTCTACTTCGTGTCGCTGCTGGGCGAAAAGGTCGTCGCCGACCTGCGCAGCCAGCTGTACGCACACCTGATCCAGCTCGGCGCCGGCTTCCATGACCGCAGCCGCAGCGGCGAACTGGTTTCGCGCCTGACTGCCGATACCGAACTGCTGCGCAGCGTGGTCGGCTCGACCATGTCGGTGGCCCTGCGCAGCAGCGTGACCGTGGTCGGCAGCCTGGCCATGCTGTTCGTCACCAGCCCGCGCCTGGCGGCATGGTCACTGCTGGGCATCCCGCTGGCCGTGCTGCCGATCATCATCGGCGCGCGCAAGCTGCGCGTGGTCGCCCGCAACAGCCAGGACCGCATCGCCGATGCCAACAGCCTGGCCAGCGAGACCCTGGGCGCAGTGCGCACCGTGCAGGCGCATGCCCGCGAACCGTACGAACGCGGTCGCTTCGACCATGCGCTCGGCGATGCCATCACTGCCGCGCGCCGTCGCATCGGCGCGCAGTCGCTGGTCACCGCCAGCGCCATCCTGCTGGTTTTCGGCGCCATCGTCGGCGTGCTCTGGCTGGGCGCGCATGATGTGAATGCGGGCCGGATGAGCGCCGGTACCCTTGGCCAGTTCGTGCTGTACGCGCTGATCGGCGGCGGCTCGGTGGGCGCGCTGGCCGAAGTCTGGAACGAACTGCAGCGCGCGGCCGGCGGCATGGGCCGCATCGGCGAGCTGCTGCAGGAAGACATCGAGATCCGTGCGCCCGCGCAGCCGCATGCGCTGCCGCAGCCGTTGCAGGGGCAGATCCAGTTCGACGACGTGGTGTTCCACTATCCGCAGCGGCCGGACCAGCCGGCGCTGGACCACTTCAGCCTGAACGTGCGTCCCGGCGAGACCGTGGCCCTGGTCGGCCCGTCCGGTGCCGGCAAGAGCACGGTGCTGTCGCTGCTGCTGCGCTTCCATGACCCGGCCAGCGGCCGCATCCGCGTGGACGGCCACGACGTGCGCGAGGTGGATCCGGCCGACCTGCGCGCGCAGCTTGCGCTGGTGCCGCAGCAGCCAACCCTGTTCGCCACCAGTGCGCGCGACAACATCCGTTACGGCCGCCTGCAGGCCAGCGATGCCGAGGTGGAAGCCGCGGCGCGTGCGGCCGAAGCCGATGGCTTCCTGCGCGCCCTGCCGCAGGGCTACGACAGCGAGCTGGGCGAGCGCGGCGCGCGCCTGTCCGGCGGCCAGCAGCAGCGCGTGGCGATCGCCCGCGCCCTGCTGAAGGATTCGCCCATCCTGCTGCTGGACGAGGCCACCAGCGCCCTGGATGCGCAGAGTGAGCACAGCGTGCAGCAGGCGCTGGAACGGCTGATGGCCGGGCGCACCACCGTGGTGATCGCCCATCGCCTGGCGACCGTACTCAAAGCCGACCGTATCGTGGTGATGGACCACGGCCGCATCGTCGCCGAAGGCACGCATGCGCAGTTGCTGGCTGAAGGTGGACTGTATGCGGAGCTGGCGCGACTGCAGTTCGTCGATTGATTGACGGCCGGCTAACACCGGCCGGCCCAAGCTGGCGGCGAAACCGAAGGATCCGCTGAAGGAGGTGCACGATGTCGTTCCGTCAGTTCCCTGCAGTCGACGCCAATGGCGAAAGCCACATCATCATCGAGTTCAAGCCCGATGCCAGCGGTAGCGGCCAGAAGGGAGAGACCAGCCCGCGCTATGAACTGGATGACGGTCGCCATCTGGTCCGCAATGGCCGCGAGTTCACCACCAGCGGTGGCGAGCTGCGGTTGGCGATCTGAGGTTCGCCGGGCATGGCCCGGCGCTACCGGATCTGGCACCACCCCCCCTGGTAGGTATCGATCCTGGTCGATATGCCCGCCCGCCAGGCATGAAAAATTGCGTGGTCAATTTTTCACCAACCATCTTGACAGCCTTGCCTGCCAAGGGCTGCGCGCTGTTATCCACACGTTTGCCGAGAAATCATCCACACCGCCTGTGGATGACTAGGCCTGCCCCAGCACCCGGCCGATGCCGCTGGCATCGACCGCCACCGCCGCCCGCGCGATGGCCAGCGGATCGCTGCCCGCCACGAAGCCGATACGGAAATGCACCTCGCCGCCCGGCGTACGCGACGAGTGGATCGAGGCCAGGCTGATGCTGTGCTGCTCGAACACGTGCAGCAGCTCGCGCAGCGAACCCGGGCGATCCTCCGGCAGGTGCACCGACAAGGCGTTGCGCTCGGTCAGGTCGGCCAGCAGGTAGCCCACGCGCTCGAAGGTGTAGTTGCCCGCGGCCAGCGCGGACTTACCAAAGGCGTCGTGGTTGGCGGCCAGCAGCTGCTCGCGGAACCAGCCACGCGCTGTGTCGTCGCCATGCCCAACCTGCGCCTGCAGTGCCTGCAGCTGGCCGACGAGCCGATCCAGCATCGGCGCCACGTAGGGGTTGCCGAACTGGATGTCTTCGTAGATCGCCGGGTTCAACGACAGGATGCGCGAGATGATCGCCGTATCCAGTTCGAACGAGGCAGAGCGGTACGGCATCATCGCGGCCAGATCGCCCAGCTGCGGCTGATACTCGCGCAGCACGCCGGCCTGCGCCAGATGGGTGGCATGCACCATGGCCTGCACCAGCGCCATCATCTGGTCGTGGTGCTGCGGCGTGGCGCGCACGCACTCGGCCTGCAGGGCCGCGCAGAGGCTGTCGACCCACGGCTGCCAGTGCTGCAGCCGCGCCTCGCAGACCACCATCACCCGGCCCTTCAGCGTCGGTGCCTTCGGCGGCGCGGTCATCGGGTGCAGCCCGACCACTTCGGCCTGCGAGGCCAGCATCGCCTGCACCGGCGCATCCTTCACCGAGGTGACGTCCAGCCACAGGCGCCCGTGTTCGCGGCCCGCCGACTGCTGCACGTAGTCGGCGATCAGCGCCGGCGTGTGCCGGATCGGCGCCGAAAACACCAGCACATCGGCCTGTGCCAGCAGCTGCTCGGGCGTATGCGAGGCCGGATCAGCCGGATCATGGCCGATCACCTGCAGCTGCATGTGCTGCTGGCAGAAGCGGGCCAGCCAGCGCCCGTAGGCGCCGGCACTGCCCACAATGCCGACCGTGCGCGGCGTGCGCGTCTGCAGCGCGCTCATGCCACGCGTTCGGCGTGGAAGCGGGTGGCCTCCGCCAGCGCGGCAGGCGCGGCAGCGATCACGTCGAACTCCTCGAAGCCGCTGGCCAGGGTGGCTTCCAGCGCCGCATGCGTACCGGCGATGGCGCGCGAAATGGCCTGCTGCATCGTCTCGCCGCGCAGCAGGAAAGACACCACCAGCGACATCAGCACATCACCGGTGCCGGCCACATCCACCGGCAGCAGTGGCGAGGTCCAGCGCCAGGTTTCTTCGCGGCCAACGGCCAGGGTCACCAGCTCGCCAGGGTTGCCGCCCACGCTGTGCGCGATCACCCACTGCGGGCCACGCGCCAGCAGCGCGCGCGCGGCGGCGATGGCATCAGCCTCGGCCAGGGCCGGCATGCCGGTCAGGCGATTGAGTTCAAATGCGTTCGGCGTAACCAGCCACGCGTGCGGCAGCAGGCGCTCGGCGAAGATCGCCTCCAGCCCGGGCTCCACATAGGGACCGGTGTGGGTGTCACCGATCACCGGGTCCAGGCAGTAACGCAGCTGCGGACAGGCCGGCAGGATCTCGTCCAGCCAGTCGGCGAAGGCGGCACCGTTGGCGGCGCTGCCGAAGTAGCCGGATACCAGCATCTTCGCCCGCTGCGGCAGGCCGCGCTCGCGGGTGCCGAGCAGCAGGTCGGCGAACCAGTCGGCGGGCAGCACGCGGCCGCGGGTGGTGTCGTAGAACGGCGCATTGCTGAGCAGGACGGTCGGGATTTCCGCCACGCGCACCCCGAGGGCGCGCATCGGCGGGACGGCGGCGCTGTTGCCGGCGTGGCCGTAGACGAGCTGCGACTGGACGGAGATGACGTCGATCGGCGAGGGCCCGTCAGGGCGCTGGCGACGGCCGTGGAGCAGGTGGTTGTCGAGGGATTCGCTCATGCCCGCATTCTACGCCCAAGGGAATTTTCGGCAGGGCTTGCAGCCCTGCACCTGCTCGATGCAACGGCAACTGCAGAAGCCAGAGCGGGCTATGCGTGGGATGGCGGGGCGGTGTGGGTGGGTGCCGGCCGTTGGTCGGCACAATTGTCAGATATCGAATGAATTCATCCACGCATGGCGTGGATCTACTGGGACAGGCGGCTGTTGGTAGGTGCCGACCAACGGTCGGCACCCACCAAAGCAGAACGCTGTTCCGACAGATCGCGGCAAACTGTCGAAGGCGGGGTGGGTCCGGTTGAGGGGCGTGAGCCGCATGGATGCGGCGACCGAGCTTACAGGGACGTACTTGCAGCGTCCCCCTCAACCGGACCCACCCCGCCAACCCGCGGATAGCCAGCTTTTGAATTTGACGTTGATCTGCAGCAGGTGCAGGGCTGCAAGCCCTGCAAACCCAAACCCCTCAGTGAGCAGCAGGACGCGACGGCGGCAGCCACGCCGCGATGATGCCCAGCAGCGGCAGGAACGCGGTCAGCTGGTACACGTACTCGATACTGGTCTTGTCCGCCAGCAGACCCAGCACCGCTGCACCCAGCCCACCCATGCCGAACGCGAAGCCGAAGAACAGCCCCGACACCATGCCGATGCGGTGCGGCATCATCTCCTGCGCATACACCACGATGGCCGAGAACGCCGACGACAGCACGAAGCCGATCAGCACCGCCAGCACCGTCGTCCAGAACAGATCCGCATGCGGCAGCGCCAACGCGAACGGCGCCACGCCCAGGATCGAGGTCCAGATGATCGGCTTGCGGCCGATGCGGTCACCCAGCGGGCCACCAAGGAAACCACCCGCCGCCGACGCCACCAGGAACGCGAACAGGTGCAGCTGCGCCTGCGCCACCGGAATGCCGAAGTGGTGCATCAGGTAGAAAGTGAAGTAACTGCCGATGCTGGCCATGTAGAAGTACTTGCTGAAGATCAGCACCAGCAGGATCACCATCACCCGGGCCACGGTGCGGGTCGGATGACGCGGAGCGATCGATGCCTGCCCGACCGGACGCGGGGCGCCCAGGTGCAGTGCATACCAGCGGCTGACATGGGTCAGCAGGGCGATGCCGATCAGCGCGGCGCCGGCAAACCAGGAGGCGGCGTGCTGGCCGTACGGCACGATCACCGCGGCGGCGATCAGCGGGCCCAGGGCAGTACCGAAGTTGCCGCCGACCTGGAACACCGACTGGGCAAGCCCGTGGCGGCCACCGGAAGCCAGCCGTGCGATGCGCGAGGCTTCCGGGTGGAAGATGGCCGAACCGATCCCGACCATGGCCGCAGCCAGCAGCACCATCGCGTAGTTCGGCGCGAAGCCGAGCAGCAGCATGCCGCACAGGGTCGACGCCATGCCGATCGGCAGCGAGTACGGCGCCGGCTTGCGGTCTGTGACCAGGCCGACCAGCGGCTGGAAGATCGACGCGGTCAGCTGGTAGGTCAACGTGATCAGGCCGATCTGGGTGAAGCTGAGGTTGAAGCCTCCCTTGATCACCGGATAGATGGCCAGGATCAGCGACTGCATCATGTCGTTGACCATGTGGGAGGTGGAAATCGCTGCCAGCACGCCGCGGGTCGAGCTGCGGACGGTGGGCGCGGGTGTAGCCAGGCTGGACATGGTGCGCAGTCAGGTTGGGGGCGAGGCCTGCATGCTACGGTGCCCTCCCCCTCCCTTCCGCCGCGTTCTGGTCATGCCATATCGCAAAAAGGACACTCCCTGCACGATCCGGGAGTTCGCGCCCTGGAATGAGGTGCCCGGCCACCGGCCGGTGACCTGCCGGGTCAAGGATTACCCGGCCGGCACCCGGGTGTCGCCACACCGCCATCGCCGCCACCAGCTGGTCTATGCCATGTCCGGCCTGATGGTGGTGCGCTCGGAAGTCGGCCGCTGGGTAGTGCCCTCCACTCGTGCCATCTGGATGCCGGCCGGCATGGCCCATGCGGTGGACTGCATCGCCGACGTGCACATGCGCAGCCTGTACATCGACCCGGCATTCGCTCCGCAGCTGGCCACCGAGGCCTTTGCGGTGCAGGTGGCGCCGCTCCTGCGCGAGCTGCTGCATGCAGCGACCCTCATCGAGGGCGAGCACGAGGACGACAGCCGCGATGGCCGCGTGGTGCGCCTGCTGCTGGATGAACTCCACCGCATGGACGTGCTGCCCCTACATTTGCCGACCCCGGTCGATCCGCGGCTGCAGCGCATCTGCCAGCACATCCAGAAGCATCCCGGCGACGAAGCCACGCTGCAGGACTGGGCCGAAGCCCTGGCAGTGGACGTGAAGACCATCCAGCGCCACTTCGCCAGCGAACTGGGCATGACCTTCGGCCAGTGGCGGCAACAGGCGCGCCTGCTTGCCGCGATGGAGCGCCTGGCGGTTGGCGAGAAAGTCATCGATGTGGCGCTGGCGATGGGCTATGACAGCCCCAGCGCCTTCACCAGCATGTTCAAGCGTCAGCTGGGGCAGACGCCGGCGGCGTTTTTCCGCTGATTCGGCAAACCGCATCCACGCATGGCGTGGGTCTACCAGAGGACAGCCCCGTGGCAGCGCCGGGCCATGCCCGGCGGAATGCGTGCGACGCGCGCAAACGAAAAACGCCGGGCATGGCCCGGCGCTACCGTTCTACGTTTTCGTTCAAGAACTCAGGACGTCATGCGGTCCCAGAAGCCCTTCACGCCATCCATGAAGGTGGCTGACTTCGGCGAATGCTTGCGCGCTTCCTCGCCGACGAAGGTGGCTTCGAACTGCTCAAGCAGCTTGCGCTGGTCGTTGGTCAGGTTCACCGGGGTTTCCACCACCACGCGGCAGTAGAGGTCGCCTTCGCTGCGGCTGCGCACCGAACGCACGCCCTTGCCGCGCAGGCGGAACAGCTTGCCGGTCTGGGTTTCGGCCGGAATGCGGATTTCCGCTTCGCCGCCGAGGGTGGCCACGCGCACGGTGTCGCCCAGCGCGGCCTGCGAGATGCGGATCGGCACTTCGCAGTGCAGGTCGTCGCCGTCGCGCTGGAAGATGTGGTGCTCGCGCACGCGCACTTCCACGTACAGGTCGCCCGGCGGCGTACCGGCGGGGCCGGCCTCGCCTTCGCCCTGCAGGCGGATGCGGTCGCCGGTATCGACGCCGGCCGGCACCTTCACCGACAGCACCTTGTCTTCCTCGATGCGGCCGTTGCCGTGGCAGGTCTTGCACGGCTTGGCGATGATCTGGCCACGGCCGTTGCAGTGGTGGCAGGCCTGCTGCATGGCAAAGATGCCGCGCTGGATGCGCACCTGGCCGCGGCCATGGCAGACGTTGCAAGTCTCGACCTTGCCGTCTTCGGAGCCACTGCCATCGCAGTCGCCACACTCGGCCAGGGTCGGGATCTCGATCCGGCGTTCGACGCCGCGCACGGCTTCTTCCAGGTCCAGTTCCATCACGTAGCCGATGTCGGCACCGCGACGGGCCTGGCGCTGACCGCCACCGCCGCCACCAAAGATGTTGCCGAAGATATCGCCGAAGATATCGTTCATGTCCGGGCCGCCCGGACCACCGCCGCCGCCCATGCCGTGCTCGAACGCGGCGTGGCCGTGGGCATCGTACATGCGGCGCTTGTTGCTGTCGGACAGCGTTTCGTAGGCTTCCTTGCACTCCTTGAAGGAGGCTTCGGCGGCCGTATCACCCGGGTTGCGGTCCGGGTGGAACTTCATGGCACAGCGACGGTAGGCCTTCTTCAGCTCTTCGTCGGTGGCGGTGCGGGCAACGCCCAGCACTTCGTAGTAATCGCGCTTGCTCATAGGGTGAATCAGTTTCCGGAAAGTCGGGATTCGTCAAAGCGGAAGAGCGGAACCAGGTCCGCTCTTGCGTCGGGCGCCCCGACACGCCGGGCGGCGGTCAGGACCCTGGTACGACAACGGGACGCTGGCAGGCAGCGCCCCGTGTCGGTCCGGATCAGGACTTCTTGTCGTCCTTGACTTCGGTGAACTCGGCGTCCACCACGTCATCCGCTGCCTTGCCTGCGTTGCCGGCATCGCCACCCGGGGCACCGCCCTGGTCGGCCGAAGCCGCGGCGAACAGCGCCTGGCCGGCTTCTTCCAGCACCTTCGACTTGGCTTCGATCTGTGCCTTGTCGTCGCCCTTCATCGCGGTTTCCAGATCGGCCAGAGCCGCCTCGACCTTGCCGATGACATCGCCGCCGACCTTGCTGCCGTGCTCGGTGATGGCGCTGCGGGTGCCGTGGATCAGGGCATCGGCCTGGTTGCGGGCCTGCACCAGTTCCTGGAACTTCTTGTCTTCGTCGCGGTTGGCTTCCGCGTCGGCGACCATGCGTGCGATCTCTTCCTCGGACAGACCCGAACCGGCCTTGATCTCGACCTTCTGTTCCTTGTTGGTCTTCTTGTCCTTGGCCGACACGTGCAGGATGCCGTTGGCGTCGATGTCGAAGGACACTTCCACCTGCGGCAGGCCGCGCGGGGCCGGCTCGATGCCGGACAGGTCGAACTTGGCCAGCGACTTGTTGAAGCGGGCCTGCTCGCGCTCACCCTGCAGCACGTGCACGGTCACGGCCGACTGGTTGTCCTCGGCGGTGGAGAACACCTGCGAGGCCTTGGTCGGGATGGTGGTGTTCTTCTCGATGATCTTGGTGAACACGCCACCCATGGTCTCGATGCCCAGCGACAGCGGGGTCACGTCCAGCAGCAGCACGTCCTTGACGTCGCCGCCCAGCACGCCGCCCTGGATCGCCGCACCCAGTGCCACGGCTTCGTCCGGGTTGACGTCCTTGCGCGGTTCCTTGCCGAAGAACTCGGTCACCGCCTGCTGCACCTTCGGCATGCGGGTCTGGCCACCGACCAGGATCACTTCGCTGATGTCGCTCGAACGCAGGCCGGCATCGTTCAGGGCGACGCGGCACGGCTCGATCGACTTCTTGATCAGCTCGTCGACCAGCGATTCCAGCTTGGCGCGGGTCAGCTTGATGTTCAGGTGCTTCGGACCCGAGGCATCAGCGGTGACGTACGGCAGGTTCACTTCGGTCTGCTGGGCGCTGGACAGCTCGATCTTGGCGCGCTCGGCGGCGTCCTTCAGGCGCTGCAGGGCCAGCGGATCCTTGCGCAGGTCGATGCCCTGGTCCTTGTTGAACTCTTCAACCAGGTACTCGATGACGCGGTTGTCGAAATCTTCGCCGCCCAGGAAGGTATCGCCGTTGGTGGCCAGCACTTCGAACTGCTTCTCACCGTCGACGTTGGCGATCTCGATCACCGAGACGTCGAAGGTGCCGCCGCCCAGGTCGTACACCACGATCTTGCGATCCTTGTTGTCGCCCTTGTCCAGGCCATAGGCCAGCGCGGCCGCGGTCGGCTCGTTGATGATGCGCTTGACGTCCAGGCCGGCGATGCGGCCGGCGTCCTTGGTCGCCTGGCGCTGGCTGTCGTTGAAGTAGGCCGGCACGGTGATGACTGCTTCGGTGACCTTCTCACCGAGGAAGTCCTCGGCGGTCTTCTTCATCTTTTCCAGCACCTTGGCCGAGATTTCCTGCGGCGCCATCTTCCTGGCATCGCTGGTCGACACCCAGGCGTCGCCATTGTCATGGGCCAGGATGCTGTACGGGACGTGGGCGATGTCCTTCTGCACTTCAGCGTCGGTGAACTTGCGGCCGATCAGGCGCTTCACCGCGTAGAAGGTGTTCTTGGGGTTGGTGACGGCCTGGCGCTTGGCCGAGGCGCCAACCAGGACTTCGCCGTCCTTGGTGTAGGCGACGATCGACGGGGTGGTGCGATCGCCTTCCGAATTCTCGATGACGCGGGCCTTGCCGCCGTCCATGATCGCCACGCACGAGTTGGTGGTGCCGAGGTCGATACCAATGATCTTGCCCATGTGGGAGACTCCTGAAGAATGCTTGTTGGTGTCAATCCGGCCAGTCGGCCGGTGGATGAATGGGATGTGGGGGAGGCTCGTGGAACATTCAAGCCACCCCCCGAACGCTGTGTTCAACCGTTCAAAGTGCGCCGGGCCTGGCCCGGCTACCTGACGGCGATGGGCCGTTGCCGGCCCGGCGCGTCAGTCGGCAGCCACCACCACCAGCGCCGGCCGCAGCAGGCGCTCGTTGAGCAGGTAGCCCTTCTGGAACACGGTCACCACGCTGCCCGGGGCCGCGTCGGGGGCCGGCACCTGGCTGATGGCCTGGTGGTGTTCCGGGTTGAACGCCTGGCCGGTCGGGTCCAGCAGGACCAGGCCGTTGTCGGCGGCGACCTTCAGCAGCTGCCTGTAGGTCATCTCCAGCCCCTCGCGCAGCGGGTTGGCATCGTCGCCGGCGGCCTTCAGGCCGGCATCCAGGCTGTCAAACACCGGCAGCAGCTCGCCCAGCAGCTTCTCGTTGGCGAACTTGCGCGCCTGCTCGATGTCGCGGGCCACGCGCTTGCGCTGGTTCTCCAGGTCGGCGCGCTCACGCAGCGCATCGGCCTTGACCTGCTCGACTTCGGCGCGCAGGCGCTCCACTTCGTCATGGGTGCCCGCGGCAGCGGCCGCATCGGCGGCGCTCTGCTGGGCTTCGATATCTGGCTGTTCTTGGTTCATGTCTGGGTCCCTGGCGGTCACTCTCCGCCTCCACCCACCCTAGTGTGGGCGGGATGCTGCGTTTCAAGCGTCTGCCGGCCCCGGACCGCGTCCCGGAGGCGAAAAGGCCGCCCCGAGCACGTCCGCGGTGGCCTGGACCAGTGGAATCATCCGGTCGTAGGCCATCCGCTTGGGCCCGATCACCCCCAGCACGCCCAGCACCTGGCCGTTGGCGGTGTAGGGCGCGGTGACCAGCGAGACCGCCTGCAGCGGCATCATCCCGGTCTCTTCGCCGATGAAGATGCGCACGCCTGGGGCCTGGATGGTCCGCTCCAGCAGCTGCAGGATCTCGCGCTTGCTGGAGAACAGCTCGAACAGCTCGCGCAGGCGCTCCAGGTCCGACAGGTCCTGCACCCCCATCAACCGGGTCTGCCCGGCTACCAGCATGTCGTCGGCCGGTGGCTGCAGGGCCTGCTCGGCCAGCTCGATGCTGTGCGCCAGCAGCTGTTCCAGCTCGGACCGGGCGTCGCGCAGCTCCAGCAGCAAGCGGGTGCGGATCTCGGCCAGCGGCAGGCCGGCGAAATGGGCGTTGAGGTAGTTGGCCACCTGTTCCAGCTGACCCGGCTCGAAGCCCTGGCGGGTCTCGATGACCCGGTTCTGCACCTCGTTGTCGGCAAACACCAGGATCGCCAGCACCCGGCGGCCGTCCAGGGCCACGAAATCGATCTGGCGGAAGGCGAACTGCTCGCGCCGCGGCGCGCTGACCACGCCGACGAAGTGGCTCATCGCCGACAGCAGCTCCGAGGCGCTGCCGAGCAGGGCCTGGGTGCTGCCGCCACCGGCCAGCTCATGGCGCAGGCGGGCCAGTTCGCCCTCGCCCGGCGGCTGCATCTGCAGCAGGCTGTCGACGAACACCCGGTAGCCGTGCGCGGTCGGGATGCGCCCGGCCGAGGTATGCGGCGACGCCAGCAGGCCCAGGTCCTCCAGGTCGCCCAGAATGTTGCGGATGGTGGCCGGGCTGACCTCCAGGCCCGCCACGCGCGCCAGCGTCTGCGAGCCGACCGGCTCACCGTCCTGGATGTAACGCGCGATCAGCGTGCGCAATAGATGGCGCGCACGCGGGGCAAGCTGGTCAGCGGAACCGTGCATGGAATCAACCTGTGAGACACGGAGACTAGATAATGGCGGTGCGTCGCCTTGGCAAGTCATTGGACCACCCCGCCGCGCGTGCTAGCGTTGCGCGGCTCAGACACCCCTGTACCCATGCTCAGACATCTTTCGATCAAGGATTTTGCCGTCGTCCGCGCTACCGAGCTGGAGTTCGGGCCGGGCATGACCGTCGTTTCCGGCGAGACCGGCGCCGGCAAGTCGCTGATGGTCGACGCGCTCGGCTTCCTGTCCGGCCTGCGTGCCGACAGCGGCGTGGTCCGCCATGGCGCCGCCCGTGCCGAGCTGTCGGCCGAGTTCGCCCTGGACCAGCTGCAGGCCGCGCGCCAGTGGCTGGCCGACAACGAGCTGGACGACGAGGACCAGTGCCAGCTGCGCCGGGTGATCCGCGCCGATGGCGGCTCGCGCTCGTGGATCAACGGCCGCCCGGTGACCCTGGCGCAGCTGGCCGATCTGGCGGGGCGGCTGGTGGAAATCCATGGCCAGCACGAGCAGCAGGCCCTGCTGACGCGCCCGTCGCAGCTGGCCTTGCTGGATGCCTATGCCCGCAACGAGGACGAGCGCCGCCAGGTGCGCCGCGCCGCTGCGGCCTGGCAGACCCTGGTCGATGAATCGCTGGCCCTGTCGCAACAGGGCGACGTTTCCGACCGCATCGGCTTCCTCGAACACCAGCTGCGCGAGCTGGACCGCGAAGACCTGGAACCCGAGTCGATTGTCGCGCTGGGTGCCAGCCACCGCCGCCAGGCCCACGCCAGCGCCCTGCTGAGCGCCTGCCAGGCGGCCAGCAACCAGCTCAATGGCGACGACGGCAGCTCGGCCATGGACCTGCTGCAGCAGGTGCGCCACGAACTGTCGCGACTGATCGAACACGACCCGCGCCTGGGCGACGTGGACGGCCTGATCGAGAACGCCTCGATCCAGCTGCACGAAGCCCTGTCGCTGCTGGACCGCGTGCACGACGACCTCGATGCCGACCCGGAGCAGTTCGAAGAAAACGAGCGCCGCCTCGGCCGCCTGCACGACCTGGCCCGCAAGCACCGCGTGCCGATGGACGAGCTGGGCGCGCAGCGCGAACGCATGCATGCCGAAGTGGAACAGCTGCGCGGTGCCGACGAGCGCCTGCAGCGCCTGGCCGGTGAGATCGAGAAGGCTGCCGCCGCCTGGCGCGTGCAGGCCGAGGTGCTCAGTGCCAGCCGCCGCAAGGCCGCTGCCGAGCTGTCGGCCACCACCACCGGCATCATCGCCGAGCTGGGCATGGGTGGCGGCCAGTTCCTGATCGAGCTGGAAGCACAGGACAGCGGCAAGCCCGACCCGCAGGGCGCCGAGCGCGTGGAGTTCCTGGTGGCAGCCAATGCCGGCCAGCCGCCGCGGGCGCTGCGCAAGGTCGCCTCCGGCGGTGAACTGTCACGCATCTCGCTGGCCATCGAGGTGGCCGCGCTGGACCTGGATGCGGTGCCGACCATGGTGTTCGACGAAGTGGACTCGGGCATCGGTGGCGCGGTCGCCGACATCGTGGGCCAGAAGCTGCGTGCACTTGGCGAGAAGCGCCAGGTGCTGTGCGTCACCCACCTGCCGCAGGTCGCCTCCAAGGGCCACGCCCATTACCGGGTCAGCAAGGCCCCGGTGGAAGGCATGACCCAGAGCGCGGTGGAGAAGCTGGACACCAAGGCGCGCGAAGAAGAACTGGCACGCATGCTGGGTGGCGTGGAAGTGAGCAAGGAAGCCCGCGCCGCAGCCCGCAAGCTGCTGGTGGCGTCGAGCTCGCTGGACTGACCGCATTGAGCCGGGCATGGGCTCGGCTCTACAACGTGCGCCCGAACGAAACCGGCATGTAGAGCCGAGCCCACGCTCGGCTCCGGCGCATCCACGCGCGGCGTCACCCCAGCGGCCGCGCCAGATCCACATGCTCCACCAGGAAATCAAGAAACGCCCGCACCCGCAGCGGCAGGTATCCACCCTGCCCCAGAAACACCGCGTGCACCTCTTCCAGGTCACCCGGGTTGACCTCTTCAAGCACCGGCAGCAGCCGCCCCGCCGCGATGTCAGCCTGCACCTGGAACGCAGCCAGCCGCGCCATGCCCAGCCCACCCAGCACCAGGTGGCGCAGCGCATCGCCATTGCTGGCGCGGGCATTGCCGCTGGGCAGCAGCATCCGCTCGCGCCCGTCCTGCAGCACCGGCCAGCCCTGCATCGCCCGCGAGTGGCCGATATCCAGCCGGTTGTGTGCCTGCAGCGCCTCGACCGAGTGCGGCAGGCCATGGCGCTGCGCATAGGCTGGCGCCGCGACGATCATCATCCGGGTCGAGCCCAGCCGCCGCGCCACCAGGCTGGAACTCTTCAGCGGTCCCGCGCGCACGGCCACGTCGGTGCGCTGCTCCAGCAGGTCGATCACCTCGTCGTTCAGGGTCAGGTCCACTCCCACCTGCGGGTGCTGCTGCAGGAACGCGGGCAGCAGCGGCAGCAGGAAGTGCTGGCCGAAGGGCACGTTGGAATTGACCCGCAGGCGCCCGCGCGGCTCGGCGTGGGCACTGGCGCAGCGCTCGGCCTCCTCCAGGTCGGCCAGCACGCGCAGGCCGCGCTCGTAGAACGCACAGCCTTCCGGCGTCAGCTGCAGCTGGCGGGTGGAGCGCTGCAGCAAGCGCGTACCCAGCCGCTGCTCCAGCCGCGCCACCAGCTTGCTGACCGCCGAGGGCGTCATGTCCAGCGAGCGCGCGGCAGCGGAGAAGCCGCCGGTCTCGATCACCCGCACGAACACTTCCAGTTCGCCGGATCGGTTGATGTCGGGTCGTGCCATGCCAGTGAATCCAGTTCATAGATGATTATCCATCCGCAGTCTAGTTCACAGATGGGGCCGCAATCACCATGGCGCGTCCACCTGCCGGGATTGACCGATGAACGACCTTCGCCATCTTGCCGCCACTGCCCTGATCGCCCTGTCCGGCACCGCCGGCACTCAACCTGCCAGCCCCAGCCACTGGGTCGCCAGCTGGCAGGCCAGCCCGCAACCGGTGTGGAAACAGGACTTCCTGTTCCCCACACTGTTGCCCGCACAGCTGGACAACCAGACCTTCCGGCAGACCGCGCGCATCAGCCTGGGCGGGCCGCGCCTGCGGGTGCGACTGAGCAACGCCCACGGCACGCAGCCGCTGCAGATCGATGCGGCCAGCGTGGCGGTGGAGGCCGATGCGCCGCCGCTGGCCCTGCGTTTCGATGGTCAGCCGGGCGTGCGCATCGCACCGGGCCAGCAGTGCGTGAGCGATCCGCTCGCCCTGCCGACCCGCAACCTGCAGCAGGTGCAGGTCAGCACCTACCTGGCCGGGCCGACCCCGCTGCAGACCTTCCACTGGGAAGGCCGCCAGACCAGCTGGATCGCGCCGGGCGACCAGAGCCCGGCGAGCACGCTGCACGACGCCCGCCCCACCACGGCGCGCGCGTTGCTGGCGGGGATCGACGTCGAGGCGCCGGCCAGCGCGCACAGCGTCGTGGTCATCGGCGATTCGATCACCGATGGCGCGACCGCCACCCTGGACCAGGACCAGCGCTGGACCGACCATCTGGCCGCCCGTCTGGCCCCGCGTGGCATTGCCGTGGTCAATGCCGGCATTTCCGGCGGCCGCCTGCTGCGCGATGGCATGGGCGCAGCCGCCCTCGCCCGCTTCCAACGCGACGTGATCGACCAGCCCGGCGTGGCCAGCGTGATCGTGCTGATCGGCATCAACGACATCAGCTGGCCGGGCACCGCCTTCGCCCGCGATGAGCCCCGCCCTACCCTGGCCGGGCTGCAGGCCGGCTATCGGGCACTGGCCCAGCAGGCCCGCCGCCACGGCCTGCGCATCCTCGGCGCGACCCTGCCGCCGTTCGCCGGCGCCCTGCCCGGCACGCCGCTGGAGAACTACTACGACGCAGACAAGGACGCGCTGCGCCGCCAGCTGAACGACTGGCTGCGCACGGACAGCCCCTTCGATGCGGTGGTCGACCTGGATGCGGCCCTGCGCGACCCGGCGGAACCGTCGCGGATGGCCGCTGCCTTTGATTCCGGTGACCACCTGCACCCCGGCGATGCCGGCAACCGGGCCATGGCCGAGGTGGTGGATCTGGACGCGCTGCTTGGGACATCCACGCATGGCGTGGATCTACTGCACGAGCCGGGGTCGGCCGGGGTCGGATCCCTTTGCGCCAGCAAAGGGCTCTGACCCCAGCACCAGGCCCAGCAACGAAAAACCCCGGGCAGGCCCGGGGTCTTCATGCATCCGCAGATGGCTGCAGCGCCTTACTTGCGCTTCTTGCGCACGTACAGCACCAGCGAGTGCTCTTCCAGCTCGTAGCCGTGGTCTGCGGCGATCTTGCGCTGCAGCTCCTCGATCTCGTGGCTTTCGAACTCGATGATCCTGCCGCTGTCCACGTCGACCATGTGGTCGTGGTGGCCGCCGCGGTCCAGCTCGTAGACGGCCTGGCCGCCTTCGAAGTTGTGCTTCAGCACCAGGCCGGCGGCCTCGAACTGGGTCAGCACCCGGTACACCGTGGCCAGGCCGATTTCATCGCCGTGCTCCAAGAGCTGGCGGTAGATGTCTTCGGCGGTCATGTGGTGGTGGTGCTGCGCATCGCGCTGCTCGAGCAGCGCCAGGATCCGCATCCGCGGATGGGTCACCTTCAGGCCGACTTTACGCAGGTCGTGGGTTTCCATAGGTCTCCGTTCATTGGCGATTTAGCGCCAGCTGCCTCGGATTGGGTCGCGGTGGCACGCCGGGAGTGTATCATCGGTTTGATTTCCCCAACCGCCAGTACCGATGCGCAATCTTCTGTTGGTCGCCGCCGTCGCCCTGTCCACCACCGGGTGCGGCATCATCTACAAGCAACCCATCTATCAGGGCAACCTGATCCGGGAAGATGCCGTGTCCAAGCTGCAGGTCGGGCAGAGCAAGCAGCAGGTGAACGCCCTGCTGGGCACCCCGTCCGTGCCGGACCCGTTCCACGCCCAGCGCTGGGACTACACCGCCAGCCAGCGCATCGACCGTCTCGGCCGTACCGAAGTGAAGAACTTCACCGTGTACTTCGAGAACGACGCCGTCACCCGCTGGGAAGGCGACTACTTCCCTGCCAACGACAAGGCCCTGGCCCAGCAGACCGTGCGTCAGTTCGGCCGCAACCTGGCCAAGGACAAGAAGAAGGGCCGCTGAGCCTTTCGACCCGCCCCTCGGGGCGGGACCCTGGAATCAATCGCCGCGCGCGCGACGCCGGCGGTTTTCCTTGGGATCGGCCTGCAGAGGCCTCAGCAGCTCCACCCGATCGCCATCCAGCAGCGCCTGCTGCGGGCGTGCGAGCACGCCATGCACGGCAGCGGCCGGACAGTCGGCACTGCCTTCGAGGGCGGCGGCGGCAATGGCCTCGGCCACGGTCGCGCCTTCCGGCAGCTGCAGCCGGCGTGACAGCACCTGCTGCGGCCAGGCCAGCACCACCTCGACCTCGATCATCGCTCAGCCCTCGTCGGCAACGCGGACGAAGTCGTTGACCATGCGGTCGGCCAGGCCCTGGAAACCGATTGCCAGCGCTGGCGCGAGCAGGCGGGATTTCGGCTCGAACTCCAGGGTCAGGGTGACCTTGCAGGCATCCTCGGCCAGGGCATGGAATTCCCAGCGACCGTGCAGCTGCTTGAACGGGCCGTCGCGCAGCTGCATGTCGATGCTGTGCGGGCGCTGCAGGGTGTTTTCGGTCTGGAACCAGGTGCTGAATGAACCCAGGCCCAGATCCAGGCGGGCGACCAGGCGGTCCTCGCCCTGTTCCAGGACGCGGGCATCCGAGCACCAGCGGAAGCGGCGCGGATAGGCCTGGACATCGTTGACCAGGTCGAACATGCGCGCGGCCGAGTGTTCGACCAGGGCGCTGCGGCGGATAGTAGGCATAAAGACGGCGCGTTTCGGCAATCGACCGGGCGGGCCCGAATCGGAGACAATACGGAAATGAGCAAGAACAGCGGCAAGGATAAAGCAAAGAACGCGACGGCCAACAAAACCATCGCGTTGAACAAGCGTGCCCGCCACGAGTACCACATCGAGGAACGCTTCGAGGCAGGCCTGGCCCTGCAGGGTTGGGAGGTGAAGTCGATCCGCGCCGGGCGCGGCAACATCATCGACGCCTACGCCTACGTGAAGCAGGGCGAGATCTTCCTGATCGGCGCGCAGATCACCCCGTTGATCCAGGCCTCCACCCACGTGGTGGCCAACGACCGGCGCGAGCGCAAGCTGCTGCTGCACCGGAACGAGATCGACAAGCTGGTCGGCAAGGTCGAGCGCGATGGCTACACGATCGTGCCCACGGCCATGTACTGGAGCAAGAACAAGATCAAGCTCGAAGTGGCGCTGGCCAAGGGCAAGCAGACCCACGACAAGCGCGATGCCGCCAAGGACCGTGACTGGGCGATCGAGAAGCAGCGCGTGATGCGTCGCGGAAACCGCGACGCGTAACAGCTGTCTGTAGAGTCGAGCGATGCTCGACTTGGCTCTTGTGTAGAGCCGAGCCATGCTCGGCTTGGTTTTCAGAGCACCCCAGCATGGTTCGGCTCTACTGGTTGCAGAGCAGCCGAGCATGGCTCGGCTCTACTGGTTGCAGGGCAGCCGAGCATGGCTCGGCTCTACAGGAAGGTGGGCGATCAGCCCGCCAGCATGCCCTGCCCACGCATCCGCGGCGCCAGCGCCGCATGCATCACCGCCAGGTGCATCACCACCGCCAGCTCCGGCGCATGCCGGTCATCGCCGGCCCGCCACTGCTTTGCCAGCTGGGCCGCATCGTCAGGCAACAAAGCCAGCAGCTGCTGGTCATCCAGCGCATCGGCCTGGTGCTGCAGCTGCTGCGACAGCGCCCAGCTGCGGCGGACATGGGTCAGGATGCTCAACGAGGCCAGGGTCAGCAGGGCCACCGCCGCCCCGTGCTCGAACCATTGCGCGATGACGTCCGGGCCCCAGACCATTACCGCCAGCACGGCCAGGGCCAGCATGCGCCAGCCCGGCACCAGGGCCTGGTCGCGTCGCGGCCAGTACACCACCACCGCGCTGGCCACCAGGAACACCGCCGCCGTCGCCGGCAACGCGGTCAGGCAGGTCGCCGTGACGATCGCGGCCAGCACCGCCCAGACCCAGCCGGGCGGCAACGCGCGTCGGCGGTAGTCGGCGCCTACCGGCCCGATCAGCTGTCGCAGACTGCGTTGTTGGATGGTGTCGGTCACCCGGGTCTCCGTGTCATTCCTGGCTCGGATGTTGGCCGCCAGTGTGTCGCAAAATCGTGCCAATGAAGTTAGCAATCCGCTATGACGGGCATGCGGCAACCCCTCGACTTCACTCGCAGACAGACGCCGCAGCCTGTAGCAGCGGGCCCTCACTCAGCACGGGCGCGGGCTGATCCGCCGGAAACGCGGCCGCGATCGCCTTCGCCGCGCGGTCGGCATGGGGTTGGACGTACCACGAAGACTGGCTCGAAAGCGTCATCCCACGCACCTCCCGCTCAAACCGGTACTGGCCCCAGTAGATCGCCAGCGGCTCCTCCAATGCGTTCAACGGATTGGGCAGGGCCAGGGCCGCGGGGCACAACCGCGCGAACGCTGCCGCCAATGCCTCACGCCCGGCCGCGGGCTGGCCAGCCGAAAGGAAGTGCGCGTACTCGTGCAGCACGATCGGCGCCCAGTCGTCCTCCACACCCGGCGGCGAGAACAGCACGATGGACCCGCCGCGCAGCTTGGCCTGGGTGCGGTTGGCGTACGGCCACCACACAAAACGAACCTGGAAGACAGGCGCAGCCTCGGCGGCGTAGAAGGTGCGCATGCGCGCGACGAACACGGCTGTCTCCGGCGCCGCCAGTTCCCGGGTCAAGGCTTCCTGCTGCTGTATGAAGCGTCCAGCCCCTGCCAGCAGCTCGCGGGCACGGGGCTCGAACCGCGCATAGTAGCGCCGCAACAGCTCGTGGTCGGCAGGCGCCTGAGCAGCGATTGCGGCATTCGCGGCAGCCGTGAATGACGCGGCATTCTGGAAGTAGCCGGTGTAGGGGTCGCCGACGCGGGTGTCGCTGCCGGCAAACAAGCGCTCCGCCACTGGCCGCGCATTGTCGTCCTCCCTAACCATGGGGGACGTGCGCTGGCGGAAGCGGGCGTACTCCTTGAGCACGGCACGATCCTGCGCATCCAGCCCAAAGCGGCGCTCCCAGTCTTCCCTGTAGATCGCGCTCGTATAGCCCGGCAGCCAGTCAGGCAGGTTGTCGAGCAGGTTGAACAGATCGAAGGCCTCGTCGTAGCCCACGGTCACCAGGGGTGATGCCTGTCGCGAAAGGCCTTGCGGCTCGGCACGGGCCCATTGGGCCAGCAGCAATAGAACAGCGATGCACGCGAACTGCACTGCCCATGACCTGACTGACATCCGATGTCCCCCTGGAGACTGAATGGCCTGATTCGAGCACGGCCAGCACGCAGTCACAACATGTCCCTCGGCAGGGTGCCCTCACCCAGACACACGTCCGCCGAGCGTGACTGTTCAGGAAGATTGCCGTACCATTGGTGTCGTTAGGCGGGTCCTTGGGCAACCAGGCACCTGAAAGCCTTGCAAGACTTGAAGAAACCGGGGGTGCATTGGTTTCGACGGGGGTTGTGAAGTCGCCTGGCGCATGCCGAGGGGGTAGCTGTCCTCGTAAATCCAGCTGCAAAACTCTAGTTGCCAACGACGACAACTACGCTCCGGTCGCTCTCGCAGCCTAAAAACTGCGGTGCGTGACCTTCTGCCGACTTAGGCGGAGCCTCGAAACTGCTTGTGTCCATGCTCGCAGCGTAGAGTCATTATCATGGAATCGCGCTGGGCGGCTGCCTGTCAGTCCGGCACTAGAACACAACAGGCTGGTTCCCGGGTGCGCTTTGCACACCGTGCTGCTCGGGGATGAGATTCAACGGTGAGCTAAGCATGTAGTGCTGGGGATGGAGTGCCTTCGGACGGCGGTTCAATTCCGCCCACCTCCACCATCTGTACCGCCCTTCGGGGCACGAAAAGCCGGACACTCCCGTCGATTGGGGTCCGGCTTTTTTGTTGCCTGTTCTACGGCCGCATTTCGCCTGACACCACCGATAATGTTGCTTTGGACCGGCGGATCCCCCGCCCAGCACAGGGAACAGAACGATGGCGTTGGTGAGTTGCATGGAGTGTGGCCGCGAAGTCAGTGACAAGGCCGCCAGTTGCGTGGGCTGCGGCGCCCCGATCGGCGCCCACCGCCCGACCCCGCCGCCACTGCATGCGGCATCGGCGTATGCCGCCCCTCATGCACAGCCGCAACCCGTCGCGCGTGCCCGCGTCGCCTACGTCCTGCTGGGCCTGTTCCTCGGCGGGCTGGGCATCCACAACTTCTACGCCGGCTACCACGGCCGTGCCGTGGCCCAGCTGGTCATCACCTTGCTGCTGGGTTGGCTGTTCATCGGCCTGCTCATCACCGGTCTGTGGGCGCTGATCGAAATCATCACCGTCGATACCGACGCCGCCGGCGTGCGCATGGTCTGAGTTCCGCGCTGCGACCCGTGCAATCGGCTGCGGGCTGGCCCACACTCGATCCGTGCCCGACCACCGCCCCCCCGAACGCCAGAAGGACCTGCCATGAAACGCCAGATCACCGCCCTGCTCCTCGTCCTGGCCACCAGCACCGCAATCGCCGCGGCGCCGACGGACAAGGGCACTGCAGCCCTGGAAACCCTGCTGGCCTGCAAGGCCGGCTCGGACTTCACCCAGGCCCAGGCCGAAAAAGCGCTGAAGGCTGCCGGCCTGACGCACTTGCGGGGCGGCGTGTTCGAGGCCCAGGGCGGCAAGGTCGCCCTGTTCGGCGGCAGCGTGGACAGCGCCAGCGTCGACATCGCCCCCGGCGGCAGCAAGAGCCTGCATGTCTATCTGAAGGACGTGGCTGCCACGCAGGTGGGCCGACAGCTGTCGGTCACCGCGGTCAATGAAGACGCAGAGACCGAAGCGCCCTCGTACATCCGCAAGGTGGACGCAAAGCACACCCTGCACGTCGGTGCCGCCGATGACTACGAGGGTTACTCGGCGTCGGTGACCTGCCAGATCGCAGGTTGAGCGCAGGCGCCCTGCCCTACAGCCAGCGCCGCACCGCGCGCCGGAAGGCGGCGTAGTCGGCGCCGAACCGGGCAGACAGCACCCGCTCTTCCGGCTGGATCTGGAAGCGGCTGATCCAGCCGACGAACAGCGGCACCACCAGCAGCGCCGCCGTACTGCCCAGCCACAGCATTGCGCCCAGCAACAGCAGCGCCTGCCCCAGGTACATCGGGTTGCGCGTGTGGCGGTAGATGCCGCCGGTCACCAGCGACGTGGCGGCGGCCGGGCGCAGCGGGTTGACCGTGGTCCGCGCGCGGCGGAAGGCCAGCTTGGGCAGAAGGTTCACGGCCAGCCCCGACAGCATCAGGGCCACCACACCCCAGCCGGGCACCAGCAAGACCGGCCATGGCCATACGCGGGCCAGCAGATACCCCGATACCGCGCACAGCAGCATCAGCAGCGGCGGTGGAATCCGTGTTTCCAGCTTCTGCATGCATGCTCACTGTCGGTCGATGCGAGAGCCTGCCACACCTGGCAGGCGCGAAGCGACCAGCGTGCTTCCGCGTTGACGCCGTGACCGCTAGAGTTGCGCGACCGCGCTGGAGCCGTACATGACCCCCACCCGTTTTTCCATCATCCGCCGCACGACCCTGATCGTCACCGCGCTGCTGCTGCTCAACGGATGTGCGACGCTGCGGCAATTCGGCCCCTCGGTGCAGGTGGCCTCGGTCACCCCGGGCCAGTACATCGCGCTCAAGCGCGGCGACATCCTCACCAGCGGCAGGCTGAGTGCGGCCACGATGGAAACGCTGCGGGTGGCCGGCCTGGACGAGACCACCTGTGCCAAGCCTGGTCTGCCCTGCATCGAGGCGATGGAAGCGAGCATCGTGGTCCGCGAGGAAGACAAGCGGTCGACGCTGGCCGAGCTGTGGCTGCAGCAGGCCATGGCCATGCCCGCCCCCAAGCAGAAGCGAGGTACGACAACCGCCATGCGGGTGGCCGACCCCAGCTTCCAGCCCCGGATGGATGCATGGATGCAGGTCGCTCGGCAGGCCTACGCCTACCTTTTCTTCACCGAACGCACGGCCAACCAGCGCGGCTTCGAGGATCGCCAGACCCAGGTGCGCGACTACTACAACCTGGCCGCCCAGGAATCGGCGGTCATGCTGTTCGACGCGTATTCCAGCCAGAGCGTGCGCAACAAGGAGGGCCGCCTGCAGCTCGGCCGCTGGACCTTCGTGCTGGCGCCGGCGGACAAGGGCGTGGTCCAGGACACCCGGGAGCCGATCGAACTGGTGCCCGCCGCTTCGCTGTCCTTTACCGGCACGCTGCGCCGGGTGCAGCGCCGCGATGGTTTTGGTGCCGAGCTGGTCGCGGTGATGGCCGACCCGGCCAGTGCCGGGCCGAGCGCTGCACACGCAGCCGGGCAGACGGCGGGCCCTGATGCACCGCTCGCGCACAGCTGGAGTGGCATGCCCTCGCCCTCGATCACGGTGCTGCTGCGCTTCTCCGGCGCCAATCTGTGGGAAGTACTGCATGACCAGGCGCCCACGGTGGAGATCCACGATCCCTACCAGATCGCGGCGGTGGAACTGCACGGGCAGAAGGTGCCCCTGGCCGCCAATTTCACCGCGGGGTATGCGCTGTGGCTGGCCCGCTCCAACTTCAGCCGGCAGTCGCTGCGCAGCCTGTTCGGCAGCAAGGGCGGCATCGACCGTCCGCACTTGTTCATGCTGCAGCCCTACGACCCCAACCGCCGCGTGCTGCTGATGATCCACGGCCTGGCCAGCAGCCCGGAGGCCTGGGTGAACGTGGCCAACGAGCTGATGCGCGACGACGAGATCCGGCGGAATTTCCAGGTCTGGCAGTTCTACTACCCGACCAACATGCCGATCGCCCTCAGCCACGATGCGATCCGGCATACGCTGGACGACGTGATGCAGCACTACGACCCGGCCGGAAAGGCGCAGGCATCGCATGACATGGTGGTGGTCGCGCACAGCATGGGCGGGGTGATTTCCCGGTTGCTGGTCTCTTCCTCCGGCGACCACCTGGTGGACACGCTGCTGGCGACCGCCAAGATGAGTCCCGCCCAGCGCGAGCTGCTGCGTACCCGCGGCGCGCCGGTGCTGACGTTCCAGCCTGAGCCGGAGATTTCGCGGGTGGTGTTCATCGCCACCCCGCACCGGGGCACGGACGTGGCCGGGACCCGCCTGGGCCGCTGGATCGGCCGCCTGGTCCGCCTGCCACTGACCGTCCTGGAGGACATTGCCGGCGCTGATGACGCCGGTACCCCTGGCGGCAAGGACGCCGGTGAGGGTTACCGGATGAACAGCATCCAGAACCTGGACAAGGACGATCCGTTTGTCAGGGCCGTGGCAAATCTGCCGATGTCACCGCGCGTACGCTACCACTCGATCATCGCCCGCCTCAACGCCGATGGACCGCTGGAAAAGACTGACGACGGACTGGTGCCTTACTGGAGCTCGCACCTGCCCCACGCGGTCTCGGAAAAGGTGATCGTGTCCGGGCACAGCGTGCAGGAAGCCACGCCGGCGATCGTCGAACTGCGGCGCATCCTGCACGAGGACATGCAGGCGCATGATGGCGGGCAGAAATAATCCTGCCCGCCCGGTCTGGCTCAGAAATCCAGGCTGTAGCCCAGCGTCACCGTCCGCCCACGCCCGGCGAAGTACCGCGCTGGTTCGATCAGCGCGCTCTGCGAGTAGTAGGTGATGTACTGGCGGTCGAACAGGTTGGCGATGCCCAGATTCACCTTGCCCTTGGCAAGCCTGTAGTCGACGCCCAGATCGAACAGCGCGTAGCCGCTGAACTCCTTGGCGGCCTCGTCGAAGTTGCGGCTGAAGGCGTACTGCCCCTGCACGAAGGTCGACAGCTCCGGCGTCCACTGCGCCGACCAGGTGGCGATGACGCGGTTCGGTGCGATGTTCAGGCCGTCCAGGCGCGCGTCGAGCCTGCCATCGGCATTGCTGTCGTAGCGCCCACGCGTCCAGGCATAGGACAGGCCCAGGCGGTGCGCATCATTCAGGCGATAGCGCACGCTCGCATCAAGGCCCTCGATGGCGGTCTTTTCGCGGGCCAGCTGGAACGCGCCGTCGACTGCGATCACCCGTGTGCCGTACTCGGAGCGCGACTGGAACGCACTGGCCTCGGCTTCCCACGACGGCGAGCGGTAGCGCACGCCGATCTCGCTGTTGCGGGTCAGCAGCGGCTGCAACGAACGCAGCGATTCCACGTTGGTACCCGGCGTGTTGATCGAGCGCAGCACGCGGCCGACGTCGGGCATGCCGAAGCCTTCGGAATAGCTGGCGAACGTGTTGAAGCGCTCGGTAGGCGCGTACACCAGGCCGATGTTGCGCAGGTTCTGCTGGAACTTCAGCTTGCCACCCTGCACCGCCACGCGGTTGTAGCGGTACAGCGTGGTGTAGCTGTCGATGCGCAGGTCGGCCTCTTCGCGGCGCCACCCGCCCTGCACGGTCAGCTGCGGCAGCAGTTTGTAGTCGGCCTGCACGAAGCCGGCCACGCTGCTGTAGCGCGAATCGGGCACGTAGGTGCGGCCGGTGCCGTACAGATCCTGCTTGCCACTGTCGCGCAGCGTGTCCACGCCGGCAGTGATCCTCAGGTCGCCGCCGAGCAGGTCATCGCGGCCCAGGCTGGTCTTGGAGCCCCACTTCGAGGCGGTCGAGCGTGACTGGTCATACAGCGTGCCGGCCGGTGCGATCAGCGGATCCTGAAAGGTGGATGAGTTGTCGGCGCCGAACAGGCCTTCGAATTCCTGGTTGAACACCATCGCCTTCAGTTCCATGCCCGCGAGGTCATGGTGGGTGTAGCTGAGGCCGGTGGTCCAGGCATCGTTCCAGGCCGGCGTGCCCGGCGGCGTGCCACGCACCGACGTGGTGGGAACGCCCAGATCTCGGTTGCCGGCCACTGGCACGTATTCGGCCTTGGACTTGATGCGGTAGCGGTTGCTGCTGAACTGCAGTTCCTGGTTGTCATCGATCCAGTAGCCCAGCTTGGCGTGCAGGTCGTAGGCACGGGTCGACATCAGGTCGCCCTGGGTGACGTCCACGCCAATCGGCGTGCCCTCGCCGTCCACCCACAGGCCCTGGTCTTCATAACCCGCGCCGACCAGGTAATCCCACTTGCCCTTGCTGCCGCTGATGCGGTAATCGGCACGGTAGCCGGTGGTTTCGCCGCGCACCTCGGACGTCGGCAGCGTGGTCTGCACGCCCACGTGCTGGTTGACCGCACCCGGCTCCGGGCGCCGGGTGATGAGGTTGATGGTGCCGCCGGTAGCGCCCAGTCCGTTCATGGCGTTGGCGCCCTGGATGACTTCGACGCGCTCGACCAGCGCGTAATCGATGGTATGTGCTTCGCGACCGGTCGGGCGCAGCGGATTCGACTGCGGAATGCCATCGACCAGGATCAGCGGCGTGCGTCCGCGCAGGGTCTCGCCACTACCATTCATCTTGCCGCGGCTGGGCGTGTACGAGGGCAGCAGGCTGGACAGAACATCGGACGAATTGCTGCTGAGGCGCAGCTGCTGCTCGATCTGTTCCTTGCCGATGATGACCACCGTCTGCGGCGCAGTGGCGGCGTCCTGACCGGTACGCGAGGCGGTCACGATGACCTTGTCCAGCGTCCGCGCCTCGGGCGGACCCTGCTCGGCGTGGGCGTGGGCACAGACCAGCAACGAAATGGCGACCGTCAGCCGCGAATATCTCAGCACGTGAACTCCTCTTGGGGGGAGGGCGTGGCGATATGGCTGGCCCGGAACAGGGGCGTATCTTTCCCGAGGTGTCTGAATGCGTCAATCCATGCGCCGGACCAAAGGGCCCCCAGCGTTCGCCAGCCGCCCATCCCGGCACACCTCCTCCTCCCGTTCCATGGCATGCTCTGTGAAACCGTTTTCATGGAATGGAGGGATTCCACGATGTTGTCGCATCTTCGCCGGCCCGCACTGTGCGCGCTGCTGGCTCTTGCTCTGCCTGCCGCTGCCTGGGCAGCCCAGCCACCTGCGCCGCTGAAGGTGATGTCCTTCAACGTGCGCACCCCGGCCGATACCGCCCCCGGCAAGCGCTGGGACGACCGTCGCGATGTCATGGTCAAGGTCATCCTCGATGCGCACCCGGCCGTGGTCGGCACCCAGGAACTGGTGCAGGAACAGGCCACCTACCTGGCCGCCCACCTGCCTGGCTACCGCTGGTTCGGCGAAGGCCGCCGCGGTGGCGACGGCGACGAACACATGGGCGTGTTCTACGACACCAAGGTGCTGGCCATCGAGGAATCGGGCAACTTCTGGCTGTCCGATACGCCGGACGTGCCGGGCAGCATCACCTGGGGCAACCTGTACCCGCGCATGGTCACCTGGGCACTGTTCCGCCGGCTGGACGATGGCCGCCGCTTCTACTTCATGGATACCCACCTGCCCTATCGCGACGAAGACGAGCCGCGCCGGATCAAGGGTGCCGAGCTGATCGCCCAGCGCGTGCAGACGCTCCCGGCCGACCTGCCGGTGGTGCTGACCGGTGATTTCAACACCGAGCCGGGCAGCGAGACCTACAAGGCGTTCACCCGCGTGCTGCAGGACACCCGCACCCAGGTGAAGGCGCCGAAGGGCCCGCGCGAGACCTTCCACGATTTCACCGGCAAGGCCACCGTGCAGCTGGACTGGGTGCTGGTGCGCGGCTTCCATGCCCGCAGCTTCACCACCGACGACCGTCGCATCGGCGGCGTGCTGCCGTCGGACCACTTCCCGCTGGTGGTCGAACTGGACTGGCCGAAGCCCTGAGCGCGTGCGGCCATCGCTAAGGCGGTGGCCGCCTTCCCAGCAGGCGATACAGCGCCTGATGCTGGTCGCGGGCCTGGCAGATGCGTGCGGTGATGGCCAGGAACAGCCCGATGCCTACCAGGCCTGGCGCCAGCAGCGAATCGGGCAGGCGCAGGAAGCCGATGGCCACTGCCAACGCGGCCAGCACCAGCAGCGCTACCACCACTACGGACAGGCCTGCGCCAGGCAGGCCGGGATCGCCGAACAGCACCCGCTGCGTCGATTGCTTGTCGTCAGTCATTGCCGCCGCTCCTTGGAACCTGCCCTATTAGTTACTACGGGGGGCCAGCGTTCTGGCAGAGTCAAAAGCGTCATGGCGGCAGCGGGCCAGATACAACAAAGGGACGGATGCCTGCGCATCCGTCCCTTCGTGGGTACTGCAACCCTGCGGTTACCGCACCTGGGCCACGCTCGGCGCCTGCGGCGACTGCCCCCAGCCGCCCAGTGCCTTGTAGACACCGACCACACTGACGTTGACCTCGGCCTCGGCCGCGGCCAGTGCATCGTCAGCGGCCAGCTGCGTGCGCTGCGCATCCAGCAGAGTCAGGAAGTCCTCCGAACCCTCGCGGAAGCGGATCTGCGCCAGCGATTCGGCACGCCGCGCCGCCTGCGCCTGCTCGACCACGATGGCCAGCCGCGCCTGCTGCTTGGAGTAGCGGGTCAGCGCGTTCTCGGTGTCTTCCAGCGCCAGCAGCACGGCCTGCTCGTACTGCGCGGCCACGCCTTCGGCCTCGGCCTTGCTGGCACGCAGGCGTGCACGCACGGTGCCGAAGTCGAACGCCGCCCAGCTCAGCGACGGGGTCAGCGACCAGGCCTTGTTGTTGCCGTTGACCAGCCCGCTGGCATCGCCGCCGAGGAAGCCGACGAAACCGGACAGCGACAGCCGCGGGAACAGATCGGCCGTGGCCACGCCAACACGCGCGGTGGCGGCGGCGAGACGACGTTCGGCCACGCGCACGTCGGCACGCTGGCGCAGCAGTTCGCGGGTGTCACCCAGCGGCAGCGCCTTGGCAAACGCCGGCACGTCCTGCGGGGCCAGCATCGCGGTCAGCACTTCCGGGCGCTGGCCCAGCAGCACCGCCAGGCGGTTGCGCGACTGTGCCTCGGACACTTCCAGCAGCGGGATGTCGGCCTCGATCGCCTTCAGGCGGGCGCGGCTGCTCTGCACATCCAGTTCGCTGCCGGCACCCAGTTCCCAGCGCGCCTCGGTCAGCTTCTGCGTATCGCGCAGGTTTTCCAGCGTGTGCTGGGCCACCGCGATGCGCTTCTGCGTGCCACGCAGCTCGAAGTAGTTGCGTGCCACTTCGGCGGCGACCAGCACCTGTGCATCGGCCAGGTTGGCCTGCTCGGCACCGAGGTCGGCGCGTGCGGCTTCTGCGGCGCGGCGCTTGCGGCCGAACAGATCCAGCTCCCAGCCCGCATCGAAGCCGAGCTGGTAGCTTTCACTGAACACCCGCTGCCCACCCAGCTGCGGATCGGGTTGCTTGCGGCGGTCGTAGCTGCCGTCAGCGGTGACGTGCGGGGCTTGGTCGAAGCGGCTCTCGACGAACACCGCACGGGCCTGGCTGACGCGGGCCACGGCCACGCGCAGGTCCAGGTTCTCCGACAGTGCGCCGTGCACCAGTTCTTCCAGCACCGGATCATCGAACTGCGCCCACCAGCTGGCCACCGGCGAAGCGGTGCTGTACACCGCCTGCTGTGCGCCCTGCAGGACCACAGGCTCCTGTGCCGGGGCAGTGTAATTGGGGCCGACGCTGACACACCCGGCCAGCACCAGGCTGGAGATGGCCATCGCCAACGTGCGGATCACCATGGCAGCACCTCGCCCAGGTAGGTGAAGCTGCCGCTGGCGCCGGCGTCACCGACCAGCGCCATTTCCACGCTGGAACGTGCGCCTTCGCTGATTTCGATTTCGCCGTTGCCACCGTTCATGTCGGTCTTCACGTAGCCGGGGTGCACGGTGTTGACCTTGATCGGGGTGTTGCGCAGTTCGTAGGCCAGGGCCAGGGTCCAGCTGTTCACCGCCGCCTTGGAGGCGTTGTAGGCCGGGATCTTGAAATCGTAGATGCCCGAGTTCGGATCGGCGTGCAGGGTCTGCGAGCCGAGCATGCTGGACACGTTGACGATGCGGCCGGACTTGGCCTGCTTGACCAGCGGCAGGAAGGCCTGGGTGACCGCGACCAGCGCGAACACATTGGTGTCGAAGGTGCGGCGCCAGGTATCCAGCGACTGCTCGGACGGCGCCTGCGCCGGGTTCTCGATCATGATGCCGGCGTTGTTGACCAGGATGTCCAGGCGACCATGGCGTTGGCGCACCTGCTCGACGGCCTCGGCGATGCTGGCGGCATCGGTCACGTCCAGCTGGATGGCTTCCACCGGCAGGCCTTCGGCCTGCAGCAGCAGGGCCTGCTCCACCGCGGTTTCGCGCTTGCGGCCGGCCAGCAGCGTGTGCACGCCGGCCTGGGCCAGCTGGCGCACGGTTTCCAGGCCGATGCCACGGGTGGCGCCGCTGACCAGCGCGATCTTGTTCTGATGGGTGTTCATGGATTCATGCCTTGGTTTGGGGAAAGCGGCCGCCGCTCGGGGCGGCGACCGCGGGAGTGCATGTCAGTGATGGAGGGTGGACTCGCCGTGCTGCACCAGCTGGCCACCGCCGTTGCGAGTGACGAACTTGCGCAGGGCCACGTAGAACACCGGGGTCAGGAACAGACCGAACAGGGTCACGCCCAGCATGCCGGCAAACACCGTGATGCCGGTGACAGAGCGCACTTCAGCGCCTGCACCATGGGACAGCACCAGCGGCACGGTGCCGGCAATGAACGCGATGGAGGTCATCACGATCGGACGCAGGCGCAGGCGGCAGGCTTCCAGCGCCGCTTCAACGATGCCCTTGCCGCCCATTTCCAGTTCTCGGGCGAACTCGACGATCAGGATCGCGTTCTTGCACGCCAGGCCCATCAGCACCACCAGGCCGACCTGCACGAACACGTTGTTGTCACCACCGGTCATCCACACACCGAACAGGGCCGACAGCAGGGTCATCGGTACGATCAGGATCACCGCCAGCGGCAGCGACCAGCTTTCGTACAGTGCCGCCAGCACCAGGAAGGCCAGCATGATCGCCACCGGGAACACGATGAAGGCGGCCTTGCCCTGGGTGGCCTGCTGGTAGCTCAGGTCGGTCCATTCGGTGGTCATGCCCACCGGCAGCACCTTGCCGGCGATCTCGGTCAGCTTGTTCATCGCTTCGGCCGAGGACAGCAGGCGGGGGTCGGCCTCACCGGCCAGGTCGGCGGCCGGATAGCCGTTGAAGCGCAGCACCGGGTCCGGGCCGAAGGTCTGCTTGATGGTGACCATCGAACCGATCGGCACCATCTCGCCGCGATCATTGCGGGTGCGCAGCTTGCCGATGTCTTCAACGCTCTCGCGGAACGGGCCGTCGGCCTGGGCGATTACCTGCCAGGTACGACCGAACTGGTTGAAGTCGTTGACGTAGGCCGAACCCAGGTAGGTCTGCAGGGTGTCGAACAGCTCGGTGAGCTGCACGCCCTGGGCCTTGGCCTTGACACGGTCCACTTCCGCATCCAGCTGCGGCACGTTGGCCTGGTAGCTGGTGATCGGGAAAGCCATGCCCGGGGTCTGCGCGACGGTGCCCTGCATCGCCTGCACGGCATTCTGCAGCGCGCCGTAACCCAGGTTGCCACGGTCCTGGATGAACATCTGGTAGCCGTTGCCGTTGCCCAGGCCCAGGATCGGCGGCGGCATCATCGCGAAGGCGAAGCCTTCCTGCAGCCCGGCGATCTTCTGGTTGATCTCGGCATTGATCTGCGCAGCGGTACGGCCATGACGCTCGGCAAACGGCTTGAGCGGAATGAACGCCACGCCGGTGTTGGGCGTGTTGGTGAACTGCAGCGCGTTCAGGCCCGGGAACGAAATGGTGTGCGCAACGCCATCGGTTTCCTGGGCGATCTTGGCGACCTTGCGCAGCATTTCATCGGTACGCGCGATCGATGAGCCTTCCGGCAGCTTCACGCCGGCGATCAGGTACAGCTTGTCCTGGGTCGGGATGAAGCCCGGCGGCACCACCTTGAAGACCAAGCCGGTACCGACCAGCAGGATTGCGTAGACCACGAACACCGCGCCGCGACGGCCGAGGATCTTCGAAACGCCACGCTCGTACTTTTCCGAACTGGACTTGAAGAAGCGGTTGAACGGACGGAACACCCAGCCGAACAGACGGTCGATGAGGCGCGTCGGCGCATCCTTGGCAGCGTCATGCGGCTTCAGCAGGCGCGCGGCCAGGGCCGGCGACAGGGTCAGCGAGTTGATCGCCGAGATCACCGTGGAGATCGCGATGGTGACGGCGAACTGCTTGTAGAACTGACCGGTGACGCCGGACAGGAAGGCCATCGGCACGAACACGGCACACAGCACCAGCGCGATCGCGATGATCGGGCCGGACACTTCGCGCATGGCCTGGTGGGCCGCCGCGAGCGGGGTGAGGCCTTCCTCGATGTTGCGTTCAACATTCTCCACGACCACGATCGCATCGTCGACCACGATGCCGATCGCCAGCACCAGGCCGAACAGGCTCAGCGTGTTGATCGAGAAGCCCAGCAGGTACAGCGCAGCGAAGGTACCCACCACCGACACCGGCACGGCGATCAGCGGAATGATCGAGGCGCGCCAGGTCTGCAGGAACAGGATCACCACCAGCACCACCAGGGCGATGGCTTCGAGCAGGGTGGAGACCACGGCCTTGATCGAGTCACGCACGAAGATGGTGGTGTCATACACCGCCTCGTACTTGACGTCGGCCGGCATGGTCTTCTGCATTTCGTCCATGGTGCCGATGACCGCATCACGGATTTCCAGCGCGTTGGCGCCCGGTGCCTGGAAGATGCCGATGCCCACCGCGTTCTTGCCGTCCAGCTGCGAGCGCAGGGTGTAGTCGCCGGCGCCCAGTTCAACGCGCGCCACATCGGACAGGCGCACGATCTCGCCATCGGTGCCGCTCTTGAGCACGATGTCGCCGAATTCCTTCTCGGACTTCAAACGGCCCTGGGCATTGATCAGGGTCAGGAACTGGCTGTCGGGCAGCGGTTCCGCACCGAGCTGGCCGGCCGAGACCTGCACGTTCTGCTCGCGCATGGCGGCAACCACGTCGCTGGCGGTCAGGCCGCGCGAGGCCACCTTGTCCGGGTCCAGCCAGGCGCGCATGGCGTAGTCACCGCCACCGAAGATCTGCGCATCACCCACGCCCGGAATGCGGGCCAGCGCGTCCTTGACGTGCAGGCGGGCGTAGTTGCGCAGGTACAGGGTGTCGTACTTGCCATTGGGCGAGGTCAGGTGCACCACCATCAGGAAGGTCGGCGACTGCTTCTGGGTGGTCACACCCTGCCGGCGTACGTCCTCGGGCAGGCGCGCCTGCGCCTGTGCCACGCGGTTCTGCACCTTCACTGCCGCCGCGTCCGGGTCGGTGCCCGGGCGGAAGGTGACGGTCATCTGCAGCACGCCATCGGAGCCGGCCACCGACTTGAGGTACATCATGCCCTCGACGCCGTTGATCGCCTCTTCCAGCGGGGTGGCCACGGTTTCAGCGATGACCTTGGGGTTGGCGCCCGGGTAGACCGTGCGCACGACCACCGACGGCGGCACCACTTCGGGGTACTCGCCGATCGGCAGCAACGGGATCGAGATCAGGCCGGCGGCGAAGATCACGATCGACAGCACCGCCGCGAAGATCGGCCTGTCGATGAAGAAACGGGAAAAGTCCATCGAGGAATTCCTGGGAAATGCCGCCGACGGGCAACAGCCGCCCCGCCCCTCGTCAATCTGACGAAGGCAGGGAAGGCTGCCGCTGGCGCCGACAGCTAAGCGGAAACGTGGATCAGGAGACGGCGGATCAGTGGTTCAGCGCGGCGGTGGCATCGCGGCCCGGTGCGGCGGCCGGCGGCTGCATGGCCACCGCCTTGGCCTGCACCGGCATGCCCGGCATGAAGACCTTCTGCACGCCGTCGATGATGACCTTGTCACCGGCGGCCAAGCCGCTTTCGACGATCCGCAGGCCTTCGGCGGTGCGGCCGAGCTGGATGTCGCGGCGCTGGGCCTTGCCATCCTTGTCGACCACGTACACGTACTTGCGGTCCTGGTCGGTCAGCACGGCCTTGTCGTCGATCAGCATGGCCTGGAACTGGCCGCTGCCGAGCAGCTGTACACGGGCAAACAGGCCCGGAGTGAACTGGCGGTCGGCGTTGTCCAGCAGCGCGCGGACGCGGATGGTGCCGGTGCTGCGGGCCACCTGGTTGTCGAGGAAATCGACCTTGCCGGTGTGCGGGTAACCCTCTTCACCGGACAGGCCGACCTTCACCGGCAGTTCGCTGTCACGCTCACTCGGGCGTTCACCCTTGCGGGCCATCTGGGCGTAGCGCAGGAAGGTGCTCTCGTCGGCATCGAAGTACACGAACACCGTGTCCAGCGAGACCAGCGTGGTCAGCACGCTGGCGCTGTCGCCGGCGGTGACCAGGTTGCCGGCGGTGACCATCGCGCGACCGGCACGGCCGTCGATGGGCGCGCGCACCTTGGTGAACTCCAGGTTGAGGCGCGCGGCATCCAGTGCGGCCTGCGCAGCCTGCACCGCCGCACCGGACTGGTCCGCCGCAGCGCGACGCTGCTCGGCGGTCTCGGTGGAGATGGCCTGCTGCTCGGACAGGCGCTTGGCACGCTCGGACTCGCTGCGGGCCAGGCTGGCCTGGGTGCGGGCACGGGCCAGCTCGGCGGCGGCGCGATCGTACTCGGCCTGGTAGCTGCGGGCGTCGATGGTGAACAGGACAGCGCCCTTCTTCACTTCTTCGCCCTCAACGTAATTGACCTTGTCGATGTAGCCGGACACGCGCGGGCGCAGTTCGACGCTCTGCACGGCCTCGACGCGGCCGCTGAACTCGTCCCACTGGCTGATCGGCTTGACCAGCACCGGGGCGGCACTGACCTGCGGCGGCGGCGGTGCGCCGGCCTCTTCGGCATGGCCGCCACTGCAGGCGGCCAGCACCGCGGCTGCGAGGATCGAGACGCCGGCCATCGCCAGGCGACGGCTGAAACGATGTGGGGTGGTGTTGGGGGAAGTCATGGCATGCATCCGTACGGAAGGGGTGGTAATGCGTGTAAATCGAAGATCGGTAAATCGGCGGCGTAGCCTGCGACCTCAACGATGGTTGAGGTCAAGCAACGCCTGCGGTGTCGCGCCACAGGGGTGGCAGATCGAGGTTCAAGAGGCCGCGCGGCAGTTCCGCATCGCTGCTGTCGCAGCGGACGATGGCGCGGTTGTCGCGGCATCCATCGAGCAGGGACACCACGCGGCGACCGACCAGCAGCGAGCTGGGCCACTCGATGCAGGCGTTGGCCGCGTTGGCCGGGGTGCACACGGGGCTGCACACTTCCAGCATCTGCGCACGCACGCCCAGTGCCTGCGCTTCCTGGTGCACGACCTGCGCGTACATGCGCAGCGCGGCGGTGGTGATCGAGGTTTCACCGTAGCCAGCCCAGGGCTTGGCACCGGCCGGGCTGCCGATCATCACGTAGCGGCGGGCATGCGGGTTGTCCTGCAGCAGCGGCAGCAGGTGGCGCACCGCGTGGGCGTGCGGCATCAGGTCGGCTTGGAACGCACCCAGCAGGGCATCGCCGCTGCGGTCGATGACACGGCCGCGGTTGTACGGGCCGCCCATTGCCGCGACCACGGCCGCCAGCGGGCGCGGACGCTGCGCCACGCGTTCGGCCAGCACCCGTGCCGAGCCGTCGTCGCTGAGCGAACCCAGCATCGTCTGCAGGCCGGGCTCATCGGCGAACAGCTCGTGCAGTGCCGCCAGTCGGCCCGGATCGCGCCCCACCACCAGGACCGGACTGCCGGCCTCCAGCAGGGCACCGACCACGCCCTGGCCGACGGCACCGGTGCCGCCGAGGACCAGGACTTCGGGCGTCAGAATCCCATTCACGGGACATTTCCTCCCAAATCCGGGATAGTCCCAATTCGACGCAGTCGGTCGCCCTGACGGGGGACCAGACGGATCGAACTGCCGCGCTGGCTACGGACGGGCGCGGTGAACTCCCGGAAATCCTTGTATACCAAGGAACTCGGGCGGGCTTCCACGGTCATGGCCTGGTCCAGAGCGTTCTGGCCGGCACGCCGGAAGTGGTCAAGAATGTTGCGCAGGCTCATGGGGGACGAGCTCCATTTCACGAATGGCGCCACGATAGACCTCAAACCTTTACTTGATTAGTCCGGATTAAGGGGAATAATCATCCCGTCCCCGGTCCAATCGATCTGTCACGATTGTCCCATCCCCGCCGTCCAGGATCCCGACCATGTCCCACGATCTCAACGAGACGCTGATCTTCGTCAAGGTGGTCGAGCAAGGCAGCTTCATTGCCGCTGCCAAATCGCTCGGCCTGCCCAAGACCACGGTCAGCCGCAAAGTGCAGGAGCTGGAAACGCGCCTGGGTGCGCGCCTGCTGCATCGGACCACGCGCCGCCTCGGCCTGACCGAAGCCGGTTCGATCTACCACGAGCATTGCCAGCGCATCGCGCGCGAGCTGGAAGAAGCCGAAAGCGCGGTAAGCCAGCTGCAGTCCGGCCCGCGTGGCTGGCTGCGCTTCACCGTGCCCTACGCCATCGGCATCACCTGGATCGCGCCGCTGCTGGGCCAGTTCCATGCGCAGTACCCGGAAATCCGCCTGGACATGCATCTGGGCAACGAGAAGCTGGACCTGATTGCAGGCGAAGCTGATCTTGCGCTGCGCGTCGGCGCCCTGCCCGATTCCAACCTGGTGGCGCGCAAGCTCGGCAGCCTGCGCACGCAGGTGTTTGCCAGCCCGGCCTACATCGAACGCTACGGCGAGCCTCTGCACCCGGAAGAACTGCAGTTCCACCGCATCCTGGCCATGCGCAAGCCGTACCACACCGGCAATTCTCCGCGATTCACCTGGCAGCTGGGCGAAAACGGTGGCGAGCTGCGCGATTTCCCGGTGACGCCGCTGATGACCGCCAACGACATGTCGGCGTTGAATGGCGCGCTGGTGTGCGGCGAAGGCCTGCTGCTGACCGGCGACGTGATGGCCAAGCCGTTCGTCGAATCGGGCATGGTGCGCCGCGTGCTGGCCGGCTGGACCGGCCCGGAAGTGGACTTCAACGCGGTGTTTGCCGGCGGCCGCCTGGTCTCACCGAAGGTGCGTGCCTTCGTCGATTTCCTGGTGGAGAAGCTCAACTTCGACGCCAACTACATGCTGGCGCAGTGCCCGGCGGCAAAGCTGGCACGGCAGCAGCAGGAAAAGGAAGACGCCGCGCTGGAAAGCAGTGGCAAGCGCATCCTCGAGAAGGTCACCGCTGCGGCATGACCGACGGTAGTGCCGGCCGCCGGCCGGCACGTCACCGCGCATCAACCCAGTACGTGCTCGACCAGCGCGCGCAGCTTCGGCTCGGCCTGGCGACGGCTGGGGTAATACAGGAAAAAGCCCGCGAAACGCGGGCAGTACGGCTCCAGCAGTGACACCACTTCACCGCGCTGCTGCCACGGCCGCCACGTCTCTTCCATGCCGATGGCGATGCCCGCGCCGGCCAGCGCCAGGCGCACCATCACGCCCATGTCGTTGCTGGTGATTTCCGGCTGCACATCGACGCTGAACTCGCGGCCGCGCTCCTCGAATTCCCAACGGTACGGCGCCTTGCCCGGCGCACTGCGCCAGCCGATGCAGCGATGCTCGGCCAACTCGCGTGGATGCGTCGGCAGCGTGTGCTGATCGCGGTACGACGGCGCGCACACCACCAGCTGCCGTTGCCGCGCCGATACGGGCACGGCAACCATGTCCTGGGCAATGACTTCGCCCAGGCGCACGCCCGCATCGAAGCCCGCGCCGACGATGTCGAATTCCTCGTCGCTTACCGTGATGTCCAGCTGCAGCGCGGGGTGTTTTGCCGCGAAGCTGGCCAGCAACGGTCCAGCGAGGAACGCTTCGGCGATGGAGGAGACCGCAAGCCGCAGCTGTCCGGACACGACGGCCTGGCGCCGTTGGGTGGCCTCCAGTGCAGTATCCAGTTCGGCCAGGGCCGGGCGCACTGACGCCAGCAGTGCCTGCCCGGCATCGGTCAGGTTGACGCTGCGCGTGGTGCGCAGGACCAGGGCGATGCCCAGCGACTGTTCCAGCTTGCTGATCGTCTGGCTGACCGCGGAGCGGGTCACGCCCAGATGGTCGGCCGCACCGGTGAAGCTGCGGCACTCGGCCACCCGCTGGAACACGGCAAGGGCATTGAGGTCGACGGACATTGGTTAGCAGTACTTAACAGATTGATCGGCAATGGCCATCTTATCGCGACAACGCAGGCGATCTACCGTGGCGACACCGGGTCCAGACCGACCCTTTCCATCCGATCAGGAGTCCTGCCGTGAGCCTTACCCGAACCATTCTCATCACCGGCGCGTCCAGCGGCATCGGCGCCGGCATCGCCCGCACGCTGGCCCAGCCGGGCGCCCGCCTGGTGCTCGGCGCGCGCCGTGTGGACCGCCTGCAGGCACTGGCTGACAAACTGCGCGGGCAAGGTGCGCAGGTGCTGGTGCAGGCGCTGGACGTGACCCAGCGCGCGCAGGTCGACGCCTTCGCCGCCGCCGCGCTGGCGGAATTCGGCAGCATTGATGTAATCGTCAACAACGCCGGCGTCATGCCGCTCTCGCCGATGGCCTCGCTGAAGGTGGACGAGTGGGACCGGATGATCGACGTCAACATCCGCGGCGTGCTGCACGGCATCGCCGCCGTGCTGCCGCACATGCAGGCGCGTGGCCAGGGGCAGATCATCAACATCGCCTCGATTGGTGCACTGTCGGTGGTACCGACGGCAGCGGTGTACTGCGCGACCAAGTACGCGGTGCGTGCGATTTCCGAGGGCCTGCGCCAGGAACACCGCGAGCTGCGGGTGACCTGCATCCATCCGGGCGTGGTGGAAAGCGAGCTGGCTGACACCATCACTGATCCGGTCGCGGCAGAAGCGATGGTGCAGTACCGCGCCATCGCCCTGCAGCCCGGTGCGATTGGCCGCGCAGTGCGGTTTGCGATCGAGCAGCCGGGCGATGTAGACGTGAACGAGATCGTGGTGCGGCCGACGGCGGCGGGGTGATGCGCCGGTGCTCCTGTAGGGGTCGAGCTTGCTCGACTCTACAAAGGCCAGAGCGTGCCGACCAAGGCAGGACATGCGACGGCCGGATCCACAAAAATGCCGCCTGCAAGGGCGGCATTTTCGTTCCGGCCGAAGGCCGGACCGGCTCAGGCAGTAACGCTATGCGTTACTGCTTGAGCGGAATCACACGAATTTCCACGCGACGGTTCTGTGCGCGGCCGGCGTCGGTGCTGTTGTCGGCGATCGGATACGCCTTGCCGGCACCCAGGGTTTCAATGCGCACCTGCTGCACGCCCTGCCCCACCAGGTACTGCGCCACCGAATCGGCGCGCTCCTTCGACAGGCGGTTGTTCACCGCATCGCTGCCGATGCTGTCGGTGTGGCCGACCACTTCGATCATGGTCTGGTTGTACTCGTTCAGCGTGCTGGCCACGCCATTGAGCGAGCCGTAGAACTGCGGCTTCAGCGCCGACTTGCCGAAATCGAAGGTGATGCCGTCCGGCAGGTTCAGGGTGATGTTGTCGCCCTGGCGCTGCACGTCGATGCCGGTGTTGGCGGTGCGCTCACGCAGGGCGCGCTCCTGGCGGTCCTGGTAGTTGCCGATGGCCGCGCCGCTCAGCGCGCCGATGCCGGCACCGACCAGGGCGTGCTGGCGACGCTCGGTAGCACTGTTGCCACTCAGCAGGCCGGCGGCCACGCCGACGGCGGTACCGATCAGGGCGCCACGACCGGTGCGGTTCTGCTGCTCGGTCGGGTTGCCGTACTGGTCACTCTGCACATAGGAGCCGCCGGTGGCGCACGCCGTCAGCGCGGCAGCGGTCATCAGGGCCAGGGCGACGTTGCGGGTGGTGTTGCGGATCATGGTGGTCTCCTTGGATGCCGGCCAATGCGGCGTGCGAACGACCCGGAGGATATACAGCCCGGCGCGATGCCGGGATGATGGATGTGAAGGCCGGACGTGCTGCATTCAGCTTTCTGAGCCGGCCTTCATCTGCCCGCTTTACCCGCCACCCGTGCTCCGATAGGCCGCCAGCGCGGCATCACGGCCAGCGGCCAGATCCACCAGCGGCGTGCGCGGATAGCCCGGCGCCTTGTCGGCCAGCAGCAGCGGATGCTGCCACGGCGCGAAGCGCGCCTTCACCGGCAGCGCCGCCAGTTCCGGCACCCAGTGCGTGATGTAGCGCGCCTGCGGATCGAACTTCTCGGCCTGGGTGACCGGATTGAACACCCGGAAATACGGCGCTGCGTCGGCGCCGGTGCCGGCCACCCACTGCCAGCCCATGGTGTTGTTGGCCAGGTCGGCATCGACCAGCGTGTCCCAGAACCAGCGCGCGCCATGCAGCCAATGCGCGCGCAGATGCTTGCACAGGTAACTGGCGACGATCATGCGCACCCGGTTGTGCATGTAGCCGGTGTGCCACAGCTCGCGCAGGCCGGCATCGACGATCGGCACGCCGGTGTTGCCACGCTGCCAGTCATGCAGCTGCGCGCTGCTGGGGTTGGCCCACGGGAAACGATCGAAGCGCGGATTCAGGTTCTCGTTCGGCGTTTTCGGGAAGTGATGCAGCAGGTGATACGCAAAATCGCGCCAGCCGAGCTGGCGCAGGTAGCCATCGATATCGGCATCGGTGCCGGCGCTGCGCAGGCCTTCCAGCGCATGGGCGATGCGCCACGGCGCGATCTCGCCGAAATGCAGGTGTGGCGACATCCGCGAGGTACCTACCCGGTCCGGCAGGTCGCGCTGCTCGCGATAGCCGCGCAGGGCACCATCCTCGAACACCGACAGCGCCTCCAGCGCACCGGCTTCGCCCGGCTGCCAGTGCTCCCAGAAGCCAGTGTCCCAGTCCAGTGTCGGCGCCAGCTGCAGCGCTTCCAGCGCCTGGCTGTGCACCTTGTGGGCCGGAAGCTGCTCCGGCGCGGCCTGCAGCGCGGGCAGGCGCCAATGGCTGAGCACGTTGCGCCAGTACGGGGTGAACACCTTGTACGGCTGCCCCTGCTGGGTCTCGATGTCCCAGGGCTCGAACACCAGGCTGCCGTTGCAGCTCTGCGCGTCGATGCCCTGCTCGCGCAGCGTGCGCTTGATGGTGGCGTCGCGCGGCTGGGTGGCCGGCTCGTACTTGCGGTTCCAGTACAACGCCTCGGCGCCGGTTTCCTCGATCAGTGCCTGCAGCGTGGCCAGGCTCTCACCACTGCGCAGCACCAGCGCCGATCCGCGCGCGCGCAGGTCGGCGTCGAGTGCGGCCAGCGAACGATGGCGCCAGGCATCCGACGCCGCGCCGGGCGTCCACTCGCCCTCTTCCTGCGGCGCATGGATGTAGACCGGCACCACCTCATGGCCGGCATCGAGCGCGGCCTGCAGGGCCGGATTGTCCTGCAGCCGCAGATCACGGCGGAACCACACCAACGCTACCGACACGTGCATTGCCTTCGTTCTGGATGGCGCACATGATAGCCAGCGGCGGTGAAGGCATTGCACGTGGGGGCCGTCTGCTAGGCTGCCGGGCCCGTTACCGGAACGCCCCCGCATGGATGACCTGCATGCTGCCTTCGCCCGTTTCGGCCCTTTGCAGGCCCAGGGCGAACATGACTGGCAGGGCCCGTTCCCGCTGCCGCCGGTGCTGGCCCGCTTCTATGCGCAGGTCGGGCCGCTGGGACGCGAGATCAACCCAAAGGTCGGCCATGCCGGCATCACCCTTCCCGGGCTTGAGGTATGGGTGCCGCCGCTGCAGCGTCTGTGGAGCTACCAGGCGGGGTATCGCTGGAATGGCGTGGACGGCGAGCCGATCGAGGACTGGCCGGCCAGCTGGCTGGTCGTGGCCGACCTCGGCGCCGATCCCTTCATCCTCGACATGGACGATGGCCGCGTGCTGTTCGCACGGCATGGCTGCGGAAGCTGGGACGCCGATACGTTCGTCGACGACCTGCCGACCCTGATGGCGGTGCTGGCAGCGGCCGGCACGGTGTATCTGGATGCCGGTGACGATCTCTACAACGATGGTGATGACGGCGGCATCCGCGCCGAGCACCTGGAGGCAGCCGTGCAGGCGGTGGCCCAGGTGCTGGGCGACCGCCTGCAGGCCGAGTCATTCATCGAGACGTTGCAGGGGTGAATCCACGCATGGCGTGGATCTACTTTTCGAAGCGCTTCATCGCCTCGCTGATCAGCGCACGGGCTTCGGCCGCATTGCCCCAGCCGTTGAGCTGCACCGGACTACGGCCGGCCGGCAGGTCCTTGTAGACCCGGAAGAACGCCTCGATGCGCTGCCGTTCGATCTCAGGCAGATCGGACAGGTCGCGGATGTTGGCGTAGGTCGGGTCGACCTTGTCGGTGGGCACGCCGATGACCTTCTCGTCGTGCTCGCCGCCATCAATCATCTTCAGGTAACCGATCGGGCGGAAGCGCACGATCACGCCCGGATGCAGCGGTTCGCGGGTCAGCACCAGCGCATCCAGCGGATCGTTGTCACCGGCCAGCGTGCGCGGTACCGAGCCGTAGTTGGCTGGATAGGCCACCGGCATCGACTGGAAGCGGTCCACGTGTACAAGACCGTCTTCCTTGATCTCGTACTTGGTGAAGCTGCCGGCCGGGATCTCCACCGCCAGGTTCACTTCGGCCGGGGCCTGCTTAGGCTGCGCTGCCAGGAACGGATGCAGCACGCTGTCGGCGGCGGTCACGGCACCGGCCACCAGCAACAGGGCTGCGCCGAGGGCGGCCAACGGGGCGATGCGTCGAGTTGTGTTCATGCGGTCACTCCTCATTCCCAGCAACGGTCCGCCCGGCCCTTGGCGGTCTGCGCACGCGGGCAGCCGCGCGGGGCGATGCGGTCTTCGCGCAGTTCCACCCGCTGCTTGCCGCCGGCGGCATCGCGGCGCAGCTCGAAGGCATCGTACAACCGGCCGTTGACGGTGCGGGCTTCGTAGCGCAGGTGCTGCGGATCGATCTTCAGCACCTGGAACAGCTGGGTATCCTCGGCCACCGGATCCATGGTCCGGCGTGCCTCGTCGGACAGGCGGTACTGCTTCGGCCCAGCCACCGTCACAACGTACTGCGGCGTGGCGGCCTCACCTTCGCCGCGGCGGCCGTAGGTGTGGTCGTGGCCCTGCAGCACCAGGTCGACGTTGTGGCGGCGCACGACCGGCAGCAGCACGTCGCGCAGCGCAGCGTTCTCGCGGCCTTCGCGCGGCGAATAGAACGGCTGGTGCAGCAGCACGATGGTCCACGGGTGCGGGTTGTTGGCCAGCACCTTGTCCAGCCACTGCGCCTGCGCCTGGGCGGTGCCCAGGTCGAGTGCGGAGGTGCCGTCGAGCACGGCCACGCGCACGTCCTGCACATCGAACCAGTAGGTGCTGCTGGCAGCCGCTGCGGCACCGTTGCCCGGCAGCGCGAACGTCACCGGCCAGTGCTTGCCCAGCACGCGGCGTTCCTGCGGGGTGTCCTCGAACTCTTCGAAGTACTCGTGGTTGCCGATGGCCGGGGCCACCAGCGTCTCCTGCGCCAGCCAACTGGTGGCGGCGAACCACTCGCCCCACTCGCTGTCATCGGCGCCGTCGCCACCGCTGACCAGGTCACCGGCGAACAGGCTCATGCGCGCCTCCGGTGCGGTCTTCTGCGCGGCACGCACCACGCGGCTGACATGGCTGAGGTTCTTGTTCTGGGTATCACCGAAGTACAGCAGGGTCAGGGGCTCGCCGGCCTTGCCCAGCGTGCGCAGCTGGTTCCAGGCACTCCAGCTGCCATTGCCCTGCACGCGGTACACGTACAGGGTGTCCGGCTTCAGCCCATCGACCTCGGCGCGATGGTGGTGCGACAGACCGTGCTCGGTCTGCAGCACCCGGGTCTTCGCGCGCACCTGGCGGATGCCCTCGATGGCCGGCGAATCACCGGCCAGGGCGATTTCCAGCAGTGGCGCCTGCACGCTGCCATCGGTGCGCCAGGCCACGGCGAAGCCCTGGCTGGGATCGACCGAGGGCGAGGCGACGATGCGGTCCGGCACGGTGGTGGCCGCGTAGTAAGGGCTGCCCACCGGCACCTGGGTATTCGGTTCGGCGGCGGCGAACCCCAATGCGGGCATTGCCAGCAGCAGGCCCAACGCAAGGGCATTCCTGCAACGACGGCTCATGCGCCACACTCCAGCGGCAGCGACAGTTGCTTGGCGATGGCTTCCCAGTCGAAGGCCACCACGCCCTGGTCGTCATGCACGGCATACAGCGCACCGTGCGGGAAGCGCGGGCTCGGCTGCTGCATCATCCAGATGCCATCGGTGTTGGCGACCGTGTTGCCCTGGAAGGCACCGACCGGCTTCAGGGTATGGCGGTCGAACAGGTGGAACACGCTGCGCTGCTTGCCCTGCTCGGTGGTGATCCACCAGCCGTCCTTGCCGCAGGTGCGCAGCATCACACCCTCGGCCTGCGCCTTGAACACATCGCGGCCGAAGGTGCTGCCGGTGAAACGGCCGGCCAGCGTGTAGATCTTGAACTCGCTGGCGTAGGTTTCGTCTTCCTCGGCGATCAGCAGGCGGTCGTTGGCTGGGTCACCCCAGATCGACTCGACCACCCGCAGTGCGCCGGCTTCGCTGGTATCACCGATGCTGGCAGCCAGGGTCGCTTCCACCTTGGCGCCATCGCGGGTGACGTGGTACTGGCGCACGCGCTTGCCCAGCTCGGCCAGCGGCGGCAGGATGTCCTTGCCCTGTGCGTCTTCGCCGTTGTCCCAGGAATCGGTGACGTAGACGCTGTAGCCGTCGGCCCGGCGGTCGACCCACAGGCCATAGGGCTTGCGCAGGTCATCGGCACCGAACACCGCCAGCGGGGTGAAATCGGGCAGCGAGAACACCTGCACGCGGTGGTTGTCACGCTCGACGATCCACAGCAGGTCGTCGGTCACCGAGATGCCGTTGGGGCGGTCGAACTGGCCCAGCGCGGTGCCTGCGTTGCCGACGTCGCGCAGGTGCTGGCCGGTGCTGCCGTCATACACCACCAGCTTGTCGGTGGCCTTGGCCGTGGCGATCAGCCAGGTCTTGCCGTCCGGTGCCTTCCAGGCCGCGGGCGAATCGATGTTGTCTTCCGGCGTCATCGGGCTTAGGAACGCCTCGGCGATGGTCGACACCGAGCGTGCGTTCCCGGCCGGGGCCTTCGCGGCGGCATCGGCGCCGGCCGGAGCCGCCGCCGGCGTGCAGCCGGCTGCAAGGCAGGCGGCCATCGCGGCGGCCAGCAGGGTCATGCCACGCGACATCACAGGGCCACCTTCAGGCCGACAGCGTACGTGCGGCCGTACTCTTCCATCTGCAAGGTGCGCGAACGGGTGCCTTGGTACAGCTCCAGCGGCTTGTCGAGCAGGTTCTGCGCTTCGAGGTACATGCTGATGCGCGGGGTGAACTTGTAGTCCAGCGAGAAGTCGAGCTGGGTGTTGGGCGCTACGTAGATGTCGAACGCGCGGCCGGTACCGACGGTGTCCAGGTACTCGCTGCGGTAGACCGCGGCCAGGCGGGTGCTCAGGCCGTACTTCTCATAGCCGATGTGCGCGCTGTACACGTGCCTGGAGGCACGCGGCAGCATGAACTCCTCGCCTTCGCGGTCAGCGATGCCCGCATCGAACCTGGTATCCAGCCAGGTGCCGCTGGCACCGACCAGCAGGCCGTCCAGCGCGCCCGGCAGGAACGCCAGCTGCTGCTGCCAGTTGAACTCTGCGCCGCGCACGGTGGCCTTGCGGCCGTTGATCGGACGGATCACGTCGAGGCCGTCGTAAGCCGGATCATTCTGGCTCACGGTCTCCACGATGTAGCCATCGATGGACTTGTGGAACAGGCCCAGCGAGACGATGCCGGTGGTGCCGATGTACTTCTCGACCGACAGGTCGATGTTCTTCGACTCGTAGGGATCCAGCTGCGGATTGCTCAGGCGCAGCTCTTGGTCACCGGCGTTCAGCGCGCGGCGCGGCGAGATGTCACCGAAGGACGGACGCGAGACCGTCTTGTTGGCCGAAGCACGCAGCACCCAGTCGTCGGCCGCGTCGTAGCGCAGCTGCAGGCCCGGCAGCACGTTGGTGTAGCTGCGGTTGGCCTCCACCGGGCTGACGGTGTAGCCGTCATCGTCGTCCAGCTCGACGCTGTTGCCGGTGGCCTTGAAGCGGGTGTTTTCCACGCGCACGCCGCCGATGATGCGCAGCGATCCGATGTCCCAGGTGCCCATCGCGTAGCTGGCGAAAATGTCTTCACTGGCGGTGTAATCCTCTTCCAGCGACGTGGCGGCGTTGCCGGCCACGTCCTGCGGACGCGCGGTGTGGCGGCTGCCGTTCTGTGCCCAGTAGGCGCGCATGGCAGCCGAGCTCATGCCCTGCCCCATCACACCGTGGCGGTGTTCCGGATCGGCGGCCGTCCAGCTGGCCAGGTCGATGTCCGGGCCGCGGCGCAGTTCGCTCTCGTCCACGTTGACATCACGGTCGCGCCAGCGGCCGAGCAGGCCGAACTTGATGCTGCTGTTGTCGCCATCGAAACGCACGTTGACCTGCGCGCTGCGTTCTTCGTCGTTGACCTGCTTGGGCGAGATCACGAAGCGGTCGAACGCGAAGTTCGTGTTGTCCATCCAGCCGTTGCTGCTGAGCGTGTAGGTCGGCAGGCGGCTGCGCTGGTCCAGGGTGCCGGACATGTCGTCGGCATCCAACTCGAAGCGTGCTTCCATCTCGTCGTCGACGCGCTCTTCGGTGCGGGTGTAGCCGATCTTGTAGTCCACCACCGCGTTGGTCAGCGTGTTCTCGCCGCCCAGGCTGGCAGCAAAGGTGTTTTCCTTCTTGGTGCGGTAGCGCATGCGCTTCTGGATCGCATCGGCCGGAAGGTCGTCCAGGCGGTACTGGTCGGTGCCGGTGGCCACCATGTCGGCGTCATCGAAGTTGTAGATCACGCGCTGGCGGGTTTCGGCGTCGTCGAACTGGCTGTACAGGGTGCGCAGGTAGTACCTGCTGCCCTCGTCCGGGCGCCAGTCCATGTTGAGGTTGGCACCGATGCGCTTGCGCTCGATCTCGTACTTGCGGTTCTGCAGGTTGATCGCGGTGAGGTCACCGGGCTTCACGTCCTGCGGATCGATGTCACCGTCGAGATTGTCATACTCGACTTCGGTGTTGTCGGACTCGAACCTGCGGTTCTGGTAGTTCACGCCCAGCGCGATGCCGAAGGTCTCGGCGAACACTTCGCTGTAGTTGAACGAGGCCTTGGGGCTGGTCTCGCCGGACAGCTGCTGGTGGCTGGCTTCGATCTTGCCGCGCAGGCTGCGGCCGTCGCGGTCGAAGGCCGAGGCCGATTCGACCAGCACCGCGCCACCGATGGCGTCACCCGGCATGTCCGGGGTCGGCGACTTGACCACGCGCAGGCGCTCGGTCGAATCGGAGGGGATGACGTCCAGTGGCGCGGCGCGGCTGGAGTCTTCCGGGGTACCCACGGCGATGCCATCGATGCTGACGCTGTTGAGGTTGGCATCCAGGCCGCGGATGACCACGAAGCGGCCTTCGCCCTGGTCACGGGTCACGCTGATGCCCGGCAGGCGCTGCAGCGACTCGGCCACGTTCTTGTCCGGGTACTGGCCCAGGGCATCGGAGGACACCGCATCTTCGATGGCGTCGCTGCTGCGCTTCAGATCAACCGCGCGGAGCTGCGATTCGAGCTGGGCGCGCACTTCGATGCGGTCCAGATCGACCGCATTGGCGGCAACCACGCCGGTGGCGGCCAAGGCCTGCTGTCCGGCGGCCTGCAGCGGTGCTGCGGCCCCCAGCGCCAGGGTCACGGTGATGGCCATGGCCAGCGGAGTCTTGATGTGCACGGTGGAGCCCCATACCTGTGAAGAATGGGTCTGCACGGTATGTCCGCAACGTTGCACGGCGGTGACACCGTTCAGCACATTCATTGCATCCGGCGTGGGCTTCGCAGCGCCGATCCGGCAAAATGGAGGCCTCTCTACAGCCCCCATTCCCGACCATGAAGATCGTCGAAGTGCGCCACCCGCTGGTGCAGCACAAGATCGGCCTGATGCGCAACGCCGCGCTCAGCACCAAGGATTTCCGCGAGCTGGCCAACGAACTGGGCACGCTGCTGGCCTACGAGGCCACCGCCGACCTGGAGACCGAGCCGCACACCCTCCCCGGCTGGGCCGGCCCGGTGACCGTGCAGCGCATCGCTGGCGCCAAGATCACCGTGGTGCCGATCCTGCGTGCCGGCCTGGGCATGCTCAGCGGCGTGCTGTCGCTGATCCCGGCTGCGCGCGTGAGCGTGGTCGGCCTGCAGCGCGATGAGGAAACCCTGCAGCCGGTGCCTTATTTCGAGCGCCTGACCGGCCGTCTGGAAGAGCGCGATGCGCTGATCCTGGACCCGATGCTGGCCACCGGCGGCACCCTGATCGCCACCATCGACATGCTCAAGCGCGCGGGCGCGCGCCGCATCAAGGGCATCTTCCTGGTCGCCGCGCCGGAAGGCATCGAGGCGGTCAAGGCCGTGCACCCGGACGTGGAGATCTACACCGCGGCCATCGATGCCCAGCTCAACGACAAGGGCTACATCCTGCCGGGCCTGGGCGATGCGGGTGACCGCATCTTCGGTACCCGCGTGGTGTGATCCGGTGGAAGGGATCTGACCCCGGGGTCGGATCCCTTTCGCAGAAAGGGCTCCGGGCCCCCGCTCTTTAAAGCCCGGCCGCCAGCGCCTGCAGCCGGTCGATGGCCATTTTCCAGCCATCAAAAAAGCCCATCGGCTCGTGTTGGTCACGGACGGTCTTGTCCGGGTGCATGACCTGCGCGGTGTAGCGGCAGCCCTGCCCTTCGCCGGCGAAGGTGATGGCCGCGGTGAAGCCCAGCCACGGGCTCTGCGGCCGCCAGCCGCCGCCCAGCATCGAGGTGAACACCAGGCGCTGCTGCGGCACGATCTCGACGAAGCCCCGCCCGGGCGCAGCTCGAACGCACGCACCTCGGTGGTCTACAGCCGCGGGCACCACTACTGTCGCAACAGCTCAGGCTCCGTCCAGGCCCGCCACAACGCCGCCCGCGGCGCGGCCAATGCGCGGCTGATGACCGGATCGGTCTCTGGATGAGGGTCGGCAGCGGATGTCATGGACGTGCTCCAGTGCGTCATAAAGGATGCACACCGATACGCCGATCACATCTCCAGGCGAGCGTTACCGGGACGATCGCGAATCTTCACGTCGTTTTCCAGCCAGCAGGCGAATGCTCCGCGCACCCGCACCGCTCGCCCTGGAGATGCCATGAAAGCCTCCTTCCTGCTGGCTGCCGCCCTGCTCATCGGCCTGCCCCTGGCCGCCACCGCCGCCACCCCGCAGCAGCAGCGCATGGCCGACTGCTCGGCCAAGAACAAAGGGCTGAAGGGCGACGCCTACAAAACCGCGCAGAGCGCCTGCCTGAGCGGCCACGCCACCGAAACCAAGGCCACAACCCCGCAGGAGCGCATGAAGCAGTGCAACGCCGATGCCGCGACCAAAAAGCTCGCCGGCGACGCCCGCAAGACCTTCATGAGCAGCTGCCTGAAAGCCTCGTAGCACCGCCATCACATTCAATCAGATGGGGTCAGAGCCCGTTGCGAAGCAACGGGATCCGACCCCATCTGAACATCGATCTCTGACAGATGTGCCGACCAACGGCCGGCACCCACCAACAGCCGCCTGAACCTGTCGAAGGTGGGGCGGTGTCGGAGTGCGGGGTGTCCGCCGCATGGATGCGGCGGCCAAGCCTACACGGACGTACTTGCGGCGTCCCCGCAATCCGACACCGCCCCGCCAACCCACGGGCAGCCCGCTTTTGACGTTGACGTTGCTTCTGCAGGTGCGGGGCTGCAAGCCCTGCCGAACGAACACCCCTCAACCCAACGCCCGCGCCTTCAGCTCCCCCTGCTCATGCAGGGTCACGAAACGCCCCTTCTCATCCCGCCCCAGCTGCGCCAGCGCCACCTGCGGGTCATGGGTGAAGAACAGATGCACGTTGCGCGCAAGCTTGTCTTCCAGGAAGCGTCGCTTCTCGTCGATCAACAGCTCCGCATTGCGGTCGTAGCCCATGGTGATCGGCACGTGCACCCACGAGCGCCCCGGGATCAGGTCCGCACAGAACACCACGCCGCCGTGCGCATCCTCGCCGGCATGCGCGTGGCCGACGATCTCGCCAAGCATCAGGCCCGGCGTATGGCCGTCGCTGTAGCTGAAGCGCACGCTGCTGCCCAGCACCTTCGAGTACTCGCCCTCCACCACTTCAAGGCGGCCGGTGGCCTGCAGCAGGCCCGGCAGCTCGGGAATGAAGCTGGCGCGGTCGCGCGGATGCGGCTGCAGCGCCCGCTGCCAGTGCTGCGCACCGACCACAAAGGTCGCGTTGGGGAACAGCAGTTCCGGCGAGCGGCCTTCGCTCCATGCCGACAGCAGGCCGCCGGCATGGTCGAAGTGCAGGTGGCTGAGCACCACCACGTCGATGTCCTCGTGCTCGAAACCCGCCTCGCGCAGCGAATCGATCAGCACGTGCTGGCTTTCCTGCACACCGTAACGGTCGCGCATGCGGGGGTCGAAGAACGCACCGATGCCGGTCTCGAACAGCACCGTCTTGCCATCCAGCGGACTGGCCAGCAACGCACGGCAGGCCAGCTCGATGCGATTGAGCTCGTCCGGAGCCGCCCACTTTTCCCACACCGCACGCGGCGCGTTGCCGAACATCGCACCGCCATCCAGGCGCTGCGAGTTCCCACGAATCGACCATAGTTTCATGCCGCAATTATCGAGCGCCCCCCGTTAAATAATCGCTAGCCGGAATTACGGGCCGGAAAGCGCAGAACCCCGCCGGGTGGCGGGGTTCTGGGGCGCTCCATTCGCCGGGCATGGCCCGGCGCTACCGACGCATCAACGTGCCGGCAAGACCTGGGCGCTGCCGACAGGGTTGCGCGGGTCGCTGCCGCCGTAGAGCTTGTTGGCCGTGCGGTCCCACTCCACGGTCTGCAGGTTGCCCCACACGTGGCTGGAGCCGCGGCCGCCGGCGGCGACATCGCCCGGCAGGTCGATCTTGTGGCCCATCGCCTGCAGCTGCTTCACGGTGTCCGCGTCGAAGGCGTCGCTCTCGGCCTCGATCAGGTCCGGCAGCCACTGGTGGTGGTAGCGCGGCAACGCGGCAACCTGCTGCGCGTCCAGGCCGGCGTCATAGCCGAGGATGCCCAGCAGTACCATGGTGATGATGCGGCTGCCGCCCGGGGTGCCCAGCACCACCACCTTGTCGGCGTTCTCCATGAAGGTGGGCGTCATCGAGCTGAGCATGCGCTTGCCCGGCTTCGGTGCGTTGGCCGCATAACCCATCACGCCGAAGGCGTTGGGGGTGCCCGGCTTCAGCGCGAAGTCGTCCATCTCGTTGTTCAGCAGCACGCCGGTGCCCTTGGGAATCAGGCCCGAGCCGTACAGCAGGTTGACGGTCTGGGTGGCGCCGACGCGGTTGCCATCGCGGTCGATGATCGAGAAATGCGTGGTCTCGTCATCTTCCAGCGGGGTCGGGTTGCCCGACAGCAGGTCGCTGGGGGTGGCCTTGTCCGGGTGGATCGTGGCCCGCAGGCCCTGCGCGTAATCCTTGCTGGTCAGCACCTTCTGCGGGATCTGCACGAAGTCCGGATCGCCGAGGAAGAAAGTGCGGTCGCGGTAGGCGCGGCGCATCGCTTCCACCACCAGGTGGGTGCGGTGGGCTGCATCCATCTGCTTGATGTCCCAGCCTTCCAGGATCTGCAGCATGCTGGCCAGGGCGATGCCACCGGACGACGGCGGCGGCGCGGTGGTGATCTTCCAGCCGTTGTAGTCGAACACGATCGGCTCGCGCAGCTTGACCTGGTAGCCGGCCAGCTCGTCGGCCGTCCACTTGCCACCGGCCTGCTTCACGCCTTCCAGCAGCAGCTTGCCGGTCTGGCCCTTGTAGAAGCCATCGCGACCGCCGGCCGCCAGGCGCTCCAGGGTCTGTGCCAGCTCAGGCTGCTTGAACAGATCGCCGGTAGCGATCGGCTTGCCGTTGCGCAGGTAGACCTCACGCGTGCCGGGGAAGCGTTCCATCACCTCGCGGCGCGAGGCGTAGCCCTTGGCCATGCGGTCATAGACCGGGAAACCTTCGCGGGCGATGCGGATAGCCGGCTGCAGCGAGGCCGACAGCGGCAGCTTGCCGTGCTTGGCCGACAGTTCCACCAGTGCGGCGGGCAGGCCAGGGATGCCGGCCGACCACGGGCCGTTGACCGAGCGGTCACGGTCCAGGTTGCCCTGCTTGTCCAGGAACGCCTGCGGGGTCGCGGCCGCCGGGGCGGTCTCGCGCGCATCCAGCATGATGTCCTTGCCGGTGGCTGCATCGTGCAGCAGGAAGAAGCCGCCGCCGCCCAGGCCCGAGCTGATCGGCTCGACCACGGCCAGGGTGGAGGACACCGCGACCGCGGCGTCAAAGGCGTTGCCGCCCTGCGCCAGGATGTCGATGCCGGCCTGGGTGGCCAGCGCATGGCCACTGGCGATGGCCGCGCCATCAGGGCGCTCGGCACGGGCGGTGGTTTCGGCCCAGGCCAGCGGGCTCAGCACCAGGCTGAGCAGCAGCAGGGGACGGACGATCAGCGTCTTCATTCGGATGAGGGCTCCGCGTAGAGTTCGGGGTGATCGTGCTGCAGTCGGCGCAACTTGGCCAGCAGCTGGACTTCCGTTTCCACGATCTCCGGGTCCGGGTCGATGCATTCGACCGGGCAGACGACCACGCACTGTGGCTCATCGAAGTGACCCACGCATTCGGTGCAGCGCGCAGGGTCGATCAGGTAGATGGTTTCACCCATCGAAATGGCCTGGTTCGGGCAGGCCGGCTCGCAGACGTCACAGTTGACGCAGAGCTCGTTGATTTTCAGCGACATGGCGATACTCCTCGCCCGCGCCTTGGGACAAGGACCGGCCCGCGCGGGCGCGCGGGTCGGTCAGGTCATCAGCGGCGCCCTCGCGGAGCGCCGCCCGGGCCATGCCGGAGCATGGCCGCCATGGCACGGTCTTACTTGGCTTCGACGAAAATGTACTCGGCGCCGGTCGGCTGCACGGCAGCCTGCACGCGGGCGTTGTCAGCGGACTGGCCGATGAAGACGACGCGCACGCCCTTCATCGAATCCGGCGAGACGTCCTTGAACACGGTCTGGATCATGTCAGCCATCTTGCCCGAGGCCGACGAACCGAAGGCCAGCATGTTGCCCGGCTGCACGCCACGGGCCACGGCCTGGGTCGCGCTTTCGGTCTGGCGCTCGTACTTGGCCTGGAAGTCCGGGTCCGATTCCGGCGAGAGGTAATACAGGAACGGGCTGTTGGTGATGTTGCCCATGTTCTGGATCGCCACTTCCTGCAGGTACTTCTTCCAGCCTGCATCGTCTTCCTTGGCCGGAGCGACCAGGGCCTGCTTGGCGTCTTCGACCGGAGCGGCCTCTTCCTTCTTGCAGGCGGTGAAGGCCAGGGCAAACGAAGCGATCAGCATCGCGCGCATGGTGGTGTTCATGGGTTTCCTCCCGAGTGGTGCGTGTGGTTTACGTAATGGGGGTGCGTGGTACTACTGGCCCTGCCGCGCGGGCAGGATTTACGACTGCGCCGACTTCGCTTCGCGGACCTTGCGCAGCGCCTCGAGCACGGCGGCCGGCACGAAACCGGACACGTCGCCTCCCAGGCGGGCGATCTCGCGGACCAGCGAGGACGAAATGAAGCTGTGCTGCTCGGCCGGCGTCAGGAACAGGGTCTCGACCTCCGGGATCAGGTGGCGGTTCATGCTCGCCATCTGGAATTCGTATTCGAAGTCGGACACCGCGCGCAGGCCGCGCAGCAGCACCCCGCCCTGGACCGAACGAACGAAATGGGCCAGCAGGGTATCGAAGCCGATGACCTCGACATTGCTGTGGTGGCCCAGGGCGCCCCGGGCCAGCTGCACGCGCTGCTCCAGCGGCAGCGCCGGGCCCTTGGACGGGCTCTGCGCCACGCCGACCACGACCTTTTCAAACAACGGCGCAGCCCGGCTCACCAGGTCGATATGACCATTGGTGATGGGGTCGAACGTGCCGGGGTAGACGGCGATGCGGCGGTTGGCCACGGTCATGGGCGGTAGCAGATGTTCAGATGAGGTCAAAGTGTAGCAGTGGCGCGGCGGTACAGGGCAAAGCGCACCTCGCGGGTGCCGCCCTCGCGGTGCAGCAGCCATTCCGGCGGCAGCACGGGCACGTGCCCTGCCGGGGATTCCAGGTACAGCCAGGCATCGGCGGCAAGGTGGCGCGGCAGCTGGGCGAGCACGTCCTGCCACAGGCCGTCGGCGAACGGCGGGTCGATGAACACCAGGGTGGCCTGCTGGGCCGGCGCGCTCTGCAGCCAGCGCAGGGCATCGGCCTGGACCACGCTGACCTGCTCGGCCGCCTGCAGCCTGGCGACGGCGGCGGTCAGGTTGCGGCCGAGCTGGGCATCGCGCTCGACCAGGGTGGCGTGGGCGGCACCGCGCGAGACGGCCTCCAGGCCCAGCGCGCCGCTGCCGGCGAACAGGTCCAGCACCCGCGCCCCGCCGAGTTTGGGCAGCAGCCAGTTGAACAGCGTTTCGCGCGCGCGGTCGCTGCTGGGCCGCAGGCCCGGCAGGGTCGGCACCGGCAGGCGGGTATTGCGCCAGCGCCCGCCGATGATGCGGACCTGGCCGTCATTGCCACCACGGCCGCTCACCGGCTACCCCGGTGGGGGTTGTTCGAGAAATTCACCATGAGTGGGATTGTAATTCGGCCGGCCCCCGGCCGGCACCCGCAGAAGCCACAGCAACGACCGAAGCAACAGCAACGGCGGGGACCCCGTGGGATGGCGGGGGGGGGTTGGGTTGGGGGGGGGGGGCCAAAAAGCCCCCCTGGGGGCGGGGGCCCCCCCCCCCCGGCCCACCCC
>DEZI01000030.1:68877-111156 GCA_002364755.1 Stenotrophomonas maltophilia
CCCACCCCGCCTTCGACAGTTTTCCGCGATCTGTCGGAGCACGGGGTCGGATCCCGTTGCTGCGCAACGGGCTCTGACCCCAGATGGAATTCGGTATCTGACAGATGTGTCGACCAAGGTCGACACTTACCAACAGCCGCCGTTGCCAGTAGATCCACGCCATGCGTGGATGAATTCATCCTATATCTCACAGATGTGCCGACCAGCGGTCGGCACCCACCAACAGCAGGTTCCAACAGTCGCGTGAACCTGTCAGAGGTGGGGCGGTGTGGGTTGGCAGGACCGCAGGCGCCATGGATGGCGCCTACGAGCCCCCATGGACGGGTTTACGGCGTGTCCTGCGAACCCACACCGTCCCGCCATCCACGGACAACCCGCTGTTGCTGTTGCTTCGGCCGTTGCCGTTGCATTGAGCAGGTGCAGGGCGCAGCCCTGCCGCCCCCCCCTTGATTTCGGGACAATCAGCCATACCCCTTGGCCAGGCCGCACGCGCTGGCGCGGCATTGCACACGGAGCCCTATCGATGACCGAGACCACCCAGACCGAAACCCTTGGCTTCCAGACCGAGGTCAAGCAGCTGCTGCAGCTGATGATCCACTCGCTGTACTCCAACAAGGAAATCTTCCTCCGCGAGCTGGTCTCCAACGCCGCCGACGCCGCCGACAAGCTGCGCTTCGAGGCCCTGACCCAGCCCGCCCTGCTGGAAGGCGACAGCGAACTGCGCGTGCGCGTCAGCTTCGACGCCGCCGCCCACACCATCACCATCGAAGACAACGGCATCGGCATGAGCCGCGCCGAAGCCATCGCCCACCTCGGCACGATCGCCAAGTCCGGCACCGGCGATTTCCTGCGCCAGCTGTCCGGCGACCAGAAGAAGGATTCGCAGCTGATCGGCCAGTTCGGCGTCGGCTTCTACAGCGCCTTCATCGTCGCTGACGAAGTGGAAGTGACCTCGCGCCGCGCCGGACTGGCCGCCGCCGAAGGCGTGCGCTGGACCTCGCGTGGCGAAGGCGATTTCGACGTGGCCACCATCGACAAGCCCGAGCGCGGTACCCGCATCGTCCTGCACCTGAAGGACGGCGAGCACGACTTCGCCGACGGCTGGCGCCTGCGCAGCATCCTCAAGAAGTACTCCGACCACATCGGCCTGCCGATCCAGATGCCGAAGGAAGGCGAAGAGGCCGCCGGCGAGTGGGAGACCGTCAACCGCGCCAGCGCGCTGTGGACCCGCCCGCGTACCGAGATCAGCGACGCCGAGTACACCGAGTTCTACAAGCACGTGGCGCACGACCACAGCGACCCGCTGGCGTGGAGCCACAACAAGGTTGAAGGCAAGCTCGAGTACACCTCGCTGCTGTACGTACCCGGCCGCGCGCCGTTCGACCTGTACCACCGCGACGCGCCGAAGGGCCTGAAGCTGTACGTGCAGCGCGTGTTCGTGATGGACCAGGCCGAGCAGTTCCTGCCGTTGTACCTGCGTTTCATCAAGGGCGTTGTCGACTCCAACGACCTGTCGCTGAACGTCTCGCGCGAGATCCTGCAGTCCGGCCCGGTCATCGATTCGATGAAGGCCGCGCTGACCAAGCGCTCGCTGGACATGCTGGAAAAGCTGGCCGCCGACAAGCCGGAGCAGTACGCCACGTTCTGGAAGGAATTCGGCCAGGTGCTGAAGGAAGGCCCGGCCGAGGACTACAACAACCGCGAGAAGGTGGCCGGCCTGCTGCGCTTCGCCTCCACCCGTGGCGAGGCCGATGCGCAGACCGTGTCGCTGGCCGATTACATCGGCCGCATGGCCGAGGGCCAGGACAAGATCTATTACCTGACCGGCGAGAGCTACAGCCAGGTGCGCAACAGCCCGCACCTGGAAGTGTTCCGCAAGAAGGGCATCGAAGTGCTGCTGCTGACCGATCGCATCGACGAGTGGCTGATGGGCTACCTGACCGATTTCGATGGCAAGGGCTTCGTCGATATCGCCCGTGGCGACCTCGACCTGGGCGCGCTGGAAAGCGAAGCCGACAAGCAGGAACAGGAAGCGGCAGCGAAGGACAAGCAGGGCCTGGTCGAGCGCCTGAAGTCGGTGCTCGGCGATGACGTGGCCGAAGTGCGCGTGTCGCACCGCCTGACCGATTCGCCGGCGGTACTGGCCATCGGCGAACAGGACCTGGGCCTGCAGATGCGCCAGATCCTGGAAGCCAGCGGGCAGAAGGTGCCCGACAGCAAGCCGGTGCTGGAGATCAACCCGGGCCACCCGCTGATCGCCAAGCTCGACGCCGAAGCCGATGGCGCGCGCTTCGACGACCTCGGCCGGGTGCTGTTCGACCAGGCCGCGCTGGCCGCCGGCGACAGCCTGAAGGATCCGGGCGCCTACGTGGCGCGCCTGAACAAGCTGCTGCTGGAACTGTCGGCCTGACCGATGGGGTGGTCGCCGGGCATGGCCCGGCGCTACCGGTCGATGCTTTGGTACGTGCCAACCGTCGTTGGCGCTCCAAAGACGTGTCAACCAAGGTTGACACCTGCCAGGGCGGCTGATGCCTCAGGCGTTCCGGTCCAGCAGCGCGCCCAGCATCTGGTCCTGGCTGCGGATCACCGTGGCGTTGGCGGCAAATGCCACCACCTCGGCCTTGGCTGCCAGCAGGTCGCCCAGCGGCGCTGCCGGGTCCGGATCGGTGGCACTGACCGTGGTTTCCACCCCGCCCTGCTCGACCGGGCTGCGCTGCAACTGCAGGCGCTGCGCGTCCGGGGTGGCGAGACTGGCCACGTTGTGTGCGGCCACCTGCACGCCCTGCTGGGCCGCTCGCATTCCCGACAGCGCAGTCTCCAACACGTTCATCGGCGGTCTCCGGGCCACCCTGCGCAGCCCCTCGGACCGGTTAACGGCCCGGCACGCGCAACCTTGAGTCCACATCGGGTCAACGGTCCCGAGTGGTAGCATACCCCCCTGATTTCAGCGCCTTTTGCCAATGCTCAGTTTTTTCCGCCGCAAGAAGCCCCAGGACGCCGCCACGCCGGACGCGCCCAAGACCCAGCATTACTCGGCTGAGGAGCTGGCGGCGGCGTTCCCGTCCGCTGCCCCGGTCGAAGAAGCCCCGGCCGCACCGGTCGCCACGCCGGCCAGCGTCGAGGCCACCACGTCCGCGCCTGCGCCTGTCGCAGCGCCCGAGCCGCCGGTCCCCGCTGCGCCGCCGGCCTCGGCCCCGGCCCCGGAACGCGTCATCGCTCCGGAAGACTTCGAAGCCGAGGCCCTGGCTGCCGCCGCCGTGCTTGCACCGCTGGCCCCGGTCACCCCGGCCGAAGCGCCGGCCACGCCTGCCATGGACCTGCCGGTGCTGGTCGATGCCGCCCCGGCCCCGGCCGGCAAGCCCGGCTGGCGCGAGCGCCTGCGCAACAGCGTCATCGCCCGCAGCTTCGGCGGCCTGTTCTCGCGCAATCCCAAGCTCGACGACGATCTGTTGGACGAGCTGGAAACCGCGCTGATCACCGCCGACGTCGGCGTGGGCGCCACTACCGACCTGGTCGAGGGCCTGCGCAAGCGCATGAAGTCGCGCGAGTTCGTCGATGCCAATGCGCTGCTCGCCGCGCTGCGCAGCGAACTGATCGCGATCCTGCAGCCGGTCGCCAAGCCGCTGGTGATCGACCGCAACGCCAAGCCCTTCGTGGTGCTCACCGTCGGCGTCAACGGCGTCGGCAAGACCACCACCATCGGCAAGCTGGCCAAGCGCTTCAAGGACGAAGGCCACAGTCTGATGCTGGCCGCCGGCGATACCTTCCGCGCCGCCGCCGTGGCCCAGCTGCAGGCCTGGGGTGAGCGCAACGGCGTGGCTGTGGTCGCCCAGGGGCAGAACGCCGACGCCGCTTCGGTGGCCTACGACGCCCTGCAGGCCGGCAAGGCGCGCGGCACCTCGGTGCTGATCGCCGATACCGCCGGTCGCCTGCATACCCAGTCCGGCCTGATGAACGAGCTCGGCAAGATCCGTCGCGTACTGGGCAAGATCGACGAGACCGCGCCGCACGAAGTGCTGATGGTCATCGACGGCACCACCGGCCAGAACGCGCTCTCGCAGCTGCGCCAGTTCAATGCCGCGGTGAAGGTGACCGGCCTGGTGGTGACCAAGCTGGACGGTACCGCCAAGGGCGGCGTGGTGTTCGCCCTGGCCCGCGAGTTCGGCATTCCGATCCGTTTTGCCGGCATCGGCGAGCGCCCGGAAGACCTGCGCGTGTTCGATCCGGAAGCCTTCGTCGACGCCCTGCTGCCTGAAGCGCTGGGCGCCTGATACGCCGTGCAGCCACGCCTGGCGTGGCTCTACTGCACTGCGCGCGCCCATGGCGTGGGTCTACCGCAACCGCAATCCAGTAGAGCCACCCCACGGGTGGCTGCCTTCCCCGGAACACCCATGCCCCGCCAGCCGCACGCCAGCGCCGCACTTGACCACGCAGACGGTTTCGTCGCCCACCTGCTGCACTGGTTCGACGACCACGGACGCCACGACCTGCCCTGGCAGCATCCGCGCAGTCCTTATCGGGTCTGGCTGTCGGAGATCATGCTGCAGCAGACCCAGGTGACCACGGTCATCCCGTATTTCCAGCGGTTCCTGCAGCACTTCCCGACCCTGCCCGACCTGGCCGCCGCCAGCAACGACGCGGTCATGGCGCAGTGGGCCGGGCTCGGCTACTACGCCCGCGCACGCAATCTGCACGCCGCGGCCAAGCGCTGCGTGGAGCTGCACGACGGCGACCTGCCGCGCGATTTCGATGCCCTGCACGCCCTGCCCGGCATCGGCCGCAGCACCGCCGGCGCGATCCTCAGCCAGGCCTGGAACGACCCGTTCGCGATCCTTGATGGCAACGTCAAACGCGTGCTCAGCCGCTATCACGGCATCGAGGGCTTTCCCGGACTGCCGGCCGTCGAGAAACAGCTGTGGTCGCTGGCCGAAGCGCATGTAGCGCAGGTTCCGGCCGGACGCATGGCCGATTACACCCAGGCGCAGATGGATCTGGGCGCGACCGTGTGCAGCCGTGCCAAGCCGGCCTGCGTGATCTGCCCGATGCAGGAAGACTGCGTGGCACGCCGCGAAGGCCGCACCGCCGAACTGCCCACGCCGAAACCCGGCAAGACCCTGCCCGAGCGCGAGGCCGTAGCCCTGCTGCTGCGCGACGCCCAGCAGCGCGTGCTGCTGCAGAAGCGCCCGGACACGGGCATCTGGGCGCAGCTGTGGACGCTGCCGCAGGCCGACGCCGGCAGCGACCTGCAGGACTGGTTCGACACCCATGTCGACGGTTCGCTGGAAGAGGCCGAGGAGCTGCCGGTGCTGCAGCACACGTTCAGCCACTATCGGCTGCACCTGCAGGTACTGTCACGGCAGGTGCGCGGCCTGCGCGTGGAGGAACCCGCGCTGCGCTGGGTCGCCGCCGATGAACTTCCGGCGCTGGGCCTGCCCGCGCCGATCCGCAAGCTGCTGGACGGCACGCCGGTAAAGGCGCCGAAACGCAGAGCCACCAAACCCCGCAACCACGAGTGAGTCCCATGCCCCGAACCGTCTTCTGCCAGTACGAACAACGCGATGCCGAGGGCCTGGACTTCGTGCCCTACCCCGGCGACCTGGGCCAGCGCGTGTTCAACCACATCGGCAAGCAGGCCTGGGCGGCCTGGCTGGCGCACCAGACCATGCTGATCAACGAAAACCGCCTGTCGCCGCGCAAGCCGGAGCACCGCGCGATGCTGGAAGCGGAGCTGGTCAAGTTCCTGTTCGAGAAAGACGCCGAAAAGCCGGCCGGCTTCACCCCCGAGGCCTGAGCCGGTAGCGCCGTGCCATTTCCGGCGACCAGATATCCGCCGGGCATGGCCCGGCGCTACCTGATTATTCTACGGGCGTTTCACGCTCCTGCACCTGCGCTTGGCGCATGTCCTTTTCCTGCGCGCGCAGCGATTTGACGTCCAGCTTGCGGATCGTCTTGATGAAGCACGGCAGGCGCGGGCCGCCGGTCGGGTCGCGTACGATTACCTTGTCGAACGGCGCGCTGACCCGGCCCATGTGGCTGGTCAGGCCAATGGCAGGCGCATACGAAAGATCCGGGCACGGCCCTGTCAGTTCCAGCAGGTACGCTTCGCTCGGCTTGGTCCAGACCGCCAGCGCGCTGTCGCCCAACTCGGTCCAGCCGTTGAGCGTGCCCAGGAACTGCATGTCCTTCTGCGCCGGACCGGCGTGGGCGCGGTACAGCTCCAGGCGGTCGGCACTGGTCAGGCCAGTGGTGGCGCAAGCGGCCAGCGCCAGGCACAGGCCGGCGATCAGCAGCGGGGTCTTCATGGCGATCTCCAGCGGGGAACTGCGCACATCATGCGCCCGGCCGGGCAACGCCGGCGCAACGGCCGGCGGCCCGGTTCAGCCACCGGTCGGCGCGGCCCGGTAGTCGCCAACCTGGGTTGGCGCACGCCCTGCAAAAGCAGCCGACCAGGGCCGGCATCCACCAGTGCGAGGCCAGCGCCTCAGACGTCAGCGTGTGCCAGCGCGTGCAGGCGCCCTTCGCGCAGTTCCAGCACGCGGTCCAGGCGGCGCGCGAGGCTGCGGTCGTGGGTCACCAGCACCAGGCTGGTGTGCCGGGCACGGTTGAGTTCCAGCATCAGCTCGAACACGGTGGCCGCGGTGCGGTCATCCAGGTTGCCGGTCGGCTCATCGCCGAGCACGCAGGCCGGATGGTTGACCAGCGCACGCGCCACGGCGGCACGCTGGCGCTCGCCACCGGACAGCTCGCCCGGCTTGTGGTCAAGGCGATGGCCCAGGCCCACCGCTTCCAGCAGCGCGGTCGCACGCTGGCTGGCTTCGGGCACGCCGGTACCGGCCAGCATCACCGGCATCATCACGTTTTCCAGCGCGGTGAATTCCGGCAGCAGGTGGTGGAACTGGTAGACGAAGCCCAGCGCCTGGTTGCGCAGCAGGCCACGCGCGGTGTCCGACAAGGTCGACATGCGCTGGCCGGTGACGAACACCTCGCCTGCCGTCGGCACATCCAGGCCGCCCAACAGGTGCAGCAGGGTGCTCTTGCCGGCGCCGGAGGCACCGATGATCGCCACCGTTTCGCCGGCATTGACCTTCAGGTCCAGCCCGTCGAACACCGGCGTCTGCATGCGGCCTTCGGCGTAGGTCTTGCCCAGGCCCTCGGCACGGATCACTTCATCGCCGCGGTTGACGACCTTATTCATAGCGCAGGGCCTCCGCCGGCTGGGTGCGTGCTGCCCGCCAGGCGGGATACAGGGTGGCCAGGAAACTCATCAGCAACGCGATAAGCGTGATCGCCACGATATCGCCGGTCTGCATGTCGGTCGGCAGGCCGGTGATGTAGTAGACATCCTCCGGCAGCAGCTTGACGTTGAACAGCGACTCGATGGCACCGAGGATGCGTTCGAGATTCAGCGTCAGGGTAATGCCGCCGATCAGGCCGGCCAGCGTGCCGAAGATGCCGATCAGCGAGCCCTGCACCATGAACACCTGCATCACCCCGCCCGGGGTCAGGCCCAGCGTGCGAAGGATGGCGATGTCGGCCTGCTTGTCGGTCACCAGCATCACCTGCGAGGAGACCAGGTTGAAGGCACCCATCGCGATGATCAGCGACAGCAGGATGCCCATCACCACCTTCTCCATGCGCAGCGAGTGGTAGAGGTTGGCGTTCTGCTGGGTCCAGTCACTCACCCGGTACGCGCCGCCCAGGTTCTGCGCCAGGTCCACGCCCACTTCCAGCGAGCGGTCCATGTCGTGCAGTTTCAGGCGCACGCCGGTGGCGCCGTCGGAGCGCAGCACGCGCTCGAGGTCCTTCATGTTGGCGAAGCCGACGCCACGGTCGACCTCGTTGTAGCCGGCCTCGAACAGGCCGCTGACGGTGAAGCGTTTCATCCGTGGCACCGCGCCGGCCGGGGTGCCCTGCACTTCGGCGAACGTCACCAGCACCTGGTCGCCCACGTCCACGCCGAGCCAGATGGCCAGTTCCTTGCCCAGCAGAAGGTTGAAGCTGCCCGGCTTGAGGCTGTCATAGCTGCCCTTGGTGATCTTCTTGTCGATCACCGAGACCTTCGGCTCCAGCGCCGGGTCGATGCCCTGGATGATCGCACCCTGCACGCGCGGGCCGCTGATCATCGACTGGATCTCGATGTACGGCGCGGCACCGGCCACGCGGGGATCCTTGTTGGCCACGTCGACCACGCGCATCCAGTCTGGCATCGGCTCGCCGTCGCGGCTGATGGTGGTATGGGCGGTCATCTGCAGCAGGCGGCTGCGGATTTCCTTCTGGAAACCGCTCATCACCGCCAGGGTGGTGATCAGCACCGTGACGCCGAGCGCGATGCCCAAGATCGATGCCATCGAGATGAAGGAGATGAAGCCGTTGCGGCGCTTGGCGCGCAGGTAGCGCAGGCCAATGGCCACGGGGATGGGTTTGAACATGCAGGCACGCCAGTCAATTCAGTCTATGGTGCCATCGTACGGGGTCGACGTGAAACGTCGCGTGCGGATACGGCCAGTCGCAGTTCACGTCGCTGCCGGTGGTCGAGCACGTCCGGCCAGAACAGCAGGCGCCCGCGCCGGCCGTCGACACGCCAGTGCAGCAGCAGCCAGGGGCCGCGCACCACCAGCCGCGGCGCGTCGATATCGGCACCATCCAGCTGCAGCGGCGCCGGCAGCGTGGTCAGCTCAAGCCGGCACGCGGGCCGGCTCAGTCGCCAGCCCAGCCGGGCCAGGCCCAGCAGCCAGACCGCCACCAGCACCGGCCAGTACCGGTCTTCGGGCAGGGCCGAGGCGCGCAGCAGCCAGGGCGCGGCCAGCAGTACCAGCGCCTGCGCGCCGGCCTGCAGCCGCGAGGGTCGCCACTCAAGCCTTGAGGGCGAGGATCTTCTGCATGAGGGGCACGGCGTGGGCATGCGGGCAGGCCTCGTAGCCCATGAACCAGCGCCACAATTTATCGTCCTCGCACTCGAGCAGAAACAGGAAAACTTCGCGCTCTTCGGTCGGCGCAGTGCTCCATTCGCGGTCGAGGTAGCGGCCGAACAGCTGGTCCAGCTCACGCATGCCGCGGCGGCAACGCCAGCGCAGCTTCTTCAGCAGGGTGTCTTCGTCCATCGTGTTTCTCCAGATACAGCAAAGCCACGCATGGCGTGGCTCTACCGGTTGGTGCATCCACGCATGGCGTGGCTCTACCGTTAACGCCAGGCCTGTATCAGGCGCGGCGTTCCATCATCAGCTTCTTGATCTCGGCAATCGCCAGCGCCGGGTTCAGGCCCTTCGGGCAGGTCCGGGCGCAGTTCATGATGGTGTGGCAGCGGTACAGCTTGAACGGATCTTCCAGATCGTCCAGGCGCGCACCGGTGTCCTCATCGCGCGAGTCGATGATCCAGCGGTAGGCCTGCAGCAGGATCGCCGGACCCAGGTAACGCTCGCCGTTCCACCAGTAGCTCGGGCAGCTGGTCGAGCAGCAGGCGCACAGGATGCACTCGTACAGGCCGTCGAGCTTCTTGCGGTCTTCCGGCGACTGCAGGCGCTCACGGTCCGGCGGCGCCGGGGTCTGGGTGCGGATCCACGGCTTGATCGAGGCGTACTGCGCGTAGAAGTGGGTCAGGTCCGGAACCAGATCCTTGACCACGCTCATGTGCGGCAGCGGGTAGATCGGCACTTCCTTCTTGCCGCAGTCCGCGATGGCGCGGGTGCAGGCGAGGGTGTTGGTGCCGTCGATGTTCATCGCGCACGAACCGCAGATACCTTCGCGGCAGGAGCGACGGAAGGTCAGGGTCGGATCGATCTCGTTCTTGATCTTGATCAGCGCGTCCAGGACCATCGGGCCGCAGGCGTCCAGATCGATCTCATAGGTATCGGTGCGCGGATTGCTGTCGTCGTCCGGGCTCCAGCGGTAGATCTTGAAGGTGCGCAGGTTCTTGCCGCCGCTCTTGGCGGGGAAGTGCTGGCCCTTCGTGACCTTGGAATTCTTGGGGAGTGAAAACTCGGCCATGGCTGCTCTCGTTGGCTCAGGCGGCCCGCGCCATCAAGGCGCGGATTGCATGGTAGGCGGGGGTCGCGATCAGTACACGCGCGGCTTCGGCGGCACCACGTCGACCTCGTCGGTCAGCGTGTACATGTGCACCGGTCGGTAGTCGAAGCTGCACTTGCCCTTCTCGTCGACGGTGACCAGCGTGTGCTTGTGCCAGTTGACGTCGTCGCGGTCCGGGAAGTCCTCGTGCGCGTGCGCACCACGGCTTTCCTTGCGCTGTTCGGCCGAGTTGATCGTCGCCACCGCGTTCAGCAGCAGGTTGTTCAGCTCGTAGGTCTCGATCAGGTCCGAGTTCCAGACCAGGGAACGGTCGCTGACCTTCACGTCCTGGAACGAATCGAACACGGTCGCCATCTTCTCGCAGCCTTCCTTCAGCGTCTGGCTGGTACGGAAGACGGCGGCGTCGGCCTGCATCGTGCGCTGCATGTTGTCGCGGATGACCGAGGTCGGCGTATCGCCATTGGCGTAACGCAGCTTGTCCAGCAGGCCCAGCGCCTTGTCGCAGGCATCGGCCGGCAGCGGCTTGTGCGCGGCGCCCGGCGTGATGGTCTCGGCGCAGCGGTTGGCCACGGCACGACCGAACACCACCAGGTCGAGCAGCGAGTTCGAGCCCAGGCGGTTGGCGCCGTGCACGGACACGCAGGCCGCTTCGCCGATGGCGTACAGGCCCGGCACCACGGCATCGGGGTTGTCGCCATCCTTGCGCACGACTTCGCCGTGGAAGTTGGTCGGAATGCCGCCCATGTTGTAGTGCACTGTCGGGATGACCGGGATCGGCTGCTTGTGCACGTCGACGCCGGCGAAGATGCGCGCGCTCTCGGCGATGCCCGGCAGCTTCTCGTCGATCACGCCCGGGCCGAGGTGGGTCAGGTCGAGCAGGATGTGATCCTTGTGCTCGCCGACGCCGCGGCCTTCGCGGATCTCGATGGTCATCGAACGGGCCACCACGTCACGCGAGGCCAGATCCTTGTAGTGCGGTGCGTAGCGCTCCATGAAGCGCTCGCCGCTGCTGTTGCGCAGGATGCCGCCTTCACCGCGGACACCCTCGGTGATCAGGCAGCCGGCGCCGTAGATGCCGGTCGGGTGGAACTGCACGAACTCCATGTCCTGCATGGCGATGCCGGCACGCATGGCCAGGCCGCCACCGTCGCCGGTGCAGGTATGCGCCGAGGTGGCGCTGAAGTACGCGCGGCCGTAGCCGCCGGTGGCCAGCACCACGCCCTGGGCGCGGAACAGGTGCAGCGTGCCGTCGGCCATGTCCAGGGCCAGCACGCCACGGCACACGCCTTCGTCATCGAAGACCAGGTCGAGTGCGAAGTACTCGATCATGAAACGTGCGTCGTGCTTGAGCGACTGCTGGTACAGGGTGTGCAGCATGGCGTGACCGGTACGGTCGGCCGCCGCGCAGGTACGCTGCGCCGCCGGGCCTTCGCCGTACTTGGTGGTCATGCCGCCGAACGGGCGCTGGTAGATCTTGCCTTCGGCGGTGCGGCTGAACGGCACACCGTAGTGCTCGAGCTCGATGATGGCCGGGATGGCCTCACGGCACATGTACTCGATGGCGTCCTGGTCGCCCAGCCAGTCCGAGCCCTTGATGGTGTCGTAGAAGTGGTAGCGCCAATCGTCCTCGCCCATGTTGGCGAGCGCGGCGGAAATGCCACCCTGTGCAGCGACGGTGTGCGAACGGGTCGGGAAGACCTTGGTCAGGCACACGGTCTGCAGGCCCTTGGCGGCAAGGCCGAACGTGGCGCGCAGGCCGGCGCCGCCGGCGCCCACCACGACCATGTCGTACTTGTGTTCGGTGATCTTGTAAGCGGACATCTAGTCTGGATTCCTGTCTTGGTGCCTGGGCTCAGGCAACGCCGAGGGCGATGCGGCCCACCGCAAACACACTGACGATCATGCCGAGCACGGCGACGAACTTCACCGCGGTCTGCAGCACCAGGGCCAGCAGCGATTCGTGGATGTAATCTTCCAGCACGACCTGCATGCCGAGCTGTGCGTGCCAGAACATGGTGATCAGCAGGCCGATCAGCGGCACGGCATTCCACGGCTTGGCGATGGTGGCCACGGCCGTGGCGTAGTCGGCGCCGGCCATGCGCACCACGAACACCAGGAACCACAGTCCCAGCACCACCAGGGCGGCGGCGGTGAGGCGCTGGTGCACGAAGTGCTCGGTGCCGGTCTTGGCCGAGCCAAGGCCGCGCACGTTCTTCAGCGGGGTACGGAACTTGCTCATGCGGCACCTCCGAACAACACGTAGGCCCAGACCAGCGCGGTGATCACCAGGCTGCCGAAGACCGAGATCCAGCTGCTGCGGACGAAGGCCGGAATGCTGAAACCAACGGCGAAGTCCTGCACGACGTGGCGGATGCCATTGCACAGGTGGTAGGCGAACGACCATGTCCACGCAAACAGGAACACGCGGCCATACCAGGCCCCGGCATGACCGGTGAAGCAGTTCCACGAATCGGGGCCCATCATCAGGGCCAGCAGGCCGGCAGCGATGATGAGGGCACCCACGGACAGAAAGACGCCAGTGGCTCGATGCAGGATCGAGGTGGCCATCTGAATCTGCCAGCGATACACCTGGAGGTGCGGGGATAGGGGGCGTTGTCTGGTCGCCATTCGCTGGGCTCGTTGTCTCGGCTGGGCGGCACGATGCCGCGTTGGCTCAATGCTGATCAGAAATCGATGCAGCGTCCGTTTTTCTCCCAATCGCCATACCGCACCGGATCAAGTCCGCCGCGGCCGCCGAATTCCTCTTCCGCCTCTGGTTTTTCCACGGGCACAGGTGCCGCGGGGACCAGCGGGGCTTCAGTTTCGTCGTCGGGAGTGGGGGTTGTTTGGCCTATCATGTTCGGTCTCGCAACGCACAAATTTTAGACCTCGTTCACGTGCCTGACAACCTTCCCCCTGCTTTCGTCGCATACCCGCGCCTGCCCGGCCACCAGCTGCTGAGCCTGCAAGGCGTCGATGCGGCGGTTTTCGCCCACGCCCAGTTCAGCAGCGACGTGACCGCCCTGCCCCTGCAGCACTGGCAGTGGAGCGCCTGGCTGAGCGCCAAGGGCCGCACCCTTGCAGTGTTTCAGCTGCTGCGGCTGGCCGAGGATCACCTGATGCTGGTGCTGGCCGATGGCGATGCAGATGCGATTGCGTCGCAACTGCAGCGCTTTGTATTCCGCCGCAAGGTGAAGCTGCAGGTGCGTGCGGATCTTGCCGTCGCTGGCGCATTCACTGCGCCGGAAGCGGCCAGTGGCGCGGCGATTGCCGGTGGTGGCGATGCAGGCTGGGAACTGGATCTGGGCAGCGATGCCCTGCCGCGGACCCTGCGCATCGGTCCGGCTGAAGGGTTTGCGGCCGGCAGCGAGGCCGACGAAGCCGCGTTCGCCTTGGCCTGGCGCCAGGCCGACCTGCGCTTCGGCCTGCCGCGCCTGGAAGAAAGCCAGCGCGAAGTGTGGACGCCGCAGCAGCTGGGCCTGGACCGGCTGAACGGCTACAGCGTGAAGAAGGGCTGCTACCCAGGCCAGGAAATCGTGGCCCGCACCCACTTCCTCGGCAAGGCCAAGCGCGCGGTGCAGCTGCTGCACACCGCCGCCCCGGCGCAGGCCGGCGATGCCGTGCAGCACGACGGCGCAGCGCTGGGCAGCATTGCCAGCGTGGCCGGCGATCTGGCCCTCGCGGTGCTGCCGCTGGAAACCAGTGATGCCGAATTGGAGGTGGGCGGTGTGACCGCGCAGCGGGTGCCGCTGCTGGATGGCCTGGGGCGCTGAGGTTTCACCCCGGGTGAAGCAGCCGAGCGTGGGCTCGGCTCTACAAAATCGGGTGGGTGCGGACCGTTGGTCCGCACGCCGTTCATGACGCCGGGCATGGCCCGGCGCTACCGCCCCTTACAGGCGTTCGCCGCTTTCCGCATCGAAGAAATGCAGGCCCTGCGGCTGGATCGCCACGCGGATGTCCTCGCCCACGCCCGGCAGCGACTGCGGCGCCACGCGCATGGTCAGCGCATGCTTGCCACTGCTGAGGTTGACGAAGATCTCGTTGCCGACCGGCTCGATGCCCTCGATGCGCGCGGTGAACGCATGGGTATCGTCGGCGGTCGCCGGCTGCAGGTGCTCCGGGCGCACGCCCACGGCAATCGACTTCTGCAGCCATGCCGGGTCGATGGTGGCCTGGCCAAGCGGCGCGCGCCATTCGCCATCGACCACGGTCACGCCGCTGGCATCGCCCTGCAGCGTGCCGCGCAGCACGTTCATCGCCGGGCTGCCAAGGAAGCCGGCCACGAACAGGTTGGCCGGACGGTCGTACAGCGCCATCGGCGTGTCGATCTGCTGGATGATGCCGTCCTTCAGCACCACGATGCGCTGGCCCAGGGTCATCGCTTCGACCTGGTCGTGCGTCACGTAGATCATGGTGGTGCCCAGCTTGCGGTGCAGCTGCGCGATCTCGGTACGCACGCTGTGGCGCAGCTTGGCATCCAGGTTGGACAGCGGTTCGTCCAGCAGGAACACCGCCGGCTCGCGCACCAGTGCACGCCCCAGCGCCACGCGCTGGCGCTGGCCGCCGGACATCGCCTTGGGCAGCTTGTCCATCATTTCGGTCAGGCCCAGCGTCTGCGCCGCCTCGGCGATGCGCTTGTCGATGGTCGCCTTGTCGTGGCCGCGCAGCTTCAGGCCGAATGCCAGGTTCTCGGCCACGGTCATGTGCGGGTACAGCGCATAACTCTGGAACACCATCGCGATGTCGCGATCCTTCGGCGCCACATCGTTGACCACCCGGTCGCCGATGGTCAGCGTGCCACCGCTGATCTCCTCCAGACCCGCCACCATCCGCAGCAGGGTCGACTTGCCACAGCCGGACGGTCCGACCAGCACCATGAGCTCGCCATCGGCGACCTCGAAGGTGGCGTCCTTCACCGCGACCTGGCCGTTGTCGTAGACCTTGCGCACACCCTGCAACTGCACTTTTGCCATTTCAATCTATCCAGTCCGCCCGACGCCGGGCTGTCATTGGGGACTGCCTCGGCCCTCCCGATGGCAGTGATGATTGCGCAGCTGCCGCATGACGGCGACCACTGCAATCGAATACAGTTGCCCATTCTGCCATGTAAACGTTTTCACGTGGCACTATCCGAACGTCGGTGCGCGCCGATCTGCTTCGACGACCAGACGAAAGGTCATCGTCGTAGTGGTTACGAATGGAACGGTCTTCCGGCCCGCCGGAAATCCGCCCCCATCGAGCCTCGGACAGACAGTAGCGCGGATGTCCCCTGAACCCAGCCATGAAGCGATTGACAACGATGTCACCCGGATCTGAAACTCGAGCGATGCACGACACCCTCTTCCTGTTTGGTGCCACAGGCGACCTGGCCCAGCGCTACCTGTTCCCTTCGCTGCTGCGCCTGCTTGGCGACGGCCTGCTGCCGGAGGACTTCCGCATCCGTGCGCTGGCCCTGTCCGGCCATGACACCGAAGCCTTCCACGATATCCTGCGGCCGCGACTGCAGCAGGCCATGCCGATGGCCAGCCAGGAGGACATCGCCTCCCTGCTGCGCCGCATCGACTACCGTTCGGTGGACCTGCGTGACGTCGACTCGGTCGCCGCCGCCGTCTCCGACCTGGTCGACCGCCGCTGCGTCAGCTACCTGGCCATCCCGCCGGGCCTGTACATCTCCACCTGCGAAGGCCTGGCCAAGGGCGGCGCCCTGGCAGCGCCGTCGCGCCTGATGCTGGAAAAGCCGATCGGCAGCGACAGCGAGAGCGCCGAGGAGATCATCTCCACCATCGGCCAGTGGATCGACGAAGACCGCGTGTTCCGCCTGGACCACTACCTGGGCAAGGCGGCGGTGCAGAACCTGATCGCCCTGCGCTTCGGCAACACGCTGCTGGAAGCAGTCTGGAACCGCAACTACATCGAATCGGTGCACATCCTGGTGGCCGAGAGCGAAGGCGTGGACGGCCGCGATGCGTACTACGCCCGCTCCGGCGCGCTGCGCGACATGGTGCAGAGCCACATCCTGCAGCTGCTGTGCATGGTCGCGATGGAGCCGCCGGCCTCGCTGGAAGCCGACCGCATCCGCGACGAGAAGGTCAAGGTGCTGCGCGCCCTGCGCCCGCTGGACGCCAAGCATGCCGCCCGTGACAGCATCCGCGGCCGCTACACCGCCGGCAGCATCAACGGCCAGCCGGCCCAGGCCTACCAGCCGCCGGAAGGCAGCGACGTGGAAACCTTCGCAGGCGTCACCGCGCACATCGACAACTGGCGCTGGAGCGGCGTGCCGTTCCACCTGGTCACCGGCAAGCGCCTGCCCGAGCGCACCACCCGCGTGGTGGTCACGCTGAAGCCGGTCACCCACTGGTTGTTCGAGCGCCCGCAGCGTGCGCAGGCCGCGCCGAACCGCCTGGTGTTCCAGCTGCAGCCGCAGGAAAACATCGAACTGGGCCTGATGAGCAGCCTGGCCGGCCCGGAATGGGGCGCGCTGGAACTGCACCCGCTGGAACTGGAACTGTCCGTGCCGACCGGCCTGCACCGCCGCATCGCCTACGAACGCCTGTTCCTCGATGCCTTCAACGGCAACCACACCCTGTTCGTGCGCGACGACGAAGTGCGCGCGGCGTGGGCCTGGATCGACAGCGTGGCCGATGCCTGGAAGGCCGCCAACCTGCCGCTGGAACCCTACCCGGCCGGCCAGTGGGGCCCGGACAACGCCAGCGACTTCCTGCCGCAGGGTGTTGACGCCCCGGACAGCGGAGCATCGGCATGAGTGCCGGCAGCCAGCCCGTGCTGGTCGCCGACATCGGCGGCACCAACGCCCGCTTCGCCCTCGCCGACACCTCGCTGGACGCGCCCCTGCAGAAGGACAGCATCCGCGAATACGCGGTGGCCGAGTTCCCCTCGCTGGGTGATGCCGCCCGCCACTACCTGGAACAGGTGGGTGCCACAGCCCGCCGCGGCGTGTTCGCGGTGGCCGGCCGCGTGGACGGCGACGAAGCACGCATCACCAATCACCCGTGGGTGATCTCGCGCAGCCGTACCGCGGCCATGCTCGGCTTCGACGAACTGCACCTGATCAATGACTTCGCTGCCCAGGCGATGGCCGTGGCCCTGCTGCAGCCGCATGACGTGGTCCAGATCGGCGGCGCGCACTGGGCCCCGGCAGCACCGGGCGAGCCGCGCAACTACGGCGTGATCGGACCGGGTACCGGGCTTGGGGTCGGTGGGCTCATCGTGCGCCACCACCGTGGCTACGCACTGGAAACCGAAGGTGGCCACGTCAGCTTTCCGCCGGGCACGCCGGAGGAGATCCGCATCCTGGAGATCCTCTCCGAGCAGTTTGGCCGCGTCTCCAACGAGCGCCTGATCTGCGGGCCTGGCCTGGTCAACATCCATCGGGCGGTCTGCGAGATGGCAGGGTTCGATCCGGGCCAGCTGCAGCCGGCCGATGTCACCGCGCGTGCTGCGCTGGGCGACCCGCAGGCGATGCGCACGGTGGACGTGTTCTGCGCCGTGTTCGGGGCCATCGCCGGTGACCTGGTGCTGGTGCAGGGTGCCTGGGACGGCGTGTTCCTGACCGGTGGCCTGGTGCCGAAGATGCTTGATTCGCTGCAGCATTCCGGTTTCCGCCAGCGCTTCGAACACAAGGGCCGGTTCTCTTCGATCATGGCGCGGGTGCCGTCGCTGGCGATCATGCACCCCTGCCCCGGGCTGCTGGGCGCCGCCGCCTACGCCGCCGACGCCGAACGTGACGCACCAGGAGTTGCCGTATGAATGCTGTCTTCCACGACGACCGCATCGACTTCATCAGCCATGGCGATGCCGATGGCTGGATCGAAGCCGTGGCCGCCGAAATGGCCCAGGCGATCAACCACGACATCAACGAAGTGGGCCGCGCCCGCATCCTGCTGTCCGGTGGCACTACCCCAGCGCCGGTGTACCAGGCGCTGGCCGAACTGGACGTGCTCTGGGACAGGGTGGAAGTGAGCCTGGCCGATGAGCGTTGGTTGTCGCCGCAGGATCGCGACAGCAATGCCTGGCTGGTACGCGAGCACCTGCTCAAGCGCGCCGAAGGTGCCCACTTCGATCCGCTGGTGCGCATCGGCAAGCCGCTGCCCGAATGCGTGTACACCGCCAACCTGCAGGCCGAGCACAGCCAGGCGCCGACCGTCGTGGCGCTGGGCATGGGCAATGATGGCCACACCGCCTCGCTGTTTCCGGGATCGAAGGATCTGGCCCGCGCCCTGGAAAGCACCCTGCCCTACGCTGCGCTGGATGCCACCGGCTGCCCCGGCGCCAACCAGTGGCCGCTGCGCATCACCCTGACCCCGCGCGGGCTGGGCCAGTGCCGCCAGCGCCTGCTGCTGCTGCGCGGCAAGCAGAAGCTGCAGGTGCTGCGCCAGGCGCTGGACAGCAACGACGCGCAGCAGTACCCGATCCTCAATGCAATCAACCTGGACGGCGCGCGCCTGCGCGTGCACTGGGCTGATTGACGTCGGCGGCGGCGTCCGCTGCCGCTTGCCTCTCGCCACCTTGAACGCTGGTAGCCCATGAGCCTCCATCCGCAACTGCAAGCCATCACCGATCGCGTCATCCGCCGCAGCGCCGCCTCGCGCGCCGCCTACCTGGCCGCGATCGACGCCGCCCTGCGCGATGGCCCGTTCCGCAGCCGACTGAGCTGCGGCAACCTCGCCCACGGCTTCGCCGCCTGCGGCACGACCGACAAGAGCCGCCTGCGCGGCGGCGTGACCCCGAACCTGGGCATCATCACCGCCTACAACGACATGCTGTCGGCGCACCAGCCGTTCGAGACCTACCCGGAGCAGATCCGCGAGATCGCGCGCGACCTCGGCGCCACCGCACAGGTAGCCGGCGCGGTGCCGGCGATGTGCGACGGCGTGACCCAGGGTCGCGGCGGCATGGAACTGTCGCTGTTCTCGCGCGATGTCATCGCGCAGGCCACGGCCATCGGCCTCAGCCACGACATGTTCGACACCACCATCCACCTCGGTGTGTGCGACAAGATCGTGCCGGGCCTGCTGATCGGCGCTTTGGCCTTCGGCCACCTGCCGGCGGTGTTCGTGCCGGCCGGCCCGATGACCCCGGGCATCCCGAACAAGCAGAAGGCTGAAGTACGCGAGCGCTACGCCGCCGGCGAAGCCACCCGCGAGGAACTGCTGGAAGCCGAGTCCGCCTCGTACCACGGCGTCGGCACCTGCACCTTCTACGGCACCGCCAATTCCAACCAGGTGCTGCTGGAAGCGATGGGCGTGCAGCTGCCGGGCGCCTCCTTCGTCAACCCGGATACGCCGCTGCGCGATGCGCTGACCCGCGAAGCCACCGAGCGTGCGCTGGACATCACCGCGCTGGGCGACGATTTCCGTCCGCTGGGCCGCATCATCGACGAACGCGCGATCCTCAACGCGGTCATCGCGCTGATGGCCACCGGCGGTTCGACCAACCACACGATCCACTGGATCGCCGTGGCCCGCGCCGCCGGCATCGTGCTGACCTGGGACGACTTCGACGAGCTGTCGCAGCTGGTTCCGCTGCTGGCCCGCGTCTATCCGAACGGCGAGGCCGACGTGAACCGCTTCGCCGCGGCCGGTGGCCCGGCGTTCGTGTTCGGCGAGCTGATCAAGGCCGGCCTGATGCACGGCGACATCGTCAGCGTGGCCCGTGGTGGCATGGCCGACTACGCCCGCGAGCCGCAGCTGCGCGACGGCAAGCTGGTGTACCTGCCGGGACTGGAACGCAGCGCCGATGAGGACGTGGTGCGCAGCGTCGACAACCCGTTCGAAAGCCAGGGTGGCCTGCGCCTGTTGCGCGGCAACCTGGGCAAGTCGCTGATCAAGCTGTCCGCAGTGAAGCCGCAGTACCGCACCATCGAGGCTCCGGCCGTGGTGGTCGACGCGCCGCAGGTGCTGAACAAGCTGCACGCCGGTGGCCTGCTGCCCGAGCATTTCGTGGCGGTGGTGCGTTACCAGGGCCCGCGTGCGAACGGCATGCCGGAGCTGCATTCGCTGGCGCCGCTGCTGGGCCTGCTGCAGAACCAGGGCCGGCGCGTGGCACTGGTCACCGACGGTCGCCTCTCCGGTGCCTCGGGCAAGATCCCGGCGGCGATCCACGTGACGCCGGAAGCGGCGCGCGGTGGCCCGCTGGCCAAGGTGCGCGAGGGCGACATCATCCGCCTGGACGGTGAAGCCGGCACGCTGGAAGTGCTGGTGGATGCGGCCGAGTGGGCGGCGCGTTCGCTGGCGCCGAACACGGCACCGGCGGCGCATGACCTGGGCCGCAACCTGTTCGCGATCAACCGTCGCGTGGTGGGTCCGGCGGACCAGGGTGCGATGTCGATTTCGTGCGGGCCGGCGGCGGCGGATGGTGGGCCGTGGGATTACGATTCGGAGTACGAGCTGGGGCACGATGCTGCGGCTGCGGCGGCGCCGCATGAGGCAAAAGACGCCTGAAGCTAAATGCCGCGGCAGGCTTCCCGGCTTGGGCAGTAGAGCGCCCTGGCCGGGACACGCCGTAAACCCATCCATGGGGGCTCGGTCGCGGCATCCATGCCGCTCACGGTCCCGGCTGGGGCTGACCGCGCCCTCCTGACACTCTCCGGCGCGTCAATGCCGCGAAGTGATCATTGAAATCAAATTCGAAAGCAAAGGCAGAAGCAGAGCTATGGGTATCGAACAACATCAGGTGAAGGCGGCGGAACTGCTGCGTGCGGCGGGCATCCTGCCGGTGGTGACGATTCATACGCTGGACCAGGCGCGTGCGGTGAGTGCGGCGCTGCTGGAGGGCGGACTGCCGGCCATCGAGCTGACGCTGCGTACGCCGGTGGCGATGGAAGCGCTGGCGATGCTCAAGCGCGAGCTGCCCGATGTGGTGGTGGGTGCGGGCACGGTGCTGACCGTGGAGCAGATGCAGCAGTCGATCGATGCGGGCGCGGATTTCCTGGTGACGCCAGGTACGCCGCCGGTGCTGGCCGATGCGCTGGCGGCGGCACCGCTGCCGGTGGTGCCGGGTGCGGCCACGCCGACCGAGCTGCTGTCGCTCTACGCGCGCGGTTTCCGCGTGTGCAAGCTGTTCCCGGCCACGGCCGTGGGTGGCCTGGCAATGATCAAGGGCCTGGCCGGCCCGGTCGCCGACCTGAAGCTGTGCCCGACCGGTGGCATCACCGAAAACACCGCCGCCGACTACCTGGAGCAGAAGAACGTGGTCTGCATCGGTGGCTCGTGGATGGTGCCCGGCAACTGGATCGCCGACGGCGAGTGGGACAAGGTGCGCGCCAGCGCCGCCGACGCCGCGAAGATCATCAAGCGCGTCCGCGGCCACTGAGTCCCACCCAGGTGTAGAGCCGAGCCCACGCTCGGCTCCGCGCCAGCGGACCGGAAAGCGGCCGAGCATGGGCTCGGCTCTACTCTTCCTTCTTCATTCCGCCCGGCCAACCACAGAAATCCGACCGCACCACCACCGCGAGGGGCTTCGCCGTTGGCCGAACCCCGTTACAGCGGCCGTGCCGGATCCACCAGGCCGTACTGGCTGGCCATGCGCGCCAACGCAATGTTGTCGCTGATCCCCATCTTCTCGAACAGCCGCGCCTTGTGCGTGTTCACAGTCTTCGCACTCAGGCTCAGGCGCCGCGCGATGTCTTCCTGGCGCAGGCCCTGGGTCAACAGCAGGGCAACTTCCAGCTCGCGCGGCGACAGCGTATCGAACGGCGAGGCGTTGCCTTCCACCGTGGACAGCGCCAGGTTCTGCGCGATGCTGGTGCCCAGGTAACGGCGCCCGGCCGCCACGTCACGCACCGCACGCAGCAGTTCCTGCGCATCGCAGCCCTTGCCGATGTAGCCGGCGGCGCCCGCTTCCAGCAGTCGCTTCGGCAGCGGGCCGTCTTCCAGCACGGACACGATCACCACCCGCGTGGCGCGGTGGCCACGGACGATGCGCTCGGTCACCTCCATGCCGCTGACGCCCGGCAGGTGCAGGTCGCACAGCACCACGTCCGGCAGCAGCTGGCGGATCTCGCGCAGGCCGTCTTCGCCGGTCTCGGCTTCGCCCACCACCTCGATGTCGGTTTCACTCGACAAAATCATCTTCATACCGGTGCGGACCAGCGCGTGGTCGTCCACCAGGTAGACTCGAATCGTCATTCACGTACCTCTTCGAATGCGGCCATTGCGGGCCACGCTAGGCAGGGCATCCGGGCACCGCAAGCACGACGACTGCGCAAAAACGGCGTTCTGCCTTGCGCATCACATTCTTCGCACATCGATGTTGCCCCCTGTCCCGCAGAACCCGTTACAACGAAACAACCTGCTGCTGCATGGACGTCCCCGAAGGGCCATCCACGTCACTCCCCTGTTGCGATCGCTTCGCTGGCCCCTGCTGGCGGCGAACCGCGGTGTCGCCAGGGTTGCCGGCGACTGAACATGACCAGATAGCACCCTACCACCCAAACCAGCGCCGCACACCATCCGGCGAGGATATCGGAGGGGTAATGCACCCCGAGGTAGACCCGCGAGAGGCTGACCAGCAGGCTGAACAGCGGCGCCAGCACCAGCACCGGCCAGCGCCAGCGGGTGTTCCAGGCCAGCAGCACCAGGGTCGCGGCCAGGGTCATGGTGCCCATCGCGTGACCGCTGGGGAAGCTGAACGTGGATTCCGGCGCAATGGATTCCCACAGGCTGGGGCGGTCGCGCTGGAAGAACTGCTTGCTGCCCATGTTCAGCAGCGCCGAGCCGACGGAGCACACCGCCACGAAGGTCGCCTCGCGCCAACGCCGCCGCCACAGCAGCGCGCCGACGATCACCACGTCCGCCGGGATCAGGAACCACTCGTAGCCCAGTTTCGACAGCAATACGAAGCAGCGGTCCAGCCACGGCGAATGCAACCCGTGCATCTGCCACAGCAGCGGGGCGTCGAAATGGAACGACTCGAACTCGTGCACTTCATCGGCCAGGGCGACGAAGCCGGCCAGCGGCAGCAGCACGCCGGCAAACAGCAGCACCAGGCGCCACGTATTGCGCCCCATCCAGTGTCGGAAGCCGGACGCCGGTTCCGGCGCGGCCAGGATAGCCGGCTTACCCGGCGATCCGGACATACTTCTGTTCGACGTAGTCGTCGATCAGGGCAACGAATTCCTGGGCGATGTTGTCGCCACGCAGGGTCACCTTCTTCTCGCCGTCGACGAACACCGGTGCGGCCGGCGTTTCGCCGGTACCCGGCAGGGAAATGCCGATGTTGGCGTGGCGCGACTCACCCGGTCCATTGACGATGCAGCCCATCACCGCCAGGGTCATGTTCTCCGCACCGGGGTGCTGCACTTTCCAGACCGGCATCTTCTCGCGCACGTGGTTCTGCACGACCTTGGCCAGTTCCTGGAAGAACTCGGAGGTGGTGCGGCCGCAGCCCGGGCAGGCGGTGACCAGCGGGGTGAAGGCGCGCTGGCCGGTGGTCTGCAGCAGTTCCTGGGCCACGATCACTTCCTGGGTACGCGACTGGCCCGGCTCGGGCGTCAGCGAAATGCGGATGGTGTCACCGATGCCTTCCTGCAGCAGCACGCTCAGCGCCGCCGCCGAAGCGACGATGCCCTTGCTGCCGATGCCGGCTTCGGTCAGGCCCAGGTGCAGGGCGAAATCCGAACGCTGGGCCAGGTCGCGGTACACCGCGATCAGTTCCTGCACGCCGCTGACCTTGGCCGAAAGAATGATGCGATCGCGCGGCAGGCCGATCTCCACCGCCTGTTCGGCCGAATCCAGCGCCGAACGGATCAGCGCCTCGCGCAGCACGCGGCCGGCGTCCCAGGGCTGTTCCCGATGGTTGTTCTCGTCCATCAGCTTCGCCGCCAGGGCCTGGTCCAGCGAACCCCAGTTGGCGCCGATGCGCACCGGCTTGTTGTAGCGGATGGCGAACTCGATCAGCTGGGCGAACTGCAGGTCCTTCTTCTTGCCGAAGCCGACGTTGCCCGGGTTGATGCGGTACTTGGCCAGCGCTTCGGCGCAGGCCGGCTCGGCCGTCAGCAGCTGGTGGCCGTTGTAGTGGAAGTCACCGATCAGCGGCACGTCGATGCCCATCATCGCCAGCTTGTCGACGATGCGCGGGATGGCCGCGGCTGCTTCCGCGGTATTGACGGTCAATCGCACCATTTCCGAACCGGCCCGCCACAGCTCGGCCACCTGCTTCACGCTGGAGGCCACGTCGGAGGTGTCGGTGTTGGTCATCGACTGCACCACCACGGGCTTGCCGCCACCTACGGTGACCCCGCCGATCTGGACGGCATGGGTCTGGCGACGGGACCAGGCGGTGGCATCGGAAGGTTGGGTCGGGCGGGTGACGGCGTCGTGCATGGGCGCATTCTACCGCCCGGCCCTGCATTCCGGGCGATTCCCATTCAGCCGTCGGCACGTCTGCGGCCGATTGTCGCAGGCAGGTTGCCCGGTGAAGGCATACGATGGTCGGGCATGACCGGTCCCGACGCCCCCTTCCTACGTACCCTGTGCAGCCTGCGCTGGCTGGCCGTGGCCGGCCAGGCCGCGACGATCCTGGTCGCCACCTGGGTCCTCGGCCTGCCCCTGCCGCAGTTGCCGCTGTGGGCGGGCGTGGCCGTGCTGGCCGTGTTCAACCTGTATACGCAGCTGCGCCCGGAGCCGGACGACACCGCGCCGCTGACCGCGTTCGGTCACATCCTGGTCGATGTGATCATCCTGACCTGGATGGTCGGCTGGAGCGGCGGCATCGCCAACCCCTTCGGCTCGCTGTTCCTGATCCTGATCGCGCTGGCCGCCTTCGCCCTGCCCCTGCGCTGGGCCCTGGCCGTGGCCACCGCCTGCCTGCTCGGCTACGCCGCCAGCGGCCTGTTCGGGCAACCGCTGCCGAGCGGCTACTTCCGCGCACTCGACCTCAACCGCTGGGGCGTGGTGGCCAACTTCCTGCTGTCGGCCGCGGTGGTGCTGACCTTTTCGACCCGTCTGGCGATGGCCCTGCGCATGCGCGAACTGGAACTGTCGGCGCTGCGCGAGCGCTTCGCCCGCAACGAAGGTATCGTCGCCCTGGCCACCCATGCGGCCTCGGTGGCACACGAGCTTAACACCCCGCTGGCAACCATGACCCTGCTCGCCGACGATGTGGCCGAGCGCAGCGAGGAACCGGAAGTGCGCGAGGACATGGAAACCCTGCGCGAGCTGCTGGTGCAATGCCGCGAGCGGGTGCTGGCGCTGGCCGCACCGGCCGCCACCGACGGCCCCGGCCGCAGCCATTCCAGCGCCCAGCAGGTGCTGGAACAGTGGCGCCTGGTGCGCCCGACCATCGATCTGCACCGCAATGACGATGCACCGCTGCGCCTGCCGCTGGACCCCGGCGTTGGGCACCTGCTGATGGTGCTGCTGAACAACGCCGCCGATGCCGGCGAACAGGCCGGGCGACCGCGCGTGGACCTGGAGCTGCGCATCGACGGCGAGGATCTGATCGGCGAAGTGCGCGACTACGGCCATGGCTTCAACGCGCGCGCCGCGGTGCTGCCGGGCAAGCTGTTCGGCAGCAGCAAGAGTGAAGGCATGGGCGTGGGCCTGGCCCTGTCCCACGCCACCATCGAACGCCTGCAGGGCGAGATGTGGATGCGCCCGGCGCAAGGCGCCGGCAGCCGCGTCGGCTTCCGCCTGCCCCTGGCTCCCCACGAGGAAATCCCATGAGTGCCTCAACCCACGGCCTGCTGGTCGACGACGACGAACTGTACCTGCGCACGCTGCAGCGCAGCCTGGCCCGCAAGGGGCTGGAGACGCAGACCGCACAGGATGCCGCCAGCGCGCTGGCCCTGGCCCGCCAGCATCCGCCGGCGTTCGCCTTGATCGACCTGAAGCTGGGCAGCGATTCCGGGCTGGCGCTGATCCAGCCGCTGCGTGCCCTGCGCGCGGACATGCGGATCCTGCTGGTGACCGGCTACGCCAGCATCGCCACCGCGGTGGAAGCGATCAAGCTCGGTGCGGATGACTACCTGCCGAAGCCGGCGACGGTGCCGATGATCCTGCGCGCGCTGGGCGAGGAAGACGACGGCCCGGCCGACGACGGCGAAATGGAAGTGCCCGATGCGATGACGCCGATCAGTCGCCTGCAGTGGGAACACATCCAGCAGGCGATGCATGAGACCGGCGGCAACGTGTCGGCCGCCGCACGCCTGCTCGGCATGCACCGGCGCTCGCTGCAGCGCAAGCTGGCCAAGCGGCCGAGCCCGGAACGCGACCCGAGCCGCTGACGCGGCGAATCCGCCGGGCATGGCCCGGCGGCCGTACCTCAGCGCTTCAGCTGCCCCAGGATCTCGCGGGTCATCGGATCGGCAATCGCCACGTCCTCGCCCTGCAGCGCCGGCAGCAGGCCGCTGGCCAGCTGCTTGCCCAGCTCGACACCGAACTGGTCGAAGGCGTTGATGTTCCAGATGACCGACTGCACGTACACGGCGTGTTCGTACATGGCGATCAGCGCGCCCAGCGCCTGCGGGGTCAGCGCGTCAAGCAGGATCAGCGTGCTCGGGCGGCCGCCCGGATAATCACGGTGCGGATCATCGCTGCCCTGGCCGTTGGCCAGTGCCTCGGTCTGCGCCAGCAGGTTGGCCAGCAGCGCCTGGTGGTTGACCGTGTACGGATCATCGTTGTGCACGCAGCCGATGAAGTCGGCCGGGATGATGCTGGTGCCCTGGTGCAGCGCCTGGAAGAAGCTGTGCTGCACATCGGTGCCCGCCCCGCCCCACCACACCGGCACGGTGTCGGTGGTGACCGGCTGGCCGTCGCGCTGCACGCGCTTGCCCAGGCTTTCCATCACCAGCTGCTGCAGGTAGGCCGGCAGCAGCGCCAGGCGCTGGTCATAGGTCATCACCGCGTGCGTGGCGTGGCCCAGCACGTTGCGGTTCCAGATGTCGGTGAGGCCGTGCAGCACCGGCAGGTTGCGCTCCAGCGGCGCGTCCAGCGCATGCGCATCCATCTGCGCGGCACCGTCCAGCAGCTGTTCGAAACGCTCGAAACCGATGGCCAGCGCGATCGGGAAACCGACCGCCGACCACAGCGAGTAACGGCCACCTACCCAGTCCCACATCGGCAGCACGCGATCGGCGGCGATGGCGAAGGCCTTGGCCGCACGCTCGGGGTTGGCGCTGACCGCGTACAGGCGCTCGCTGCCACCCAGCCAGTCGTGCAGGATCTGCCCGTTGAGCAGGGTTTCCTGGGTCCCGAAGGTCTTGGAAATGAGGATGCCGGCGGTCTTGGCCGGATCCAGCGTGGCCAGCGTCCGCTGCATGGCGGCGCCGTCCACGTTCGACACGAAATGCACACGCAGGCGCGCACCGGTGACCGGGCGCAGCGCATCGGCGACCAGGCGCGGGCCCAGGTCGGAACCGCCGATGCCCACGCTGACCACATCGGTCACGCCGCTGTCCTCCAGAGCGCGTACCAGCACGCCCATGCGCTGGCGGATGTCGCGCGCGGTGGCATAGGCCTCGGCCGCCACCGGCGCATCAACCCCATCGCCACGCAGCGCGGTATGCAGCGCGGCGCGGCCTTCGGTCAGGTTGACCTGCTCGCCGCGGAACAGACGGGTGATGGCACCGCCGACATCACGATCAGCGGCGAGTGCCAGCAACGCCTGCAGCGCCGCGGCATCGTATTTCTGCCGGGCGAAGTTGACGTACAACGGACCGACCCGCAGCGCCAGGTCCTGCACGCGGCCGGGTTCGGCGGCGAGGAGGCTGGGGATGCTTGCGCCCTTCAGGCGCTGGGCGTGGGAATGCAGCGAGTCGAATCCGTTGTTCGTTGTCATGCGGCCTGGGTCGGGATCGTGTCGTTGGTGTGGGTGATCTGGTTGTTGCCGTCCACGTACACCAGCTTCGGCTTGAAGCTGTCGGCTTCCTGCTCGGTCATGCTGGCAAACGCAGCGATGATGATGATGTCACCGACCTGCACGTGGCGTGCAGCGCCACCGTTGAGCGACACCACGCCGCTGCCGGCTTCGGCACGGATGGCGTAGGTCGAGAAGCGCGCACCGTTGGTCACGTCCCAGATGTGCACCTGCTCGAACTCGCGGATGCCCGTGGCAGCCAGCAGGTTGTCGTCGATGGCGATCGAGCCTTCGTAGTTCAGCTCGGAATGGGTAACAGTGGCGCGGTGGATCTTGGTCTTCAGCAGGGACAGATGCATGGCACGGCACAACGCAAAGGAAAGCGTGGATTCTAGCACCCGCGCAGCGCGGGGCATCACGACCGGCAACCCGTTCAGGTAGCGCCGGGCCGTGCCCGGCGAGCGCAGCGGCCGCGGTCCGCCGGGCATGGTCCGGCGCTACCCAATGTGCGGAACTCAGAATTCCAGGTTGTCGATCAAGCGGGTGGTGCCCAGACGGGCAGCGATCAGCGCCACCCGGCCGCCGCCGTCGAAGGTCGGCTCGGCAAGCTCGGGGGTGCGCAGCACCGCATAGTCCACCTGGAAGCCGGCGGCCTGCAGCGCCGCCGTGGCATCGGCCTCGATCTGCACACGCGTCTGCCCGGCGACATAGCCCTCGCGCATGCCCAGCAGGGTGCGGTGGATGGTGGTGGCCAGCGGGCGCTGACTGGCGTCCAGGTACTGGTTGCGCGAGCTCTTGGCCAGGCCATCGTCGTCACGCACGATTTCGGCACCGACGATCTGGACCGGGAACGACAGCTCGGCCACCATCTGCTTGATCACGGCCAGCTGCTGGTAGTCCTTGCGGCCGAACACGGCCACGTCCGGCTGCACCTGCAGGAACAGGCGCGCGACCACCGTGCAGACGCCATCGAAGTGGCCGGGGCGGCTGGCGCCCTCCAGCACTTCGCTCACGCCCGGAGCGTGCATCTGCGTGGTCTTGTCCACGCCCAGCGGGTACATCGCCTCGACGCTGGGCAGCCACACCGCATCGCAGCCGACCTGCTCCAGCCCGTCCACGTCGGCCTCGGGCGTGCGCGGGTAGCGGCTGAAGTCTTCATTCGGCCCGAACTGGGTCGGGTTGACGAAGATGCTGGCCACGACCTTGTCGGCGTACTGCCGCGCCAGCGTCACCAGCGAATGGTGGCCACCGTGCAGGTTGCCCATGGTCGGCACCAGCGCCACGCGCAGGCCCTGCTGCTTCCACTGTGCGATCTGCCCGCGCAGCGCGCCGAGGTCGTTGAAGGTCTGGATCATTGGGCGTAGGCGTGCTGTTCGTCGGGGAAGCTGCCGTCGCGCACGGCGTCGGCATAGGCGCGGGTGGCACCGGCCACCGAACCGCCTTCGGCGAGGAAGTCCTTGACGAACTTCGGACGGCGGTGGCCGCTGTCCAGGCCGATGAAATCGTGCATCACCAGCACCTGGCCGTCGCACTGCGGGCCGGCACCGATGCCGATGGTCGGTACGCCAACGGCGGCGGTCACTTCGGCGGCCACCGGGGTCGGCATGCATTCGAGCACGATCAGCGCGGCACCGGCGGAGGCCACGGCCTTGGCATCTTCCACCAGCTGGCGCGCGGCATCGCCACGGCCCTGGATCTTGAAGCCGCCCAGGCGCAGCACCGACTGCGGGGTCAGGCCCAGGTGTGAACAGACCGGAATCTCGCGCTCGACCAGGTAGCGCACGATATCGACCTTGAAGCCGGCACCTTCGATCTTGACCATCTCGGCACCCGCCTGCAGCAGCTGCAGCGAAGCTTCCAGCGCGCGCTCGGGGGTGGCATCGGCGCCGAACGGCAGGTCGGCCACCAGCAGCGCACGCTGCAGCGCGCGGGACACCGCACGGGTGTGATAGACCATCTCGGCGACGGTCACCGGCAGGGTCGAATCATGGCCCTGCACGACCATGCCCAGCGAATCGCCGATCAGGATCAGGTCCACGCCGTTGGCGTCGAACGTACGGGCAAAGCTGGCGTCGTAAGCGGTCAACATGACCAGCTTCTGGCCATTGCGCTTGGCTTCGGCCAGTGCGGGAACGGTCCAGGGCTTGCTGTCTGCGTGGGTGCTCATGTGCGGATAACCGGGGGAGATAACCCGGTCATTATCACTCTATCGGCGCGATCCCGCAGGCATCGACCCGCACCACTGCATCCTGCACGCGTCCATGCCCGGGAATGGCCAGATCTGCTGCGATCTCGGCCAACGGCACCAGCACGAAGGCGCGTTCGTGCAGGTAGGGATGCGGTACCTGCAGGCCGGGCTCATCCAGCACCTGCTCGCCGTACAGCAGCAGGTCCAGGTCGAGCGCGCGCGGGCCCCAGTGCACGGCGGGGTCGCGCACGCGGCCGAACTGCTGTTCCAGCGCGAGCATCGCATGCAGCAGATCGCCAGCGGCCAGGGTGGTCTCGACCCCCGCGACCGCGTTGACGAACGGCGGCTGGTCTTCGTTGCCCCAGGCCGGCGTGGCGTACAGGCGCGAGGCCTGCCGCAGCTGCGTGCCGGGCAGGCCATCCAGCGCGGCGATGGCCGCGCGGACGGTAGTGACCGCGTCACCCAGGTTGGCCCCCAGGCCGATCCAGGCAAGGGTCATGGCTTACTCGGCGCCGCCGCCGGCGGCAGCACCGGTGCGACGACGACGGCGGCGACGCTTGCGCGGTGCCCCACCCTCTTCGTCGCCACCGTCGGTGTGCATGGCATCCAGCGAGGATTCCAGCTCATGCCCGGACTGCGCCTGCGCTTCGCGCCAGAACGCCACGTCGGCTTCGTGCTCGGCCGAGGCGACCTGGCGCAGGGCCAGGAAGTCGAACGCAGCACGGAAGCGTGGATGGGTGAGCGTGCGGAACACGCGCTTGCGCTGGCGCGAGCTGAAGCGCGACTGCAGCAGCCAGATTTCCTGCATCGGCAGCGAGAAGCGGCGCGGCAGGGCGATGGTGCTCAGCTGCTGCACGGTCACCCGGTCGGCGGCGCGACGCTGCGCCTCCTCCGGCGCCACGCCCTGCTTGAGCAGGCTGGCCTGGGCGCGGCAGTACGCCGGCCACAGCAGCAGCGCAAACAGGAATGCCGGCGAGACCGGCTCGTCGTTGGCCACGCGTACATCGGTATTGGCCAGGCCTTCCACCAGCATGCGGCGCAGCGCACCGGTGCGGTTGGACTTGAGGGCCTTGGCGCTTTCGGGGAACAGCACGTCGAACAGGCCGTAACGTTCCAGGCCTTCGAAGCTGGCGACGCCGTGCCCGGACAGGAACAGCTTCAGCACTTCCTCGAACAGGCGCGCCGGGGCGGCCTCGTTGAGCAGGTTGGCCAGGTGCGGGATCGGTGCGGCGGTGCCTTCTTCGATCTGGAAGCCGAGCTTGGCGGCAAGGCGCACCGCACGCAGCATGCGCACCGGGTCTTCCTGGTAGCGCTGCACCGGATCGCCGATGAGCTTCATCAGGCGCGCCTGCACGTCCTCGAAGCCGCCGGTGTAATCGCGCACCGAGAAATCCTCGATGGCGTAGTACAGGGCGTTGCAGGTGAAGTCGCGGCGGACGGCGTCGTCTTCGATGGTGCCGTACACGTTGTCGCGCACGAGCATGCCGTTTTCCATTTCGCGGTCGCCGCTGCCGTCATCGCTGTTGGCGCGGAAGGTGGCGACTTCGATGATCTCGCGGCCGAAGACCACGTGGGCCAGGCGGAACCGGCGGCCGATCAGGCGGCAGTTGCGGAACAGCTGCTTGACCTGTTCGGGCGTGGCGTCGGTGGCCACGTCGAAATCCTTGGGGCGGCCGTTGACCAGCAGATCGCGCACGGCGCCGCCGACAAGGTAGGCGCCGAAGCCGGAATCGCGCAGGCGGTACAGCACGCGCAGAGCGTTCGGGCTGATGTCCTTGCGGGAGATCGTGTGCTGGTCGCGCGGGATGACGCGCAGGCTGAACGGTGATGGAGCAGAGGAATTGATGTTGGCGCTTCCGGTTGAAGTTTCGGGATTGCCCAATGGCATCGAGGTGCATATACTAGCGCTCCTGCCTCGGCAGCGACAATTTTATGCTCCCTTCGTCTAGTGGTTAGGACGTGGCCCTCTCAAGGCTAAAACAGGGGTTCGAGTCCCCTAGGGAGCACCAGTCGCCGCAGCAGGAACCGAAAAAGCCCGCCATCGTGCGGGCTTTTCCGTTTTCCGGGGTTCACTACTGCGGGTGCTTGGTCGCTGTGGCGCCTCCCTGTCATCGGCATGAGCCGGTGGGGTCACCCAGGCCGGGACACGCGGTTGACCCATCCATGGGGGCTCGTAGGCGCCATCCATGCCGCCTGCGGTCCTGGCCTGGGTGACCCCACCGTCTCCGGACAGTTGATCGCGCACTGCGGCAGCCATCGGCAAGCAGCCCGCGGCTTCCGCACGCACCATGAAACTGTCAGGAGGGGGCAGGCCGTCAGCCTTCCATCTGCTCCAGTTCCTTGCCCTTGGTTTCGCGCACGTAGCGGACCACGAAGAAGATGGAGAGGAAGGCGGCGACGGTATAGATCCCGTACGCGCCGGCCAGGCCGATGCCGGCCAGCAGCATCGGGAAGGTGACGGTGATGGCGAAGTTCGACGTCCACTGCGCCGCACCGGCCACCGCCAGCGCCGAGCCGCGGATCTGGTTCGGGAACATCTCGCCCAGCATCACCCACATCACCGGGCCCCACGACATGTTGAAGAAGACCACGTAGACGTTGGCCGCCACCAGCGCCAAGCGGCCCATGCCGTCGGACAACTGCAGCCTGCCATCGACCAGGCTGCCGCTGGCAAAGGCCACCACCATCAGCGCCAGCGCAACGGCCATGCCCACCGAACCGACCCACAGCAGCGGCTTGCGGCCGATGCGGTCGATCAGCAGTACCGTCACCAGGCAGGCGCCGATGCTCAGCGCGCCGGACAGCACATTGATCAGCAGCGCATCGTTTTCCGAGAAGCCCACCGCCTGCCACAGCACCGCGCCGTAGTAGAACACCACGTTGATGCCCACCAGCTGCTGCAGCACCGCCAGGCCGATACCCACCCAGACGATACTGCGCAGGCGCCCCGTGGTCTTGTCCTTCAGATCGGCAAAGCTCGGCCGGTGCTGGTCCTGGGCCAGGCTGCCCTCGATCTCGCTGCGCTTGGTGCGGGCCTCGGCCGCGCCGTACAGCTTCACCAGCACCGCCTCGGCCTGCGCCTGGCGCCCCTTGGCGACCAGGAAGCGCGGACTTTCCGGGATCGCCAGCAGCAGCAGCAGGAACAGCAGCGACGGAATCGCCTGCATCCAGAACATCCAGCGCCATGCCTCCTGCCCCAGCCACAGCACCTCGGTGGAGGCACCGGCGGCACGGGCCAGCAGGAAGTTGCTGAGGAACGCCGCGAACAGGCCGCTGATGATCGCCATCTGCTGCACCGTGGCCAGCTTGCCGCGATAGCGCGCCGAGGCCACTTCGGCGATGTAGGCCGGCGACATCACGCTGGCCGCCCCCACCGCGAAGCCGCCAACCATGCGCGCGGCCACGAACATCCAGGAGGCATGTGCCGCGCCGGCACCCAGCGCCGACAGCAGGAACAGCACCGCCGAGATGATCAGCACGCTGCGCCGGCCCAGCAGGTCACCCAGGCGCCCGGCCACGAATGCACCGATCGCGCAGCCCAGCAGCATCGATGCCACCTCGAAGCCCAGGGCCGCCTCGCTGGAATTGAACGCCTGGCGCAGGCCGTCGACCGTGCCGTTGATCACGCCACTGTCGAAGCCGAACAGGAAGCCACCGAGGGTGGCCACGCAACTGATCAGGACGATGAAGGCGGTGTTTTCACCACCGTGGGCGGCGACGCCGGTCTGGGCTGGGCTCATGGAAGATCCTGCTGGAATGGGAAAGCGGCCGCGCAAGGCCGGGCTGACGGCGCAGCGTCGCACAGCCCCGCGACCACGCCAATGGGCCGCCCCTCCGAGCCTTGGCGGCCCCTCCCAGCCCCCGGGCCGACATCGGGGCCCAACCTGTTCTAGAATTGGCGCGTTCAGTAAGCGATTCCAGCCCCGCCCATGCCCTTTGTCGTCACCGAAAACTGCATCAAGTGCAAACACACCGATTGCGTGGAAGTGTGCCCCGTGGACTGCTTCCACGAAGGCCCGAACTTCCTGGTGATCGATCCGGACGAGTGCATCGACTGCACCCTCTGTGAGCCGGAGTGCCCGGTCAACGCGATCTTCCCGGAGGACGATGTCCCGGCCGGCCAGGAAGTGTTCGTGGGCCTCAATGCCGAGCTCGCCAAGGCGTGGCCGGTGCTGACCGTGCGCAAGGATCCGCCCGCCGATGCCGGCGAGTGGGACGGCAAGCCGGACAAGCTGCCGCTGCTGGAGCGCTGAGAAGCGCCTGTTGCGGCAACGAAAAAGGGCGCCTTGCGGCGCCCTTTTCTGTGGGTGGTGGCAAGGCAAAGGGTAGCGCCGGGCCATGCCCGGCGGAACCTTCACCGGCGCTTACTGCGCCAGCTTCGCCTTCAGCGCGCCGATCAGCTTCACCGGGGCTTCGGCGGTGGCCGGCATGCCGCGCGGGTCGACCGCGGAGATGTAGGCACCGGCATCGACGGCAACCACGCGGACCAGGAAGTTGCTGCCTTCATAGGCCACATCGTAGGAACCCAGCAGCTGCGCGCGGCTGGCGATGGTCACGCCCTCGACGCCTTCCAGCGCGGTGCCAACCTTGCCGAAGGCCTCTTCCTTGCTGCCCGGGATGGTGAAACCGCTGTTGCCAGCAGCCGGGGCGGCAGCGGCCGCCGGAGCCGCCGGCTTGGTGGCCGAGCTCAGCGCCGGCACCTGGTTGCCACCGGCGCCTGCCGGGACGTTCAGATCCGGCGGCACTTCCAGCGGACGCATTTCGGGAGCCAGGGCGTAATCACCCTTGGCGCCGCGCTTGAAGCAGCCGGTGGTACCGGCAGCGACGGCGACGGCAAGCAGGGCGTAGGACAGCACGCGGACAGTGGAAACGGATTGACGCATGTGGATCTCCTGGATCAGGCCACGACAAAGGGTCAGTGGCTGGAAAGGGCTTCAAGGGCGGCGATGTCGCCGGCGAGATGGTCGGCCGCGGGGTGGTGTGCGGCCGAAAGCGGCAGCAGCGGCAGGCGCAGGTCATGGCCGATGCCGATGCGGCGCAGCAGCGCCTTGACCGGGATCGGGTTCGGCTCGACGCCGCAGAAATCATGGAATGGCTGCAGGCGCGCATCCCAGGCTTCGGTAGCGTCATGTTCGTGGGCGGCGGCCAGCGCGCACATGCGGCGGTAGGCACCGGGCAGCGCGTTGGAACCGACCGAGATCAGGCCGGCCATGCCGGCCTGGATCGAGCGGGCGGCGGTGCCGTCATCGCCACTGAGCACGGCGAACTCCGGACCGGCCAGGGCCAGCAGGGCCTGCACGCGGCCCATGTCGCCCACCGCTTCCTTGATGGCGACGATGTTCGGGTGGCTGGCGAGCTCGGCCACGGTCTCCGGCAGCATGTCGCAGCCGGTGCGGCCGGGCACGTTGTACAGCACCACCGGCAGCCCCCCCTGGTCGGCCACGGCGCGGTAATGCGCGATCAGGCCGGCCTGGGTGGGCCGCACGTACGGCGGGGTCACCACCAGGGCGTGGGTGGCGCCGAGGGCGGCGGCGCGGCGGGTCTGTTCGATGGTTTTGGCGGTGCCCGACAGGCCGGTGCCGGCCAGGACCGGGACACGGCCGGCGATGGTTTCGACCGCACTGGCCAGCAGCTGGTCGTATTCGGCATCGGACAGGGTGGCGGCTTCGCCGGTCGAGCCGGCGACGACGACGCCTTGGACGCCGCCCTCCAGCTGCAGGTGCAGCAGGCGCTGCCAACCGTCGGGGTCGAGGGAGCCGTCGGCCCGGAACGGGGTCGCCAGCGCGGTGATGAGGCCGGAAAGGGACAAGGACGTACTGCTCTTGGCTGGGGAGGGAGACGCCCGCCACGACAGGCCGGGAGCACCTGAATGTTACTTGCGGCGCGAAAGCACGGGCAAGTATGCTGGACACCGGTGGATTCCCGCCCCCGGCGGGCATTCAGACTCACGCCTTGCATTACCCGGAATCGCCTTGACCGACACCACCCCGCGCCCCGCGCCGAGCGAAAACCACCTCCTGATCAACGCCTACACGACGCATCCGGAGTCCCCCCTGCTGTCCGTCACCCGCCGCATCGCCGACAGCGGCTGCAATCTGGTGGACGCGCGCCTGGCCACGGTCGGCCGCGATGTCTCGGTCACCGCCCTGGCCACCGGCTCCTGGGATTCGGTCGCCAAGCTGGAAGCGATGCTGACCCGGCTCGAGCGCGAGGAAGGCCTGAAGCTGGTCTGGTACCGCACCGAGGCCAAGCAGGCGCAGTCCAACCTGCTGCCGTACATCGTCGAAGTAATCGCCGCCGACAAGCCGGGCATTCTGTTCCAGCTGGCCGACTTCTTCGACCGACAGGGCATCACCATCGAGACCCTGCAGAGCACGCGTTACCGCGCCATGCAGACCGGTGCTGAAATGTTCAGCGCGCAGGTCACCATCGGCGTGCCGGCCAACATGCACATCGCCGCGCTGCGCGACGATTTCCTCGAGTTCTGCGACCACCTGAACCTGGACGCGATAATGGACCCGATGAAATTCTGATCGGACGTGCGGATTTTCGCGCGCCTCTCACGGGCGCGTGGCGTTTCATGCAATTGTCGTAGAAACACCCCAGGCTCGACAGAAGGACCTCATGAACAACGGCGATACCCTGGACAGCACCACCCTTTCCCTGCCGCTGGCCCTGTCCGGCGGCGATCAGTCCACCCTCGGCGATTACGCCGGCCAGTGGCTGGTGCTGTACTTCTACCCCAAGGACAGCACGCCCGGCTGCACCACCGAAGGCATCGAATTCAACGCGCTGCTGCCGGAATTCAAGAAGGCCGGTGCGGTCGTGCTCGGCGTCTCCCGCGACTCGGTCAGATCCCACGACAACTTCTGCGCCAAGCAGGGATTCAGCTTCCCGCTGGTCAGTGATGCCGACGAGGCACTGTGCACCGCCTTCGACGTGATCAGGATGAAGAACATGTACGGCAAGCAGGTACGTGGCATCGAACGCAGCACCTTCCTGATTTCTCCCGACGGCCAACTCGTGCAGTCCTGGCGCAAGGTCAAGGTCGCCGGCCATGCCGACGCGGTGCTTGCCGAACTGAAGGCCGCCCAATCCAAGTGAGTTCCAACGCCCACTGTGTCCTCCACCACCCTGCCCTGCAGCAGGCCGTGGTGGTTTTTCCCTGTCCGTAACCAGGAAATGACGATGACCCGAGGCAAGCGCATCTACGTGCTGGATACCAACGTGCTGATGCACGATCCCACCGCGCTGTTCAAGTTCGAGGAACATGACGTCTACCTGCCGATGCAGGTGATCGAGGAGCTGGACAACGGCAAGAAGGGCACCTCCGAAGCGAGCCGCAACGCCCGCCAGGTGAGCCGCTTCCTCAATGAGCTGGTGCAGGAATCGGGCCTGGACAACCTGGCCGACGGCATTGCGCTGGAGCGCCCCAACGGCCTGCAGCTGCGCGGCAAGCAGAGCGCCGGCAAGCTGCGCTTCCAGACCAGCCATTTCGACGCGGGCAAGAGTTTCGGCAAGGTCATCCCGGACAACGCCATCCTTGGCGCGATCCTGGCGCTGAAGGAAGAAACGCCCGACCTGCCGGTGGTGTTCGTTTCCAAGGACATCAACCTGCGGATCAAGGCGGCCATCGCCGGCATCGTGTCCGAGGACTACGAGAACGACCGCGCGCTGGATGATTTCAGCCTGCTCTACACCGGTGCCACCGAGCTGCCGGAAGACTTCTGGAAGCGCCACGGCGAGGACCTGCGCAGCTGGAGCGACAAGGGCCGCACGCATTACGAAATCCTCGCGCAGGACGGCGAGGAGTGGTACCCCAACCAGTACGTCTACCTGCCCGGCGAAGACGAGGTCGAGCTGCGCGTCAGCCGCGTGGTCGGCGATGGCAAGGTGGTGCTGTCGCTGGTCGATGATTTCCGCCACGGCAGCCATGCCGTGTGGGGCATCAGCGCGCGCAACCGCGAGCAGAACTTCGCGCTCAACGCACTGATGGACCCGGAGATCGACTTCGTCACCCTGCTCGGCACCGCCGGCACCGGCAAGACCCTGCTGGCGCTGGCCGCCGGCCTGGCGCAGACGATGGACCAGCAGCGTTACCGCGAGATCATCATGACCCGCGCCACGGTCAGCGTGGGCGAGGACATCGGCTTCCTGCCGGGTACCGAAGAAGAAAAGATGACGCCGTGGATGGGCGCGCTGACCGACAACCTGGAAGTGCTGACCCACAACCAGGAAGGCGGCACCTGGGGCCGCCAGGCCACCAACGACCTGCTGGCCAGCCGCATCAAGATCCGCTCGATGAACTTCATGCGCGGTCGCACCTTCCTGTCGCGCTACCTGATCCTCGATGAAGCGCAGAACCTCACCCCGAAGCAGATGAAGACGCTGATCACCCGTGCCGGCCCCGGCACCAAGATCGTCTGCCTGGGCAACGTCGAGCAGATCGACACCCCGTACCTGACCGAGACCACCTCGGGCCTGACCTACGCGGTGGATCGCTTCAAGAACTGGCCGCATAGTGCGCACATCACCCTGCGCCGGGGCGAACGTTCGCGCCTGGCCGATTACGCTTCGGAGGTGTTGTGAACCGTTGCACCCGCCTGCTGCTGCCCTCGGCTGCGATCACCCTCGCAGCCGCCCTGGGTGCGTGCACCACCACGCGTGGCCCGGCCAGCGTGCCGACCGCCGAGCGCACCGGCCAATCGTGGGTGGTCACCCGCCCCGTCATCGCCGCGCAGGTGCTGGACACCTGCTCGCGCACCAGCCCCGGCCGCGAGGCGGGGCGGGTGAGCGGCTACTGGGCGCCGAGCCGGCAGCAGGTGGACCAGATGGAAGCGAAGCTGTCCTCACTGGAAGCACAGGTGCCGCACGTACTGGACTTCGATCGCCAGTACGTGGGCATCGAAAGTGGCGGCCGGCAGCTGATCTACATCAACGCCTTCCACCTGCCGGAAGATGCCAGCACCAATCCCGCGCGCGAAGCGATCCGCGTCTGCGATGGCGGCCGGCAGTTCTGGGGCGCGGTGTACGATCCCGCCACCGGCAGCTTCAGCGACCTGCAGTTCAACGGCGGCAAAGTGCCGTCGCCCTGAGGCGGCGGCATGGGAATCCGCCTGCCCACCTGGGTCTGGATCGGCGCGGTCGCGTTGTCCAGCGTGGCCGGCATGGTCAACGTGGTCGGCTTCCTGGGCTTCGAGCACCAGGCGGTGAGCCACATGACCGGCAGTACCAGCCAGCTGGGCATGGCGATTGCCCAGGGCGACTGGCGCGCAGTCGGCCATCTGTGGGGCCTGCTGATCGCCTTCTCGCTGGGCGCGATGCTCAGTGGCCTGCTGATCCAGGCCGACACCCTGCAGCTGGGCCGGCGCTACGGCGTGGCCCTGGCGATCGAATCGGCGCTGCTGCTGGTGGCCATTCCATTGTTCGAACAGCAGCAGATCTGGGGTGCGCTGGCCGCGGCCATGGCCTGCGGCCTGCAGAACGCGATGGCTACCACCTTCAGCGGCGCGGTGGTGCGTACCACCCACCTGAGCGGCATGTTCACCGATCTTGGCATCGGCCTGGGCCACCTGCTGCGCGGCCTGCCCCTGCAGGTGCGTCGGCTGACCCTGAGCGGGCTGATCATCAGCGGCTTTCTCGGCGGCGGCATCATCGGCGCGTGGTTGTTCATGCACTTCCGCTACGACGCCCTGCTCGCCCCTGCCCTGCTCACCGGCCTGGCCGGCATCGTGTATGTGATGTACCAGCAATGGGCGCGCTGGCGGCATTGAACCAGGGCATCCACGCATGGCGTGGATCTACCTTCCCCTGCGGGACCACGGCACAATCGAGGCATGAGCCCGACCACTCCCGCTTCCGCCCTCACCATCGCCGGCTCCGATTCCGGCGGTGGCGCCGGCATCCAGGCCGACCTGAAGGCCTTCGCCGCACACCGCGTGCACGGCCTGTCCGCCATCGCCGCACTGACCGCACAGAACACCCGCGGCGTCACCGCCGTGCACGTGCCGCCGGTCGCCTTCCTGCGCGCGCAGCTGGACGCCTGCTTCGATGATTTCGACATCCACGCGGTGAAGCTCGGCATGCTGGCGAATGCAGAGGTCATCCACACCGTTGCTGACGTGCTCGAACTGCGCCGCCCCGCGCACGTGGTCCTCGATCCGGTGATGGTCGCCACCAGTGGCGCGCGCCTGCTGGAAGACAGCGCGCTGCAGGCGATGCGAGAACGGCTGATTCCGCTGGCCACGCTGATCACCCCCAACACCCCCGAGGCCGAGCTGCTGGTCGGCCGCAGCATCGGCAACGCCGACCAGGCCGAGCAGGCTGCCGCCACCCTGCTGGACATGGGTGCCGGCGCCGTCCTGCTGAAGGGGGGCCACCTGCACGAAGGAAACCGGGTGATCGACCGCTATTTCGACGGTGTCAGCAGCGAGGAGTTCATCCACGCACGGCTGCCGCTGGACGCGCACGGCACCGGCTGCACGCTGGCCTCGGCGATTGCCGCCCAGCTGTGCAACGGGCTCAGCCTGGCCAATGCCTGCGAAGCCGGCATCGATTACGTGGCACGCGGCCTGCAGCAGGGCTACGCGCCCGGCCGCAGCGAAGTGCTGGTGCTGGATCATTTCGGCGCGGCACCGCACGCATGAGCGCGGCGCCGCGCACGATCGCCGTGGACAGCGGCGATGGCCACCGCTACGAGATCATCGCCTGCGTGCCTGCACAGCCGCTGGCACGCCTGCTGTGGCTGCCGGCACTGGGCGTGGCCGCGCGCCACTACCTGCCGCTTGCGCAGGCGCTGGCAGCGCGTGGCATCGCCGTCTACCTGCATGAGTGGCGTGGCAACGGCAGCAGTTCACTGCGCCCCTCACGCACGGCTGACTGGGGCTACCGCGAAATCCTCGAACAGGATCTGCCGGCCAGCCAGGCTGTGCTGGGCCACGAAGACGACGCAGCCAGCGCCCTGCCCTGGATCATCGGCGGGCACAGTCTGGGCGGGCAGCTCGCCTGCCTGCATGCCGGCCGCAATCCGGATCGTTTCCAGCGCCTGTGGCTGGCGGCCAGCGGCACGCCGTTCTGGCGCGTCTTCCCGCCCCCGCGCGGTTGGCTGCTGCCGCTGTTCTACCGGTTCCTGCCGTGGATCGCGCGGCGCCAGGGTGTGCTGCACGGTCGTCGCCTCGGCTTTGGCGGCACCGAAGCACGCGGGCTGATCGCCGACTGGGCGCGGGTGGGTCTGAACAACCACTACGCCGCCGTGGGCATGGACGAGAACCTCGATGCGCAGCTGGCACGCATCCATGGCAGCGCGCAGGCGGTGCTGATGGCCGATGACTGGTTCGCGCCACTCGGATCGATGCAGGCGCTGCTGGCCAAGCTGCCGAATGTGGCCTCACGCGTCCGCGTGCTGACCGCGCAGGAACTGGGCACGCGCGCCGATCACTTCGCCTGGATGAAGGCGCCGGATGCCGTGGCTGAAAGCTTTTTCATTCAGTTGAATGAAAATTTTCACAAAAGCGTTGACGACAGCCGCCGACATCCGCATAATTCCGCTCCTGTCGCAGGGCGCCCGTAGCTCAGTTGGATAGAGTACCTGGCTACGAACCAGGCGGTCGGGAGTTCGAATCTCTCCGGGCGCACCACTCGACAGGCTTCCAGAATCCGCCGCTGGAAGATGCAGTAAAATGTAGTAACAAAATTGATTGTGTACCGCGCGCCCGTAGCTCAGTTGGATAGAGTACCTGGCTACGAACCAGGCGGTCGGGAGTTCGAATCTCTCCGGGCGCACCACACACGATCAATACAACAGGTTTATGTAATTGGCGCCCGTAGCTCAGTTGGATAGAGTACCTGGCTACGAACCAGGCGGTCGGGAGTTCGAATCTCTCCGGGCGCACCATTACACCGAAACAGCAGGCTCCGGCCTGCTGTTTTTTTTGTGTTTTCGGCAGGGCTTGCAGGCCTGCACCTGCAGAAGCAACTTCAACGTCAAAAGCCGAAGCGGCATTCCGTGGGATGGCGGTTTCACGCGGCTGTTGGAACCTGCTGGTGGTGGCTGCCGACCGTTGGTCGGCACATCTGTCAGATATCGAATGAATCATCCACGCATGGCGTGGATCTACTGCGGCGCGCGGCTGTTGGTAGGTGTCGACCGTTGGTCGGCATATCTGTCAGATCTCGAATTCCACATTGGGGTCGGAGCCCGTTGCGTAGCAACGGGATCCGACCCCGTGCTGTTCCGACAGATCGCGGGAAACTGT
>DEZI01000030.1:111419-315808 GCA_002364755.1 Stenotrophomonas maltophilia
CCCCCCCCCCCCTCAACCGCCCCCCCTCCGCCAACCCACGGATACCCAGCTTTTGACGTTGCCGTTGCATTGAGCAGATGCAGGGCTGCAAGCCCTGCAGAACAACGCCCTCATCCACGCATGGCGTGGATCTACCCCATTGCCTGCCACCACTGCGCCAGCAGCTCCGGCCTGCGCAACCGTTCGCGCCACCAGCGCAATGCCGCACCATCCTCACCCGTGCGCCACGCGAGCCAGAACGTCTCCTCCGGCTTCGGCTCTTCCACCTCGCGGATCACCAGCTGGCCACGCGCCACCGCAGCGCGCGCGCACGGCTCGGGCAGGAAACCGAATCCAACACCCTCGCACTGCAGCTTCAGCTTGCTGGCCATGTCCGGCACCGTCAGCATTTCCTGGCCCATCAGCAGGCCCACCGTGCGTGGCAGCAGGCGGCGCGCGGAATCGGACACCGCGATGGCGCAGTGCTCGGCCAGCTGCTCGCGGCCCAGTGCGCCCGACACCTGCGCCAGCGGATGATCCGATGCCACCGCGAACACGAAATCGACGCTGCCCAGCGGCTCCACCACATAACCGCCACCACTGGGCCCCTCGCCCGCTGCAGCTACCAGCAGGTCGGCGCGACGGTCCAGCAGCGCCTCCCACGTACCCGACAGCGCTTCGCCGAACAGGCGCAGGCGCGTCGGCGCTTCAATGCCACGGAATGCGGCAATGTCCGGGCCCAGCAGCCAGGTCGGGAACATCGAATCCACCGCCAGGCTCAGCTCGGCCTCCCAGCCGGAGGCCACCCGGCGCACCCGCAGCTCCAGCTCGCGGGCGGCGCGCAGCAGGTGGCGGCCCTCGTCCAGCAGGGCGCGACCGGCCTCGGTCAACTCGGCGCGGGGGCCGACCCGGTCGAACAGCTGCACGCCCAGGTCCTCTTCCAGCTTGGCCACGGTGTAGGAGATGGTCGAGGGCACCTTGTGCAGGGCCTTGCCGGCGGCGGCAAACGAGCCGCGGCGGTCGATGGCATCCAGAATCTGCAAGGCATCGAGGCTGAGCTTGAGCATTCGAAATTTTCGATGATGGCTGTCAAAACTATCCGTTTTTCAAACCCAAGGTGCAAGCGGATACTTCTCTCCAACGGGGGAAACACAGCGGCCACCGGCCCGCCCCCCCCATCGAATCCATCGAACAAGGAGAAATCATCATGCTGCAGATCCGCAAGAGCGCTACCCGTGGCCTGGCCGAGCATGGGTGGCTGTCTTCCCGCCACACCTTCTCCTTCGCCGGCTACTACGATCCGCGCTACGTCAGCTTCGGCCCGCTGCGCGTCATCAACCAAGACCAGGTCATCGGCGGCCAGGGCTTCGGCACCCACAGCCACAGCAACATGGAAATCATTTCCTACGTGCTGGGCGGTGCGCTGGAGCACAAGGACTCGATGGGCACCGGTTCGGTGCTGCGCTACGGCGACGTGCAGGTGATGAGCGCCGGCAGCGGCGTCAGCCACAGCGAGTTCAACCACTCGGCCACCGATCCAGTGCACTTCCTGCAGATCTGGGTCTTCCCGGACAGCGAGAACATCGAACCCTCCTACCGCGAGACCCACTTCGCGCCGGAGACCAAGCACGGCCAACTGCGCCTGATCGCCTCGCCGGACGGTGCCGACGGTTCGCTGCGCATCCAGCAGGATGCCCGCATCTACGCCACCATCCTTGATGGCAGCCAGAAGCTGCACCACGCACTGGGCAACGGCCGTGGCGCCTACGTGCAGGTCGCCCGTGGCCAGCTGCAGGTCAATGGCATCACCCTCGATGCCGGCGATGCACTGCAGGTCAGCGACGAAGCACAGCTGACTCTGGAGAACGGCAACGATGCGGAAGTGCTGGTGTTCGACCTGCCGCTGTAAGCGCTGCGCCGTAGCATGCAGCGAGGCCCGCGATGCCCACCGGTATCGCGGGCCTCTGCATGTGTGGTGGACGACGCTGCATTCGTATTCGCCACGGGATGACACGATTGGCACTTGCCCAAGCCAACTGCAAACGTTTTCATGACAGGGATTCTCCGGAGCCTTCCCTGCGCATGACGCCTTCATCCCCGCGTGCCCAGCAGCACGCCACCCGTGCCGCCTTCCTCATTCCCGGCTTTGCCACCGCTGCCTGGGCGCCAATGGTGCCCTATGCCAAGGCCAAGGCCGGGCTGTCCGATGCCAGCCTGGGCGCCGTGCTGCTGTGCCTGGGCCTCGGCTCGCTGCTGGCAATGCCGCTGGCCGGCGCATTGAGCGGACGCCTGGGTTGCCGTCGCCTGATGGTCATCACCACCACGCTGATCCTGCTGGCGCTGCCGTTGCTGTCGCTCGCGCCCTCACCGCTGGCACTGGGCGCGGCGCTGTTCCTGTTCGGTGCAGGCGTGGGCGCGATGGACTGCACGATGAACATGCAGGCCGTCGCAGTCGAACGCGATGCCGGCCGCGCGATGATGTCCGGCTTCCACGCGTTCTACAGCATCGGCGGCTTCGTCGGTGCCGGCTGCATGACCGGTCTGCTGTTGCTGGGCACGCCGCTGTGGATGGCGGCACTGCTGTCGGTCGGCGCGTTGCTCGTGGTCGCGCTGCTGTCGGCACCGCACTGGCGCGCGCAGCGCATCGCCCATGACGGCCCGATGCTGGCCATTCCGCATGGCGTGGTGCTGTTCATCAGCGTGCTGGCCTTCATTGTGTTCCTGGCCGAAGGGTCGATGCTCGACTGGAGCGCGGTGTTCCTGGCCGACGTGCGGCAGGTGCCGCGTGATCAGGCCGGTGCTGGCTTTGCGGTGTTCACCCTTGCGATGACCGCGATGCGCCTGTTCGGCGATGGCATCGTCGAGCGCCTTGGCCGCACGCGCACCATCGTCATCGGTGGCATCACCGCCGCCACCGGCTTCGCCCTGGCCACGCTGGTGCCCTCCTTCGCGGTGGCACTGGTCGGCTACGTGATGGTCGGCCTGGGCTGCGCCAACATCGTGCCGGCGCTGTTCTCGATGGCCGGCCAGCAGCGCGCGATGCCGGAGAGCATCGCCATCACCGCAGTGACCACGCTGGGCTACGCCGGCATCCTCGCCGGCCCGGCGGCCATCGGCGGGCTGGCCCATTTCACCACCCTGGGCATCGCGTTCCTGTGCGTGGCCGCGCTGCTGCTCGGCGTCGCCGCCTCGGCCCGCGCCCTCGCCCGCCGCCTTCCCTGAACCCAAAGAGGGGACGGAGGGGATTAAGTCGTTTGTGCCACAAGCGACCCAATCCCCTCCGTCCCCTCTTTCAGGCGCGCACCAGCCACTCGGCCTGGGCGGGCAGCTGCGGTGCCGGGCAGGTCGCACGCGGGTGGTGTGCGTCCTGCGCCATCCAGTCATCGACCACGCCGGCCAGCAGGTCCAGGCGCAGCGGCAGGGTGATGTGGTCTTCGCCGCGCATCTCGATGTAGTGCGCGCGCGGGTTGGCCCGGGCCAGTTCACGGCCCTGGCTGACCGGAATGTGCTGGTCGCCCTGCCCGTGCAGCAGCAGCACGCAGGCGCGGGTATCGGCCAGCGCGCGGGCCACGTCCACCTGGTCCAGGTCGACGTCGATGCGGCGGCTGGCCGCGGCGATCACCTGGTTGATGTCCTGGCCGCCGTAGCGCCAGCGCGCGTAGGACGCCACCGCCTGCGCCTTCAGCCCTTCCGGCTGCAGCGCCATCAGGTGCGGGATCATGGTGCGGATCGCTACGCCGGCATTGGCGAACGATTCCATCGCCACCACGCCGGCCACCTGGTCGCCCAGCCTGTCGGCGGTGAACACCGCGGTGACCGCGCCGTAGGAGACGCCGAACAGGTACAGCGGGCCGGTCACTTCGCCACGCGCGCGCAGTTCGCCGATCACATCGACCACGTCATCCGATTCATAGGTGCCGTAGCCGGATGGCCCGTGCCCGGACTGGCCGTGGTTGCGCAGATCAAGGGTGACCACGCGGTACCCCGATTCGGCCAGCTGCAGCGACCACGGCAGCATCGAATCACCATTCATCATCCAACCGTGCAGCAGCACCACGGTGCCGCGCGGCGCCTGCGCACGGAAAGGCTGCGGCACGGTGAGGCTCAGCCCGGTGTCCAGCGGCTGGCCGTTCTCGTGGCGCTGCGGCAGGTAGTGGTAGCGGGCGCCGTAGTCGCCCGCATCGAACGCACGCCAGAAGATCGGCACGCCATCGCGTCCCGGCAGGAAGCCATGGCGGTTGGGCAGCTGGGCGATGGCCGCGGCGATGCGCGGCGTGTCCAGCAACGTGGAAACGCCACCGGGCGCGATCAGCTGGTCGCTGAGCGAGGTGGACGAGGCGGTGATCGAGGATGAGCATGCAGCCAGCCACAGGCCGGCGCACGCCAGCAACAGCAGCAGCGGGCGCTTCATGGGCAATCGGGGAAAAGGTACGACAGCGTCGCAGGTTAGCGGGCACGACCGGGCGCATCTATCGCAGCTCGATGACGGGTTGATGACAATCCGGGATCGATTCAGCTTCGCGCGATGTCGCATATGGACAAAGCCTTGATCCGGATCAATGAACGCGCCTGCGCGTTTGCCGACAGTGCGCCCATGCGTACCTCGTTCAAGCTCCTCCTTGTCCTCGCCGCCGCGACCGGTGCGGCCTGGGGCATTGCCCGCAGCACGCCGTACTGGTTCGCGCCGCGCCAGCACGCCGTGGTCGACATCCACGATCCCGCGTTGATCGCACGCGGCCAGTACCTGTCGCGCGTGGCCGACTGCGCCGCCTGCCACACGGCCCCCGGCGGCAAAGCCTTTGCCGGCGGGCTGGGCATGCAGACGCCGATGGGCACGATCTATTCCACCAACATCACCCCGGACCCGGATACCGGCATCGGCCGCTACGACTATGCCGATTTCGAGCGCGCGGTCCGCCGCGGCATCCGCCACGATGGCCTGCCGCTTTACCCGGCCATGCCCTATGCCTCCTACGTGATCGCCAGCGATGACGAGGTCCAGGCGCTGTACGCCTACTTCATGGGCGCGGTGCAGCCGGTGCGCCAGCACAACGCCGACAGCACGATCCTCTGGCCAGCCAACGTGCGCTGGCCGCTGGCGTGGTGGCAACTGCTGTTTGCCCGCCCCCGCAGCTTCGTTGCCGATCCTTCGCTGGATGCCGGCCAGCAGCGCGGTGCCGAACTGGTGGAGGGCCTGGCGCACTGTGGCGCCTGCCATACCCCGCGCGGCCTGGCCTTCGAGGAAACCGCCATGGCCGATGACCAGAGCCGCCGCTTTCTCTCCGGTTCGGTACTGGAAGGCTGGTATGCGAAGAACCTGCGCAACGAAGCCACCGGCTTGGCCAGCTGGAGCCAGGACGAGATCGTCGAGTTCCTGCGTACCGGCCGCACCGATCGGTCCGCCGCGTTCGGCGGCATGGCCGACGTGGTGGAACACAGCACCCAGTACCTGACCGACGCCGACCTGCTGGCCATGGCCCGTTACCTGAAGCAGTTGCCGCCGCGCGCCGGCCGCAGCACGCAGTGGATTGCCAGCCCCGACACGACCACCACCGCGCTGCGCGACGGCGACTACCGCGTGGATGGCTCGCTGGCCTATGCCGAGCACTGCCAGGCCTGCCACCGCGCCGATGGCCGTGGCATGCCGCGCATCTACCCTTCCCTGGCCGGCAACTCCATCGTCTTCGCCGATGACCCGAGTTCGCTGGTGCAGGTCACCTTGGCCGGTGGCCGCACGCCGCACACACCGCGCGACCGGATGGCCTTCTCGATGCCCGGCTTCGAGCATCTGCCCAACGCCCAGCTCGCGCAGATCCTGACCTTCATCCGCAGCAGCTGGGGCAACCAGGCCAGCGCGGTGAGCGAAGCCGACATCGCGCGCATGCGCAGGGTGGTGCGCGACAAACCCGTGCATGTGGTTCCGCAGGAGGTGGCACCATGAGGCGCTCACGCAAGCGCAGAAACGCGGCCATTGTCATTGTCATCGGCGTACTGGTGGTGGCCGCAGCCGCCGCACTGCTGTACGCGTACCGCCATCCGTCGCTGGATGCCACTCCCGCCACGTTGGACATCCTCGACGCACAGGGCGCTCGGGTCGGCGCGTACCACATGCCCAGCGCCGAAGAGATCGCCAGCCTCGGCAATGGCGATGCGGTGATGTACGGCCGCCGCCTGCTCAACGAGACCGCGCGCCTGCTGCCGGACAACGTGGGCAATGACCTGAACTGCAACTCCTGCCACATGGCCGAGGGCAAGCGGCCTTTCGGCAACCACTACCTCAACACCGGCGGTGGCAGCTACCCGCGCTACATGACCCGTCCCGGCAAGGAGATCGGCCTGGTCGAACGCATCAACGGCTGCCTGCAGCGTTCGATGAACGGCAAGCCGCTGGCCCGCGACGCACCGCCGATGCGCGCGATGCTGGAATACATGGCCTGGCTGAGCCGCCCCGTACCCGACGGCGCGCGGGTGGCGGCGCCAAGCGAAGGGCCAATCGACTCCTCGCTGGTGCCCGACCGCGCGCGCGGCCAGGCCCTGTATGCAGCGCAGTGCGCCGCCTGCCACGGCGACAATGGCGAGGGCCGCCGCGATGGCAGCGGCGATATCGCTTTCCCGCCGCTGTGGGGCGAGCGAAGCTTCAACATCGGCGCCGGCATGGCACGGCTGTACAAGGCGGCCAGCTTCGTCAAGCACAACATGCCGCCGGCAGCGGGCCGCGAACCTCCGCTGGGCCAGCAGGTGATGCCCGACCAGGATGCGGTGGACATCGCCGACTACTTCATCCACCAGCCGCGGCCGGATTTCGCTGGAAAAGGCAAGGACTGGCCGCGCGACCCCAAGCCCAGGGATGCGCGCTACTGAGCAGATGGCCGAAGTGTCGGCCATCACACAATACGAACTGTGCATCCATGCGTCACCGCCGTGTCACTGGCGCTGCTGAAACTCCCGGGCTTTCCCTCTCTCAAGGTCCGGTTTCGATGCGAACGATTGCGCGATTTCCCCGTGTTTCGCTGCTTGCCCTGCTGATCGCCCCCGCATCGGACGCCTTGGCCGAAGCACCGCAGGGCGAGGCCGCCGAAACGCGCAGCGCCGACGCACGAACCCTGGACCAGGTGCAGGTGATCGGCCAGGCCACCAGTTACGCAAAAACGTCGGTGCGCACCGAAACACTGAATCGCCAGACCGTGCTGAGCAGCGTCAACGGCGCGCTCAACGAAGTCCCGGGCGTCGTGGTCAGCGAAGCCGATGCCACCGGTTCGTCGGTGTGGGGCACGCAGATCAGCATGCGCGGCTTCATGACCAACCGCGATACGCAGCAGATCGGCACCACCATCGATGGCCTGCCCAATGGCGGCTCGGGCTACGGCGGCGGCTCGATGGCCAACCGCTACATCGACACGCTCGACCTGGAAACGGTGGAGGTCGGCCAAGGCACGGCCGATATCTCCTCGCGTTCGAACGAAGCGCTCGGCGGCACCCTCAACTTCCTCACCAGCGACCCGCTGCATGACAGCCGCCTGCGCTTCGTCGTCGGCGCCGGTGACAACGATGCGCGCAAGTACTACGTGCGCTACGACACCGGTGTGCTCGGCGGCCACACCCGCGCCTGGGTCAGCGCTTCCTCGGCGCGCGTGAATGACTGGATCGACGGCAGCGGCAAGACCAGCAACGACCATATCGCCGGCAAGTTCATCGCCGAACTGGACCGCTGGACGCTGACCGGCTACCTGTCCTACAACGATGCCGACGAGCCGGAGTACACAAGCGTTTCGCCGCAGGGCTTCGCCACCAACCCGGACCGCGACAATCTCGTCGGCACCCTCACCGGCATTCCCTACCTGGACCAGAACTACCGCTCCGGTTCGCGTGCGCTGCGCGAAAACACCTTCGGCTACCTGCGCGCGGCCTTCGACGGCGGCAACGGCTTCAAGGCATCGATGGCCGCCTATGGCCACCGCATGCAGGGCCGCGGCGACTGGCTGCCGCCCTATCTGGCCGATGTCACCAATGATGGCGCCGGCCGCCCGCAGTCCGAATACCTCGGCGGCAGCACCGTCTACGGCGGCAGCAACCTGGGCCAGATCTACTTCGTGAACCCCGATGGCAGCAGCGCCCAGCCGATTGCCGGCTGCACGCCGCGCGAGGGCTTCGGCGCCGAGTACGATCCCAACTGCTACGCCGGCACGGTGCTGGGCGCGCAGTCCTATCGCCACACCCACTACGACAACGACCGCATGGGCGTGACCGCCGATGGCGAATGGCGGCAGACCTTCGGCGGCGTCGACAACACGATCCGCGGCGGCCTGTGGGTGGAGAAGCTGGACCGCTCCGCACGCCGCGACTGGCACCGCCTGCTCAACGTCGGCCAGGACATCGGCTTCGACCACCAGCCGTACTGGGTGCAGTTCGGAGACAAGTACAAAGTGGACGAGCAGATGTACTACGTCGAGGATGTGGCGCGGTTCGGTCCGTTCAGCGCGCGCGTGGGCGTCAAGCAGTTCTTCGTCGACCAGTCGCGCCACCGCGTGATCGGTGCCAGCGAGCACGTGACCTCGGACTCCAAGTCTGATCCGCTGCTGTCCACCGGCTTCACCTGGGCGCCGGGCGTTGAGGGCATGGAACTGTTCGCCGGCTTCTCGCAGAACTTCGCAGCGATTCCTTCAGGCGTGCTCGGCGAAACCGACCCGCAGCGCTTCCGCAACGTTGAGCCGGAAACGGCCGACAACATCGAAGTGGGCATGCGCATCAGCCGCTGGCCGCTGACCGCCTCGGTCACCCTGTACAACATCAAGTTCGACAACCGCATCGTCTACCTGCCGGCCGGCTTCGTCAGCGGCATTGATTACCTGGGCGAGACCGACGGCGTCTACGAGAACTTCGGCGGCGTGGATAGCAACGGCCTGGAAGCTGCCTTCGGCTACGGCTGGGACAACGGCTGGCGGGTCAATGCGGCCTACACCTACAACCGCTCCAGGTACCTGGGCAGCGGCGACGCCGCGCGTGACACCCAGCTGGGCATCGTCGATGGCGCCAAGGTGATCGGCCAGCCCGGGCAGATCCTGGTGCTGTCGGCCGACTGGCAGGGCGAGAACTGGAACTTCGGCCTGTCCGGCCGCTATCTCGGCACCCGCTACCTGGATGCGGCCAACGTCAACAAGCTGCCCTCGGCCACCATCTTCAACGCCAACATCGGCTTCGACCTGCAGGGCCTGTGGCCGCGCCTGAAGGGCATGGGCGCCAACCTGGTGGTGAGCAACCTGACCGACAAGCGCTATCTTGCAGGGGTGGACGGTGCCAACGCGGCCTTCATCGGCGCGCCGCGCACCGTCGGCATCTCCTTCCGCATGGATCTGTGAGGCATTCGTGACTGATATCGGCCGACGCCGGTTGTTGCAGGCCGGCGTCGCCGCCGGCCTGGCACCGCTGCTGCCCAGCATCGCCCGGGCGGCAGCGATCGCCCCGGCTGCGCAGACGCGCAGCCTGCAGGACCTTCAGCACATCGTGGTGTTCATGCAGGAAAACCGCTCGTTCGACCACTACTTCGGCACCCTGCCGGGCGTACGTGGTTTCGGCGACCGCTTCGTCGCCCCCGCTGCGCCGCTGGCCGGCGGGGACGGCCCACGCAGCCTGTGGCTGCAGCCCGATGCCAGCGGTCAGCGCGCGATCGCGCCGTTCCCGCTGGATACGGCTGCGCACTTCGGCTACATGCGCGTGGAAGGCACGCCGCACACCTGGCCCGACGCGCAGCGCGCGTGGGACCAGGGCCGCATGGGGCACTGGCCGATGGCCAAGCAGAACCACGCGATGGGCTATTTCCAGCGCGCCGACCTGCCCTTCCAGTTCGCCCTGGCCGAAGCGTTCACCCTCTGCGATGCCTACCACTGCGCCATGCAGGCCGGCACCAACCCGAACCGGGTGTTTCTGTGGACCGGCCACAACGATGCCTTCGCCCGCGCGGGCGGCCCGGTGATCGCCAACTCGCACGACAACTTCCCCGAGCACGGTGGCCATCCGGAGTCGTACCGCTGGGCCTGCTATGTCGAGCGCCTGCAGCAGGCGGGCGTGTCCTGGCAGATCTACCAGGACATGGCCGACAACTTCACCGACAACCCGCTGGCCGGCTTCGAGACCTTCCGCCAGGCCTACAGCGCCGCACCGGACCACGACGCTGCACTTCGCCAGCGCGGGGTCAGCACGCGGGGCCTCGCCCAGCTGCGCCAGGACGCTATTGATGGCCGCCTGCCGCAGGTCAGCTTCATCATCGCCGATGCCGCCGGCAGCGAGCACCCTGGCCCGTCCAGCCCGGCCCAGGGTGCGGCCTACACGGCGCGCGTGCTCGATGCGCTGACCGCCGACCCGGAGGTATGGAGCCGTACCGCGCTGCTGCTGATGTTCGACGAGAACGATGGCTTCTTCGATCACGTTCCGCCGCCAGCACCTCCGTCGGCACGGCCCGATGGCAGCTGGGCGGGTGCATCGTCGGTCAGCACCGATGGCGAGTACCACCAGCACCCGGCACCGGGCGACGAGAAGTACGACGCTGCCGAACTGCGCGGCCGTCCGTATGGCCTGGGCCCGCGCGTACCGCTGTATGTAATCTCGCCCTGGAGCCGTGGCGGCTGGGTCGATTCACAGGTGTACGACCACACCTCGGTGCTGCGCCTGATCGAACGCCGCTTCGGCGTGGCCGCACCGGACATCTCGCCGTGGCGCCGCGCGGTGTGCGGCGACCTGACCAACGCGTTTGATTTCGCCCAGCGCGATACCCGCCCGTTCGTGCGTGGGCTGCCCGATGTGAGCGCCACCGCCGCGCGCGCCGCCGCCCTGCCGGGTCGCACCGTGCCTGCGCTGCCCGAGGGCCTGCAGCCGGCGCGCCAGGAAGCGGGCACGCGCCCGTCGCGTGCATTGCCGTATCGCCCGCAGGCGCAGGTGGACGCGCTTGCTGCGGACGGTGTGACCCTGCAGTTGGCCTGCGAAGGCGCCGCCAGCGTGCTGCATGTCTACGACCGCCTGCAGCTGACCGCACTGCCGCGCCGCTACACGGTGCTGCCCGGTGCACCGCTGCAGGACCACTGGGCACTGGATGCGCAGGGCCGCTACGACCTGTGGCTGCTGGGCTCGAACGGCTTCCACCGGCACTTCCGTGGCGGTGACGGTGCGCCGGTGCTGCAGGCCCAGATTGAACAGACCGATGGCCAGCTGCGGTTGCAGCTGCGCAATGCCGGCAGTGCCGCGCAGTTGGTGCGTGTGCATGCCGGCGCCTACGCCGGGCACATGCCGGAGAAGACGCTGACCCTGGCTGCTGGCGCGCTGACCACGCTGGCGTGGGACGCTGTGCCCACCGCCGGCTGGTATGACCTGCACGTGGTGGCCGGTGACAGCGAGCTGCGCCTGGCGGGCCGCGCCGAAGACGGACGCCCCGCCACCAGCGACCCGGCGATGGGTGGCCAGCCGCTGCGCTTCGAGCACGGCTGAAGGCTTCTGTAGAGCCGAGCCCGTACCCGGCCCTATAAATGCAGCCGAGCGTGGGCTCGGCTCTACAAGAACGGTCGAGCCCTGCTCTACGTCAGCCGTTCCAGCCCAGCCCGCGCGGTTCATTGCTGAATCCCGCCGCGCGCAGGGCATCGACGGCGGGCCCGCGATGGATGGGCTCGTCGTTGATCCGCTCCAGGGTGAAGGACAGTCGCCGGCCACGCCTCAGGCCCACGGCCAGCGCCTGTGCCGCTGGTTCCCAGCGCGTGGCCGAGTCGCCTGCCGTGCCGTCGATCCAGCTGCTCAGCTGGCGGCCGCCCTGCGGCAGATACAGCTGCAGGCGGCCTTCGCCGATCACCACCATCGCACCGGCCCGGCGCACCGGACGCGGCCCGGCGATCGGCCGGGGCCACGGAAGCAGGCTGCCGAACGGATTGGCGGGATCCAGCGCCGATAGGGCAACCCAGCCGCCAGGTCCACGTGTCTGCTCGGCGCTGGCACGCAGGCGGTCGATGTCGTCGCGCTGGGCGAACTGGGCACCGCCCATGCCTTCCACGAAGCGACCGCGCAACAGCTGGCCGGCATCCTCCATGCTGCGCAGCACCGGACGCAGTGCCGGAAATCCACCGGCCACGGCTTCGCTCATCGCTGCGCTGCGGGTGACCACCGTGTAGCGGTCCAGCAGCGCCTCGGTCTGCGCCAGCACGCGCAGCGTGTCACTGGCCCGCTCCCGCGGCAGCAGCGACCAGCGTCCTGCCAGCGTGGGCCCGGTGCTGCTGGCCAGCTCCAGTCCTGCGGTGTCCGTCGTCAGTGGCACGAAGGCAAAGCCGCGGCGGCGGCGCGACACCGGCGTCGGCCGCGCCCGTGCGGGCCGCGCTCCGCCCAGTGCGCGCAGCGGCGCCCACAGGTCACTGCTGATCTGTCCGCACCAGGCCAGCTGCCACAGCGCCGTCTGGAAATCCTCACCCGCCGTGTCCGCACCGACCAGTCGCGGCTGCACCTGCATCGCCAGTTGCCGGGCAAAGAACGCACCACCGTCGGCCAGCACCTGCAGGATGGCCTGCTGCATCGGTGAGCCGTCGGCCTGCACTGGCGTGACCGGCAGGGTTTCAGCGGCACGCTCGCGCAGGTGCAGCGACACCAGCCCATCGTCATCGCCCAGCCGGCCATGGCCGACCCAGAGCACCGTGCCGGTGGACAGCAGTTCATCCAGCAGCGCAGGCGTGTAGCCGGGCACGCGCGCGGGCAGCACCTGCTGTTCCCACAGCGATGCCGGCAGTGGCAGCCCCACCAGTTGTTCGATCACCTGCAGCACGCCTTCGCTGTCGCTGGCGCGCGCGGCTCCAGGCAGCACACCCTGCCCCTGCAGCAGCAGACCGACATAGGCCTGCACCGGTACCGGGCGGGTCGCCTCGCGGGCGGCCTGCAGGGAGCGCAGCCGCAGCCGCTGCAGCACCTCCGTGCCCACCCACTCATGGCCTGCACACGGTGAAGCCACCGCGGTGATCTCGTCTGCCGCGCGACGATCCAGGCCGAACCGGCCGCGTACGACCCGGCCCTGTTCCTGCAGCGCGTGCAGGGCAGCATCCACCACCGCCACACCGAGACCGAAACGGGCGGCCACGCTGCCACTGCTGAAAGGCCCATGGCTGCGCGCGTGGCGGCCGAGCAGATCGCCCAGCGGATCCGGCACCGGGGCCAGGAAGACCTCGGCCACGTCTGCAGGCGGGATGATGCCAAGGGCATCGCGCAACCGCGCGGCATCTTCCACCGCCGACCACTGCTGGGCCCCTGCGACGGGAACGCGGATCGCACGACCCGCCGCGTGCAGCACCTGCAGCCAGGCATCCGCCTGCGCGGGCTCAGTGATGCGCTGCGCGACTTCCTCGGCCGGCAGCGGGCCCAGCTCACGCAGCAGGTCGGCCACACCTTCGTTGCTACGTGCGTGGCGGGCAGGATCCAAACGTTGCAGCTCGCGCTCCACGGTGGCCACCACGGCATCGTCCAGCAGTTCGCCCAGATCCACCTCACCGAGCAGTTCCGCCAGCAGGCCACTGTCCAGCGACAACACCGATGCGCGCCGTTCGGCCAGCGGTACATCGGCTTCGTACATGAACTCGGCGACATAGCCGAACAGCAGGTTCGCCGCGAACGGCGATGGCACGGCCGTATCCACCTCGACCACCTGGACCTGGCCGGCCTGCACGCGCAGCATCAGCGCATCCAGTGCATCCAGGTCGTAGACGTCCTGCAGGCACTCGCGCGCGGTCTCGACCAGAATCGGGAACTCATCGTGGCCACGGGCGATCTCCAGCAACTGCCCCGCACGCAGGCGCTGCTGCCACAGCGGCGAACGCTTGCCCGGCGTGCGCCGCGGCAGCAGCAGCGCGCGCGAGGCGCACTCACGGAAGCGAGCGGCGAACAGCGCGGAACCGGCGACCGAGCGGTGGATGACCTGGCGCAGGTGGGACGCATTGAACAGGAAGAGTTCCGCGCCTGGCGGTGTGCCGCTGCGATCAGGCATGCGGACGATGATGCCGTCATCGCTGGCCACCACGGCCGGATCGATGCCGGCCTGCTCGCGCAGGCGCGCAGCCACTGCCAGCGCCCAGGGATCATGCACACGACGGCCATAGGGCGAATGCAGCATCACCCGCCAGTCGCCGAGTTCATCACGGCAGCGCTCGACGACCAGGCGCAGGTCGGTCGGCAGCACACCGGTGGCCTGCTGCTGTTCAGCCACGAGCGCCAGCATGTTGCCGATCGCGCTTTCATCCAGGCCGCGATCACGCAGCCGGGCAAGCAATGCCGGCGACGGCTCGCCAGCGCCACCGGGGTCGGCTTCGAGTTCCGCCAGGAAGGCACCGGTGGCCTGCCCCAGCTCAGCCGGGCGGCCGATGCCTTCGCCCCGCCAGAACGGCAGCCGCGCCGAGCGCCCCGGCGCTGGCGTCACCACGACCTGGTCGAGGGTGATCTGGTCGATGCGCCAGGACGTGGCGCCGAGGGTGATCACATCATTCACCCGCGACTCGTGGACCATCTCTTCATCCAGCTCGCCGACACGGCGCGATCCCGCCTGTTCTTCACCTTCAGGCAGGACAACGGCATACATGCCGCGGTCGGGAATGGTGCCGGCGCTGGTCACTGCCAGCTGGCGAGCGCCAGGACGTGCGGTCAACGTGCCTGTCTTCCGGTTCCATACAAGCCGCGGGCGGAAACCGGCGAACTCATCGGACGGATAGCGCCCGGCCAGCATGTCCAGCACCGCGTCGAAAGCACTGCGTGGCAGCGTGCGGTACGGCGCAGCCCGGCGCACACGCGCGAACCAGACCTCGGCATCGAGTGGTTCCATCGCTACCGCAGCCACGGTCTGCTGGGCCAGTACATCGAGCGGATTGCGCGGCGGATCGAGGGCTTCGATGCGTCCATCCAGCATGCTGTCCACCACCACCGCAGCATCGACCAGATCACGCCGCGTACGCGGATACAGCAGGCCGCGCGACAGGCCGCCCACCTGGTGACCAGCTCGGCCCACCCGCTGCAGCGCACTGGACACCGACGGCGGCGCCGCGACCTGGATCACCAGGTCCACCAGGCCCATGTCGATGCCCAGCTCAAGACTGGAGGTGGCGACCACGCAACGCAGTTCGCCGGACTTCAGCGCGTGCTCGATGGCAGCGCGCTGTTCCTTGGACACCGAACCATGGTGCGAGCGGGCGACCACCGAGGCCGGCGTGGTGACACGGTTCACCGTGCTGCCGGTGAACGATCCATAGGCCGCTGTACCCGCAGTATCCGCTTCGTCCGCAGGCTCGACGCCCGTGCGCTCGGCATGCAGCTCGTTGAGTCGCGCGGTGAGCCGTTCCGCCACGCCACGCGAATTGGCAAACACAATCGTGGAGCGATGCCGCATCACGTTGTCGAGAATGCTGGCTTCCACATGCGGCCAGATCGAACCGGTGCGCGTGCCGGCCCCGCGCCCTTCCGCCGGACCGTGCACGACCAGGTCGGTCATGTCCTCCACCGGTACCACGACCTTCAGTTCCAGCTGCCGCTGCGAGGGCGGCTGCACCACCTGCACCGGGCGATCACCGCCGAGGAAGGCCGCAACGCCCTCGATCGGGCGGACCGTGGCCGACAGGCCGATGCGCTGCGCAGGCACCTGCAGCAGCGCGTCGAGCCGCTCCAGGCTCAGCGCCAGGTGCGAGCCACGCTTGCCGCCTGCCACCGCATGGATCTCATCGAGGATCACTGTATGCACATCGCGCAGGATCTCCCGCGCCTGCGAGGTCAGCATCAGGTACAGCGACTCGGGCGTGGTGATCAGGATGTCCGGCGGGCGCCGCACCAGGCGTGCGCGGTCACTGCTGCTGGTATCGCCGGTGCGCATCGCCACGGTCAGCGCAACGGCCGGATCCCCACGTTCGCTGCGCCGCGCACTGATGCCCTGCAGGGGCACCTGCAGGTTGCGCTGCACATCGCTGCCCAGCGCCTTGATCGGCGACAGGTACAGCACGCGCGTGCGCGCCACGGGCTTGGCCGCCGGGTCGCGGCGTGCGTCGCCATCGCGCTCGGCGAACACCTGGTCGATCGCATGCAGAAACGCAGCCAGCGTCTTGCCCGATCCGGTTGGAGCCACCACCAGGGTGTGCTGGCCCGCGGCGATCGACGCCCACGCCTGGTCCTGCACCGGCGTCGATGCGGCGAACGCGGAACGGAACCAGTCACGGGTGGCGGGATGGAAGTGCTGCAGAGAATCCAAGGCAGGGCCGGTCGCCATCGATGATGGCTTCGATGATACGTCGAAGAAATCGTTTGTCGCCACGAATGGTTACGTTATAACATTTCATCTCGTTTTTTTACGGAGCATGTCATGCGTCGCAACCTGCTGGCTGCAGCCATCCCCCTCGCTCTTCAGTCCGTGGCCGTCCATTCCGCCCGGGCGGCGGACGCACCCACCCTGCCCACCCTGCAGGTGGAGGCCAGCCAGCCCTCGCGCATCGACAGCCCGGTCACCGTCGACAATCCACAGGCACAGAACCGCACCCTCGGCAGCCTGCTCGAGCATGTCTCCGGCGTGCAGAACAGCGCCTTCGGGCCCAACGCCGGCGCGCCGGTCATCCGCAGCCTCAGCGGCAACCGCGTGCAGATCCTGCAGGACGGCCAGTCCATCCTCGGCATGAACGCGATCAGCGGCGACATCAACATTCCGTTCGACCCGCTGTTCGTGCGCAGCGTCACCGTCAACAAGTCATCGGACACGGTGCGCTACGGCGGCAACGCCATCGGCGGCAGCGTCGAGGTCGATTCCGCACTGATTTCGCGCACGATGGAAGACAAGGATCAGTCGATGGAACTGGTGCTGCGGAAGGGCTTCAACGCGGCCGATGCGCAGGGCTTCCGCATGAATTTCAACAACCAGCGCAACGTCTCCACCAACCTGCAGGTCTCGCGGCAGCGCATCTCGCACTACGACATCCCCGGCAACAGCAAGGCGGCGGCCTGCAACACGCAGTTGTTCCCGGCCGCCGGCGGCGTCAACTCGGCACTGGCCGATGCCTGCCAGAAGGATGCCCGGGTGCAGCAGGTCTACAACAAGGCCTCGCAGCCCTACATCGACCAGTTCATGACCCAGAACCCGGACTGGGCCGATGGCGAGTTCTCCTTCTACACCAACAGCCCGACCTCGGTGTGGCAGCGCCAGACCTACGTCAATCCGGTCAATCCAGACTACGTCGCCGGCACGCCGTCCTACGTGCAGAAGCGGATCAACAACGACGTCACCCCGGACTACCACCACCGTCTGGGCAACAGCTACTCACGCAGTTCGCAGGCGGCACTCGGCTCGACCCTGTTCTTCGACCGCGGCTACGTGGGTGTCAGCGTTGATGCCAAGGACAGCGAGTACGGCGTGCCGGGCTTTTCGATGCAGAACCTGTCCTTCGGTTCCAACTACGCCGACGGCCTGCCGGTGGGCGTGGTCATCAAGCAGGAGCGCTATGCGCTGGAAGCCCTGCTGCGCGACCCGGTGCCGGGCATCGAGCGCGCCGAGCTGCGCGTCTCGCAGCTGGACAACACCTCGGGCGAACGGCTGGGTACCAGAAAGGCCAACGATTACGACTTTGAAAGCACCCAGGCCGAACTGCTGCTGGCCCATCGCCGCGTCGGCCCGCTGAGCGGCCTGCTTGGCCTCAGCCAGCAGTCGCGTGAGGTCACCGGCAGCGGGTCGCTGCGCTACCTGCCCAACGTCGATACGCGCAACCAGGCGGTGTTCCTGAAGGAAACACTGGACTTCGACTGGGCCTCCTTCGATGCCGGCGTGCGCCACGAACGCGTGGGCCACACATTGCGGCCGAGCAGTTTCAAGACCGCGCGCAATTCCGCCAACACCACGATGCAGGACCGCGACTTCCGGCTCAACAGCTACAGCATCGGCGCCTACGTTGAACTCGGCCCGCTGTTCGCAACCAAGCTGCGTTACTCCTCATCGCAGCGCGCACCGGGGATCAATGAGCTCTACGCCAGCAATGCGCATTACTCGGTGATGACCCAGGAGGAAGGCAACCAGAATCTGGAGCCGGAACGTGCGAAGAACCTCGAGCTGACCGGCCTGTTCTACCTGGGCGGTTTCCAGCTGTCGGCCACCGCCTACCGGATGCGCTACGAAAACTACCTGTACCTGGGCTACTCCGGCCTGCAGACCGCCAATCGCCTGCCGCTGAAGTACTGGAAGCAGACCGACACCACGGTGAAGGGCTTCGAGGTCGATGCCTCGCAGTCACTTGCGCTCGGTCGCTTCGGCAGCCTGGAGCTGTCCGCCTTTGCCGACCTGGTGAAGAACAAGGCCGACCATCCCGAGGCGCTGCGTGCCCATAACGATGGCGAGTACCTGCCCAATATGCCGACCAACCGCTACGGGGCCACCGTGCAATGGCAGCGCGAGGGCTGGAAGGCGCAACTGTCGGGCACCTGCTACGCCACGCAGAAGTACCTCGGCCGCAACGTCAGCGAGGAAGTGCCACTGGATGCGTTCACCCTGGTCGACCTGCAGCTGAGCCGGGAGATTCCCCTGCGCACGACCGCCGTGGCCGGCATGGAGGTCTTCATCAATGGCAGCAACCTGCTCAATGAAGAGGCGCGCCCGCACAACTCGCCGCTCAAATACATCGCGCCACTGCCGGGGCGTGGTTTCCAGGTGGGGGTGAGTGTGCGGCTCTGAGGTAGATCCGCGGTACGGCGCCTGCGGAGGTTGCTCTGCAGGCACCCGCTCCAGCACACACCTGTTGGATGCAATTGCACCCAAGGGCGATGCCATCACGATCATGTTCCCGCAGCGGGCATCGGCACGAATGCAGCCGCCCTGTACGCAAACTGGGCCTGGGCCAACTGGGGCCAATCGATGTAGTCGCTCCCCGGAACGCCTGTCCATGCCTGATGAACGCACGGCAGGCCCGCTATCGCCAGAAGCAACCACGGGGTCCAGGGCTGCCATTGCGCAAGAAGCGCGGTGCCGGAACCGGCAATGCACCAATCAATCACCAGCAAGGCAACGCACGCCCAGCCCGCTGCTACCGTAGCAAGCCATCTCTCCGTCTCCTCCGCGCGTTCCGCGAGTTGCTTCACCACCGATCCCGGGCGCTCGGCATCGGCTCGTCCCGCAAGCGCCTTCTCAGCCTCCATGCACGTGACATAGCGCTGCGGGTCCGGATTCTGCGGAAAGGCAGACACATCCAGCCACCGGTGGAGCATAGGCACCACCCACGCCAGCACGACCGTCGCGACGGAGAAGACCGTTCCAGCGCCCACCGTCATCGTCAGACTGTAAGCGAGCACCAGCAGTACCCAGAAGCCGGGGCGACTTACCTTGCTCCACTCGACATTCCAAAGGTTGGAGCCTGTGGTTGCCACCACCGCGACATCCAGCAGGGCAGCGAACGCCAGCAACGCCAGCGCCACGCGAAAGTCGCGAATTTTTTCCAGCAGATGCACGTTGTCGACGGTGAAACCCATGACAGCGGTTCCTGAGGGAGGTCCGCGTAGTATCCGTCCGCGATATCTCAGCAGCTGCGACTGATCGCCAAGTAGCCGCCCATGCCGCACATAACGAAAAACGCCCGCAGATTCGACATCTGCGGGCGCTTTCTTGTATCTGGCGGAGCGAGAGGGATTCGAACCCTCGATAGAGCTTTTGACCCTATACTCCCTTAGCAGGGGAGCCCCTTCAGCCACTCGGGCATCGCTCCGGGGTTTTCTCCGCGTCTGGTGCAGTGCACCTCAGCGGGGCGTGAATCATAACGTTAATCAGACGCGAAGGTAAAGCTTTTATTCGCCGGAATTTTCACTTCCGGTGCTGCCGGCTTCATCACCACGCTGGATGCGCTGGTAGATCTCTTCGCGATGCACAGCAACGTCCTTCGGCGCGGTGATACCGATGCGCACCTGGTTGCCCTTGACGCCGAGCACGGTGACGCTCACCGAGTCTCCGATCATCAGGGTTTCGCCGACGCGGCGAGTCAAGATCAACATTTTAGTAAGTCTCCATGGAACCGTGTGGAAGGGTATCCCCCACCGGCTTGACGCTCCGTCAAGAAGCGTCCCCACGACAAAGGGAAAAGATTTCGCAATGGTACCGTCAGCCGTCCCGCTCCTACAAGGAGGGGGACGGCAGGGGTTCACATCACAGGCGGGGGCTGACCCATTCGACAACCGCGGCCAGAGCGGTAGCAAGGGCGGGCCCGTCCTCGCCACCACCCTGGGCGAGGTCCGGGCGTCCGCCGCCCTTGCCCCCGATCTGACTGGCGATATGGGACAACAGTTCCCCGGCCTTGACCTTGCCCATTGCACTGCCGTTCACGCCCGCGACCAGCGCGGCCTTGCCGTCCTGGGTGCCGGCCAGCACGATCACGGCGTTGCCCAGCTTCTGCTTCAGGCGGTCCATGGCATCACGCAGGGCCTTGGCGTCAAAGCCTTCCAGGCGGGCGGCCAGCACCTTCACACCGGCAACCTCGACGGCCCGACCGGAGAGATCGGCGGTAGCGCCGGCGGCGACCTTGGCCTTCACGGCTTCCAGCTCACGCTCCAGCTGCTTCTGGCGCAGGCCCAGGGCGCGGATCTTCTCGACCACATCAGCGGCGCTGCCGCCCAGCAGTTCGGCCGCTTCGGCCAGGCGGGCCTCTTCGGCTGCCACATAGTCCAGAGCGCCCTGGCCGGTGACCGCCTCGATGCGGCGTACGCCGGCCGAGACACCGCCTTCGGAAGTGATCTTGAACAGACCGATATCGCCGGTGCGGCTGACGTGGGTACCACCACACAGTTCGGTGGAGTAGTCGCCCATCTTCAGTACGCGCACGTTCTCGCCGTACTTCTCGCCGAACAGGGCCATCGCGCCGAAATCCAACGCTTCCTGCATGCCCATGTTGTGCACTTCGGCGGCGTTGTTGGCGCGCACCTGCTGGTTGACCTTGCGCTCGATCACGGCCAGTTCTTCGGCACTGATCGACTGGTAGTGCGAGAAGTCGAAACGCAGGCGGTCCGGTGCGACCAACGAACCCTTCTGCTGCACGTGGGTGCCCAGCACTTCGCGCAGGGCGGCGTGCAGGAGGTGGGTGGCCGAGTGGTTGAGGATGGTGGCACTGCGGCGCTCGCCATCGACCTGGCCGGACAGCACGTCGCCGACCTTCAAGCCGCCTTCGGACAGGGTGCCGACGTGGCCATGGAACTGGCCCGCGAACTTCTGGGTATCGCTGACCACCAAGCGCACGCCGTTGCCGGCCAGCACGCCGGTGTCACCGACCTGGCCGCCGGATTCGGCGTAGAAAGGGGTCTGGTTGGTGATGACGATCACGGCATCGCCCGCCTCGGCCGACTGCACCGGACGGCCGTCCTTCAGCAGCGCCAGCACGGTCAGGCCGTCGGCCTGCAGGCGGTCGTAGCCCAGGAACAGGGTCGGGGTCAGCGTCGCCACCAGCTCGGCCGGCAGGGTCACGCCGCCACCGAACTTGCCGGCGGCACGCGCGGTCTCGCGCTGCTGCTCCATCGCAGCATCGAAGCCGACGGTATCAACGGTCAGCTCGCGCTCGCGGGCGATGTCCTGGGTCAAGTCCAGCGGGAAGCCGTAGGTGTCGTACAGGCGGAACGCGTCGACACCGGGGATCACGCCGTTGCTTGCCTTGGCCGCCACGTCCTCGAAGATCTTCATGCCGGCATCGAGGGTTTCGGCGAAACGCTCTTCCTCGGCCTGCAGCGCACGGACGACGGTGTCGGCCTGGGCCGGCAGTTCCGGATAAGCCTCACCCATCAGCTCGACCAGGGTCGGCACCAGCTTGCTGAAGAACGGCTGGCGCACGCCCAGCATCCAGCCGTGGCGCAGGGCGCGGCGGATGATGCGGCGCAGGACATAGCCGCGGCCTTCGTTGGACGGCAGCACGCCGTCGACGATCAGGAACGAGCAGGCGCGGATGTGATCGGCGATCACGCGCAGCGACTTGTTCTCCAGGTCGGCCATGCCGGTCAGCTCGGACGCCTTGCGGATCAGCGCCTGGAACAGGTCGATCTCGTAGTTGGTGTGCACGTGCTGCAGGATCGCCGCCAGGCGCTCCAGGCCCATGCCGGTATCCACGCAGGGGGCCGGCAGCGGCACCAGGGTGCCGTCGCTCTGGCGGTCGAACTGCATGAACACCAGGTTCCAGATCTCGATGAAGCGGTCACCATCTTCATCCGGCGAGCCCGGGGGGCCGCCCGCGATGTGGTCGCCGTGGTCGTAGAAGATCTCGGTGCACGGACCGCAGGGGCCGGTGTCGGCCATCTGCCAGAAGTTGTCCGACGCGTACGGGGCGCCCTTGTTGTCGCCGATGCGCACGATGCGCTCTTCCGGGATGCCGACCATGTCGCGCCAGAGCGCGTAGGCCTCATCGTCGGTCTGGTAGACGGTGACCAGCAGGCGCTCGGCCGGCAGCTTCCAGACCTGGGTCAGCAGTTCCCATGCCCAGGCGATGGCGTCCTTCTTGAAGTAATCACCGAAGGACCAGTTGCCCAGCATTTCGAAGAAGGTGTGGTGACGCGCGGTGTAGCCGACCTGGTCGAGATCGTTGTGCTTGCCACCGGCGCGCAGGCAGCGCTGGACGTCGGCCGCACGCACGTAGCTGCGCTTTTCCGCGCCCAGGAACACGTCCTTGAACTGGACCATGCCGGAGTTGGTGAACAGCAGGGTCGGATCATTGCCCGGCACCAGCGGCGCCGACGGCACGATGGTGTGGCCTTTGCCCTTGAAGAACTCAAGGAAGTCGCTGCGGATCTGGGAGGTCGTGAATTTGGCGGGTGCGTTCATTGAGGGGGCTGGCAGTGTGCGGGCCGGCAGCCCCGAACCGCCGGCCTCACTGGCCAGGGTCGTAACGGACCGCCGAAAACCTAAAGGGTATCAGGCCCGGCGCCGCCAGTCTCAGTCATCCGGGTCGAAGCGGGTCGCACGGCGGATGCTGTCACCGTCGAAGCCCCGCCGGGCCAGCAGATCGGCGGCCTTGCGCCGCTGCGGCAGATCCTGCGGGCCATCCTCGCCAAAGCGGCGGCGCACCAGATCGCGGGCATTTTCCTGCCAGTCGCCCTCGTAGGTCTCCATCGCGGCGGCAATCGCCGCGCTGTCCAGGCCATGGGTCCCCAGCTCGGCACGGACGTGGATGGGCCCATAGCCGGTATTGGCGCGCATCCGGACGAGATTTTCCGCAAAGCGGGTGTCGTCCTGCCAGCCGGCCTCGGTCAGCTTGGCGACGGCAGCCTCGGCGGCCTCGCCTTCAATACCGCGTGCGGTCAGCTTGCGGGTCAGCTCCTTGCGCGAATGCTCACGCCGTACCAGCAGGCCCAGGGCACGCTGTACGGGGGTCTGTTCGCGCGGCCGGCGCTTGCGGCCGGTGGGGGCGTCGGCATCGGACATTGCTCACTCCAAGGATGGCGCCGTCCCTGGCACCCTGCCCGTCCGTGGGCGGTTCGAACCTGCGGGACAGGGCGACGTCACTGACGGCACCGCCCTGCCCCACAGCAAGTCTTACTCGTCGTCGCCGTCGTCGTCGCCTTCCTCGCGGGCGGCTTCGGACGGCTGGAACTTCTCGCGCAGCTCGGCTTCCAGCTTGGCGGCGACGGTCGGGTTGTCGCGCAGGTAGCCGCGGGCGTTGTCCTTGCCCTGGCCGATGCGCTCTTCACCGTAGCTGTACCAGGCACCGGCCTTCTCGACGAGCTTGGCGTCCACGCCCATGTCGATCAGCTCGCCTTCGCGGCTGATGCCTTCGCCGTACAGGATCTCGGTGATGACCTGCTTGAACGGCGGCGCCAGCTTGTTCTTGACGACCTTGATCTTGGTCTGGTTGCCGATGATCTCGTCGCCCTTCTTGATCGCGCCGATACGACGGATGTCCAGGCGCACCGAGGCGTAGAACTTCAGTGCGTTGCCGCCGGTGGTCACTTCCGGGCTCTGGCCCGGCATCATCACGCCGATCTTCATGCGCAGCTGGTTGATGAAGACCACCAGGGTGTTGGAGCGCTTGATGTTGCCGGTCAGCTTGCGCAGGGCCTGGCTCATCAGGCGGGCCTGCAGGCCCGGCAGCTGGTCACCCATTTCGCCTTCGATTTCGGCCTTGGGGGTCAGCGCGGCGACCGAGTCGACCACCAGAATGTCCACCGAACCCGAACGGACCAGCATGTCGGCGATTTCCAGCGCCTGCTCACCGGTATCCGGCTGCGACAGCAGCAGGTCGTCCACGTTCACGCCCAGCTTGGCGGCGTAGATCGGATCCAGCGCGTGCTCGGCGTCGATGAAGGCAGCGGTGCCGCCCATCTTCTGGCATTCGGCGATGGCCTGCAGGGTCAGGGTGGTCTTGCCCGACGACTCCGGACCGTAGATTTCAACGACACGACCCTTCGGCAGGCCACCGATGCCCAGTGCGATGTCGAGCATCAGCGAGCCGGTCGGGATGGCTTCAACGGGTTCGACCACGCGGTCGCCCATGCGCATCACCGAGCCCTTGCCGAACTGCTTTTCGATCTGGCCCAGAGCAGCAGCCAATGCGCGCTTTTTGTTCTCGTCCATCGTGTTGCTCCTAGCAGAGGTCATGTCGTTGGGGGTGCTGTCTTTCGGGGTCTTCTTTGCCATGGGTTCACTTTAAGTCGGATGTATCGCACAGGCTGAGATTCTGCCCGGCGCTCAGAAAAGAATTATCGGACATCCGTACCAACCTCAGTGGAACCAGAGAATCGCCACAAAAGACCGCGGGGTAATGCTGGTGGAACAGGGCTGCTGCCAGGGGCTCAGCGGTTGGGCCGCAGCAGGCCGCAGTACAGGCCCTCGATCGCGAAATCCTGGTCGGGCAGGACCTCGATCGGCTTGTAGTCGGGGTTGCGCGGCAACAGGCGGATCCGGTCCTTGGCGATCTTCAGCAGCTTGACGGTGATCTCGTCGTCGATGCGGGCCACCACGATCTGCCCGGAGTGGGCGTCGCGGGTGCGGTGCACGCCGATCAGATCACCATCGAAGATGCCCTCGTCGATCATCGAATCGCCCTGCACCTTCAGCAGGTAATCCGGTGCCGGCGAGAAGAACACCCGGTCCAGCACCACGAAGTCGTCCGATCCGATGTCGGCGCCGATCGGCAGGCCGGCGGCGACACGGCCCAGCACCGGCAGGCGCAGGACGCTGTCGGGCAGGCCCGGCTCGGCCAGCTTCTCGATCGGCGGCGCCTGCACCAGGCGGATGCCGCGGGCCTGGCCGGGGATGCGACGGATCGCACCGGCCTGCTCGAGGGCCTCCAGGTGGTATTGGGCCGCGCGCACGCCCTTGAAGCCGAGAGCACGGGCGATTTCAGTCTGCGACGGCGGTGCGCCTTCGCTCTCGATACGCTCGGCGATCAACTGCAGGATCGCCTGCTGGGTGTCGGTCAGGTCCATGATTAGTAGTATTACTACTAACTAACGGCTGTGCAAGTGCCTGGGCGGGTTCTGTCGTGCCGAGCCCATGCTCGGCAATGGGCAATCGTCGCCGGGCATGGCCCGGCGCTAGCAGAATCGCTTCGCAATTCTGCGGTTCCTTTGGAACCGCGACAGGCGCACTTCGTGCACCTGCCTACGCGTGCTTACCGCTTCTCCATATCGAGAACAGGATCCACACGCCGCAGAAGCCGGCACCAACGAAGCCGCAGACGCCCAGCGCCAGCAGCCAGCGGCTGGAGACGCCGCCGACGCTGTGCATGACGATGGACGAGCCGATGATCAGCGCGGCAGTGACGATGCCCATCACCAGGCGGTTGGCGGCGCGGTTCACCTGGTCGCCGAAGCCCTGCAGCGCGCTGGTCTCCACCTTCAGCTGCAGGCGTCCGCGGCGCGCGGCCTGGACCAGCCTGCGCAGGTCGCGCGGCAGTTCGCCGGCGAAGTCGATCATGCCCAGCAGGCTGCGCCGGCCGCGCTTGAGCAGCGCTCGCGGGGCGTAGCGCTGCAGCACCACCCGCTCCAGGAACGGGCGGGCGGCGCTGGCCATGTCGAAATCCGGGTCGAGCTGGCGGCCCATGCCCTCCAGGGTCAGGAAGGCCTTGATCATCAGCGCCAGGTCGGCCGGCAGGGTCAGGCTGTAACTGCGCAGCAGCTGGGTGATATCGCCCAGCATCAGGCCGATGCGCAGGTCCTTCAACGGCACGCCACGGTACTGGTCGACGAACTGGCTGATGTCGTGCTGCAGCCGGTTCTCATCGACCTCCACGCCACCGGCCCAGTCCAGCAGGACGTCGGCCACGCCCTGCGGGTCCTGTTCGACCAGGCCATGCAGCAACTGTGCGACCTGGAAGCGGCGCACTTCGGACAGCGCGCCGACCATGCCGAAATCGATCACGCCGATGCGGCCGTCGCGCAGGTAGATGATGTTGCCGGGGTGCGGATCGGCGTGGAAGCTGCCGTCCTCCAGCACCATCTTCAGCACGATGTCGGCACCGCGCCGGGCCAGCTCACGGCGGTCCAGCCCAGCCGCATCCACGCCGGCCAGATCGCGGCCGGGAATGCCGTCGACGAAATCCTGGACGTTCAGGCTCTCGCAGGTCCACTGCCAGTGCACTTCGGGAATCAGGATGTCGTCGCGACCCTGGAAATTTCGGCTGATGCGCTCGGCGTTGCGGCACTCGGCGGCGAAATCCAGCTCGCGGCGCAGTGAAACGGTGAACTGCTGGACCACCTCGGCCGGGCGGTAGCGGCGCAGGTCGGGCAGCCGCGCCTCGACGATCTCGGCCAGGCGCGCGAGCAGGCGCAGGTCGGCTTACACCACGTCGCGGATGCCTGGACGGCGCACCTTCAGCACCACCTCGCGGCCGTCATGCAGCCGCGCGCGATGAGCCTGGGCCAGCGAGGCGGCCGCCATCGGGGTTTCATCGAGGAAGGCGAATACCTGCAATGGCGATGCACCTAGGTCGGATTCCAGCTGCTCGCGGATGGCCGCGTACGGCAGCGCCGGCACCGCGTTCTGCAGTTCGGAAAGCTCGGAAATCCACTCCGGCGGCAGCAGGTCGACGCGGGTGGCCAGCACCTGTCCCAGCTTGACGAAGGTCGGGCCGAGATCCTGCAGGGCGCTGCGCACGCGCACCGGTGCGGTCATGCGCAGCATCTGCTGGCTTTCCTCGTTCCAGTGCAGCAGGCGACCGGCGCGCTCGAGCACGGTGGCCAGGCCGATGCGCCGGACCACGTCGCCGAAGCCGTAGCGGATCAGGACGGCCGCGATCTCCTGCAGCCGGCCCAGGTCACGGACGGTACCCAGCGTCTCCCACATCGGTGCCTACTCCGGTTCCATACCAGGCCAGCATGTCACAGCTGGGCGTCGATGCCGTGCAATGCCGCTGCCACGGTCTGCCGCCGTATGGCTTCGCGGTCACCCTCGAACTGGAACAGCTCGGCACGGGCGTAGCCGCCGCGGCGCTTCCAGCCGATCCAGACGCTGCCCACCGGCTTGTCCGGGCTGCCGCCGCCGGGCCCGGCGATGCCGGTCACCGCCACCGCGATGCCGGCACCGGAATTGATCAGCGCGCCGGATACCATTTCCAGCACGGCCTCACGGCTGACCGCGCCGAACTGTTCCAGGGTCTGCGCGCGCACGCCCAGCAGGCGTTGCTTGGCTTCGTAGCTGTAGACCACCATGCCACAGTCGAAGAACGCCGAGGAACCGGCGATATCGGTCATGCACTTGGCGATCCAGCCACCGCTGCAGCTTTCAGCGGTGACCAGTTGCAGCGCGGCCTGCTGCAGGCGCTGCCCAAGCGCGGCGGCCTGGGCATGGAGATCGGCGTCGGAGGGGAAGGACATCGGCATGGATCGAGGTAGCAACGGTCATCTTGTACCGCAGATCGGCAGCGCTGTCCTCACCTGCCCCTCAGTGGTCGTGGTGCAGGTAGCGCGCCTGGCGCGGCAGGCGCAGGCTCACCAGGAAAGCCACCACCATCATCACCGTGACGTACCAGAAGAACAGCTGCTCGTGGCCCAGGCTCTTCAGGCCCAGCGCGGCGTACTCGGCGCTGCCGCCGAAGATCGCGTTGCCGATGGCATAGGCCAGGCCGACGCCGAGCGCGCGCACCTGCGGCGGGAACATCTCGGCCTTCACGATGCCGGAAATGGAGGTGTAGAAGCTGACGATGGCCAGCGCCAGCACGATCAGGCCGAACGCCGCCCACGGGGTGCTGACGTGCTGCAGGGTGATCAGGATCGGCACGGTGGTGAGCGCGCCCAGCGCACCGAACAGCATCATGCTGGTGCGGCGGCCGATACGGTCGGACAGCATGCCGAACAGCGGCTGCATGCACATGTACAGGAACAGCGCGCCGGTCATCACGTAGCTGGCGGTCTTGATCGGCAGGTGCACCGTGTTGACCAGGAACTTCTGCATGTAGGTGGTGAAGGTGTAGAAGATCAGCGAGCCGCCGGCGGTATAGCCGAGCACGGTGAAGAAGGCAGCCTTGTGGTCACGAAACAGCGCGGACAGGCTGCCGGCGTCCTTGTCATCGCGGACGGCCTCGCTCTGCGTTTCGTGCAGGGTACGGCGCAGCAGCAGCGCGACCACGGCGGCGACGGCGCCGAGCACGAATGGGATGCGCCAGCCCCAGGCACGGATCTCGGCCTCGCTCAGAAGCGCTTCCATGATGACGATGACCAGCACTGCCAGCAGCTGGCCGCCGATGAGGGTGACGTACTGGAAGGAAGAGAAGAAGCCGCGCTGGCCGCGCAGGGCAACCTCGCTCATGTAGGTGGCGGTGGTGCCGTACTCGCCGCCGACCGACAGGCCCTGGATCAGGCGCGCAACCAGCAGCAGGACCGGTGCCATCGCACCGATGGTGGCGTAGGTCGGCAGGCAGGCGACCATCAGCGAGCCGCCGCACATCATGCTGACCGAGATCAGCAGCGATTTCTTGCGACCGAGGCGATCAGCGATGCGGCCGAACAGCCAGCCGCCGATCGGCCGCATCAGGAAGCCGGCGGCAAATACCCCTGCCGTGTTGAGCAGCTGCACGGTCGGGTTGGAGGCCGGGAAAAACGCGCCGGCGAAGTAGATGGCGCAGAACGCGTAGACGTAGAAGTCGAACCATTCCACCAGGTTGCCGGATGAGGCCGACATGATGGCGAACACGCGGTGGCGTTTCTCCGCCGAGGTGTACTGGGGGAGTGCGTCGGGGCTGACGTGGGACATGGAAGGAACTCCGGGGTGCCGTGGGGGGCAGACCTTCGGATCATCCGCCCGACGGGCGTGAGGGGATGTGCACTATCGGGCGGCTGGAGTGCAGTAATCGGCCGGGAGTGCGATATGGAGTGTTCCTGCAGGGCTTGCAGCCCTGCACCTGCAGAAGCCGAAGCCAGAGCAACGGCAGAAGCTGGTTTCCTGAGGGGAGTCGTGGCGGGTCCGGTTGAGGGGGCCGCCTTCGACAGTTTCCCCCTGCTGTTGGAACGGCACGGGGTCAGATCCCTTTGCGCAGCAAAGGGCTCTGACCCCAGCCGTCGTGGTTTACCACTCCGGCAGTTTTTCCGGCAGCAGGGCGCGGATCGGGCCGCCGTCGGGGCTGGCGGCCAGCTTCTCGGCTTCGGCGATCGGGATGTCGACCTGCAGCAGCCAGCCGTCTTCGTCGGCTGCTTCGCTGCGGATCACTTCCAGCTGGTGCAGGCGCGCGCGCAGGCGTCCGGCGCTGGGCGGCAGGCGCAGTTGGCCGCTGACGTGCTGCAGGCCCAGGCGCTTGCCCAGCACGCCCTGCAGCAGTTCCAGACCTTCGCCGTCGCGGGCGGAGATCCACACCCGCTCGCGGCGCGAGGGATCGGGGATGCCGTCCTGGCCGTCGTGGCGCACCTCGGCACCCTCGATGCGGTCGATCTTGTTGAACACCAGCAGCTGCGGCAGGTCACCGGCGCCGACGGCGGTCAGGACTTCGTCGACCTGGGCGATGCGCTCCTCGCGGTGCGGATCGGCAGCGTCGACCAGGTGAAGCAGGAAGTCGGCCTCGCGCGCTTCGGACAAGGTCGAGCGGAACGCGGCGACCAGGTCATGCGGCAGGTCGCGCACGAAGCCGACCGTATCGGCCAGCACCACGCTGCCACCGGGCACCGCGATGCGGCGCACCGTCGGATCCAGGGTGGCAAACAGCTGGTCCGCGGCGTAGGCCTCGGCACCGGTCAGGGCATTGAACAGGGTCGACTTGCCGGCGTTGGTATAGCCGACCAGGGCCACACGCGGCAGTTCGCTGCGCAGGCGCGCGCGGCGCATCTGGGTGCGCTGCGTCTCAACCTTTTCCAGCCGCTTCTGCAGCTGCTCCACCCGCTTCTGCAACAGGCGGCGGTCGGTTTCCAGCTGGGTTTCACCCGGGCCGCGCAGGCCGATCGAACCGCCGCGCTGACGCTCCAGATGGGTCCAGCCGCGCACCAGCCGCGTGGCCAGGTGGCGCAGCTGCGCCAGCTCGACCTGCAGCTTGCCTTCGTGGCTGTGCGCACGCTGGGCGAAGATGTCCAGGATCAGGCCGGTACGGTCGATCACCCGGCGTTCCAGGAACCGTTCCAGGTTGCGTTCCTGGCCCGGGCTCAGCGAGTGGTTGACCAGGATCAGGTCCGCGCCGGTCGCGTCGGCCGCAGCCTTGATCTCGTCCAGCTTGCCGCTGCCGATCAGGGTCGACGGGTTGGGACGGTCCAGGCGCGCGGTGATGGTGGCGGCGATGCTGGCCCCTGCCGAGCGGGCCAGATCACCGAACTCTTCGAGCACGTCTTCTTCCAGCTTGCCGAAATGCGGCTGGATCAACAGGGCGTTCTCGCCCTTTTTCGAGCGGTCAAACATTCACCGCTCCGGAATCATTCGTCTGCTTCATCACCCGCCTGACCATCATTGTCACCCGACTGCACGTAGCCACCACCCGGTCCGACCTTCACGTTACGCGCCGGCACCACGGTGGAAATGGCGTGCTTGTAGACCATCTGGCTGACGGTATTGCGCAGCAGGACCACGAACTGATCGAACGATTCGATCGTGCCCTGCAGCTTGATGCCGTTGACCAGGTACACCGAAACCGGCACGCGTTCGCGCCGCAGTGCGTTCAAGAAAGGATCCTGCAGCGATTGCCCCTTGGACATTGCTAACTCCTGATTATTGTTCTTATTGGGTTGCCGGGGGATGCCGCGGCCCCCGAGCCGCCTGCCGACCCGTGATGGTACACGGCCGGCGGCGGTTCAGCGTGCGACGAAGGTCGACACCGCGCCGGACAGGCGCTCGTGGTCGATATGGGGGTCGAACCAGCGGGCATCAAGCTCGCCACGCAGCCAGGTCAGCTGGCGCTTGGCCAGCTGCCGGGTGGCGAAAATGGCCTTGTCACGGAAGCGGGCGGCGTCGCCCTGCCCGTCAAGGAATTCCCAGGCCTGGCGATAGCCGACCGCGCGCACCGCCGGCAGGTCCAGCGGCGCGGCCACGGCCGCCATCTGCGGCAGGGCCCGCAGGGTACGGACCTCGTCCAGGAAGCCCTGCGCCAGCATGGCGTCGAAGCGGGCCTCGATGCGCTGGTGCAGCACCGCCCGGTCGCGCGGGGCCAGGATCAGCTTCAGGGTCCGCACCGGCAAAGGCGCAACGCCCGGACGGCGCTGCCATTCAGTGATCGGGGTGCCGGTCAGCCGGTAGACTTCCAGCGCCCGCTGGATGCGCTGCGGGTCGGTGGCGTGGATGCGCGCGGCGGCGGCCGGGTCGACCTGCGCCAGTTCGGCGTGCAGGGCGGCCCAACCGCGATCGGCGGCCTCGGCACTGAGCACCTCGCGCATTGCCGGGTCGGCCTCGGGCATCGGCGAGAGTCCCTGCAGCAGGGCACGGAAATACAGCCCGGTGCCGCCAGCCAGGATCGGGGTCTTGCCGCGGGCGACGATGTCGACCACCACGCGACCGGCATCGGCGGCGAACTCGGCCGCCGAATAGGTCTCCCAGGGATCGCGCAGATCCAGCAGATGGTGCGGCGCCTGCGCGCGCTCGGCAGCGTCGGGCTTGGCCGAACCGATGTCCAGGCCGCGGTAGACCAGCGCCGAATCGACGCTGACGATCTCGCCGTCCAACTCCTGGGCCAGACGGATCGCCGTGGCGGTCTTGCCACTGGCGGTCGGGCCCATCACCGCGATCGCCAGCGGACGCTGGTCGACAGCCATCAGTCTTCGTCCGGCCAGCGGATCGACGGGGCAGCATCGACGCGGGGTGCGGGCACCGCGTCCACGGCCTCCCAGATCTTCAGGGCATCGACCGTGGCGGCCACGTCATGCACGCGCACGATGCGGGCGCCGCGCTGCACGGCGATCAGGTGCGCCGCCACCGACGCGGCCACGCGTTCGGTCGCCACCTCGCGGCCGGTCAGCTCGCCCAGGCTGCGCTTGCGCGACAGGCCGGCCAGCATCGGCACGCCCAGCTCGAGGAAACGCTCGGACCGGGCCAGCAGGGTCATGTTGTGCGCGGTGGTCTTACCGAAGCCGAAGCCCAGGTCGATCAGCAGATTCTTCTTGGCAATGCCGGCCATTTCGGCAGCGAACAGCCGCTGCACGAGGAAACCGTGGACCTCGGCCACCACGTCGTCGTAATGCGGGTCGGCCTGCATGTGGCCAGGTTCGCCCTGCATGTGCATCAGCACCACCGGCACCCCGGTATCGGCGGCCGCCTGCAGCGCGCCATCCTGGCGCAGGCCGAAGATGTCGTTGATCATGCCGGCGCCCGCCGCCACGGCAGCGCGCATCACCTCCGGCTTGAAGGTGTCGATGCTGATCGGCACGGTGGTGCGAGCTGCAAGCTGTTCGATCACCGGCAGCACGCGCTGCAGCTCTTCTTCCACCGACACCGGCGCAGCACCCGGACGGGTGGATTCGCCGCCGATATCGAGCAGGTCTGCGCCCTGCTCCGCCAGTTTCAGGCCGTGGGCGACGGCGGCATCGGTGCTGTCGTGCGCGCCACCATCGGAGAACGAATCCGGGGTGACATTGACGATGCCCATGACCCGGGCGCGGTCCAGGCCCAGGATGCGGCCGGCGCAGTCGAGCTGGGGGGAGATATCGAACATGGGCAATCCTGCGGGCAACGGCGTTTAGTTTAGTGCGGCAGGGCTGCGCCCTGCACCCGCAGAGGCAGCTTCAGCATCAACGTCAAAAGCCGAAGCAACGGCAACAGCGGGCATTCCGAGGGTTGGCGGGGTGGGACCGGTTGAGGGGGACGCCGTGAACCCATCCATGGGGGCTTGGTCGCGGCATCCATGCCGCTCACACCCCCTCAGCCGGACCCACCCCACCTTGGACAGACTTCCACGATCTGTCGGAACGCACGGGGTCGGACCCCGTTGCTGCGCAACGGGCTCCGACCCCAGATGGATTTCGATATCTGACAGATTTCATCCACGCATGGCGTGGATCTGCTGGCCGAATCGACCCCATGTTGAATATCGATATCTGGAAGATGTGCCGACCAACGGTCGGCACCCACCAACAGTGTCGGGAAACTGTCTGAGGCGGGGCGGTGTGGGTGGGCAGGACCGCAGGCGCCATGGATGGCGCCTACGAGCCCCCACGGATGGGTTTACGGCGCGTCCTGACCACCCACACCGCCCCGCCATCCCATGGACAGCCAGCTTTTGACGTTGACGTTGACGTTGCCTCGGCAGGTGCAGGGCGCAGCGCTGCAGAGGGAACACCCTCAACGCTGCCGGCGGCGCTTCCGGTCCACGTACAGCGTCTTGATGATGCTCAGCAGGATGCCAACGGCGATGCCGACACCGCAGCCCAGTAGCAGATTGTCCACGCTCAGGCCCACGGCGACACCGACGATGGTCGCGATGACCATTTCAACGGTATGGGAGATCGGTTGCGGCGGGGGAACGGACATGCAGGCTCCAGCGTAAGGCGGTGACTTCAATGGGCCTTGCGGCCCGGAAACAACGAGGCCGGGTTTCCCCGGCCTCGTCTGCGATCAGCAATGGCGGCCGTCAGTGCGACTCGGCCGGGCCGGCGATCGGCGGCAGCGGGCGAGCGTCGCCGCCCTTGTCGTTGCCACCACCGTCCTTGTTGGACTTGTTCCAGCCCGCCGGCGGCGGCGGATCGCGGCCTTCCATGATGGCGTCGATCTGCGGCGCATCGATGGTCTCGTACTGCAGCAGCAACTGGGACATCGCGTGCAGCTTGTCCAAGTTGGCCGTCATCAGCTCGGTGGTGCGTGCGTAGGCCTCGTCGAGGATGTTGCGCACTTCCTCATCGATGCGGCGCGCGGTGTCGTTGGACACGCTCTTGTGCTGGGTGACCGAACGGCCCAGGAACACCTCGTCATCCTCTTCGCCATAGGCGATCGGGCCGAGCTGGTCCGACAGACCCCATTTGGTGACCATGTTGCGGGCCATCTTGGTGGCGCGCTCGATGTCGTTGGAGGCACCGGTGGTGACCTTGTCGGCGCCGAAGATCAACTCTTCGGCCACGCGACCACCGTACAGCGAGCACAGCTGCGACTTGATCGCCACTCGGTTCATCGAGTACTTGTCGCCCTCCGGCAGGTACATGGTCACGCCCAGCGCGCGACCGCGCGGAATGATCGTGACCTTGTAGACCGGGTCATGCTCGGGCACCAGGCGGCCGACGATGGCGTGGCCGGCCTCGTGGTAGGCGGTCAGGGTCTTCTCTTCCTCGCTCATGGCCATCGAGCGGCGCTCGGCGCCCATCAGGATCTTGTCGCGGGCACGGTCGAAGTGGTCCATGCGGACTTCCTTCTCGTTGCCACGTGCGGCGAACAGGGCGGCCTCGTTGCAGAGGTTGGCCAGGTCGGCGCCGGAGAAGCCCGGGGTACCGCGCGCGATCACCATCGGCTCGACGTCGTCGGCCAGCGGCAGCTTGCGCATGTGTACCTTCAGGATGTGCTCGCGGCCCTTCACGTCCGGCAGGCCGACCACGACCTGGCGGTCGAAACGGCCCGGGCGCAGCAGCGCCGGGTCCAGCACGTCCGGACGGTTGGTCGCGGCGATGACGATCACGCCCTCACCACCCTCGAAGCCGTCCATTTCGACCAGCAGCTGGTTCAGGGTCTGCTCGCGCTCGTCATGACCGCCGCCCAGGCCGGCGCCACGGTGGCGACCGACGGCGTCGATTTCGTCGATGAAGATGATGCACGGCGCGTGCTTCTTGGCCTGCTCGAACATGTCGCGGACGCGGCTGGCGCCGACGCCGACGAACATTTCCACGAAGTCCGAACCGGAGATCGAGAAGAACGGCACCTTGGCTTCGCCGGCGATGGCCTTGGCCAGCAGCGTCTTGCCGGTACCCGGCGGGCCCACCATCAGCACGCCGCGCGGGATCTTGCCGCCCAGCTTGGTGAACTTGGACGGGTCGCGCAGGAAGTCGACCAGTTCGCCCACTTCTTCCTTGGCCTCGTCGCAGCCGGCGACGTCGGCGAAGGTGACCTTGATCTGGTCCTCGCCCTGCAGCTTGGCGCGCGACTTGCCGAAGGACATCGCGCCCTTGGCACCGCCGCCACCGCCCTGCATCTGGCGCATGATGAACAGCCAGAAGCCGATGATCAGGATGACCGGCAGGAAGTTCATCAGGATGGCCGCGAAGGAAATGCCGCTGGACGGCTCTTCCTGCACGATGTCCACGTTCTTGGTGCGCAGCACGTTGATCAGGTCGCGATCGGCCGGCGCGGCGATGGTGGCCGTCTGGCCGCCACGGGTGGTGTAGGTGAGCTGGTTGGTCAGGCCGCGCGAATCGCCACCGAAGGTGACCTTCTGTACGTTGCCGCTGTCCACCTGGTCCAGGAACTGCGAATACGTCGCGCCCTGCGCCCCGGCCCCGGAGGACTTGGGCGAGAAGCTCTGGAAGACCACCATCAGCACGACGGCGACGACCACCCATAGCAGGAGGTTCTTGGTCAAGTCGTTCATCCTCATTGGCTCCGGCGTTCCTCTTAGTGCGGGTCTTGCGTTGGGGTCGAGCGTACTCGGCGAGCTTACTTCATGTGGGCGCGTTTGCCCTGTCCCAAGGCATACACCTCGGGCGAGCGCTTGCGCGATGCTTCCGGCTTGCGGATGGAGACCTTGTCGTACCGGCGGCGCATCTCGCGCACGTAGTCGTCAAAGCCTTCACCCTGGAACAGCTTGATCAGGAACGCCCCACCGGTCTTGAGGTGATTGTCAGCGAAGTCCAGCGCAAGCTCGGCCAAGTGCATCATCCGCGGCTGGTCGACCGCGCCCACACCACTCTTATTGGGGGCCATGTCCGACAGGACAAGGTCTACCGGCTGATCCCCGAGCATGGCTTCAAACTGCGATAGGACGGTTTCTTCCCTGAAGTCACCGTGAAGGAACTCCACGCCGGCCAGCGGCGGCATGTCCAGGATGTCCAGCGCGAGCACGCGGCCGGTGTCGCCGATCTGTCTCCGGACCTGCTGAGACCAGCCGCCCGGGGCCGCACCGAGGTCGACGACCACCATGTGCGGCTTCAGCAGGCGGTCACGTTCGAGCAGCTCCTCGAGCTTGTAGGCCGCGCGCGAGCGCATGCCTTCGGCCTGCGCCTTCTTCACGAAGGGGTCGGAGAAGTGTTCCTTGAGCCAGCGCTGGCTGCTTTTGCTACGGGTGGCCATTGGAAATAGGGGCTGATGGGGTCGTCATGATACCCTGATCGTCCCATTCAACCCCCTTTTCCTGCATGTCCATCGCACTGACCGCCTCCCAGACCCGTTTCCTGCGCGGCCACGCCCACGACCTCAAGTCCTTGCTGCAGACCGGCGGCAAGGGCATCACGGCGGCCTTCATCGCCGAGCTGAACGAAGTCCTGGAGCGCCACGAACTGGTCAAGGTGAAGGTTGCCGCCGAGGACCGCGACGCCCGTGACGCGATGATCGCCGAGATCGTCGAAGCCACCGAGGCGGCGCTGGTGCAGCGCATCGGCCACGTTGCCGTGCTGTACCGCCCGAGCAAGGAACAGCGCCAGATCGTGCTGCCGCGCGGCTGATCGCCCTGCCCCCATGCAGCTGAACCACGAACCGCCCGATTACGCCTACAGCCTGCGCGCTGCCGACGGCCGCTCGGCCAAGGTCAACGACCAGGTGCTGGGGCAGAGCTTCTTCCTGACCCCCGACCAGCTGGTCGCGCAGTGGCCGGTGCGCCAGGCCGCGAACCTGCAGCTGGCCCACCTCGAAGCAATTCTTGCGCTGAATCCAGCGCTGATCGTACTGGGCACCGGCGACCGGCAGGTGTTTCCGCCTGCCGCGGTGATGGCCGCCTGCCTGTCGCGTGGCATCGGCCTGGAAGTGATGAACAACCCGGCCGCCGCGCGCACTTTCAACATTCTTGCCGGCGAAGGCCGCAAGGTCGCCGCCGCCTTCATTCTGGAAGGTTGAGGCAAGAGCCGCCGGGCCTGGCCCGGCGCTCCCCTGGATTGCAGGTTGTCTGTAGCGCCCGAGCCGAGGCCCGGGCGCCGCCGGATCGCGCCGTCAGATCAACGTGCTGGCAGATATTGCTGCGGGTCGACCGGCTTGCCGTTGTAACGAATCTCGAAGTGCAGCATGTCGCGGTTGGCGCCGGTACGGCCCATCTCGGCGATCTGCTCGCCCGCCTTGACGTTCTGCCCTTCGTTGACCAGGCGCTTGCGGTTGTGGCCATAGGCCGACAGCCACTGGTCGCTGTGCTTGATGATGATCAGCTCGCCGTAGCCGACCAGGCCGGCACCGGAATACACCACCACGCCGTTGGCGGTGGCGCGTACGGCAGCGCCGCTGGTGCCAGCGATGTCCACGCCCTGCTTGGTCGCGTCACCGGCCACGTAGCGGCCGACGATCGCGCCATCGGCCGGCCAGCGCCAGTCGATGTTGCTCTTCACCGGGCCGACCGGGGCCGTCGCCACCGGCGCAGGTGCCGGGGTGGTCCTGCCTGCACTGCCGCGCGGCGGGGTCACCACCGTGGTCGGCGCGCGGCCGCCGGTGGCACCGGCCGGGTACAGGCGGATCACCTGACCCGGATAGATCTGCGACGGGTTGTCCAAGCGGTTCCAGGCGATCAGGTCGGCCGGAGTGATGTCATGGATGCGGGCCAGCGCATAGATCGTGTCGCCCTTGCGCACGACAACGGTCTGCCCGGGCTTGGGCACCGAGGCCTTGGGCGTGCTGACAGTGCTGCCACCGCTGCTGCCGCCGGGGCGGACGACGGTGGCGGTGCCACAGGCGGCCAGGGTGGATACCAGCAACGCCAGCGCGCCGATGCGCACTCCCTTGCTCAGACGATCTGCACTCATGCGAACTTCGACCTCCATACAAGCCAGGCAACCAGCCCCACCACCAGCACGGTGGCGATCCAGCCCAGCGGTTCAATCCAGCGACGCAGCGCCGCTTCGGCACGCGCACCGCCGATGCGGATGACCGCAGCCAGCACGTACACGCGCTTGCCGCGACCGATCAACATGCTCAGCAGGTACTGTGGCATCGGCACGCCGACGATACCCGAAGCCCACGTGAAGACCTTCATCGGGATGGGCATGAAGCCGCCCAGCACCAGGAAGGTGAACACCGCCCACGGCGACTCGGCCATCTTGGCCTGCACCGTGGCGATGCCCTGCTCGATGGCCGGCAGCATGCCCAGCGTCTCGAACAGCGGCTTGATCGCCTCGAAGGCGAAGTGACCCAGCGCGTAGCCGACCACCGCACCGACCATGGAGCCGGCCAGGCTGAGCGTGGCGAACCACCAGCCGCGCTTGGGCTGGGCCACGCACATCGGCGCCAGCATCACTTCCGGCATGACCGGGAAGATGATCGCCTCAAAGAAACTCAATACCGTCAGGTAGGTCGGGGCGCGTTCGTGCGCTGCCCACTTCATCGCCCGCTCGTACAGCGGTCCGAAAATCTTCATGCAACCCTGCTCCGTGGATTCAATCGAGCATGCCAGACAGCAGCGGCACGAACGTGACCGGTGCCAGCACGCGTTGTTCGATGCTGCCGTCTTCCCTGCGGTCCAGCTGCACCAGCGACTGCCCGCCCGGGCCACCCACCGGCGCAACCAGGCGCCCACCGACCGCCAGCTGCTCGACCAGGGCATCGACCAGGGCCGGTGCCGCGGCAGTCACCACCACCGCATCGAAGGGACCGTGTTCGGCCCAGCCGACCCGGCCGTCGTCATGCTTGGTGCGGATGTTCATGCCCAGCGCGCGGAAGCGCTTGCGCGCCTGGCGCAGCAGATCGCCGATGCGCTCGACGGTGTAGACCTCCAGGCCCACGGCGCCGAGCACGGCGGCCTGGTAACCCGAGCCGGTGCCCACTTCCAGCACCTTCTTCGGCGCGACCTGCAGCACCGCTTCGGTCATCCGCGCCACCACCCAGGGCTGGGAGATGGTCTGGCCATGGCCGATCGGCAGCGCGGTGTCTTCGTAGGCGCGCGAGGCCAGGGCCTCGTCGATGAACAGATGGCGCGGCACCACCCGGATCGCGTTCAGCGTGGACTCGTCGACGATGCCAGCTTCGCGCAGGCGGTCGACCAGGCGGTCGCGCACGCGCTGCGAAGTCATGCCGATGCCGACCGCTTCCGGTTGCAGGCGCAAGCGCGGGCTCATGCCGGCTGGTCCAGCGCGGCGCTGAGGCCGCCGACCCAGCTGGCCACCTTCTCCAGTGCCTGGTAACGGGTCAGGTCGACCTGGATGGGGGTGATCGAAATATGGCCGGTGCGCACCGCATGGAAATCGGTGCCGGGGCCGGAATCCTGCTCGCGCCCGGCCGGGCCGATCCAGTACACCTCGTTGCCGCGCGGGTCCTTCTGCGCGATGCAGCCTTCGGCGCGATGGCGGTTGCCCAGGCGGGTCACTTCGAAGCCCTTGACCTCATTCCACGGCAGGTCGGGCACGTTGACGTTGAGGATGGTGTCGGCCGGCAGCGGATCGGCCTTCAGCCGGGCGACGATCTCCACCGCGGCGCGCGCGGCGGTCTCGAAGTGCTTCGGGTCGTGGTTGCGGGTGACCAGCGACACGGCCACCGCCGGCAGGCCGAGGAAGCGACCTTCCATCGCCGCCGAGACGGTGCCCGAATAGATGACGTCGTCACCGAGGTTGGCAGCGTTGTTGATGCCGGAAACGACAATGTCGGGCTCGAATTCGAGCAGGCCGGTCAGCGCCAGGTGCACGCAGTCGGTCGGGGTGCCGGCCACCGAGACGGTGTAGTGGTCGATGCGCTTGAGCCGGATCGGCAGGTCCAGCGTCAACGAATTGCTGGCACCGGAACGATCGCGGTCGGGTGCGACCACCGTCACTTCATGGCCGGCCTCGCGCAGCACGGCGGCAAGCATCCGGATGCCTGCGGCGTCGACGCCATCATCGTTACTGACCAGGATGCGCATCTTCGATTTAACCGCTTGATTTTCCAAGAATTCGATTCCGTCACCTTGTCGCGTGGGCGGGACCGGCCGTGCCCCTGTCGGGAACCGGCGATCGCGCAAGTGCGTCGGGTATTGTGCCGCAAGCGGGCCGCCGGTCCTACCCTGCCAGTGGTGATGCGCGTCATCGAATCGACATAGGCAGACCCGCTCGGGCGGTTTACCCTGTGCGCATGTCGCACCCTGAAGATGAAGATCCGGCCGCCCTGTTCCGTTCGGCCATCGGCGAAGTGAAGCCGCTGCGCAAGGAGGTCGAGCCGGCACCGTCCGCGCCGAAACCGAAGCCGCGCGCACGCATGGCCGAACGCGACGAAGCCGAGGCCGCAGGCGAGTTCGCCCGCCTGCTGCGCGACAGCAGCCCACTGGAAGCCGGCGACACCGCCAGCTACCGCCGCGACAACCTGCCGCCGCGGATGTTCCAGCGCCTGAAGCGCGGCCAGTATTCGATACAGGACGAACTGGACCTGCACGGCGCCACCGCCGCGCAGGCCGAAACGCTGCTGCGCCAGTTCCTGCTGGAAGCGCACGCGCACGAGTACGGGTGCGTGCGCATCATCCACGGCAAGGGCCTGCAGTCCGATGGCGGCGCACCGGTGCTGAAGAACCTGGTCGACCGCCTGCTGCGGCTGCGCAACGACGTGCTCGCGTTCCACTCGGCACCGACCGGCCAGGGCGGCACCGGCGCAGTGCTGGTGCTGCTGGCACGGCGTTGATCCCCTCATCCACGCATGGTGTGGATCTACGACCAGGCGCGGCGGCTCATGCGATGCCGGTAGATCCACGCCATGCGTGGATATCCCGACCCCGCCCGGCGATCAGCCCTGCGAGGCGTCTTCCACCGGGCCCAGTTCGTGCAGCACCGCGGTGGCATAGCAGCCCGGCGGCAGCGCGAACGACAGCTCCAGCACGTCATCGGCCAGCCACTGGTGCTGCAGCAGGGCCGGACGCAGGCGCAGCGCGCGGCGTTCCTGCTTCAGGCGCGCGCCTTCCAGGCCGGCACGCAGGGCCTGCGACTCCTCATCGTCCAGCGCGGCCAGTTCCAGCGTGCGGGCAGCCTCGGTGCTGCGCAGCTCACCCTCGCCCCACAGCGGTGCGCTGGGGTGGATGTCGAAGCGGGCCAGGCGCTCGGCCAGCACATCGGTGTACGGTTCGGGGCCGAACACGCTGCGGCTGCCATCGAGCATCCACACCTCGCCGTCCAGCGGCTGGTCCCAGCTGCCCTGCTCCACCCGCGCGGCCAGCACGCGGTTGAACAGCGCCGAGCGCGCGGCCGACAGCAGCAGCGAACGTTGGTCCTGGCGCATGCGGCGGCCACCGAACATCGCCAGCGCCGCCGGCACGTTGCCACCGTCGCGACCGAAACGCTGTTCACCGAACCAGTTCGGCAGGCCGCGCGTGGCGATCTGCTGCAGGCGCTCATCGATGGCCGCAGCATCGCCCTGCACGTCGCGCAGCACCAGCTTGAAGCGGTTGCCGGCCAGCGCACCGCGCTGCAGCTTGCGGTTGTGCCAGGTGGCCTCGAGCACTTCGATCTCGTCGCTGGCCAGCGTGGCCAGGTCCGGGGCGATGCGCTTGGGCAGGTGCACGCTGAAACGCTGGGTGGTGACCGCATTGCGGTCCTTCATGCCGGCGTAGCTGACGCCCATTTCCGGCAGGCCGGCCCACTTCGCCAGCAGCTTGGCCACGTGCACCGTGTTGGCGCCGCGCTTGCGGATGTGCAGCAGCAGATGCTCGCCCTCACCGGTGGCTTCGAAGGCCGGCAGTTCCTCGACCTGGAAATCCTCCGGCCTGGTGCGGATGCGCGCGCTCAGCAGCGGCGCGCCAAAGGCCAGCGGCAACGGAATCATGCCGCCACCAGCAGAACCACGGCCTGCGCGGCGATGCCCTCGCCACGGCCGGTGAAGCCGAGCTTCTCCGAGGTGGTGGCCTTGACGCTGACCGCATCCAGCGGCAGCTGCAGCAGGCCGCCGATGCGTTCGCGCATGGCCAGCGCATGCGGGCCGACCTTGGGCCGCTCGCAGATGACGGTGATGTCGGTGTTGCCGACGCGCCAGCCGCGTTCGCGCAGCAGGCTGTCGCAATGGCGGACGAAATCACTGCTGTCCGCGCCCTTCCAGCGGTCGTCGCTGGGCGGGAAGTGCTGGCCGATGTCGCCCAGCGCGATGGCGCCGAGCATGGCATCGCACAGCGCGTGCAGGATGACGTCGCCATCGCTGTGGGCCAGCACGCCGCGGCTGTGCGCCACGCGGATGCCGCCGAGCATGATGTGGTCGCCTTCACCGAAGGCATGGACGTCGTAGCCCTGGCCGATGCGGACGGGCGGGAACGGAGCGGTGCTCATGGATGCAACCCTTGCAGCAGGGCCGCGCGGGCGATCAGCCGGCGCGGCGGGAAAGTACGAATTCGAAACGGTCAAGGTCGGCCGGCGTGGTGACCTTGAAATTGTCCTCGCTGCCTTCCACCAGCAGCGGACGCTGGCCCTGGCGCTCCATGGCCATGGCATCGTCGGTGACGTCGACACCACTGGCGGCCGCAGCGGCCAGCGCGCGGACGAGCTGGTGGCGGCGGAACAGCTGCGGCGTCAGCGCGCGCCACAGGCGCTCGCGCGGTTCGGTGCCATCGATGCCACCATCGTCGCCGGCACGCTTGAGGGTGTCGCGCACGGGCGCGGCAAGGATCGCGCCGACCGGGTCGGCACGCCCCACTTCCAGCAGGCGGCCGAGGTCAGCCAACGACAGGTTGGGCCGCGCGGCATCGTGCACCAGCACGAACTCGTCGGCACGCACGCTGTCCGGCAAGGCCTGCAGACCGGCCAGCACCGAGGCGGCACGGGTCGCGCCACCGATGCAGGTCAGCACCGGCTTGCCGGACCACCCGGTCCAGCCCGGCCAATCCGCATCGTCCTCGCCGATGACCACCATCGCCCCGGCCACCGCCGGGTGCGCCAGCAGCGCATCCAGGGTGTGGGCGAGCAGGATCTGCCCGCCCACCTGCAGGTACTGCTTGGGCAGCGGCGCGCCGAAACGGGTGCCGCGCCCGGCAGCCGGGACGACCGCCCAGATGGCCGCGCTCACGGCACGTCCGCCGGGTGGTCGCCGACCTGCGCCGCGACCGGTGCAGCCTGCGCCGGACGGACCGGCGCATCCTCCACCACGCGGTAGAACTTCTCGCCGGGCTTGATCATGCCCAGCTCGCTGCGCGCGCGTTCTTCGATGGCGGCCTGGCCTTCCTTGAGGTCCTTCACTTCAGCAGCCAGCGCATCGTTGCGCTGCTGCAGACCTTCATTGTCCCGTTCCTGGTTGGCGACCTGGGCTTCGAGCATCATCACTTCACCCGAATTACCCGGGCCGAACCAGAAACGGTACTGCAGCCATGCCAGCAGCAGGGCCAGCAGCAACAGCAGCCAGCGCCAGTCGCGCATGGGCTCAGCGCTTCAACGAAACGAACGCGTCACGACCGGCGTAACGCGCGCTGGCGCCGAGGGCTTCCTCGATGCGCAGCAGCTGGTTGTACTTGGCCACGCGATCGCTGCGGCACAGCGAGCCGGTCTTGATCTGGGTGGCGGTGGTGGCCACCGAGATGTCGGCGATGGTGGTGTCTTCGGTTTCGCCCGAGCGGTGCGAGACCACGGCGGCGTAGCCGGCACGGTCGGCCATGGCGATCGCTTCCAGGGTTTCGCTCAGGGTGCCGATCTGGTTGACCTTGATCAGGATCGCGTTGGCGGTGCCCGAATCGATGCCTTCCTGGAAGATCTTCGGGTTGGTGACGAACAGATCGTCGCCCACCAGCTGCACCTTCTTGCCGATGCGGTCGGTCAGCAGCTTCCAGCCGGCCCAGTCGTTCTCGGCCAGACCGTCTTCGATCGTGATGATCGGGTACTGCGCGGCCCAGTCGGCCAGGAAGTCGACGAACTGCTCGGAGGTCAGGCGCTTGTTCTCGCCCACCAGGTTGTACTTGCCGTTCTCGAAGAACTCGCTGGAGGCCACGTCCAGGCCCAGCAGCACGTCTTCACCGGCGGTGTAGCCGGCCTTGCCGATGGCCTCAAGGATGGTATCCAGCGCTTCGACATTGCTGCGGAAGTCCGGCGCGAAGCCGCCTTCGTCGCCCACGGCGGTGCTCAGGCCGTGGCTCTTCAGCACGGACTTCAGCGAATGGAAGATTTCGGTGCCGGCGCGCAGGGCTTCGGAGAACGAGGTGAAGCCCACGGGCAGCACCATGAATTCCTGGAAATCGACGTTGTTGTCGGCGTGGGCGCCGCCGTTGATGATGTTCATCATCGGCACCGGCAGCGACGGGGTCGCACCGGTCTTGGCGGCCAGGTACTGCCACAGGGCCTGCTTGCTGGAAGCGGCGGCGGCATGTGCGGCGGCCATCGATACGGCCAGCAGCGCGTTGGCGCCCAGGCGGCCCTTGTTCTCGGTGCCGTCCAGATCGATCAGGCGACGATCCAGGCCAGCCTGGTCGACGGCCTCGAAGCCCTTCAGTGCGTTGGCAATGGCGCCGTTGACGTTCTCGACGGCCTTGTGCACGCCCTTGCCCAGATAACGGGTCTTGTCGCCGTCACGCAGCTCGACCGCTTCCTTGGTGCCGGTCGAGGCGCCGGAGGGAACCGCGGCGCGACCGAACGAACCGTCCTCCAGGATGACTTCGGCTTCCAGCGTGGGGTTGCCACGGCTGTCGAGGATTTCACGGGCGTGGATGCTGCGGATCGTACTCATGAGCGGACCGGTTACCTGTCTGGAGGAGGGAATGCGACAAATGTGAAATGCCGCGTGATTATCCCCGGCTGCCCGCCGCTTGCCAAATGGTGTGTTCGGCAGCGACCAGTGCTGGCCCTTGGGTGGCCCCCGCCACGATCAGCAGCAGCGAGACCAGCAGTGTCAGCAGCACCATTGCGACGGTCGCGCAGACCGGTCCGCGCCGGCGACGCCAGGCCAGCACGGCGGCAGCCACTGAACTGATCAGGGAACCGCCGAGCACAAGAAGAGCGGCCAGAATCCAGTACTGCATGGCCTGCATGCCATGGTTGCCATCACCGGGCGAGCCCATGCTGGCGGCGAATGCCAGCCCGGCACCGAACAGTCCGGCCCAGGCGAGCAGCGCCAGCAACAGCGCGATCAGCCCCCAGGGCCAGCCACCGGGGCGCGCTTCGCCCGTATTCATCAGAACAGATCGTGCAACAGCGTGCCGAGCCACAGCGACAGCAGCACCAGTGCCAGCGCAGCGGTGACCTTGCCGCGGTTCAAACGCCAGGCCAGCACCGATGCGATGACACCCGCGCTGACCGTAATCAGTTCGGCGAGCACCAGCGCGATCACATAGGGCTTCAGATCGACGTGCGCACCATCGCCGGGCGGACGCATGGCTGCGCCCACCAGCATGAAGATGAAGAAGGCACCGGACAGCGACAGCAATGCCATGCCGAGCGCGATGAGCCCCCACGGCCACTGCCGCCAGGAGCGCCGGCGACGCTGGGCTTCCAGCGCCGCCCACGGATCAAGACTCACGCGAAGCGCGAGAAACCGTGCTTCTTGGTCACCGCGTCGAGCTCCATCAGGGTCTCCAGCAGGGCTTCCATCTGGTCCAGCGGCCACGCGTTGGGGCCGTCGGACAGCGCCTTCGACGGATCCGGATGGGTCTCGGCGAACAGGCCGGAGATGCCAACCGCCACCGCCGCACGTGCCAGCACCGGCACGTGTTCGCGCTGGCCACCGGAACTGGTGCCCTGCCCGCCCGGCAGCTGCACCGAATGGGTGGCATCGAACACCACCGGGCAGCCGGTGTCACGCATCACCGCCAGCGAACGCATGTCGCTGACCAGGTTGTTGTAGCCGAAGCTGGCGCCACGCTCGCAGACCATGATCTGCTCGTTGCCGGTGGATTTGGCCTTCTCGACGACCGGCTTCATGTCCCACGGTGCCAGGAACTGGCCCTTCTTGATGTTGACCGGCTTGCCGGCCGCACACACCTTGCGGATGAAATCGGTCTGGCGGACCAGGAACGCCGGGGTCTGCAGCACGTCCACCACCGAGGCCACTTCGTCCATCGGGGTGTATTCGTGCACGTCGGTCAGCACCGGCACGCCGATCTGCTTCTTCACTTCGGCCAGCACCTTCAGGCCTTCTTCCATGCCCGGGCCGCGGAAGGCGGTGCCCGAGGTACGGTTGGCCTTGTCGAAGCTCGACTTGAAGATGAAGTTGACGCCGAGGCGATCGGTGATCTCCTTCAGCTTGCCGGCGGTATCGAGCTGCAGCTGCATCGACTCGATCACGCAGGGGCCGGCGATCAGGAACAGGGGCTGGTCCAGCCCGACCTCGAATCCACACAGTTTCATGGCGTTTCCTTGTTGTCCGCTACGCCGGCAGGACCGGCGTGCTGGGGTTGAAGCATGCAGGATGGGGGCCGAAGCCCCCCTTCACAAGTCAGGCGCGGGCTTGCGCCAGCAGTGCGCCGCCAGCCTTGCGCTCGCGCGCGGCACGGATGAAACCGATGAACAGCGGGTGGCCATCGCGCGGCGTGGACAGGAACTCCGGATGCGCCTGGCAGGCCAGGAACCACGGGTGCGCATCACGCGGCAGCTCGACCACTTCGACCAGGGTGTCGTCCATCGACTTGCCCGAGATCACCAGGCCGGCATCCTCCAACTGGGTGCGGTAGCGGTTGTTGAACTCGTAGCGGTGGCGGTGACGCTCGGACACCACGTCCTTGCCGTACAGCTCGCGGGCCAGCGTGCCCGGCTTCAGGCGCTGCTCCTGCAGGCCCAGGCGCATGGTGCCGCCGAGGTCGCTCTTGTCATCACGCTTCTCGACATCGCCGGTGGCGGTGCGCCATTCGGTGATCAGGCCGATCACCGGGTCCGGCGACTGGCGGTCGTTCTCGGTGCTGTTGGCGTTTTCCAGGCCAAGCACGTGGCGCGCGTAGTCGACCACGGCCGCCTGCATGCCGTAGCAGATACCGAAGTACGGCACGCTGTTCTGGCGGGCGAACTGCGAGGTCAGCACCTTGCCTTCGAAACCACGGTCACCGAAGCCACCGGGCACCAGGATGCCGTCGACATCAGCCAGCGCCGCCATGTCGGTGCCTTCCAGGTCCTGCGCTTCCAGCCACTTCAGGTTGACCTTGGTGCGCTGGCGCAGGCCGCCGTGCTTGAGGGCTTCGCCGACCGACTTGTAGGCGTCCTGGTGGTCGACGTACTTGCCGACCACGGCGATGGTCACTTCATCCAGCGGGTGCAGGGTCGCGTCGACCGCGTCCTCCCACATCGACAGGTCGACCGGGCCGACCTTGTCGGCCAGCTTCAGCTGGTTGACCACGATCTCGTCCAGGCCCTGTGAGTGCAGGCCCGACGGAATGCGGTACAGCACGTCCACGTCCGGCACGCTGATGACGGCGCGCTCGGAAACATTGGTGAACTGGGCGATCTTGCGGCGCTCCGAATCCGGCACGGCCTGCTCGGAACGGCACAGCAGCACGTCCGGCTGGATGCCGATCGAGCGCAGCTCCTTCACCGAGTGCTGGGTCGGCTTGGTCTTCAGCTCACCGGCGGCGCCGATGTACGGCACCAGGGTGAGGTGCATGAACAGCGCCTTCTCCGGGCCGCGCTCGGTGCGCACCTGGCGGATCGCTTCCAGGAACGGCAGCGACTCGATGTCACCGACGGTGCCGCCGATCTCGACCAGGGCCACGTCGTAGCCTTCGGTGGCCTCGTCGATGCAGCGGCGGATTTCATCGGTGATGTGCGGGATGACCTGCACGGTCGCGCCCAGGTAGTCACCGCGGCGCTCCTTGCGGATGACGTTCTCGTAGATGCGGCCGGTGGTAACCGAGTTCTTGCGGCTCAGGCGGGTACGCACGAAGCGCTCGTAGTGGCCCAGGTCGAGGTCGGTCTCGGCGCCGTCGTCGGTGACGTAGACCTCACCGTGCTGGAACGGGCTCATGGTGCCCGGGTCGACGTTGATGTAAGGGTCGAGCTTCATCATCGTGACCTTCAGGCCACGCGCTTCGAGGATGGCGGCCAGTGACGCAGCGGCAATACCTTTGCCGAGCGAGGACACCACGCCGCCGGTTACGAAAATCAAGGGAGTCATGGCTGCAAGCATCCTGTCTGGAAATGGAAAACGGCAGCGCCACGCCTGCCCGAAGGGCGGGCGTGGAGCAGAAAGGGGGTTTTCCGGTTCGCTGGGGCAGCGAGGGAGACGCGGGACCGGTCGGCGGCAGGCGCCGGACGGAGACCATCGTGCGAGGTCGGGGCGGCCGTGCCGGTCAATTCGACCGTCACCTGCGACCCGCATTGCTGGAGGCCACGCATGGCCGGCCCAGCCCATTCGCAAATGGTGGACACGCACTACTCCCGGAAAGCCATAGTTTACAGATAGATGGCCGCCAACCCAAGGGGCAGATGGCGTCACCACTAAAAGAAAACGCCCCGCATTGCGGGGCGTTCAGGGGCCAGAGCCTTGCGGCAGAAGCCTCGGCGGCGGACGCCTTACTTCTTCTTCCGCGCTTCCTCTTCTTCTTCCTGCTGCGGGACCGGCTGGCCCTTGGCCTTCATTTCAGCATTGGCCTGGGCGCGGCGCTTGGCCTTGGCATCGGCCTCGGACTGCGCGGCCTTGTCCGCCTGGTCACCCTGCTGCGGGGCCGACGGGCCTGCGTTCTGCGCCATCACCAGCGGCACTGCAACGGCGGCAGCGGCCAGGATCGCAATGGTCAGCAACTTCTTCATGGAGTCCTCCTCGCGTATGGCTTGGACATGGGGGCGCCGGCGTTCAGATTCCAGCGACTGTCATTTTACCCCCTCCCCGGCGCCGAGGCTGAACCGCAGGCGTGCAAAATTCCCGTCCACGCCGCACACTTGCGCGTCGCTCCGCGCTTTGAAGATAGATGAACGCACGCTATAACGCCGCCGATATTGAAGTCCTGTCCGGCCTTGACCCGGTCAAGCGCCGTCCTGGCATGTACACCGACACCGCGCGCCCGAACCACCTTGCGCAGGAAGTGATCGACAACTCGGTGGACGAGGCCCTCGCCGGCCACGCCCGCTCGATCGAGATCACCCTGTACAAGGACGGCAGCGTGGAGGTCAGCGATGACGGCCGCGGCATGCCGGTGGACATCCATCCGGAAGAAAAGATCCCGGGCGTCGAGCTGATCCTGACCCGCCTGCATGCGGGCGGCAAGTTCAACAACAACAACTACACCTTCTCCGGCGGCCTGCACGGCGTGGGCGTCAGCGTGGTCAACGCACTGTCCACCCTGGTGGAGATCCACATCAAGCGCGACGGTGCCGAGCATCGCATCACCTTCCGCGATGGCGACCGCGCCTCGCCGCTGGAAGTGGTCGGCACGGTCGGAAAGAAGAACACCGGCACCCGCCTGCGCTTCTGGCCGGACCCGAAGTACTTCGATACGCCCAAGTTCGCCGTGCGTGCGCTCAAGCACCTGCTGCGCGCCAAGGCCGTGCTGTGCCCGGGCCTGACCGTGAAGCTGACCGACGAAGCCACCGGCGAAGTCGACACCTGGTACTACGAAGACGGCCTGCGCGACTACCTGAAGATGGAGCTGGGCGACCGCGAATCGCTGCCGGCCGATCTGTTCGTCGGCAACCTGAAGAAGGACACGGAGATCGTTGACTGGGCCGTGGCCTGGCTGCCGGAAGGCGAGCTGGTGCAGGAAAGCTACGTCAACCTGATTCCCACCGCCCAGCACGGCACCCACGCCAACGGCCTGCGCACCGGCCTGACCGAAGCGCTGCGCGAGTTCTGCGACTTCCGCAACCTGCTGCCGCGCGGCGTCAAGCTGGCCCCGGAAGACGTGTGGGACCGCGTGTCGTTCGTGCTGTCGCTGAAGATGACCGACCCGCAGTTCAGCGGCCAGACCAAGGAACGCCTGTCCTCGCGCCAGGCCGCCGGTTTCGTCGAAGGCGCTGCCCACGATGCCTTCAGCCTGCTGCTGAACCAGAACGTGGAGCTGGGCGAGAAGATCGCGCAGATCGCCATCGAGCGTGCCAGTGCGCGCCTGAAGACCGAGAAGCTGGTCGTCCGCAAGAAGGTCACCCAAGGCCCGGCCCTGCCCGGCAAGCTGGCCGACTGCATCAGCCAGGACCTGTCGCGCACCGAACTGTTCCTGGTGGAAGGTGACTCGGCAGGCGGCAGCGCCAAGCAGGCGCGCGACAAGGACTTCCAGGCGATCCTGCCGCTGCGCGGCAAGATCCTCAATACCTGGGAAGTGTCGTCCAACAGCGTGTTGGCCTCGGAAGAAGTGCACAACCTGGCCGTGGCCATCGGCTGCGACCCGGGCAAGGAAGACATCGCCGGCCTGCGTTACGGCAAGGTCGTCATCCTCGCCGACGCCGACTCGGACGGCCTGCACATCGCCACGCTGCTGACCGCGCTGTTCCTCAAGCACTTCCCGGCGCTGGTCGATGCCGGCCACGTGTTCGTGGCGATGCCGCCGCTGTTCCGCATCGACGTGGGCAAGCAGGTGTTCTACGCCCTGGACGAGGAAGAGAAGCGCTCGATCCTGGACAAGATCGAACGCGAGAAGATCAAGGGCGCGGTCAACGTCACCCGCTTCAAGGGCCTGGGCGAAATGAATCCGCCGCAGCTGCGCGAATCGACCATCCACCCCGATACGCGCCGCCTGGTGCAGCTGACAGTGGACGACGGCGAACAGACCCGTTCGCTGATGGACATGCTGCTGGCCAAGAAGCGTGCGTCTGACCGCAAGGGCTGGCTGGAGAGCAAGGGCGACCTGGCGTCGCTGGAAGCCTGACGCTCGCAGCCCTTCTGTAGAGCCGAGCCCACGCTCGGCTGCATTTCGCATCCTGCCGGGCAGCCGAGCATCGGCTCGGCCCTACAGACATCACGCCCCCATCGGCAAACCCAGCGGCGCCATAATGCCTGTCTCTCTGCGTGGACCCTCGTATTGGCCAGCCACTCGCTGCTGTTCCCGGGATTGCCGCTGCACAGCGCGCGCCTGGTCCTGAGCCCGATCCGCCGCGATGATGCGGCCGCCCTGTTCGCCCTGCAGTCCGACCCGGACGTGATGCGCTTCTGGAACCATCCGGCGTGGACGCGGCCGACCGAGGCCCGCGCACAGATCGACGACGACCTCGCCGCGCACACCACCGGCACCCAGCTCAAGCTGGCGCTGCGCGAATCACTGGACGGCCCGCTGCTGGGCATCTGCGTGGTGTTCGCCCTGGACCGCGACGCGGCCCGCGCCGAGATCGGCTACCTGCTGGCCCCCGGCAAGCAGGGCCAGGGCTACATGCACGAAGCGCTGCAACAGCTGCTGGCCTATCTGTTCGACACGCTGGGCCTGCACCGGGTGGAAGCGGAGATCGACCCGCGCAACCACCCGTCCGCGCACGTGCTCGACCGCCTCGGCTTCCACCTGGAGGGCGTGCTGCGCCAGCGCTGGCGCATCCAGGGCCAGCTGTCCGATTCGGCGGTGTACGGACTGCTGGCCGACGACGGCGACCGCAGCGCCCTGCCCGCTTGACCGAATCTGGCTGCAACCGGCGATCCGCCGCGGCCATGCCTTTGGACACATCCGGCACGCGCGGCAGCGGCCTAGCATCAGGGCCCTCTTCCGATACCGTCCTGGTGCCATGAAGTCCCTGCTGCACATCACCGCGCTCTGCGTCGGCCTGCTCTTTGCCCCCGCCTGCGCCGTCACTGCGTCGGCTGCCGAATCCAAGTCCGACGCCAAGGGCGACCCGACCGAAGCGCCCGCGCTGCCGGCCGATGCCTCCGCCCGCCAGAGCATCCGCCTGGCCGGCCGCACCCTCGACTACACCGCCACCGTCGGCACCCTGCCGGTGCGCGATGACAAGGGCAAGGTGATCGCCGATGTGGTGTTCACCGCCTACACCCTGCCCGGCAAGGACCGGCCTGTGACCTTCGCCCTCAATGGCGGCCCCGGCGCATCGTCGGTCTACCTCAACATGGGCGCGATCGGGCCCAAGGTGGTCACCTTCGGTTCGGAAGGCGACAGCGCCTCGGCACCGGCCACCCTGCACGACAATCCCGGCACGTGGCTGGACTTCACCGACCTGGTGTTCATCGATCCGGTCGGCACCGGCTTCAGCCGCGCCCGCATTGGCGATGACGAGGCGAAGAAGCAGCTGTACAACCCCAGCGCCGACATCGAGTACCTGTCGCGCTCGATCTACGACTGGCTGCTGCGCAACCAGCGCATGGGCGCGCGCAAGTACCTGACCGGTGAAAGCTACGGCGGCTACCGCGGCCCGCGCATCACCCACTACCTGCAGACGCGCCTGGGCGTGGCGATGAACGGCCTGGTGCTGGTGTCGCCGTACCTGAGCCCGACCCTGGAAGACAACGCCGACGTCTCGCCGATGGCGTGGATGCAGACGCTGCCGTCGATCGCGGCGGCGCACCTGGAGCGCCAGGGCAAGCTGACCGACGCGGCGATGCGCGAGGTGGTCGAGTACACCCGTGGCGACTACGCGACCGCGCTGATGAAGGGACGCAGCGATCCGCAGGCAACCGAAGCGATGCTGCGCCGGGTGACCGAGATGACCGGGCTGGACCCGCAGTTCGTGCGCCGCGCCGGTGGCCGCCTGGAAACCCAGGCCTACCTGCGCGAGGTGTTCCGCGACAAGGGCACGCTGGGCAGCCGCTACGATTCCAACGTGACCGCGTTCGATCCGTTCCCGAACGATCCGGAACAGCGTGCCAATGATCCGCTGCTGGACAGCATCATCGCGCCGACGACCACGGCGATGGTCGACTTCGTCACCCGCGTGGTCGGCTGGAAGGTCGATGCGCGGTACCAGGCGCTGAACTACGACGTGAACCGGCTGTGGGACCGCGGTGGCGAGCTGCGCCAGGGGGCGGTGACCCAGCTGCGCCAGGCAGTGGCGATCGACCCGCACCTGCAGGTGCTGATCGTGCATGGCTGGAACGACCTGTCGTGCCCGTTCATGGGGTCGATCCTGACGGTGGACCAGATGCCGACGATGGGCAGCAACCCGGATCGGGTGCAGGTGCGCAGCTATCCGGGTGGGCACATGTTCTACAGCCGGGCGGACAGCCAGGCGGCGTTCCGGAAGGATGTGCAGGCGCTGTTCCAGCGCAATTGATGGGTGGTGGTGGCCGGGCCTGCGGCCCGGCACCCGCTGACCGCCACGGCAACGGCAACTTCAACGTCAAAAGCCAGTTTTCCGTGGGCTGGCGAGGTGAGGTGGACAGGCGGGGGACGGCAAAAACTGCTCCTGCGTGCCTCGTAGAGCGCCATCCATGGCGCTCTGCGCCCCCGCCTGTCCACACCACCCCGCCGCTGACAGGTTCCTGGCGCTGTTGGAACTTGTTGCTGTTGGTGGGTGCCGACCGTTGGTCGGCACGGTGGGTACGGAAAAATGATCTGCCCATGAAAAAAGCCCGCCGGATGCCGGCGGGCTTTTTCGTTTATCGGGCTGCTGGCCTCAGGTCCAGCCGAACAGCTCGAACAGCTTCAGGATCAGGTACGCACAGCCGCCGGCGGCGGGAATGGTCAGGATCCAGGCCCAGACGATGCGCTCGATCACACCGAACCTCAGCGAGCGCGGGTTCTTGGCGAAGCCCACGCCCATGATGGCGGTGGAGATGCTGTGGGTGGTCGAGACCGGCATGCCGAAGTGGGCCGCCAGGGTCAGGATCGTGGCCGAGCTGGTCTCCGCGGCGAAGCCGTGGATCGGGTGCAGCTTGACCATCTTGTGGCCCAGGGTCTTGATGATCTTCCAGCCGCCCGAGGCGGTACCGGCGGCCATCACCACCGCACAGGTCAGCACGATCCACATCGCGATGCCGTCACCGGCGTGCGCGTCCGGGTGCATGAAGGCCAGCCACGACGGCAGGTCGTTCAACGCGCCGGTGGCTTCGGCACCGATCAGGGTCATCGCGATGATGCCCATGGTCTTCTGCGCGTCGTTGTGGCCGTGGGCGAAGCCCATGTAGGCCGCCGAGGCGATCTGCGCCTTGCCGAAGAAGGCATTGACGATGCGCGGGCGCGCCAGGCGGCCGATGGCGCCGCCGATCTTGGCCAGGCCGGCGATGATCGCCCACAGCAGCACCATCACCAGGATGCCGAGCAGGAAGCCGGCGATCGGCGAGGTGATCATCGGCACGAACACCTTCCACAGCAGGCCCTTGTTCTGTGCCCAGCTGCCCAGGCGCTCGGACCAGATCAGCGCGTCCCAGTTGTTGTGGGCCGCGGCCAGGCCGGCACCGCACAGGCCACCGATCAGCGCGTGCGAGGAGGAGGACGGCAGGCCCTTCCACCAGGTGATCAGGTTCCAGATGATGCCGCCCAGCAGCGCGCAGAGGATCACCTGCGGGGTGACGTCCACGACGTTGGTGTTGAGCAGGCCCGAGGCGATGGTGAGCGCGACCGCGGTGCCGGTGAGCGCACCGAGCAGGTTCATGCCCGCCGCCAGCATCACCGCCCAGCCGGGCGAGAGCACTTTGGTCGCCACCACGGTGGCAATGGAATTGGCAGTGTCGTGGAAGCCGTTGATGAACTCGAAGACGAGCGCGGCCAGGATCACCACCAGGACAAGGGTCAACATGCGGCGGCGTCCGTCAGCTGTTCTTCAACACGATCTGGTACGCCACGACGCCAGCCTCGCGGCAGCGGTCGATGGCCTTTTCCAGGATCTCGAAGAATTCCTTCAGCAGGAACATCTGCAGGTTGTCGAGGCGGCCCGAGTAGATGTCACGGTACAGCTCGAGCATCAGGCGGTCGGCCTCGTTCTCCAGCGAGCGCAGCTTCTCGTTCAGCGCGGTCATGCGGTCCAGGTTCATGTGGCGCAGGTCGGCCACCATCTCCACCACCACGCCGGCGGCCTGTTCCAACATCGCCGCGCGCGGCGCGAAGTCGATGTGCTCCAGGTGGGTCGTGGCCAGCGAATAGCGATCGGCGAACTTCTCGATCTGCTTCGGAATCTTGTACAGGGCCGAGCCCAGCGCTTCGATGTCCTCGCGCTCGATCGGGGTCATGAAGCTGTCCACCAGCGCCTGGCTGATCTTGTCCGAGGCCGCGCGCTCGCGCAGGCGGGCCAGCTTGAAGGCGTCCAGCGCCGGCTGGCGATCGGCCTCGCGCAGCATCGAATGCAGCGCCTTGGCAGCGTCATTGGCCGCGACGGCGGCCTCATCGAGCAGGGTGTAGAACTGTTTGCCGGAACCGAAAATGGTCTGCAGAGAGAACATTGAGAAACCTGTCAGCCGTCGCGGGAAGGACGGCACCAGGACGAATTATGACGGCTAGATGACCATTCCGGGTATCCCCGCCCGCCAAGAGGGGGTGACTCCCCCCAACCTGAACAGGTAGTTGCCACCCTGCCACGGGCCTTTGCTAAGATGCCAGCGCGCCCCCGGGCGCACCTTATGGACGACGACCCTAACCCCCCTGCGCCGCGCCGGACCCCGTTCCTGAGCGCCTGCCGCCACTGCAAGCACCCGCCCTCCCTGCCACCAACCGGGGACGATGCCCGTGTTTGAAATGATCCTGATTGTCTTCGCGCTTGTTCTTCTGAACGGCTTCTTTGCCATGTCCGAGATGTCGGTCATGACCTCGCGCAAGAGCCGCCTGAAGCAGATGGCGGCCACCTCCAAGCGCGCAGCCAAGGCGCTGGAGCTCTCCGAGAAGCCCGAAAGCTTCCTGTCCACCGTCCAGATCGGCATTACCGTCATCGGTGTCCTGACCGGCTATCTGGGCGGTGAGGCGCTGGGCGAAGCCTTCGGCGGCTGGATCGAGGGGCTGATGCCCGGCTTTGCCTATGCCGGCAAGATCGGCACGGTGCTGGCCGTCAGCCTGATCACCTTCATCACCCTGATCTTCGGCGAGCTGGTGCCCAAGCGCCTGGCCCTGACCCGGTCGGAGGCCATCGCCGGCCTGGTGGCCATGCCGATGAGCTGGCTGGCCAAGCTGGCCCTGCCCTTCGTCTGGTTGCTGTCCAAGACCACCCAGCTGATGCTGAAGGTGATGGGCCTGGGCCAGGACGAGGCCGCCCAGGTGACCGAAGAAGAGATCCGCATGCTGGTGGCCGAGAGCCACGAGGCCGGCGTGATCGACACCCATGAGCGCGACATGATGAACCGTGTCATGCGCCTGGGCGACCGCACCGCCGACAGCCTGATGACCCCGCGTAATCGCATCGCCTGGCTGGACACCCAGGCGGGGCTGGAGCGCAACCTGGAAATCATGGCCGAGCACGAGTTCTCGCGGTACCCGGTGCTGCGCGACAACGACATGGACGTGGTCGGCATCCTGGAGCTGAAGTCGCTGGCCACGCGCATGGCGCGTGGTGACAACGCGCTGTTCCAGACCCTGCGCGAGCCGCTGTACGTTTCCGAATCGACCCACGCGATGAAGCTGCTGGAGATCTTCCGCGAGGAACAGCAGTCGATGGCGCTGGTGGTGGACGAGTACGGCGAAATCCAGGGACTGGTGACCATCAGCGACCTGATGGGCGCGGTGGTCGGCCGCCTGCAGGCGGTGGAAAACGCCGACGAAGATGCCCTGGTGGTGACCCGCGAAGACGGCTCGCTGCTGGTGGACGGCTCGCTGCCGATCGAGGACCTGCGCGAACTGATCGGCAGCAACGAGCTGCCCGACGCCGAAGACGGCGACTACTACACGCTGGCCGGCATGTGCATCCATTACTTCGGCCGCATCCCGCACGCGGGCGAATACTTCGACTGGGCCGGTTGGCGCTTCGAGGTGGTCGACCTGGATGGCGCGCGCGTGGACAAGCTGCTGCTGCGCACCCTGTCCGACGAGCAGGCCGATGAGCTCACCGCCTGAGTCCAACCAGGCGCCGCACGCCGGATCGGGCGAGCGGCGCCCGACCTACCGCAACGAGGGCATCCGCACCCTGCTGGCGATGTTCGCTTCGGGCGACCCGGCCGAGCACATGCCGCTCGGGCAGATCCTGAAGGACCTGCAGCAGAGCGCCTTCGGCGTATTCCTGTTCGTGGCCATACTGCCCGCCTTCATTCCGATCCCGGGCATGGGCGGCGCGGTCAGCGGGCCGCTGGTGGCGCTGATCGGGCTGCAGATGCTGTTCTGCCGGCGCAAGCCGTGGCTGCCCGGTTTCATTGCCCGCCGCGGGCCGAAGCGCGGCACCATGCACAGCTTCCTGGATCGCATCGACCGTCCGCTGCGGCGGTTGGACCGGATGCTGTCGCCGCGCATGCCGCAGCTGCTGATCCCGCTGCCGGCGCATGCGTTCACCGGCCTGCTGCTGGTGCTGCTGGGCGTGCTGCTGTCGCTGCCGATCCCGTTCACCAACTTCCTGTTCGGCTTCCAGCTGCTGCTGTTCGCGCTGGCGCTGCTGGAACGCGATGGGACGTTGATGCTGTTCAACTGGGTTGCCGGGCTGGTGGCGATCGCCTTCTTCGGCTTCAGTTCCGGGCAGCTGGTGGGCTATACGGTGGAGCTGTTCCAGCGCTGGTTCTGAGTGCTGGCATCCATTTCAACGCCCTGGCAGAGCCGGCAGTTGGCCGGCACTACCCTCCGCTGATGACATGATCATCCACGCATGGCGTGGACCCACTGGATCGCGCGGGCGACATGGACCGATGCGGATATCGCGCGGGCGGCGTAGACCAATGCGTAAGCAGTAGATCCACGCCATGCCTGGATGAAGCCGCGGCAGCGCCGGGCCATGCCCGGCGGAATTGCTCACCGCAGGTCAATGAACCCGTTATCGCCCAGCTGTGCCGGCTCGTCCTGCACCGCCGACAGCACGAAGCTCAGCGCCTTGCCCAGCAGCGTGCCAGGGCCATCCCAGTACTCCGCCGAATCGGCGCGCACGTGGATCAGCCGCAGGTTCGGGTCATCCTTGCCGCCCGGGAAGAACAGCTTCATCGGCGGCGACCACAGCTCTTCGATCTTCGCCCGGTCATCGACGATGCGCGCACGTCCGGCCACTGACACGTACGTGTTCTTCGATGGCGAGGCATAGGCCACGTTGACCCGCGGATTGAGCGCGATCTCGGCCACCTTCGGGCTGTCGGCAGCGGTGGCGAACCAGAGGTCGCCATCGAAGGCGACCTGCTGGGTGCCCAGCGGGCGGCTGTACAGGCGGCCGTCGACGCCGACGGTGGTGAACATCGCCACCTCCACGTCCTTGATCAGTTCGGCCAGCTGGGCAATGTGTTCGGCGCGGGAATCGGCCATGGTGGGGGCTCCGGTTGCAGGAGCCCCATCAGACCCGGTGCGGCTGCAATGCGCCGTGATGCCGATGTTCAGCCCGCGTGGCGGGCGTGCCAGGCCTGCATGGCCAGCTCGAACGAGCGCAGGCGCGCGCGGTGGTCGTACAGGTTGGCGGTCAGCATCAATTCGTCGGGCTTGTGGCGATCGACGAAGGCGGCGATGCCCTCGGCCACCTGCTGCGGATCACCCAGCACGGTGCAGGCCAGCGCACGCTCCACGCCCAGCTTTTCGTGCGGTTCCCAGAAGGTCTCGATGTCGTCGATCGGGGCCGGAATGCGGCCCGGGCGACCGCGGCGCAGATTGACGAAGCTCTGCTGCTGGCTGGTGAACAGCCGGCGCGACTCGGCTTCGCTGTCACTGGCCACGACATTCAGCGCCAGCATCGCGTGCGGCTGCTTGAGCATGGCCGAGGGGCGGAATTCGCGGCGATAGACGGCCAGCGCTTCATCCATCGAATCGGGCGCGAAGTGCGAGGCAAACGCATACGGCAGGCCCATGGAGGCGGCCATGCGCGCACCGAACAGGCTGGAACCAAGGATCCAGGTTGGCACCCTCAGGCCACCACCGGGCACGGCCTGCACGGCCTGGCCGGGCTGCACCGGCTCAAAGTAGTGCAGCAGCTCGCGCACGTCCTGCGGGAACTGGTCGGCGCTGTCGAAGTAGCGGCGCAGGGCGCGAGCGGTGGGCTGGTCGGTGCCGGGCGCACGGCCCAGGCCGAGGTCGATGCGGTCCGGGTACAGCGACGCCAGCGTGCCGAACTGCTCGGCCACCTGCAGCGGCGCGTGGTTGGGCAGCATGATGCCGCCGGAGCCGACGCGGATGCGCTTGGTGCCGCCGGCCACGTGGCCGATCAGCACGGCGGTGGCCGCGCTGGCGATGCCGGGCATGTTGTGGTGTTCAGCCAGCCAATAGCGGCGGTAGCCCAGCGCATCGGCGTGCTGGGCCAGTTCCAGCATGTTGGCAAAGGCGGCGGTGGTATCGCTGCCCTCGCAGACCGGGGCCAGGTCGAGGATCGACAACGGGATCATCAGGCGTACTCCATCACAAGATGTCCCCTTGCATGGGGTCGGGACGGGGCCACGGCCAGTGACGGTGGCAGGATGCTGATTCCTGCGGGGCGGGTGTAGAGCCGAGCCGATGCTCGGCTGCTGTTGGACCACGAAAGGCAGCCGAGCATGGGCTCGGCTCTACTTTTCACCGCTCAACGGCAGCCGAGCATGGGCTCGGCTCTACAGAGTCGCGCGGTCAGAACGCGCTGGAGCGCGGCGCGGCCAGCGGTTCGTCGACCATCGGCTGCAGCGCCGCATCCAGCGCCACGCGCTCATCGAACACGAAGCAGCGGCCCTGGTAGCCCTCGCCGCCCACTTCCTCGAAGTAACCAAGGATGCCGCCGTCGAGCTGCAGCACGTTGTCCATACCGTCGTTGACCATCCACAGCGCCGCCTTCTCGCAGCGGATGCCACCGGTGCAGAAGCTGACCACGGTGCTGCCCTTCAGCGCCTCGCGGTGCGGGGCCAGTGCCTCGGGCAGGTCGGTGAACTTGTGGATGGGCAGCACCAGCGCGTCCTTGAACGTGCCGTACTCCACTTCCTGCAGATTGCGCGTATCGAGCATCACCACCGGTTTGCCGGCATCGTCGTGGCCCTGGCGCAGCCAGCGCTGCACGGTGGCCGGGTCCACGGCCGGCGCGCGCGGGTACTCCAGCGGCTGGCCGTCATCACGGCGGAAGCTGATGATCTCGTCCTTGACCTTGGCCTTCAGGCGCGCGAACGGCTGGTGCTCGCTGAAGCTGGTCTTGACCCGCACGTCGGCAAAACGCGCATCGGCATGCAGGGCGGCGTAGAAACCCTCGATCGCCTCCGGTGCACCGGCCAGGAACAGGTTCAGGCCCTCGCCCGCCACCAGGATGGTTCCGCGCAGCTCCGCGGCCTCGGCACGCGCCAGCAGCTGGTCGCACAGGACCTGGGGGGCGTCGATGACGGCGAAGTGGTAGGCAGCGGTATTGGCGATCATCCTGCCATTTTAGCGCCTCGCGCCCGCACAGGTAGATTCAGGGGTCACAGCCCTCCGCACGGCGGAGGCATCCGACCCCTTGCCGGCCAGCGGCCGGCACCACCACGGGGGCTCAGCCCCGCAACAGCACGAACGGCAGCAGCACCAGCGCCGCCGCCACCACCATGCCCAGCAGCACCAGCGCCACGAACACCGGCCTGCGCCGCAGCAGGCTGCCGAACGTCTCGGCCGTGCCCTCGCGCAGCGCCTGCTCGCGCTCGGCACGCACCCGCACCCCGCGCGCCGCCTGGTACTCGGCCATCAGCGCCTTCGCCCGCGGCTGGTCGGCATCCTCGCTCAGCCACAGGCCGCCGTTGGAAATGCCCCACGGGCTGGGTTCGGTGCGGTACCAGGCGATGCCGTGCTGGTCCAGCAGCGTGCAGACGTCGGCGTATTCGTCGTCACCGACGTTGCGGAGATTGAGCAGGAGTTTGGCCATGCGACCATGATACCCGGCACCGATGCGCTACCCTTGCCGCCCCCGACACCACCCATCCCGGAGACGCCCGATGCGCCGCCTGCTGCTCCCCCTGCTGCTGTCCCTTGTCGCCGCCGGCTGTGCCCGCGAACCGGCCGGCCCGCCCCCGGGTGGCACCCTGACCACTTTCGAGCGCATCGACACCCAGGTCGGCACCGGCGCCGAAGCCGTCCCCGGCCAGAAAGTGTCCGTGCACTACACCGGCTGGATCTACGACCAGCGCACCGAAAGCAAGCATGGCAAGACCTTCGACAGCTCGGTCGGCCGCGGCGAGCCCTTCACCTTCACGCTCGGCGCCGGCCAGGTCATCCGCGGCTGGGATGAGGGCGTGGCCGGCATGAAGGTGGGCGGCAAGCGCACCCTGATGATTCCTCCGGCCTATGGCTATGGCGACCGCGGCATCGGCCCGATCCCGGCCGGTTCCTCGCTGGTGTTCGATGTCGAGCTGCTCGATGTCAAACCGTAATGCCGCTGCACCGCGCCGGGTCGCCGTCATCGGCGGTGGACCGGCCGGCCTGTTCGCCGCCGAACGCCTGCGCGCGGCCGGGCTGGACGTGGACCTGTACGAGGCCAAGGGTTCACCCGGCCGCAAGTTCCTGATCGCCGGCAAGGGTGGGCTCAACCTGACCCATTCCGACCCGCGTCCGTTGTTCGACAGCCGCTACCGCGAACAGTCCGCTGCCGTCGGCCAGTGGCTGGATGGCTTCGACGCCCAGGCGCTGCGTGACTGGGCCGCCGGCTTCGGTGTGGAAACCTATGTGGGCAGCTCCGGCCGCGTGTTCCCGGTCGACCGCAAGGCGGCGCCGCTGCTGCGTGGCTGGGTGCGCCGCCTGAAGGAACAGGGCATGCGCCTGCATGCCAACCATCGCTGGACCGGATGGAACGAGGACGGCGCGCTGTGCTTCAGCACCGGAGACGGCCCGCTTGAGGTGCAGGCTGATGCCACCGTGCTGGCCCTGGGCGGCGGCAGCTGGCCGCAGCTGGGCAGCGATGGTGCATGGGTCGCGCCGCTGCAGGCGCGCGGCGTGGACATCGCCCCGCTGCAGTCGGCCAACTGCGGCTTCGACGTGGACTGGACCCCGTTCTTCGCACAGCGCAATGCCGGCGCACCGCTGAAGCCGGTAGTCGCGCACTGGATCGACATCCACGGCCAGCCGCACTCGCTGCAGGGCGAATGCGTGGCCAGCGAGTACGGCATCGAAGGCAGCCTGGTCTACGCGCTGGCCGCCGATCTGCGCGAGACCCTCAACCGCGATGGCTACGCCATCCTGTGGCTGGACCTGGTGCCGGGCCGCGATCAAGCGCGCCTGCTGGCCGACCTGTCGCGCCCGCGCAAGGGCCGCAGCTTCGGCGAACACCTGCGCCGCCAGACGGGACTGGATGCGGTGAAGACCGCGCTGGTGTTCGAGATCCTGGGCAAGAACGCCGGCAACGACCTGAGCGCTGTGGTCGCGACGCTGAAGCGCCTGCCGCTGCGCCTGCTGCGCCCGCGGCCGATGGCCGAAGTGATCAGCACCGCCGGTGGCGTGCGCCTGCAGGCGCTCGATGATCGCCTGATGGTGCGCGCCCTGCCCGGCGTGTTCTGTGCCGGCGAGATGCTGGACTGGGAAGCGCCGACCGGCGGTTACCTGCTGACCGCGTGCTATGCGAGCGGGCTGCGTGCGGCCGAGGGTGCCATCGCGTGGCTGGCGGGGCGCTGACCCGGGTTTTATAGCGCCGAGCCCATGCTCGGCTGCATGTGTAGAGTCGAGCCGATGCTCGGCTCGATCAACGGCAGCCGGGCATGGGCTCGGCTCTACGCGTTCCGGTGCATGCGCACCGAGGCCAAGGCCACTCCGCTGGGATGCGGGTAGGCTTCCTCGACCCCGGCGATGAAGCCCTGCCGTTGATAGAACGGCACGGCGTTGAGCGAGGCCGACAGCACCACCTCACGCGCCGGATCGGCCAGTGCCAGCAGGCGCTGCATGAGGGCCTGGCCGATACCCTGCCCGCCCTTGTCCGGATCGACGAACAGCGCATCGACCTCGTTGCCGGCGGCATCGAACACCCCAAAGCCCAGCAGGGTGCCCTGCCCGTCCTCGGCTACCACGCAACCGCCCTGCGCCAGCAGGCGTTCGTACTGCGCCGGTGGCGGCGAGGCTGACCACGGCGCGATCACCTCGGGCGGGTAATGACTGCTGCAGGTTTCGCGTACGCAGCGCGTGCGCAGGGCCCACAGCGTGGCCACGTCATCGGCGGTGCCGGTCCTGAACTGCATGGTGCCTCCTGGGATCTTCGCTCCAACTCGCAATGCCGGACCGAAAGGCAGCCGAGCATTGGCTCGGCTCTACACCAACACGTTACCGCGACTTGCTCGCGCGCAACGCCTGGATGCGCGGCGGCGGCTGGAACGAATCGCTGCGCGCTTCGGCCCAGAACGAATGGAACACCGCGTGGTCCGGCACCTTGTGCAGCAGCTCGCCCGGTTCGAGGTAGCGGTACAGCGAGGCCAGCGAACGGATTTCGACCGGCGAAACACGACGCAGGATGTGCTCCGGCCCCAGCTCGGCCGGGTCGTTCAGACCGGCCGCGCACAGCAGTTCCTTCAGCGCGTGCAGGGTGTGCTCGTGGTAGCTGTGCACGCGCGTGGCCTTGTCCGGTGCGTCCAGATGCTTCCAGCGCGCCGGGTTCTGGGTGGCGATGCCGGTGGGGCACTTGTCGGTATGGCAGCTGAGCGACTGGATGCAGCCCAGCGCGAACATGAAACCACGACCGGCATTGCACCAGTCCGCGCCAAGCGCGATGGTGCGGGCGATCTCGAAGGCACTGGTGATCTTGCCGGCCGCACCGATGCGGATGCGCTCGCGCAGGTCCAGGCCGACCAGGGTGTTGTGCACCAGCAGCAGCGCTTCGTGCATCGGCACGCCCACGTGGTCGACGAATTCGGCCGGGGCCGCACCGGTGCCACCTTCCGCACCATCGACCACGATGAAATCGGGCAGCAGGCCGGTCTCCTGCATGGCCTTGGCAATGCCGAACCACTCCCACGGGTGGCCGATGGCCAGCTTGAAGCCCACAGGCTTGCCACCGGACAGCTCCCGCAGGCGGGCCACGAACTGCAGCAGTTCCACCGGCGTGGAGAACGCCGAATGGCGCGACGGTGACACGCAGTCCACGCCCATCGGCACGCCACGGGTGGCGGAGATCTCGGCAGTCACCTTCGGCGCCGGCAGCACGCCACCGTGGCCCGGCTTGGCACCCTGTGACAGCTTGATCTCGATCATCTTGACCTGATCGTGGGTTGCATTGGCAATGAAGCGCTCCTCGCTGAAACCGCCCTTCTCGTCGCGGCAGCCGAAATAGCCCGAGCCGATTTCCCAGACCAGGTCGCCGCCCATCTCGCGGTGGTACGGCGAAATCGAGCCCTCACCGGTGTCGTGGTAGAAACCGCCGCGACGCGCGCCGTCGTTCAGTGCGCGGATCGCGTTGGCGGACAGCGAGCCGAAGCTCATCGCCGAGATGTTGAACACGCTGGCCGAATAGGGTTTGGCACAGGTGGGACCGATCAGCACGCGGAAATCATGCGCGGCAATGGTGGTCGGTGCCAGCGAATGGTTGATCCACTCATAGTCCACCGCGTAGGTGCTGCGCAGGGTACCGAAGGGCACCGTGTCCATCTCGTTCTTGGCGCGCTGGTAGATCAGCGCACGCTGCTGGCGCGAGAACGGCACGTCCTCCAGGTCGCTCTGCACGAAGTACTGGCGGATTTCCGGGCCGATGGACTCCAGCCCGTAGCGGAAGTGCGCCATCACCGGATAGTTGCGGCGCAGGGTGCTGCGTTTCTGCAGCAGGTCCCAGGTGCCCAGTGCCACCATCGCGGCGGTCAGGCCGACGCCCCAGTACCAGGCGGGCCAGATCGTGGCCAACCAAAGGCACAGGGGAAACAGCAGGATGGCGAGCAGGTAGACGATATACCGGTGCATGGCGTTCCTCGGTTGCAACCGCCACAGTCTACCGTGCGGGTGTCTACAGGCGGTCGTCGACCACGCGGCGCGGCCAGGCCGACTTCACGTCGTAGACCAGCCCACCCGGCGCCAGCAGCGCGCGGATTCCATCTTCATCCAACGCCTTGAAGCTGGCATGGGCCACCGCCAGCACCACCGCGTCGTACTGCCCGGCCTGCGGCTCGGCGATCCAGTGCACGTTGGCGTCAGCGAGGGCCGCCGGCCCCACCCACGGGTCGCTCACCTGCACCTGTGCGCCGGCCGACTGCAGGCGCTGGGCCAGTTCCAGCGCGCGGCTGTTGCGCAGGTCCGGGCAGTCCTCCTTGAAGGTCACGCCCAGCACCAGGATGCGCGACTGCGCTGCCGCACGACCGCGCTCGGCCAGCATCGCCAGCACGCGGGTGGCGACGTGTTCGCCGACACGGTTGTTGACCTGCCGCGCGGTGTGGATCAGGTCCGGGTGGAAGCCAACGCTCTCAGACTTGTGCAGCAGATAATACGGGTCCACGCCGATGCAGTGGCCGCCGACCAGACCGGGCCGGAACGGCAGGAAATTCCACTTGCTGCCCGCAGCGTCCAGCACATCCTGGGTGTCGATGCCGAGCCGGTCGAAGATCAGCGCCAGCTCGTTGACCAGGGCGATGTTGACGTCACGCTGGATGTTCTCCACCACCTTGGCCGCTTCAGCCACGCGCATCGACGGCGCTGGGAAGGTGCCGGCAGCGATGATGCGCTGGTACAGGCCGTCGACCACCGACGCGACCGCCGGGGTCGACCCGGAGGTGATCTTGCGGATGTCGGCCAGGCGCCGCTGGCGATCGCCCGGACTCACCCGCTCGGGGCTGTAGCCGCAGTAGAAATCCTCGTTGAAGCGCAGTCCCGACCCCTCTTCCAGCAGCGGCACACAGACTTCCTCGGTGGTGCCCGGGTAGACCGTGGATTCGTAGATGACCAGGTCGCCGGCGCGCAGATGGCTGGCCACCAGGCGCGTGGCCGAGCGCAGTGGCTCCAGGTCCGGCTGCTCGTACGCATCGATCGGCGTGGGCACGGTGACGATGTAGACGTTGCAGGCGTCGAGCTGCGCAGGGTCGCTGCTGTAGCGCAGCTGCACGGCCGCGGCCAGCTCCTCCGGCTCCATCTCCAGCGTGTGGTCCTGGCCGGTGCCCAGCTCGGCGATGCGTACCGCGTCGATGTCGTAACCCAGCGTGGGAATGTGGCGGCCGAATGCCACCGCCAGCGGCAGGCCGACATAGCCCAGCCCGATCACGGCCGGCAGCGGCTGCTGTGCGGCGCCGATGGGCGCGCTCATGGGCGATGCCCCGTGGGCAGCGACAGGGTCTGGGTCATCCGGGTGTCCGCGGTGAAGGCAAGCATGGCCGCAAGGTTAACCGCCGCGGCGGCGACAGGCCACGCCGGGCTCAGGAGCCCAGGCTGACCGCGGCCGGTTCCAGTTCGCCGTGGCCGCCGGTCCAGGCCTCCAGCAGCAACGCGAAACCGTGGTTGCTCGACGGCGGCGCGTTGTCGAAGCCCGTCCACGGCGCGGCCACGATGCTGTCCAGCGTGGCCGCATCGATCATGCGGTTGGCCATGGTCCAGCGCGGGAACCAGCGCGACTGCAGCGCACCTGCAGCCAATTCGCTGACGCCGCCGTGACGGCGCGCATTGAAGATGCGCGCATGCACCAATGCAACGCCATCGCGCGGCCCTTCGATGTACTGCAGGAAGCGGGTGCCATCGAACGTCAGCACACCGGTGACGCCGGCCAAGCGGTTGAAGGTGGTGGCGTCGGCCAGCAGCGCATCGATATCAGACACCTCCAGCCCTTCCCGGGCCGTGCTGACGTAGGCAAACGCATGCAGCGCCATCTCCACCCCTCCCCTTCCCTTCCCTGACAAAAGGAAATATGACAGGAAGCACGGGGACTTCAAGCGCTGGCTATTCCGGCGGCGCCTCGATCAGGTAGCCGCGCTGCGCCAGTTCTTCCAGGTAGCCTTCGCCCAGCAGCTGGCTGACCGGCACCGTTGCAAACGTGCCGGCATGTCTGGCCAGCGCGGCATCGGCCGCCTGCAACCAGCGCGCGCGCACCTGCTGCGGCAGGTTGCTCCAGCCACGGCGGCGCACGAACGCCGAGTCCTGAAGCATTTCTCGGCAGCTCTGCGCCATCGTCGAGGAAGACAGGCGCTTCAACGCGGCGACATCACCCAGCGCCCAGGCATTGGCGCGCTCGCGCAGCACCGGCGCCTGGAACTCCACCGTGTCGAGCGTGCGCTCGAAGCACGCGCGGTCATCCACTTCCGAGGCCTGCAGTTCCTTCAGCGCGCCACGGATGTCGTCGATCTTCAGCTTCACCTGCACGTCTTCCGGCTGCAGATCGTGCGCCTTGTAGACGCGCTTCAGTGCGTCCTTGACCTGCTTGCTGTCGCGCAGGCCATTGCGCTTGAGGAAGGCCTGGTACAACCGGCCGGAGGCCACCAGCGGGCGCTCCTTCTCAACGCTGCGATCATTGCCGAGGTAGGTCTGTTTCAGGCCCAGCCAGCGCGCATAGATCGGCGCGGGCAGCAGCTGGTCCAGCGTGCGCCCCTGCGGGTCACGCGCGGTCTTCTTCGCCAGCGGCAACAGGGTCAGGCCCTTGAAGAAGCCGATCTTGGCGTCCAATCCAAAGCCAGGGTCGCCCAGCACATGATCGACCCCGGCGATGGTGCGTTCGACTTCATCCGACCGCCATTCCACGCGCGCCGGCAGCGGCGATACCGTACCGAGGATCCACAGCACATGCCCTTGCGGGCCGGTCACTTTCCACAGTCCCGGACCCGACTGTTCACCGGTGACCTGCACGGTATCCAGATCGACCACCGCGTCAGGCCCTGCGGGCGGTGGTGCCGGCTGCGCCGACACGACCCCTGCGGCCAGCCACACGGCCAGCACCAGCCCACACTGCATCCACTGCCTGCCACGTCCGCGCATGTCGCCATTCCCGGGAGAGTGGGCGGACTGTAACCAGCGCCGCAGCCGGCTGCGTAAAAGCCACGTTATCCGCCGGCGCGGGCAGCGATTCCGTTACAATCGGCGCGCGCTGCAGGCCCGGATGGCGAAACTGGTAGACGCATCGGACTTAAAATCCGCCGGGGGCAACCCCATGCCGGTTCGATTCCGGCTCCGGGCACCATCGCATGTTTTGGGGAGTAAACGTGTTCGCCACGATTCACCCCGATTCAACACAAAATCAGGCACTTAGAGTGATCTGGCTTTACACTTTCACTACGATTTGCCCGGTATTGCCCGGCCACTCTCCCCAAAAATTCCCCATATGATGCGGCCATGGCCAGCATCCAACGATCAGGGAACAAGTGGCGCGTCCAGGTATATGTGGCCGGCGTTCGCGACTCCACTACCAAGCACACGAAGCAGGAGGCTGCGAAGTGGGCTCTCGAGCGCGAGGCCGAGTTGCGGGGAGGCAAGCTTCCCGACAAGTCGCTGCGCGAAGCCATGCGGCGCTACGTAAAGGAAGAGGCGCCCAAGCGAGCCGGCGAACGATGGGAGTCGGTCCGCATCGCTGCCTGGGAAAGATCTCTGCCGCTCCTGGATCGGCGTATCGCAGCAATCGACAGTGCAGACATCATTTCCTGGAGAGATGGAAGGCTGAAGCAGGTTAAGCCTGGTACGGTCGCGCGCGAAATGAACCTGATGCGGTCCGTATTCGAGACTGCGCGCCGGGAATGGAAGTGGATCAAGCAAAACCCCATGTCGGATGTGCGTTGGCCCCAACAACCTAAAGGCCGAGCGCGCCGCGTGTCGCCCAACGAGGAGACTGACCTGGTCGCAGCGTTTGGGCTTGATAAGGGTCTGTCGGCGGAGACGGCCACCCAGCGGACGGGGTTGGCCTTCCTTTTAGCGCTTGAGACCGCAATGCGGTCTGGAGAGATCCTGTCACTGACTTGGCCGAACGTGCATCTTTCCGAGCAGTACGTTCACCTACCAAAGACCAAGAACGGTGACGCGAGAGATGTGCCCCTAAGTAGGCGGGCTTGCGAGATCCTAAAGACTCTCCCTCTCGGGTTCGGGCCCGTCTTCCAGCTCAAATCTGCCGTACGTGATGCGCTCTGGCGCAAGGTCCGCGACTCCACAGGCCATCGTGAAGTGCACTTCCACGACAGCCGGGCCGAGGCGATTTGGCGGCTGTCGAAGAAGCTAGACATCTTGCAGCTGGCCAGGATCATCGGACACCGGGATTTGAAGTCTCTGATGATCTACTACCATGAACCTGCGTCCGAAATTGCTCGCCAGCTTGGGTGATCAATAAGGTCAATCTTCCTGGTGATGTTCACTCACCAATGGACGAAGTACATACTGCCCTGCGTCATTCACATAGACTCGGTCTGCGTCGAAACCCTTGACCACGCCATCTAATCCATATAGCACACCATCTTTCTGCCTTAAGAGCTCACCACTCTGAATCAGGCTCTCGACAACATTAAAATACTGCTTTCTGGTGCAGCCGACGGTGGCGCAGACTCGCTCATGAAGCCCAGGCTTCCATGGCTGGGGAGGCAGTGCAGCCTTAATAGAAGAAAGCAACTCGTTACTAACTTGTGCCGCGACGTTAGCCGCTGCTTTCGCAGTTTTTCGCGGGTTATCAATCTCTGACACCGAGCTTTCAGCCCTACTGATTCGCTCAACTCCCGCTATAGAGAATTCGGCTGCAAGCTTGGCGTATGCAGAAACAACGCTCGCCTTCCTTCTACCGGCAATCCCACCAGAAGCGCTAATTGCGCGTAGAGCATCTCGCACGCTGTCCGTAAATTTCTCATCCACTACGAGCCCAGCTAGCTGCCTATCTCCGTAGTTGAAGGTGCCAAACGTCCTCGCCACCGACAGAAGGGCAAGCGAGTAACGATTTTTTCTTAACAAGCCTTCAGACGCCTGACGGGGCCTCATCTCCTCCAGCACCTGGTCAGCCGCGCGTAGCGCCAGAATGATGGGAGCTAGAGTCTGCAGATTCAATCTCTCGCCAAAGATTTCCTCGTAAAGGCTCGGATCGTTCAAGTGACGCTGCTTAAGAGCAACGGCGGACCACGGCTGACGCTTCCGACCCAGAGCTAAAATACCTGCGGCCAAATACATGGGGCTAACGATCGCTCCCCGAGGGACACCCTGATTGAACCAAGAATTTTTCCGCCGCTCGTAGTACAGGCCGGCACGAAGGAGGCATTCTTCAATGTCTCGCTGCCCCTTTTTAGTGGCATGCAGAGATATTTGTTCAACAGCCGTCTGATTGTTAGTAGCCCTGACAATGCGATCTCGCGCCTCCTCATCGGAAGACGAAATAACCTTCACCATCACTGATCTCTGAGCATCCCTTATCTGAGTTACGGCATCAGCAGAGCCCGACTCTCTGCTCGCAAAATATCTGTAAATGGACTCTGTGGTCTGAAGGCCATTGACAATTTGCACCCCCTCCATGTGCAGCGCATTCCCACTGGAAAAAGCGCTGGTGGCAAGGATGGTGACCCCATTATTAAGCCACCAAAAGTCAGGAGCCCCCTGATCAAGCAGGGTCATCGAAATATCTTCGTTAACTCGGTTCAAGCCCATGAAGTCTCTGACATTCGACTCAAAGAGATACCTGCGAAGCTTTCCAGCATCATCAGAGCAAAATTTGTAGTAATCAATCAGAGGCACGAGCAAAATAAAATTCGAGCCAGAACTACTGAGCGACGCACAAAACGACATATCGAGCTCAAACTTCGGCCTCCTCCTATTAAGCTCAACGAGCTCCGTAGCGCCGATGAACTCGAACTTTACACTTGCCCGATTAAAACAACTGTGCGCCAAGGCAACTATTTGTTCCGACCTTGACTCAACCTCCTCACCTATACCTCCCGCAACATTACCCCGAGAGGCATAGGAAAAAATGACCTTAAAACTGGCCAAACGAGACGCCAATCGACGGTAAGCCACGAAGAGCCTAGCTCTGCACGTCCGAAGAATTGCCGAGTACGCGCCTTTAAGATCACGATCTTCGATAGAGAAATCAAGCAACTCAGTTAATGATGCGATGAGTGCGTCCAACGGGGCCTGAGCAAATGTATCGGCGTGCTTGCAAGTTACAATATGTACCACGATATCTGCAGAAACTTTCGGCCAGACGAATTCCGCAATGTCACGAATGCAGTGACCATTGACGACAACGTAGAATCCGTCAATGCCACCGTCTCGACGGCCGTCTGTCCAGCCAGCATTGATTTCATCCAAGTCAAAATCCCAGTCTTTGAGGATCTGAGAAAGCGCGAACATCTCGAACACCCTCCCGCGATCGCCGTCAGGCTCTTGATCTAGCAGATCATCAATGAGGCCATCCAGTAGGAGGACGTCGTTCGTCGCCATTTTGTATCGTCCTTGACATGAAGTAGCGCAACTCTAATTGATTTAGATGTGTGACCGCCACTCAACTTTTGCACCCCCAGCCAGTGGAGGAGGCTCGGCGCCCTTAGACCGTTCGACTAGCGCAGAGCCACTCCCTAGAATTCACCATAGCTTTGTTGAACAGGGTCCCGCCCTTGTCGGCGGCTAAAGCGAATACGGCATGGCCGGAAGCGATGCATCCGCAGTGGCGGACGGCTCGTCAAGCCGCTGGGCCTGCTGCTGTTGTTCCCGGGTCGGAGGAAGACCCGGCAGCGGCGGCGCCGGTCGGATAGGAGTGCTGTCGGTCAAGCGGACGACCGCTTCTCGCAGCGGCAGGCCCGGGAACAGCCTGGCGGCGCACCAGCGCTCGGCGAACCGTTTGCCCTGGCGCAGGCTGGTCACTCTCACGCTCTTGGTCTGCCACATTTTCAGCGCATTCAGCGTCATGCGCAGGCCGCCCACGCGATCAGGGGTGAGGCTGGCTACCTCCCGACCGTTCCACCACAGGGCCCAGCGCTCGCCCATCTGTATCCAACCGGCAGGGATAGGAGCAGTGCGGAAGCCTTGGTAGCCGAGGGAAGGGAGCATGCCGAGCATGCTTACGCTTCGCCGTCGCACAGCCTGCGATGACCCTTCGCCGATTCAGGACCGCGAAGGCACCCTTACCCACCGACCGGATGTCGGCCCGCAATTGCTCCCATGGTGAACGCATATCCAGCGTCTTCGAGCAGTGATCGCAAACGCATTTCTGCCCTCCGCGGCATCGGAAGACCACGTGACGCATACAGCACATAGACAACATGACCGTCAGGACCGTGCTCTCTGCGGACGCTGCAGTTGTTTGTCTCGGCAGCATCTGACCATACAGCCTTCAGCTTTTCAGGACCGATTGACTGCCCGTTTCGCAGGCGAAAGCTGAGCCAACGCACGCATACGGGGTCGTATTTTTCTAGGTCAGCCATTGGGCACCTTCTATACGACGATGAATATCCATCAAGACGACAGGATCTATCCTAGGATGCTCATCAACTGAAGACATTGGAAGATCAATTCGCGTTGATCGCCTGACCAGCGCCGGGCACTCACGCGATAGATCAATCCACCAGCCCTCGGGGAGCCGCAGACCTCTGCCGTTCCTATCGTAGATGCTGATGTGAAAGCTCATGCTCGATCCAATACTCTTGAGATCTCAGGTGCATGGATCAGGATTGGCACGGCTAGCGCACAAAAATACCTGAGCCTCGTCTTGCTGGACCTTTAGGAAAGAATCAAGCCAGCGGATCGCGGCCCCGCGGTTTTTTATGATTCTTCCCAATTCTTCCGTTAGGCAGCGAGCACACTCCATTCCTCCCGGACTTGGAGAATGGCAGGACCGGCATGACCCCATGGTCGTCGTACCAGCAGGCCGCGACTGGTACATGATCTTGGTCATTAAGCTTACCGCTTGCTCGTGTAAAGCCATTGATCCTAGCTCCTCCCAGCCAAGAAGAAAGCCGCGCAAGGCGCGGCTTCTCGTTGTGCCCTATCGACGAGCGTTCTGCTGCTCACCCAGCTTTTCCTTACCACTTCCCTGTTGGCCGCCATCCTGGCTGCTTTGCTGCTGCTTCTGCGGGTCCTTCTCGACCTTTCCACCTGGGGCGCCGCCGAGCTCTTCGCCATCGACCTGGCCCTGCTGCCCTTGCTGGCCAGCGCGCTTTGCATCGCTGGTGTCGTTGTTGTTTGCTGCTTGGCCTTTCTGGATGTTGTTCATGCGTCACTCCACTGCAGCTGATTGCTGCCCTGCAAACACTCCTCTACTCACTGTTACCTAAGCGTGGCGCTAGCCCCGCTTTATGAACGGTGCCGCAAACGGCTGCACCATCGAGGGAGTAGAGTTCAAGCGTCCAAAGGAGAACTGCCATGGAAAGCCGCCGCAACAAAGACTATGTCGACATCGAAAGAGAGCTAGCCCACTGGGAGTTGGCCTTCAACGCGGGTTCCCTTCCTGCGTTGAACTTTCGCCATGAGGTTGCTCCCATAATTCGCTTGGCATGTGACATCTACGTGAGGAACCCTCATGGTGATCGGCCTGCCTGGCTACTGGAGTTGAAGGAGCACCTGCAGCGACGCTCCAGTTTGCGCGGCGACCCGGGTGCGGAAGAGATCGCCAGTGGCTGCTGGGCAATCATTTCTGCTTGAGTGCTTTTCCGAGCCAATTGCCTACGTAGAGTCACTCATCATGGGAAGCACACTTGGAACACGGTAAGATCCAGTTCCTTGGCTTTTCTCGGGCGCGAAATCCTTTGCGTCTGTGTCCGGCCCCATCTGGCTAGACACATGCTTACCCCTAGCTCATTCCGGATCCTGAGGATCCAAGCGTCGCTGCATCCAAACGGCCTGCTTGGCAGCATTCAGGCAATACTGTGCAGATGCGGGACCTGTGACAATGAGTGTCGACTTACAGCGGGGATGGGCTTTTCGAAAGTCTCTGCTGGACTTGAGCTGACATGTTCGTTTTGCCAAGTCGTTGAGCGTGTCAGTCATGAAATTCTAGACGCAGAGTGGACGCAGCAGGTTAGGCGCGATCGAATGCTGAGATCGGCTGGAATCAATCCAGACGACCTATATCGCTCCTAAGTCAGCCAGATTCGCTCTCAATCGGCTCAAACTTAAACATAGAAGTCGTCCGCCGGCGACATGGCTGCCGCTGGCGTTGTTTAGCCATGACGGCTGGACTCGGCCCGCCTCCGGCTCGAAGCCATCCGGCCGGCCTCTCAATGGCTCCCCAGGGGAGGCCAGACCACCCTCCAGCGGCTGCCGTCGTGCGGGCTCCCCGCTGACGCTTTTGGCATATGCCATGGGCACCATACGGTTCGCCTGCGACGACCATCCGCCCAGCACGAGCTCGATCCCTATCATTGACGGTGCGATCCCGGCCTCCGGTGCGGCTTTCTCGTACGCTGGCCACAACTGATCAATCACCAACCCAAGCTCCCTACCTAGCTGCTCCATGGTGAAGTCAGCGCGGAAACTGGCCTGCAAGGCAAGCTCGTAGACGCGAAGAAAGAACTGCGCGCTCCCGCGCGTCGCCAGCGCCAAATTGTGCTGCGGGATCAACAGCACCTTGGCTCCCGCCGACTTCGCTCCAGTGCGCGTGACCTCGGCCAGCGTGTCGACAGCGACAAGCAGTTGATCCGGCGATAGCAAAACGTTGAGGATGCTCAAGGCTCGGGTCCGTTCGGGGCCGCCTCACTATTACCGCAACCCTACCGTCTGTCTATGGAGGCCCCATGCTCACCGCCCCCTCTCCGCTGGCGCATCGCCTTGAGCAGGTCGAAGCGCAACTCGAGGTTCAAAGTGGCTATATCAAGGCGCTGGAATATGGCTTGCGCGCGACCATTGCAGCGCATCCCGCCGGTCAGACGCTTTCTCTGCTTTGGGCGAACATGCTGCCCTATATCTCGGAGCAGCATGCCGGCTTAGGAAGCTGCGATTTCAATACCGCGCTCCAGCGAGGCCTGAGGCTCGTCGGAGCGCAGATTGACGAATCAGCGCTTACTCACTCCACCGACGCGTAGCGGGAACTTGCCTAGGCCTGCGATTGAGCCACGATCTCTTCAGCGCCCAAGTCGTACTCGGCGGCCGTGATATATGGTGCCGCCACCTGTGGGGAGACGAAAAAGTTGAAGATGGCGCCAGAGCCATCGGTGGCGCGGAAGATCAACTGCACCTTCCCCGGGTTGTCCGCGTTCTCGATCTTCTGGTACAGCTGTGCACGTGCAAGCATGGTGTATCTCCTGTAGGAAAAGCGGGGCAAGCGCCAGCCCCGCATGGCTTACTGCTCGATGGACACAATCGACAGGCTCTGCGTGATCGTCTGACTGTCGAAGCCCCCCGACTGGTGGGTAACGGCCTGTTCGGTGAAGCTCACGATCTCGGCGCGGTAGCTGCGGCGTGTCGTACCGTTGTTGTTGTCGTTCAGCGTGAGAGACGCCGACCAGGCCGAATCGGCCGTGTCAGGGCCATCGGTCTCATTGACGATGTTGACGCTGCCGGTGATCGGGATCTGCTGCCACAACGTCTCGGCCTGGCCATCCAGCTGCCGATACAGGTTGATGGTGCCGCCATTGGTGCCGGCGCCCGCGACGAAGCCCTGCCCGTTCTGTGCGTTCTTGCTCCGGCGATGCTGACGATTGAATCCAACCACCACCTGCTTGTTCCGCCCGTTGGTATCGAACGGACCCACCTGAACGTTGCCTCCAGTTGTCTGGATGCTGGTGCTCTGGTTTGCGTTACGGAGGATGCCCGCCGCGATAGCCCCGCCCCAGTAGGCGTTGCCGTTGCGATCCATCCACATAGTCGCGTTGGCTTTGTTCGCGTTGCCAGCGCCGACGTTCGGACCAAAGTAGTCCACCAGACCATCAGCTCCGAAGTTGTTGCCGATGATCCGCTGCGAATTCCCTGACCACACACGCAGATAGCCTTTGGTCAGTTCGAAGCCGTCAGCGCCGCCAGGCGAAAGAATGTTGACCGCACTGGCCAAGATGTCGAGCGACGACGTCTCGCCGGTAACGCCCAAGCGCATACCCGCAATAGTCCCGTTGGCTTGAACCGATAGGTTCCACTGCGCAGATGCTTGGTCACCTGCTTCATACGGCGGCGGCTGTGTGGCACCCTCAGCCACTACCGAGAGCATCGGATAGAACATCCAGAAGTACGGGTCATTTTCACCCGTGTTTTTCAGGTTGACAGCAACACGCATTGACACCGCGCCTGCGGGCGGCTTGGCAATAACGAACGGACGCGGGTACGCCCGCAAATCCTCGCGACCGATTGCCGAAACCCCAGAGAACGCCGAGTAGGGCGAACCCGCAATCATCTGCCCGGCACTGTTGTAGAAATCGATTCCGATACGCGCTTGCGTTCTGTGCGTGTTGAAGTATGCAGAAAAACAGTAAGTCTTTCCCTGCTCCACTGGCATGCGTTGTTCTGTCACGTAATAGAAGTCAGGATTGGTTCCTGTTGCGCCTGGGCGCATGCTGCCGATCGCGCTAGGCAGGCCATACGGGATGAAGTCGGCATTGCCGGTAGGGTTGCCCAGTTCCTGATAGCCGATGCTAGACGCCCAACCCCACCCAGTGCGCTGCCAGTTCGGAAAGGTGCTGTTTGCAATCAGGTTGCCACCACCGCCCTGGTTGTTAAGCTGCACGCGCATTTCCTGCACGACAGAAGCATCAGCTTTGCCGGCCATGGACACCTGCACGCCATCAATGCGGCTGGCCTGAGCTGTAATTTGCTGGCCCTGCTGGGTCACCGTTGCAGTCAGCGAACTGACACCGGCCGCGGCCGCATCAGCGGCGGACTGTGCGGCATTTGCCTCAGTAACGTCCAACAATAGGAAGTCGTCCCACAAGAGCTGAGTTGCGCTGGTGGTCGCGTTGGAGCTGTTCAGCTGCAGGACCGCGCGGTTCTTACCCTCCGGAATGGTGATCTTGCCGCTGACCTTCTGATACGCGTCCTCGGGAACGTTTGCCAGGGTGACGGTCTGAAAGTTCGGATAGCTCTGCGATGCTCCGTTGTCACTGAGCTGCAGTCGGAACTGCATCGTTCCAGTCCCAGGTCCTACCCGTTTGACCCACCCTTCCCCGTAGTAGGTGCGCCCGGGCTGCACGTCGAAAGTCTGCAGGGACGTGGATCGGAGATTGGAAGCGAACGACACCAGAAGTGCGTTGGTGCCAGTTCGCCCCCCGCTAGCGATCACTGCCCACGACTGGATCAGCGTTCCTACGGCGCGCGACTCAAAGCTACCGTCGACCACCATGTTGCTGCCAGATCGGTTGGCTTGGTCAAGACTGGCGTTCACCGCAATGATCGACTGGCCTTGGGACGAAACGGTGCCCTGCAATGCCGACACGGTCACGTTGAGCGCGCTCGTGGCTGCAGCATTGGCCGCGGACTGCACCGACAGTTCGTCGAGGGAGGGAGCGTACCCCGTAGCAACTGCTCCCACCTGCAGCTGCGCGTTGTCCCACTCCACCCATTGCCCGGCGACGTTCAGACCGTAAATGCGGATGTAGCAATTTGCGCGAACCGCGTTGGACGGTGCTGCCGTGTTGGTGGTGAAAATCTTCCTTGACCAGCTTTCGTCGGCCAACGTCTGGTTGCCAGACAGGCCCGTATAGGAGATGACGCTGTTGTTGGCGTCGATCCATGCCACCTGCAGGAAGTACCGAGCACCTGCGCTGCCGCGCACGTTCACCGATAGCGTTACCCGCTCTCCGGCGGTTACCTTTGCGGCCTTCACGGACGCGTTGCTGATTGCCTCCAAATAGCCGGTAGTCGGTACGTTCTCAAGCTCCCAACGCCAAGCCCTTGTCGAATTGGGCAGCGTGGAGGCAGCGAACAGTCTGCGAGTCGTGGCACCGCCCAGCCCGCCGCTGTTGTTGCTCCAGCCAGGCACCGCCCCCGGACTCGCCCCATCCTCAAACCCGCTGTTTCCAAGCTGGTTGTCGCCTCCGACTGCCGCGAGCGAGGCAGTCACGCTGTTGACGGCGTTGCCGATGCTCGTGATATCGCTTCCCTGCAAGGTCACTTGGGATTGCAGCTGCTGCACGGCGGTGTTGCTGGCCTTGCCGTCAACGTCCGTGCGAAGCGCGCTGAGCAGGTTGGATTGCGAGGAGATCTGGCTGCCTTGGATTTGGACAGTGTTCGTCAGCGCCTGCAGCCCTTCGGCTGTGGCCAGAACGTCCGTCACCTCCTCCACCATCACGTCGTCAACGCGCAGCACGCCGGCGGTGTGGTCACAGACGATATTCAGCCGAAGTGCCGAGATCGTATTGGCAGTACCCACCCACTCAACCTTCGTCCAGTCGGTTCGCCCTGCGGCGAACGCCAAGCCTGCGATCAGACCACCGTCCTGGTTGCCGATTCGCACCTTGCCATTGCCGGAGCTACCGTTATAGTCCGCGTCGGTTTGGTAGTAGGCGCTGACGCGGTACTTCTTGCCGAGGAACACGGGCATGTTCGCGCCAGCATTTGCGGTGATCGTCCGAGTGCCGGCGGCGGCGAGCACGCGCAGGCACCTCCCCGAGCGCCCCTCCGCCACAATGGCCACCGCCGCCGAATTGGGGAACGTCCAGCCACCCCCCTCCCCTTGCTCGAAACCACCGTCCAGCACCATGTTGCCACCCTGAGCAATCAGCCCAGGCAGCTTCGCGTTGACGGCGGTGATCGACTGACTCAGTGCGGCAACGTCGCTCACCCGTGCGAGCGCCTCCTCTTGCACCGATGCCGAGGTGGCGAGGCCACCCGTGCCGGCCGGCATCCGCACCTCCATCGCGTTGATGCGCTGCACCTGGGCGCTGTCGGCCGCCACTCGCGCCTTCAACTCTTCATAGGCGAGGCCCGCAGTCAGCTGCAGCGGGTCCGTGCCGGTGTAGTTGCCCCGCATCTGCACAGCCAGGGTGTTGCGCTGGCTCGCCTCCGCTGCGATCGCGTTGGTGCGAGCAACGGTCTCGGCCTGCACCAGCGCCACAGACGCGCCCGGCGTCGGGCGCCCGACCGCCACCCAGTCCACCAGGTAGTAATTGGCCACGGTCTGCGCTGCGCCCAGTTGCAGGCGGATGCGGTCGACCGTGCCCGGCCACCAGGCAATGTCCTGCACATCCACCGTGGCCACGCCGTTGGCGTCCCACGCCGGCTCGGCGATGGCCGCCCGCTTCTGCGTGTTCCAGTTCTGGTCGGTCGGGGTGATCCACTGCAGGAAGCCGGCCCACGTCGGCGAGCCAACGCGCTTCACGCGCAGCTTCACGAAGCGGTAGGCGCTGCCGTCCACGGCCAGCGCCGCCGGCGACTGCACCCACGGGGTCGCCGCGGCATTGGCCGGCCGCAGCCAGCCGTCCACCAGCGTGGGCGCGCCGTTCCCGGTCCAGCCCTCCACCGTCTGATCGAAGTACCAGATGGCGCGGCTGTCGAACTGCGTGCCGCTGCCGGCGGCCACCTCGGACAGCGCACGGGCCAGCGACTCGACCTCGCTCTGCCGGGTCTGCTGCTCCAGGCTGATGGCCGCCTCACGGGCCAGCTTCTCGTTCAGCACCGCATCGGCACGGGCACGCGCCTCTTCGGCAATGCCCTGCATGGCCTGCGTGTACTGCTGCTGGCGCAGCGTTGCCTCGGCCAACAGATCCTGCGCGGCCTGCGCCATGGCCGCCGCGCGGGCGGCAGTTTCGGCAGCGTCGGCCCGCATGCGGGCAAGCGTCTCGGCCGCCAGCTTCTCCTGCTGCTCGACCAGGTCTGCAGTGGTGGTGGGCGCGGTGGCCTCCACCGTGCTGCCGGCGCCGGCCTTGCCGCGCACGGTCGGGGTGATCCGGAACCACCACTTCTGCCCGCTGCCGTCGCTATAGAGGTAACGGGTTTCGGTGGTGCGGTGGATCTCCGTCCACGGACCTTGCGCGCTCGGGCCGCGCTCGATCACGTAGATGACGCCTTCCTGGTCGACGGCCGCCCACTCGATCAGCACGCCATCGGCCACCGGATTCGGGGTAACCCCCTCCACCGGCGGCACGGCGGCCGCCTTGTACGGCATAGGGAACCAGTTGGCGTAGCGCGGCGCGGCCGGCGACGGGGACGGCAGAGCGCTCCCGCCGATTTCCACCAGCGTGAGTTTCCGTTGCTGCATTGGGTTACCTCAGAGGGCGTTGAGCGATTGGCGCAGGGCAGAGCTGGCCGACGAGCGGACGCCCTGAGTTGTGGTGGAAAGGAGATCCCGCAGCAGCTGGTTCTGCTCGGCGAGCAGAGCGTTGCTCTGCTGCACAGCAGCCGTGGTCTGGGCTTGGCCGTCGTTGTTAACCACTAGGTCGAACACAGCGCGGCTGAAGTTGTCCGGCAGGGCCTCGATGGCATCGGCCAACGCCCCCATGCTGGTGCCGTCCTCCATATCGAGGTCGCCCACCTTCATGCCGTCGATCAGGCCGGTTACCTGGCTGTAGAAGCCGTTGTAGTCGTTGCCGCTGGCGTAGAGGTTCCGGCCAAAGCCCAAGGCGGCCTGAGCGGCCGCCTGCGCCGCGCTGGTGTCGCCGCCGGACACGGCGCGCTCCAGCTCCTTCATCGCCTCGCTGAGCTTCTCCTGGTCCGTCAGCGGGGACAGATCGCTGATCGACAGGCCGTACTGCATGGCCTTCTTGTCCTTGTCGATCTGCGCCTGCAGCTTGCCCATGTTCGTGGCGCGCAACGCCTCGATCTTGGCCAGGTCCTCCGCCCGTGCGCCGGACAGGCCCAGCGCCCTGGCGTAGTCGTTGGCCGACTTCACCTGCTGGCGATAGGTGCGCTCGATGCTGAGCGCCTGCTGCTGGTAGCTGGACAGATCGCCGGTCAGGAGCTGGGTCGACACGTCGGCCATCAGCGTGGCGTAGTTGCCCAGCAGTCCGGTCACCTTCTGCACCTGGGTGGCCAGGTCCGTGCCGGCCACGCCGGCCAGATCCTGGAAGTAGTCAACGGCCTTGTTGACCTTCTCGATCTCCAAGCCGTTCAGCGCGCGCCCAAGCTGGTCCGCATTGCCCACTGCCAGTTCAATGGATGCGCTCAGAGCGGCGAACACGTCCGAAGACTCGAAGTAGCCATCCAGCTGGCCACCGAACCCAGCCGCCTTGACCGCCTCTGTGAACAAGCGATCCGTCATGTCGGCCAGGTAGGCCTCCAGCTGCGCCTTCGCCTCGGCCGAGTCCGCCGACAGCTGCAGCTTGCCCAGCGACACCTTGACGCCAGCCAGCTGCCCGGACAGGTCCACGCCTAGCTGCTTGGCCAGGTCAGTGGCCGCGCCGCGAACCTGCCGCGCCGCCATGTCAAACGTACGGTCTATGGCAGGATCGAGAGACCCGTACTGAGTCCACTTCTTATCACTACGGAATAGGCCCCCCTTCGCCTTGATATCCGTATAGGTCTGACCATTGAAGCCGCCAAATCCGTAATCGCCGATCAGGCCTTGCCCGGTGACCTGCGGCTTTTTTCGCCCAAACAGCTTTGCGTGGATGCTGGAACCGGACAGGATCGATGCGGTCTTGTCGTTAAATCCCAGCCCTCTGAACGTCTTGTCGGCCAGTCCAACGGCGCCGGCAGTTGCGATCTTCCCCGCCCAGCTTTCCCCATTGGCAATGTCCCATCCTTTGTCGAACAGCTCCGCGTTCTTCATCATGCCAGCAATGACCCAGCCAACGATTGGCACAGCCGCGGCGGCTGCCGATGCGACTCCGGCACCAGCTCCGGCTGCCGCGGTCCCGCCCGCTGCCGCTGAGGCTCCGCCGCCCGCGAACGCAGCAATGTTGTTGCCGAAACCCATCAAACTGCCAGCGCTGGTCGCGGAGCCCGCGGCAGTTCCCGCCCCACTGAACAGCCCCGCACCTTTCGAAAGCAGGCCAGCTATGTTCCCCAGATTCTGGCCACCGCCAGCGGCTCCATTCCCGCCGAACAGGCCCATGATGCTCTGCAGGCTCAGCCCGCTTCCCTGGCCGTTGATCCCGTTCATGATCTGCGTCTGGATCGGGATCACGATCTTCTGCTGCAGGAACTCGCGAGCCAGGTCGCGCAGCCCGCGCTTGGCGGCATCCTTCAGGTCGTCCCACAGGTTGTCGAAGTCGCGCATGCCGCCGGCAACGAAGTCAGCCATGGCGTCGGCGGCATCGCCCACGCCGTTGACGACCACGCCGGCCCACGCTTCAACGTTGGCAGCGGCCTCCTCCACGCGCAGCGACAGATCGGCCGATGCTCGGGCCGCGTCAAGCATGGACTGCTCGTACTGCTCGTAGCTCGCCGCCCCCTTGGACAGCGCCAGCGCTTCCTTGCCACCAGCGGCCTCCACCGCCTTCTGCAGCTCCTGCCGCATGTCCCGCTCGTTCATCATCTCGCGCCGCGACAGCTCGCGCGCACGGCCGACCTTGCCGAGCATGGCGACCTCGGCATCCATCGTCGCAAGGAGCGCCTCGGGACTGGCCAGGGCCTTCTTGATCTCCGCGCTGGACTGCTCCAACGCCTTCTGCGACTCCAGGACTAGCGTGTTGTACGCGGCCCGCTCAATGCGCCCTTCCTTCAGCGCATCCTTCAGCTTGTCCTCGAGCTGCTTCTGTCGCTCGGTGGCCTCGGCCAGCGGCCCGGCCATCGTTGCCGCGGCCATTGCAGCCTGCTCGTTGTAACGCTTGATCGCCTCCGCGTCCGCCTTGCGATCCTTGGCGCCGGAGCGCTCAGCGGCTGCCGACGCCTTGCGCGACTCCGTGAAGTTCTTCTGCGCAGCGGCCAGCTCCGTCTGGAGCCGGATGTACTGTGCTCCCTGCTCGATGTACTGCTTGACCTTGGGGTCATCGCGCTTGGAGAAGTCGACGCCGCTGGCTTGGGCCTCCTTGAACCAGTCATTCACGTCCAGCTTTGCGACTTCGGCCGCGCTCTTACCGACGCGGGCGAGCTGGCCCGGCAGTGATTGCATTGCCGACGCGATGCGCTTGCCGGCGGCGCCTGCCGAGTCGCCTAGAACGTTGAACGAACCCGACAGGGCGTCGGTTGCGCTCTTCGCCTGGCTACTGCTGCCCGTGAAGGCGTCGAGAATCGCACGCTTACGATCGACCTCCCTGCCAGCAGTCGCCGCGGCAGCGGTCTCTTCCGTGAGGCTCTTGGCCACTGCGGTTGCGGCCGGCGAGCCCTCAATCATCGCCTTCCAGGCCGCGTCCAGCCCGCTCGCGAACTCATCCGCGCTGATCTTCCCGGACTTAAATGCCGCGTCCAGCCGTTCCGTCTCCTGGATGAACGCAGATGCCTGGCCGACGGTGGAGAAGTTTGTGGCAGCCGCAACCATCTCGGTGATGGAACCCGTGATGGTTCGATAGTTCGCATCGATCTCCTTCTGCAGGCGCAGAATCTCGCCGGCCTGCTGTTGGCGATTGAGTTCGCGGAACTTCTCGATGGCGGTATCAGCAGCGCCGCCAAAGTCAATGAGCGCAGCCGCCGCTGTGTTGGTGTTGTCCCGGAAGAGCAGCCAGCCGGCCGCAGCCGTCGCCAGCATCGTAACGATGCCTGCCGGACCACCCAGCACCGACAACGTCGCCGAGCCCGCACGCGCCAGCCATCCAGCATTTGCCGTTGCGGCCTGAGCCTGCGCTTGCGCGAGCAGCAACGTCGCCTGCCTGTGCTCGAGCGTCGCGGCAGCAGCCTTGGCACTTACCGAAACGCTTCCGCCGATCACCTGGATCCGGCGGGCTTCGGCTTGCCCATCCAGCATTGCCGCTCGCGTCCGCAACTCCAACTGCTGAGCGGCCGCCAGACTCTGCGCAGCCGCAGCGCGATCGGCGGCGACCGCGGCGTTTGCTGCGGCCACCCGTGCCAGAAGGGCCTTCACCAATGGGCCGGATGCCACTGCAGCGCTGCCAACGGCGACGGTCTGAAGGTTGCTACCCAGCAGCCCAATGCCAGCCGCGAGGGCCTGGGAGGCGCCAGTCGCGTCATCCGCGCGCCCGATCATCTCTGAAAGATTGGTGTTGAGCACGGTCAGTGACTGGCCAACGGTCGCGTCCATCTTGCCGAACGCCTCGTCAACCGCACCGGCCTGGCGCTGCAGGGCGTTGATTACCTGGTCAGCACTCAACTTCCCGGCTTGCCCAAGCTCGCGCAGCTTGCCCATCGGGACGTTCAGCCCCTTGGCAATTTCTTGTGCGAGCGCAGGAGCGCCTTCCAGCACCGAATTCAGTTCCTCGCCCCGCAATGCGCCAGATGCGAACGCCTGCCCCAGCTGAATTAACGCGCCCTCAGCTGCAGCCGCGCTGCTGCCACTGATCACCATTGTTTTGCTGATAGTTTCGACAACTCGAGCAAGACCCGCGCCGGAAAGCCCCAGTGCGTCCTGATTCATCGCGATGCGCTGATACAGCTCGGCGGTCGCTCCGAGAGGCTGCCGTGTAGCCTTGGCGATCTGCACGACGTCTTGCTGGGCTGCGACGAATGCCGCTTGGTCTTTGGTAACGAGACGAAGCCGGTTGTTCAGGTTGGTCCACTCATCGGCCTTCCCAATCACGGCTTTAACCGCCGCCAGAGCCGAGGTCATCCCAACAGCTTCGAAGGCCAACCGTCGGAATCCAGCAGACACCTCATCCGCGCCACGACGCGAAGCATCCGACATTGACGCCTGGATTGTTTCCATGTCGCGCTTCACAACACGCGCGGCCTTCCCGCTGTCTCTCTCGAAAGAACCCGACTTCAGCAACAGGTCTACGGTAAGGGTGTAAAGGCTCATGCCGTCATCCACAAAAAAAGCCCGCACATGGCGGGCCGAGATGGGTACAAAAAAGCCGCCCTATTGGGCGGCTTCTGTTGACGATCGCTCAGTTGGAGGACGATCTTCGAATCACTTCGTCATTGATCACCAGCTCCTTAAGGAAGTGGCCATCCAATGACATGGTGCATCGCGCCGTGGCGTCGACGTTTGCGCCGAAACCGTTCATCAGCGTCAGTCCCCCACCATGCCCCCACTGGACGATGATCTGACCATTGGCTTGGCGGACCGAGGCCGGTTGCGGGACCTTCGCCGAGGATGGGTTCTTGGCCGACTCTTTGACCCATTGCTGGCAATTCCTGCTCGCCTCGCGGAAAGCGCGCTGCTCCGGCGATATCGCGCCACAGGAGGCAAGGAGCATTCCCGAGGCCAGCACGACGGCAGCCGCTGTCAGAGCCATTGGATTTCTCATTGCGATCCTCGTGTCGGTCTCCTCCGCTGATTCTCGCATTCTCGTCCCGCGTCAACAAACCGCTACGCCGGAACCTCTTCGAATTCCATGTACCCGGTGAAGTACTGCCGGCTGATGTTCTCCGCCGACGGCAGCTGAGTCGAATACCCATAGATCGCCGACCGCGCCGCCAGCAGCGGGTCGAACGCCTTGCTGGCCATGTCCCGGTACTGCGGCACAACGCATGAGCGCCTGCGTCCCGCGATCGCTGCCGCCATCGTCTCCCAATCGGTCCCGCCCAGTCCACCGCCGCGCACCGCAGCCGTCGCGCGGCCGGAGAAGGTGCAGGTCAGCCGGCGGTACAGAGGCCCAGGAACCGTGTTGACCTGCCCACCCTTGGTCCTGGTGTGGGCGCTGCTGTCGACCAGCACCACACCCCAGCCGTCGCTGATTCCAACATCGACCGCGCGAAAGATTGCAATCTCCCCTATGTCTACGTTGGTGTCCGTCGTGACGACCTCGACCGACACCACCGACACCGCCGCTGTGCCTTGAGGGAACAGCCAGGCGCACACGCTGCCGTCCGGCAGCTTGATGGTCGTGCCCACCGCGCCGGCGGCTCGCACCTGCACACCGGCCGGCACGCTCAGGCCGAGGACAGCCACGATGCCCGGCACGATGGCCTGCGCGAGCGTGACCGTCACCGCCAGAGAGCCGGTGCGCCTGATGCGCGATGCACGTCCCGGCTTGCCGTCGAACAGCGCCGAGCCCTGATCCGCGGTGAGCCAGGTGCCCCCGGTGAGCGTTGCCGTGGTGATCGCCGGCATACCAAATCCAATGAGCATGCCGCTACCCCCACACCGTCAGCACCACATCCCCCGTGGCCGGGTTTCGCTCGACCCGGCGCACCAGCACCGGCTTGCCATCGGCAAGGCCATACCTGCCGTAGGTCAGCCGGCCAACCTGCCCAGGCAGCGGCGCCAGCTGTTGGTCACCTCGAACAGTGACCTGGTAGAAGAACCGCTGCTGCCGGTAGATGGCCACCACCCTGTCGATCTCGGCCTGCGCATCGGTCGCGTTCCAGAACAGGGAAATGACGGGGTCGGCCGCATCGGCGCGGCGGTAGTGCGCATCCAGCGGACCGGCGGCGTACACCTGGCCGCGGTACAGCGCGGTCAGCTCGTCCCGCCTCGCCTGCGGTACATCCACCACGTCGGTCACCAGATCCGAAGCCCCAAGAGCTTGAGCGTTGGGCCGGTAGGCCATCCGCCGCGTCAGGTTTGGCGCGTCATCGGGCACGCCCACCAGGTCCGAAGACATGTCGGCCTCGGAAAGATCGAAAGCCATCTGGCCGGCGTAGGTCTCCGGTGCCACCACGCGGACGAACCGCAGCACGCCGGTAGCGTCCTGGTAACAGCCCGTGCCGAAGCTGGGCAGCATGGCGTTCAACGCATCCCGGCCGGTCACCGCCGCGCCGGCGTAGTACCCGATCCCGGCATAGCCGGTTGCGGTGTCCACGGCCTGGCAGTCCGACAGGGACCATGCGCCACTTCCCAGTCTGCCCATCACATCAGCGACCGCGGCGGCCAGCGACGCCGGTGCCATGGCGACCCCGATGCTGGACAGGTCGGCAACCACCGGCATCACCGGCGGCGACTTCATCAGAAGCTGCTGGCCATCCGGCGAAGCGGTGAACGTATCTGGCTCCATCAGGTCGCCGCGATCCATCACCGCGTTTACGAACACGCGTCCGTCTGCGACGAACATTGCCGTGGCATCGGAATTACCTGCGACTGCCGGGACACTGGCCACGGCTCCGATCACCACCGGCTGTGGCTTCCATGCGAGAGATTCGACGTTGGGCAGGAACACGCCGCGGTTGAGGGTCTGCCCCAAGTAGTCGTGGGCGTCGCGCAGATGCAGGGTTTTGCTGCCGTCGTCGTTGATCTCGATCTGATCGATCGCGCAGCGGAACACGGGCATCGCGTCGGCGAGCATCCCGGACTCATCCACCATCAGGATCCGCACCGCTTCGACGGAGGCGCCCGACAGCGCAAGAGCATCAAGCGCGCCCTCGGCGTCCACCACCACGCACTGTGCCGCCGCAGTCTGCGACACCGAGTCGCCGCCCCAGGGCCAGAAGCTCAACTCCTGCACCAGGTTGACGCCCTCGGCCACAAGCCCCTCAAACCTGGCATTGGCTGGGGTGTCACCTGGCGCGCTGAGCCAGTCAGCATCGGCCAGCCGGACCGGAGCTACAGCAACCCCATCCAGCCTCCAGCCGGCGGCGGCCGCTTCGCTTCGCGGCGCCCACTGACCCGCGTTGACTGCCACGCACAGGCCGCCCGCCTTGGTGGCGGCCAAGCCCGCCGCGAAATGCAGCGGTCCACTCAGCAGCAGATCGCGCTGGTGGACCAGAGCATCGTTCAGGTAGAGCTGCAGGCGGGACGGGCTGCCGAACGCTACCCGCAGGCCCACGATATCGCCATGGGTGACCAGTGGCAGACCGGTGGCGATGGCTCCCACGCCCTGCAACAAGCGCCCGGTAGCCAGCTCCCAGCCGATGCCGTTGGCATTCGAACCCGGCGACTGGCTGAGCGATGCAGACGGCGTCACAAACCCCACGACCGCGGCGAGGGCGTCATCGCCCCAGACGGCGAACTCCACCCCCACCGTGCCGCTGCCCAGCGCGAAGTCCGAGCGCGCGCACCTGGCGCCGTTGGCGGCGGCGGTTGTCGCGAGGGTCAGCCCTCCGTCGCGGGCAGCGAGCAGAGGGCCAATGGGGAGCGCAGAGAAGCGCCCGAAGGTATCGGTCATGTCTATCCCAGTCGATCGAACCAGTCCTGTGCCTCGTCCTCCTCGGAACGCGGTACGAGGGTTTCCAGGTACTCCTGAAAGGAGCGCTTGGTGCCGCCTTGGCTGTGTGAGGCGGTGATGTACGCAGCGAAGGCAGCGGGCTTGATGTGCAGGCTTACAGGGTCGATGGGATTCCGCTTATGGAACTCCCACCATTCCAGAAACTCCCGGCGTGACATGCTCGCCTGCAGCTCCGACACCGTGCGATGCAGGTGGCCGGCGAGGACCTTCCAGAACCATTCCTCGCCGCGCTGTCTTAGCCGTTTCCCGCGTCGGCCTGGGCTTGGGCAGCATCCTCGCCGAAGCCGGAATGCTTCATCGCCACGCGCTGCAGCTCGGCGGCAACCAGCGGCTTGAGCTGTGCGGCCTGCTCCACGTTCATGACGGGCTTGCCGTCCTCGTCGCAAATGGTCGCTGCGATCAGCTTGGCGCGGTCGCCTTCGCCCCACAGCTTGCGGAACTCCGCATCCGGCAGCTCGCGAACATGGAACTGCGCCTTGGCACCATTGGGCAAGGTGATCGTGTCGGCGCGAACGTCCTTGGACGCGAACATGCCCAGGTTGGTGAACGACTGCAGGAGGCTCACGGGCTGCTGCGGTTTGGTCTCGGGGGTGTCGCTGGTCTTGCTCATTGGCCGTTTCCTTGAATGGCGACAGGGCACGCGGGCCGCGCACGGCTAACACGCGGAGGATCCGCGCGCCCTGCCAAAACGAAGGCTCACCGAAGTGGGCCGAAAGAGACAGCGCCGTTGTTGCGGTCAGGGCGTCGGGCGGTGCGTTTCGACTGCGCCGGAGCCACGGATGGTCATGGTGGCCTTCCAAACATCGTTGTCGGCCACCGTCACCGCGAAGTTCTGCACGAAGCCATTAAACTGCTTCGACACAACCGTCGTCGGCGGGGTGATGACACCATCGACCGCCACCGGCTTGGCCGCGCCCGCCGTTTCGCTGGCCGGCGCGGTGACCAGGAAGTTGACCACCGCGCCAGTGCGGTGCAGTTCCTCCAGCGCCTCGGAATCGACGGAGTCATAGATCACCTCGATGCTCGTGCTGCCGGTCGCCTTGCGACCAGCGACGAACTGATCCCAGTCGTCATCGAAGTCCGAGATATCAATTTCCGACGCCTGGCCATCAGGGAAGCCGACCGAACGGACACGGGTCACCTTGATGACCTCCGCCGCGCCGATGGCGATGAACAGCTGGGTGTGCTTCGACTTGAGTACCTGTCCCATAGGGATTTCCTTGCGTTGTGCCCGTCGCCGGGCATGAAAAAAGCCCCTTGCGGGGCCGGTGTATTGCCGTTGTCTGGATCAGCGCAGCTGCAGCAGCCGCACGTCGAATGAAATGCCCATTGCGTCGGTGTCATCGCTGTCGGGCGTGGGGTTGTGCGACTCGATGCTGCCCACGCGCTCGATCACATCCCGGATGGCGACGGCAACGCCGTTGGCCTGGCTGAGGCTCTCGCCCCAAACGGTCAAGCGGACCCGCCAGCCGTCCGCTGGCGGCGGCTCAGAAAGCATCGCGGTGGGCGAGCCACCGACAACTTCCCACGTCGCGCACGGGAGCGGCGTGTCTTGGGGCGCGCTGCCCAGGAACAAGCGGGCGGGGTCGCCGAGCACCTGCCGGACCGTCGCATCGTCTTCCAGCAGCGATTGGATCAGGGGAACCATCATCGCCAGCCATCCTTCTTCAGCTGCTTGTCCAGCGCCGCCCAGGTTTCATTGATGATCACCTGTGCCGCTTCCGGTCCCTTGGTCTCACCGGCGGGCGTGAGGAAGGGAGAGGCCCGCATGTTCTTGGTGCCAAACTCCACGAATCGCCAGTAATAGGCCCACCCAGACTCCTCGTAGACCTTCCCAACGCGACCACGGCGCCGGTTGCGCTTGGTGTTGGCGTACTTCCGGCGGCGACCAGTCTTAACGCCTACGGTGAAGTACTCGCCGCCTTGGCCTACACCTGCGCGCTGTCGGCTCTTGGAGTTGGCCCGACGGGTAACAATCTGAGACGCCATGAAGCCCGTTGCTTTCGGCGCCCGGCGCCTGGCATCGTCCCGGATGGCATTGCCACCCTTGCGCATGCCGGCTTGGACCGCCCTGCCCTGGATGGCCTTGGGGGCCTCCCTCAGCGAGCGCAGGAGGCCATCCAGCCCCTGAATAGACACTTGCTCAGCCATTGCCCAACCCCGCTACGGCGATGATCGTCATCTCACTACCGTCGTTGCTCGGTGCAATGCTCTTAATCGCATAAGGCTTGCCCCGCTCAACAATGCGCCAAGTGGACTCGACATGTCGCGGGAGCATGTCCCACCGAACCTGCTCACGATACCGCTCGGCACCGGCGGCGATCGCTTCCGCCGTAGCACTAAGCTGATTGGTCTTCTTCGCCCACGCCTCGGCGACAAACTCCCAGCCTTTCTTGGCCGGTCCGCCCAATGGATCCCTTACTTCGATGGGCCGCTCGAAGCGGATCAGGTGGCGGCGTTGGCCTGCTGAAGTAACCATCAGAATCGCTTCCTGTACCAAAGAAGTCGCGACACCCCGAGCGCAATCTCCGAGGTCAGCTCACCCAGGGCACTGCGGTTCTCCGCCCAGCTGCCAACCATCAATAGAACCGCCTGGTGCACGTCCGCCGTGAGTGCCATCTCTTCTTCGCTGGCCGGCTCACCCTCAACCAGACGGCGATCACAGTGCATCTGCACATGCACGAGGGCCGCGTCAATGTACGTCTGCAGAAGCGCGTCGCTGATCTCATCGACAACGCGGCACTGTTCGCGCACAAGCGCGAGGTCGAGGGTGATTGCCATTACGCGGGATCCTTCTTCTGGGATTCAGCCAGAACGGCTGCCAGCCGATCAGCACCCCAGCGCCGGTCGAACTCGACGCCGGCTGCCTCGAGCTGCTGGATCAGGAGCGCCTTCTTGTCGGCACCGCCCTGATCAGAACTGTTCGGAGTACCTGCGGCGGGCTCGGCAGCGGCTCGGGCCACTGCAGCGCCGTCAGGCGCACCGCCACTGGGGATCAGCTCACCTGCGGAGCCTGTGGCTTGGTCGGTACTTGTGGGTCCGACCGCGCCTTCGTCCTTGCCCGCCTTCAACTCGCTTGGCTGGGCCGGCTTCGTCTCCTGCGGTGCCGCACCTTCGTGGACCTGTACCGCCAGGCCCTTGCCGATCAGCGCGTGTCCGTACTCCGGATCCACGCCGTCGAACACGTCGCCAGCCTTCACATCGGCAGAATCGGCGTTGAGCTTCGGGGCGTCGCCGCGGAAGCCCCACTCGACTTTGATCTTCATGTTCCTGCTCCTTATCGAAAGAAAGAGGCCGGCGCGCAGCCGGCCTCGTTCGGGATCAGCTCGCTATCACGCCTGCGGCTTGAAGCGGCCCTTCACGAATGCCTCGATGCGGCGCTTAGCCAGACCCAGGCGCTCTTCGACCAGCAACACGCGCTGGTTTTTCACGAAGTCGTCGTTGATCAGGCCGACCTTGAACAGGAAGCTCATGCGGTCGTAGATCGTGGCGCCGCGCTGGAAGTTCGCGACAAGGAACTCGCCACCGGTGGTGGTGCCGTCGCCTTCGTCCATGCTGTCCGAGGCAACCACCGGCCGGCCCCACAGGATCGGGGTCACGAAGCCCTGCAGGTTGGCGAACAGGTAGCGGTTCTGGCTGTCCTTCTCCAGCTCGATGTTCATCCAGTCCAGCTCGGTCATCACCGTGGCGTCGGCCGACAGCTTCGACTGCTTGCGCACCTGGTAGATCGCGCGGCGGACGGTATCGATCGAGGTGTCGTTCGCCTTCGAAAGATCGGCATCGAACACCGTGGCGTCGGTCATCAGACCGGGCAGGTTGTTGCCCAGGCCGTCACCCTTCAGGATCTGGGCTTCTTCTTCCAGCTTCAGGTCGTAACGCAGCAGCTGCTGCAGGTAGCCGTACATCTGCGGCACATCGTCCAGCGCTTCGTCGGTGACCGGAATCCAGACGGCCAGCTTCTTCACCAGGTCGGTCTTCTGCTCGAAGGTGACGTTGCTCTGCGGCTTGGCCGTGCCTTCACCGACCGGGCCGGCACCGCGGGTGTGTAGCTTCTCGCGGAAGTAGGTGTAGCTCTGGCCGGTGACGGAGATCGACGGGATCAGGTCGCGGATGCGCAGTTCCTGTCGGATGCCCGGCTGGATGGTCGGGTCATAGTTCGGCACGACGAGGCCGGCGCTGGTGACAGCCTTGGTTTCCTGCATGGACGCCAGTTCGTCCTTCTTGATCTCGATCTCCGCAGCCGACTTCTCGCGGCCGATCAGCGACTTGTACTCGTCGTTGCCCTTGATGAAATCGATGAAGCCCTTCTTCGTGCCGGGCTGGTTGCCCAGGCCGATGCCCTTTTCTTCCATCTTCAGGACTTTGTCGACCACCTTCTGAATTTCGTCGGTAGCGGTCTGGATCTGCTTTTTCAGGTCGGTGGTGACCTGGTTGCCCTTTTCGATCTCGGCCGAGGCACTGTCGTACTTCTTCTGCAGGCCGGCGAAGCCGTCCTTCAGCTGCTTCTCCAGGCCCTCACGGATATCGCTGATGTTCTCGCTCATTGGTGCATTCCTTTGAAAATGGATTCGATGGATGTGCCGAGTTGCTGCAGCTGCTTCACGGTCTCCGTGTCCCCAATGCCACCGTCACGGTGGATCGCGGGAAAGCCGAGCGAGGCGACGGCCGCCGCCTCTTTCTGGGACAGCCCCATGCGCTCGCGCAGGGCCGATTCGAAGGCACGAACGTCGGACTTGACGCTCATCACCTGTGCTTCCGGGTTCATGCCGAAGGGGACAACCGACGCCTCCCACAGTTCGGCCTTCTTGATGACGCGCACCCGCCGTCCCTCGCGGGTTTCCATCGCGTCCTCCAGAGTGTTGAAGCCGACTGACATCTCGTCCAGGGTGCCGGCCTTCATCAGCTCGTAGGCGTCCTTGGCGTAGCTGACGTTGAGGTTGACCTTTCCCTTCAAGTGCAGGCCGTTGCCGTCCTGTTTAAACTCGGCATCGCCGATCAGCCGGGTCAGGTTGTGGTACAGCGCCAGGCGCAGTCGGCCAGTCCGAGTCGTCTTCACCTTGACGAAGGCGCCCGGGAGGATCAGGTCCTCGCCGAGATCCACGTTGTTGAACACCGAGGCATAGCCCTCGAAGTTGCCGGCATCGTCTGCCGCCTTTACCTCGAACGGGCAGGAATACTTGCTAAGCATTGGCGGGATCTCCCGTTGAGTCGTCGTTACTGGAATCGGGCTTGTTGCTAGTCCAGCGTGTGACCTGGTTGTATTGCTCGCCTTCCAGCACAGGCAGGTTTTCCTTCACCCGAACCTCGTTGATGGTCATCCAGCCAGAGCCGCCGGAGCCGCCAAGGGCCGTCTTGTAGTAGGTAGAACGGGCGCCGCTGTCGGCCCGCAGGAGGCCCTCCACGACGGCCTCCACGAACATGTCGCCATCAGCGAACAACTTGTCGTTGATCTCGCTCTCGATGGCGTCGAGGTAGGGCTTCAGGCCGAAGGTGACAAAGCCGCTGGTTTGCTGCTCCAGATTGGAGCCAAGCACCGACGTGGAGCGAGCGCGGTTCGTCAGGTACAGCGGAACGCCCCAGATGCCGGCGAGCGCCTCCTCCTGGAACTGCTGCGATTCGATGAACTGGCTGTCTTTCTGGGTCAGTCCGGCCGGCGTGATCGTAGGCCCGCCCTGCAAGATGGCCATCTTGCCGAGGTCGTCCACATCGCCCTGACGGATATCCGGCAGCTTCGCTTTGATTTGCGCTTGCTGTTCCTTGGTCAGGAATCCGGGATAGATGATGTATCCGCCCGTGAAGCCACCCTTGCGCATGAAGCGCGCTGACCAGTCCTGCGCAGCGCGCGCCAGGCCAATGGTTTCGGCTTGGTACTCGACTGGTGACAGGCCAGCGATGCCGTCTGGGCTGAACAGCTTAAAGTGCAGCATGTTCTGCGGCGAGATCGGCGTTTCGCTGCCGTTGATCGTCGCCCAGTAGACCAGGCCGTCGTCGGTGTCGATGCGGACACTATCCACCGCCACAGGAATCAGGCCGATCCATCCACCATCGTCGTCACGTTGGATGATGGCGAAGGCGTTGCCGCGCAGCGCCATGTTCACCACGACCGCCTTGATCAGGTCCAGCCACTTGATGTACGGGTTCGGCTTACTCAGCAGGCGAAGCAGACGGCGCCTCTGCGGGCTACTGCCCCCGACCAGCTGGCGGAGCCCGCCCGCATCTTCGTAGAGCTTCCAGGGCAGACCTGCAGCGGACTCGGACAGAACCTTGACGCAGGACCAGACGATGCTGACCGTCAGGGCCTTCTTGGGCGTCACCCGAACGCCCGCCTTCGTGCCGCGGCCACCGGTGGATAGGTCGACTTCGACGTAGCTGCCCGTAGCAGGATCGTCGTACCCGAAGAACCGCCAGCTCAGCGGGTTGTACCAGCGAAAGGTTGTCATCCGATCAGTCCAAAGAACCCGTTTTCCAGGTAGTCATCGATGCCGCCGGCGTCAGGCGGCATGGCGTGTGCCGCACCGATGGCCATGCAAAGGGCCACGGCGGCGTCGATCTTGTTTGCCGACCTGGCCTTCGACAGCCAGCTGTTGCCCCAGCGGTCCGATTCGATGACGGCGGACATGATTGCGGACACCAGGACAGGGCTCCGGCGCAGGCGCAGGCGACCTTCCAGCAGCGCCTCCTCCAGCAGGCGCAGCGAACCGGGCATCCACATGCCCTCCGGCGCCGACTGTCCCAACTGCTCGGCAGCTTCCACCGCCGCTTCCAGTGGCTTGCCCTTCTTGCAGCCGCCCTGAGGGTGCTCGGCGAAGGTCACCGACAAGCCAATGTCGTTGACCTCTTCCTCGAACCGGCGGAACGCGTAGCGGTCGTACGCGACCAGCTGTACGTCATACCGGTTGTCGTACTCGGCCATTACCTGGGCCACATGCCGGAAGTTGATGGCCTGCCCTTGTGGCGCGTGCAGGTATCCACCGTTGACCCACGTGCGATAGGGCAGCTTGTCCTGCAGCTGCCGCGCGTCCAGCGTGTCCCCGGGCGTCCAAGCCTCAATCCAAGCGTCAAACGTCGGCTTCTCGATGACCAGCTTCTCGCCTTCGACCTCAACCTCCACTGGCACAGTTCCGGTCTCGACCACCGCCGCCATGGCGGTGATATCGCGGACCTGTGACAGATCGAGGCCGAGGTAGACCTTGCGGCCCTCATGCATGCGCGGGTCGAAGTCGGCCAGCGCCGGTTCCAGCGTTGGGCGCGTCATCCAGGCGGTCTCCGCATCGGTCCACACACAGAAGTGCAGACGAAGAATGCCGTTCAGCGACCCGGGGATGGCTTTGGCTTGCGCCACCACATCCGCTAGGTACTGCTCGGTGATAGTTACCCCCAAAAGGGGATTGGCCTTCGCCCAGCAACAGGGATCCTCAAGCGGGTCGTCCCCATCGTCCAAGCTGCATACGTAGCTGAAGGTGCGGTCATCGATCACGTCGCCGACGAAGGTCGGATCGTTCACCGCCTCGGTATGACCGGCGGCGACTTTGACGGCATGCTCGTGCTCCTCCCAACACACCGAGGTCCGGTCGCTGCCGGAGTTGGTGATCATGAAAAGCAGCGGCTCGCGGCGGAACTTGAAGCCGCGCTCCAGCATTTCGATGATTCGCCGGTCGGGAAGCTCGTGCACCTCATCGACCAGCACGAAGAACGGTCGGGGACCGGAGCCGGTGCGTCCGGTATCGCGCGACACCGGCCGGAAGAAGCTCGCGCTGGCGTGGTGCGCCATGCTGAACTCGCGCCCCTCACCGCCGGCGAACTCGATTCGCTTGGCCAAAAGCGGCGACTTCTTGACCATCTTCACTGCGTCGGCGAACAGGATGCCGGCCTGATCCTTCTTTGCAGCCGCTGAGTAGATCTGTGCGCCGGCCTCGCCTGCAGCAGTCATACCCAGCAGGCCCAGCCCGCCGGCCAGCGGGCTCTTTCCGTTGCCCTTTCCCTGCTCGATGTACGCGCGGCGGAACCTTCGGAGGCCGTCGGCGCCCTTCCAGCCGAACAGCGAGCCGATGATGAACGCCTGCGAGGGGTGCAGCTCGAACTTCCGGCCCTCGAACTGACCCTCTGAGAGCATCAGGACGTTTTCGAAGTAGCGGAACGCGTACTCGGCAGCCTCGTAGTCAAAGTGAAGGCCCCGTTCGGGGCCTTCGATCAGATCCTGTAGGTGGCGCCGGCAGGCGTTTCGGACGTGGGGGCCGGCAACGATCCGGCCAGCCACCACATCCAGCGCATACGCCTTAGTGCGGTCGGCCGGAACTGGGTCCACCGAAGAATTCTTCGCCCTGGTCGTCTTCGTCACCGCCATGCGAGACCTTCGATTCATCCACAGGTGTGGCACCCAGCTTCGAGAGGATCGAGCTGAGCGCCTGGGTTGCTGAAACGCCGAATTCGGCTTTGGGATCTTCCATCCGCGCCGTCCAGAGGCATGCCAGGCGGAGAAGCACACGGTGGCTGGAATTGAGCCATGGCATTTCCGATCCGAATTCCTTCCACGCACGCTTTTCGGCTGCTGTCATGGTTTTGAACGGCTCGCCCAGGGCGCGCGTACCCTTCGGCCTCTTCCTCCCGGCATGCCGGCCTGGGTTCTTGATGGCGGCGCCGCTTGTCGCAGCCTTTGCGACGGGCAATCGGGGCCTTGGCATGAATTCCTCGAAAAAATGCGGGATTTCTTGACTGGGAGTGCCCGCTCGAGGGTCGTCCCGTGAATTGTGGATACGCGTGTTTGGGGGGGCGCTCGGTCTAGGAGCTGGCCAATGCCATAAATTCGCCCCCCCTACCCTTGGCGTGGAACATCGGGGCGTGGAACGATCAAATCCCTATCGGCCAGCCATCGCTGTCACACCCCCGGACCTGAGCCGCACCGCGCTCCAGTCGCGCCTGGTCACTGCTATGGCAGTTGGCGCACTGGCTGTCGAAGGGGCCAGTCCAGAACATATCCTCTGTCTCTCCAGCAGGATGGCCGTTGGTGTGGTTACACACCGTGGCGACCGTGACATGGCCTCTGGCCTTGCACCTGCTGCACAGCGGCTCACGCTCCAACTGCGCCTTGCGCGTGCGTTGCCAGCGCGCGGTGCCATACAGGTGTGCGAAGGCGCTGCCGCCTGTCTGTCGGGTCCTACCGCGGCGCTGGGTCGGACCCGCCGCCATCAGTAGGGCTTCCCGTCCAGGTCGACTCGCTCCGGCTCGGCACCTTCGTCCTGCACCGGCGCACCGGCCTCCTCCCCCAGCAGCTGGGCCACCGCCTGCACCAGCAGCCCCACATGCATGGCCAGTTCGGCGATTTGCTTGACCTGCTGCTCGATGATCCCGACCAGCCGGTCGATGCGTGCATCGGCACTGCCATCAAGACGTGCGGCTAAGGCAGCAATAGTGGCGCCCATGCCGCTCATCATCTGGTCCCTCGCCGCAGCCTCAGCTGCAATGCTCGCTGCCAGTGCGTCAATGTCTCTCGCTTCCATGTCCCGTCATCCTCGTTGTGCGCAGCACCAAGCCGCGGCGTATGTACCAGTCCAAGCCTTCCGCACTTGGCTGAATGCCGAACAGTCGAAGGATCTGCCAGCAAGCCAGGCAGACGTGGAACCACCAGCGCCAGCGGACGGCAACTCTGTACCTGACCCTCTCCATCAGAACTCCTCCACTGCCCAACCGCCGCCATCCCGCTTGGGCTTGACCTTCACCGCAATGAAGCGGAACGGGTACATAGCCGCGGCGATCTTGATCTTGGCCCTGGCATCGTCCTGCCAATGGCCCTTCACTTCGTGGCAGGCCATGACACCGTCGGCCTCCAACACAGCAAAGTCCGGTGTGTAGAAGGTGTTGTCTGCTAGACGGAGCTTCAGGCCCTCGAATCGGTGCCAGTGGATCTCGCCAGCCGCCTGCAGCGCGCGCAGCCGCTCGGCATACGCGGCCTCGGTCTTGTTCATCTCGCCCGTCTTCAGCCGGCCCAGCGCCAGCACGCGGCGTTCCCGCGCCGTCTGCCGGACCATCAGGGTGAATCCGGCACAGGTTTGCCCTGCACCTGGTCGATGCTGTCGAGCTGCGCCTCGTACTGCAGCAGGCAACGCTTCCGGCCGTTGCTCACCTCGAATACGGCAGACGGCGCCGCCTCCTTCACCCACTTGCAGCGCTTGCGCAGCTGGGCCTCGATCGGCACATAGGTGGCCACCGGAACCGTGATGACGGCTGCTGGCGGCGGGTTTGGCTTGGTAGGTGCGGCCTGGCACGCTGCCAGCAGCGCAGCGGTTGTAACCACGATGACGCGCATGTCAGTACCCCTTCAGTGCCGGGCAGGCCGAATCGAGCAGCTCCAAGGCTGCCTTGCAGGTGTCGGGCCGTTGCTCATAGCGACCGCGCCAGGTGGAAGCCTCCTTCTCGGACGCCTCGACCTTCCCCGCCAAGGCCCTCAGTGCCTCTGCGCTCTCGTCCCGGAGGGCCTCCAGTTTCTCGGCTTCCGCCCTCAGCGCGGCAGCGACCTCGGCCAAACGCTGATCGCGGCTGTCCACGTCCGCCTGCAGTCGGGCGGCATCGGCCTGCCAGTCGGCCCGGACCTTGATGACCTGGGCACTCAGGTCGCGGATCTTCTGCTCCTTCTCCCAGGCAGTCAGTCCGGAGACCATGCAGCCGAAGGCCAGCACCGCGCACACCAGTTTGACCTTGCTGCCGGGCTTGCCCAGCCACTGCAGCGCGTCGGCCGCGGCGCCTACGACCAGCGTCCACAGCGCGCGAAAAAAACGAATCAGTACGCTCATGGCTTATCGCCTCCGATGGCGCCGGTGGCCCGCTCCACCATGCGCACGTAGCCGGGCAACAGCCGGCGGATCAGTACGCCGGACAGGCCGGCCAGGGGCAGCTGCGGGGCGCCCGCGAGCGCCGGCCAGATGGACGCGGCAACGGCGATTACCCATGCGGCCACGATGGCGTAGGCAACAACCGCAACAGCCAGGGCAGCCCAGCGCGCGGCGGTCTGCAGGAGGCGGTGGCCCCGCCGGCGGCTGGCGTCAGCGGCAACCCGCTCCGCGTCCTTTTCCGGCAATAGCAGGACACCGATCAGGGCGCCCGCCATGGCCACCAGCAACACAGATTGCGGCACGCCAAGGATGACCCGCTCGGCCTCCCGGAGTGCATCGGCAGTTGCCGGTGCCACTACGGCAGCGGTGAACGTCCCGACGATGATTTTCATGGTGCTCACGGGCTCGGTCACGGCGCCACCGTCCCGCCGGCCTTGCGGTACACGGCCAACAGGTCGGGAAGCTTGTGTTCGTGCTGACCGTAGCCCGCGCCCGGCAGGCTCGCCCAGATGTTGCGGACTGCCTTGATTGCCTCCGGGATCTCGCCCGCTTGGATCAGCGGCAGCGCGCGACGCTCCCGGATCTGCTGCAGCGCGATCATGTCCTGGCTCAGCGGCGAAAAATCCTTCAGGCCGAGCGTCTTCTTGTAGGCGTCGTAGTAGCGGCGTAGCAGCTGGTAGCGGCCGGCTGCAGTGGACTGGATCTTCAGCCGCGGCAGATCCACCACCACGCGCGGATGGTCGGCGTAGCCACGGAACAAGCCACCACCGACCAGCACGTCATAGCCGCGGTCGTTGGTCGGCTGCCGGCCGTTGTCCGTACCTTCGGACCAGGCCAGCATGTCGAGGAAAGCCACGACGTTCACGCCGCCAGCCTGTTGGGGAGTGATCTGTGTCATCTCGGTTCCTGCGGAGGTTCAGCCCCGCCGCGCTGAGCGGGGCATGGATACCCGACCGAACCCAATGCCCGGCTAGGTGGTGTAGATCAGCTCGCTCCGAGCAACGCCTTGGCCACCGCCCACGGTGTAGCGGATAGGCACGCTGACCCGACTAAAGCGATCGAACAGCGCGCGCATGGCGGGGTGGTCGTTGATAGTCAGGATTGCCCGGCCTTTGAGCTGACCCATGGTTTCAGCCAGCAACTCGTACTGCTCCATGCCGAACTCGCTTCCATAGCCCGTGGTCTCCCAGTACGGAGGGTCGAGCAGGAACAACGTTTCGGGCCGATCGTACTTCTCGATACACCGCTGCCAGGTCAGCTGCTCGATCACCACCCCCTGCAGTCGGAGGTGGGCATCACTCAGATCCTGTTCCAGCCGGAGCAGGTTGATCCGTCTTGCCGCTGTCGGGCCAACGCCCAGTGACTGCCCGACCACCTTTCCGCCGAAGCTCAGCTTCTGCAGGTAGTAGAACCGCGCGGCGCGCTGGATATCGGTCAGGGTTTCGACGTGCTGCAACTGAGCCCACCGGTACATTTCCCGGCTGGTCAGTGACCAACGGAAGTGCCGAACGAACTCGTCCAAGTGGTTGGCGACCACGCGGTACAGCCGGACCAGCTCGCCGTGCGTGTCATTCAGGACTTCTATCTCGGCCGGTGCCCGCTCGAACAGCATTGCGGCGCTGCCGGCGAAGGCTTCTACGTAGCAGGTGTGTGGCCGCTCATCGATCAGGGGCAGCAGGTGCTTTGCCAGGCGTGTCTTGCCGCCCGGCCAGGGAAAAATTGTCTTGGTCTTCAAATCTCAGCTCATGCGACATTAGTTAAGCAAGCTTCACCCGCTCTCCGGAGAGCGGCAGGGCTTGAGCCAATGGCACGCGGCTGAAACGCGTGTACGGCGGCGGCGCTCCGGTGCTTGCAGGCATCGGGGCGCCGCCCTGTTTGTTTACGGATGGGCGCGGTTTGCGCAGGCGTACCAGTTCTTCAACTCCGGCAATTCCCGGAGTTGCGGAGCCAGATACGCGAACGGCCCACCGATTGGCGAGCCGTGTAGATGGGACTTTCCCCACCATGCCGAGAACTGTAGCAGCTTGTTGGCAACGGTCAAGAGCGCGGCTCGCGAGCGGCGGGAAGAAGGGGGCGGAACCGAAGAGCCGCGACGGGGAGCTGCTGCTCGACCTGTGGATGGCGATGACCGGGCGCAGCCGGCACGAGGCACCGAGGACGTGACGACCGACACCGCCGAACGCTGCGGCCGTAGACTCAGATTTCTGCCAGAGGAGATGAAGACATGCTGATTAAAGCGAGCGCGTTTGCAGTGGGAAGGGACTTTGACAGGCCGCTTGGGGCCTTGATTCAGTCGGAGGGAGCCTGGCTTCTTCGGGCGCAAATCAAGGACCGGCAAGATACGTTGGAGGTGGCGGTCGCGATCAGCGGCAAGGAGCTGGGGGAGATTCGATATCTGGATAACCCGTCCAGTTGCGTTCACATCGCTGACGGCGCGAGGGTCGAGTTCCGGATTCTCGGGGCTATCGAGGGGCCAGGGAAGCCGCCCGTCGGCGCTCTCGTGTGGTCTACGGATGGAAAGGAGCAAGCCATTGCGCTCCACGGGCGTTACTTGACGACGGCTGGGACCGAATCCAAGGATTTCAGCGCTGAGCGCGCGTTCTACTCCAAGAACTGGGGCGCATACCTCGTTGGAGAGGACGGGAAGGACTTGGCCCGCGAGCCTTTGTTCTTCAACGAAATCGGGCGCAGCGTCTGAGTTGCCGAGGACATAACTGCCGGGATTCCGGCAGTTTGTGAAGGTCCGGTTTCAAACGCGACCTTTCTCCGGTTTGGAACCGGGGTATTTCCCCTCTTGGTGAAAACCCCATCACGCTCTTTGGCGTGAATTGATGGGGTGGTGAATCACCACCCCGCTGGGAACCGTCCCCCATAAGGATGACGGTTCGGTGCCTCAGCTGAGGAAGCCCTGCAGCAGGGGTAGGGCCTTGTTCCAGTTGTCGAGGCCAGCATCGATCAGCTTCAGGGTCAGGTGCTTCGTCGCCTCCCCCGGAAGCTCCCTGAGCTGATCGAGGAAGCGTTTCTTCTCCGGCTCAGGTAGATCCGATCCGCGCACCTTCTGCTCGATCAGCGCCTTCAGCGTGTCGTCGTGCAGCTTGATCGTGACGACCCCGAGGATGGCCCCCAGCCCCCCGTCATCGGCGAGGAAATCCAGGCCTTTCGCGGTGATCTCCGCTCTCAGCAGCGGATTGCCGTGCGCTTTCGGACCCTGGTAGGTCGCCTTTGCCAGGCCATGTTCTTCGAGATAGGCGACATTGGGCGCCAGGTCGAGCGGGTTGCTCAATCCGTCGTAAAGGAAATCCGCTACAACAGCGCTGGGGTAGTCCTGGGCGAGGCGGGTCAGGACTATGTGCTGCACTTCCCTGTTAAGTCTCATCGCAGTTTCTCGCTGTGTGTGATTCGGTATCGTACCGCCGGGGCAGTGGAGGTGCCGGGCAAATAGTCGGGAACCCGCGCGGGGCGGTGCGCAGACTGGCCGCACACCCACCGTGCTGGAGCCAGCTTTGCCCATCCCGGCTTCAAGCCGGTGATGAACGTTGAGGACTCAAACGCCACGCCCGGCCCGATAAATTTGCCGGCCATCTGTCATCGCCCCCTGAGGGTCGCCAGGGCGCTCGGCCCCAGCTTCTCCCATATCACCGACCCGCCCACAACCTCCTCAAAGACCCGGTTGAGCTCGTCCCGAAAGGTTCTGCCTTCGGAACCATAGTCGAACCGATAGCCCTCCCCCACAACGTAGCGTTCAGCCCACTGACGGCGAAGCCGGCGCACGAGCAGCTTTGCTCTCGATTCGCTACCCACCCAGGCCCATTGAACGGCAACTACGCTGGGCCGGCGGCGGATGCTGCCTTCGGGGTTCCGGGTGACGCTGATTCGGACGACCCCATCGGCGCCGCAGGCTACGCACAGGTACACGGCATCGCGAGCGGCCTGAGCCAAAGTCAGATTCCTCATGCGCGCCGCGCCTCCATGAATGCAATCCCCTTGTCCAGCTCCTTTCTGTACTGCCACTTCGTGAAAGACGCGCCAAGCTTCTTGGCGACGGCTGCTGCCCGCTGCGCCTGGCTACCCCGCCCGGTGAACTCCTCCAGCACCACCAGCGCGCGCACCATGTTCTGCCGGTAGAGGTCGGACAGCGCGCGGTCGATCCATCGATACTCGTCTGGCGAACCAACCATCACGGCGGCGGTGGCTGATCGGGAGACCATGGTGCGGGTCTCAGTGCAAGGGATGGGATCAACCGCCCAGGGCGCGACGGGCAGCACTGCCCCGTTGCGGTTCACCCGGCCGGCGCCGACCCCCAGCAGCATGCGACGGGCGTGTCCATCACGAAGCAGCGGCGGGCGCTCGCGCTTTGTTCCCTGGGCGTACTGCTGAGCGCGGGCCAGCGGGTGTTCGTCCCTGCTCGGCGCCTCCTCCGGGGCGAGCGGTGCGCAGAACCGATGCTCCTGGTAATGGCCCCAGTGTTTCAGCTGTTCCTTCAGCGTCAGGCTCATTTCCCACCCCCAGCGCGCGCAGCGGCCAGCCTCTCCATCTGCTCCAACTTCACCGCCTGTTGCCGCGCCAGCGATGCGGAGGTGCGGTACGCCTGTGCGGTCGTAGACCGCTGGCCCCGATCCCGCCATAGCAGGCGATCGAGCCGGTCCGCCTGCTGGTCGAGCGTATCGGCGAAGTGCCTAAGCGCTTGGGACCCAGTTGGGACGAAGCTCATCGGATACCTCCCGCGTAAGTCTTGCGGCCTGGGCCATAGCTTGTCCGGCGCCGCGGTTGGTCGTCGTTCGCGGCCTCTGGCTTGCGCGGGAGCGGGCCGTCCCAGTTGTCGATGCGCATCTGATCGAAACGATTCTGCAGGCTGATCCGTTCGCCAGCACGGATGTTTCGGCCCTTCGCGAAGTGCATCTCCACGACTCCCTGCAGGTGGGTCTGCTGCTCGGGGGTGTCGTAGTAGTCCTCGCGGTGCAGAAGCACCACGACGTCCGCCTTCTGCTCCAACTCCCCTGATTCGCGGAGATCGGAGAGGGTGGGACGCCGGTCGGTTCGACCAGTGACGCTCCGATTCAGCTGTGCCAGGGCTACGAGCGGGATCTTCCATTCCTTGGCGAGATCTTTGCCCTTCTGCAGGATTCGCCCGTACTCGAAGCGGGCCATGCGTGGGTCCACGTCGAAGTCGTGGATGTGGTCGATCACTAACAACTGCAGCGGCTTGCGTTGATGCATGCGCCTTGCACGCGCCTCGAACTGGCGGACGTTCAAGGAGGCGGTGTCATCGATGTACAGGGGTGCAGCCTTGAGGTCTCGAATCGTTGGGGTCATGCGGCTTTGGTAGATCTCACTGTCCTCGCCGGAATGCCTTGGCCTCGTGACCCACTCGTGGGGAATGTGACCAACGGAAGCGAGGTTGCGGTCGTGGCAGTCATCGATGCTCATCTCGAGACTGAAGAGCCCGACTGTGAGGCCCTTTAGGGCACTGAAAGCAGCGACGTTCAAGGCAGCAATGCTCTTGCCCATGCTGGGTCGGCCAGCGATCAGGTACGCCGTAGATGGCTGCAGCCCGTGGGTCACGCGGTTAAATTCAGCCCAAGGCGTTTCGAGGCCGGTGAGCCCGCCGCCCGAGTGGTATCGCTCTTCCCACCGCTTGTACCACCCGTACAAGGTCTCTCCGGCGAGGCGAAGCCCGCCGCGCTGGGCTGGCTGCAGCCCTGCAATGTCCTGCGTCAGCTCCGCCAGTAGCTCCGGGAACTCTCGCCCGTCCTGCTGCCGAGCGGATTCCACCGCTTTGCGGCCAACGTCAGCCAATCGGCGCCGACCGGCGTACTGCATGACGATCTCCGCGTACGCGACCACGTTGGCAGCCGAGGGCGTCGTACTGGCCAGCTCCGTGATGTACGTGCCGTCGCCGACCAGTTCCAGCTTCCCCCGCGATTCAAACCACTCGCCAATGGTCACCGCATCGAACGGGCGTTGCTTCTCCGCCAGCGTCCGGATCGATTCGAAGATCAGCTGGTGATCGTGCCGATAGAAGTCCTCAGCAGAAAGCGTGTCCGACACAAGCGGCCAAGCTTCCGGGGCCAGCATCAGGCCACCCAGGACAGCCTGCTCCGCCTCAATGCTATGCGGCGGGAGATTAGGGTCAAAGCGCATCAGCCCTGCCCCCCGTTACGGCTGTTGTGGTAGGTGCCTTCGATGACCTTCAGCAGGTTCTCTTCGGACTTGATCAGCCACGGCAGGGAGACCTGGAAGCTGTTCACATTGCCCATGAGGTAGTCGCTTTCCCGCATCCACTCGAACAGTCCACGCCACCACTCGAGCGTCTGCCTCGAGGTGTCCGCCTTCCAGCGCGCGCGCAGGTGAGTTTGTCGGCTGTCGCTCCACCCTTGGACGACCGGACAGTTCGGCAGCTCCTTGTGGTAGGCGGCGATGATCGCCTCGTGGGGGCAGCCGGTAGTCGACCTGCCACCGAGCAGATCTGCCTGCTCATCCGCTTCGTCAGCGGCGCCCTCGTCACCGGCAGGTGACCCATGGGTTTCTTCTTGATGGTTATATGACGGATTGGGTGCACCACGTGCACCCCGTTCGGTCGTGGCGTGCACCCCGTTGGTGTCGTGGCGTGCACCCCGCTCCACCTCACGGGGTGCACCACATGCACCCCGTGACATGACCAGGTCATAGCAAACAGGACGGCGATCGGCTGCCGGGATGTGCGCAGCCACGATCATCTGATTGCCCTTCTTGATGATGCCCGCCTCCAGCAATTGGGCGAGCCGGACACGCACCGTGCGGACCGCCAAGCCGGTGTCCTGCGCGAGCGTGGATGCTGAAGGGAACGCGTTCTTGCCGTCCTTATCCGCATAGTTGGCGAGGCAAAGCAACACGTGCCGGGAGATGGAGTCGGTCACGTCCTGCTGGTCCAGCGCCCATGTCATTGCCTGAACGCTCACGCCGATGCCCCCGAGACTTCCGGAAATGCGGCAATCATCAACGTGGCGAAGGCGCCCAAGTGCTCAGCAGTGATCCAGCGCTTGCTGGACATTTGCTGGATCCATTCCAGCGCCTGCTGCGGGCCGGAACAGTAGAAGTCGTAGGTAGGTTCGTCGCCCGCGCGACTCCGGTCGTAGATCTCTACCGCGATTCGGCCGTCGGGAAGGCGCTCCTGCAGCTTGACCAGCGGCCTGGCATGGCGCTCCTGGATGCGAGTAAGCGCTTCCTGCATGACTTCGCCATAGGGACGCGGTCCTTGGCCATGCAGGTTTGCATCGGATTCGTGGTGTGGCATAGTGGCCTCGCTCTGAACGAAGCCTCCGCGCATGTCTGCCCGACAGCGGGGGCTTCGTCGTATCTGGACGTTGGGTTCTCGCGCCAGACACCCGAGCGGCCACTACCACGCCTGGGATGCACGCTTTCCTTCACTGCGCCCGGGCCGTTCCGTCGGCCTCAGCAGAGTCGATTACGCAGCCGCAACTGGGTCAGCGCCGACTACGACATTGCCATCGGCGTCGAACTTGTCGGGGAACTTGGCTTGGAAGAACAGCGCCCAGGGCCGGGGAATACCCCGCCTGCGCCACTGGCTGATTGAAGGGGCTCTGACGGAGCACAAGGCAGCGACTCGCTTCGTGCCCCCGAGGGAATCGATCAGTTGCGACGCCTGTACGGGATCGCTGATCGCGGAAACGTGGGTAGTCGTGGTCATGGCCAAGGAAATTAGCAGTTCCTAATTTACTTTACAACTGTTCCGTGCGTAACATTGCCTAATTCCATTCACAGACCCTTACCATGGATCTCTCAACCCGGCTTCGCGAGGCGCTGGTGCGCGCAGGCGTCTCTCAACTTGAACTGGCCAAGGCCGTTGGGGTTTCCGCCCCGAGTGTGAGCGGTTGGCTGAGCGGGAAATCGCAGTCAATCAGGGGGGATGCCTTGGTCAAGGCTGCGCGCGTCCTTGGGGTTCCGGCCTTGTGGCTTGCTACAGGCGAGGGGTCTATCGACGACGCTCCGGACGCACCGCCGCTCTCCGTCCGTGAGACACCACCCGGATACCTTCGCCTCGAGCTACTTGATGGAGCAGCAGGCATGGGCGCAGGAGTCGTGAATGAGGAATTCCCGGAAGTGATTCGGAGCATGGATTATGCCGAGTGGGATATCCGGCAACGCCTGGGCTATCTGCCGAAACCAGGCCGGCTCAAGCTCCTCACTGGCCGAGGCCCGTCGATGGCACCGATCATCAACAATGGCGACGTAGTCATGGTCGACACCGCCGTCGACTACTTCGACGGCGATGCCATCTACGTGATCAACATTGGCGGCGAAACTCAGATCAAGGGGCTGCAGCGCCGGTCCGACGGCGTGTACATCGTTAGCGCCAACCCGCTTTTCCCGCCGTACGCGGCGCCGGACGACTTGTTCATCGCGGGCAAGGCGGTGGTTCAGTACAGCGCGCGTCAGATCGCCTAATGCAGATTTCTGAACGAGTTTAGAAATTAGTCAAAGTAAATTAGCAATCCCTATTGCAACCGATATTAGCAATGCCTAATCTAACCCTGTCGCCGCAACCCGCGGTTGATGGGAGCCACAGAGATGCACGCAACAAGGGACACCTGGCGCAGTAAACATAGGCTGGTGCGCCAACTGAACAGCCTTCGGAAGCGCTATAAGAGCCGCCTTCCGAACCGAGGCTTCAGCCTTCTCGATCATGCCGACCAGGCGACTGTCCTGGTCGCATTCCCGGACGTCGATCCCCTACTGCTGCCGGTTGAGCATCGCCTTCGCTGCTTGCAAGGCGGATTCGGCTATCGCCTAGGAATGCGCGCGAGGTTGCCGGCATGAACTCCAACTGCCGCTGCATTAAAGCCAGTTACGCCCACGGATCGGACCGCAAGGTCTCTACGCTGATTCGCGTGGGTTGGGTCCTGGTCTCGCTCACTGCGTCGGTCGTCGTACCACTGCGAGTCGCAGAGATCGTTGCCGCGAACCGTCCCAGCGCCGTTTTTTGCGTTGCTGCACCGAGTGACGCATCTACCCCGACCTTTGCAGTTTCTCACGCCAACCAGAACCAAGGAAACCTGAAAAGTGAGTAGGAAAATTCCGACGCCAGCCGACGGCAGCGATCATCCCCTCTCGGGGTGCCGTGTCATCAAGCAGTACGAGGACGGCGAGATCCACATTGGGGAGAGCATCCACCTTGTCGTTCTCGCAGCGCGCGACGGAAAGGCCCGAATCGGCATCCGGGCACCGCGCCATCTGGAAATCACCGCACCAAAACAGTGACGGCCCGAGCGCGCCAACGCCCGAGCCGTCAGCCAAGCAGCCCCGCAATCGACGAGATCAAGGAAGCCCACATGGCGAACAACAGTGTACTCCCGGCAGTGCCGACCGCAGTCCCCCGCCTCGCAGATAGCGAGCACTACCTGACTTCGATGTGGAGGGATAATCCCCTCTCGGACTTTCTGACCAATCGGCTGGTCCGAATTGACCGGAACACCAAGGCCACGGTAGCGATCATGGAGGTACTCCGACGCGATTTCACGGGCAGCCAAGACGTGCGCGATATCGGCTCGGAAGAGGAACCGGTCCTGCAAGACAAGCTCACGGAGCACACGATTGACGGCCTGATGCTTGCGGTTGAGAGCCTGTTGGGCGATGCGGAAAGCCTGCTCGACTACATCCGCGAGAACCAGGACAACGTCTGCCGCCATCCGCTGAAGAAGGAGGCCGCTCGTGTCTGAGATGACCGTCACCAAGGAAGAAGCGTTCAGCCTGATCCCAGTGCAGGAAAATGCCCCGCTGTTCAAGGTGTGCGCCGGGATCGATACCGCTCACTCCGAGCTGAAGGCCAGCATCTACTTCGACTACGTCCAGAGGCAACTGAGCAACCTGGACAGCGACAGGGTCACGGACGATGACTTGTTCGTTCTCGCTGACCTCCTCGAAATGTGCAAAGCACTGCGTTACGCGGGAGGTGCCCGGTGAGCGGCGGTGCAGATGCACAGAAGACTATTGAGATGGCGATTCCAAACTCGCCGCTCGTAGTGGCCGCTGGCTGCGATCTTGACCTGGCATTGAGCAAGGCAAGGCTGCTCACCGACCACGTGCAGGACCTGCTCTGGCAGGGCATGCGGCAAGCCGATGGGAAGGACGTTTCCTTCGGCTACGACACCGTCGTGACGATGGATTTCCTACTCGACATTGTGACCGGCCTGTATCGGGCCGCGGGAGCCGAAGCATGAGCATGTTCGAAGACCTGCTGGACATGGCCCACGTGGAGCAGGAGCCGGACTACCTGGTCGACGCGAAAGGCATGCGCTGCGTTCGCCGCGCTATCACGTTTGGCCTCCACGCATTGGTGCAGGTCCAGAAGGCCAAGGAGGCGGAGAGCGCCTCTGATGGGAGCGGCCAATCTTGGCCGGATGATCTGCGACTCGCCATGCCGGGCGAATCGTTTGCTTCAAGCGTTCAAGAACTGGTCGATGCGCTGCTCTGGATGGAATACGCCAGCCACGTGAGGGAGGTGCGCAATGACGCTGCAGCTGATCACTGAACTGCGGTCCGCCGCCGCCACCCTCCGCCGGCCTGGTGGCACGACCACCGACCGGATCAGCGCCGAGCTACTCGAACGGGCAGCACAGACCATCGCGATCCTGCAGCGCGCTCCGCTGCCAGCCACCACAGTGTCCAGTCTCCTGCCGACCCTGCAGGACGGCTGGACGCCGGAGGACTACGGGACCTGGGCGATCCGTGCGGCCGAGCGCGCCCACGGCATCAGGACCAACATCCCGAACCCGCCGGCGCCTAGCTGGGCCGAGGCGCCGGACGGCTACAACTACCGGGCGATGGACAGCGATGGGCGCTGGTGCTGGTTCAAACGCAAACCCTATACAGAGACGTTTGGCAGCTACGACGGCTGGGACTGTGAAGAAGGCATCCGCGAGGCGCGTGGACTGTACTTCTACCCCAACTGGAAGGAAACGCTAGGGGAAAGATCGGAGGCTGCAGATGGCAGACCATGAAATCACTCTCGCCACTCTTGCTGCGCTCATTGAGGGCGACCGTTGGCTCAATGCCGACTCCTGTTCGGTCGTGCTGGGCCTAATCACACCGGAGGGAAAGCCCAATCGGCGAGGCTTCCTGGAGAGAGTCGCCTGCCGTCCCAGCTTCCCTGCCCCGCTTCAGATCGGTAACGAGAAGAAGTGGAAGAGGTCCGAGCTCCTCCGATGGGCGGATGATGAGCGCAGGAGCGGCCGATAAGGCCGTGCTTTCCTCTTTGGCGGCCCTCAAGCACGAGGGCTGCCCAAAATTTCCCCAGAATCCCTGTGAAGCCTTGCGCCACAAGGACTTATGATTCCGGCTCCGGGCACCACGCGCAACACGCCTCAGATCGCCCGCGAATACCGCGGCTGTTCCTGCGCAACGCGCAGATACGGATCGAAGCACATCGCCAGCAGCCGCAGCAGCGGCCGCCCCGGCGCACTGGCGCGCACCACCCCATCGCTGTACTCGGCCAGGCCATCACGCTGCAGCCGCTGCACGGCCTGCAGATCCTGCGCGAAGTACTCCTCGAACCGCACCCCGTGGCGCTGGCCCAGGGCATGCCCATCCACCTCGCCCTGGCACATCAGCTGCTGGATCAGCTCGGCGCGCAGCTGGTCGTCCTCGCTGAGCGCGACCCCGCGCCAGACCGGTAGCTGGCCCTGGTCCACCGCCATTTCCCACGAGGGCAGATCGCGCGGGTTCTGGCTGTAGGTGGCGCCCACGTGGCTGATGGCACTGACCCCCAGGCCCAGCAGGTCGGTGTCGGCGTGAGTGGTGTAGCCCATGAAATTACGGTGCAGCTGGCCGGCACGCTGCGCGCGCGACAGGTCCTCCTCGGGCAGCGCGAAATGGTCCATGCCGATGTACTGGTAGCCCGCTGCGGACAGGCGTTCGACCGCAAGCCCCAGCAGGGCCAGCTTGTCTTCCGGTGAGGGCAGCCTGCTCTCGTCGATCTGCCGCTGTGCGCGGAACAGGTGCGGCAGATGCGCGTAGCCATACACCGCCAGGCGGTCCGGGCGCAGCGCCAGCACCAGCTCCAGTGTGTGTCCGAAGCCTTCCAGGCTCTGCCCGGGCAGGCCGTAGATCAGGTCGACGTTGACCGAGCGCATGCCGCTGTCACGGCAGGCGCGCAGGATGTCCAGCGTCTGCCGCACGCCCTGCACGCGGTTGATCGATTCCTGCACCTGCGGGTCGAAATCCTGCACGCCGAGGCTGGCGCGGTTGAAGCCCAGGCGCGCCAGCATCGCCACGTCGCCGGCATCGACGAAACGCGGGTCCAGTTCGATGGAGAAATCGCGCTGTGACGAGTCACTGAAATCGAAACGGCGACGCAGCCCTTCCACCAGCGTGGTCATGGCCTCGGCATCGAGGAAATTGGGCGTGCCGCCACCCAGGTGCAGCTGGATCACTTCGCGTCCGTCATCGAACTGCGGCGCCAGCAGGTCCGCCTCGGCCAGTACCCGCGCCACGTAGCTGTGGCCACGGCCGCGATCGCGGGTGATCACCCGGTTGCAGCCGCAGTAGAAGCACGGGCTGGAGCAGAAAGGCACGTGCACGTACAGCGACAGCGCGCGCGCCGTCTGGTTGCTGTCGGCGATCGCCTGGCGCAGGGCCGGCGCGTCGAAGCCATCGTGGAAATGCGGCGCGGTCGGATAGGAGGTGTAGCGCGGCCCCGGCCGGTCATGCCGGCGCAGCAGATCAGGGTCGAAGGTCCAGGCCAGGCCACCAGCAGCGGGAGAGAACGTGTCCATGGCGCCAGCATCGCGCCGGCGCGGTGCCCCCGCCTTGACCTGGATCAATCCTGGCCGCGGACGCCCAGCACCGGCAGGCCCACCTGCGGCCAGCGCAGCATCTGGTAGCGGCGCCAGAAGGTCTCGGCGATGCGCTTGGCCACGTCGTCGGCCAGCGCCTGCATCGGCGGGTTGCCGCACTCGGCCGTGGTCCTGTGGAACAGCACCAGCCAGCGGTCGAACAGATCCTTGTCCAGGTCGATGGCCATGTGCTTGGACATCGGCGAACCGCTGAAGCGGCGGGTACCGCGCAGCATGGCCGACCAGAAATCGACCAGCTGGGCCAGGTGAGAGGGCCAGTCATGGACATGCCCGTTGAACACCGGCCCCAGCCGTTCCTCCTCGCGCACCCGTGCGTAGAAATCGTGGACCAGACGGGTCACTTCCTCTTCGCTGCACAGCGCCAGCGAGGCGACGGGAAGTTCGGTCGGGGAGGGTGCGTTCATCGGGTTACCCAGTACGGATCGGCAGTGTGCCGAAGGCGGCGGCTGCCGCTGTTGATCCAGATCAATGTCGGCGCGGACAGGCCCGCCTAGGCTGACGCGCTTGCAGGACGCATGCCCTGCGGATGCTGCGCCGACAACCGCGAAGTATACGCGCCGCCCTCTTCCTCAGACCTGGGACAGCATGAACACATCGTCTTCCGGCCGCCGCCAGCGGCTGATCCAGCACTGGGGCGCGGTCCTCTGGCCCAGCTTCATCGCCGCCGGCCTGGCCAGCGTGGTGTTCTTCGCCTTCGTCGATCCCTTGCGGCTGCAGGCGATCAGTTTCCCGGGCATCACGATCAGCCGTGAACTGGGCTACACCGCGGGCTTCTTCATGTTCTGGGCGGTCACCGCGCTGTCCAGTGCAGTGACCGGCTACCTGCTGCGCCCGATCGGCGATGGCGACGACGATGAGCTGCCACTGGGATGAGCTGCGCCGCCCCCTCCCTGCCGCGCCCCTCGCGCTGGCGTGGCGCCCTCAGTGCCACGCTGCTGGCGCTGTTCTACGTGCTGCCCTGGCTGCGCTGGGATGGACGCCAGGCGCTGCTGCTCGATCTCGCCGCGCGCCGCTTCGATCTGTTCGGCTGGACGCTGTGGCCGGATGACATCGGCATGCTGCTGGGCCTGCTGGCGGTGCTTGCCGTGGGCTTGGCCCTGCTGACCCACCTGGCCGGCCGGATCTGGTGCGGCCACGCCTGTCCGCAGACCCTGTGGATGCGCGCCTTCGACGGCATCGCCCGCACGCTGGCGCAAGGACTCCCCCCCCGCGCTGCCACGGTCGCGACCCGACTGTGCTGGGTGCTGCTCTCGCTGTGGACCGGCATCACCTTCGTCGGCCTGTTCAGCCCCATCCACGGCCTGTTCGGCCTGCCCTCCGCAAGCGGCTGGAGCGGATGGAAAGTGTTCTGGGTGCTGTTCTATGCGGGGGCCACCTACGGCAATGCCGGCTTCCTGCGCGAACAGGTGTGCCGTTCGCTGTGCCCGTTCGCACGACTGCAGCCGCTGCTGACCGATCCGCATACCCCGCGCATGCTGTATGACGCGCGGCGCGGCGAACCCCGTGGCGGCCGACCCACCGCACTGGGCGGCGTGCAGGCGCGCGGCCGTGGCCTGCTCGACCCGGTCACTGCACAGGACTACGTGTTCCGTGCCGCCCATCCGCTGCTGGCGGGACCGATGCCCACCTTCAGTGCGGACCGACTGGGGGATTGCACCGACTGCGCGGCCTGCGTGACGGCCTGTCCGATGCAGCTGGACATCCGCCATGGGCCCCAGGCCGATTGCCTGGCCTGCGGCTCCTGCCTGGAAGCGTGCGCGCAGCAGCAGCACCGCGCCGGCTTCGGCCCGGGACTGGTGCGCTACTGCAGCCCGCAGGCAATGGCCGGGCAGGCGCCGCGCTGGTGGCGCACACGCACCACCGTGCTGGCATCCCTGCTGGCGGCCCTTCTGGCGTGCGGCGCCTGGTGCCTGTGCTGATTCAACGCGGGCGGCTGTTGCCGTCCGGCGGCACCAGCTGGGCACGGCGGACGATGCCGAGCTGCTCGATGATCAGCGCCAGATCGTTGGTCACTTCGGTACGCTCGGTTCCCTGCGGAACCAGACGATCAAGCACCTGCTGGTAGGTATCCCAGAACGCCGGACCGCATCCGTGTTTGTGATAACTGGCTTCCAGTTCGCGGCGTACCCGTTCAGCCAAGCCATGCATGCCGTATTCCATACGACCTCCGTTGGACTTGTCCTGCATTCGTTGACGGTCAACCGATCTACGTGCGTGTTACTGAAAGAGGCCCGGCGTTCACAACCGGCTGATGCCAATTAGTCATAATTTTCACGAAAGGTCAATTACAGGGTGCGACTTTTGTGATTGAAATTATTAATCGTTCATGATCTGAGTAGCAGGGCCGCCCTGCCCCGCCGCCGCGCCAAAGCCGACACCCTCGCCTGACACGCGTTCCGCAGCGCCCCTGCCGCGCCTGTTTCAATCGAATTCAACTATGGCGATAAGCGCACTTAACAAAGTGGGATAACCACGCTAACCGCGACAGTTTCAGTCGTTACTTAGATGGTTTCCACCTGATCGCTCTTTTCCGCAGGGAACAGACTGGGATAGCGCTGCTGCAGCATGTAGCGCCGCAGCGGCGGAATCGGAAAGTCGCGGGGCCATTGCGAGACAGCGGATCGGCTGATTCCAAAGAGCCTGGCCAGCTCGGCGTCGGTCTCCAGGCCCAGCCGGTTGCGCACCTGACGCTTGCACCAGATTTCGTCCATTTTCGATCTCTTTCGTCATCAGACTTATTCTGGTGGCAAGGATTCTTTTGAATCCACGCGTTAAGCTGGCTTGCATAGATGAATACTCTTGGACAACGACTCGCCGCCGCCATGAAGGATGCCGGGCACCCCCGCCCGGCCGACCTGGCCCGCGCTGCGCAAAGCACCACCGCCACCGTCAGCAACTGGCTCAACGACAACGTCAAGGCCGACCACGTAAAAGCCGAGCAGCTCTTCCGCATCGCCGATGCAGTGAAGATGGATCCGCGCGAACTGCTGTTTGGTCCGGTCGATGGCGCGGTCGGCGAACGCGGCAGCGCCTATATGTACCTGCCCAGCGAGGCCTATCTGGATGTCTGGGAAACCGCCTATGAGCTGGTGGCCAACATCCTCGACCGGCGCGGGCTTGATGTTGGTTTCCGCCGGCAGGCATCGCTGGGATTGATGGCCAACGATCTGCTGCGCGAGGGCATCAGCCGCAGCAAGGTCGCCCGCGTGGTCGCCACCGCCCTGCCCTGACAGATTTACGCCCAGCACCGCGTCGCGCTGGTAGCATGGCGCGTGATGGGGATGGGGCTCCCCCGATAACCGCCTGAGATGGCTGATGGCTCCTGTTGTTGACGAACCCGGCGTTCGTCGATGGCAGGCCGTGCCCGCCATTGCATACGCCGTCGATCCTGCGAACAAGCACTCGAGGCAAATGATGCAAACACTGAACAACTATGTCCTGGTCTTCCTGGGAGGCGGCGCGGGCGCGTGCCTGCGCCACGCCTGCAACCTGCTCGGCGCGCGCGTCGCCGTCGGCAGCCCGTGGCCCTGGTCGACCTTCCTCATCAACATCAGCGGCGCACTGCTGATGGGCGTGGTGGTGGAGGCCTTCGCCCTGCGCAATGGCGCCTCCCCGCAGCTGAGGCTGCTGTTGACCACCGGCATCCTCGGTGGCTACACCACCTTCTCCACCTATTCGCTGGAAATCGGCCTGCTGCTGCAGCGCGGCCAGCACGGGCTGGCGGCGCTGTATGCCGGCGGCTCGGTTGCACTTGGCCTGGCCGGTCTGTTCGGCGGCATGAAGCTGGCCCGACTCGCGCTGGGCTGAGCGCTCAAGCGGCGCTGGCGCGATCCTGTTCGCGCCACTGCCGTGGCGACTGCCCGGTGTGTGCCTTGAACGCACGCGACAATGCGGCTTCGCTGCCGTAGCCGACGTCGTCGGCAATCCGCTTCAACGGCCGCCCCTGGCGCAGCGCCTGCTGGGCCAGGCTGACACGCCAGCCCTGCAGGTACTGGCCCGGCGTGATCCCCATCGCCTCACGGAAACTGGCGGCGAATACGCTGCGCGACATGCCGGCCGTTTCGGCCAGGTCCTCCAGCGTCCAGGCCTGCGCCGGCGCCTCGTGCACGGCCACCAGGGCCAGGCGCAGGCGCGGGTGGCCGAGCCCGGCAAACAGGCCGCCGCGCATCTGCCCGGCTTCCATCAACTGCCGCAGCACCTGGATCATCACCACTTCGAACAGGCGGTTGACCATCACCGTGCGCCCGCAGCGCTGCTCGAAAGCCTCCTCGAACAGCAGATCCAGCGCGGCGCTGCCGCCCTGCAGATCCGTCAGCGGCATGCAGATGAAATCGGGCAACGCTGCGCTGATCGGATTGAGCCGGCCGCCTTCGAAATGCAGGTTGGCGCAGGCCATGTCGGCACCGTGCTGCGGGTCGGTACTGAAGCGGTGCGGCATCGGCCGCGGGTACAGCAGCAGGCTGGGCACATCGACCTGCACTGTCTGCTGGCCATGGCTGACCTGCACCGGCCCGCGCCGCACCAGGTGCAGCTGGCCTGCCTCATCCTCGCCCGGCAGGCTGTTGATGCCGCACAGCGCGCCGGCATGGAACACCGAGGCGTTGACCGCAAAACGTTCCAGAAGGGTGGCGAGGCGGTCGACCATGGCAGGACTCCGGATCAAGCAGATGAAGACTGATGCGACCTATCGTATCGAATCTGCCTGCACCATGCCGTTGGCGGCATGGCGGACCACCCTGAGCCCCTCTTCCGGCGTTGGCGCAACGAAGTGACGGGTGATCTGCTCGAATTCCGCGTCGCCGGCCTGGCCAGTGCGTTGAACGGGAAATCGAGCACCACCGACACCCCGGCCCGCAGCAACGCCTGCAGATGCGGGGCCAGCACGCTGCGCAGCAGGGCGGCGCGATGCGGGTAGTCGGCGATGGAGCGGATCTCTGCCGGATACAACGCGGCAAGCCAGGCATCCTCTCTGATGAGGACGGTACTGGGCGCCTGTGCCAACTGGGTGGACAAGGTCGATTTGCCCGCGCCGACTGCACGCCGCGCAATACCTGGTCGCGGCTGCACTGAAGACTGCCGCTGTAGGTCAAGGCCTCCATGCACGTGAGTCGGCGGTCGCAGCGCTACGATGAGGCACGCCGCACTCCGCGTCGCGCACTTCATTCCACTGCCCTGTGAGCCCATGGCCTTCTTCGAACGACTGAGCGACACCCGCTACCTGCCGACCGCACACGTGGGCGGCGCCTGGAACACCAACGAGCAGCACATCGCCCCGGCAATGGGATTGCTCGCGCATCACCTGGAACGCGACGCCGTCGCGCGCGGCCACGGCTTCCTGATCGGCCGCCTGTCCTACGATATTCTCGGCACCATTCCGATCGAAGCGATGGACGCACACGTGCAGGTACTCCGCGGCGGCCGCACCATCGAACTGGTGGAAGCCACCCTCAGCCACCAGGATCGCGCCGCCCTGCGCGTGCGTGCGTGGCTGATGCGCCCGAACGATACCGCAGCGATTGCCGGTACCCCGCTGGCGCGCATTGCCGCAGCCGAGACCATGCCCGAATGGAACCCGGCGACGGTGTGGCCGGGCGGCTTCATCGAGAACGTGCAGATCCGCCGCGATGACTACGGCCCCGGTCGTGCGACCTACTGGGCACGCGCGAGGCAGGCGCTGCTGGACGGCGAGACGGTGAGTCCGCTGGCCCGCGCAGCCACCCTGTTCGACCTGTCCAACGGCATGGCCGTGCGCGCCGATCCCAAGGACATCGCGTTCCCGAACCTGGACCTGACCGTGCACCTGTTCGGCACGCCGCAGGGAGACTGGTTGGGCTTCGACACCTCGGTGTCGTTCGGCAGCGAAGGCATCGGCCTGACCAGTACGGTGCTGCACGACGAACGTGGCCCGATCGGCAGCATCGGCCAGGTGCTGACGGTACGCCCCTGAGCGCAGCCGCCCAGTTGCAAGGGGCGGCGTCAGCCGCCCAGCGTGCCCATGGTGAAGGTGTAACCCGAGCGCATCAGGAAATCGCGCATGCGCATTTCTGCGCGGCGCGGTGATGGCAGATCGGAGGGCCCATACAGCGCGTAGACCACGCCCGAGCCTTCGATGCTCTCACGGCGCACGCCGCAATGGCGCGTTTCGGCCGCGATCACCCAGCCGTCCTTCAGTTGATCCGGCCCGATCGACTGACCGTTCTTGAGCCGGAATGTCAGCCAGCGCACATCCGCAGTGGATCTGCTCATCGCTGGCCTGCCGCGTGCTGCATGCGGTCTTGCATGTCCCTGCGTGCCATTGCTGCTCCCGAGTGCCGATCCCTGACGATACCCCCTTGCAATGTCGCCCCGGTTTGAGACTGGGAGGCGCGCCTAAGCGGATACGGACGCGTGGTTGCGTTCGAACAGTGCATCCGCCAGCGCCTGGATCTCGGCACGCATGGCCAGCACCTGCAGCCAATGCGCGGGGATGCCGACCGCACCGTGGAAGGCACCGGCCAACTGGCCGAGCACCGCCGCCGTGGTATCGGCATCGTCGCCCAAGTTGGCCGCTTCCAGCACCGCAGCGGCGAAGGTGTCGTGCCGGTGGAAGCACCAGAACGCCGCCTCCAGACTGTCCACCACATAGCCACTGCCGCGGATCTGCTCACGGTTTGCCTGCTGGTACTGCCCGGCGGCGATCTGCTGCAGGCGTTCGCCCTGCACCGGGATGTCGCGCAGATCCAGCACGGCCTGCTTCGGTTGCCCATCCAGCGCACGCTCGATCGCGGCCGCCAGCAAGCGGCATGCATCCAGGCATTCACGCGTGGCATGGGTGGTGCGCGAACTCAGCTCGGCCATCGCCGGCAGTTCCCGCGTTCCTGCATAGCGCAGCACCACTGGGGCCAAGCGCATGATCGAACCGTTGCCCGCACTGCGCGGGTCTTCGTTTCCCGACAACGGCTCGCCACTGAGCAGGAACTGGTCGATGGCCGCGCGCGTGGCCATGCCGATGTCGAAGCACTCGCCGGTCGCGCTCCAGTAACCGTTGCGATACCAGTTGGCATAGCGGGTCATCTGGTCGCGCAGGTCAAATTCATCGCAACGCACGAGACTTTCGGCAAGGCACATCGCCATCGAGGTGTCGTCGGTCCACTGCCCCAGCTTCAGATTGAACGGGCCACCGCCGACCATGTCGGTGAGCGGGGTGAAGCTGCCGCGCGGCTTGAATTCCACCGTGGTGCCGACGGCATCGCCGCAGGCCAGTCCGAGCAGTGCGCCGCGGAAGTTGTCGATCTGGTTCATGCCTTGAGTGTAACCAGACACACCATCAGCTGTTGCCGGACACCCGTCGCAGTTCCAGCGCGGCGAACGTATACCAGCCAAATGCCGGCAACAGCGCGATGCGCTGGGTCAGCCCATGCCAGGGCGGCGGATCGAAGCCAGACAGCATCAACCACAGATAGGCCATCCCCAGCAGGGACGTGGCGCGCGCCACCCAAGCAATACGCCTGGACGCATCGGCACCGAGTTCAACCAGGAACAACAGCGGCGTCAGGAGGGAAAAGATGCCGATGGAGTACATGCCGTGCAGCGGGCTGCCGGTGGTGAACACCGCGTTGCTGAGCATGGCCACGCCGAACAGCGTGGAGGTGAGCACAGTGAGTGCGAAGCGGCCGCCCCAGCCCAGCAACGCAAGGCTGAAGATGATGATGGCCGCGGCATTGACCGCGATGCAGGCGGTCAACACGTTTGCAGGCAGGCCGGGCATCAGGCCCATCTCGCTGAGGTGCTGCGAGAGCGAGCTGTAGCCGGGAACGGTGAAGCCGAACGCGATTGCGGCCAACATCGCGCCGAGGGGAAGGTAGATTGCCTGCCGGATTGCCAACGCGCGCACTGCCTGCCCCTCTTCCTGAATGTGACGACGGACGTTAGCAGGGGTGCTTGTTGGCGAGGAGTGCGGTTTGGCAGGAGGCCGCGCAAAGAAAAAGCCCCGACCGGAGTCAGGGCTTTTCAATTGGAGGCCTCAAGCGGAATCGAACCGCTGTAAACGGATTTGCAATCCGGTGCATAGCCACTCTGCCATGAGGCCAACGTACTGCAGCCAGGAACGATGCCCCTGACATGACAAAACCCCGCGATGGGGCCTGTCGAAACTGGAGCGGGAAACGAGACTCGAACTCGCGACCTCAACCTTGGCAAGGTTGCGCTCTACCAACTGAGCTATTCCCGCATAAGCCGCCATGGTACCGGAAATCCGGAACGCACACCAGCGATTTCACCTTTCTGACTGCGCGCAAAGCCTTGTGGCCCAACGTGCCCCACCTTGCCGAGGCGGGAGAAAAACAAGGCCCCTACCGGGGCCCTGTAGAATCTGGAGCGGGAAACGAGACTCGAACTCGCGACCTCAACCTTGGCAAGGTTGCGCTCTACCAACTGAGCTATTCCCGCAGATTCCGTTCGACCTGCGTCGAAGGAGCGCTATTGTGTCCAAATTCCTTCACGCCGTCAACAGTATTCACGCACCGCGATCCGGGCCTTGCGCGGTGGGGTAACCTGCCCCGCCCGGACGCATCGGCCCATGTTTCTGCACGGCAAATCCCTGCTGATCTCCCTGCTGCTGCACCTGCTGGTGGCCGCGCTCTACTGGACGCTGATGCCACTGGGCATGAACTGGTATCGCGACCATGCCGGATTCAGCTCGCACGGCAACATCGGCCTGGGCCTGGCGCAGTACTACGCGTTCGTGCTGTTCCTCGGCGCACAGCCGTTGATCGGCGTACTGCGGCCGTTGGCAGCGAAATTGTTTGTGCTGGCCATCCCGCTCGCATTCGCGGCCTGGACGCTGATGCACAACAACCCGCTGCGCATGTTGTACTTCACCGTAGGCCCTGTCGCGCTCGCACTGGCCGCGATCGCCGCAAGCGAGCGCTTTGCCGCTCGCGCCACGGCCTGCAGCGCGCGCAAGGAGCTCACGCATGACTGATCGCAACACCCGCTTTTACTGGCTTATGATGGCTATGATCTGGGCGCTGTTGATGGCTGCCCTGATCCTCGCCGGCACCCGGCCCGACTACTGGATGCAGCGCGCACTGGAACCTGGCGCCACCTTGCCCTACCCGATCAGCACGGTGGCCACCTTTGCGTTCATCGGAACCGTGGAAATTGCCGTCATCGCACTGATCGCGCAGCCACGATGGAAACGCTCCTGGCTGCGCCTGCTGATCGCCTTCGCGCTTCTGCTGGCCTGGTCCGTGCCGTTCGGGATGGGCGCGATGCATCAGGGCCCGGTCTACGGCACGCACCTGCTGTGGTTGCTGCTGGCGGACCTTACCCTGTTGCTGGTGCTGCTTGCGGTATCGGCAGTCACTGTCTGGCAGGCGGTTCGCAACCTCGCGAAGGCCTGAACGAAAAACGCCCCCTTCCGGGAGCGTTTTTCTGCAATCTGGAGCGGGAAACGAGACTCGAACTCGCGACCTCAACCTTGGCAAGGTTGCGCTCTACCAACTGAGCTATTCCCGCACATTCCGTTCGACCTGCGTCGAAGGAGCGCTATTGTGTCGAGATTGCTGCACGGCGTCAACTGGATTTTTTCGGGGCGCCTGCACTGAGTCGTTCAGCTTGGCGGTCAGGCCCGCACCCCGCGCCGGTGGAAGTAGACCTGCTCGGCCACGCGCCGCGTCGCGGCGGTACGCAACAGCGCGTTGAGCGGCCAGTCCAGCTGCAGATGGTCCATTGCCCAGCGCAGCAGGCGTTTGCGGCGGAAAGCCGGCGCCACCCGCCGCGCCACCTGCTCGGCGGCGGGGCCTTGGCCACGCAGGTGCAGGCCGATGGCATCGCCGACCGCCCAGCCATGCCGCCACGACGAGTGGATGCCGCCGGCCGACAGCGGCGAGACGATGCCGGCCGCATCCCCGGTCAGGATCAGGCGGTGGCCGGTGATCGGTCCATCCGGAAGGCCGCAGGGCACCAGCCCTGCGCGGGTGGATGACGCCTGCAAGGACGGTGGGATGCCGACGATGTCGCGCACATGTTCGATGAAGCCGTCGATATCCGGCACCCGCGCCTGCGTCGGATCATGGCGCAGGGCGAGACCGACCTGCACGCCCGTAGGATTCTGCGCGACCCAGCCGATATAGCCCGGTGCGTAACGCTTGCTGACGAAGCAGTGCAGCGCATCGCCCTGCGGCAACTGCAGGCCATCGAACTCGCGCTCGACGCCGTAGAGGTTATCGCGCACCTGGCCCAGGCCGGTTCGCCGGGCGACACGTGATCGCGCCCCATCGGCACCGACCAGATAAGCGCAGCGCCCTGCGCCCTCCACCTGCCAGCCATCGCCACCGGCCTCCGCATTGCTGAAGGACTGCTGCAGGCGCAGATCCACGCCGCTGGCACGCAGTTCGTCGGCCAGCCAGCGCATCAGGTTCGGGGTGTCGGTGGTGAGGAAGTAATACCCGGGCGCGGCCAGCTGCACGCTGCGCAGATTCGGCGCGTACAGCCGCACGCGGGCGACACGCTGCAGCAGATGCTCGGGCATGCGCCCCAGCCAGGTCTGCTCCATCGCTTCCTTCACCACGATGCCGGTGGTGTGCAGGCGCTCGCCCGGATCTGCCTTGCGCTCGAGCACGCAGACGCGCAAGCCATATTGCGCGAAGGCCAATGCGCAGGCTGCACCGGCGAAGCTTGCGCCGACGATGACCAGATCGTGGTCGTAGGCAGAGGATATGCGGGACATCGCGGCATCACCGGTTGTAACGGTGTTGCAGCGTCGCCGGTGCGCGTGGCGGGGCGATGGGGTGGCGGTGAAGCGGGGATGAAGCGTTGCTTCGCACAACGAAAAACGCTCCCTTGCGGGAGCGCTTTTCTTGAACCTGGAGCGGGAAACGAGACTCGAACTCGCGACCTCAACCTTGGCAAGGTTGCGCTCTACCAACTGAGCTATTCCCGCTTGGGAGGCGAAATTCTACCTGTTCTGGGAATGGCGTCAAGCGGTTTTTTCAGGGGGATTTCGCGGTGCCTCGGCATGGCGTATCCACGCATGGCGTGGAACTACTGCCGCGCGCGATGTGTCGGTAGATCCACCAGTAGATCCACGCCATGCGTGGATGCGGGCATCCCGATCCGGTAGATCCACGCCATGCGTGGATGGCTTCAACCGAGGGGTCAGAGCCCTTTCCTGCGGAAAGGGATCCGACCCCGGGGCTCAGTTGCCCAGCTTCTTCTGCCGCGAACGCTCGCGCGCGGCGCGCTCGTCTTCGCGCAGGCTCGGCCAGGCCGCATGCAGGTACTGCAGGCCCGACCACAGGGTCAGCACGGCGGCAATGGCCAGGGTCCAGTCACCGATATGGAACACCGGCGGGCCCATCCAGATGTCATTGACCGGCACGTTCGGTGCCACCGAATACAGCAGGCACAGCAGCGCAACCATCTGTGCGGTGGTCTTGACCTTGCCGATCATGGCCACGCGCACCTTGGCGCGCTGGCCCAGCTCGGCCATCCACTCGCGCAGCGCCGACACCGCGATTTCGCGGCCGACGATCACCGCCGCCCAGAACGCCATCCACGGCGTCGGGTGGCCCTGCACGATCAGGAACAGCGCCACCGCCACCATCAGTTTGTCCGCCACCGGATCGAGGAAGGCGCCGAACGCCGATTCCAGCCTGTACCGACGTGCGATCCAGCCATCGAGCCAGTCGGTGATCGCGGCCAGGCCGAAGATCGCTGCGGACGCGAAATTGGTCCAGGTGTAGGGCAGGTAGAACACCAGCACCAGCACCGGGATCATCACGATCCGCAACAACGTCAGCCAGGTGGGCAGGGTCAACTTCATGCGGCTTGCTTCTCTCTCTACTCGGCCGGGTCAGGCGTGGCCAACCCGTGCAGGTTAGCGTAGATGCGTGCAGCGAGGGCGTCATTGATGCCCTCGACCTTGGCGATTTCGGCTTCACCGGCGGCTTTCAGGCCGACCAGGCCACCGAAATGCTTGAGCAGGCTGGCGCGCCGGCGCGGGCCGATACCGGGGATATCTTCCAGCTTGCTGGTCATCCGGGCCTTCTGACGGCGGCCCCGATGTCCGGTGATGGCGAAGCGGTGCGCTTCGTCGCGCACCTGCTGGATGAACTGCAGTGCAGGATTGGCCGCACCCGGGCGCAGCTCGCGGCCATCCGGCATCACCAGCGCTTCGTGGCCGGCGCGGCGCTCCACACCCTTGGCAACGCCTACCAGCAGCACGCCTTCCACGCCCAGGTCGGCCAGGGCAGCCTGTGCCTGGGCGAGCTGGCCGGCGCCACCATCGATCAGCAGCACGTCGGGCAGCACGCCCTGCTCTTCCACGGCGCGGCGGAAGCGGCGGTCGATGGCCTGGTGCATGGCCGCGTAATCATCGCCGGGCTCGATGCCGCTGATGTTGTAGCGGCGGTACTGCGCGCGCACCGGGCCGGCGGCATCGAATACCACGCACGAGGCCACGGTGGCTTCGCCCATGGTGTGGCTGATGTCGAAGCATTCCACCCGCTTGACCGGTTCGGCCAGGCCCAGCATTTCGCGCAGGGCTTCGCTGCGCGCGTGCTGCGCATTGCGGCTGTTGAGTTCGGTGGCCAGGGTCAACTGGGCGTTGCGGCTGGCCAGCTCCAGGTAGCCGGCGCGCTCGCCACGCACGTTCCACTTCAGCTGCACCTTGCGCTCGGCCGAGGCCGAAAGCGCGGCCACCAGGAGGTCGGCGTCGGGAATCTGCCGGTCCAGCAGGATCTCGCGCGGCGGCTCGAATTCGATGTAGTACTGCGACACGAATGCGGCCAGCACCTCTTCCGGGCTGTCCTCGCCATTGGTGCGCGGGAAGAACGGGCGGGTGCCAAGATTGCGTCCATCGCGGAACGCCAGCAGCAGCACACAGGCCTGCGAGCCGTGCATGGCCACGGCCAGCACGTCCAGGTCGGCGGCGCGGCCATCCACATACTGGCGGGTCTGCATGCTGCGCAGCGAAGCGATGAGATCGCGCAGGCGGGCGGCCTTCTCGAACTCCAGCGCCTCGCTGGCGCCCTGCATCTGCTCGCCCAGCTCACGGGTCAGCTCATCGCTCTTGCCTTCCAGGAACAGCGTGGCGCGACGCACCGATTCGGCATACTCCGGCGCCGGCACCAGGTCCACGCAGGGCGCACTGCAACGGCCGATCTGATACTGCAGGCATGGCCGCGAACGGTTGCGGAACACGCTGTCCTCGCAGCTGCGCAGCTTGAACAGCTTGTGCATCAGGTTCAGCGTTTCGCGTACCGCAGTCACGCCCGGGTACGGCCCGAAGTAGCGCCCGGGAATGGCGCGTGGGCCGCGGTGCAGGGCGATGCGCGGCCAGTCCTCGCGGGTCAGCAGTACGTGCGGGTAGGTCTTGTCGTCGCGCAGGGACACGTTGTAGCGCGGCGACAGGGATTTGATCAGCTGGTTTTCCAGCAGCAAAGCTTCGCCTTCCGAGCGCGTGACCGTCACGTCCATGCGCGCGATCTGCGAGAGCATCGACATGATGCGCGCGTTCTTCGGGCTGCCGTTGAAGTAGCTGCCGACGCGGTTGCGCAGCGCGCGCGCCTTGCCCACGTACAGCAGCGTGTCGTCGGCCGCGTACATGCGGTAGACGCCGGGTGCGGTACTCAACTGGGCCGCGAAGGCCTTGCCGTCGAAGGCCGGGGTGGTGACGTCGGTCATTCGCTGATCGGCACTTCGCTGAGCACGCCGCTGTCGGGGTCGAAACGCAGCACCGCGTGCGCGTCCGTCTCGGCGATCCAGACCGCACCGGCACCCACCGCCAGGCCGGCCGGGCCATGCAGGCGGCGCGGCAGCGGCTGGGTAACCAGATCGCCGCCGCCCAGTCGCAGCGTGCGCAGGCGGCCGTTGCCGGTGTCGGCGATCCACAGCACGGGTGCGTCCGGGCTCAATGCGATGGCCTGCGGATACTGCAGGCTGGCCTGCCCGCGCGGGCCATCGTCGGCGCCGAAGCGCCAGGCGCCCTGCCCGACCAGGGTCTGCACGAGGTCACCGCGCAGCTGGACCGCACGGATCGACGAGCCCAGCGCATCGGCCACGTACAGCACCTGCTGCACCACTGCCAGGCCGGTGGGCTGGGCGAAGGCAGCCACGTGGCCACTGCCGTCGCGCTCGTCGATGGCACCGCTGCCGGCGCGCCATTGCAGGCTGCGCAGGCCGAGGTGGAAACTCCACAGCCGGTTGTCACCGGCCATGGCGATATGCAGCTGGTTGTCAGCGATCGCCAGGCCGACCGGATTGTCCAGTGCCACCTGCCGCGCCTGCGCCACCGGCCCTTCGACCGGCGTGCCGGGGCGACCGTTGCCGCACAGCGTGTCGACCTGTCCGGTCGACAGGTTGATGCGGCGCACCGCGTGGTTGCCGGTATCGGCCACGTACAGCGACTCGCGCTCGAGCACCAGCCCCTGCGGGCGATGGAACGCGGCTTCGGCCAGGTTGCCATCCATGAAATCAGCAGTACCCAGCCCGAACTGGCGCAACACGCGCCCGCCGTGGCTGCACTCGAGAATACGATGGCGACCGCTGTCGGCGATGTACAGGCGATCCCGGTTGACCGCCAGGCCGGCCGGGAAACGCAGCGGATGCGGCAGTTCGGGATGCAGCTCGCTGCCCCCGCGCGACGGCGCCGGCGGCGCACCTTCGCAGAGATCGTTCAAGGCGCGTTCCAGCTCACCGGGTGCGCCCAGGCCCACCAGGCGCTGCTGTTCGCGCCCGTGCGCGTCGAGCAGGATGACGGTCGGCCAGGCCGTGACACCGAAGCGGCGCCAGCCATCCCAGTCGGCATCGAGCAGCGCCGGCATCGACAGCCCCTGCCTGCGCAGCAGCTTCAGCGCAGCGCCTGCGTCGCGTTCGAAATCAAAGCGCGGCACGTGCAGCACCAACGGCTGCAGGCGACCCGGGTTGCGTGACAGCCATTGGCCGAACTCGGCCAGCCGCTGCATGCTCCAGGCCGATGCGGCATTGACGAACAGCAGCGCGACCGGCCGGCCACGCAGCTCGGTCAGGGTGCAGGGGGCGGCATTGAGCCAGGTGGCAAACTCGGGCAGGTCCTGGACGGGCTGTGCGTTCATGGCCTGATTATGCCGGACTCGGCGTCAAGCAACAGTCGTGCCACGGTCCGTTGCGCGGCCTGGTCCACCATCGCCCAGACCTGTTCGAAATGATCCTGGCCGCCGGTATAGGGGTCGGGGATGGCCCGCTCGCCCTGCCCGCCCGACCACGGCAGGTACAGCGACAGGCGTTCGCGCTGGGCGGCCGTGGCCAGCCGTGCGGCGTCGCGCAGGTTGGCCTCGTCGGCGCAGAGGATCCAGTCGAAGCGTTCGAAATCCCCCGCCCGCAGTTGGCGCGCACGCAGGCCACCGATATCCACGCCGTGGCGGTCGGCACAGGCAATGGCGCGGCGGTCAGGTGCTTCGCCCACGTGCCAGTCGCCGGTGCCGGCCGAGTCGACCTGCACCCGGTCGGCCAGCGGCGAGGCCTGCAGTCGGGCACGCAGGGCGCCCTCTGCCATCGGCGAGCGGCAGATGTTGCCCAGGCAGACGACCAGCAGGTTCATCGCGCGGCCATGGACTGCAGCAGGGCTTCGGCGCGGGCCAGGTCTTCGGGCGTGTCGATGCCCGGCGGGAAGGCTTCGGGCGAGATCGCCACGCTGATCGGGAAACCGGCTTCCAGCACGCGCAGCTGTTCCAGCGCCTCGACCTGCTCCAGCTGGCCCGGCGGCATCGCCGCGAACTGCTGCAGGAAGCCGGCGCGATAGCCGTAGATGCCGATATGGCGCAGCCAGCGATGACCTTCCGGCAAGACTTCGCGGCTGCGCGCGAAGCCGTCGCGGTGCCAGGCGATCGGCGCGCGGCTGAAATACATCGCCTCGTTGCGCACGTTGCGCACCAGCTTGACCACGTTCGGGTCGAACAGGGTCTCGGCATCCTCGACGGGGGTGACCAGGGTCGACATAGGCGCATCGCCCTCGACCAGCGCCTGTGCCACGGCACGGATGCCGGCCGCCGGGGCAAACGGTTCATCGCCCTGCAGGTTGACCACCACGGTTTCGTCGGACCAGCCGGCGATGCGCGCGCATTCGGCCAGGCGGTCGGTGCCGGAGGCGTGGCTGGCCGCAGTCATGGCCACCTTCACTTCGGCCAGGCCATCCAGGGCATCGGCAATGCGGGTGTCATCGGTAGCCACCCAGACCTCACGGGCGCCGGCCAGCAGCGCGCGGCGTGCCACGTGCAGCACCAGTGGCTCACCGCCCAGCGGGCGGAGCGGTTTGCCCGGCAGCCGCGAGGCGGCGTAACGGGCCGGAATGGCGACAACGAATTCAGTCATGCAAGCGGCACTCGGCAGGCGCGATACAACGGGAATGCGGCCGGCGGCGGGCGATTGCAAGCGCCGCGCGGCCGCTCAGTTCGGGCGCAGCTTGTCCAGGCGGTCGGTCAGCGCCACCCAGAAGGCGGCCGGCAGTTCGGCGCGCAGCGGCACCGCGTAATGCCAGTCGTTGCCGAAGGCGCGGCACTTCACCGCGTCCTTCTCGGTCATCAGCACCGGCAGCTGGCTGCCGAAGGACAGGTCCTGCGGCTGGTAGACCTGGTGGTCGGCGAAGGCATGCGGCACCACGCCGATGCCGCGCGCACGCAGCATGTCGAAGAAGCGCTGCGGGTTGGCGATGCCGGCCACGGCATGCACGCGCTGGCCCGAGAAATGGGCCAACGGGCGCGGACGCCCACCCGGCAAGGGCTGCGCGCTTTCGATGTGCAGCGCCATCGGCCACTGGCCGAAACCGCAGGCCTGGGCGGCGGTGACCTCATCGGCCTGGCCGAGATTGACCACGCGGAAATCACATTCGTCGGCACGGCTGACCGGCTCGCGCAACGGCCCTGCGGGAATCATCCGGCCGTTGCCGTAGCGGCGCTGCGCGTCGATGACCTCGATCTCGATGTCGCGCTGCAGCCGGTAGTGCTGCAGGCCGTCATCGCAGACGATGACATCGCAGCCGGCCGCGATCAGGGCCTTGCCGGCCGCCACGCGGTCGCTGTCCACGCGCACCGGCACGCCGGTCTTCCACGCGATCAGCACCGGTTCGTCACCGCCCAGCGCGGTGGACGTATCGGCCTCGACCCAGCGCGCCTTGTCCGCTTCTTCGCGACCATAACCGCGGCTGGCCACGCCCGGCTTCCAGCCGGCCGCGCGCAGGCGCTCGACCAGGGCGATGGTCAGCGGCGTCTTGCCGGTGCCACCGGCGGTGATGTTGCCGACCACGATGACTGGCACCGGCAGCGCATGCCGCTTGAACCAGCCCTTGCGGTACAGCCGCCGGCGCAGCGCGGCCACGCCGGCATAGACCGGCGCCAGCAGCCGCATCGGCAATGGAACCGGGCTGCCGTCGTACCAGTACGGCGGGGTCTGGGTACCCTTGCCTGCCATCAGTCCTGCCTTTTGCGGAACTGCATGCTGTGCAGGTGCTGGTACAGGCCACCCATTTCCAGTAGCTCCTTGTGGGTGCCACGCTCGACGATGCGGCCATGGTCCATCACCAGCACCTGGTCGGCGTGCTCGATGGTGGACAGGCGGTGCGCGATCACCAGGGTGGTGCGTTCGGGCATCAGGCGCTGCAGTGCGTCCTGCACCAGGCGTTCGGATTCGTTGTCCAGCGCGGCGGTGGCTTCGTCCAGGATCAGGATCGGCGCGTCACGCAGGATCGCGCGGGCGATCGCCAGGCGCTGGCGCTGGCCGCCGGACAACAGCGCGCCGTTCTCACCCACCGGGGTCTGCAGCTGCTGCGGCATGCGTGCGATGAACTCCCAGGCGTTGGCCGCTTCGGCCGCGGCACGGATCTGTTCATCGGTCGCGTCCATGCCATAGGCGATGTTGGCGGCGATGGTGTCGTCGAACAGCATGACCTTCTGCCCGACGATGGCCACCTGGCGGCGCAGGTCGGCCAGCGGATAGTCATCCAAGGCCACGCCATCGAGGGTGATGAGGCCACCGTTGGGCTCGTAGAAGCGCGGCACCAGGCGGATCAGGCTGGTCTTGCCGCTGCCGGAACGACCGACGATGGCGGTGACCGTACCGGGCCGGGCGACGAAGCTGATGTCCTCCAGGGCGATGCCGCTGTCGGCGCGGTAGCGCAGCATGACGTGCTCGAAGGCCAGTTCGCCGCGGGCGCGCTGCAGCGGCGTACGCCCCGCGTCGCGCTCGACCGGCATGTCGATGATGCCGAACAGGCGCTCGGCGGCGGCCACGCCGCGCGAGATCGAGGTCTGCACGCTGGTCAGGCGGCGCAGCGAGGGAATGATGGCCATCATCGAGGTCATCAGGCCCATGAACTGGCCGGCGTTGAGCTTGCCGGCCAGCGCTTCGCGGGTGGACACCCAGACGATGACCGCCAGCGCCAGCGCGGCCAGGAACTGGACCACGCTGGACGCTGCAGCGCGGGTCACTTCGACCTTCATGTTCAGCGCCAGCATGCTGTTGGCCAGCCGCGAATAGCGGCTGATCTCGTGCTGCTGGGTACCGTGCACCTTCACTTCCTGCTGCGCGGCCAGCGACTGCTCGGCGGTCTGCGCCATGGTGCCCATGCCGTCCTGGATGCCGCGGCTGATGCGCCGGTAGCGCTTGCCCACGTAGGAAACGATCGCACCGATGAGCGGCACCACCAGCAGCATGGCCAGGGTCACCTTGACGCTCATCTGCAGCATCACCACCAGCATGGCGATGATGGTCAGGGTGTCGGCCACCACGGTCTTCAGCGCGTCGGCGCTGGCCTGGGTGACCTGCTCGGTATCGAAATTCAGGCGGCTGACCATCACCGGCGTCGCTTCGGTATCGAAATGCGAGGACGGCAGGTGCAGGTACTTTTCCAGGATCTGCTCACGCAGGTCGCGGACCACGCTGCGGCCGGTCTTGGCCAGCGTGTAGTCGCTGACCCAGGTGGCCAGGCTGCGCATCAGGAACAGGCCGAGGATGGTCAGCGGCAGGATCACCGCCATGCGCGGCTCGGGGTTGACGAAGCCGCGGTTGACCAGCGGTTCCATCAGCTTGGTGAAGTGGTAGCCGGCCAGGGCCTCGACCACCATCGCGATGACGGCGGCCACCATGAACACCCAATAGGCCCGGGTATAGCCGAGCAGGCGTTTGTAGATCGGCCACACCGGCGCGTGATTGGAACTCATGGACGCACCTCTGGCGCTGTTGCGATTGCGATACGGCGGAAGCCGAGCTGGCCCAGCGCATCCTGCGCGGTGACCACGGCCTGGTAGGGAGTGCGCGCGTCGGCGCGCAGCAGCACGGTCTGCTCGCGGTCGGTACCGGCCACCGCAGCAATGATCTGCTTGACCGACTCGACGTCGGTGCGCAGCACTTCCTGGTCGTTGACGAAGTAGCGGCCGTCGGCGTTGATCAGCACGCTGAGCGAACGCGGCGGCTCATTGGTCTGCTGGTCGCTGGCGGTCGGCAGCTGCACCTGCAGCGTCGAGCGCGCATCGAACGTGGTGGTGACCACGAAGAAGATGATCAGGACGAGGATGACGTCGATCAGCGGAACCAGATCGATATGCGGTTCATCCTGGGATCGGTCGTTGCCGATGCGCATCGATCAGGCCTTGGCCGTGGCAGGTGCGGCGGCACGCGGCGCCGGTGCGCCGTTCATTACGCCCGGGCGGCCGTCCAGCGTGTCCAGCAGGGCGCTGGCTTCCTGTTCCATCTCCACCACATAGCCGTGGATGCGGCCCTTGAAGAAGCGATGGAACATCAGCGCCGGGATGGCCACGATCATGCCGGTGGCGGTGCACACCAGCGCCTTGCCGATGCCGCCGGCCAGCTGGTTCACATCACCGACGCCGTGGTCGAGGATGCCCAGGAACATCTGGATCATGCCGATGACCGTGCCGAGCAGGCCCAGCAGCGGGCCGGCCGAGGCGATGGTGCCCAGTGCGTTGAGGAAACGCTCCATGCGGTGGACCAGGTGGCGGCCGGTGTCCTCGATGCGCTCGCGGATCTGGTCGCGCGGGCGGTTGCGGGCCTCCAGCGCCGCGGCCAGCAGCGCGCCCAGCGGCGAGTTCGCCCGCAGGGTCTGCAGGTGGGCCGGGTCGAGCTTGCCGCGGGCAGCCCAGTTGCGCACTTCCTGGCCGAGGCCAGGCGGCAGCACCTCATTGCGCCGCAGGGACCAGAAACGCTCCAGGACGATCGCCAAAGCCAGTACGCCCAACAGCAGCAGCGGCACCATCGGCCAGCCACCGGCCTTGACCAGTTCCCACACGTTTCAACCCTCCGGCCCAACGGCCGCTTGTTTGATCGGCGATAGGATAGCAGCCGACCGCGCCCGCCCAGCGGCATCCCACCACCGGGCCGCGTGGATACGCTGTTCACGCACCTGCAGCCCTTGTGCACCAAGCCATACGCGGATCGCGCCGGCGTCGGCCGTGGCCAGCACCTCGGCACCCACGGCCCGCCAGCGCAGGACTACGTCACGTTTCGGGTGGCCGAAGCGGTTCTGGTGGCCGGCCGAGACCAGCGCCAGCCGGGGCGACACGGCCGCCACCCAGGCCGCCGTCGAGCTGCCGCCACTGCCATGGTGTGGCACCAGCACCACGTCGGCGCGCATGGCCGCCGCCTGCGCCTGCAGCAGCTGCTGTTCGGCCCGGGCGCCGATGTCGCCGGGCAGCAGCACGACCCCATGGGCACCGGCCACCCGCAGCACGCAGCTGGCCTCGTTGTCACGTTCGCTGCCATCGGCCGGCGGATGCAGCACCTGGAAATCCACCCCGTCCCACTGCCAGCGCAGGCCCTTCACGCAGGGCTGCGCGCCCTCGACCTGGCTGCCCGGCGGTGCCAGCACCTGCAGCCCTGGCAGTGCCCGGCGCAGGGCCGGCAGAGCGCCCGCATGGTCGAGATGGTCGTGGCTGAGCAGCAGCTGCGCTGGCGGTGCCTGCCCCAGCGCGCGCACCGCCGGCAGCAGCACCCGCTCGCGGCCCTCCCCGGCCGGCGGGCCGGCGTCGTACCAGAGCGCATGCGTGGCGGTGCGCAGCAGCACCGCCGCGCCCTGCCCCACATCGTGCACCAGCACTTCCAGCTCGCCGTGGCGTGGCCCCGGTGCGGCGGGCCACAGTAGCGGCAGGCACAGCAGCGCGCCCGCCAGGCCGCCGCCTGCCCCTCGCGGCAGCAGCCACCAGAACACCCCGGCAAGGGCCGCCGGGAGCGCCCATTCCGGCGCCTGCGGCAACCACCACATCGCCTGCGGGTGCTGCGCCAGGGGCTGCAGCAGCCCCCAGCTGAGATCGAACACCCACGCCGCCGCGCGCCACGGCCACATCCCCGCCCCATCGTGCAGCGCCTGCAGGCCGGTACCGAGCAGGGCCAGCGGCACCACCAGCAGGCTCCACCACGGAATGACCGGCAGGTTGATCACCGGCCCCAGCCACGACGTGCCGCCGAACAGCACCACCGCCAGCGGCAGCAGTGCCACGCTGGCCACGGCCTGCCCGGCCAGCGCCGCGCGCAGCATGCCGCCGACGCCGGACGGCGGCCGCTGCGGCAGGCACCACAGCAGCCACAGCACGCCACCGAAACTGAGCCAGAAGCCTGCCGACAGCACTGACAGCGGAGCCGGCAGCAGCATCAGCGCGGCCGCCAGGGACAACGCCGGCGCCGTGCCCAGTGGCCGCCGGCTGGCCCGCGCCAGTGCCACCGCAGCGATCATCAGCGCGGTGCGCACGGTGGGCAGTTCGCTGCCCGCCAGCAGCGTGTAGAACGCGGCCGCCAACGCCGCGGCGCAGGCGGCGGCCTGCGGGCGCGGCCAGGCGCGTGCCAATGCCGGCCACAGCCCCCACAGGCCCGTGCACAGCAGCGCCGCAAAGCCAGCCACCAGACCGACGTGGAAGCCGGAAATGGCGATCAGGTGGGTCAGGCCCAGCGCGCGCAGCTGCTCCCAGTCGGCATCGGTCAGGCCGCGGGTATCGCCCACCGCCAGGGCCTGGACGAATCGAGCGGAGGGCCTGCCGACCTGCGCCGCGATGGCGGTACTGCAACGCTCGCGCCAGGCGGCCAGGCCATGGGCGACGCGCAGCTGTCGTGCGCCTCCGGGATCGCGCACGCTGGCACTACCAGCCAGGCCATGCAGCAGCGCATGGCGTTCCGCATCAAAGCCCCCCGGATTGATCCGTGAGCGCGGCGGCCGCACGCGCAGCGTCAGCTCCCAATGGGCACCGGCGTGCAGCGTGTCGCGCAGGGCATCGGGAACCGTGGAACGACGCGGCGCATGCCAGCTGACCTGCAGGCGCCGCCCCTGCAGCGCCGGCCATCCTTCGGCCTCGGCCACGTCGAACAGGAAACGGCTGTGGTCATCGCGTCGCACCGGCAGGTCGGCGATGCGCCCGCGTACCCGCACATCCTGCGCCGTCGCCGCCGCCGGCACCTGCTGCTGCAGGGCCATGTGCCCGTGGCAGCCGGCCCAGGCCAGGCCGAACACGGCGGCGGCCGCCGCACGTCCGCGCCACCGCCACGCCCAACCCGGCAGGGCCAGCAGCGCCAGGCCGACACACAGCCAACGCGGCGGCAATGCCGGCAGCAGCACGCACGCCAGCGCCCCCAGCACCAGGCCGGCGGCACAGGCAGGACCCAGCAGGGGAGCAACCACGGCAACGGTGCGCATGGGCGCAGCGTCGCCGTGCGGCGGCAGGGCTGCCTATCAGGCAAACCCGCGCGCTGCTGTGGGCAGGTTCAGCGGCGCAGGGTGGCGCGCTGGAAGTTGACCCGGAAGCTGGCGCCACCACCGACCGCTTCGGCCACGCTGACCGTGCCACCGTGGTGCTGCACGATCTCCTTGACCAGATGCAGCCCCAGTCCGCTGCCACTACCGGCGGCACGCAGGCGATGGAAGGGTTCGAAGATCGCTTCGCGGTCACCCACCGGCACGCCCGCGCCCTGGTCGCTGATCTCCAGCAGCCCCTGCGCATCCAGGCGCACGCAGATGGTGCCGCGGCCGCCACCGTGGACGATGGCGTTGTGCACCAGGTTGGCCATCACCCGGCCCAGCGCCAGACCATCACCCTGGATCCAGACCGCTGCTTCCGGCGCATCCACTTCGAAGCCATACCCTGCGCCGACCACCAGCGGTGCCAGCTCGGCCGCCGATTCACGAACCACGTGGGCCAGATCGACCCGCTGCAGCGTGCTGACGTTGCGGTCCAGCCGCTGCAGGTCGAGCAGGTGCTCGGCGACATTGCCCAGCCGCGCCACGTCGGTCAGCAGCTGCGACTTCAGTTCACCCTGCGGAAGCTGCGACAGCCGTGCCTGCACAACCGCGATCGGCACGCGCAGTTCGTGCGCGGCATCGGCCAGGAACTTGTCGCGCGCGGCGTAGCCCTGCTGCACCTTGTCGATGGCATCGTTGAAGGCACTCACCAGGGGCGCGACTTCGGTGGAAACCAGCTGTTCGTCCAGGCGCGCACCGGGCTGGCCGATGTCCAGCTCCTTGGCCTGCTGCGCCAGCCGGCGCACCCCTCGCATCGCACGATGGATGACGGTGGGCATCACCAGCAGAGTGACCACGATCAGTGGCAGGAAGAACCAGAAACCGATCAGCCGCAGCACCATCAGCGCGCCATCGAGCAGCCCGCCCTTCGGCGCGCCACCGGCCATCACGGTGATGCGACGTCCATCCTCGATGCGCACCATCACCCGCGCCACGTCCAGGTAGGGCGGCACCAGCGATCCGACTTCGGTGGCCCCCAATGCCGGCAGCCGCGCCAGCAGCGGTGCGTGCAGCGCGGGCACCTTGCCGCGCTCCAGCCAGATGCCGCGGTCATCGACGGCGACGAACCACAGGTTGCCACCGGCGCGCGCGTTCAACGCCTGCCAGCGCGGCTCGTCCAGCACCAGATGCGCGCCCTGGCTGTGCACGGCCTTGGCGACGTCCTCGGCGGTGAACATGTCCATGCCCCAGGATTCCTTGTCACCCCAGGTCAGGATCAGCGCCACCACCGCGAACAGCACGGTGAACGCCTGTGCCAGGAACAGGCGCCAGGCCAGGCCGAGGGTGATCGAACGGATCTGCCTGGCCATCTCAGGCCTCCGCCAACAGATAGCCGACGCCGCGGATGACGTGGATCTCCACGCCCGCGCCCGCCTGCTGCAGCGCCTTGCGCAGCTTGGAGATATGCGCATCCAGTGCGTTGGACTGGATCTCATCGTCAAAGCCGTACACCGCCGCCTCCAATGCGCTGCGGGTGACCGTGCGCCCCTGGCGCATCGCCAGCGCCTGCAGCACCAGTACCTGGCGCCGCGGCAGGGTCAGCAGCTGGCCATCCACCTGCGCCTGCAGCGATTCGAAATCAAACTCGAAATTGCCCAGCCGCAGGCTCGGCGTGACCATCGCCGACGGCCGCCGAGAGACCGCGCGGATGCGCGCCATCAGTTCTTCGATCGCCACGGGCTTGACCAGGTAGTCGTCGGCGCCGACATCGAGCCCCTCCACCTTGTCCGACAACGTGCCCTTGGCGGTCAGCATGATCACCGCGATATTCGGCCGCAGCGCACGCGCGGTGGCAACGAAACCGGCGCCATCTCCATCGGGCAGCTGGCGATCGAGCAGCAGCAGCTGGTGCACGGGTTCGCGCAGGGCCAGCGCCGCCTCGGCCAGGCTGCCGACCACGTCGGCGACCACGCCCTGGCGTTCGAGGCCCGACTGCAGGGCCCGTGAGAGATCGGGATCGTCTTCCACCAGGAGGATGCGCATCGTGGGCTCGGCTACCGGGAACGCTGCCGATGATAGTGCCTGCCGTGCACCAATGAGGCCTTTGCGCGGACATTGCCGTGGCGCAATGTTCCGACAATGTTGCACGGTCAGGATGCAACGCGGTTCCCTGCGAAGTTCCCCTCGATGCTCCCTTTGCCCCCTGCCCTGCTGCGCCCCCTGCTGTGCACCGTCGTTCTCTCCACGCCGCTGCTGGCGAGCGCCCAGGAACAGGCACTGGGCGCGCAGGCCGGCATCACCTTCGGCGCGACCACCGGTGCGTACGCGCACTACGATGACAAGCCGCTGGTGGTGCCGGCGCTTGCATGGCAGGGCAAGCGCTTCCATGCCAGCCCCGGCTCGCTGGGCATGTACCTGTACAAGGAACAGGGCCTGCGCGTTTCCGCGGTGGTCACGCCGTACACGCTGCGCTTCAAGACCGATGACGTGAACGATGCGAAGCTGCGCCGCCTGCACAGCCGGCAGATGTCGGCCATGGCCGGCGTCAGCGCCGAGTACAGCGCCGACTGGGGTGCCCTGTCGGCCAGCGTCAAGCGCGAGGTCAGCGGCCACGGTGGCGGCCTCGAATCCAGCCTGTATTACAGCTATCCCATCCAGGCCGGGCGCTTCACCTGGGTGCCGCGCGTGGGCGTGGTGCACAGCAGTGCACGCCTGCTCGACTACTACTACGGCATCAGCGACGAGGAAGCCCTGCGCTCCGGCCTGGCCGCCTATTCGCCGGGCAGCGCTACTTCGCCGGGCCTGCAGATCGCAGTCACCACTCCGCTGGGCACGAAGTGGCGCGCCACCGGCGTGGTCGCCAGCCAGTGGTTCGGTGATGCGGTGAAGGACAGTCCGATGGCCCGCCGCGGCGCGCAGAACTCCGCCTTCATTTCCCTGCTGCGCGCGTTCTGATCGCGCGCCGTGCAACGGACAAGGACACCCCCATGGCCTCCGTCTCCCTCCCCACCGATGCGCAGGCCATCCTGCGCGCGCCCGACCTGGACAGTGCCGAGCAGGCCTACCTCGGCCTGATGCCGGACCAGGCCCACATCGACGCGCTGGTGCGCCGCGCACTGGGCCTGTCGCGTGTTGCCGATGCGGCCCGCGGCTATGCCCTGTCGATGACCCTGGTCGGCCTGCGGCTGCAGGAACTGGAGATGGACGAGCCCTGCGCCACGGCGCACCGCCAGTCGACGCTGCGCAACCTCCGCCAGGTCTACGCCGCGGCCTGAGCGGCGCTGCCGGCGCGCGGATCAGCCCGCCAGCGCACGGATTCATCCCCGCAGCGAGCCCTTGGCACGCACATTTCCCCGCTTCGTCGCATGCCGGTATCGATCCGCCAGCGCCGGTGACACGCTGGACTCCCTTCTCCGGAGCACCGCGCCATGCCGATGCTTGCCCTGCTGCTGTTGCACGCGGTCCTGTCCAGCGTCGGCAGCGGCAGCCCGGCTGCGGGCCAGGCGCTCCCTGCCGGGCTGACCCCTGCCAGCCCCGACGATCTCTGCCTGCAGGTGCGCCTGCGCCAGGACAGCATGCTGCGCTGGGAGCGCGGCGCAGGCGGGAAGACGCATGCCCTGGGTGTGGTGCACCAGGTCGAGGGCCACTGGCAGCTGCGTCACCGCTTCAACATCGGCGCATCGGACGCGCACTGATCGCCAGCCGCGATTCATCCTCGCCAGCACGCCCGGTGACAGCATGATGCCCTCTCGAAAGGAAGCGCCATGAAGACCCGGATCGTTGCCCATGTATTGTTGTTGCCTGCCGTCGCGCTGCTTGCCGCCTGCTGCCCGTTCGGCAGCGAGATCCGCACCCGCCCGGTCTACGCAAACCCACAGCTGACGCCTGCCGCATCGCGCTCGCTGGTCGCCGACTGTGATCGCCAGGGCGCGCAGCTGCGCCGCCAGCTGGAGGCGGTGCATGTGGAAAACGCCAGGCAGGAATGCGCGCTGCCGCAGCCATTCGTGGACTATCGCTTCGTCAATGCCATGGGCGAGGCCGTTTCGCCAGAGCGCGCCATCGAGGCACGCGCCGACCACGCACAGCGCGTCTGCACTGCGGCGCAGGGCAAGGACAGCGCGCTGGACGCGCTGTGCCCGGACTGCCGCAGCAAAGCCGAGGAGCGCGTGCAGCAGTGCCGCACGGACAAGGGCCTGGTGCGCAGCGAGCGACCGGTGCGGATGTGCAGCATGATGCAGTTCTGAGGGCCGGAAGCCAGGCAACAAAAAAGCCGACCCGTCGGGCCGGCTTTTTCTTTGCCACCGCTGCACCGGCAATGCCGGGAGCCAGGTGGTGGGCGGTACAGGGTTCGAACCTGTGACCCCTACCATGTCAAGGTAGTGCTCTACCGCTGAGCTAACCGCCCATCTTGTTCGTGCCGCCCGAAGGCAGGCCTTGCTACGTAAAAACCCGGCGCCAGGGCCGGGCTTTTCAAGTCACGACAGCCCCTCTGAAAGGAACTTCGTGGTGGGCGGTACAGGGTTCGAACCTGTGACCCCTACCATGTCAAGGTAGTGCTCTACCGCTGAGCTAACCGCCCGTTTTGCTTCTGCATCTCCGCGATTGCGTCGGTGCAGGCCGCGTATATTACGGATGCCGACAGGTAAGCGCAACACTTTTGTGAAGATTGCCGCGCTACCGTGTTCAGCCGAGGCTGGCCTCCTTCAGCTGCCGGATCTGGTCGCGCACGCGGGCGGCATCTTCGAACTCCAGATCCTTGGCATGCTGGTACATCTGCTGCTCCAGCGCCTTGAGCCGGGTGGCCAGCTGGGCCGGCGACATCGACCGGTAATCGGCCGCATCCTCGGCCACCGCCCTGCCCTTGCCTTTGCCCTTGCGGGACTCCTTCTCGGCAGCATCGGAGCGCGCGCCTTCCAGCACATCCACGATCGGCCGGGCCACCGAACGCGGCACGATACCGTGCTCCTCGTTGTACTCGACCTGCTTGGCGCGGCGGCGGTCGGTCTCGTCGATCGCCGCCTGCATCGACCGGGTGATCTTGTCCGCATACAGGATGGCCTTGCCACGCACGTTGCGGGCGGCGCGGCCGATGGTCTGGATCAGCGAACCGGTCGAACGCAGGAAACCTTCCTTGTCCGCATCCAGGATCGCCACCAGCGAGACCTCCGGCATGTCCAGGCCTTCGCGCAGCAGGTTGATGCCCACCAGTACGTCGAACTTGCCCAGGCGCAGGTCGCGGATGATCTCCACGCGCTCCACCGTGTCCACGTCCGAGTGCAGGTAGCGTACGCGGATGCCATGTTCGGTCAGGTACTCGGTGAGGTTCTCGGCCATGCGCTTGGTCAGGGTAGTGACCAGCACGCGGTCACCCGCCTTGATGCGCTCGTTGGCTTCGCTCATCAGATCGTCGACCTGGGTGCCGACCGGGCGGATTTCCACCACCGGATCGATCAGGCCAGTCGGGCGCACCACCAGTTCGGTGATGTCATCACCGGTCTCGCGGTACTCATACGGGCCCGGCGTGGCAGACACGTAGATCGCACGCGGGCAGCGCGCTTCCCATTCCTCGAAGCGCAGGGGGCGGTTGTCCAGCGCCGACGGCAGGCGGAAGCCGAACTCGACCAGGGTTTCCTTGCGCGAACGGTCGCCCTTGAACATCGCGCCGATCTGCGGAATGGTCACGTGCGATTCGTCGATGACCAGCAGCGCGTCCGGCGGCAGGTAGTCGAACAGGGTCGGTGGCGGCTCGCCGGCATTCTTGCCGGTCAGGTGCCGCGAGTAGTTCTCGATGCCGTTGCAGAAACCAACCTCGGCCATCATCTCGATGTCGAACTGGGTGCGCTGGGCCAGGCGCTGCGCCTCGACCAGCTTGTTCTCCGCGTACAGTTGCTCCAGGCGCTCCTTCAGCTCCACCTTGATGGTCTCCACGGCGGCCAGCACGCGTTCGCGCGTGGTCGCGTAGTGGGTCTTCGGGTAGACGGTGAAGCGCTGCATGTTGCGGATCGTCTCACCGGTGAGCGGATCGAACAGGGTGATCTTCTCGACCTCGCCATCGAACAGTTCGATGCGCAGGGCCTCGCTGTCCGATTCGGCCGGGAACACGTCGATCACTTCGCCACGCACGCGGAACGTACCGCGCTGCAGCTCGTACTCGTTGCGCGTGTACTGCAGCTGGGTCAGGTGGTTGATCAGGTCGCGCTGCTCGATGCGCTCGCCCTTGGACAGGATCAGGCGAAGCGACAGATAGTCTTCCGGCGCGCCGAGGCCGTAGATGGCCGACACGGTGGCCACCACGATCGCGTCCGGGCGCGACAGCAGCGTCTTGGTCGCCGCCAGGCGCATCTGCTCGATGTGCTCGTTGATCGAACTGTCCTTCTCGATGAAGGTGTCCGACGAAGGCACGTAGGCTTCGGGCTGGTAGTAATCGTAGTAGCTGACGAAGTACTCGACCGCGTTGTGCGGGAAGAAAGCCTTGAATTCACCATACAGCTGCGCGGCCAGCGTCTTGTTCGGCGCCATGATCAGCGTCGGCTTCTGCACGTTCTGGATGACGTTGGCGATGGTGTAGGTCTTGCCCGAACCGGTCACGCCCAGCAGCGTCTGCTTGGCGATGCCCGCTTCGAAATTGTCAGTCAGCTTCGCGATCGCGTTGGGCTGGTCGCCCGCCGGTGAATACGGCGAGACGAGTTGAAAACTGTCGCTCATGGTATTGCCAGGTCCCGGGAATGATGATTATAGCGGCCGGTCTGGTGACGGCCGGTTGAGGAAAGCACCGGTCGTCAGGGGAGTGTCTGCCTGATGGTGCCGTACTTCGCCAGGGTCCACCGTTGGAGCCCCGGCCCGAGGAATCTCCGCATGGCCCGTCCGGCTCCACGCAATGCAGGCCTGAGCCTGCCTGAATGCCTCGCAGCGCTGAGCGTTCTGGCCGTAGTGGCCGCGCTCTGCTTTCCCGCCCTCGGCTCGCTGTTGTACAGCCTGCGGGCTGACGCGCTGCGCATGACGCTGCACACAAGTCTCAACCGGGCCCGCTACGAGGCCATCACACGTAGAGAACTCATTGGGGTCTGCGCAAGCGCGGATGGGCTGCAGTGCAGCCCAGACTGGGGCGAGGGCTGGATCATGTACCGCAGTGGCATCCACCGCCGTCCCCCGGCCTCAGCTGCAGATGTCCTGGCACACCACCAGGAGCGCAGCGGGCTTCAGCTAAGCGCGCATGGCACCGAAGGTCGGCCGCAACTGTTTTTCCAGGCAGATGGCCGCAGCCCCGGAGCCAATGCAACCCTGCGCATCTGCCACGACGGCCGGCAACTAGGCCAGGTGGTGATCAACAACGGTGGACGCACCCGAAGCACGAGAATCGTGACGCCCACGCCGTGCTGAGTGCTGCATCGCCGCCGTGATGGCAGGCCGTTGCAAAAAACAAAAGCCGCGAATTCTCGCGGCTTCTGCAGGATATGGCGCCCGAAGTTGGACTCGAACCAACGACCCCCTGATTAACAGTCAAGTGCTCTAACCGGCTGAGCTATTCGGGCGGGGAGGCGCATTCTAGACGCTGTATCAGCGAGATGCAACACCCGCACGTCCAGCGCCTGCCAGCGCCCCCGGCGGCTACCAGCAACCTGGCACGGTCGCCTCCGCTGGTGTTTTCACGCCCGCCTGGTTGATGCTCAGGGTTCCGCACTTGTCCCTGTTCTGACCTGTTGCCGTCGAGGGCGTCGCTGTCACTGTGAATGTCGACTGCGTACCGCTGAAGCTGATCGTGTAGTGGCTGCTGCCGCCATCACGTGGCGAACGAGTAAACGGCAACGTGAAACCCGAGTAGGTGTTGTTGACTGTGTGGAAGCGTTCAGCCAGCTGAGTGACTTCCGCGATATCCGCCTTGGCCTGCCCGCGCCTGGATTTTCGGACCTGCTCGTTGTAACTCGGGTAGGCAATGGCGGCGAGGATGGCCACAACTGCCACGACGATCATCAGCTCGATCAGGGTGAACCCGCGCTCGGTGTGTGGTCGACGATCGAGGAAACAGGGGCGTGAATGCATTGAATGCTCCAGAGTCATTGCAGCTGCCGCCAGGACTGGCGGCCGCACGGATAAGGGACGTACAGGGGATCTGCGCCTGACGCGCTCACGGTCATCCAGCACGCCCGATCCTGCGGACCGCTGCCGCTGCTGAGACGCGGAATGACCGCCACCGCCACATCCTTGACCGGCGATGTGCCACCCGTATTGAGGGGCAATGCAGCAGTGCCGGTGCCGACCTGGTCACCAGATGGGGAAACCTTGCGCGCCTGGTCAAGCGCCGGGGCACCCGAGCTGGCCGACAGCCCGAAGAGCCAGTTCGAACCCTCGGTCGAGCACCCGGCCTGCGACTGGTTGGGCACGTAGGTCGGCATGAACACGACACCCGAAACCACTGTAGGATTTCCCACAAAACGTTCGGCCGTCGGCAGGGTAACGGTCCAACCGGACGTTGCGCCCGTCGCAGTGCCAGGACTCAGACCGCGCACGCCATTGTTTGTCGTCACGGTGTAAGGCAGCAGATTGGCCGCGGTGAGCGTCGTAACCGGCTGACCAACACTGAGGTCATTGACTCCATACAAGCTCTGTACCGCCGTGTCGCGCTCATCGCCATTGAACGAGAAACTTCCCGTGCCGAACAGCAGCATGACGCCGTCACCCTGGCCCGCCACCGCGGTCATGCCGCCGATAATTGGCTGACGGTAGGTCAACGTCGTCCCGCTGCTGCTCTCAGTACTTGTGCGCGTGGTGAAGACCGGGCGGGTCACCGTGGCTGCTGTCGACTCAAGATCGAACTTCCAGATGGCACCACGCTGGTCGGCGGCATATACAGTGTCCGCCATGCCGTCGCGACCCCGAAGACGGGACGTGGTGCCGCCGCTGGTCGTTGTAGCGAACCGGTCCACGACCACGATGTTGCCAAGACCATTCGTGCCGGACGGCGCCCCCGCGCCCTCCGCAGCCTCGATCATACGCACTGCACCGGAATTCATGTCGACCACGTACAGCACCGCCTTGCCGCTCGCGCTGTTGTAGCCATTGCCGAAAATCGCCTTCCATTCCGTACCACCCGAGGCCGTTCGGGTGGGAACGATCACCGGCTTGCTCAGCACGAAACCAATATTGGCTCGCACGGTCGCATCCAGCGACGGGTTGAGATCATTGATTTCCCACAGGCGGTTTGCGGTATTGAATGATTGCGGGTTGCTGACATTCAGAGCGAACACCGAGCGACCACCCGCACCGGCGGCGCCTACCAGGCCGGTCCCCCAGGTGGAGCCGAACTGCACGTCCGCCACCGTCACCTGCCCGTCGACATAGTACCGGTGCTGGAACTTCTGGTCCCCCTGCTGTGCGGCCACGTAGGGGAACAACAGATTGCCCATGTGCCCCACCGCCGTTGCCGGGATGTAGGCGAACACTTCGTTGCCGCCGGTCGAGTTGGCGACACCGGCCGCGTTGATCCCGCCATCGATGGCATGCAACATGCCGTCGTTTGCACCTACGTACACCATGTGGCGCCGGTTCTGCCTCTTGTTCTCGAGAAAAGCCGCATAGCTGGTGGCCAGCGTCCCACCCAGAGCGCGGTAGCCATAGTCATCCAAAGGCGAACTGACCACCGGGCTGGAGTTGACGATGTCACCGAGCAGTGTCGTACGGGTGCGATAGACGCCATTGCTGAAACGAACTTCGCGCGAGGTTTCACCGCGCAGGTAGGCGACAGCGCTGGCCAGGTCCCCCCCCATATCGGTGATTTCCTTCGGCGAGCAGAATGACATGCCCGCATTGGCAAGCGTCTTGGTGCACAGGTCGGCCAGGCTGAAGTTGGCCGTGCTGAACGCCAACGCCGCATTGCCCTTTCCGGCGACGATATTGCGTGTGCCAGGCGACTGCGTGGCGATACGTGCCGACGCTTCCCAGGCGGCGGTGTACTCGGCAACACGCGTCGTGGCATTGACGCTGACGGTTGACCCGGACAGGCGGCTGAACCAATCGGTGCTCTCGTTGGCCACTTCATAGGTGGGCGTCACCGCCAGCGAGCCGGTACCAATGCGTGCACCCGTCATGGCGATGCTTCCGGACGGAGACGCGCCTGCGTTCACCGACGAAAGAATGCGGCGCATGGCTGCCGTGATTTCAGCAGGCGTGCGCGCATTGATGTACTCACCACGCGTATTTACGCTGGCGTGCCAGATGTCGTCGACCGTGGTGCGGTTGTCATTCTGCGCCGACGGCCAGTTGCCGTAGATCGAAGCGTCGGTGTAGGGGTCCTGGTTCAGATCAGGGTTGTACAGCACGCCACGCGACCCGAGTGTCACGCCATAGAAGTTGATGTGCAGATCGGGGTTGCAGTCCAGCCGGGGACCGGGGCTGGCCGAACATGCGCTCGGGATCGGCACCTGACCGGCCGCCAAGTCAGAACGTAGCGGCGTGTTGTAGTAGCTGGCCGCGATATCGGCCATCGTGCCAGCATTGCCGTCACTGAAGGGAGCGCCCATTCCCCCGTCATTGTTGGTCGACGACGGCGTGCCGCCGTTACTGAATCCATCGGTAAACAGCATGATGGCATTCTTCTGGCAGGACAGCTTTACCGGTGCGTTGGCATCAGTGCGTTTGAACTGGAGACCCGCTGCGTTCACCGCTTGGCGGTTGGGAGTACCACCACTTGCGGTGAGCGAAATCATGTTGTCATACAGCAGCTGCTTGTCCGTCGCGGTGCCCATGTTGTACATGGTCAGGCGTTTGCTTGCCGATGTAGAACTGTCGAAGGACCCGTGCTGGTTGATGCGGAAGTAGCCAACGTTCATGTTCTCGACCTGCGCCATTGAAAGCGTCATGCCGGCAATCATCGAACGGTTGCGGTTGCCGTAATAGGCAAACCAGTTGGCGAAATTGCGAAGAGCCTCGGAATCACCGGAAGGAATCGTGTACTTCCACATCGCGCAGTTGGTGCCACACGCGTTGTCCACCTTGACCCGACTGCTGCCTGCATATGCATTGGTCGCGCCGTCCAGCTGGGGATACGCATCGTTGTTGCTGGTGTAAGGCAGGAAGAATGTGGCTGGCCAGTAGCGCATGTACACATTGGCCGCACCCTGGTCCCAGGTGTAATCGCTCTGGAACTCGTAGGTGATGTTGCCGTATATGAAGCGCTGGCCTGCCGGAATCACCATGCCGTTCTGCATCCGGAAGGTGTCGGTGGTGCTCAGGTAGTTGCTGGCCAGGTTGACCGTTGTACCCGGACTGCGCGGATCGATCGGGGTGTTGCTTGTACTTACGTCACCGTAGCTCGCCTTGTTGCGGTTGACCCATGGCGCGTAACGGACGCTGGGATCGAAGTAGGCTGGGTTGTAGCGGGACGAGCGCGCAAAGCCAAGCGTATCGATCGGCGGGATGCCATACCAGTTGGTACCGGCGCGCGTACCGGGCAGCACGTACTGGTAATCGCAGTTTCCGGAGGTGTACAGGTTTCCGCTCGCGTCAAAGAAGCTGCGACGGGTGGTGTTCCAGCAGCCTTCACCGTCGGCGCCGGGGAACTGCGTCTGGAATGTCATCGAACCGGAGTCATCCACCGCCATGATGAACGACGGCGTGACCGGGACCTGGATGTTCAGCGGCGCCTGCGCCAGCACACCCTGCCCCTGCGCGGCGAACAGCGAATAGATCAGTGCGCCAGTGCCCAGCGCAACGGCAACGCCGCTGCCAGCAATGATCTTGGTCTTTCGGCTTGCCATGGCAGCCATCCTCAGAGCTTGAATACAGTGTCGATGGCAACGGCCGACGTGCCGGTGTCGGTGCTACTGCCGGCGTCGGATGCATAGGCCGAAATCTGGTAGATCGGGGTGGCCACATCGGTCGGCCGACCCATATCAAGCGAGGCTTCGCCTTGAATACAGCTTTCAATCTGCCGCACCTTCACCTCCTGGCCATCGCCAATGCGCCGTGCTGCAGCCCACACCGACGGATCGAAGCCGTCGTCGCAGGTGCGTTCGATGGAAGCGGAGGTCAGCGTACCGGTCGCACCGGCCGTATCGTCACGGTTGGCGAGCGCCTCGATCTGTGACTCCGTGGTGCGGACCGCCTGTTCGCTACGCTGGAAGGCGACATTCACCGCGCGGTAGTTGGACGCCATCTTTTCCTGCATGTTCGCTACCTGCATCCCCGCGATACCGAGTAGCGAGAGCAGGATGAGCATGATCAGCGCGACATAGAGGACGGCTCCGCGCTGCGATCGCGGGGCACCCATCGAAACAGGAGGTCGGCGTCTCATGACTTAGTTCCCGAAGAGTCGATTGCGTAGAGCCACCGACATTTCGTAGGTGGCGCGATAGCGGTTATCCGGCGTGGAAGCATTGGTGAAACTGACCCCCAGCACACCTGGTACCGCGGTAGTCTCCGTCGGCTGTGCCGAGGCGGCAGGCTGCGGACTGCGCGCCAGCAGGCCCACCTGGACCATCCCGACGCGGCGCCAGGCGCCAACCGCAGCCGACGTGGTGGCGGTACTGACAAGACTGGCCGGCTGCTGCCCGGTTATCCTGCCTGCCGGCGGTTGCAACAGCCCGATGGTGGCGTTCTGGTCCAGGCCATACAGGAACTGCAGGCTCTCGATGCCCTCCACCAGTTCTTCACCGGAGCCGAAAGCCCCGGAGGCGCCCGCTCGGGCGCGGAACAGCGAAGGCTGGGACGGCGTCGCGCCGTTGTTGGCTACGTAGTACACCATCGCTTCGGCACGATAGACCATGGTCACCGCATTGTTGGCAGCGTAGCGGGACAGATTGGTGTTCGTAGCAGTGATGGTGCTGCCTGACAGCGTGCCCGCAAAGATATCCACCCCGCTGCAGTCACCTACCGCAAACAGCGAAGGAGAACCAGTCAGACCGGCTGTCAGACGGGCCGCAGCGGTCGTGCTGATGGTGAGGGTGGAGTCGGTACCGGGGGTAATGGTGAGCACCGGCGCACCTTCCGGGGCCAGGTAACGCAGCACCAGCACGTCACTGCCGCCACGCGGCGCAGGCGACAGGTTGGCGATGCTCGACGGAGGCGTTGTCAGGCCCGCCCAATTGGCCCCGAGCGCCAGTGAGCCCCCTGGCGCGGTACCCGGCGCGTCATAGCCTTGGATGGGAATGTTGAAATCCACAGCAGACCCGGATCCGGGCGTGACACCAGCCAGGTTGATCCGGATCGCGTCGTTGGAGCGGACGATATGCGCCTGATCGTTCACGCAGCCCATGTGCCCAGCCATGCGGATATCGCGTTCGAGGAAGTCCACCGCGAATCGCGCATTTTCCTGTGTCCGGGCTACGCCCTCGGATAACCGCGAGGCCGAGCGCGAGGCCAGGAATATCTGCACCACAGCCAGCATGAGGATCAGACCGATGACCATGGCGATCATCAGTTCCACCAGTGACAGACCGCGCATGGCGCGCAGCGGGGAATGAAAACCGGGGCGGGGAGTCATAGACGGGTGACCAGCGTGAAGGTGGTGGTGGTATCCGGAGCGGTCTTGTCCCAGCGCTGGTCTCCCCAAGCGATGCCTACCGTTACCACGCCGTTGTTGATGTTCACGTTTGCCGCAGCCTTGTCACCCAGTGTCTTGACGACCTGACACCGCCAACGGGCGATGTTCTGTGCTTGAGTGACAGAGGTGCCGGTTGGCCAGGCACAGGGGCCATCGGATGCGGCTACGCTTCCGGCGGCGAAAGAGGCGGTCGCATAGGCGCCGCCATTGAGGGTATCGCTGCGCTGGACCCGCATCAGATCGATCAGGTCGTAGGCAAGGTTGGTCGCCTGGGTGCGGTAGTTCGCGCTCTGCACGAAGCGGACATTCATCGTCTGCAGCAAGGCGAAGCCCAGCAGGCCAAAGCCGAGGATAAGCAGAGCGATCAGCACTTCCAGCAGACTGAAGCCCCGCTGGCGGCGGGGACGCACACCATATGCGCGACGCATCATGAGCAGGTGTCCTGTAGCACCCGGACCTGTCCGGAGAGATTGACCGTCAGGGTCCGGCGTGGCTCCCCCGGCTTGCAGGCGCTGGGCGTGATGATGATGGACTGGTTGGCGGTGGCGCGACTGCGACCGCGGCTGTCGAAGATGAAGCCGCTGCTGGCGGAAGCCGCACTGGTCACGGTCAAGGCCGGCCGGATCTGCACAAAGCGCAGCACCGTGTCTCCGCCTCCGAAAGTGCCGTCGCCATCGAGGTCGCCGTAAGCCATCAGCCCGTCCCCCCAGGAACCGTCGCAGGCCGAGCCAGAGGTACTCGCACACACCCCAGCACCGCGATTGTTGCGCAGCCCTTCACTTCGGGCCAACGCAAACAGGCCCAGTACCTCGTTGTTCGCACTGGCAACCTGATTGTTACGCATGACGCCACGGAAACTCGGAAAAGCGATGGCCACGAGCACGGCCAGCACGGCAATCGTGATCATCAACTCGACCAGCGTGAAGCCCTTGGACCGGCGCAGTGACATGGAACGCTCCCCAGCGTGTTGGTGGCCACGATGGCGCACCCGGGTGCCGCCGGCAAGCGGCGGCAGGATGAACGGTCAGAACGGGGCGACGGGCGTCAAAGCGTTGACACGCCCTGCCCTTCCGGCAGCTGCCGGAAGGGGTCGGAGCCCCTTCGGGGATCCGACCCCGGGCAGCCGGTCAGGCCAGCACCTGGTAGCAGGGCTGGTACTCACCGGAGATCTTCATCCGGCGCTGCTCGACGAAGGCACGCAGCAGCGCGTCCAGGGCCTGCATCATGTCGGCGTCGCCATGGATCTGGAACGGCCCGAACTCCTCGATGCGGCGCATGCCGTCTTCCTTCACGTTGCCGGCCACGATGCCGGAGAACGCCCGACGCAGGTCGGCCGCCAGCGCGTGCGGGGCGCGGCCGTGGTGCAGGTCCAGCGCGGCCATCGCCTCGTGGGTCGGCACGAATGGCTGCTGGTACTCCCACGGGATCTCGATGGACCAGTTGAAGAAGAACGAATCCTTCTGCGCCAGGCGGTGCTCGCGCACCTGCTTGATGCCGCTGGCCATCTTGCGGGCCACCGCCACCGGGTCACCGATGATGATCTCGTAGCGCTCGGCCGCGGCATCGCCCAGGGTCAGGCGGATGAACCGGTCGATCTGCTCGAAGTAAGGCGCGGCCACGGTCGGGCCGGTCAGGATCAGCGGGAACGGCAGGTCCTTGTTCTCCTCGCGCAGCAGGATGCCGAGCAGGTACAGGATCTCTTCGGCCGTGCCGACGCCGCCGGCGAACACGATGATGCCGTGGCCGATGCGGACGAAGGCCTCAAGGCGCTTCTCGATGTCCGGCATGATGACCAGGTGGTTGACGATCGGGTTCGGCGACTCGGCGGCAATGATGCCCGGCTCGGTCAGGCCGATGTAGCGGGTGACCGTCTTGCGCTGCTTGGCATGGGCAATCGTGGCGCCCTTCATCGGGCCCTTCATCGCGCCCGGGCCGCAGCCGGTGCAGATGTCCAGGCCGCGCAGGCCCAGCTCGTAACCGACCTGCTTGGTGTACAGGTACTCGTCGCGGCCGATCGAGTGGCCGCCCCAGCAGACCACCAGGTTCGGGTCGCCCGGGTTGAGGATGCGCGCGTTGCGCAGCAGGCCGAACACCGCGTTGGTGATGCCTTCCGAGGATTCCAGCTCGGCCGCGTAGGCCGGGCCCATCTCGATGGCCATGTAGGCCAGGTCGCGGACCACCGCGAACAACAGCTCGGCCACGCCGCGGATGATCTCGCCGTCGACGAAGGCCATCGCCGGGGCGTTGACCAGGTCGATGCGCACGCCGCGATCCTGCTGCGCCACCTGGATGTCGAAATCGGGGTAGAGATCACGCGCCGCGCGCGGATCGTCCGAGGCACTGCCACTGGTCAGCACCGCCAGCGCGCAGCGGCGCAGCAGCTCGTGCATGCCGCCACCGGAGGCATCGCGCAGGCGCGCGACCTCGGCCCGCGAGAGCACATCCAGCCCACCGCGCGGGTAGATCCGCGCATCCTGCACCGGCAGCGCGCGGGCTGCCTTTTCGTTCGTCGTCATATCCAACTTTTCGCTTCCTTCAAGGTTTCCGACTGTACTGCCGCCCCCTTAAAAAGCAAAACGGCCGGGAAACCCCGACCGTTGGATAGGTGCTGCCCGCGTTCGCCATTCCGGGACCGCCAGGCGGCGCAGTGCGCCGTGCACGAGAGCGGATGCTACGCCCCCGCCCGCACGCCCGCAAGGACTTTTCCCTGAACGGAAAGCGGCCGGGTTTCCCCGGCCGTTTCGCATGTCGCACCACTAGAATCAAGTACCAACACTGGCTACTGCCAGGATCCGTATTGGTACCAGCTCTCACCCAGTTGGGGCCAGCGCCCACGTTCACTGATGTGCGGGCAGCTGCTTGGCGAACCCATCAGCACCAAGTCAATCCCAGTTGCTGGGACTGAGTTCACGACTGCTGCGTAGTCGTAAAAAGACTGATAGGTACCATCTGGGTAGACAATTTCAAACTCAGTGTCGGACCTAAAAAAAACTGCTTCGCCGCCGCTGGCAATGTAACGAGCGGATTCGTACGCAATGAAAGAACTCAACGCCCACCGCGCATAATTCAATCGCTGCTCCATGTTTGCAGACGAACAACTAACCGCATATGGATTGCCATCGATGTATGGCATAGATACATAGACGCTCTTTGGCTGCCCATCCTGGGGATCACCTGAAGCACCGCCACCCAGCCAATCCGGACCACTTCCCGGCGGGCACCTCTCTATACCAGTAGTCTCTGCATAGCAGGAAGCTGCCTGCGCACTATGCATGTATCCGCCAAACGTCAATGCAACACCTAGAACGAGCCGTACAGCCTGTGACGTATTCATGAGACTTCCTTCTCTAAAAATTCCGTGGATATTTCCCTTACTTCAAATTTCAGGTCTTAGCGACAGCTTAGGTCACCACCACTCAAAGGACCAGTTACAGCCACTGAGTCAACAACTCTTTTACCGCGCCTTATCGCCGTCAGATCGACATCAATCCTATGCGCACCCTCCTTTCCGTTCTTACCCTGCAAAGCAGAAAGTCGCTCTCTGAGAACAACTCCTGATACCCCAACATCCCTCGACTCAACCGCCTGTTCCAGCAGCGTGGCATAGATGGAATTTGCAGCAGGCAAATTGGGTGAAACCACGGAGCCAAGAAAGCTGCCGCCTCGACGATTCGCATAAGCGTCAGCAAGCGCGAGCGCGACCTCCATATTACCCTGCCCAGTCCATTCAAGCGCCAAACGCTCTACATCACGCGCATAGGCATCCGAGACTTGGGCTAGTTCATGCGATTCCATCGGACCAAGCATTAACTGCCCAGACACATACACGAGCTGAGCCCGACGACTACCTAGCCGAGCTGCACGTTCATAGTTATCGTAGATTTCCCTAGGCGAAGCTATTCCGACCATCCGGCACGCTTCACGACGCTCGTCCAATTTTTGCAGAAGATCGTCAACGTGCCGAGCCCTTTCATTCCTCTTGGAGGAAGACGAAGAACCAGAGAAACGCTGAATCGACGCCGCGCTTTCCTGCAAACGGGAGCACTGGAAATTTAGCAATGCCCACTCGCAGGCCGCCACCGACTCCCCCAAAGCAGCGCGATGACGCAGCCCTTCCGGATCACCAAGGGCACCGGGACTTTGCAGTGGAGTAGCTCCCGACCTGACGACTTCCGAGTGCGCCCGCCCAGCATCGGCCACTTGCCCAGCATCACGATCATCCCGCCTCTCGGGCCAGCGAAGAAAGAATATCGTCGATATCAACAGAATCACAAGACCAGCAAGGATCGCTAGGCCACGCCGATAAGATGCTGGCAACGTATTAACGCGACGATCCATCAATCCTCCGCTATCGCACGCAAAATAAAGACACGCAGCGGCTGCGCGTCAGAAAGCCGACTTCGATGCATTGCATAGATGAATTCATTCTTTTCAACCTGCATGGCATCAAGCAAGCGATGGACGGCATCGTGGCACGGGGATTCTGCCCCCCACCTCCACCCCACAAATCTCAGGAGGAGCATCCGAAATGTTCGCCCGTTACCATCCGCGAACGGATGCACATGGAGAAAGAACCAAACAAAAAGGGCAACGGAGGCCAGAAAGTCGTGCGCCCCCGTTTGCAACTCGCTCAACAACCATGCGACTTCGGACTTAACGTCATATCGAGGGGCTACAAATCCATGCGCATTGATCGAATTCACCCCAACCATTACCTCGGCTGATCGAAAAACAGCCTTTGGCAATCGAACACCAGATCGCTTCATGATCCACTGATTAGCCTGCAGCACACTTTTCACGTCATCCCGATGAGACGCAAGCCTAGGAACAAATTGCGCTAAGATTTCATCACGATTGATAGGCTGAAGCCTGTAGCCCAGCGGCGAAGTTACATCGAAAATTTTGTCAGGGAACAGGCGCCCGACAATTGAAATGCGCTCCTCCTCAGACAAACCCCGACCAAATACCGGCGGCACTGGCACACCGACAGCAAGAGTGTCGGCAATTTCAAGCGCCGACTCTCTCGTGGGCTGAAAGAGCGGTGGCATCAGTTGGTGAGGGACGCCGTACAAGCCTTCGCAGCGCATAGACCTAATCCGTGGCCGATGTAATCTACCGTCATCATAACTCCGATGATTGCCGCCATCGCGCTCTCGCTTTGTGACAGGCGACAAGAATTCCAACAAAAAGTTGCTGAGAACCTTAGTGCAGAACGGAAAACGGCCGGGTTTCCCCGGCCGTTTTCGTGTGCAGCAACTACGTCAGTTCATCAGAACTGGTAGCGGAAGCCCAGCTGCAGCGACCACTGCGAGACACCGACGTCGAAACCGTCTGCGTCTGCGTTGGCCACGGTCGGGGTGTCCGCGCCGCGGTAGTTGTACACGTACTTGCCCTGGTACATGCCCTGCAGGGTAGCCACACGGCTGTCGGCGAAGAAGCCGTAGTCGTAGATGTTGCCCCACTTCTTGTTCAGCATGTTGCCGACGTTCTGCACGTCCAGCCAGATCTCGGACTTGTGGCCCTTCATGAAGCCCGGCAGCTGCTGGCTGATACGCAGGTCGAAGGTGTTGATCCAGCCGGTACGGAACTGGTTGGCGCCCGGCGTGGTGCCGGCGTACTTGGCCAGGTCCGGGTTGGCGGCCAGCCAATCGAAGAAGTTCTTCTCCATGGCCGCATCAGCGGTGAACTGGCCATTGGCTGCCAGCGTACCGAACAGCACGTCGCCCGGACCCTTCGGCACGTAGAACAGGTCATTGGCGCTGCGGCCGTCGCCATTGGCGTCGTTGACGAAGACGTAGCTGTACGGACGACCGCTACGGCCTTCGTACACCAGACCGATCTTGGTTTCGTAATCACCGAAGAACTTGTGCTTCCAGTTCAGCGCACCCGAAAGGCGGTCGCGGATCTGGTAGCGCGAGGTATTCTCGGTTTCGGTGTTGGCATCGAAGGCGTACTGGTAATTCCAGCCCGAACTGGCAGTGGAGCTGGTCAGCGAACCGACTTCGGTGGCATCGGTGTAGGTGTAGCCAATGTTCCAGGACCAGTCACTGGTATCCGACCACGGCTTGCTCAACGAGGCGGTGAACTGCGAGGTGCGGCCCTTGTCGGTGTTCGTGATCAGGTAAACGTTGTTGTAATTGGCACGGTTGCGGCCGAAACGGGCGTCACCCCCGGTCCAGGCGCCGTTCTTGCTGGCGCTGTAGAACATGTCACGGCCGTCCGGACCCTGGTACTGCACCGGACCCAGGTTCAGGTTCTGGTAGAACAGGCCATCCTTGACCTTGGTGACCAGCAGTTCGGCCGAAGCCACGATGCCGTGCCACGGGGTTTCGTGGTCGAAGGCCAGGTTGGCCTTGTAGGTCGACGGCATGCGGAAGTCATTGCCGACGAAATTGACGTTCTGTACGGCCGAACCCGCGCCTGCCGGAACCGGCTGGCTGTCCTTGTCCGGGCTGAAGGCCAGCGTTGGATCGTAAGCGGTGCGGTTGTAGACGCTGGTGTTGAAACCGGTCGCAGAGTAACTGTTGCTCAGCCACACCTGCGGGGAATCACCCTGGAACAGGCCCACGCCACCACGCAGCTGAGTCGGACGCTCGGTGTCGAAGGTGTAGTTGAAACCGAAGCGCGGCTGCACCAGGAACTTGTTGTTCAGGACCTTGCTGTTGTTGTAGCCGAAGAAGGTCGAGGCCGGTGCATTGTAGGTCGGCGACGGGCTGGTATCCGGACGGTCAGCACGCAGACCCAGGGTCAAGGTCAGGTTGCTGTTGACGTACCAGGTGTCCTGCACGAACAGGGCCAGGTTGCTGTACTTGTAGTCAGCGGCGATCGAGCCGGCGCTGCGCTCCGGGGCATAGTCGTAAGTGCTCCAGATACCGTTGGCGAAGTTGTTCAGGCCATAGAAGGTATAGGTGCCCCACGAGTTGGCGCCGTAGTAGTTGTAGATGTCGTTGGTATCGTAGGAGGCACCGAACTTGACGTCGTGGTCACCCAGGGTCAGGGTGCCGGCGGCGTAGTAGTTCCACGCCTTGGTCTCGAGGATGTTGTCCTGCGAGTTGACTTCCGTACCCAAGTACAGCGAATCACCCGACGGCGCAGCCTGGGTGCCGCCGAAGTAGATGCGGATGCTGGGCGCGTTGGTGTTGACGGCACGGATGGCCGAGTACTCGCGGTACGAAGCCTTCAGTTCGGTCGAGAAGTTGTCGGTCCAGTCACTGAAGATCTGGGCAACGTAGCTCTCGTTGGTCTTGTTGTGCTGGTACCAGTACGAGTTGAGCGAAGCCGAGCTGGTGGTCATGCCGTTGATGCGCAGCTTGCTCTGGTCGATCTTGCTGTAGCGCACGCTGGCACGATGGTTGTCGCTGATGTTCCAGTCCAGCTTCAGCGCGTACTCTTCCATCTCGGTGTCGCCGTTGCTTTCAAGGCCACCGGCGTCGATGCCGTAGCTCTGGGCAATTTCCTGCGCACGGGTCACGTCAGCCAGCGTGAACTGGCCGTTGGCCTTGCCCAGCGGCGTGGTCGACAGATCAGCACCCGGTGCGGCCTGTTCGAACTTTTCGTAGTTGGCAAAGAAGAACAGCTTGTCCTTGAGGATCGGGCCACCCAAGGTCATGCCGTAGGTCTTTTCCTTGGTGAAACCGTTGAAGGGCTGGCCTTCCGGGTTGTCGCCGAACCAGTCGCCGTCACGGTAGGTGCCGTAGACCGAACCGTGGAACTCATTGGTACCGGACTTGGTCACCGCGTTGACGGTGGCGCCGGCGGCGGCAGCGATGCTGACGTCGTAATTTGACAGGTTGATGTCCAGCGCTTCGATGGCTTCCATCGCGACCGGCTGGCGGCGGGTCGGCATGTTGTTGCCTTCCAGGCCGAAGGTGTCGCTGGCCGAGACGCCGTCGATGTTGATCGAGTTGTAGCGCGGGTTCTGGCCACCGGCCGAGATCGAACCCGAGGCGCGGTCGATGAAGGTCACGCGCGGATCAAGGCGCATCAGATCCTGGATGTTGCCGCCGATGGACGGCGCGACTTCGATCTGCTGCTGGCTCAGGTTGGTGCCCGAGCCCATCTTCGTGGCGCTGAACACTTCCGAGCCACCGCCGACGGCGGTGACCTGCACGGTGTCCAGGTTGGTGGCAGCAGCCAGGTCACCGGCCAGGGTGGCGTTGATGGTGCCGGTCTGGTTCACGCCCAGGTAGACGCCATCTTCGGTCTTGGTGCCTTCACCCGGCTTGGTGATGGTGATCGAGTACGGACCACCCACGCGCAGGCCGCGGGCGTTGTAGCGACCGGCCGCATCGGTGGTGGCACGCGAAACCGTGCCCGACTCGGTGTGGGTGATGGTGACTTCAGCGCCGGCGACGGGCTGGCCCGCGCGGGAGATCACCTGGCCGCCGACACCGGCAGAGGTGCTCTGGGCGAAGGCGGGGGCGGCGGCAAGTGCAGCCACGAGACCAAGGGTAAGCTTGGACATCCGGAGTGGGTGGGTCATTTTTCGGTAGCCTCGATGCGAGTTGGCGATGGCGGAAAAAAGCGCATCCAACCAGCCTTGCGGGCGGCTGACTGGACATTTATCTGGGGTTCCCTACCGTGAACGGCAGCTGCCGCAACGGTTAACACTAGATTAACACGCTACGCCTGCAATGTGACGGTTGTGCGACAAACGGCACGGGATCGCAACCCGATCGTGACGGAACCTTCATTCCGTCTTATCGCTCAGTTAACTGGCGACAGCAGTGTGACTGGCGTCAAGTACCTGCCCCCGCCACGGGGCGCCGGCTGCCGAAAGCAGCACAATGGCCGCAGCGGCGGCCTTTTCCGGGCCCTGGGCGGCCGGGTCCTGGTCAACTGAATAGGCGCGGGCCCGCAGTGCGGTGCGCAGTGGCCCCGGATACAGGCCGCTGACCCGGACCGGGGTACGGCCCAATTCATCGTGCAGGCTGGTGATCAGCCCGCGCAGCCCGTGCTGGGCCACGCCATAGCCGCCCCAGTAGGCCTGCCCCACCCTTTCAGGGGCATCAACAGCGAACACCATCGACGCATCGTCGCGCTGCTTCAGCAGCGGCAGGCAGGCCTGGGCCAGCCAGGCCGGGGCGGTCAGGGTGACGTGCACGGCGCGGGCGAAACTGGCCGGGTCGGCCAGCTCGAAAGGGGTCAGGCCGGGAAAATGCGCGGCGCAGACCAGCAGGCCGTCGAGCCGCCCCAGCCCACGTTGCAGGGCCTGGGCCAGTTCGGCATAGTCGTCGGGGCCGGCACCTTCCAGATCCAGCGGATACAGCAGGGGCTCTGGGCCCACGGCCTGCACCTGGGCATAGACCCGGTCCAGCCGCCGCGGCTTGCGGCCCATCAGCACCACGGTGGCCCCGGCTTCGGCGGCGGCGACGGCCGCGGCACTGCCCAGCCCGCCACCGGCACCGGCGATAAGGACCACGCGGTCCTGCAGGGGACGGCCATCGAGCGCCGCAGCGGTCGCCGACGTCGATGGCCAGGCACTCATCCCTGGCTGGCCTCTTCGACGATGCGCTTGAGTTCGCCGGCCTCGAACAGCTCCATGACGATGTCACAGCCGCCGATCAACTCCCCGTTGATGAACAGCTGCGGGAACGTCGGCAGGTTGGAGAAGCGCGGCAGGTTGGCGCGGATCTCCGGTTCCTCCAGCACGTTGACCGTGCGCAGGGCGACGGCACCGGCGGCCATCAACGCCTGCACGGCGCGGCTGGAAAAGCCGCACATCGGGTATTGCGGAGTGCCCTTCATGAACAGCACGAGCGGGTAACGATCCACCTCGGCCTGGATTTGCTGCATTACCGCCACACCTCACTCCTTGCTTCGCCGGACAAACCGACCGCAGTGGTCGGCTAGACTGCCCACGGTAGCCGCCATTGTAATCCGATGGAACCGGCTGCCGCCGTCCCCTGGCCACGAACCTGTCCATGCCCGTCGAATTGCCTGCCCTGCCCTACCTTTCCGGCTCACTGCAGCCGCACCTGTCCGCGCAGAGCGTGGAACTGCACCACGGCCGCCATCATCGCGCCTACGTGGATGCGGTCAATGCCGCCATCGTCGGTACCGAATGGGAAGAAGCGCCGCTGGAGGAGATCGTCCGCCAGGCCCAAGGCACGCTGTTCGATGCCGCAGCCCAGGCCTGGAACCACGGTTTCTACTGGCAGTGCCTGCGCCCGCGGGGCGGCGGCGAGCCGCAGGGCCGGCTGGGTGAGCTCATCAAGCGCCAGTTCGGCGATGGGCAGCGCCTGCGCGAGGAATTCAACCGCGCCGCGCTGGGGCTGTTCGGCTCGGGCTGGGTCTGGCTGGTGCAGCACCCCGGTGGCCAGCTCGGCATCCAGGCGACCCGCAACGCGGGCACGCCGCTGACTGGCGAGAGCACCCCGCTGCTGTGCTGCGATGTGTGGGAACACGCGTATTACACCGACTACCAGAATGAGCGTGCGCGCTATCTGGAAGGATTCTGGCAGCTGGTCAACTGGGAATTCGCCGAGAGCCAGCTGCGCTGAGGCGCCTGCCGGCATCGCGATCCGCCGGGCATGGCCAGGTGCTACCGGGGTTGCGTGCCGCCGGGCACGGCCCGGCGCTGCCGGCATCGCGATCCGCCGGGCATGGCCCGGCGCTACCGGGGTTGCGATCCGCCGGGCACGGCCCGGCGCTACCGGCATCGCGATCCGCCGGGCATGGCCCGGCGCTACCGGGGTTGCGATCCGCCGGGCATGGCCCGGTGCTACTGGGGTTGCGTGCCGCCGGGCATGGCCCGGCGGCACGTTAACGGCGCAGCGCGTGCACCACAGGCGCCACCTGGTCCTGGCGGTCCAGCTCCAGGCCGACCTGCAGCAGTGCATCGGCCAGCGCATCGGCATCATCATCACGCAGCGTGGCATGGCCGACCTTGCGGCCGTCGCGCGGCTGCTTGCCGTAGTCATGCCAATGGCCACTGGCCTGGCCCAGTACCGGCGCCGGATCGGGCATCGCGCCCAGCCAGTTCAGCATGCAGGCATGGCCCAGCATGCGGGTGCTGCCCAGCGGCAGGCCCAGCACGGCGCGCAGGTGGTTCTCGAACTGCGAGGTCTCGCTGCCTTCGATGGTCCAGTGGCCGGAGTTGTGCACGCGCGGTGCCATCTCGTTGGCCAGCAGCTCGCCATCGCGGCAGAACAGCTCCAGCGCGAATACGCCCACGTAGCCCAGATGCTCGGCCACGCGGCGCGCGTAACCAATCGCCGCCTCATGCTCGGCATCGGACAGCACGGCCGGGGCCACGCTGGCCGACAGCACGCCATCGACATGCCAGTTGCCGGTGACCGGCCAGGCCTGGAAGCTGCCGTCGCGGCCGCGCACGGCGACCACGCTCACTTCGCGCTGGAAGGCGACGAAACCCTCGAGGATCAGGCCGGTGCGCTCGACCTGGGCGCCGAGGGCGTCCCATGCGGCGTCGATATCGGCCTCGCTGCGCAGGCGGAACTGACCCTTGCCGTCATAGCCGAGGCGACGGGTCTTGAGGATGCACGGCAGGCCGAATTCGGCAGCCTTCGCGGCCAGTTCGTCGCGGCTGCGGATATCGGCGAAGGCCGGCAGCGGAATGCCCAGCTGCTGGAACAGGGTCTTTTCGCTCAGCCGGTCCTGTGCGACAGCCAGCGCCGACGGCGGCGGGTAGACCGGCACCTGGTCGGCCAGCCACTGCGCGCTGTCGGCTGGCACGTTCTCGAAATCGAAGGTGACCACGTCGACCTTGGCGGCAAACTCGATCAAGGCCTTGCGATCATCGAACGCCGCCACGGTGAGCGGCGCCAGCGGGCGGCTGCAGGCGTCGGCCGCCGGGTCGTACAGCTCGAAGCGCAGCCCCAGCGGCGCACCGGCCAGGACCATCATGCGGGCGAGCTGTCCGCCGCCCAGGATGCCGACGGTCAGGCTCATCGGCGCGGATCGTCGTGGGCCATGACATCTTCGGTCTGGCGGGTGCGGAAGGCTTCCAGCGCCTGACCGATGGACGGCTGGTCGCTGGCCAGCATCGCCGCGGCAAACAGCGCCGCGTTGGATGCACCCGCATTGCCGATGGCGAAGGTGGCGACCGGAATGCCGGCCGGCATCTGCACGATCGAAAGCAGCGAATCCATGCCATTGAGGGCCTTGGACTGCACCGGCACGCCCAGCACCGGCACGGCGGTCTTGGCGGCGATCATGCCAGGCAGGTGCGCAGCCCCGCCGGCACCGGCGATGATCGCGCGCAGGCCGCGCGGGCCCGCCTCTTCTGCATAGCTGAACAATACGTCTGGGGTGCGGTGGGCGGAGACCACCTTCACTTCGAACGGAACACCCAGGGCTTCAAGCTTCTGGGCGGCGTGCTGCATGGTTTCCCAGTCGGAGCGGGAACCCATGACGATGCCGACAAGCGGCGCGATCGGGTTGGGGGTCATTGGCCGTCACCTGCCTTAAAGACGTATTCTAGCCGTCTTCCACGCAAGACGAAGAACCATGGATCGCAAGCTGCTTGACCTGCTGGTGTCGCCGGACACCCGCCAGCCCCTGTCCCTGCTGGATGGCAAGGGCCTGGAAGCCCTCAACAAGGCCATTTCCGCCGGTTCGGTCAACAAGGCCGACGGCAACCCGCTGGCCCAGCCGCTGCGCGAAGCGCTGGTCACCCGCGACCGCAAGCAGGTATTCCGGGTCGACGACGGCATTCCGGTGCTGCTGGCCGAAGAGGCCATCCCGACCGCGCAGATCGCCGACTTCCCCGCCGCATGACCGCCCTGCCGACGCCGGATGCGGCCCTCGTCGCGGCCGATGTCGCCCGCGCGTTGGCCGAGGACCTGGGCAGCGGTGACGTCACCGCCGCCCTGCTGCCCGACCAGGCCGACAGCGCCTACCTGCTGTGCAAGCAGGATGATGCCGTGATTGCCGGCCGGCCCTGGTTCGACGCCACCCATCGCGCACTCGACCCGGACGTGCGCATCGAATGGCGCGTGGCCGAGGGCGACCGCGTCGCCGCCGGCACCGTGCTGGCCCTGCTGCACGGGCGCAGCCGCAGCCTGGTCAGCGCCGAGCGCACCTCGCTGAATTTCCTGCAGACCCTCTCCGGCACCGCCACCACCACCGCCCGCTACGTGGCTGCCGTGGCCGGCACCGGCACGCGCATCCTCGATACCCGCAAGACCCTGCCCGGCCTGCGCATGGCGCAGAAGTACGCGGTGCGCTGCGGCGGCGGTGACAACCACCGCTTCGGCCTGTACGACACGGTGATGCTGAAGGAAAACCACATCCGCGCCGCCGGCTCGCTGCCCGCTGCCGTGGCTGCCGCGCGCCGGCAGTGGCCGTCGTTGCCGCTGGTGGTGGAGGTGGAGGACCTGGACCAGCTGCAGCAGGCACTGGATGCCGGCTGCGAGCGCATCCTGCTGGACGATTTCGATGCCGCGCTGCGCCGCGAGGCCGTGCGCATCACCGCCGGCCGCATTCCGCTGGAAGTCTCCGGCAGTGTCGGCCTGGACGGATTGCGCGCGATTGCCGGGGACGGCGTGGACTGCATTTCCATCGGCGGCCTGACCAAGCACGTGCAGGCCATCGACCTGTCGCTGAAGCTGGGGCCGCCGCCGGGCTGAGGCCTGCAGGACCTGCACGCGCTTCGCGCGATGAGCCGAGCATAGGCTCGGCTCTACGCCACGCGCGGAGGCCTTCACGATTCGGCTACGCCTGCCTCTGCGACGCTGCGGCCATCCCCCACAGGAGCCGCGCATGCGCTGGATGCTGTTGCCTGCCTGCCTGCTGCTGGCCGCCGCGCCGCTGTCAGCCGCCGCCGCCGAAGCCTGCGACGTGCCACCCCGCTTCGGCCTCAGTCCGCTGGCGATCTCCATCCGCAATGCCGCCTGCAACGAACACCGGCTCTGGTACCGCCCCTTCATCGACCGCGAAGGGCGCGCAGCCAGCCTCAGCGTCACCGAAGCGGAGAACGAGAACCTGGCTGACAACGGCCTGATCGCCTGGCAGCGCGTGGCCAGCTACTGGCGCGACAGCGGCACGCTCAACGCGATGGGCAGCATTCCCGGTGCCAGCAGCTGCCTGGCGCCGCTGGGCACGCGCTACACCGACAGCGACTGCCGCGCCTTCCTGGTCGACAACCCGTGGTCGGCCGCGTTCATTTCCTGGGTAATGACCCGCGCCGGCGTGCCGGGCTTCACTACTTCGCCGCGACATATCGACTACATCCGCGCCGCCCACCAGGCGGGGCCGTCCGGCGTGCCGTACCGGCTGGTGGATCCGGCCACGGCCAAGCCTGCACCGGGCGACCTGCTGTGCTTCCTGCGCGACCGCAGCAGCACGCTGAGCTACAGCGGGCTGCTGAAGGCGCTGGGCAACGGCTCGGTCGGCAACTGGAAATCGCATTGCGAAGTCGTGGTGGCGGCCAACCTCGGCGGCGACCAGACCCTGTACCTGGTGGGCGGCAACGTGATGAACACCGTGGCCATGCGACTGCTGCAGCTGGACCGCACGGGCCTCATCCAGCTGCCGCCAGCGCGCGATCGCAGCAGCAGCGGCATCGACCCCAGCTGCACGCCCGGCCGCGAGGACGAATGCAGCTTCAACCGCCAGGACTGGGCGGCACTGCTGCAGCTGACGGCTCCGGCATCGCGGGTAGCCAAGAACGGACAATGAGCAAGGTGGCTTGATCCGCTGCGCGTTCGCCGCCATCTTTGCGGGATCGACCCTGCACGCGTGACGCCATGCCTACCCTGTTGTTGCTGCTGATTGCCGGCGGCATCGTCTATTTCTTCTGGAACGCCGCGCGTTCGGCCGCCGAACGTGCCATCGAACTCGGCCGCAATGCGTGCCGCGCCGCCGACGTGCAGTGGCTGGACCAGGCGGTGCACGCCACCGGCATGCGCCTGTCGCGTGGCGAGAATGGGCGGCTCGGCTTCGAGCGCACCTTCAAGTTCGAGTATTCCTATGACGGCATCGATCGCCACGTCGGCCGCATGGTGCTGCGCGGCGACCAGCTGGTGTCGTTCACCGGCCCGGGTGCGGCGCGGATCAGCCAGATCCGCGCGGATGTGGAAGACGCAGAGGACATCTAAGCGATAACGACGTGCCGACCAACGGTCGGCACCTATCCCTTATTTGACAACGCGCAGCGTCGGGCGGCCCTTCGGTGGCGGCGTGGTCGGCGGCCGGTCGTCCGGCGGCGTGTCATCCGACGGGGTCTCGCCTTCGTGCAGCAGCTCGTCGCTGGTCGGTGCCGGTTCGGTGCCCGGGATATCGTCCGGCAGCGCCATGCCCTGCCCGGTCTCGCGTGCGTACACGGCCAGCACCGCACTGATCGGCACCTGCACCGGATAGCTGGTACCGGAGAAGCGGGCCGAGAAGCTCACCATCTCGTTGTTGATCATCAGCTGCACCACCGCGCGCTCGGCGATGTTGAGCACCACGCGGCCATCCTTCACCGCCGAAGGCGGCACCTGGACGCCGGGAACGCCGGCATCGACCAGGATGTGCGGGGTCAGCTGGTTGTCATTGATCCATTCCACCAGCGCCCGCAGCAGGTACGGGCGGTGGCTGGTCATGTGGAAGAAGTCGTCGGTCATGCGTGAAGTGTACGCGCCCGACGCCCCTGCCGGGGCGGATCGCCTGCACGCTAGTGGGCATGCAGACGGAATGCGCCCGCCGGACTCAGCCCGGCAGGTCGCGCAGCTTCTTTTCCTGGTCGGTCAGGCTGCGGACGAAACCGGGGTGGCGGAAGATGCGGTTGCCGTAATCCTCGATGGCCTTGCCATCCTTGGGCAGCGGCACGTCCAGCGACTGCAGCCGCCAGATGATCGGCGCCATCGCGCAGTCAGCCAGGCTCATTTCCGGGTTGAGGAAGAACTTGCTGGCCTTGAACAGCGGCAGCGAGGCGGTCAGCAGTTCCTTCAGCCTTTTGCGGCCAGCTTCGGCCTGGGTCTTGTTGCCCAGCTGGATGGCCTGCACCTGCGGCACCCAGTCGTGCTCGATGCGCAGCATGGCCAGGCGGATGCGTGCACGCGAGAGCGGATCGACCGGCATCAGCGGCGGATGCGGGTAGCGCTCGTCGAGGTACTCGCTGACCACCGAGGCGGCGTACAGGACCAGCTCGCGCTCGACCAGGGTCGGCACCGAGTGGTAGGGATTGAGGTCAATCAGATCTTCAGGCGGGTTCTGCGGGTCGACAGGAACAGAGTCATAGCTGACCCCTTTGGCCGCCAGGACCAGGCGGACCCGGTGGCACAGGACATCATCGTTCGAGGAAAACAGCGTCAGTGTATTGCGCATGCGTACGCTCGCCGCCATCAAAGGCTCTCCCACGACAGGAGACCGCCTGCCGCATCGGCGCCACCAGCACCGTGCTGGCGGTCGACTCCTCCCCGAGTGTGCAACCCGGCATCACAAAAGCCAATAGGCTTTGCGTCGTGCCGGCAGCAGAATCAGTGCACGTCTTTCCAGTATTCCTTTTTCAGCAGGTACAGCAGGAAGGTCAGCAGGGCCAGGAACAGGATCACCCACACGCCCAGCTGCTGGCGCTTCAAGGCGGCTGGTTCACCGGCGTACTCAAGGAAGTTGGTGATGTCCCTCACGGCCTGGTCGTACTGCCCGGCATCGACATTGCCCGGCGTTTCCAGGCGCAGCCCGGTGACCGGCGGATCCATGCCCGGCGCCTCGGCCTTGCCATGCACCGCGTGCTGCAGGCCCTGCATCTCCCACAGCGGGTTGGGCATGGATGCGTTTGCGAACAGGGCGTTGTTCCAGCCCAGCGGCCGGCTGCTGTCCAGGTAGAACGACTTGAGGTAGGTATAGACCCAGTCGCTGCCGCGTACCCGCGAGATCAGGCTGAGGTCCGGCGGCATCTTGCCGAACCACTTTTCCGCCTGTTCCCTGGGCATTGCCACCGGGATCGGGTCACCGATCGCCGAGCCGGTGAAGTTGAGGTTGGCCATCACCTCTTCCTCGCTCAGGCCAAGGTCCTGCGCCATGCGCGAATAGCGCAGGTACTTCAGCGCGTGGCAGCCGGAACAGTAGTTCATGTACAGCTGCGCGCCGCGCTGCAGCGATGCGCGGTCACCGAGGTCGTTGCCGGCCTGCAGCAGCTTGGTGCCACCTTCGGCGGCGGAGGCCAGGAAACTGCCCAGCATCAGGGTGGCCGTCAGGGCCAGCCGGACCATCCAGCGATCAGTCATGGGTGGTCACCCTCTCCGGTACCGGTTTGGTCCTGTCCAACCTTGTCCATACCGGCATGGTGATGAAGAACGCGAAGTACAGGAAGGTCAGCACCCGCCCGACGTAGGTTTCATGCGCATCGGTACCGGGGCCGGAACCGATCACGCCCAGCCAGACGAAGCACACGGCGAACACGCCCAGCAGCACCTTTGAGAGCACGCCGCGGTAGCGGTAGGACTTGACCTTCGCACGGTCCAGCCACGGCACCAGGAACAGGATCGCGATGGCCGAGAACATCACCAGCACGCCGCCCAGCTTGTTGGGCACCACGCGCAACATCGCGTAGTACGGCGTGTAGTACCAGACCGGCTTGATGTGCTCGGGCGTCACCAGGCGGTTGGCCTCGGTGAAGTTGTCGTGCTCCAGGAACAGGCCACCGAAGGCCGGCGCAAAGAAGATGATGAAGGCGGCGATGATCAGCAGGAAGCCGGCGCCGACGCCATCCTTGAGCGTGTAGTACGGATGGAAGGGAATGCCATCGGCCGGGGCGTTCGGCGACCAGCGGTTGCCCTTGGGCCCCTTCTTGATCTCCACGCCGTCGGGGTTGTTGGACCCCACTTCGTGCAGCGCGCCCAGATGCAGCACCACCAGCAGCAGCAGCACCAGCGGCAGGGCGATGACGTGCAGGGCGAAGAAGCGGTTGAGCGTGGCGTCACTGGGCAGGTAGTCGCCCATGATCCATTCGGTCAGGCCGTTGCCGATGACCGGTATCGCGCCGAACAGCGAGATGATGACCTTCGCGCCCCAGAACGACATCTGGCCCCACGGCAGCACGTAGCCCATGAAGGCTTCGGCCATCAGCACCAGGTAGATCAGCATGCCGAGGATCCACACCAGCTCGCGCGGCTTCTGGTAACTGCCGTACATCAGGCCGCGGAACATGTGCAGGTAGACCACGATGAAGAACAGCGAGGCGCCGGTGGAGTGCATGTAGCGGATCAGCCAGCCCCACTCCACATCCCGCATGATGTATTCGATGGAGCCGAACGCCTCGGCGGCGTTGGTCTTGTAGTGCATCGTCAGGAAGATGCCGGTGACGATCTGGTTGACCAGCACCAGCAGCGCCAGCGAGCCGAAGTAGTACCAGAGGTTGAAGTTCTTCGGCGCGTAGTACTCGCTGACGTGCTTGCGGTAGACCGGCATCAGGCCGGGCGCGCGCGCGTTGACCCAGTCGGCGACGCCGCTGGCGGTACGGGCGAGGATGTTGGCCATCAGGCTGCCCCCTGCGGATCGACACCGATGATGATGGTGTTGTCGTCCTGGTAATGGTGCGCGGGCACCTTCAGGTTGATCGGCGCCGGCACGTCCTTGAAGACGCGGCCGGACATGTCGAAGCGCGACTTGTGGCAGGGGCAGAAGTAGCCGCCCTTCCACTGCGGGTCATACGGCTCGGGGCGGATCTCCGCCACCATTTCAGGCGAACAGCCCAGGTGCGTGCACAGCCCGACCAGCACGGAGACATCCGGCTTGATCGAACGCAGCTCGGGGTTCTGCTTGAGCACGTAGTCCGGCTGCTGGTCCTTCTCGCCGGACTCGGGGTCCTTGAGACGGCCATCCAGCCCATGCAGCGCATCGAGGATCGCCTTGGACCGTTTGACGATCCAGATCGGCTGGCCACGCCATTCCACGATCAGGCGTTGGCCTTCCTGCAGGGCGCTGATGTCGGCCACCACCGGTGCGCCGGCAAGCTTGGCGCGGGCACTGGGGTTCCAGGATTTGATGAAAGGAACTGCGGTGAATCCGACGCCGACGGCGCCCACCACGGCTGTGGTGGCAGAAAGAAAACGCCGACGTCCGGTGTTGACTGGATCGTGTACCCCATCGTTGGCCATCCGGCACTCCGATATTGATTAGGTAGCTTTAAGGCTGCCAGCGGATCCGGTGGGGGCCAGAGCCGCATTGAATCATGGGCGAGTGTAGCGGAACCGTCGCGCGCCACACAACGCATTGCAACAATCTTTGAAAAGCGTGCCGACTGACAGTCGGCACCTACCAACAGTCGGCACCTACCAACAGCCGGCGCCTGACGACGGTCGGCACCTACTGCTTGGTCAATGCGGTGCGGTAGCGGTCGGCCAGCTGGCCGACGCGGCGCACGTAGTACTGGGTTTCACTATACGGCGGGACGCCACCATGGCGGTCGACCGCGCCTTCGCCGGCGTTGTAGCCCGCGGCGGCCAGGGTCAAGTCGCCATTGAAGCGCTTCAGCAACCACGCAAGATACTGCACGCCGCCACGGATGTTCTGGCTGGCGTCGTAGGAATCGCTGACCCCGAAGCGTGCGGCGGTCGGTGGCATCAGCTGCATCAGGCCCTGCGCGCCGGCGCGGCTGAGCGCGGTCGGGTTGTAGGCCGACTCGGCATGGATGATCGCGCGCACGATCGCTTCTTCCACGCCGAACTCACGCGCGGCCGAGGCGATCTCGGTCTGGAACGAGGTGGTGTTGAGGCGCACGCTGCCGAAGTCGACGCGCGGGTTGACCCCGCAGGCGTAGCAGCGCTCCATGAAGCTGTAGCGGATGGTGCGTACCGGGCCGAGGTTGGCGACCTGGGTCGGGCGCGCACTGGTGTAGTGGCGCACGCCGTCCTGCATGTACGAATAGACCTGGCCACTGACCATGCGGCCGCCGCGCGGGGGCGGCGCCGGCTTGGCTGCAGGGGTGGCGGCGACGGCCGGGCTGGCGACATTGGCGGCCACGGCCACCGGGTTGCGCTCGGCGCTGGCCACCTGGGTGGCGGCCGGAGTGGTGCTGGCGGTCTGCACCGGCGCAGCGGCCGGTACGGCGCGCGGGGTCGCGGGACGGCGGGTATCGCGGCTGTAGCTGATGCTGCTGCAGCGCGCGCCGGGCACGCGCTTGCTGACATAGCTGGTGACGCCGTCGGCACCCTGGCACTTGAACAGGGTGCCGGCGCCGGCCGGCGCAGCGGTCAGCGCAGCGATGATGATCGCCGTTGTCCCCAGTATCCCCTTCATGGCGGCGAGTGTCCCAGCTTCGCCGGGGCTTGCCAAGCCGCCCCGCTCAGTCCGTGACCGCCGGCACAGCCAGCAGCTGGCCCAGCCCGGCCAGGCGCTGGGCCAGTTCGTCGCGCAGTTCCAGCGGTGAGGTCCACAGGGCCAGAGGCAGCCGGTCCAGGCTGAGGATCTGGGCCAGCATCATGCCGCGGCTCTCCGCGCCCATGCGCAGCAGGCAGTGTCCGGGGCCCTCGCGCTCCAGCACCCCGCACCAGGGCGGAATGCGACCCTCCAGCTCGGCCAGGCTGCCGGCCAGGCGCAGGGTGGCCTGCAGGGTGAAAGGCGCCTGGCTGACGGCCTGCCGCACCATCACGTCGGGCGGCGCCGGGGTGCGCCGGTGCAGGCCGGGCCCGGGCTGCAGCTGCACCGCGCCCATCCGGTCCACGCGCAGGGTGCGCCAGTCCTCGCGGACCAGATCCCAGGCCAGCAGGTACCAGCGACGGCCGTAGTTGACCAGGTGCTGGGCCTCGACCTGGCGCTGGGTCAGCACGTCCTGCGCGCTGCGGTAGTCAAAGGACAGCCGTGCGGCCTGCCGGCAGTGCTGGGCCAGGCGGCCGAGCAGGCGCGCATCGGTGGCTGGCAGGTCGGACAGGGTAGCGGTGGCCGCATGAACCTCGCCGGCCTGCTGCCGACGCCGGGTCGGCACCAGCGGGTCGAGCTTCGACAGCAGGCCGCGGGCGGTCTCGTCGATGCCGGACAGGGTGGCCGAGGCGGCCCGCAGGGCAATGGCCAGGGTGGTCGCCTCCTCCTCGTCCAGCAGCATCGGCAGGACCGGGGCGCCGGTGCCGAGCCGGTAGCCACCACCGACCCCGGCCGAGGCCTGCACCGGGTAGCCGAGCTCGCGCAGGCGCTCGATGTCGCGGCGGATGCTGCGCCGGTCCACGCCCATGCGCTCGGCCAGCTCGGCGCCGGACCAGTGCCGGCGGGCCTGCAGGAGCGAGATCAGGCGCAGCAGTCGATGAGCGGTATGGCGCATGAGGAATCGAGGACAGAAGTCGTCCGCGATTGTGCCCCAGCATGGCCTCCCGCTTCACCACCCACCGCAAGGAGCCCTGCCATGTCTGCACGCCAGATCACCCTCTACCACGCCGCCCGCTCCCGCTCGAGCGGCGCCGTCGCCCTGCTCGAGGCACTCGGCGCCGACTACCGGCTGCAGGTGCTGGACCTGAAGGCCGGCGCCAACCTGGCCCCGGCCTACCTGGCCATCAACCCGATGGGCAAGGTGCCGGCGATCATCCACAACGGTGCGCTGGTGACCGAACAGGTGGCCATCTACCTGTACCTGGCCGACCTGTACCCGGAAGCCGGGCTGGCGCCGCCGATCGGCGATGCGCAGCGCGGTCCCTACCTGCGCTGGATGGCCTTCTATGGCGCCTGCTTCGAGCCGGCGATGACCGACAAGGCCCTGCACCGCGAGCCGCCGCCGCGGATGATGTCGCCCTACAACGATGCCGAGACCGTGCTGCAGGTGATCGAGGCGCAGCTGGTGGCGGCATAAGGGCAGCCGAGCGTGGGCTCGGCTCTACAGGAGCGCGATGGGTGGCATGGGATGCGGGTAGCGCGGGCCATGCCCCGCGAGCGCGCAGCGCGGCGGGCGGCGTGGGATGCGGGTAGAATTGCCCGCTTTCCCGCCACCCGAATGGATTAAGCGCCATGACCGGGACGCCAGACGTCTTTCCGCCCGCCTCGGGCGGTACTCCGCTCGTTGCCCTGCCCACTGGTCCGCGCAAGCCCGACCTGGTCAAAGGCAAGCTCTACATCAAGACCCACGGTTGCCAGATGAACGAGTACGACTCGGCCAAGATGGCCGACGTGCTTGCCGCCAGCGATGGCCTGGAACTGACCGATACCCCGGACGACGCCGACGTCATCCTGGTCAATACCTGCTCCATCCGCGAAAAGGCGCAGGAAAAGGTGTTCAGCCAGCTGGGCGTGTGGAAGGGCCTGAAGAACAAAGGCCGCGAAGTCATCATCGGCGTGGGCGGCTGCGTGGCCTCGCAGGAAGGTGAAGCGATCATCAAGCGCGCGCCGTTCGTGGACCTGGTGTTCGGCCCGCAGACCCTGCACCGGCTGCCGGAACTGATCCGCGCCCGTCGCGAACAGAAGCGCCCGCAGGTGGACATCAGCTTCCCGGAGATCGAGAAGTTCGATCGCCTGCCGGAACCGCGCGCCGATGGCGCCTCGGCGTTCGTCTCGATCATGGAAGGCTGCTCCAAGTACTGCTCGTTCTGCGTGGTGCCCTACACCCGCGGCACCGAAGTCAGCCGCCCGTTCGAGGACGTGGTGGTGGAAGTGGCGCAGCTGGCCGCACAGGGCGTGCGCGAGATCAACCTGCTCGGACAGAACGTCAACGCCTACCGCGGTCCCTACGGCGACGGTGAATTCGCCGACCTGGGCCTGCTGATCCGCACCATCGCCGAGATCGACGGCGTCGGCCGCATCCGCTTCACCACTTCGCATCCGCTGGAATTCAGCGACTCGCTGATCGACGCGTTCCGCGACGTACCGCAGCTGGCCAACTTCCTGCACCTGCCGGTCCAGGCCGGCAGCGACCGCGTGCTGTCGGCGATGAAGCGCGGCTACACGGCGCTGGAATTCAAGTCGAAGATCCGCAAGCTGCGCGCGGTGCGCCCGGACATCTCGATCAGCTCGGATTTCATCGTCGGCTTCCCCGGCGAGACCGATGCTGATTTCGAGAAGACCATGAAGCTGATCGAGGACATCGGCTTCGACCACAGTTTCTCCTTCATCTATTCGCGTCGCCCGGGCACCCCGGCGGCCGATCTGGAGGACACGATCAGCGATGCGGAAAAGCACGCGCGCCTGTCGCGCCTGCAGGAACGCATCAATGCACACGCCGCCGGCATTTCCGAAAGGATGGTCGGCACCGTGCAGACCGTGCTGGTGGAAGGCCCCTCGCGCAAGAACCCGAACGAACTGACCGGCAAGACCGAGAACATGCGTTCGGTGAACTTCCCGGCGCCGGCGCGCCTGATCGGCCAGTTCGTCGACGTGATGATCACCGAGGCGCTGACCAATTCGCTGCGTGCGCGGGTGGTGGCGGAGTAAGGAAGGTGTGCCGACCAACGGTCGGCACCTACCGGGGGGCAGCCCCCATGGCACATTTTTCACCAGCGCTTCACCTCCCTTGCCGCGCAGGCTCCGCAATGACTTGTCCACAGCTTTCTCCGGCGCCGATCCACACCCGGTGTGGAGAACTGTCGTCCCGCCCGTCCGCGCGCTAATCTTGTCTTCCCTGGGTCCATCGCGGTGGACGGCGAACCCGCCCCACCCCACGCTATGAAAAGCATCGAGCATCGAGATTTCACCCTGTCGCCGGAAGACAACGAGCGGCTGGCCAACCTGTGCGGCCCCTTCGACGGGCACCTGCGCCAGATCGAGCTGAAGCTCGGCGTGGAGATCGCCAACCGTGGCTTCGTGTTCCGCATCACCGGTCCGGACGAGGCCATCGTCGAGGCGCAGAAGCTGATCGAGGCGCTGTACGTCGAAGCGGCCGAGACCACCTTCGACAGCCACGCCATCCACCTGCGCCTGGCGCAGGCCAATGTCGAGCAGATCGCCGAGCGTTCCTACGAAGCGCAGGACGTGGCGATCAAGGTCAAGCGCGGCACGGTGCGCGGCCGCGGCGCCAACCAGGGCCGCTACCTGCACCAGATCGCCACGCATGACATCAACTTCGGCATCGGCCCTGCCGGTACCGGCAAGACCTTCCTGGCCGTGGCCAGCGCGGTGGAAGCACTGAACGAATCGCGCGTGCAGCGGCTGATCCTGGTGCGTCCGGCGGTGGAGGCCGGCGAGAAGCTGGGCTTCCTGCCCGGCGACCTGAGCCAGAAGGTCGACCCCTACCTGCGCCCGCTGTACGACGCCCTGTACGAAATGATGGGCGTGGAGAAAGTGGTCAAGCTGCTGGAAAAGAACGTCATCGAGATCGCGCCGCTGGCGTACATGCGCGGGCGCACGCTCAACGATGCGTTCGTGATCCTGGACGAGGCGCAGAACACCACCATCGAGCAGATGAAGATGTTCCTGACCCGCCTGGGCTACGGCTCCACCGCGGTGGTCACCGGCGACCTGACCCAGACCGACCTGCCCAAGCACGTGAAGTCGGGCCTGCGCGACGCCATCGACGTGCTGCGCGATGTGGAGGGCGTGACGTTCACGTTCTTCGAAGCGCGCGACGTGGTCCGCCACCCGCTGGTGGCACGCATCGTCAATGCCTACGACCGCCGCGACCTGCATCAGATTCAACCTGGAGCCACCCCATGACCAAAGGCCCCGTGCGACTTGATGTCGCCATCAGCTACGCCTTGCCCCGCACCGGCCTGCCGGCGGCGGTGAGCTTCCGCAAATGGGTAGCGGCGGCCCTGAAGGGACGCATCCGCGAGGCCGACCTGGCCATCCGCGTGGTCGATGCCAAGGAAGGGCAGTCGCTGAACCGGCATTACCGTGGCAAGGATTACGCAACCAACGTGCTCAGCTTCCCCGCCGACGTGCCCGAAGGCCTGCCCAAGGGCGTGAAGTTCCCGCTGCTGGGTGACCTGGTGATCTGCGCGCCGGTTGTGGCCCGCGAGGCCGACGAGCAGGGCAAGGCGTTGAACGCCCACTACGCGCACCTGACCGTGCATGGCGTGCTGCACCTGCTGGGCTGGGACCACGAGGACGACAAGGAAGCCGAGGCGATGGAGCAGCTTGAGCGCGAGATCCTGGCCGAGCTGGGCATCGACGATCCTTACGCCGGCGAGCGCTGAGGGCAGGACCGCGGTACTCTGGGTCCGCTGCTTCCCGAGGAGACATGGATGATGTCGGGCTATCTCGCACTCACACTGGTCACGACGGCCTGCCTTCTGATGACGGTGGTGGGACTGGATGTGGTGCACCGCATCGGTGCCCGCCACCCCGATGGCCGGCACTGGCTGCTGTGTACGCTGGCGCTGGTGTCGCCCATCAGTCTGCTGGCAGGGATGGGCATCAGCATGGCTGCGCCGCATCTGCCCTACGACCTCCTTCCGGCGCAGGCCCGCAACGTTCTGACGCTGTCCGCACTGCCGCTGGTACTGATCGGCGCGTTCGCCGCGCCAATCAGCTGGCGAGTGCTCGTGCTGCGCCGCCTGCGGCGTGAAAGCGAGAGCCTGCCGTTTTTCAGGGCGACCCGGGCACAGCTGCTCGCACTGTTCGCACTTGCCGTCATTTACATGTGGGTCCGCGGCCGTCACGGCGGGGGTCCATGGTTGACGACGCTGGAGCTGAACTATGTGCAGCTCGTGGCCGGGCTCATGGCTGGGCTGATCCACCTGTTCCTGGCCATGGTGGTCATCACCCTGCCGCTGATGGCGCTGCGGGCGCTGGTCAGGGGCGCTGTGCAGGCGGCATGGGCGCGGGTGCGGCTGGCAGCGCGGGGTTGATGCCACTGCGGCCTCTTTGGTCCGTGGGCCGATGAATTCCCTCACCGCGCTACTGCTGGCGCCCCTGCTGGCCGTGCTGTCCGCGGAAGGCAGGCTGATGCCCGACACCGACCGGCCCTCACCCGTGCCTGCCAGCGACGCCCCGGCAGACATCGCGGCCAAGGTAGCCGAACTGCAGGCCTTCTTCGGCGGCGACGACGCCCCTCTTCGGGAAGTCGTCGCGACCGCCCAGCAGAGCGATCTGATCGAACGCCTGCAGGCGCGCCACGCCGCGCGCTTGGCCGGTGTCTGGGTCGACAACAACGTGGGCTGGCACATCTTCGTGCGCCTGACCGGCACCGCGCCCCAGGCCGACGAGCAGTACGCGGGGCCGCTGGGCCTACAGCACGTGCACTACCGCACTGGCGCGGCACTGACCGAGGCAGAAATGCAGCACCGGCTGGCAGAGCAACGCAGCTGGATGAGCCAGCTGTTCCCAGACCTGTTCGGCTCAAGCCTGGATGTCCGTACCGGGCAGCTGGAACTGATGCTGCGGGATACCCCTGCCCAGCGCGCAACCGCGGCCGCCGCCATCGGCCAGCTGCAGCTGAAGCTGGGCTTCCCGGTCAGGATTGCATGGTTGCCACCGGGCACAACGGTGGTCCCGCCCTGAGCCGGCTTGCCCGGTCGCAGTCGCCGTCCGCCGCCGCTACCATGTCCGGGCATCCTTCATCGCGGATCTCCTGCCTGTGCTGCTGCGTATTGCCCTGCCCCTGCTGTTCGCCTCCCTCGCCGCCCCCGCTTCGGCCGCCCCGCTGGAACTGCCGGCGCTGATCGAATGCCGCCAGGGCGTGGCCGAGCATGCCGCGCTGGCACCGCTGCTGGCCGACCCGCTGAAGGCCGTGGGCCAGGGCCTGCAGCCGCTGCCGCAGGGCAACCAGTTCATGAGCGAGTTCCGCCTGGCCAACCCGATCACCGTGTTCGGCCAGCAGACCGAGCGGGTGGCCGTGGCCGGTGCCAGCGTGATGGCCGTGCTGGACCAGGCCGACCCGCACCCGCTGGCCAAGCGCCTGGAACTGGAAACCGGCTACGACCAGGACGGCAAGTTCATGGCCGGCCGCGAGGTGGTCAGCCGCGACGTGACCGACCCCAGGACCGGCGAGGCCCAGATCGAGTCGATCATCCTCAGCGTGTCCACGGTGGCCAGCCACCCCGGCAAGACTCTGGCAGGCTGTACCTACAGCCTGGATCTGCCGGCCGACGACGAGGTTCCGGCCGCGGCCGCCGGCGGTCACTGAAAGGCCCCGACATCCTGCTAGACTTGGGACAACGCCCGGCTTGCCGGGTGCCCTTTTTCCAGAGATGTCAGAAGACGACAGTAGCAGCTCCTCCCTGGAGCCCAATGAAAAGAAGCGCGGTTGGCTTGAACGCCTGACCTCCGCCTTCTCCGGCGAACCCCATACCCGCGACGAGCTGGTCGCTGTCCTGCACACCGCGCAGGAGGAGGGTCTGATCGCCGCCGATACCCTGAAGATGATGGAAGGCGCCATTTCGGTGGCCGAGCTGACCGTGGGCGACGTGATGATCTCGCGCTCGCAGATGGTCTCGCTGCCGGTCGAGGCGCCCTTCCTGGACCTGATGAAACAGGTCGTCGAATCAGGCCACTCACGCTTCCCGGTGCACGGCGAGAACAAGGACGACATCCTTGGCATCCTGCTGGCCAAGGACCTGCTGCGCGGCGTGGTCGCCGACAACGGCCCGGCCAACGTGCGCGAGCTGCTGCGCCCGGCGGTGCTGATCCCCGAGGCAAAGAAGCTCAACGTGCTGCTGAAGGAGTTCCGCCTGTCGCGCAACCACATGGCCATGGTGGTGGACGAGTACGGCGGTGTCGCCGGCCTGGTCACCATCGAGGACGTGCTGGAACAGATCGTCGGCGAGATCGACGACGAGCATGACGAGGCCGAGGACCAGTCGGCGCAGATCGCCATCCAGGCCGACGGCCGCTATGTGGTCGATGCGCTGACCGCGATCGGCGATTTCAACGAGCGTTTCGGTGCCACGTTCTCCGACGAGGACTACGACACCATCGGCGGCCTGGTGACCGAAGCGATCGGCCACCTGCCCGAAGTGGGCGACGAGCTGGCGCTGGACCGCTTCATGTTCCGCGTGGCACGCGCCGATGCGCGCCGGGTGCAGGCCTTCCATGTGACGGTGCTGCCGCCGGACGAGCAGGACGACGCTTGAAGCGCCGGGGCCTGATCCTGAGTGTGTGGCTGGCACTGTGCGTGCTGGCCATGGCCCTGCCACAGGCGGCCTTCGCGCAGGCCATGGCTGCCACGCCGGCCGCCGATGCCGCCGCCCCGCAGGAGGCACCGGCGCCGCGTATTGGCGTGGTGACCATGCAGCCGGGCACGGTTTTCTTCGAGCGTTTTGGCCACGATGCCATCGTAGTGCTCGACCCGGTCAGCGGCGAGGCGATCTCGTACAACTTCGGCTATTTCGATCCGTCCGAGGATGATTTCATCAGCCGCTTCGCACGCGGCGACATGATGTATTACCTGGTGGCACTGCCGCTGCAGCAGGACCTGTCGTACTACGACGAGACCGGCCGTGGTGCCAGCGTGCAGTGGCTGGACCTGCGCCCGGACCAGGCGCGTGCCCTGGCCGCCGGCCTGGCCGAACGGGCCAAGCCGGAAAACGCGCGCTACCACTACGACTACTACACCGCCAACTGCGCCACGATGGTGCGCGACACCCTCGACAAGGCACTGGATGGCGGCCTGCATGCGCAACTGTCCGGGCGTTCGCGCGGCAACACCTACCGCAGCGAATCGGTGCGCCTGGCATCGCCGGCGCCGTGGATGTGGCTGGGCTTCGACGTCGGCCTCGGTCCGTTCGCCGACCAGCCGCTGTCGCGCTGGCAGGAAGCCTTCGTGCCGATGCGCCTGGCCGATGCATTGCGCCAGGTGCGCAACAGCGATGGCCGGCCGCTGGTGCAGAGCGAGCAGGAACTGCTGCCGCACCGCATCGATCCCGAGCCGAAGGAATTCGCGCGGCGCTGGTGGCCGTGGCTGCTGTGCGGCCTGGTGATCGCCGCCGGCGTGCTGGCCCTGCGCAGCCGCCCGCGCCTGCTGGCCGGCATCGCCCTGCCGTTCTGGCTGCTGTGCGCCCTGTTCGGTGGCGTGCTGGTGTTCCTGTGGGGCTTCAGCATCCACTACGCCGCGTGGGCCAACCGCAACCTGCTGCTGCTCTCGCCGCTGGCGGTGCTGCTGCTGCCGGGCGCCATCGCCCTGCTGCGCCGGCGCGTGCCGGGACGCATGTTCAGCATCGTGCTGTGGCTGCTGGCCGCACAGTCCATGGCGGCGCTGGTGCTGCACTGGCTGAGCCTGCAGGCGCAGTACAACGTGCAGTGGATCGTACTGCTGCTGCCGATACACGTCGCGTTGGCCTGGGTGCTGGCGCGTCGTCCTCACTTGTCGGAAACACCCCGCTGACGCAGGATGGCGGGCATGTCATTGCCCGCCTCCGCTTCCGCACCCGCATCGGACAACCCCGCCTGCGTCATCAACTGCGTCCACTACGATGACCAGGGCAAGCGCCACGACATCAGCCTGGATGCCATCAGCGATGTGATCGCCAGCGGCAACGGCTTCGTCTGGGTAGGCCTGTTCGATCCCAACGACGACGTGCTGCTGAAACTGCAGGAAGAGTTCTGCCTGCACGACCTGGCCATCGAGGATGCGCGCAACGCGCACCAGCGCCCCAAGGCCGAGGCCTACGGCAACTCGCTGTTCGTGGTGATGACCACCGCGCAGATGGTCGACGAGCGCATCCAGTACGGTGAAACCCACGCCTTCCTCGGCCCGCGCTTCCTGGTGACCGTGCGCCATGGCGCATCGCTGTCCTACGCGCCGGTGCGCGCGCGGGTGGAACGCGAGCCGCAGCTGCTGAAGATGGGGGCGTCGTACTGCCTGTACGCGGTGGCCGATTTCGTGGTGGACAACTACCTGCCGATCACCACCCGCTTCCGCGACACGCTGGACCTGCTGGAGAAGGACATCTTCGCCGAGACCTACAAGCGCAGCACGGTGACGCGCCTGTACGAGCTCAAGCGCGAACTGAACAAGATGCGTATGGCGGTGGCGCCGCTGCAGGACGTGCTGGCGCAGCTGCGCCGCTACCAGGGCGACCTGATTCCCGACGAAGTGAAGCTGTACGTGCGCGACGTGCACGACCACGCCGCGCGCATCAGCGATGTGATCGACACCCTGCGCGAGATGCTGGGCACGGCGCTGAGCGTGAACCTGTCGCTGGTGACGCTGGCGCAGGGGGAGACGGTGAAGCGCCTGGGTGCGTGGGCGGCACTGCTGGCCGCGCCTACCCTGATCACCAGCTGGTACGGCATGAACTTCAGCCACATGCCCGAGCTCAACCAGCCGTGGTCCTACCCGTTGATGATCATCGGCGTGGCCGCGGTGTGCGTAGGGCTGTACCGGTTGTTCAAGCGCGCGAAGTGGTTGTAGGGCGTATCGACCAACGGTCGATACCCACCAGGCCGGTAGGCCACGACCGTTGGTCGTGGCGCGTCGGGATGATTCATCAGGCCACGTAGACGGTCTTGATGTTCATGAACTCATGGATGCCGTGGTCGGCCAGTTCGCGGCCGAAGCCCGATTCCTTGCTGCCGCCGAACGGCAGCCGCGCATCGCTCTTGACGATGGCGTTGACGAAGGCCGCGCCACATTCCATGCGCTGGGCGAAGCGCTCGCCGCGCACCACGTCACCGGTCCATACGCTGCCGCCCAGCCCGAAGCGGGTGTCATTGGCCACGCGCAGCGCCTCGGCTTCGTCCTTGACCCGGATCACCGCCGCGACCGGCCCGAACAGTTCCTCGTCGTAGGCAGGCATGCCCGGGCCCACCTGGTCGAGCACCGTGGCCGGATAGCCCGCGTGGGTTCCTGCAATCGGCTCGCCGCCTGCCAGGACGCGCGCGCCCTTGGCTACACTGGCCTGCACCTGCTTGTGCAGCTCGTCGCGCAGGTCGCCACGGGCCATCGGTGCCAGCGTGGTGGCGCCGTCGTTGGGATCACCGTACTGGCGCTGGCTGGCGGCGTCGACGAAGCGCTGGGTGAAGGCATCGGCCACCGCCTCGACCACGATGAAGCGCTTGGCCGCGATGCAGGTCTGTCCGCTGTTGTCGAAGCGCGACTTCACGGCCGCGGCGACGGACTTGTCCAGGTCGGCATCTTCGAGCACCACGAAGGCATCGCTGCCGCCAAGCTCCATCACCGACTTCTTCAGCTGGCTGCCGGCATTGGAGGCAATCGAGCGCCCTGCCCGCTCGCTGCCGGTCAAGGTAACCGCCTTTACCCGCGCGTCGCGCAGCACCTCGGCGGCCTGGTCATTGTCGATGTGCAGCACGTCGAACACACCCACCGGCAGGCCGCCGTCACGGCACACCGCCAGAATCAGGTCGGCGCATTGCGGTACGTTGCTGGCGTGCTTGAGCAGGGCCACATTGCCCGCCATGAACGCCGGAGCCAGGAAACGGAACACCTGCCAGATCGGGAAATTCCACGGCATCACCGCGAACACGCAGCCGATCGGCTCGTAGCGAACGTAGCTGCGCTGCGCCTCGGTGTCGATGATCTGCGGCTTCAGGTAATCCGCGGCATGGTCGGCGTAGAACTCGCAGGCGGCCGCGCATTTTTCGACCTCGGCCAAGGCCTCGGCCTTCAGTTTGCCCATCTCGCCGGTCATTGCCTGCTGCAGGTCATCGCGGCGTGCGCGCAGCTGGGCGGCGATGCTCTTGAGGATGGCGCCGCGATCCTGCAGGGAGCGGTCGGCCCAGACGGGGAACGCCTCGGCGGCGGCCTGCAGGCGCTGCTCGATGTCGGCCGCGCCGAGCAGTTCATGGCGGTAGGTGACCTGGCCAGTGGCCGGGTTGACGATTTCGACGGTCATGGGGAATCTCCATCAGGCAGATCCCCAGTCTGCGCCGGCACCCGTGAGCCGGGTGTTGCCGCCGCATGCCGGCGGCGTGCGGGCCTCAGCCGTTGTCCTGGCGGGCCAGCTGCAGGTCGCGCTGGCGCCGTTTCTCGGCACGCGCGTTGATGTACCAGCCGATTATCGCGGCCACCGATACCGCCGACACCAGCAGGGTCGCCAGCGCGTTGATCTTAGGGCTGATGCCCATGCGCACCGAGGCGAACACCTTCATCGGCAGCGTGGTCGAGCCCGGCGTGGCAACGAAGCTGGCCACCACCACGTCATCCAGCGACAGGGTGAAGGCCAGCAGCCAACCGGCCACCAGCGCCGGGGCGATGATCGGCAGCGTGATGCGGCCGAACACGGTCAGGCGGCTGGCGCCGAGATCCATCGCCGCCTCTTCCAGCGAGAGATCCATTTCCTGCAGGCGCGAGGACACCACCACGGTGACGAAGCACAGGGTGAAGGTGACGTGGGCGATCCAGATGGTGGCCAGGCCACGTGCGGGGAAGCCGGGGATGGCGCCCATCGACGCCAGCAGCGCCATCAGCGAGAAGCCGAGGATCACATCGGGCATCACCAGCGGCGCGGTGACCAGCGCACCGAACACCTGCTTGCCGCGGAAACGGCGGAAGCGGGTCATCACCATCGCCGCCAGCGTGCCCAGCACGGTCGCGGTGCAGGCGGTCCAGAACGCCACCACCAGGCTGGTCCACATCGCATCCATCAGCGCGCGGTCAGCGAACAGGTCGCTGTAGGCGCGCGTGGAGAACCCGGCCCAGACCATCGCCAGCCGCGAACTGTTGAACGAATAGAACATCAGCAGCAGGATCGGCAGGTACAGGAAGGCGAAGCCGAGCAGCAGCACGCCCAGGCCCAGGCCTTTTGCGCTACGCGGGCTCATGCCTGCTTCCCTTCCAGCAGGCGCTGCTGGGAACGGTTGAACCACAGGATCGGCACCAGCAGCAACAGGATCATCGCCACCGCCATCGCCGAGGCACCCGGCCAGTTGCGGTTGTTGAAGAACTCGTTCCATAGCTGGCGGCCGACCATCAGCGTTTCCGAGCCACCGAGCATTTCCGGGATCACGAACTCGCCCACCGCCGGGATCATCACCAGCATGCAGCCGGCGATGATGCCGGCCTTCGACAACGGCAGGGTGATGCGCAGGAACGCCTGCCACGGCTTGGCGCCGAGATCGTAGGCCGCTTCCAGCAGGCGGTTGTCATGCTTGACCAGGTTGGCGTACAGCGGCAGCACCATGAACGGCAGGTAGCAGTAGACGATGCCGATATACGCCGCAGTCGGGGTGTCGATCAGCTGCAGCTTGGGCAGGCCCATGCTGGTCATCAGCGACTGCAGGCCGCTGAACTGCAAAAACTGGTCGAGCAGGCCGTTGCGGTCCAGGATCGCCTTCCACGCATAGACGCGGATCAGGAACGAGGTCCACGACGGCAGCACCACCAGCATCATCGCCACGTTGCGCGCGGCCGGCGACAGGCGCGCGATGGCGTAGGCCATCGGGTAGCCGATCAGCAGGGTGAGGAAGGTGGAGATCGCCGCGATCTTGATCGAGCTCAGGAAGGCCTGGGCATAGATCGAATCGCGGAACAGCGCCAGGTAATTCTCGAGGTTGAGCTTGAGCGAGAACGCGCCATCCACGTACTGCAGCAGCCAGGTATACGGCGGCGAGCCGACCCGGCTGTGCGAGAAGCTGATCATCAGCACGATCAGGAACGGCAACGCGAAGAACAGCAGCAGCCACAGGGAGGGAATGCCGATGACCGTGGCACGCGTGCCCGGCAGCCAGCGCTTCAGGCCCGCCGCGTTCATGAGGTCAGCACCACGCCGTCGTTGTCGCGCCAGTGCACCCACACCTCATCGCCCCAGGTCAGGCCATCGCTGGCCCAGCGCTGCGAGTTGGCGAAGTTGGCCAGCACCTTGGCGCCGCTGGGCAGGCGCACGTGGTAGACCGAATGGCTGCCGAAATAGGCAATGTCCTCGATCACGCCCTGCGCCTTGTTGGTCGGCGCTTCCGGCTCGTCCTTGCCGATCATCACCTTTTCCGGGCGCAGTGCGAACGCAACCGGCTGCCCTTCGTAGCAGGTGATGCCGTGGGCGATGTAGACCGGTGCCGGGAACAGTGGCGAGCGCACGGTTGCGTACTCCGGCAGGTCCTCATCGATGACACCTTCAAACAGGTTGACCGAGCCGATGAAGCCGGCGACGAAGCGGTTGGCCGGCTGCTCGTAGACCTCATCGGGCTTGCCGACCTGCTGGATCCAGCCGGCATCCATCACTGCAATGCGGGTAGCCATGGTCATGGCCTCTTCCTGGTCGTGGGTGACCATCACGCAGGTCACGCCCGACGATTCGATGATGCTGACCAGTTCCAGCTGCATCTGCGAGCGCAGCTTCTTGTCCAGCGCGCCCATCGGTTCGTCCAGCAGCAGCAGCTTGGGCCCTTTGGCCAGCGACCGCGCCAGCGCCACGCGCTGCTGCTGGCCGCCGGAGAGCTGGTGCGGCTTGCGCTTGCCGAGGTGGACCATCTGCACCAGGTCGAGCATCTCGCCCACGCGCTTGTTGATCGCGTCCTTGGCTAGGCCGTCCTGCTTCAGGCCGAAGGCGATGTTCTGCTCGACTGTCATGTGCGGGAACAGGGCGTAGGACTGGAACATCATGTTGACCGGCCGCTGGTACGGCGGCAGCGTATCCAGGCGCTGGCCATCGAGGGTGATGCTGCCCTTGGTGGGCGTCTCGAAGCCGCCCAGGCAGCGCAGCAGGGTCGATTTGCCGCTGCCCGAGCCACCGAGCAGGGCGAAGATCTCGCCCTTGCGCACGTCCAGGTTGACGTCGTCGACGGCGACGAAGCCATCGAATTCCTTGCGCAGGTCACGAATGGAGAGATAGCCGGGTGCACCGTTCGCATCGACGACGGCGGCTTCCGGCTGGGCTTCAACGGGCATGGGGGCTCCGGGAGCGGCGGTGGACAGCGGTGGCCATTCTACCGGCCGGGGGGCGCAAATGCGTGCCGACCAACGGTCGGCACCTACCGGGCCGGTGGGCGTCTGGCCGCAGCGCTCGCCGGGCGTGGCCCGGCGCTACCGGGGTGCGCGGCGGCGTGAACAGTGCCGACAGGAATCGTTCTGGTAGCGCCGGGCCATGCCCGGCGGAATGCATCACCGCGCGGCCACCGGCGGGGCGTCCTGCCAGCCCAGGCCCAGGCTCTTCTGCAGGGCCACGTAGCGCACCAGCAGCTGCAGGCGAGCCTGGGCGGCGGCATCCTGGGCCTGCAGGCGCTGTCGCTGCACGTCCAGCAGGTCGATCTGCGAGGTGGCACCGGCCTGCCGGCGCTGCAGCATCAGGGCCAGCGAGCGGTCCGCCGAGACCTCGGCGCGCAGGCTGGCCTGCAGCTGCTGGCGGGCGGCACCGAACCGGGCCAGCGCGGTGTTTGCGTCCTGCAGCGCGGCCAGCACCGTGCCCTCATAGGCCGCCAGCCGCGCCTCGTTGCCGGCCCGGGCCTGCGCCACCCGCGCCTTGTTCACCCCGAAATCGAACAGCGACCAGCGCAGGAACGGGGCGACGATGGTGGCCGCAGAGTCCGGCCCGAGGTCGGAAATCGAGGTGGCACCGGCACCGATGCTGCCCAGCAGGGTCACCTGCGGGAAGTAGGCCGAGATCGCCTGGCCGATCTGCGCCGAGGAGGCCGCCAGCTCACGCTCGGCCTTGCGCACATCCGGCCTGCGCTGGATCAGCGCGCCCGCGTCATCCACCGGCACGCTGGCCGGCAGCACCGGCAACGGCTGGTCAGCGGCCAGCCGCGCGTCCAGCGCACCGGGCTCGCGGCCGACCATCAGCGCCAGCACGTCACGCGCCTCGTCGGCCTGTGCCTGCAGTGGCGGCAGCGCGGCCCGCTGCTGCTCGCGCTGGGCCTGCGCGCGTTCGACCTGCAGATCCGAATCGGCGCCGCGCTCGCGGCGTTGTCGGGTCAGCTGCAGGCTGTCATCGGCGGCGCGCAGATTGACTTCGGCCAGGGCGATGCGTTCGCGGCTGCTGCGGTAGCCCAGGTAGACCTGCGCCAGCTCGGCCGCCAGCTGCACCTGCGCATCGGCCAGCGCTGCGGCATTGGCCTCGGCTTCGGCGGCGGCCTGCTCGGCCTCGCGACGACGGCGACCAAACAGGTCCAGCTCCCAGCTGGCATCAAAGCCGGCCACGTACAGCTCGGTATCCAGGTCGATATCGGCAAACTGCTGGCGCAGCTGCGCCGCCTCCTGCGGGCGACCGTTGGCCTCGGCCACCCCGGCGATGTTCTCGCCGAGGCCACGCACGCTGTTTTCAAGCGCATCGGGCGCCTTGACGTTCGCATAGCCGGCGACGGCACCCACGCTGGGCAGCTGTTCGGCGCGTCGCTGGCGCTGCAGCGCGCGCGACGCCAGCAGCTTGGCCTGGGCGGCACGCAGGTTGGGGCTGTTGCGCAGTGCCTCGTCCACCAGCTGGTCCAGCAGCGGATCATTCAGCGCGCGCCACCACTGGCTGGGCGGCGTGGCCGGCTGCACGTCGGCCTGCGCGGCACGCGGCAGCCGTGCCTGCGCGGTGGCGCCGGTGGCCACGTCCGGCTTCACGTAATCCGGGCCCAGCATGCAGCCGGCCAGCAGCAGCGGCAGCGTGGCCGGCCACAGGCGGTGCGGGCGAAGGGAGGTGGTGAAGGTCGTCAAAGTCATCAGTGCATCGCCAATGGAACGCCCTTGGGCAGGGGCTTGAGCAGGAACACCAGCGGCAGGGTCGCCACCACGATCAGGCCGAAGATCCAGAACAGGTCGTTGTAGGCCATCACCATCGCCTGCATCTGCACCGTCTGCGCCAGCACCGCCATCGCCTGCGTGGCATCGCCCAGCTGCTGGCCATAGGCGTGCAGCGCGTCCTGGGCGATGGTCGAATTGGCGGTGACGCTGCTGCCGATCGCATCGATGTGCAGGGTGGCGCGGCGTTCCTGGAACGTGGAAATGATGGCCAGGCCGATCGAGCCGCCAAGGTTGCGCGCGGCGTTGAACAGGCCCGAGGCATCGCTGGTGTATTCGCGCGGCACCGAGGTGATGGCCGCCTGGTTCAGCGCCATCATCGCCAGCGCCAGGCCGCAGCCCTGCAGCAGCTGGCCGATGACGAAGTGCGGGCCGATGCTGTCCGGGGTCAGCCCGAGGTTGACGAAGCAGGCGGCGGCGAAGCACAGCATGCCGCCGAACACCATGATGCGCACGTCCACCGTTTCCAGCATCTTCGGCATCAACGGCATCAGCAGGATGGTCGGCAGGCCGGCCAGCAGCAGCACGTAGCCGGCCTGCTCGGTGTTGTAGCCGGCGATGATCGCCAGGAACTGCGGGATCATGTACATGACCCCGAACAGGATCATGCCCACCGCCATCACCATCACGAACACCGCGCCGAAACTGCGCTGGAACAGGATGTTGAGGCGGATGACCGGCGCCTTGCTGGTGAACTGCGAAAGCGCGAGCAGGGCAAACCCCAGCAGCGAGACGAGGCTGAGCACCACGATCATCGTCGATTCGAACCAGCGCTCGCGCTGGCCGTCTTCCAGTACCACGGTCAGCGCGGACAGGCCGGCGGTCATGCCGATGATGCCCAGCCAGTCCGCGCGCAGCAGCCCGCCCCAGTTCGATTTCTCATGCGGCAGGCCGAGCAGCAGCAAGGCAACCAGGCCTGCGCAGATCGGCACGTTGATGAAGAACGCGTAGTGCCAGCTGACGTTCTCGGTCAGCCAGCCACCCAGCAGCGGGCCGATCACCGGGCCGAGGATGACGGTCATGCCGAACAGCGCGGTGCCCAGCGGCTGCTGCTTCGGTGGCAGCCGCGTGCCGACGATGGTCAGCGCGGTGGGAATCAGCGCGCCGCCGGCAAAGCCCTGCCCTACCCGGCCGGCGATCATCATCGGCAGCGAATCGGCCAGGCCGCACATCACCGAGAACGCAGTGAACAGCGTGGCGCAGATCAGCAGGAAGGTGCGCAGGCCCAGCGTACGCACGAACCAGCCGGTCAGCGGAATCATCACGATTTCCGAGACCAGGAAGGCGGTGGAGATCCAGGTGCCTTCGGTGCCGCTGGCGCCGACCTCGCCCTGGATGGTCGGCAGCGCCGCGTTGACGATGGAGATGTCCAGCGTGGCCATGAACGAACCGATGGTGCCGGCCGCCACGGCCAGCCACGCGCCGGCATCGGCCTTGCCGTTGGCGGCGGGCGCTGCAGGGGCGGTGGTGGCGTTCATCGCGCCGGTGCGGCCGTGGCCTCGGCCTCGTCTTTCGTGCGCTCGCGCGCATCCTTGGCATTGCGCGTATCGACGGTCACTTCCACCGACATGCCCGGCACCAGCACCTTGCGCGCCTCGGCACCGGCATCCACGCGGATGCGTACCGGCACGCGCTGCACGACCTTGGTGAAGTTGCCGGTGGCGTTCTGCGGCGGCAGCAGCGCGAACTGCGAGCCGGTGCCGGGCGAGATGCTTTCCACCGTGCCCTGCAGGGTGGTGCCCGGCAGCGCGTCGACCTTGATCTCGGCCGGCTGTCCGGCGCGCATCAGGCCGACCTGGGTTTCCTTGAAGTTGGCGCTGAGGTACAGCGATTCGACCGGCACGATGGTCATGGTGCGGGTACCGGCGGCGACGAACTGACCGACCTGCACGGTCTTGTTGCCGACACGGCCGTCGATGCGCGCGCGCAGCTCGGTGTCCTCGAAGGCGACACGGGCCTGCGCGGCGTCAGCCTGGGCCTGCTTCAGGCCGGCATTGGCCTGTTCCAGCTGTGCCTGGCTGGCCTCGATCTGGCTCTGCGCGCCCTGGATCTGCGCCTTCGCCGCATCGTACTGGGCCTGCGCGCGTTCGACATCGTGGCGCAGGCTTTCCACGTGTTCGTGGGTGTCGGCGCCGCTGGCGGCGAGCGGGGTGAAGCGGGCCAGCTCGGCCTTGCCGAAGCGCAGCGAGGCGGTGGCCGCGGTGAGCTGCGTGCGCGCCTGCAGCAGGCTGGACTGCTGGCCCTGCACGCCGGCGGCGGCGGCGGCGATGTCGGCTTCGCGCACGGCGATCACCGCTTCGGCCTGGTCCAGGGTCGCGCGGTAGGTGCGCGGGTCGATGCGCAGCAGCGGTTCGCCGGCCTTGACCCATTGGTTGTCCTGCACCAGCACTTCGGTGACGTAGCCGTTGATGCGTGGGGCGACGGCGACGGCGTCGGCCTGCAGGTAGGCGTTGTTTGTGTCCTGCAGGTAGCGGCCGACCAGCAGGTGGTAGATGAGCCAGGCGACCAGGGCGATGACCACGACGGCGCCGATGAAGGCCAGGGTCCAGCGGACCTTGGGGTTCTTCAACGGCGAAGGCTTGTCCTCTTTAATGGAGGCGTCTTCTTCGGTGGGCGCGTCGGTGCGCTGGGGTTGGTCGGTCATTGTCTCGTCGCGGCGGTGGTCGGTGCCATACGGGACGGTAGGGGAAGGAGTGAGGAGGTGAGGTGAAAGCGTTTGTCGCGTGCCGGTGATGAGTTCCCGGTTGGCAGGGTGCAGGGCAGGAGCAGAAGCAAAGAAAAACGGAGGCCGTTGGCCTCCGTTTTTCTGCCTGGTGGAGGTTGACCGTTGGTCGGCCCTCACAGAAAGCGTGCCGACCAACGGTCGGCACCTACCTGCCGGTCTTCACTTCGGTCCACAGGCGGGTGTAGAGCTTGTCGGTTTCCGGGGTGTTGATCGAGTAGGTGAACATCTTCTCGGCGACGTCGGCCGGCGGGTAGATGGTCGGGTCGGTGCGGATCGCTTCATCCACCAGCGGGGTCGCGGTCGGCACCGGGTTGGCGTAGTGGATGAAGTTGGTGTTGGCCGCGGCGACCTTCGGTTCCAGCAGGTAGTTGATGAACTTGTAGGCCGCTTCCGGGTGCTTGGCGTCCTTGGGGATCGCCAGCATGTCGAACCACTGCGGTGCGCCTTCCTTCGGGATGGAGTAGGCCACGTGGACGCCATTGCTGGCTTCCTCGGCGCGGTCGCGGGCCTGGATGATGTCACCCGACCAGCCCACCACCAGGCAGGTGCCGCCGTTGGCCAGCGAACCCACGTACTGCGAGGAGTGGAAGTTCTGCACGTATGGGCGGATCGACTTCAGCAGGTCGGCGGCCTTCTGCAGCTCGGCCGGGTCGCCGCTGTGCGGGTCCAGGCCCAGGTAATGCAGGGCGATCGGGATCATGTCGGCCGGCGTGTCCAGGATGGTCACGCCGCAGTCCTTCATCTTCGCGATGTTTTCCGGCTTGAACACCAGGTCCCAGCTGTTGGCGATGTCGGCGCTGCCGCCGAGACGTTCCTTCAGCATGTCCACGTTGTAGCCGATGCCGGTGGTGCCGATCATGTAGGGCACGCCGTACTTGTTGTCCGGGTCCTGGGTGGCGATGCGCTTCATCACCGACGGATCCAGGTTGGCCAGGTTCGGGATCTTGCTCTTGTCCAGCGGCAGGAACACACCGGCCTGGATCTGGCGGCCAAAGAAGTTCAGCGTCGGCACCACCACGTCGTAGCCGCTGTTGCCGGCCAGCAGCTTGGTCTCGACCATCTCGTCACTGTCGAACACATCGTAGGTCACCTTGATCCCGCTCTCCTTCTCGAAGGTCGGAATGGTGTCCTCGGCGATGTAATCGCTGTAGTTGTAGACGTTCAGGACCTGGCTGTCCTGCGCGCCGCCGTTGCCACCGCCACAGGCGGCAAGCATGGCGGAGGCCAGGCCGAGCGTGAGGATACGCAGCTTCATCGGTGCTCCAGAATGCGGAATGGGGCGAGGCCGGCAGGGCCGGCGACGGGTGCCAGCCTACCCCCCGGCGGCTCATTCATCAATTGCGGGCCTTCACACGTTCAACAGCAGGAACTCGCGCTCCCAGGAGCTGATGACGCGGAAAAAGGTCTCGTATTCCTTGCGCTTGACCGAGATGTAAGCCCGGCAGAAGCGTTCGCCCAGCAGGGCCTGCAGTTCGGCGCACTGTTCCAGCCCGTCCAGCGCCTCGCCCAGCGAGCGCGGCAGGTTGTAGCCCAGCTCCTTGGCGCTGCCGGTCACTGGCGCGTCCGGGGCCAGCCGCTCGCGGATGCCGAGCAGGCCGCAGGCCAGGGTCGCGGCCATCGCCAGGTACGGGTTGGCATCGGAACCGGCGAAGCGGCTTTCCACCCGCATGTTCTCCGGCGTGTCCAGCGGCACGCGCAGGCCGCAGGTGCGGTTGTCATAGCCCCAATGCACGTTGCTCGGCGAGACCTCGCCGAACACCAGTCGCCGGTAGGAATTGACGTTCGGCGCGAAGAAGGCCATCGCCTGCGGCACGTACTTCTGCAGGCCGCCCAGGTAATGGCCGAATACCGGGCTGAACTCGCCCTCGCCATGGGTCTCGCCGGTGAACACGTTGCTGCCGTCGCTCACCCGCACCAGGCTCTGGTGGATGTGCATGGCGCTGCCCGGTTCGTTCTCCATCGGCTTGGCCAGGAAGGTCGCGTACACGCCGTGGCGCATCGCCGCCTCGCGCATGGTGCGCTTGAACAGGAACACCTGGTCGGCCAGGTCCATCGCATCGGCGTGAGTGAAGTTGACTTCCAGCTGCGCCGCGCCGGATTCGTGGATCAGCGTGTCCACGTCCAGCTTCATCGCATCGGCGTAGTCGTACATCAGGTCGAGGATGGGATCGAATTCGTTGACCGCATCGATCGAGTACGACTGCCGCGCCGTTTCCGGGCGACCGGAGCGTCCGGCCGGCGGCAGCAGCGGGAAATCCGGGTCGGTGTTCTTCTGCACCAGGAAGAATTCCAGCTCCGGTGCGACCACCGGGCGCAGGCCCAGTTCGGCGTAGGCGGCCAGCACGCGGCGCAGCACGTTGCGCGGGGCCAGTTCGTGCGGTTCGCCGGTCTTGGTGTAGCAGTCATGGATGACCTGCGCGGTGGCGTCGGCCGCCCACGGCACCATGCGCACGGTGTCCGGGTCGGGCCGCAGCATCATGTCCGAGTCCGACGGCGAGGTCAGGTCGTAGTAATCGTCGGGGAATTCACCGGTGACCGTGGTGGCGAAGATGCCTTCCGGCAGGCGCGTGCCGTAGTCGTGCGAGAACTTGTCGGCCGGGATGATCTTGCCGCGCGCGTTGCCGGTGATGTCCGGCACCAGGCACTCGACCTCGGTGATGCGCCGCTCCTTGAGCCAGCGCAGCAGGCTGCTTTCCTGCGGTGCGGGGGGCGTGGCCGTCTTGCGCGGGCGAGATCGGGAACTCATCGGGAATCCAGTTGGTTCTGTTGGTACTGCCGGCAAGCTTGGCCGAAAGCACGGAAAATAGCGTGATAGAACGGCGCCTGCATGACACGCCACTCCGGGTGCCACTGTACGCCGAGCACGAAACGATGGTGGCGGCTGCGTGCGGCTTCGACCAGGCCATCGCCGGCCCATGCCTCCAACTGCAGGCCATCGGCCAGCCGGCCGATGCCCTGCCCGTGCACCGAATTGACCTGTGCGTGGTCGCTGCCGTGCCACTGCGCGAGCCAGCCATTGCCAGCCAGGGTGACCGCATGCGCCGGGCCGTACTGCACCTCGACCGCTGCCTGCGGATCCTCGCGATGGTCGGCCAGCCCCGGCACCGCATGCACCTGCGGATGCAGGGTGCCGCCCAGGGCGACGTTCAATTCCTGGAAGCCGCGGCAGATCGCCAGCACCGGCAGGTCCAGCGCCAGTGCGGCCTGCAGCAGGGCGAAGGCGTTGGCATCACGCGCGGGGTCATGCAGGTTGCCGGGCCAACTGCGGCCCCCTTCATAGTGCTGCGGCTCGATGTTGCTGACCGCGCCGGTCAACAGCAGGCCGTCCAGGCCCTGCAGCCAGTCGTCAGCCGGCAGTGCCGGCTGCAGGCTGGGCAGCACCAGCGGGGTGACCTCGGCCGCGTCGACCAGCGCGCGCACGTACTTCTCGCCGGCCACCGTGCAACGGTGATGGCCAAGCACGATACTGTCGGTGGGCAGGCCCACCCAGGGCAGGCGGCGCATTGGAAAATTCCTTGGCGTGGGCATCCTTGGCCTGGGCATCAAAGTAACCGCCGGGGCGCGCGGGCGGCAAGTCGTCGCCGTCACACACCCGGCTGCGTGCATCGGCCAGACTATGCTGGTGAACAATGATCGCCCGCCCCTGCCCTGCCCCTTCATCCCGTGCCCGCGAGGCCAGCGGTGAGCGAGGATTTCCCGCCCAGCTGGTACGCCGACAGCCTGCCCGAACCGGCTGCGCTGCCGCCGCTGCGCGGTGATGTGCAGGCCGACGTGGCAGTGCTCGGTGCCGGTTACACCGGCCTGACCGCCGCGCTGGAACTGGCTCTGCGCGGCTACCGCGTGGTGCTGCTGGAAGCGCAGCGCATCGGCTGGGGGGCGTCCGGACGCAACGGCGGCCAGGCGCTGGTGGGCTACGGCTGCGAGGTGGATGAGCTGGAACGACAGCTTGGCCGCGACGACGCCCGCCATCTGTTCGACTGGTCGCGCGAGGCGGTGCAGTCGATGCGCCAGCGCATCGCGCGCCACGGCATCGACTGCCACTGGGTGGAGGGCCATGCCAGCGTCGCGATCCGTGCACGCCACGAACGCGACCTGCGCGCCGGCTGCGAGCACCTGCAGCGCTATTACGACTATCCGATGCAGTGGTGGGAGCGCGACGTCCTGCACGCGCAGCTGGACAGCCCGCGCTACCGCGCCGCGATGTTCGATCCGCTCAGTGCGCACCTGCATCCGCTGGCCTATGCGCGCGGCCTGGCCGATGCCGCCCGTGTGGCCGGCGTGGTCATCCACGAGAATTCGCCGGTCACCCGCGTGCAGCGTGGCGCGCAGGCCACATTGCAGACCGCGCAGGGCAGTGTGCGTGCCGCGCACCTGGTGGTGGCCGGCAATGCCTGGCTGCAGGGGCTGCTGCCAGACCTGGAGCGCCGCATCATGCCGGTCGGCACTTACATCGGCGCCAGCGCGCCACTGGGCGCCGAGCGTGCGCGGCAGCTGATCCGCAACAACATGGCGGTGGCCGACACCGCCTGGGCGCTGGACTACTTCCGTCTCAGCCATGACCACCGCCTGCTGTTCGGCGGCCGTGCCAGCTACTCGGCGCTGCCGCCGCCGGGACTACGCGGGCTGATGCAGCGGCGCATGCACCAAATCTTCCCGCAGCTGGCCCACGTCCCCGTGGAACAGGTCTGGGGCGGCTACGTGGACATCACCCGCAACCGTGCCCCGCACTGGGGCCGGCTGGACGGCAACCTGTATTTCGCCCAGGGTTTTTCCGGGCACGGCGTGGCTGCCGCCGGCCTGGCCGGCGATGTGATCGCCGCGGCCATCGATGGCCAGAGCGCGCGGCTGGACGTGTTCCAGCGACTGCAGCACGCGCCGTTCCCCGGCGGCCGGCTGCTGCGCACGCCGCTGCTGGTGGCGGCGATGTCCTGGTACAAGCTGCGCGACGCGCTGTGGTAGCCCCCTGACGTGAAAATGTGAACTCGGTCGGAGCCCTCGCATACCGCGCGACAGCGGCGGAGTGGCACGGTCGTTGCAGGCAATTGCAAGCGTCCGCCGCAGCCGATACTGTCGCCGGCTGGGGCCAGGCGCGAAGCCTGAAGGGCGCTGGCGCGCAGCAGCATGGGAGGCTTGCGATTGAGCTGGTGGACGAATGGAATTCGCCTGGATGTACGTATCCGCCCGGCGGGGCTTGCCCTGGCGGCGCTGTACGCGCTTGCCTGCTGGGCCACCCGGCAGATTTCGCTGGACCAGTTCTACCTGCCTGCCGGCATCCGCGTAGCCGCACTGCTGCTGTGCCCGCCCCGCCTGTGGGGCTATCTGATCCTGGGCGAGTACGCCTACTTCGCGCAGATGCGCTACCCGATGATCGACCGCTACGGGCTGCCTTGGGTGGTACTGGCATCGGCCTGCCTGATACCCGCCGTGGCCCTGGTGGTGGCGCTGCACCGTCGGCGCCTGGCCACCTTCGGCGAAGTCTGGGTCCTGTCCATCGCCGCGTGGGCGGCGCTGGCCACCGCGGTCCTGAAGCTGGGTCTGGCCCATCTGCTGTGGCCTACCCCGCCCTCCGATCCGATCCTGGGTACCGCCATCCGCTACATGCTGGGCGACTACATCGCCATCATCACCGTGGTCCCGCTTGCCCTGTTGTGGTCGCAGCGCAGCGCGGGACATGACTGGTCCAGCTGGCGGCAGTGGCCGACCCTGGCCTCGCTGGCCGCCCTGCTGGTGCTGGGCAGCGCGGCGATCTGGGCCGGCGCCAGCTCCGACCCGGCCAAGACCAGCCTGCAGCTGCTGATGGCCCTGCCCGCCGTGGTGCTGACCTGCATGCACGGATGGCGCGGTGCGGCCCTCGCGGTGCCGCTGCTGAACATGTTGATCAGCGTGGGCACGCCCAGCAGTGGCCTGCCCGGCTCGTTCGACGAGCGCACGTTCATGACCCTGCAGATCGTCGCGGTCGCCGGCACCGCCCTGCTGGCGCTGGGCTCGCGCATCAGCCAGCACTACCACCACCACGCGCACCAGGACCAGGCGGGGCGGCAGGCGGCCGATTTTTCCCGCAATGCGCACATCGCCAATGAAATGGACCTGCGCCAGCGCACGTTGGCACTGCGGCGCATCGCCGATGACATCGAGACGTCGCTGGGCGAGACCGCCGACCTGCTGAAGCTGCATGGCCACCACGAACCCGCACGACGGTTGCTGGGCACCGTGACCAGCCATTCGCGGCAGTTCCGCGAGCTGACCAGCATGGTCTACCCCGCCGAGCTGGAGCAGCTGGGCCTGTATCTGGCACTGCAGGCCAGCGGCATCCACAAGGCCTGGGATGCGACCGATCGCCTCGGTCGCCACCAGCTGCAGGGCGAACCCTGCCAGTTGAACCTTGGCCTGCAGCTGGCTACCTACCGCACCCTGGCCGAGGCGGTTTCGCTGCTTCTGGACGGTGAGCGCGGACAGATCCAGGTGCGCGCACGCTGCGGCCGCCGCGGAACACAGCGCGGCATCGTGGTCACCGTCGGCCTGCTGGACCGCTACCGCAGCCTGTCTGAGGACACCGTGGCCTTGGCACGACGCCGCTTGAGTGCGCGGCCCATTGCCTACGGCGGACGCGTGGACTTCCGCGGCAACCGCATCCGGATGCTGCTGCTGGATCCACCGGCGCATGCCGAGCAGGACAGTGCACTGCCGGCAAGGTTGGCGCCGCACGGCCTGCACTGAGCACCGCAACGACCGGCCCTGCGCGCGGCAGGGCCGGTCATGCATCAGCGTTACTGGCCTTCGCCCGGCAGCTCCACCGACCAGATCGCGTCGGCGCCCTTGCCATAGACCACCAGCGAGAACTCGGCGCGGCGGTACACCACCTGGCGCGGCGCATTGGCCGGAATCACCAGGCGCTGCGAGGGCAACGAGGTCTTCGCCGGCGACTTGCCCGCCGGCAGGGTCCAGAAAACGTTGTCGAGGGTGCCGACGATCAGCTTCACCTGGCCGGTCAGGTCATTCACCTGGAAATAGGTGATGCCATCGCGCTGGAAGCCATACACCTGCCAGGACGGATCCTGGCTCAGGTTCAGCGTGGCGGGCAGCGCCTCGCCCAGACCACTCCTGGCGAGCTGGATGCCATTGCCATCGCTGGGACAGCAAGCGGCAGCGGCGATCATCGGCGTGGACAGCAGCGCAGCCGCTGCAATGGCAATACGCATAAGGGAAAAACGCACGGGCAACCTCCTTGTGGAATGAATGGTGATGGGCGGCCAGGCATTGCCGCGTTCGCCTGGCACAGCCGCTGTGCATCGGCGCGGGCACTGACGGTGCCCGTGGACTCCGAGGGCTCCCGGCCAGGACGGCCGGCAAGCGGCACCGAGCATACCGGTCCCGGTCCACCGCAGCCATGTCCCATCCCGCTGCGGTCACACGGCGCGGCTAAAGTTCCTGACGAAACCGCCGCTATCCATCCCGAGCGCCCTTCCCTCACGTGAGCCTCCGCACCATGCCCGTCCTCCCGCAGGTCGTTGTCGATGGCGACCTGGCAGACCCCCTTCCGCAGCGGATCCTGCTGGTGGAAAACTCCCGCGCGTTCACCGGAATGCTGCGGGAAGCGATCGAGCAGCGCCTGGAACTGCCTGTGGTGGTGGCCTCGACCCTGGCCGAGGCCGATCGCCTGCTGAGTGACGATGGCGGCTGGTTCCTGGTGCTGACCGGACTGGTGCTGGCCGACGGTGACCGCGACGCCGTCGTCGAGTTCTTCCTCAAGCGCGACCTGCCCACTGTGGTGGTCAGCAGCGTGTACGACGAAGACCTGCGCAAGCGCGTGCTGCAGCAGCAGATCATCGACTACGTGCTGAAGAACACGCCCGGCAGCATCGATTACCTGGTGTGGTTGGTGCAGCGGCTGGAACGCAACCGCCGCATCGCCGCACTGGTGGTGGATGACTCGCCCTCGGCCCGCGGTTACGCCGCGGCGCTGCTGCGCATGTACGGCCATGAAGTGTTCGAAGCCGCCGATGGAGCCGAAGGACTGGCCGCGATCGAAGCGCACCCGGCCATCCGCCTGGCCGTGGTCGACCAGGAAATGCCCGGCATGCAGGGCGTGGAATTCACCCGTCGCCTGCGCACCCTGCGCTCGCGCGACAAGGTGGCGGTGATTGGCATTTCCGGCAACACCGACACTTCCCTGATCCCGCGCTTCCTGAAGAACGGCGCCAATGACTTCCTGCGGAAACCCTTTTCGCGCGAAGAGTTCTTCTGCCGTGTCTCGCAGAACGTCGACCAGCTGGAGCTGATCGGCACCCTGCAGGACCTGGCCACCCGCGATTTCCTCACCGGCCTGCCCAACCGCCGCTGCTTCCTGGAACAGAGCCAGCGCCAGCTGCCGCAGCTGCAGCTGCATGACCAGTGCGTGGCGGTGGCGATGATCGACATCGACCACTTCAAGCACATCAACGACACCCATGGCCACGAAGCCGGCGACGATGCGCTGCGCGCGGTGGCCCGCGCGGTGGGCGACCACGCGCGCAGCCAGGACCTGATCGCACGCTTCGGCGGCGAGGAATTCTGCCTGCTGGTGCCGGAGATGGAGCAGGACGAAGCCATCGTCTACTTCGAGGAACTGCGCCAGCGCATCGCCGCGCTGGAAGTGGACATCGGCACCGCCATCCTGCGCATGACCGTCAGCATCGGCCTGTGCTGCCTGCGCCCGCAGCGCGACTCGCTGCACAAGCTGATTTCCGAGGCCGATCGCCAGCTGTACCTGGCCAAGGCGGCCGGCCGCAACCGCGTCAGCTGCGCGACCGTGGCCAACCCGCTGCGCCCGCGCGGAGCGGCGATGGCCGCCGCGCTTTGATCCAGATCAACGCCGCCTGAGCGCGGCGATCCTACAGTCAGCCCCGACATGAACATGAAGGGGAGCCGGGGATGGCACTACTGGTCTGGCAGGACGATCTGAACATCGGCATCGATGTGATCGATCAGCAACATCGCCGCATCGTCGACATGCTCAACCACCTGCATGTGGCCCAGGCCGGGCTGCAGGCGGCGGTGGTGGCCGAAGTGATCGACGAAGTGGTGGACTACACCATGTCGCACTTCGCATTCGAGGAAGAGCTGATGGAGGAAGCGGGCTATCCGTTCTGCGCCGCGCACAAGCGCGTGCATGAGATCTTCATCAAGCGCGTGGCCGAGTACCGCCTGCGTTTCCAGGCGGGTGAGGACGTGACCGACGAACTGCGCACGATGCTCTCACGCTGGCTGTTCAACCACATCCGCGGCGATGACCAGGCCTACGCGGAACAGGTCAAGGCGCACCTCAACCAGTTCGCCCGCGAGCACCAGAGCGGTGGCTGGCTGGGCCGCACGCTCAAGCGTTTCTTTGGCTGAGCTGCGCGCGCCGCTGCAGGGCCAGCAGCGCGCACAACGTCGCCACCGCGGTCAGGCACAGGTAGTAACCCACCGCGACCAGGCCAAAGCGCTCGGCCAGCCACGTGGCCAGGTACGGCGCCGGTGCCGCACCGAGGATGCCGGCCAGGTTGAACGACAGCGATGCGCCGGTGTAGCGCACTTCCACCGGATAGATCTCGGCCAGGAAAGTGCCGCACGGGCCGTAGGTCAGGCCCATCAGGAACAGGCCCAGGCACAGGAAGGTCAACACCAGCCACGGGCTGTCCGCCTGGAACAGCGGTGCGAACAGCACGCCGAAGCCGAGGATCAGCAGGCTGGCGAACACCATCGTTCGGCGCGTGCCCCAGCGGTCGCCATAACGCGCCGACAGCGGGATGCCCGCCGCGAAGAACAGCATCGCGCCCATCTGCATCAGCAGGAACTGTTCGCGGCTGTAGCCCAGCACGGACGTGCCGTGGCCGAGGCTGAACACCGTCATCAGGTAGAACAGCACGAAGGTGGCGAACGCGCCGAGCGTGCCCAGCAGCATCGGCAGCCAGTGGTCGCGCAGCACGGTCCACATCGGCAGCCGCACCGGCGCCTTGCGTTCCAGCGCCTGCTGGAAATCAGGCGTCTCGTGGATGTTCAGGCGCACCCACAGGCCCAGGCCGACCAGCAGCGCGCTGGCCACGAACGGGATGCGCCAGCCCCATTGCAGGAAGTCCTGCTGGCCCAGGCAGCGGCCCAGCAGTAGGAAGATGCCGGCCGACAGCAGGAAGCCCAGCGGCGCGCCCAGCTGCGGGAACATGCCGTACCAGGCGCGCTTGCCTGGCGGTGCGTTCTCGGTGGCCAGCAGCACCGCCCCGCCCCATTCACCGCCCAGCCCCAGGCCTTGGCCGAAGCGGCACAGCGCCAGCAGCGCCGGCGCCCACAGACCGATCTGCGCATGCGTGGGCAGCAGGCCGATGGCCACGGTGGACAGGCCCATGGTCAGCAGCGCCGCCACCAGCGTGGCCTTGCGGCCGATGCGGTCGCCGAAGTGGCCGAACACCGCCGAGCCCACCGGACGTGCGATGAAGGCCACCGCGAAGGTCGCCAGCGACTGCAGCAGGGCCGCCTGGTCGCTGCTTTGCGGGAAGAACAGATGCGGGAACACCAGCACCGCCGCCGTGGCGTAGATGTAGAAATCGAAGAACTCGATGGTGGTGCCGATGAGGCTGGCCAGCAGGACACGACTGGGGGAATTCACGGGCGGAGCGGCAGCAGTGATCGAGGACATCGGCAAGGCGTGGAAGGTGGATCGACCGATTCTGCCACGCGCGGGCGGCCTGACGGGTCGATGGTTTCAGCCGACACCGATGCCAACGGAATTTTTCTGGACACTGGTTAGGCTGCGCCACCGGTCCCTGCATGGATGCTTCGCCGATGGCCCCTGTGGTTGCGTTGCGCTGGTCCGATTCACCGCAGCTGCCGCGCGCGGCGGCCTGGCTGGTCGTGGTGCTGCTGCATGCCCTGCTGGGCCCGTGGCTGTGGCAGAGCGGACGGCTGGGTGCCGCGCTGGAGGTCGAAGAACGCATCAGCCTGCGCTGGCTGCCGTCGCCGCAACCGCCCTTGCCGCGTGACGTGCCCGCTGCGGTTCCGGCGGCACCAACGCGTGCCCGCCCCTCGCGGCGGGTTGCGCCTGTATCGCAGTCGCCGGCAGATGTGGAAAGCGACAGTACGCCGACACCGCCCCCCCTCGTGCTGGGCCTGCCGGCCGGCAGCATCGACGGCGGTGATGGCATCACGGCGGCGGGGGTGGCACCACGATTGATCGGCCGCCGCGAGGTGCATGCCGTGTTCGGGCCGCGGCGGAACTACTTCCGCATCCGCAGGACGATGACGCCCGAGCAGATCGTGCACGGCGTGGCACAGCTGCTCGGCCTGTGGCCGCCGGGGTACATCGTCGACCCGTGCCAGCTGGGGAAGCAGGACATGGACTATTTCCAGGGAGCGGTGGAAGAAGTGGACCGGCAGGCGCTGCGTGACGCGGTGCTGGAGGTCAGCGGGAGATGCCGGTAGTGCGGTGTTTTGTAGAGTCCAGCCATGCCCGACTGCCTTTCGCGAAGATCAGCCGAGCATGGCTAGGCTCTACAGAGGATCAAGATCAGCCGAGCATGGCTCGGCTCTACAGAAGATCAAGATCAGCCGAGCATGGCTCGGCTCCTCAGAAACCCGGTAGCGCCGGGCCATGCCCGGCGGCACGGGGCTACAGCTGGATCCAGGTCGCCTTGATCTCGCTGTACTTGTCGAACGCATGCAGCGATTTGTCGCGGCCATTGCCCGACTGCTTGTAACCACCAAACGGTGCGCTCATGTCACCGCCATCCCAGCCGTTCACCCACACACTGCCCGCGCGCACCTGCCGCGACACGCGATGCGCTCGCCCCAGGTCGCGCGTCCACAGTCCGGCCGCCAGCCCATAGCGGCTGTCATTGGCCAGCCGCACGGCCTCGGCTTCGCCATCAAAGGCCAGCACGGCCAGCACCGGCCCGAACACTTCCTCACGCGCCAGTGCCTGCTCTGGCCGTACCTGGTCGAACACGGTGGGCTGCACATAGCACCCGCCCGCTTCCACCTCGGCGCGCTGACCGCCCAGCAGCAGGCGCGCGCCGTCGCCTTCGGCGCGCGCGATGTCGGCCAGTACCTTGTCCACGTGCGCGGCGTCGACCAGCGCACCCATCGGTGCATCGGCCTCCAGCGGATGGCGCGGCTGCATGCGCCGCCCATACGCCACCACCTGATGCACGAAATCGTCACGGATCGAGCGTTCCACCAGCAGCCGCGAGCCCGCCGTGCAGACCTCGCCCTGGTTGAAGAAGATACCCCGCGCCACGCCCTTGGCCGCCGCATCCAGGTCCGGCGCATCGGCGAACACCAGGTGCGGGCTCTTGCCACCACATTCCAGCCACACCCGCTTCATGTTGGAACGGCCGGCGTACTGCAGCAGCCTGGCGCCGGTGGCGGTCGAGCCGGTGAACGCCAGCACGTCCACATCCATGTGCAGCGCCAGCGGTTCGCCCACGTACATGCCCTGCCCGGGCAGCACGTTCAGCACGCCATCGGGCAGTCCGGCTTCGGCGGCGAGCGCGGCTAGCCGCAGCGCACTCAGCGGCGAGCGCTCCGAGGGCTTGAGCACCACCGAATTGCCCATCGCCAGCGCCGGCGCAATCTTCCAGCAGGCCATCAGCAGCGGGAAATTCCACGGCACGATCGCGGCCACCACACCGGCCGGCTCGCGGCTGACCAGGCCCAGTTCGTGCGGGCCAGTCGGCGCGATATCGCCGTACAGCTTGTCCACCGCTTCGGCCGTCCAGCTCAGGCAGCGCACCACGCCGGGCAGGTCGACGCGGCGCGCATCGCGCACGGGCTTGCCCATGTCCAGGGTTTCCAGCAGGGCCAGTTCGTCGGCATGTTTTTCCACCAGGGCGGCCAACGCCAGCAGCACGCGCTTGCGGTGCACCGGGCTCGCCTGCGACCAGTGGCCGGCCTCGAACGCGCGCCGCGCCCCTGCCACCGCACGCTCCACGTCCTGCGCATCGCAGTCGGCCACCTGGCCAAGCACGCGACCATCGATCGGGCTGATGCAGTCGAAGCGGGCGCCGCTGGCCGCGTCCACGTAGCGGCCATCGATGAAGGCCTGTGCGGGGATGGCCAGCTGGCCGGCCAGAGCCTGCCAGTGGGTGCGGTCGGGGAAGTCAGCCATGTCCGGCTCCAGGCAGCGAATGCCCCGTTTATACCGCCGTGGCCGTGATGCGCCGGTTCTGCCGCCGCCGCTACCGCCACGATGACGGGGCTGCGCTACAGTCGGTGCATCGGACCCGACGGAGGCGGCATGAAGAACCCCGCGATCGACCCGCATGCGCAGGCCACCCAGCGTCCCGATTCACTGGACGCGTACTGGATGCCGTTCACCGCCAACCGCCAGTACAAGGGCGCCCCCCGCATGCTGGTGCGTGCCGAGGGCATGCACTACGAGGACATCGACGGGCGCAGCATCCTCGATGGCGCCGCTGGCCTGTGGTGCTGCAACGCAGGTCACGCGCGGCCGCGCATCGTCCAGGCCATCGCCGACCAGGCGGCCACGCTCGACTATTCGCCCGCCTTCCAGATGGGCTCGCCACCCGCGTTTGCCCTCGCCCAGCGGCTTGCCGCGTTGGCACCGGCCGGGCTCAACCACGTGTTCTTCACCAGCTCCGGCTCGGAGGCGGTGGATACCGCGATGAAGATCGTGCTGGCCCACCACCGCCTGCGTGGCGAGGGCCAGCGCACCCGCTTCATCAGCCGCGAAAAGGCGTACCACGGGGTCGGCTTCGGCGGCATGGCGCTCGGCGGCCTGCCCAACAACCGCCGGCAGTTCGGCCTCCAGCTGGGCGGCGTCGACTTCCTGCGCCACACCCTGGACCTGGAGCGCAACGCGTTCAGCAAGGGCCTGCCGCGCCACGGCGCCGAACTGGCCGACGATCTGGAACGCCTGATCGCGCTGCACGATGCGTCTACGATCGCCGCCGTGTTCGTCGAGCCTGTGGCTGGCTCGGCGGGTGTGATCCTGCCCTCCCCCGGCTACCTGCAGCGCCTGCGCGAGATCTGCGACCAGCACGGCATCCTGCTGGTGTTCGACGAGGTCATCACCGGCTTCGGCCGGGTCGGCATGCCCTTCGCCGCGCAGCGCTTCGGGATCATCCCGGACCTGCTGACCTTCGCCAAAGGCGTCAGCAACGGCGCGGTACCGCTGGGCGGGGTGCTGGTGGGCGAGGCGGTGCATGCCAGTTTCATGCAGGGCCCGGCGCAGGCCATCGAGCTGTTCCATGGCTATACCTATTCGGGCCACCCGCTGGCCTGCGCGGCCGCCCTGGCCACCCTGGACATCCACGCCGAGGAGCGCCTGTTCGAGCGCGCCATCGAGCTGGGCGAGTATTGGCAGGAGCGCCTGCATGCCCTGCAGGGGCTGCCGAACGTGGTGGACATCCGCAACTTCGGCCTGGTCGGCGCGGTCGAGCTGGCGCCGCGCCGCGATGCCGCCGGCGCCCGCGGCTACGAGGTCTACCGGCGCTGCTTCCACGATGGCCGCCTGCTGGTGCGCTGCACCGGCGACATCATCGCCCTGTCGCCGCCGCTGATCGTGGACAGGACGCAGATCGACCAGATCACCGGCACCCTGGGCGAGATGATCCGGGCCACCGCCTGAGGCCGGGACGGCGGCGGGGAGCAGGTACAATGGTCGGTTCCGCTCCTGACTGTTGCCGTGCCCATGGACATCGTCGTCAAAGAAGAACTGAAGGCCTACATCGACCCGCTGACCGCGGACGAACATGACGCGCTGGAGCGCAGCATCCTGGCCGAGGGCTGCCGCGACGCACTGGTGCTGTGGGGTGATGTGCTGGTGGACGGCCACAACCGCTTCGGCATCTGCCAGAAGCACGGCCTGCCGTTCAACACCGTGCAGAACACCCGCTTCCAAAGTATGGAAGACGTGCACCTGTGGATGATCGAGCAGCACCTGGGCCGCCGCAGCGTGTCCGACTTCCAGCGCGGCGTGCTGGCCCTGCGCAAGCGCGACATCCTGTCTGCCCGCAAGCAGGTGGAACAGGCGCAGCTGCAGCGCGAGAGCGACGGTACGGCCGAACCGGCCGACGACACAGGCGAAGACAGCCCACCGTGGGAACCGGCACCGAAGGTCAGCCGCGCCGAACTGGCCCGCGAAGCCAAGCTGAGCACCAGCCAGGTCGGCATGATCGAGCGGATCCACGCCCAGGCCGCGGCGGAGGTGGTGGAAGCGGTGAAGGCCGGCGTGATCTCGATCAGCGCGGCTGCGGCCGTGGCCGACCTGCCGGAAGAGGAGCAGCGCGCGGCCGCCGCCGGTGGCAAGGATGAACTGAAGCAGGCGGCCAAGCGCGTGCGCGAATCCAAGCGCAAGCCGCGCGCACCGAAGCCTGAAGCGGCCGAGATGGATTTCGACGAGCCCAGCGAGGACGAGGTCGCCAGCCGCGATGCCGAAGTGCTGTCCGCACTGGAGCAGCTGGGCGAGGACGCCCCGGCGCTGCGTCGCCGTGTGGTCGCCCTGACCCGCGAGAACGATACCCTTCGCGCGCAGCTGGCCGCGCTGCGCAAGCAGCTTGACGGGCTGTAAGCATGCCGCCGGGCATGGCCCGGCGCTACCGATGGGAAGACGCGCCCCTGTAGAGCCGAGCCCATGCTCGGCTGCCGTGCACCGCGGCAAAAGCAGCCGAGCATGGGCTCGGCTCTACAGATCAGCGTCACCGTGCTGCAGGTAGACTCCCCCCATGACGTCTGCCATTGATCCACGTCGCGCGCAGCTGCGACGCCTGAAAGCCATCGCCCTGGGCCTGCTGCTGTTGATGCTGGCCGGGTTCGCGGTCAGCCACTGGCAGGGCGAGCGCGGCGGCTGGGCCTGGGTGTCGGCCTTCTGCGAGGCTGCCGCCGTCGGCGCGCTGGCCGACTGGTTCGCGGTGGTGGCGCTGTTCCGGCGGCCGATGGGCCTGCCCATTCCGCACACGGCGATCATCCCGCGCAGCAAGGAACGCATCGGCGACAGCCTGGCCCTGTTCGTGCGCGACCAGTTTCTGGAGCCGGGCGTGCTGCTGGCCAAGCTGCAGGTCTTCGACCCCGCCAGCCGTCTCGGCAGCTGGCTGGCCGATCCGGCACGTTCGCGCATGCTGGCCGACATGGCCCGTGGCTGGGCGCTGCAGGCCCTGGATTTCTTCGACGAAGGTGCCGTACGCCGGCAGCTGCACAGCTTCGTCGTGCAGCAGCTGCGACAGTGGAACGCGGCCTCCACCGCTGGCGAACTGCTGGCCCTGCTGACCGCCGATGGCCGCCACCAGCGCGTGCTGGACGAGGGCCTGCAGCGGCTCGGCCGCTGGCTGGAACAACCGGAAGTGAAGGAACGCGCCTCGCAGTTGATCGTGCGCTACATCCAGCGAGAGTGGCCGACGCTGTCGAACACGGTGAACTGGATCAAGCCGATCGACGAGATCGGCGACAGCCTGGCCGAGCGGCTGGCGGGGGCGGTGCTGGAGGAGCTGCAGCAGGTCCTGGCCGAGCCGCAGCATCCGTTGCGGCAGGATTACGAGGCCTGGCTGGGCAACTACGTGCAGCGCCTGCGCGAAGACCCGGCGCTGGCCGAGCGCATCGAGCAGCTGAAGCAGGAAATGATCGACCATCCGGCCCTGCAGGAGTACGTGCAGGGGCTGTGGGCGCGCATCCACGCCAGCCTGCGCGCGGATCTGCAGCGCGAGGATTCGGCACTGGTCGGCCATCTGCAGCGCAGCCTGGCGTCGCTGGGTTCGACGCTGCAGAGCGACCCCGCGCTGCGCGGTGCGCTCAACCAGCATCTGCTGGAGGGTGCGCAGCGCCTGACCGAGCGCCTGCGCGAGGGGGTGACCACGCACATCGCGCAGACGGTGAAGGGCTGGGACGAACGGCACCTGGTCGAGCAGCTGGAACTGAGCGTCGGCCGCGACCTGCAGTTCATCCGATTCAACGGCACGCTGGTGGGTGGGTTGATTGGCGTGCTGCTGCATGCGGCAACGGTGCTGTTCAAATTTTGATGATTGCTTGGCAGGGGTGCGCCCTGCACCCGCGGTAGTGCCGGCCGCTTGCCGGCAACAGCAGAAGCAACGGCCAAAGCCTGCATTCCGTGGGTTGGCGGGGTGGGTCCGGTTGAGGGGGACGCCGTAAGCCCATCCATAGGGGCTTGGTCGCAGCTTGCTCGTGTGCGCTGTCCTGCGCACACGGCAAGACCGGGGTTGGGCGTCCTGCCCAACCCGCCCGAGGCAGGCCTCTGGCCCATGTGGCGCACACCCCGCAAACCCACAGTGCCCCGCCTCTGACAGTTTCCCGCTGCTCATGGTGGGTGTTGAGCGTTGGGGGGCGCGGCCCCGGCAGGAAGAGCGGCG
>DEZI01000011.1 GCA_002364755.1 Stenotrophomonas maltophilia
TTGCGGGGTGTGAGCCGCACGGGCCCGAGGCATGCCTCGGGCGGCTTGGGCAGGACGCCCGACCCCGGCCTTGCCGTGTGCGCAGGACAGCGCACACGAGCTAGCGGCGACCAAGCCTAGATGGACGTATTTACGGCGTCCCCGCACACCCACAGTGCCCCGCCATCCACGGAATCCCGCTCTTGATCCTGCTTCGGCTTCTGCAGGCGCAGGGCTGCAAGCCCTGCTGAAGAAAAACCCTTACCCCCGCGGTCGTGCGCGCGACGGCACCAGCGCAAACGTATCCACCGCCAGCTTCTCGGCATGGTTCAACCACGCCCGGATCTCCAGATCATCCACCTCGTGGTCCAACCCGAACGAGACGTTGATCTTGCCGTCCGCATCCGGCTGCACCCACTGCTGGGCCAGCACCACCTTGCGCTGCGACGACACCGCCTCGATCCAGAAGCCGCGGTCCGGGCGCTGGCTTGCCACCAGTTCCAGCATGTACTGGCCCGCACGGGTGCGGCGGCCCTTCTGGGTGATCATGTGCGCCTGGCGCACGCTCGGGCGTGGGCCCTGGAACGACTCCAGCGGTGCATCCACCGCGATGCCGCCACGCAGGTCGTCATCGCGGAACAGCTTGATGCCGTTGTCGCGGTTCACCAGCAGTGCGCACCAGTCGCCGTCGGCCGAGCCATCCTCGAAGGCCGTGCAGCGATCCACATAGGCCAGCGTGTTGTCCGGGTCGGCATCATCGAACTGGCGCGAGGTGTTTTCCAGATACACCGACTTCAGCGCCCAGTCCTTGTCGTACTCCAGCAGCACCGGCGGCTGAACGTGCTGCAGGCCGACCACCACCTGGTCATCGCCGTCGATCTTCAGTTCGCGGGTCGGCTCGCCCAGCCACAGCGAGCGGGCGAAGGCCAGGTACTGCGGATAGTCGCGACCGCCATCGCGCTGGGTGGCCACGCTGGCGCTGGGCGCGCGCTGGGTGTCGATCAGCGATCGACCGAAGCCCATCGTCTTCAGCTGCGGGTCCAGCAGGCTGAGCAGGGTCGCACCGGAATCCAGCGTAGTGCCGGTGTCGGCCTTCAGCTGCTGCGGGGCAATGCCATCGCCGAGGAACAGCAGCAGGTTCTCGCGCTTCTGCTTCGTCAGGATGTCGGTGAGGTCGTTGGGCATCGCCAGATGGTCCGAGGCGATCACGATCAGCGTGTCCTTGCCATAGGGGCTGGCCTGGATGCGCTGCACCAGCTGCGAGATCAGCCGGTCGCTGCACTTCAGTGCGTTGAGCATGTTGATGTTGCCGTACCTGCTTTCATAACGCTGGCCCTTGCACGCCACCGGCAGATGGCCGGCCGGGTGGTGGGTGTCCATGGTCAGCGTGGTCAGCATGAACGGCTCGCCCTTGCGCGAGAGCTGTTCGAAACGCTGGTAGGCGGTGTCCAGCAGCACGTCGTCATGCACGCCCCACGGCGAGTAATGCACGCGGCCGATCTTCTTCTGCTTCTTGAACCACTCCAGGTCGTGCACTTCATCAAAACCGTGGCTGGCCAGGAACTGGCCCTTGCCGGCGAAGCGGCCGCTGGCGCCACCCAGGTAATGGTTGGTGTAACCCTGCTGCTTCAGGTAGTCGCCCAGGCACACGGCCTTGGGCAGGAAGCTGCCCATGCGATCCATGCTGTTTTCATCGCCCTGAGAGGTGGTCAGCGGCACGCCGCACATCGACGACACCAGCCCGGCGATGGTCCAGCCACTGCCTTCGGCCGAGGCCAGGCCGCGCACGTCCAGCGACTGGCTGGCAAGGTGGTTGATGTTGGGCATCAGGCCCGGGAACACGTTCTCGTCCAGGTAGGTGCGTTCCAGGCTTTCGCCGTAGATCCAGACAATGTTGCGCGGACGCTGCAGCGGCTGCGTCGGCACCTGGTACTCCGGCGCAATGCGGGCGAAATCGACTGGGCGCAGCTGCTGGTACAGGCGCTGGCCATCGCGTGCCAGCGGGCTGATCATGATCGTAACGATCCACACTACCGCGAAGCCGGCGAACCATGCACCACCGCGACCCGGACGGCGCCAGCGCTTCACCCGCGTGGCGAACAGCGGCAGCAGCGACACCAGCACGAGCGCGACGTAGCCGGCGATATAGCCCTTGAAGTCCGCGATGCCGGCGCCTTCCATGTCGGCGCCCAGGTGGTAGAGCGTTGCGGCATTCAGGCCATCGCCGGAGAGCTTGTCGATCAACCACCACGTGCTGAGCAGGATCAGCAGCAGCGAGAACGTGCTCGCCTTCCACCACACCCATTTATCCGAGGCGAGGAACAGCCAGGCCAACAGCAACAGCGACAGCAGCAGGATCCAGAGCATAAGCGGCTTCGGCAGTGACGGGAGGTGGTGATGGACGTCGTACCGACGCGTGTCCATCCGACCAGCGCTGCCTCAGGCACACATGCATGACAGGCTGATGACCCGATAGTGCATGCACGAACCTGACTGAAATGTTTGTTCGTTACATGAGGTGAAATCGCGCGCAGCAGGTAAAACCAGCGTGAAAGCCGCTACGCGATTTCATTAAAAAACGGCGCGATATCCCGCTTCTTCAACGATGCCCGCGTTCCTCACGCGCACGTGCACGCCGATCGAACAGCAAGGCGCTGGTCACGATGCCCAATCCGAGCACGACACCGATCAGCATCAGGAACAGCGCGATGGCCGGATAGCCGAAGATGTGCCAGCCGGTCTCCATCTTCATCATCAACGAGGCGGCCATGATCAGCGCTGCACTGATGATGCCGGCTGCCACGCGGTTGGCGATCTTCTGCAGGTTCTCCATCAACCGGGATTCTTCCAGGCCGGTCACCTTCATCTGCAGGCGGTTCTCGGCCAGCAACGCCATGATGTCGGTCAGCTTGCGCGGCCCGTCGCGCAGCAGCTGCTGCAGCTCCATCGCCTCGCTGGCCAGGTTGGGCATTGAGAGTGACTTCTTCAGGCGTGCGCGCATCACGTGCTGCAGCTGTCGTTCGACGATGCGGCGGGTGTCCAGTTCCGGTGCCAGAAGCAGGCACACGCTCTCCAGGTTCAGCAGTGCCTTGCCCAGCAGGCTCAGTTCCGGCGGTGTGCGCAGGCCGCAGGCGGTGGCGATGCGCACCATGTCCAGCACCACCTTGCCCTCGGTGAAGCTGCTGCTGGCCGCATAGCGGGCGATCAGTTGCCCGGTCTCACGCAGGTAGCGCTCCTCGTCAAAGGACTCCAGGCGCGTGCTGATGCTGATCAGGTCGTCGGCCACCTCCTCGCCCCGTCCATCCACTGCAGCAAAAAGGATCTTCAGCATGCGCTCGCGCAGGCGCGGCGGCATGTGCGCGACCATGCCCAGGTCGAAGATCGCCAGCCGGCTATCGGGCGTCACCCGCAGGTTGCCGGGATGCGGATCGGCATGGATCTCGCCATGCACGAAGATCTGGTCCAGATAGCCCCGGATCAGCGCGGCAGCCAGGGGGTCCATCGGCTGCTCGGTACGCCGCACGGCGGGGATTGCATCGACGCGCACGCCGTTGACCAGTTCCATCGTCAATACACGCTGGCTGCAGTAATCCCACAGCGGCTGGGGCACCCACAGGCGCTTGAAGGGCGACAGGTGGCGGCCGAAGCGGGCCAGATTCTCCGCCTCGGTTCGGTAGTCCAGCTCCTGCATCAGCGTCTTGCCAAACTCGTTGAGCCAGTCGCGCAGGCGCACGCGGCGGCCAACCTGGGTGAGATGGTCGGCCGCCAGGGCGAAGCTGCGCAGCGCGTCAAGGTCCGAACGCAGCTGCGCGGCGACCTCCGGCTTCTGCACCTTGACCGCCACCAGTCGGCCGTCATGCAGGACCGCGCGGTGAACCTGAGCGATCGAGGCACAGCCCAGCGGCTCAGGGTCGAACGAAGCAAACAGCTTGTTCACCCCGGCGCCCAGTTCCTGCTCGATGACGGCGTGGATGCGCTCGACCGGGATGGGCGCCACATTCTCCTGCATGCGTTCCAGGGCCGTGGCGAACTCGGCCGGGATCATGTCCGGGCGCGTGGAAAGCATCTGCCCCAGCTTGACGAACGTCGGCCCCAGTGCCTCCAGATCGCTGACAAACTGGTCAGGGTTCCCGTCGGCCGGGATATCGGCGTGGGGGCCGGAGGCTTCCAGATTCATCCCGGAAAAAACGCCCGAGTGGCGATAGCGCATCAGCAGGCGCAGGATCTGGCTGCGCCGGTTCATGCCCTTGACCAGCGGGGGATTGGCCGTGGCGGTGGACGGATTGCTCAAGCGGAACTCCTCGGGGCGGTGCGCTGCTCTGGTAGCGCCGGGCCACGCCCGACGGACATGCCCGGCAGAAGGGGGCCCTGCCAGTGTCCCTGCTGAGGAGTAGGCACACAGTGAACCCGCTTCCGCAGCAGGCACCGGATCAGTCAGAATCCGCTCATCCCTTCTTTGGATCCACCATGGCCGGTGCCAGCCTGTTTGCCCTGCTCGACGATATCGCCACCCTGCTCGACGACGTCTCGATCCTCACCAAGGTCGCCGCGAAGAAAACCGCCGGCGTCCTGGGCGACGACCTGGCGCTGAACGCGCAGCAGGTGACCGGCGTCAACGCCAACCGCGAACTGCCAGTGGTGTGGGCGGTGGCCAAGGGCTCGCTGGTGAACAAGGTGATCCTGGTGCCGGCGGCGCTGGCGATCAGCGCGCTGGAAGCCTGGCTGCACAGCCGCGGCTGGAACGTGCCGCTGATCGTGCCGCTGATGATGATCGGCGGTGCATTCCTGTGCTTTGAAGGCGTGGAGAAGCTGGCGCACCGCTTCCTGCATTCGGCCGATGAGGACGCCGAGCACCAGGCCGAGCGGCGCAAGGCGCTGGCCGACGCGCAGGTGGACATGGTGGCGTGGGAAAAAGACAAGGTGAAGGGTGCCATCCGCACCGACTTCATCCTCTCGGCCGAGATCATCGTGCTGACCCTGGGCGTGGTCGCCACCGTGGCCTTCACCCAGCAGCTGGTGACGCTGGCCGTGGTGGCCGTGGCGATGACAGTGTTCGTCTACGGGCTGGTGGCCGGTATCGTGAAGCTGGATGACGTGGGCCTGTACCTGTCGCGCAAGGGCGGGGTGGTGGCCGCGTTCGGTCGTGGCCTGGTGGTGTCCGCGCCGTGGCTGATGAAGTTCCTGTCGGTGGCCGGCACCATCGCCATGTTCCTGGTGGGTGGCGGCATCCTCGTGCACAACGTGCCGGCGCTGCACCACGCCGTGCAGGGCTTGGGTGGCGAAGGGCAGTGGGGCTGGCTGATCAGTGCTGCAGCGAACATGGTGGTCGGCATCGTTGCCGGTGCGATCGTGCTGGCCGCGGTGAGCGGCATCCAGAAGCTGCGCGGGAAATAACAGCGGTCGCCGGGCATGGCCCGGCGCTACCATCACTGGCCCGGTAGCGCCGGGCCATGCCCGGCGGAGCGGATTACCCCGCCTGCACCCGGTTCTTGCCCTGGCGCTTGGCCACGTACAGCGCCTCATCGGCGCGTCGCAGCAGGGCCTCGGCATCATCGCCGGGCTGCCACTGCGCCAGGCCGGCACTGAAGTGCACCGGTACGCGCTTGTCCTGCACGGTCAGCACGCGATGGGCCAGTGAGCGCTGCAGGCGCTGCACGGTTGCCATACTGTCGGCGCCCGGGGTTTCCGGCAGTACCAGCACGAACTCATCACCGCCGAGGCGGGCGACGCCATCGGTGGCGCGCAGCAGCAGCCGGCAGGTCGATACCAGGTGCTGCAGGAGCGCATCGCCACCGGCATGGCCGTGGGCATCGTTGGTCTGGTGGAAGTCATCCAGGTCGATCACCGCCAGGCCCAGCGCGGTGTTGTTGCGTGCGGCGCGGGCCATTTCACGCTGCAGCATCTCGTCCAGGCCGCGGCGGTTCAGGGCCTGGGTCAGCGGATCGATGCGGGCCAGGTCGCCGGCCTCGCGCAGTTCCTGTTCCAGTTCGCTGATGCGCCGCTCGGCGCGTTCCACTTCCTGCCGCGCACTGGCCAGGTGGTCGCGCGCCTGTGCGGCCTGCTGCTGCACCTTGCCGGTGTCATGCATCACTTCCTGCAGCAGCTGGTTGAGGTCGGCAATACTGCGTGCCTCGCGCAGCTGCAACGCATAGGTGCCGATGCGGTCGTGGTATTCCCCGGTGCTGGCGGCCATGCCGTCCATGCGTTCGATGAACTCGCCCATCAGGCCGCGCATCGCCGCCTTGGAATCGTCGATGCCCTGGCGCAGCAGCCCCTGCTTGTAGATCACCTCGCGCAGCTCGGCGCGCGTGCGCTCGACCGACTCCGCTTCCAGCGGGCCGGCCAGCAGCTGGCGTACCGCGGCGATCTGGCCCTGCAGCCAGCTGCGGTCATCCAGCAGCTCGCTGACGTTCTCCAGCAGCAAGGCGAACAGTTCCAGCAGCAGGGCCTGCTGTTCCTGCCAGCTTTCCGCGCGCACGCCCACCTGGTGGCCCAGCTCGCGCACGCCCTGTTCGATGGGCTCCAGCGGTGCGCCGGGCTGCCACTGCCGCAGCTTGCCGGCCAGCGCCTGGGCCTGCTCGCGAAGGTCCGGATCGTGCAGCAGCAGCGACACCACCGCGCCACCCAGCAGCAGGCGCAGCTGTTCGGACAGGCGCAGGCTGTCGGGCTGACCATCGGGCGAGTGCTGCTCGATGGTGCGGATGTACTTGTCGATCAGCTGCCGCATCGCCCGACCGTAGCGCGGCCAGTCGGCGCTGGCCTGCGCCGACTGCAGGCGGTCGCCCATGTCGCCCAGCTCGCCGGGCAGGGTGGCCATGCCATTGGCGAAGGCGGCCAGCAGCGGCTCGGGCGCATCGGCGCCGGCGAACAGCCGCTGCAGCGCCACGGCCGTGCCGCCCCGCAGGACCACCCGGTCACCGCGGCCATCGTCGGACACCGCGCGCACGTGCGCCGGTGGTCCCAGGGCGGTACCGGGGGCAGGGCGGTGGTCGGGCTGGTCCGTCATTGAAAAAATCCTGGGGCTGGCAGGGACTGGTGACAGCATATCGGCGCGGCCGCCGACGGCTTGAACGGCTACGATGGACGACAGGATGCCGCAGGGGAGGTGGTTATGCGCGTGATGCTGCTGGGGGCGACCGGCCTGGTCGGTGGGCTGGCCCTGCCGATGCTGCTGGATGACCCGCTATGCCGCGCGGTGGTGGCCCCGACCCGGCGCCCGCTGGCCCTGAGCCATCCGAAACTGCATGCCCCGGTGCTGCAGTTCGACGCCCTGCCCGATGCACCGGACTGGGCGCAGGTGGATGCGGTGATCTGCGCGCTGGGCAGCACCATGGCCCAGGCGGGGAGCCGCGAGGCCTTCCACCGCATCGACCACGACTATCCGCTGGCCTTCGCCCGCCTGGCCCGTACCGAGGGCGCGCGCGCCTTCGTGCTGAATTCCGCCGCCGGCGCCAACGCGGGCTCGGCCATCTACTACAACCGGGTGAAGGGCGAGCTGGAGCGCGACCTGCGCGCACTGGGCTTCGCCTCGCTCACCCTGGTGCGGCCGGGTCTGATTGGCGGGCAGCGGCAGCAGGAGCGTCGCGGCGAGCGCTTCGCCCTGCAGGTGCTGGGCGTGCTCGGGCCGGTGCTGCCGCGGGCCTGGCGGATCAATCCGGCCAGCCGCATTGCCAGGGCGTTGGTGGATGCCGCACTGGCACCGCCGCCGGGCGAGCATGTGGTGGCGTCCGGCGCGCTGGCCGACTGATGTCGCGTGCGCTGCGCCTGACCCAGCTGCTGCAGCTGCTGCGCCGGCACCGCCGGCCGGTGGCCGGGCAGGCTCTCGCCGACGCACTGGGCATCAGCCTGCGCACGCTGTACCGCGACATCGAGACCCTGCGCGCGCAGGGTGCCGACCTGCGCGGCGAGGCCGGCGTCGGTTACCAGTTGATACCCGGCGACGTGCTGCCACCGATGACCCTGCCGCCGGCCGAGATCGATGCGCTGGTGCTGGGCCTGCGCTGGGTGGCCGCGCGCACGGAGCCGGCGCTGGCCGACGCCGCCCGTGATGCCCTTGCACGCATCGCCCATGTACTGCCGGCCGCACGCCGCGAAGCGCTGCGCGACAGCGGCCTGCGCATTGGTCCCGCGAAGGCCGGAGCGACGGTGCCGGCGGCGCGGCTGCAGGCGGTGCGCGAAGCCGTGGGCGCGCAGCAGCGGCTGCAGTTTGCCTATGAAGATGCGCAGGGGCAGCGCACCGAGCGCGTGGTCTGGCCGTTCGCGCTGGGCTACTTCGATGAGGTGGTGGTGCTGGCGGCGTGGTGCGAGGGCCGCGAGGATTTCCGCCATTTCCGCCTGGACCGCATCCGGCGGGTGCGCACGCTGGAAGAGCACTATCTCGTGCCGCGCGGCACCTTGCTGCGCCGCTGGCAGAAAGCGCAGGGCATCGCCCCGGATTGGCTGGATCGGCCGTGAGCCGCAAGGGCGCGCTCCCCGGAACCGGCGGCGTACGAAACGCCGGGGGTAGAGTCGACTGCTAGTCGACTATCGCGCGAAGCGCGGGATTTTCACGCAGGAGTAGTCGACTGACAGTCGACTCTACCAGGCAGAAGCGCAGGCCAGCGCCGTCAACGCTGCTGACAGGATCTGTCAGCAGGCCCGCACCACCATGGGCGCTCCCAACAACGGAGGTTCCCATGTTCAAGCCCAGCACCCTGCTGCAGTACGTGCGCGATGTCGCCGCCAGTGCCACGTTCTACAGCGGCATCCTCGGCACGCCGCCCATCGAACAGTCGCCCGGCTTCGCCCTGTTCCTGCTCGGCGATGGCGCGGCCCTGGGCCTGTGGCAGCGCGATGGCGTGCTGCCGCCGGTCACCGCCGATGCAGGTGCCGCCGAGCTGGCGATGCTGGCCGCCAATCCGGCTGAAGTGCAGCAGCTGCATGACGCCTGGCGCGCGCTCGGCGTGCAGATCACGCAGGCACCGGTGACCCTGGAATTCGGCCACACCTTCGTTGGTGTCGATCCCGATGGCCACCGCCTGCGTGTCTACAGCCGCGCCGAGGGCATGGTCGCGCGCGATTGACCGCTACAGCGCAGCCATAAAAAAACGCCGGGCAGTGCCCGGCGGTTTTTCAGATCATGTGCCAACCAACGGTTGGCACCCACCAATCAGGTGGTCGATCAGCTGGCCAGCGCCAGATCATCCATCATCGCGCGCAGGAAGCGTGCCGCTTCACCGCCGGTGGCGGCACGGTGGTCGAAGGTCACCGACAGCGGGATGACCTTGTGTGCTTCCACGCCACCCATCACCGGGGTCATCTGGTGGCGGGCACGGCCGGCACCGATGATGGCCACGCACGGCGGCACCACGACCGGGGTCGCGTAGCGGCCGGCGAACATGCCGAAGTTGGACAGCGAGATGGTGTAGCCACTCAGTTCCGAGGCGGCGATCGAGCGCGCTTCCACCTGCTCACGCAGGCGGTTGACGCCTTCGCGGATGCCACGGGCATCGAGCATGTCGGCATTGCGCAGCGCCGGCACGAACAGGCCGTCGTCGGTGTCCACGGCGATGCCGATGTCCACCTGCGCGTGCAGGGTGCGGGTCAGCGCTTCACCGTCGAACCAGGCGTTCATCGCCGGCACCTTCTGTGCGGCGACCACGATCGCACGCACCAGGCGGGCGGTGACGTCGTTGCCCGGCAGCCAGGCGTGGATGTCGGCGTCGTCGTTCAGCGTGGTCGGCACGACCTTGCTGTGCGCGTCGGCCATCACGCGTGCCATGTTGCGGCGCACGCCCTTCAGCGGTTCCGGCTGGCCCTTGACGACCACGCCCGGCGGCTGGGTACGCATCGGCTTGCCGGCAGCGGACAGCGGGGTACGGGCTTCGCTCTGCACCGGGGCGGCCACCTGGACCGGGGCCGGCGCGGCATGGGCAGCGGCAGCCACCGGGGCCGGCGCAGCACCCAGCTTGGCGCTGCCGTCGGCCGCGGCCTGCTTGACGTCGGCCATGGTCACCGCGCCATCGGCGCCGGTGGCACGCACGCGGGCCAGATCCACGCCCAGCTTGCGCGCGGTGGCACGCACGGCTGGAACGGCCTTCACGCCACCGACGGCCAGGGCCTGCTCGGTGTGCACGGCATTGGAGCTCTGCATCGCGCCGACCACGGTGCCAGCGTCATCGCGCTCGGCCTTTTCTTCGGCTGCGGCAGCCACCGGGGCGGCAGCGGCCGGCAGCGGCGGCGGGTTCGGTGCGGCCGGGGCCGCCGGGGCGTGCCCGTGGCTGTGACCGGTGTCCTGGCCATCGGCGCGCTGCGGCAGATTCGGGTCGACCGCGAAGGTGGCCAGCACGGCACCGGTCGGGATGATGTCGCCGGCGGCCCCGGACAGCTTCAGCACCGTGCCGGACACCGGCGAGGGCACTTCCACCACGGCCTTGGCGGTCTCCATCGACACCAGCGGCGCGTCCAGCTTGATCACGTCGCCTTCCTTGACGAACCACTCGACGATGGTCGCGTCCGGCAGGCCTTCACCCAGGTCGGGCAGGTTGAAATTCTTGGTCTGGCTCATGTGCAGTTCTCTTCCAGCAGTTCCAGTTCGCGGGCCGGCAGCCAGCCCGTCGCGCCATTCGCGCGCTCGGACCACCACCACCCACCATGTTCGTGATGCAGCTTCACCATCTCGCCGTTTTCCACATCCAGCTCGCGGGCGTCGTAGTCGCGCAGGGCTTCGGCGCGACCATCATCCAGCAGCTGCAGCCAGGCGACGGGCGCCCATCCAGCGCGCCCATCGTTGGTGCGTACCCAGGCAAACGCCGGCCATTCCTCGTCACGTACACCGACTTCGACGATCTGGCCGGTGCGGAACCGGAGTGGATTGGAATACTGGCTGCGGTAAGCCCCAAGGAGCCGTGCCCGCATGTCAGCCTGCCGCCACCGCGCGCTTGGCCGCGGTCACGATCCGGTCCACGCTGGGCAGGTACTTCATTTCCAGGCGGAACAGCGGAATGTGGGTGTCGTAGCCGGTAACGCGCTCGACGGGGGCCAGCAGGTCGTACAGGGATTCCTCGGCCAGGCGCGCGGCGATCTCGGCACCGAAACCGGCGGTCTTCGGGGCTTCCTGCACGACCACGCAGCGGCCGGTCTTGGCCACCGATTCGGCGATGGTGGCGAAGTCCAGCGGACGCAGCGTGGCCACGTCGATGACTTCGGCACTGATGCCTTCGCCGGCCAGCTTGTCGGCTGCTTCCAGCGCTTCCTTCACCTGTGCGCCCCAGGCCACCAGGGTCACGTCGGTGCCGTCGCGCAGCACGAAGCACACGTCCAGCGGCAAGGCTTCGCCGTCGTTGACGACCACTTCCTTGTACTGGCGGTAGATGCGCTTGGGCTCCATGTAGATCACCGGGTCGGGATCACGCATGGCGGCCAGCAGCAGGCCGTAGGCACGCTGCGGGCTGGACGGCAGCACCACGCGCAGGCCCGGTACGTTGGTGAAGATCGATTCGTTGGCTTCGCTGTGGTGTTCCGGCGCGCGGATGCCACCGCCCCACGGCACGCGCAGCACCATCGGGCAGTGCAGGCGGCCACGGGTACGGGTACGCAGGCGCGCGGCGTGGCAGATGATGTGGTCGACCATCGGGTAGACGAAGCCGTCGAACTGGGCTTCGGCCACCGGCTTCATGCCCTGTGCGGCCAGGCCGACGGTGAGGCCGGCGATGGTGGTTTCATCCAGCGGGGTGTCGAGGATGCGCTGCGAACCGAAGCGCTGCTGCAGGCCGGCGGTGGCGCGGAACACGCCACCGTTGACGCCCACGTCCTCGCCCAGCACCAGCACCGACGGGTCGTGTTCCAGCTCCCAGGCCAAGGCCTGGGTGATGGCTTCGATCAGGGTGATGGGGGTAGCGGTCATTGCGATATCTCCACCGGCGACAGCGGCGCTGTCGGCGGCATTGGCCTGGGAAGCGGATGCGCCCGTTTTGATGTCATCCATGGCGCTGCTCCAGGGCAATGGCGGCCGCGCGCTGGGCCAGCAGGTCCGCCGGCGGATCGGCATACAGGTAGTCGAACATCGCCTCGACCGGCTGCACCGGGGTGTTGAGGTACTGGTTCACTTCCTCGTCCACCTTGGCCGCGCACTGCTCGACCCAGGTCTTTTCTTCGTCGTCGCTCCACACGCCGTTGGCGATGAGGTACTTGCGCAGGCGCAGCATGGGCTCACGGGTCCAGGCGTCCTTCACCTCGGCGTCGTCGCGGTAACGGCGCGCGTCGTCGGCGGTGGTGTGGTCGGACAGGCGGTAGGTCAGCAGTTCCAGCACGGTGCCGCCTTCGCCGGCCAGGCCGCGTTCGCGGGCCTGTTCCATCGCGGCGAGCACGGCGATCAGATCGTTGCCGTCCACCTGCAGGCAGTGCAGGCCGCCGGCCAGGCCCTTCTGGGCAAGGGTTTCGGCACCGGTCTGGGCCGAACGCGGCACCGAGATCGCCCAGCCGTTGTTGACGATGCACAGGATCAGCGGGAGCTTGTAGGCACCGGCCGAGTTGAGCGCGGCATAGAAGTCGGTCTTCGAGCTGCCGCCATCGCCACACACCGCCACCGCGATCTGCGGTTCGTTGTTGAGCTTGAACTTCAGCGCAGCGCCGGCAGCGTGCAGGCACTGGGTGGAGATCGGCACGCAGAACGGGAAGTCCTTCACCGCGTTGCCGGTGTAGTCGTTGCCGCGCTCGTCGCCGCCCCAGTACATCAGCACGTCGTACGGGCGTACGCCGCGCATGAACATGGCACCGTATTCGCGGTAGCTGGGCGCGAACACGTCGCCGGCCTTCATCGCTGCGCCGATGCCGACGTGTGCGGCTTCATGGCCCAGGCAGGCGGCATAGGTGCCGAGCTTGCCGGTGCGCTGCAGCGCGATGGATTTGCTGTCGAACGTGCGTACGTACAGCATCTGCTTGAACAGCGGCACCAGGACGGCCGGATCCTTCAGGGAGGCGGGCAGGTCGTCACGGACGAGCTTGCCGTCCGCGTCCAGGTACTGCAGGTATTCGATCTTGAACTCAGCGGCAACCGTCATTGCGTACTGCACCTTCGACAGAGAAGTTACAAATGATATGAATCGCCATGTTAAGGATTGCGTACGAAATAGCCTTCCTGCGGCGCAACACGGGGAGTCCCCTTTGTACCCCTCGCGACGGCTCGGGGGCCAATAACAACAACGTATTCAGTCGTTGTTGCAAAGCATCAGAATACGCCTTTGGCTGACTGCCGGCGCAACGCCGCAAACGGTTCCACGCGCAATGCCGGTTCCACAGGCCCACCGCACGCCCGGGTACGGTCGCCCGGCTGCCCGCACGGCAGGCAACGCGCTACCCTTGCCGCCCCTGATCTGGTCCCGCCCATGTCCGTCGACAACAACCAACGCGATCTCGAAGCCGGCATCCACACCGACCTGCAGGGGCGCCTGACCTACGGCGGCTACCTGCGCCTGGACCAGCTGCTGACTGCGCAGCAGCCGCTGTCCAACCCGCCGCACCACGACGAGATGCTCTTCATCATCCAGCACCAGACCTCGGAGCTGTGGCTGAAGCTGCTGGGCCATGAACTGCGTGCGGCGATCGGCTTCCTGCAGCGCGACGAAGTCTGGCAGTGCCGCAAGGTGCTGGCGCGCAGCAAGCAGGTGCTGCGCCAGCTGACCGAGCAGTGGTCGGTGCTGGAAACGCTGACCCCGTCCGAGTACATGGGCTTCCGCGACGTGCTGGGCCCGTCCTCGGGCTTCCAGTCGCTGCAGTACCGCTACATCGAATTCCTGCTGGGCAACAAGAACGCGCAGATGCTGCAGGTGTTCGAGCACGACCTGGACGGCCAGGCGCAGCTGCGCACCGTACTGGAAGCGCCGAGCCTGTACGAGGAATTCCTGAAGTACCTGGCGCGCTTCGGCCACGATATCCCCGACCTCTACCGCGACCGCGACTGGACCCAGCCGCACGTGTCCGATGACAGCCTGCAGCCGGTGTTCGCCCGCATCTACCAGGACACCGACCGCTACTGGCGCGAGTACTCGCTGTGCGAGGACCTGGTGGACCTGGAAACCGCCTTCCAGCTGTGGCGCTTCCGCCACATGCGCACCGTGATGCGGGTGATCGGCTTCAAGCGCGGTACTGGCGGTTCGTCCGGAGTAGGCTTCCTGCGACAGGCGCTGGAGCTGACCTTCTTCCCCGAGCTGTTCCAGGTGCGCACCAGCCTGCAGGTCGCGCCGCCGGCCGACCTGGCCTGAGCCCCATTCAGCAAGGCCGCCGACGACGGGCTGGATCGTTTCAGATGCAAGTTCAGCGAGCAGGCCGTGACCTGCCTCAAACGGCGTGTATTTGACGTGAACGCCAGAAGTCGGTGATCCTCGCGCGTTGCTCCAGCGCACATCGGATGTGCCGTCCATCCACCGAACCAGGAAATCCGCATGAGCCTAAACGCCACTGCGAACACCCCAGAGCCGGCGCTGCCGGACTTCAATACCACGATGGGCCACCCGCGCCCGCTGTGGATGCTTTTCATGACCGAGTTCTGGGAGCGCTTTGCGTTCTACGGCATCCGCTGGGCCTTGGTGCTGTACATCGTGGCGCAGTTCTACAACGGCAGCGCTGCCGGTGAAGGCGACGCCAGCCGCATCTACGGTGCCTACCTGGCCCTGGTGTACGCCGCGGCGATCTTCGGTGGCTACGTGGCCGACCGGGTGCTGGGCTACCAGCGATCAATCCTGACCGGCGCGATCATCATGGCCGCCGGCCTGTTCATGATCTCGCTGCCGCAGGAGCACATCTTCAAGCTCGGCCTGGCCACGATCATCGTCGGCAACGGTCTGTTCAAGCCGAACATCTCCACCATGGTCGGCAAGCTGTACGGCTTGAAGGATGAGCGCCGCGACTCGGGCTTCACCATCTTCTACATGGGCATCAACATCGGCGCGATGATCGCCCCGGTGCTGACCGAGTACCTGGCCCGCAAGGTCTTCGGTACCGATGCGATGCCGTCCTACAAGGTCGTGTTCATCGCCTCGGGCGTGGGCATGCTGGTCTCGCTGGTGTGGTTCTACATCGGTCGCGCCGGCTTGAAGGGCATTGGTGCGCCGCCGGTCGGTGCTGAAGGCATCGGCCCGATCATCAAGGTGCTGGTCGGCGCGGTCGTCGCCATTCCGGTGTCGTACTTCCTGCTGGCCACCGGCGCTGCCGCGCTGGCCTGGATCCTGGGCGCGATGTTCACCGCCCTGGCCATCCTGCTGCTGGTGGAAGGCATCCGCGAGGGCAAGGTGCAGCGCGACCGCGTGATCGCCATGCTGATCATCTTCGCCTTCAACGTCATGTTCTGGATGTTCTTCGAACAGGCCGGCAGCTCCTTCACCTTCCTGGCCGAGAACATCGTCAACCGCCAGATGGGTGATTGGACCTTCCCGACCGCGTGGTTCCAGTCGGTCAACTCGGTGGCCATCATCACCCTGGCGCCGATCATTGCCTGGATCTGGGTCAAGATGGGCAGCGCCAATCCGTCCATCCCGCGCAAGTTCGGCCTGGGCCTGCTGTTCAACGGCGCCGCCTTCGCCCTGCTGATGTTCGCCCTGTCGCAGATGGTCGTGGACGGCAAGATTCCGTTCTGGACCCTGTTCATGGTCTACGTCATCCAGTCGGTGGGCGAGCTGTGCCTGTCGCCGATCGGCCTGTCGATGGTGACCAAGCTGGCTCCGGTGCGCCTGGTCGGCTTCGGCATGGGTGGCTGGTTCCTGTCCACCGGCATCGGCAACAACCTGTCGGGCATCTTCGCCGGCGCGGTGTCCGGTGAAGGCGGCATGACGATCGAATCGGCCCTGAAGGGGTATACCTTCGGCTTCTGGGCCCTGATCGGCTCCGGCGTGGTGCTGTTCCTGATCGCCCCGCTGATCAACAAGCTGATGCACGGCGTCAAGTAAACACTGAGGGTAGCAGGCATGCGTACAACGTTCGGCAAGGCAGTGGTGGCCGTGGTGTGTGCGGCGCTGATCAGCGCCTGTTCCCAGCAACCGCCGCCCGCGCCTGCCGAACCGACGCAACCGCTCGATACCCGTCCCACCGAGCCACCGGCCGCTGACCCCAGCGCGCCGGTGGCCTCGGGCAACACCCCGGCGGCGGCCGACATCGCCGCCATCGCCGGGCTCAATGCCAGCTTCGACCCGGCCCGCGATCCGGCCGCCGATCTGGAAACGGCCAAGGTCGAAGCCCAGCGCGGCAACAAGCGCATCATCCTGGACGTGGGCGGCGAGTGGTGCCCCTGGTGCCACCTGATGGACCAGTTCGTGGAAGGCGATGCGGAGATCCGCCGCTTGCGCGATGCCGACTACGTGTGGATGAAGGTCAACTACAGCGAAGAGAACGAGAACGCGGCGTTCCTTTCGCAGTACCCGCAGGTGAAGGGTTACCCGCACCTGTTCGTGCTCGATTCGGATGGCACCCTGCTGCAGTCGCAGTTCACCGGCGAACTGGAAAAAGCCAAGAACGAAGGCAAGGGCTACAACCGCAGCAAGTTCATGGCGTTCCTGAAGAAGTGGGCGCCGCAGCGCTGACCCGCCGTTTGTAGAGTCGAGCCATGCTCGACTGCCGTGCCGCTCGACTGCCGCACCTACAGAAACCCACCCCACGGCCGCTAATGGCAAGGACGTCAGTCGACAGGATCGTCGGCTGCCCCTACCGGAGCGCCCATGCACAGCGACCACGCCCAACGCCAGCCCGCCGCGGCCAGCGACGCCGCCCCCGACGGGGTGAGCCTGCCGCCGCAGGATGCCCTGCTGGATGACGCAGGCACCGGCGAGGGCGGTGTGGAGCTGGCACCCCCGCGCCACCGCCTGCCGCAGATCGCCCTGCCGGACAACGTCGTGCTGAAAGGCGCAGTGCAGAAGCTGGTCGAACAGAAGGCCCGCCTGGACCGTCTGGCTGCCGAAGGCCAGTTGGCCGGCCTGCTGCCACCGGAGTGGCAGGGCAATGGCCTGCGCGCGATCGACCTTTCCAGCTTCGTGCAGGGCGTGCTGCCGTTCCTGCAGACCGGTGAGCGTGGCGAGACCGCGCCGGCCCGACTGCCGGTGCGCCATGTGCTGGGCGACGACAGCCGCTGGGGCCTGCAGGACGTGGCCGAACCCAAATCGCTGGCCTGGTACCTGGCCGCGGATGACCGCGCCACGGCCGGCAGCAAGGACGTGGCCGAAGCCTGGCTGGTCGGCGCGCTGGGTCTCGCGTTCATGCAGGAAGGGCGCAGCCGCCCTGGCTTCCTGCGCGCGATGGACCAGGAAAGCCTGGCCGCACGGGTGACCATGCTCGGCTACCCGCCACCGGGCGACCTCGCCCTGTACAGCGTGACCGCGCATGGTCAGGCGCAGATCTGGTGCGTGTACGGCCGGCGCAAGGTGCGCCCGCTGGTGGCGCCGTGGCTGAGCGTGCCGCTGCTGACCGCCTATGGCGTGGCCGCGCCCGTGGCATGGCCGGCCAGCTTCCCGCCGGTGGAAGCGGTGGCCGAAGCCATCGCCGCCGCCCGTCCGGGCAAGCTGGTGCCGGAAGTGGATCTCGGCAAGGTCGTGGCGAAGATTGCCGAAGACGCCGCCGCCGAAACCTGGCAGCCGGTCAGTCTGCTGCAGCTCAACACCTGGTCGCCGCGCTGGACCTTCTTCCTCGGCACCTTTGTCGGCCTGCCGTCACTGCTGCTGGTGGCCGCCGCGCTGGCGCTGCCGGGTGCGATCGAGGCTGCGACGGTTGCTGCCTCGCTGGGCTTTGCCGGCGGCGCCATTGCCGCGCTGGCCGTGCCGTGGGTCCATGCCCGGCGCAAGCACCTGAGCTGAGTGCCGGGGTCGGATCCCTTTCCGCAGGAAAGGGCTCTGACCCCATCGCAGGCACCGGCATCGCCGCCATCCACGCATGGCGTGGCTCTACTCCCGCACCACCCGCAACGCGGTCGCATAGGCCTTGGCGAAGCTGGTGAAATCGCGCAGCCGGTTCAGCGACAGCAGGAACCCGGGCGGGCAGGGCTTAAGGCGATGGTGCTCGAACCAGACATCGGCGATCGATTCCACAGTGGCCAGCGCCTCATCGATGCGCTGCAGGTCGGCCTCATGATCGATTGAGGCGGCGGCGGGCGCCGGAACCTTGCGGCGGGCGGATCGGGACATGGTGGCGTTCCTTGGATTCGTGGTTGAAAAGGCGAGATCGCATCGATTGCGCTTGGGGCGTATCCCCACATCGCTCACCGAAGGGCGACGACGGTGCGACGCAATCAAGCTCTGATCAACGGGCTTTCAACCCCGGCAGCGGTGCTCCGCTGCGCGCCCAACCTCGCCTCGTCCGGAGCGTTCGTCCAATAGGCAAAACCACTCGATTGAAGCAGTTGGATAGGCCCGACCTGTCCAAGACGATGCTATCGGGCCGATTCCGAAACATCAGGCGGCAAAGCCGACAGCCACTGACGCGCCCAGCCCAGGGGCCGTTCGTCGGCGAACACCCGGCGGCGTGCACCCAACCTCATCAAACAAGGCCTGACGCACCCACGCAGGGTTGCCGGCGACACGCTGCGCATCGCAGGCAACGTCATCCACGCATGGCGTGGATCTACTGGCCACCACCCCACCTCCCCCAAGAAGCCAGCGGTTGCCATTGAAGTTGCCGGCCAGCGGCCGGCACTACCGGGGTCCGGGGCAGGGCCCCGGAAAATCCCTTCAGACGCCTTCGCCCATCCGCTCCAGGCCATCACCGGCCAGCCGCAGGATCAGCTTCTCCAGCACCTGCTCTTCTTCCTCGCTCAGCACCGACATCAGCTTGCGGGTGATCTCGATCACCAGCGGCGCGATCGTCTCGTACACCTCGAAACCCGCCGCCGACAGCGCGAGCACCGAGCGCCGGCGGTCGTCGCCGTGCGTCTCACGCTTGATAAAGCCGCGCTCCAGCAGGCGCGCCACCGCCCGGCTGACCGCCACCTTGTCCATCGCCGTGCGGTCGGAGACCTCACTGGCCGACGACCCCGGATACAGCGCCAGGATGGTGATCACCCGCCATTCGGGAATGGCCAGGCCGTAACGGTCACCATAGAGCTTGGCGATGTTGCCGCTCACGCGGTTGGACAGCACGCTCAGCCGATATGGCAGGAACTGTTCCAGGTCGAGCAGGACGTGCGAGGCACGCACGCGGGTGGAGGCGGGGTCGGCTGGGCTCATGCTGCGGTGCACCTTGCTGGTGGTTTCAAGTGTAACTATAAGTGGTATGTCCGGACCCTGCATTCTCGCCGGGTCCACCCTAGCCCGCACCTGGTTTGTACCGATGCGGTACCGATTCGGAGCCACGCCATGAATACCGCAGTCCCGACCGCCTCGCACCCGAACCCCGGCATGCAGGTCACCACCTTCGAAAACCCGATGGGCATCGACGGCTTCGAGTTCGTCGAATTTGCCGCTCCGGCCGGCCGTGGCCAGGAGCTGCACGAGTACTTCCGCAAGATGGGCTTCAGCGCGGTGCTCAAGCACAAGCAGCGTCCGATTACCGTCTATCGCCAGGGCGACGTCAACTTCCTCGTCAACGAAGACCCGGATTCCTTCGCCGCCGACTTCGCCGAGAAGCACGGTCCGTGCGCCTGCGGCTTCGCCATCCGCTTCAAGAAGCCGGGCCAGGAGGTCTACCAGACCGCCCTGGGCAACGGCGCCGAAGCCATCGCCTTCAAGCCGGACAGCAAGGCCGTCAACGCCCCGGTCATCAAGGGCATCGGCGATTGCATGCTGTACCTGGTGGACCGCTACGGCAGCGCCGGCAGCGTCTTCGATGGCGACTACGAGGTGATCGACGGCGCCGGCCTGCGTCCGTTCGGCTTCGGCCTGACCTTCATCGACCACCTGACCCACAACCTGTACTTCGGCAACATGCAGCAGTGGTCGGATTACTACGAGCGCCTGTTCAACTTCCGCGAGATCCGCTACTTCGACATCAAGGGCCTGAAGACCGGCCTGGTGTCCAAGGCGATGACCGCGCCGGACGGCATCGTGCGCATCCCGCTGAACGAATCGTCCGACCCGAAGAGCCAGATCAACGAGTACCTGGACGCGTACAAGGGCGAGGGCATCCAGCACATTGCCTGCTTCACCGACAACATCTACGAGACCGTCGAAGCCATGCGCGCGCAGGGCGTGGATTTCCTCGACACGCCGGAAACCTACTTCGATGTGATCGACCAGCGCGTGCCGAACCACGGTGAAGACGTGGCGCGCCTGGCGAAGAACAAGATCCTGATCGACGCCGATCCGGAAACCCACCAGCGCAAGCTGCTGCAGATCTTCACCCAGAACTGCATCGGCCCGATCTTCTTCGAGATCATCCAGCGCAAGGGCAACGAAGGCTTCGGCGAAGGCAACTTCACCGCGCTGTTCGAAAGCATCGAGCGCGACCAGATCCGCCGCGGCGTGCTGTAACGTTCATCGGCAGCGCCGGGCCACGCCCGGCGGCTGCTCACCCGTAGAGCCGAGCCATGCTCGGCTTTCCGTTCCGGCATCGCGTTCCAGGAGCCACCATGTCCACCGCCCTCACCGCCCGCGGCTACCAGTCCGGTTTCGGCAACGAATTCGCCACCGAGGCCGTCGCCGGCGCGCTGCCGGTCGGGCAGAACTCGCCGCAGAAGGTGGCCCACGGCCTGTATGCCGAGCAGCTGTCGGGCACCGCGTTCACCGCGCCGCGCGGCAGCAACCGCCGCAGCTGGCTGTACCGCATCCGCCCGGCGGTAACCCACGGCGAATTCACCCCGTTCGCGCAGTCGCAGCTGCAGTGTGATTTCGGCGCGCAGCCGGCGTCACCGAACCAGATGCGCTGGAGCCCGCTGCCGCTGCCGGAACTGCCGACCGACTTCGTCGAAGGCCTGTACACGATGGGCGGCAACGGCGCGCCCGATGCGCATGCCGGCGTAGGCATCCATCTGTACGCCGCCAACCGGGACATGGTCGGCCGCTACTTCTACAACGCCGACGGCGAACTGCTGATCGTGCCGCAGCTGGGTGCGCTGCGCCTGCTGACCGAACTGGGCGTGATCGAGATCGAACCGCAGCAGATCGCGGTCATTCCGCGCGGCCTGCGCTTCCGCGTCGAACTGCCCGACGGCCCCAGCCGCGGCTACATCTGCGAGAACTACGGCGCGCTGCTGAAGCTGCCCGACCTGGGCCCGATCGGTGCCAACGGCCTGGCCAACCCGCGCGACTTCGAAACCCCGCACGCCGCATTCGAGGATGTGGACGGCGATTTCGAACTGATCGCCAAGTTCGAGGGCCGCCTGTGGCGCGCGCCCATCGACCATTCGCCACTGGACGTGGTGGCCTGGCACGGCAACTACGCGCCGTACCGTTACGACCTGCGCCGCTTCAACACCATCGGCTCGATCAGCTACGACCATCCGGACCCGTCGATCTTCCTGGTGCTGCATTCGCCCAGCGACACGCCGGGCACCAGCAACATGGATTTCGCCATCTTCCCGCCGCGCTGGCTGGTGGCGCAGAACACGTTCCGCCCGCCGTGGTTCCACCGCAACATCGCCAGCGAGTTCATGGGCCTGGTGCACGGTGCCTACGACGCCAAGGCCGAGGGTTTCGTGCCCGGCGGCGCGTCGCTGCACAACTGCATGAGCGGCCATGGCCCGGATGCGCCGACTTTCGACAAGGCCTCCAACGCCGACCTGTCCAAGGCCGATGTCATCAAGGACACGATGGCCTTCATGTTCGAGACCCGCGCGGTGATCCGCCCGAGCGCGCAGGCCGTGGCCGCCAGCCATCGCCAGGGCGATTACCAGCAGTGCTGGAACGGCCTGCGCAACAATTTCCGTTCGGCGTAGCAGAGGCTGGCCGGGCAGGCGGGGTAGAGTCGACTGTTAGTCGACTGCTCTTCAATCGGGCACGAGAAACCCCGCGCTGCGCGCGATAGTCGACCAACAGTCGACTCTACCGGGTCGAAGCTAGGCCGTGGCCGCGAAGGCGTCGCAATGCTCCATCGGCAGCGCTTCCAGCAGGCGCAGCCTCACGCGCTCGCAGTAACCGTCGGAGGTCATGCCCGGCAGCGCCAGCAGCGCCGCCTGCAGCACCGTCACCACATCGCCTTCGGCGCGGGCCTGCTGCAGGTCGCGGAACAGGGCGGCCGCCATCGGATTGCGCTGCATCTCCAGGATGCCCAGCAGGTAGATGCGTGCGGCCACCAGCGAGCGACGGCGCTCGACCGGTGCGGCCGTGGCGGGGGTCGGCACGGGGGCGGGCGCAGGTGCGGCTGCCACCGCCGGCGCAGGGCGGGGCGCGGCAGGCGCTGGCGGTGCAGATGGACTCGCCGCTGCGGGCGCGCCGGTTTCCAGATAGCCGCACTGGATCAGCTGGATCACCATGGCAGGCGCTTCCTGGCCCATCAAGCCGGTCAGGTCGGCGATGCTGCGCTGGCCATCACACAGGATCAGCAGGCGACGCTGGCGCATGTCCAGCGGCGCGCGGTGGGCCTGCAGCGCGGTTCGGGCGAGGTCGGTCTTGCGCGGTTGCATGGGAGGGACAGCCAAGTCGGTGCACGCCGAGCCTGAACGTGGGGCATGAAACGGCGATGACAATGCAGCGCCTGCACGCGCGCTGCGCTAGCGTGCAGCCATCTCGTGCAAAGGAACCGCGCCATGAAACACCTCCCGATTGCCGGTCTGTTGCTGCTCTCGCTGGCCGCCTGTTCGCGCAGCCCCGACAGCCCCGAGGCTGCCCCAGCCCCGGCCAAGGATACGGCGACCGCCACCGCCCCGGCTGATGCCGACCTGGCCACCACCTCGCCGGCCGATCCGCGCAGTGACAGCCCGGCGCGGCTGGATGGCTTCGGCGGTGCCCGCCTGGGCGCGGCCATCGCCGAGGTGCGCAGTGGCTTCGGCACGCCGCTGCAGGGCCTGGGCACCGACGCGGCAGGCAAGCCCCTGCCGGCCGATGACAACAACGACGGCTGCTACTTCCTGCGCCCCCAGGATGCCGAGGACCCGCGCCTGATGATCGAGGGCCGCAAGCTGGTGCGCTACGACGTGCGCAGCACCGGCATCGTCGCCCCGGGCGGCGGCAAGGTCGGCATGACCCTGGGCGAGCTGCAGCTGCTGTATCCCGAACGCGCCGACGTCGGCCCGGACAAGTACGACGACAAGGCCCAGCATCTGCGCGTGCGCCCGGCCCAGGAAGGCGCGGCCATCATCGATTTCGCGCTGGGCGCCGATGGCAAGGTCGGCAGCTGGCGGGTCGGCCAGACCCCGCAGGTGGATTACGTGGAAGGCTGCGGCTGACCACGGCGGCCGTGGCTCACCCGCCAAGGGTGGGCCACGCGTAGAATCGCGCCACGACCGCTGGGGAGTGCTCGATGATCGCCATTTCAATCGCCTGGTTCCTGCTTGGCCTGCTGCTGCTGGCGCTGGGCGGGGATTCCATCGTCAAGGCCGTTGCCGGCCTCGCCCAGCGCTTCGGCGCCAGCGCCTTTACCGCCGGCCTGTTGCTGCTCGGCGTTGCGACCTCGCTGCCGGAACTGGCGGTCAACGCGCGCGCGCTGTGGGTCGGCCAGCCGGAGCTGGCCTTGGGCAATGCCATCGGCAGCAGCATCGCCAATCTGGGCCTGACCCTGGCGGTGGCCGCCATCGCCGCGCCGCTGCTGCTGCGCGCGCGTCTGCAGGGCGTGCTGTGGTGGTCGCTGCTGGCCGCCGGCCTGCTGCTGATCGTGTTCGGCCTGGATGGTCGCCTGCAGCGCTGGGAAGCCGGCGTGCTGGTGGCGGGCTTCGTGCTGGTGCAGATCGTGCTGCTGCGTCGCGGGCGCCTGGAAGCGCCTGAGGTGCAGGCGGTCATCGCCGAATCCGCGCTGAGCCGCACCAGCCTGCCGCTGAACGTGCTGCGCGTGCTGATCGCCGCGCTGACGCTCTACTGGGGCGCGCGCCTGGTGGTGGGCGCTGCGGCGGATTTCGGCGCGGCGCTCGGCTGGACCCCGCTGCTGGTGGGCCTGCTGCCGGTGGCCATCGGCACCACGCTGCCGGAAGTGGCCGCGGCCCTCGCTGCCGCGCGGCGTGGCCACGGCGACATGGTGCTGGGCCACGTGCTGGGCTCCAGCGTGATCAACCTGCTGCTGGTGATCGGCGCGATGGGCCTGCTGCAGCCGCTGGTGCTGCCGGCGTCGTTCGTGCGGCTGGAACTGCCGGCGCTGCTGGCCTTCGCCCTGGCGCTGTACCCGATGCTGCGCGGTGACCTGAAGATCAGCCGTGGCGAAGGCGCGATCCTGCTCGGCGCGTTCGTCGCGTGGCTGGGGCTGGAGATCGCCCTGGTCCTGTAGATCCACGCCATGCGTGGCTGATGGGCCATGCCGACCAACGGTCGGCACCGACCATCAACGCGCGGGGGCGTCCTCTTCCCGCGCCGGCTCCGGCGGCGGCAGCTGCTCTTCCTTCGCGCGCTCGTTGCCGGGCAGGGTAGGGCGGGTTTCCATCAGCAGCGACAGCGCGGCCTTGGCCATCATGTGTGCGCTGATCGGCGCGGTGATGAACAGGAACACGGTGATCAGCAGCTCGCGCGGCTGCGGGTCCTGGCCCAGGAAGATGTGGTAGCAGACCGAGCACGCCAGTACGCAGCCCACGCCCAGCGTGCTGGCCTTGGTCGGCGCGTGCAGGCGCTTGAAGAACGTCGACAGCTTCACCAGCCCCAGTGCACCGACCAGGATGAAGAAGCAGCCGAACAGCAGCAGCACCGACAGGGCGATCTGGATGAAGGTGATCATTCGACGATGTCCCGGCGCAGCACGAACTTGCTCAGCACCACCGTGCTGCCGAAGCCGAGCATGGCGATGACCAGCGCGGCCTCGAAATAGATGGCCGAGTTGAGGTACATGCCGAACAGCATCAGCTCGGCAATGGCGGTCACCGACAGCGTGTCCAGCGCAAGGATGCGGTCCGGCACGGTGGGGCCGCGCAGCAGGCGCCAGGTGCCCAGCAGCATGGCCAGGCCGACCACGTGCATGCACACCACCAGGGTGGTCTGGATGATCTGGAATCCAGTCATGGGAAGATCTCCATCAACGGGGCTTCGTAACGTTGCTTGATCGTGTCGATCAGTTCCTGCGGGTCTTCCAGGTGCAGCACGTGCACCAGCAGGTACTTGCGGTCATCGCTCAGCGCGGCCGACACGGTGCCCGGGGTCAGGGTGATCATGCTGGTCAGCGCGGCGATGCCGTGGATGTTGGCGATGTCCAGCGGCAGCCAGATGAAGCCGGGGTGGATGTTGCGCTCCGGGCCGAGCACCTGGATGGCCACGCGGATGTTGGACATCAGGATGTCCCACAGGGTGACGACCAGCAGCTTGGGCACCGGCCGCAGCGTGCCGATGCGGGCGAACTCGCGGTCCAGGCGCGCCGCGAACAGCGGCACCACCACCCCCAGCAACAGCCCGAGCAGGAACTGGCCGAGGGTGAAGCTGTCGGACATCAGCAGCCAGAAGGCCACCACCATCACGCTCAGCGGCGGTGATGGAAACAGGCGCCGACGCAGGGTAGGTTTGGCGGTCATGGCTGGCGGATCTCCGGCGTGGTCGCGCGCAACTGCTGCACGTAGTCGCCCGGCTGCAGCAGCTGGGCGGCGATGGCGTCGGTGTGGCGCATCAGCGGCGCCGCGGCCACGGCCATGCCGACACCGTAGGCCAGCAGCAGGCACGCGGCATACAGCTCGATGCGGCGCAGCGGTGCCTTGCGCGGCGGCGGCGCGTCCGGGTCCGGCGTCGGCACGCGCCAGAACAGGCGGATGCCGCCGCGGCTCAGGCCCATGATGACCAGCAGGCTGCTGACCAGCACCGCCGTCCACACCGCGCCGGTGTACTGCGCCGGCATGCCGGCCAGCAGCGCGGCCTTGGCCAGGAAGCCGGACAGCGGCGGCAGGCCGGCCACCGACACCGCGCCGATCAGGAACAGCACGGCCGGCGTTTCCTTGCCCGGCATCGGTGCCACTACTTCCTTGCGGTCGCTGGCACCGCCACGGCGGCGGCGGATCAGGTCGGCGACGAGGAACAGGGCGGCCGCCACGAAGCTGCTGTGCGGCAGGTAGTAGAGGCCGGCCGACAGCACCTTCGGCGTGCCCACCGCGAAAGCAATGAACAGCGTCGCCGCCGAGACGATGACCAGGTAGGAGATCAGCACGCGCAGGCGGGCCGCGGCCAGCGCGCCCAGGCCGCCCAGCACCAGCGTGGCCACGCCGGCCCACAGCAGCCAGTCGCGGCCATAGCCGGCCAGCGCGCCGGCGTCCTCGCCGAACCACAGCATCTGCACGCGCAGCACCGCGTACAGGCCGACCTTGGTCATGATCGCGAACAGGGCCGCCACCGCCGCCGGTGCACGCGCATAGGATTCAGGCAGCCACAGGTACAGCGGCATCAGCGCGGCCTTCGCGCAGAACACCAGCAGCAACAGGCCGATGGTCGCCTTCACCAGGGTCAGCTGCGAGGCCGGCACCTCGGCGATGCGCTGCGACAGCTCGGCCATGTTCAGCGAGCCCAGCGAGGCATACAGCAGGCCCAGCGCGATCAGGAACAGGGTCGAGGCGGTGACGTTGAACACCACGTAGTGCAGGCCGATGCGCATGCGCAGGCCGCGGCCGCCGCTCAGCAGCAGGCCGTAGGAGGCGATCAGCATCACCTCGAAGAACACGAACAGGTTGAAGATGTCGCCGGTCAGGAACGCACCGTTCAGGCCGACCAGCTGGAACTGGAACAGCGCGTGGAAGTGCGGTGCGCGCCGGTCCCAGCCCGAGCACGCATGCATCAGGCAGGGGATGGCCAGCAGCAACGTGGTCAGCAGCATCCACGCCGACAGCCGGTCGGCCACCAGCGCGATGCCCAGCCGCGAGGGCCAGTCACCCAGCAGGTAGACGTTGATGTCACCGCCGGCGGTCTGCGCGAACAGCAGCCCCACCACCACGGCCAGCGCCGCCATTGCGGTCCAGGCCACGCTGCGCTGCACCTTCGGGCCATAGCGGCGGTGTTCGACGAACAGGGACAGCGCGGCGCCGAGGAGCGGAACCAGGATCGGCAGGATCACCAGATGATTCATGCCTGGTCCTCGCCCCGACGCGGCGGTGCGTCCTCATCCGGCTCGTGCGCATCCACGTGGTCGCTGTGGTTGTCGCTGCGGCTGCGCATCGCCAGCACGATGGTCACCGCGGTCATCGCAAACGCGATGACGATGGCGGTCAGCACCAGTGCCTGCGGCAGCGGATCGGTGTAGTTGCCCAGGTGGCTCTCCAGGCCTTCCTGCAGCACCGGCGCCTTGCCCTGCACTACGCGGCCGCCGGCGAAGATCAGCAGGTTGGTGGCGTAGGACAGGAAGGTCATGCCGAGGATCACATCGAAGCTGCGCGCGCGCAGCAGCAGGTAGACGCCAATGGCGGTCAGCACGCCGATCGCGGTGGCCAGGGCCAGTTCCATCAGTGCATCTCCCCGGTGCGGGCCGAACGGCGTTGCAGGTCGATCTCGCCCTTGCGCGCGCTGCGGGTACGCGAGGGCTTCACGGTGGCCATCATCGACAGCATCAGCATGGCACCGCCGAACACCACCAGATACACGCCGATGTCGAAGCCGATCGCGCTGGCCAGCGGTACTTCACCGATCAGCGGCAGGTGCAGGTCGAGGTGGCCGCTGGTCAGGAACGGCACGCCGAACAGCATCGAGGCGCTGCCGCTGAGCAGGGCGATCAGCAGGCCCATGCCGATGCAGCGGATGTAGTCGAAGCCGAAGCGCGATTCGACCGAGGCGGTGCCCTGGATCACGTACTGGATCAGCAGCGGCACCGCCAGCACCAGGCCGGCGATGAAGCCGCCGCCGGGCGCGTTGTGGCCGCGCAGGAACAGGAAGATCGACACCGTCAGGGTCAGCGGGAACATGATCTGGGCCAGATCGGCCGGCGCCGGCAGCTTGATCGGCGGGCCCGGCATGATCTGCTCCGGGGCCATGCGCGTGCGCCGCAGCAGGGCATGCACCACCAGCGCGGCGATGCCGAACACGGTGATCTCACCGAAGGTATCGAAGCCGCGGAAGTCGACCAGGATCACGTTGACCACGTTCTGCCCATAGGCCTCGGGCAGGGCGCGGGCGAGCATCTCGCCGGCCATGGTGTTGGGCGGCAGGGTCATCGCGCTATAGGCCAGCGCGCCGAGGCCGGCACCGGCGATGATCGCGATGACCGCATCGCGCTGCTTGCGCCAGCGCGGCCGCTCCGGCCCGGACTGGGCAGGCAGGTAGTTCATGCCCAGCAGCATCAGCACCAGCGTCACCATCTCCACCAGCAGCTGGGTCAGGGCCAGGTCCGGGGCAGACAGGAACACGAAGGTGAGCGAGACCATCAGGCCGACGCCGCCGACCAGCAGCACCGCCAGCAGGCGCTGCTTGTAGACGCGCAGGGTGGCCACGGCGCAGGCCATCATCACCAGCCACAGCGCCCAGCCCAGCAGCGGGATCGGCTGCGGCTTGGTCCAGTTGGGCGAAGCCGGGTTGGCGATGTAGGGCGCGGCGGCCACGGTGATGGCCACCAGCACCAGGCCCAGCAGCATGCGCTGCAGGCTGCCGTTGGCGATGCCGTTGGTGAGGCGCATGGCCAGCGCGGACACCGTGTCCAGCTGGGCATGGAAGACGTTGCGGCCGGTGGCGGTGTTCTGCACGCCGTGCAGGTTGATCAGCCTGCGCAGGCCGAAATACAGGGCCACGCCGCCGACCACGCCGATCGCGCTCATCGCCAGCGGCAGGTTGAAGCCGTGCCAGACCGACAGGCTGTACTCGGGCATGGCAGCGCCGAGGATCGACCCGGCCGCAGCATGCAGCACCGGGGCCACGGTCAGCGCCGGGGCGATGCCCACCGCCACGCAGATCACCACCAGGATCTCCACCGGCACCTTCATCCAGCGCGGCGGCTCGTGCGGCACGCGGTCCAGGTCGTGCGGGCCGGGGCCGAAGAAGGTGTCGTGCACGAAGCGCAGGCTGTAAGCCACGCCGAACACGCCGGCCAGCAGCGCGGCGATCGACACCGCGGTGCGCATGGTGCCCGGGCCGCCAGCGGTCAACGCCTCGGCAAACAGCATTTCCTTGGACAGGAAGCCGTTGAGCAGCGGGATGCCGGCCATCGCCAGCGAGGCGATGATCGCCAGCGCGCTGGTGAAGGGCATCAGCTTTCTCAGCCCACCCAGCTTGCGCATGTCACGGGTGCCGGTCTCGTGGTCGATGATGCCGGCGGCCATGAACAGCGAGGCCTTGAAGGTGGCGTGGTTGAGGATGTGGAACACGCCGGCGACCACCGCCATCGGCGTGGACAGGCCGAACAGCAGGGTGATCAGACCCAGGTGGGAAATGGTCGAGTAGGCCAGCAGGCCCTTCAGGTCGTGCTGGAAGATCGCGTTCCAGGCGCCGATCAGCAGGGTCAGCGCGCCGATGCCGCTGACCGTATAGAAGAACAGGTCGGTGCCGGCCAGGGCCGGATGCAGGCGGGCCAGCAGGAACACGCCGGCCTTCACCATGGTGGCTGAATGCAGGTAGGCCGACACCGGGGTGGGCGCGGCCATCGCATGCGGCAGCCAGAAGTGGAACGGGAACTGCGCGCTCTTGGTGAAGATGCCGGCCAGCACCAGGAACAGGGCGTAGGGGTAGAGCGCGCTGGCGCGGATCTGGTCGCCGGCGGCCAGCACCACGTCCAGGTCGAAGCTGCCGACGATGCGGCCGATCAGCAGCACGCCACCGAGCAGGGCCAGGCCGCCGCCACCGGTGATCACCAGCGCCATCCGCGCGCCCTCGCGGGCGTCCTTGCGGTGCGACCAGAAGCCGATCAGCAGGAACGAGCTGATGCTGGTCATTTCCCAGAACACCATCAGCAGCAGCAGGTTGCCGGAGATCACCATGCCCAGCATGGCGCCCATGAACAGCAGCAGGTAGCAGTAGAAGCGGTGCGCGTTGTCCTGGCTGCTGAGGTAGTAACGCGCGTACAGCACCACCAGCGCGCCGATGCCCAGCACCATGCCGGCAAACATCCAGGCCAGGCCGTCCAGCCGCAGGGCGAAGTCCAGCCCGATCTGCGGCAGCCAGGGCATCAGGCTGCGGACCACCTGCCCATCCAGGATGGCCGGGGTCAGCCAGCCGAGGATGGCCAATCCGCCCAACGGCGCCAGCGCCGCCAGCCAGGCGGCTGTCGAGCGGGAACTACGGGGGAAGGCCGCAACAGCCACTGCCATCAGGAACGGCAGGGCCAGCAGCAGGGGCAGGCTGGGGAGCATGCAGGGAATCCATGATTCACGAGCAGGTCATTGAGTCTAACAGTCAGCCAAATGTCGCCGAAACCCATGTAACGGCCACAAACGGCATGTAACGTGCGCTATTCATCTTTTTTGCGGTGCGGCATGTCCATTCCAGGGCCTTGCGGGGTGTGGTCGCCGGCGTTGCCGGATCGGCTCCCTACGCCCGCGCATGGCGGCCCGCGCCCCCGCGTGGCAACGGCTGTGGCTTTCACGGCGGACGCGCAGGCAGGCGTGTGCCGCCCGTGCATCGCAGGCTGGCAGGTCGTTCGTGCAGCAGGGGTGACGGGACGTGTCCGTTCAGGAAACGACGGACAGTGACGCGGCAGGAAAGGTCAGTAGCGCCAGTCGAGCTTGCGGTAGGCCTTGGCCATCACCCAGGCCGGGCCGATCAGCAGGTAGGTCAGGTCGGTCAGGAAGCTGGGCTTGCGGCCCTCGAACGTGTGGCCGATGAACTGCGCCACCCAGGCCACCACGAACACGCCCACCGCCAGCCAGCGCAGGCTGTTCAGACCGATCTCGGCCTCCAGCAGGCGGCACAGGCAGCCGAACACGAAGAACTGGATGAGCATGCCGATGCCCAGCGGGCGCGACAGCTTGTTGTAGAAGCACCAGGCGCTGAACATCGCGAAGGCCGACCAGATGCCGTACTGGAACCAGGTGATCAGCGGCGGCACGCACCACAGCAGGGCCACCACCGACCACAGGATCGCCGGCACCGCCACCACATGGATGCGCTGGTTGATGACATTGCGGTGGTCGTCTGAATAGCTGGCGAAGTAGCGGTCGATCGGCCGCGCAAGCTGGGTGGTGGTCTGCATGTCGCCAGCATACTCCGGCCGGAGCGGACGGTGCGGGACGCCCACCGGTAATCCCGAACCGGCAGGGCCGACGGGGTAGAGTCGACCGTTGGTCGACTATCGCGCGCAGCGCGGGTTTTGCGCGATCGGAACGAAGAGCAGTCGACCAACGGTCGACTCTTCCCGGCCGCCGGCATCCCGCCAGCGGTCGCCCCAAGCAGAACGCCCCCGACCTTCCGGCAGGGGGCGCTGGGGCAATCAGTCGATGCTGATCCCGGCCAGGCGCTGCAGCGCCTCGGCGTACTTCGCGCGGGTGCGCTCGATGATTTCCGCCGGGATGTTCGGGCCCGGGGCGGTCTTGCCCCAGTCCAGCGTCTCCAGGTAATCACGCACGAACTGCTTGTCGTAGCTCGGCGGGCTGGTGCCCACTTCGTACTCGTCGGCCGGCCAGTAGCGCGAGGAATCCGGCGTCAGCATCTCGTCCATGATGTACAGGCGGCCATCGGCATCGGTACCGAACTCGAACTTGGTATCGGCCAGGATGATGCCGCGCTCGCGGGCGTAGTCCGCCGCGAACTTGTAGATGCGCAGGGTGGCATCGCGCACGCGCTCGGCCAGGTCCGCGCCCACCTGCTTGACCATCGCATCGAAATCGATGTTCTCGTCGTGGTCGCCGACGGCGGCCTTGGTGGATGGGGTGAAGATCGGCTCGGGCAGCTGCTCGGCCTGGCGCAGGCCGTCGGGCAGGTCGATGCCGCTGACCTTGCCGGTGCGCTGGTAGTCCTTCCAGCCGCTGCCGATCAGGTAACCGCGGGCGATCGCCTCCACCGGCACCGGCTTCAGCTTGCGGGTGACCACTGCGCGCTTGGCGTACAGGGCCGGGTCGACGCCCTCGGGCAGCACGCTGGCCACGTCGATGCCGGTCAGGTGGTTGGGCATCAGGTGCGCGGTCTTGGCGAACCAGAAGTTGGACACCTGGCAGAGCATCTCGCCCTTGCCCGGGATCGGGTCGGGCAGGACCACGTCGAACGCCGACAGGCGATCGGTGGCCACCATCAGCAGGTAATCGCCCGGCGGGGTCCCTGCAGGCAGCCGCTCGCGCGGGATATCGAACACATCACGCACCTTGCCGCGATGGCGCAAGGGCAGGCCGGGGAGATCGGATTGCAACAGCGTGGTTGGCACGGGCACTCCTGGGGCGTTGTCGATACGGCTGCCCAACGGACCCGGCGGGCCCGCTGACCAGCGGGCGGCCTAGTGTAAAGCGGTCCGGGCCCGCTGTGACGTAAAATGAGCATCCATTTCGCCGGTCGACCCTGGGGCGCCATGCGCTGGTACGGAAAACTGCTCGGATTCATCGCCGGGGCCCTGCTGTTCCGGCCCAATCCGCTGTTCGGGGCGGTGGTGGGCCTGCTGCTGGGCCACGCCTTCGACAGCGACTGGTTTCGCCTGAACAAGGAAAACCCGTACCGGGAGCTGGGGTTGACCTCCGAGGCCACCGACGCCGAGGTCGAGCGGGCCTACCGCAAGCTCATTTCCCAGTACCACCCCGACAAGCTCGGCGGCGCGGCCCCCGAGCTGCAGCAGCAGGCCGAGCAGAAGTCGCGGCGGATCAACGCCGCCTACGACCGCATCAAGACGCTGCGCAAGCGCTGACCCTTTCCCTCGTCTCCAAGGCCCCGGCCATGTCCAACTGCCTCATCGCCCCGTCCATCCTGTCCGCCGATTTCGCCCGCCTGGGCGAGGAAGTGGACAACGTCCTGGCCGCCGGTGCGGACTGGGTCCACTTCGACGTGATGGACAACCATTACGTGCCCAACCTGACCATCGGCCCGATGGTCTGCCAGGCCCTGCGCAAGCACGGCGTCACCGCGCCGATCGACGTGCACCTGATGGTCGAGCCGGTGGACCGCATCATCCCGGACTTCGCCGAGGCCGGTGCCACCTACATCAGCTTCCACCCGGAGGCCAGCCGCCACCCGCACCGCACCATCCAGCTGATCCGTTCGCTGGGCTGCAAGCCGGGCCTGGTGCTGAACCCGGCCACCCCGGTGGACATCCTGGACTGGGTGCTGGATGACCTGGACCTGGTGCTGCTGATGTCGGTCAACCCGGGCTTCGGCGGCCAGGCCTTCATTCCCTCGGCGCTGGACAAGCTGCGCGTGGTCCGCCAGAAGATCGATGCCAGCGGCAAGGACATCCGCCTGGAGATCGACGGTGGCGTGAAGGCCGACAACATCGGCGCTATCGCCGCTGCCGGCGCCGACACCTTCGTGGCCGGCTCTGCCATCTTCAACGCCAAGACCAGCTACCAGGACGTGATCGCGCAGATGCGCGCGAATGTCGCTGCAGCGAGGGGCTGAGCCATGGTAACGGCGGCCGTGTTGAACATCCGCCCGGCCACCGTGGCCGATGCCGGCCTGATCCTGCAGTTCATCCGCGAACTGGCCATCTACGAGAAGGCCGAGCATTCGGTGCAGACCGATGAGATCGGCATTGCCGAAAGCCTGTTCGGCGCCGACGCCACCGCCCGCGCGCTGGTCTGCGAAGCCGACGGCGAGGCCATCGGCTATGCGGTGTACTTCTACAACTACTCTACCTGGCTGGGCCGCAAGGGCATCTACCTGGAAGACCTGTACGTCAGCCAGGAAAAGCGCGGGGCAGGTGCCGGCAAGGCGCTGCTGAAGTACATCGCGCGCCTGGCCGTGGCCGAGGGCTGCGGTCGCTTCGAATGGTCGGTGCTGGACTGGAATACCCCGGCCATCGAGTTCTATACCGCTGCCGGTGCGAAGCCGCAGGACGAGTGGACCGTGTACCGGCTGCAGGGCCAGGCGCTGCACGATTTCGCCAACGGCTGAAGAAAAAAAAGACCGCGCCAAACTCCGGCGCGGCCCTGCTGCATTCGTGGGAGGCTGATCCTGCCTCCATCCGTCTTCCCTGCTATGGCCTTCCATTTTCCGGACCGGCCATGACACCCGCATGACAGCGTGTCGCCAATGGCCATGCGGGGGACGGTGCACGCGCACTAGAATGCGCGGATGGAAAATGATGTCGCTACGCTTGTTGAAAATTGGTTTCGGTTTGCGACGGAAGATGAATTGGTCATTGATCTGGACTGCATCAACACGGAAGCGCGTGGAAATCTCTGCGCGTTTTCGCCACCTGCGGAAGTAAGCCTGGATGTCCAGCCAGTGGTTGCCTTCATCAAGCGGGTTGCCACGTGCCGGGCCTCACAGGTCGCGGGCCATCCAATGACCTTCTACTGCTGGCACGACGCGATGGTGCGCCAGCTGCGCCTGAGTCTGGTTTCATCCGAGCACGGGCATCTGCCATTTGGCTGTCACCACGTTGAGACAACGGATATCCGCAGTGTTGTGCAGGCCATCGTGGAAGGCGATTGGAACAACCCTCGATACCTCTGCTTCGAGGAGAGCGATGCGGACGGCGAAGCCAATACCGATACGGACCAGCCCATGTACACAGAAGAACGGCCGCTGAAGGTCGCCGTCATTGTGCTCGGCTGAACGGTTGCCAGCAGCATTCACCGGCCGCAAACGCCGCGTTGATAGCCTGTGCCACCCCCACTGGAAGCACCTGCATGACCACTCCGCGCTGGCGCCTGATACTCAACGGTAAATCCGCTGGCAATGACGACCTGCGCAGTGCGGTTGGCCACTGGCGCGGGCAGGGCGTGCAGCTGGAAGTGCGGGTGACCTGGGAAGAGGGCGACGCCGAGCGCTACGTGGCCGAGGCCATCGACCACGGCGTGGACGTGATCGTGGCGGCGGGCGGCGATGGCACGCTCAGTGCGGTGGCCGAGACCCTGGCCCATCGCGAAGAACCGGCCGACGCGCTGCCGTCGCTGGCACTGGTGCCGATGGGCACGGCCAACGATTTCGCTACGTCGGCGGGCATTCCCGCCGAGCCCCGCGATGCTTTCGCGCTGATCGGGCAGGCGCCCGCCCGGCCGGTCGATCTGCTGCGCGTGGACGCCGATGGGCGGCCCTGGTGGTGCGCCAATCTGGCAAGCGGCGGGTTCGGCACGCAGGTGACCGTGGAAACCGATGCAGGACTGAAGAAGATGCTGGGCGGCTTGGCTTACGTGATTACCGGCATCGCCAAGCTGGGCCGCATCGAGCCGATCCGCGCACGGTTGTCGGGAGCGGATTTCGGCTGGGAAGGTGGCTTCATCGCACTGGGCATCGGCAACGGCCGCCAGGCCGGCGGCGGCCAGCAGCTGTGCCCGCAGGCACTGATCGATGACGGTCTGCTGGATGTGACCGTGGTACCCGAGCTGGAAGGCGAGGTGGCTGCAACCATTGGCCAGATGCTGACCGGTGGCAAGGAAGCGGCACTCGATCGCGTGGCGACCCGCGTACAGCTGCCGTGGCTGCAGATCGACGCGCCGCAACCGTTGACGCTGAATCTGGATGGCGAGCCGGTGCAGGCGCAGCGCTTCCGCATCGACTGCGTGGCGGGCCGGGTGCGCATGCACCTGCCGCCGGATTGCGAGCTGCTTTCCGGCGGCTGAGCCGGGGGCTACAGCAAGGGAATGTCTTCTTCCCTGCTCGGGAACTTGAAGGCCTCGCGCTTCCTGCGGATGTGCTCTGGCATAGGCGGCCGCGGGATGTTGCGGTCAGCCAGCCACTGCTGACACTTCTTCTGCCAGGGCAGGTTGTCCGGTGTCGTGATCTCCCAATAGATGTCTTCGACCATCAGTTGCCGCGCAGTTTTGCCCGAGCCTTCCTGTACAGGTTGGGAGATGGTGGGGTCTGCACCATGCTCCAGCAGCCAGTAGGCATAGTCGAACCCACCTCTCCGTGTGTACCAGCTTAGGACGGTGTCATCGCCCAAGCTGCGGCGATTGGATTCATTTACATCTGCGCCGTTTTCCACCAGTGCCTGGACATTCTTCCATTGATTTCCGCTGATGAACGCTTGGTAGAGAAGCGTCTCATTGTTGATGTTGCGCGTATGGGGATTGCCGCCGTGTTTAAGTAGAAGATCCAGATAGCGCGGGTCGTCCATCTTCGCCGCGTAGACCATTGCGTTGTCGAAGTTGATCAACTGCCCGTTCATCTCCTTCGACTTGCGGGCGTTGGGGTCTGCACCGACATCAAGAAGGGCTTTCAGTCCCTCGGTGCTGCGGGCTCGCAGAGGCCACGCGATCAGAGGAATTTCGTCGCGCGATGAAAACGTCTTGTCTGGATCGACGCCCTCCTCTTTGACGATGTGACGTATGGCATTGGAGTCGCCGCTTTCGGCAGCAATCGCCAGCTTTAGAGCTTTGCCTTCGAAGTAGCCCTCAGCGCCATGAGCAGATGACGCTGTAGTCGCAGAGCATCCCGTTACAAGGAAAAGCGTGATCCACGCCGCGCTTGCGAGGAATCTTGTCGTCATATTGTGAAGAATGACGTTCATTTTTTTCCTTTTGGTCCGCTCGTGGCGTGACAGTAGCAAAGGGTTCTGGTAATCCATAGCTACCGCAGAATAAGCGGCATTTCAAAGTGCAATGGAGTTTGCCATGAGTGATCAGGACAATGAGGCGCGTGCCCGCGTAGTCCGTGAGCAGAACATGCTCGTCCAGCAGTTGCGCGATAGTGGAAATGGAAGTGAGGCGGATCGTCTACAAGAGACGTACCACGCGCGCGAAATGTCGGGACTGGCTGCCGATGTGTATCAGTCTGCGAAGCGCGAAGGGACCCCTCCTGCGGGATGGACGCGCGCAAGCAGCGATCCCGCTGCACTTCGCAAGGCTGGGTTTGATATCTCCGACGCTGACCTCAAGGAGCTGTTGGAGCCAGCGCTTTCGGGGTTCCGGGCGGAAATCTACCTGCCAGACAGGCACGTTCTGGGCAAAGATGCCAAGCCGGTAATTGTCTACAAGGGCTCTACGGGCGAGATTGTTGATCCGTCTGCACCGACCGGACGGCGCCAGTCCGGGAGCGAGGATTTTCTCAACAATGGCCAGCAGGGCATTGGCATGCGCAGCGACTACTACGATCGCGCCATGGATCTTGCCGCCGCCATGAACGCGCGCGTCCCCGGCGGGTTCGAAGTAGCCGGCCACTCTCTCGGCGGCGGCATGGCCTCCGCAGCTTCCGCCGTCACCGGCGCACGCGCCACCACGTTCAACGCCGCTGGCCTGCATCCGGCAACCCCGTCGCGGTACGCCAAGGACAACGGCCTGCCGACCTTCGATACGCAGCAGACGGTGCACACCTACCAGACCACCGGTGAAGTGCTGAACGATGTGCAGAACGGCATGCACCGGCTCAGCGAGCAGCAGCGCCGCGGCTACGGCTTGCTGGCCAACGAGCTGGGCATGGTGCTGAAGGACCCGGTCATGCAGAAGGTCGTCGGCGAGAAGCTGCGCGAGATGCTGCCGCCGGGCGCGCAGACCTCTGCAGCACAGTTCATCGAACAACTGGCGACCCAACCGGGTCAGCAGGCGCTGCGCGATGTTCCGCTTGCGGCTGGGCGCCTCGAGCTGCTGCTCGAGGCCAGGACGCGCGATGCGCAGGGCGCGCTGATCGATCGCCCGCACACGGCCGCACCCAGCCAGGTCGCAGAACTCGCCGGGCCCATCTCCACTGTGCTGCATTCCACAGCCGCCGGCATGCACATCGGCCGACGGGTAGGCGAGCAGGTCGAAAAAGCCGGCGCTGCCACTGCCCATGTGCTGGACAGAACCGGCGACGGCGCCGAGCGCGTGCTGAAGACCGAAGGCATGGCCATCGGTCAGGTAGTGAACATGGGTTCGGCCAGCCTGCAGGTAAGCACGCGCGCGGCCAGCACGGTGATCGCCTCGGGGCGCGAACTGACCGGCAGCATCGAAGCCACCGCACACCGGGTGCACTCGCAGGCCGGTGCCGGTGGCCTGTCCGCACTGTCTTGGGTGGCTGGCCACATCGGCATGGACAAGGTGGCCGACAAGCTGACCAGGCAGGCCGAGACCGTTCGCGACCAGGGTGAGCAACATGCCCAGGACGCGAAAACGCAGGCCCATGCCGACGCCGCGGGCGTCCGCGCGACGGGCGAGCGCGTGGCCGCCGCCATCAACCACGATGGGCAATGGGTGGCGGGCAAGCTGCAGAACGGGTTTGCCACGGCGGGCGCGCATGTGGATCGCGGCTATGACGTCATGGCGTCCCACGTGAAAGGCATCACGGCCACGGCGCCGGTTGCCCTGGCCACCGTGGGCGGTGCAACCGCGGGCCTCGGAACAGCGGCTGCCACGCACGTGCCGACCGGCAATCTGCCGCAGGACATCGTGAAGCTGCACAACCTGGACCAGTCCGCACGCGTGGTTCGCGGCATCGGCGCGGCTTTCAGCGAGGCGACGGCCCGCCATGGCATGGACCCGACCGTCATTCCCAGCCTGGACGCCGCGCTGATCAAGCAGGAAGCCGCCGCGCGCACGCTGATCGAGCAGCAGCCGAGCATCACGCCTGCCGCTGACGGCCGGCAGGCGGGCCGCACCACGGAGCCCCGGAAACCGGCGATCGGCATCGATCATCCTGCCCACGCCGGCAACCCCCTGTTCCTTGGCGCCCAGGCCGGCGTCCACGCTCTGGACCGCGTCCACAACCGGGTGCCCGACCTGCAGAGCGACCAGCTGGCCGGCGCGTTGGCGGCCCAGGCCAAGCGTGAAGGGCTGGAGACCATCTCCCACGTGGTCCTCAGCGACGACCGCGCACGCGCCTTTGCCGTCGATACCGCCGACCTCAACGCCCCGCAGCGCCGCCATGCCCATGTCGAGGTGGCCCAGGGCATGGCCCAGCCGCTGGCCGTGAGCACCGCCCAGGTCGACGCCCTCAACGCTGGCCGCGCTGCCGCCTTGGACGCCGGGCTGGCCCAGCAGCAGGTGCAGGAGTCGCAGGAGCATGCGCGACGCATGGGCTAGGGCCGCAGGGTTTCCCTGCCGCCGAACCTGCGTTACAGTCAACGGGTGTCCAGCCTGACGACCCCGCATACCCTTTCTTCCGCACGCCGTTGGTGGCGATGGTGGCCCGTTGCCGTCGTCCGCCCCCATAACGCTGTGTCCCGGAAGGAAAGTCGTCTTGAATTCGCTCGCTCAGTTTCAGCAGCAGGCCGCTGAAGGCCACACCCATATTCCCGTCGTCCGTGAAGTGCTGTCCGACCTGGACACGCCGCTTTCGGTCTATCTGAAGCTCGCCGACGGCCCCAATACCTACCTGTTTGAATCCGTCGAAGGCGGCGAGCGCTTTGGTCGTTACTCGATCATCGGCCTGCCGGCACGTCGCGTGTACGCCTTCCACGGCCACACCCTGACCGTGCGTGAAGACGGGCAGGTGGTGGAAACCCGCGAAGTGGCCGATCCCTTCGCCGAGGTCGAGGCGCTGCGCAGCGCCCACTCGGTGCCGAAGCTGGAGGGCCTGCCGGGCTTCACCGGTGGCCTGGTCGGCTGGTTCGGCTTCGAGTGCATCGGCTACATCGAGCCGCGCCTGGCTCCGCCGGCCGGCCGCGACGAGCTGGGCACGCCGGACATCCTGCTGCTGGATTCCAACGAACTGGCGGTGTTCGACAACCTCAAGGGCCGGCTGTACCTGATCGTGCATGCCGACCCGCGTGTCGAGGGGGCGTTCGACCAGGCCCAGGCCCGCCTGGATGCGCTGACCGCCAAGCTGCGTGCGCCGGGTGCGGGCTATCCTGCGCCGCTGACCAGCGACGTGCTGGACGAATCCGATTTCATTTCCGGCTTCACCCGCGAAGGCTTCGTCGATGCGGTCCAGCGCAGCAAGGAATACATCCGCGCCGGCGACATCTTCCAGGTGGTGCTGAGCCAGCGACTGAGCGTGCCGTTCAAGGCGCGCCCGGTGGATGTGTACCGCGCGCTGCGTGCACTGAATCCGTCGCCGTACATGTATTTCCTCGATGTCGGCGACCTGCAGGTGGTCGGCTCGTCGCCGGAAATCCTGGTACGTCTTCAGGACGGTGAAGTGACCGTGCGCCCGATCGCCGGCACCCGCCCGCGTGGCGCCACGCCGGAGCTGGACCAGGCACTGGAAGCCGAACTGCTGGCCGATCCCAAGGAACGCGCCGAGCACCTGATGCTGATCGACCTCGGCCGCAACGATGCCGGCCGCGTGTCGAAGGCCGGCACCGTGGAAGTGGGCGAGCAGTTCGTGATCGAGCGCTACAGCCACGTCATGCACATCGTCAGCGAAGTGACCGGGCAGCTGCAGCCGGGCCTGAGCTACGCCGACGTGCTGCGCGCCACGTTCCCGGCCGGCACGGTCAGCGGCGCGCCGAAGATCCGCGCGCTGGAAGTCATCCGCGAGCTGGAGCCGATCAAGCGCAATGTCTACGCCGGCAGCATCGGCTACATCGGCTGGCACGGCGATGCCGATACCGCCATCGCCATCCGCACCGCCGTCATCAAGGATGGCCGCCTCTACGTGCAGGCCGGCGCCGGCATCGTCTACGACTCGGACCCGGACAAGGAATGGGACGAGACGATGAACAAGGGCCGCGCGCTGTTCCGCGCCGTCGCCCAGGCCGCCAAGGGCCTGTAAGCCTTCCCGTGCCGTGGCCTGCGCCGCAGCACCATCCGCTGTTCCCGTTCAAGACAAGGAGTACCGCATGAAGCTGCTGAGCGCATTGCTGTGGTCGTCGCTGCTGGCCACGATGGCCCCGTCTGCATGGGCGCAGGCCAACACCCTTCCCTCGCAGCCGCATCTGCTGGTGAAGGGGCAGGGCACCCGCACGGTGATGCCGGATCGGTTCGGCCTGCAGTTGAACATTGAAGAGACCGACATGGATGCCGATGCGGCGCGCCGCCGCGTGCAGGACAATGTTGCCCGCGTGCTGGCGCTGTTCAAGCAGAACAAGGCGGTGGAGGGTAGCGTGCGTGCGGACAACCTGCGCATCGGTCCAGCAACGCGCTATGAGCAGGGCCGCCAGGTCTTCATCGGCACCCGCGTGTCGCGCCAGCTGCGTGCCAGCTTCGCCAGCGTGGAGGCGATGCAGGACGTGCTGGGCGCGCTGAAGGCCAACGAGAACGTACAGGTCAGCAGCATGGCCCCGACGTACTCGGGTGAAGTGGCGCTGCGCCGCGAGCTCAAGGGTGAGGCGGTGGCCCAGACCCGCGACTCCGCGCAGGGCCTGGCCAAGGCCTATGGGACGCGCGTGCGCGGCCTGTACAGCATTTCCGATGTGGCGCCGAACTTTGCCTACGGCATTCAGGCCGGGCAGTGGCCGCAGTCCGGTGAGAGTGACGTGGTCGATGTTCCCGAACCGCGCGCGAACGATATCACCGTCACCGGCAGTGCCGCAGCGCCTGGTACGCGCGAATCCATCGAAGCCGGCCCCATCACCTACACCGAAAACGTGTACGCCATTTTCCTGATAAGCGACGGAACCTGACCATGTTGTGGATGATCGACAACTACGACAGCTTCACCTACAACCTCGTGCAGTACCTGCAGACGCTGGGCGCCGAGGTCAAGGTGGTGCGCAACGATGCGATGAGCGTGGACGAGATCGCCGCGCAGAAACCCGAGCGCATCGTCATCTCGCCCGGCCCGTGCACGCCCAACGAAGCGGGCGTGTCGCTGGAGCTGATCCAGCGCCTCGGCCCGACCACGCCCATCCTCGGCGTCTGCCTGGGCCACCAGGGCATCGGCCAGGTCTACGGCGGCACGGTCATCCGCGCCGGCAACATCATGCACGGCAAGACCTCGCCCATCCGCCATGAAGGCAAGGGCGTGTTCGCCGGCCTGCCGGATCGTTACCAGGCCACCCGCTACCACTCGCTGGTGGTGGACAAGCACAGCCTGCCCGACGCGCTGGAAGTGACCGCCTGGACCGAGAACGAGGACGGCTCGATCGAAGAGATCATGGGCCTGCGCCATCGCCAATTCCCGGTGGAAGGCGTGCAGTTCCACCCCGAATCCATCCTCACCGAACACGGCCACGCGCTGCTGCGCAATTTCCTGCAGCGCCCGGCGGCCTGATCCAAGGAGCATTCCCATGAGCTTCTCCCCCCAGGAAGCCCTGCAACGCACCATCGAACACCGCGAAATTTTCTTCGACGAAATGGTCGACCTGATGCGGCAGATCATGCGCGGCGACGTCTCGCCGATGATGACCGCCGCCATCCTCACCGGCCTGCGGGTGAAGAAGGAAACCATCGACGAGATCGCCGCGGCGGCCACGGTCATGCGCGAGTTCGCGCTGGCGGTCCCTGTGGCCGATACCACCCACCTGGTCGACATCGTCGGCACCGGTGGCGATGGCTCGCACACCTTCAACATCTCCACCTGCGCGATGTTCGTCGCCGCCGCCGCCGGTGCGCGCGTGGCCAAGCATGGCAACCGCAGCGTGTCGTCCAAGTCCGGCAGTGCCGATGCAGTGGAAGCGCTGGGCGCGGCCATCGAGCTGCAGCCGGCGCAGGTGGCCGCCGCGATCGAACAGACCGGCATCGGTTTCATGTTCGCGCCGATCCACCATCCGTCGATGAAGGTCGTCGCGCCGGTCCGCCGTGAGATGGGCGTGCGCACCATCTTCAACATCCTCGGCCCGCTGACCAACCCGGCCAGCGCGCCGTCGGTGCTGATGGGCGTGTTCCACCCCGATCTGGTGGGCATCCAGGCGCGCGTGCTGCGCGAACTGGGCACCGAGCGCGCGATGGTGGTCTGGGGCCGCGACAACATGGACGAGATCTCGCTGGGCGCCGGCACTCTGGTGGGCGAGCTGCGCGACGGCAAGGTGCGCGAGTACGAGATCCATCCGGAAGACTTCGGCATCGCCATGTCGGCCAGCCGCAACCTGCGCGTGGACAGCCCGGAGCAGTCCATCCAGATGCTGCGCGCGGTGCTGGACAACACCCCGGGCCCGGCGCTGGACATCGTCGCCCTGAACGCCGGCGCGGCCCTGTACGTGGCCGGCGTGGCCAGCGACATCGGCGACGGCCTGGCCCGCGCCCGTGCCGCCATCGCCAACGGCAGCGCCCGCCAGCGCCTGCAGCAGTACGTTGATACCACCCGCGCGCTGGTTGCCTGAGCGCGCGGTTCAGCCTGACCCACCCGATGGCCGATAATGGCCGTCCTCACCGCCCCCGCATTGAACCGACGACGATGAGCGACATCCTGCAGACGATCCTGGCCCGCAAGGCCGAAGAAGTGGCCCAGCGCCGCGCCCAGCGCCCGCTGGAGGCGCTGCAGGCCGCCCTGGCCAGTGCCCCGCCGGTCCGTGGCTTCGTGCGCGCCCTGCAGGCGGCCGTGGCCAACGGCGACCCGGCGGTCATCGCCGAGGTGAAGAAGGCCAGCCCGTCCAAGGGCGTCATCCGCCCGGACTTCCGCCCGGCCGACATCGCCGTCAGCTACGAGTTCGGCGGCGCCAGCTGCCTGTCGGTGCTGACCGACGTCGATTTCTTCCAGGGCGCCGACGCCTACCTGCAGCAGGCCCGCGAGGCCTGCACGCTGCCGGTGCTGCGCAAGGACTTCGTGATCGACGCCTACCAGGTGTACGAGGCGCGCGTGCTGGGCGCTGACTGCATCCTGCTGATCGTCGCCGCGCTGGACGACACCCAGCTGGCCACCCTGTCCGAACTGGCCCTGTCGCTGGGCATGGACGTGCTGGTGGAAGTGCATGACATCGACGAACTGGAGCGCGCGCTGCAGGTGCCGGCGCCGATGATCGGCATCAACAACCGCAACCTGCGCACCTTCGAGGTCTCGCTGCAGACCACGCTGGACATGCAGAACGCCGTGCCGCGCGACCGCCTGCTGGTGACCGAAAGCGGCATCCTCGGCCCGCAGGACGTGGCCCTGATGCGCGACGCAGGCATCCATGCCTTCCTGGTCGGCGAGGCCTTCATGCGCGTGGAAGAGCCGGGCGAGGGCCTGCGTCAGCTATTCTTCGCGGCATGACAACGCACTATCCAACGCCGCGCGAGGATGCGCCGCTGGTGGTCTTCGACTTCGACCACACCCTCTACGATGGCGATTCGGGCACCCACCTGTTCGCCTCGCTGATCAAGCGCAACCCGCTGCGCATGCTGGCGGCGCTGCTGGTGACGCCGATTGCCGGGCCGATGGTGGCGATGCTGCCGACCCGGCGTGCCGGTATTTCGGTCTATGTGTGGATCGGCAGCTTCGGCCTGCACCGCGCGCGTGACTTCAACAAGGTCATCGATGCCTACGTGCTGCGCAACGAGGCGCAGATGCGCGCCAAGCTGCTGCCGCAGGCGCTGGAGGTGTTCGCCGCGCACCGGGCCAAGGGCGACCGCGTGGTGGTCGCCACCGGCGCACCGCCGGAGCTGGCGCGCGCCATCCTCGGCTTCGTGGCCCACCAGGACGTGCCGGTGATCGGCACCGAGGTCGGCCCGCGCCTGGGCGGGGTCGGTCCGACCCGTCACTGCCACAACGAAGAAAAGATGCGCATGCTGCGCGAGCGCGGCTATGGGCAGATCGACATCGCCTATTCCGACAGCACCGCCGACCTGCCGCTGCTGCTGGCGGCAAAGGCCCCGGTGGTGGTGAACCCGAAGCCGGGCAAGGTCGCGTTCTTCCGCAGCGTGCTGCCGGCCGGCACCCGCATCCTCAACTGGGGTTGCGTTGACCGCGGCGGCGAGAAGTCGTAGTACGGGGTCAGATCCCCGAAGGGGCTCTGACCCCATCGCACGATGACGGATCCGCCGGACATGGCCCGGCGCTACCGATGCGGCGAGGGGTAGCGCCGGGCCATGCCCGGCGAACGTGAAACGCTCAGCGCGCCAGGTACCCGCTCAGCGCATGGCCGATCTGGAACAGGCTGATGGCCAGCACCAGCACGCCCACCGCCACCAGCACCCAGCGCTCCTTCAGCCGCTTCACCAGCAGCGCCGCCACCGGTGCGGCCATCATGCCGCCGATCAGCAGGCCAGCCACGATCTGCAGGTGATGCAGGCCCATCGACATCAGGAAGGTGGCTGATACCGTCAGCGTGACCACGAACTCGGACGCGTTCACCGTGCCGATGGTGGTGCGTGCCGGGCCGCCGCGGGCGAGCAGGGTGGAGGTCGCCACCGGGCCCCAGCCACCGCCGCCGCTGGCATCGAGGAAGCCGGCGACGAAGCCCAGCACGGGCACCCGCTTGACCTCGCCCTTGGGCATCAGCCGACCGGCGGCGCGGGCCAGGATGATGATGGCCAGCACCAGCAGGTAGAGATAGATGAGCGGGCGTATGACCTCGCCCGGCAGCTGGGTCAGCCCGTAGGCGCCCACCGCACCGCCCACCGCGCCGGGAATGGCGAGGCGGAAGAACAGGCGTTTATCGACATTGCCGGCGACCAGATGCGACACACCCGAGGCGCCGGTGGTGAACACTTCCGCGGTGTGGATGGCCGCACTGGCCTGCGCCGGCGGGATGCCCATCGCCAGCATCACCGACGATGACACCAGGCCGAAGGCCATGCCCAGCGCGCCGTCGACCAGCTGTGCGCCGAGGCCGATGAGGATGAACCACCAGAATTCGCTGCTCAGTTCCATGCACCGAGCCTAGCGGATGCGCGTGTGCGGGGCGTGCGATGGCAGGTCGCACGTCCGCGGAGCCGCCGGGCGATGCCCGGCGGACACGCATCGATCAACGCGTGCCGTACAGCACCACGGTCTTGCCGCGGGCATGCAGCAGGCCGTCGGTCTGCAGCTTCTTCAGCACGCGGCCGGCCATTTCACGTGAGCAGCCGACCAGGCGTGCCAGTTCCTGGCGCGAGACGCGCAGCTGGCTGCCCTGCGGGTGGCTCATCGATTCCGGCTCCTGGGCCAGATCGTGCAGGGTGCGCACGATGCGGTCGGTCACGTCCAGGAACGCCAGGCGGCTGGCCTTGCGGCTGGTGTCGAGCAGGCGCTTGGAGATCTGCTGGCCCAACGCGTACAGCAGGCGCGGGGCGTCGGCCGAGAGCGGGCCCAGGAACAGCTGGTGCAGGCGCTCGTAGCTGATTTCGGCCAGTTCACAGGCGGTGCGCGTGCGCAGGATGACCTCGCGGCGGTCCGACTCCACGAACAGGCCCATCTCACCGACGAACTCGCCTGCGCCGAAATAGCCCAGCACCAGCTCACGGTCGTCATCTTCCTCGGCCATGATCGAAACCGAGCCGCTGATGACGTAATACAGGGTCCCCGCCGGGTCTCCAGGGCGGAAGACGTCAGTCCGGGTGGGGTACCGCCGCCTGTGGCTGTGAGCCAGGAAGCGGTCGATTGTGGCGATGTCCAAGGCCAATGGGCTGCTAGCTAGGCGCACGGTTGACACGATAGGGGCGCTCCCTCTGCGCATGAACGGATTCACAGGATCGATGGCGGAGCTTAACCAGCGCTCCTGTTAAGGGCAAATAGTGTGCCAGAGTCGTGAGCTCTTCACGTTCCCCCCGGGGACACTTTGCCCCATAATTCACTCTTTCCCTTCTTACACAGGAATCGACCGCCGTGGTCAAGCCGTTGCCTCGCCTGAGGCTGCAGGGTTTCAACAACCTCACCAAGGCGCTGAGCTTCAACATCTATGACGTGTGTTACGCGCGCACCGAAGAGGAGCGTCAGCGTTACATTGAATACATCGATGAAGAGTACAACGCCGACAGGCTGACTCAAATCTTGACCGATGTCGCCGAGATCATCGGTGCGAACATCCTGAACGTGGCCCGCCAGGACTACGATCCGCAGGGTGCCTCGGTGACGATCCTGATCTCCGAAGAGCCGGTGATCGACAAGAAGCAGGCCGGCAAGGAGCTGATCTCCGATGCCGTGGTTGCGCACATGGACAAGAGCCACATCACTGTCCACACCTACCCGGAGACCCATCCGCAGGAAGGTATCGCGACGTTCCGCGCTGACATCGACGTGGCCACCTGTGGCGTCATTTCGCCGCTGAAGGCCCTGAACTACCTGATCGAGAGCCTGGAATCGGACATCGTGATCATGGACTACCGCGTCCGTGGCTTCACCCGCGATGTGAAGGGCAAGAAGCACTACATCGATCACAAGATCAACTCGATCCAGAACTTCCTGGCCAAGAACATCAAGTCGCGTTACGAGATGTTCGACGTCAACGTCTACCAGGAAAACATCTTCCACACGAAGATGCACCTGAAGGACTTCGACCTGGACCAGTACCTGTTCGAGGAAAAGGCCAAGAACCTGTCGTTCAAGGAACGCATGAAGATCGAAGCGCTGCTCAAGCGCGAGATCGAAGAGCTGTTCCACGGCCGCAACCTGTCCGAGTAAGACCCGTGTGCGATGCCCTCGGCATCGCCACCCAGGCGGGACGACCCGCCCCGTGGAACGCGCTTTTTGCGCAGTTTCCAGTTCCACGGTGATGTACCGACCCACGGCCCGGTGTGAAAACACCGGGCCGTTTTGTTTTTCTTCAACAAGGTGAGGAGCCCCCACTCATGCCCTGGATCTACCTGCTGCTGGCCGGCCTGTTCGAAATCGCCTTCGCGCTCGGAATGAAGTACTCCGAAGGCTTCAGCAAGCCGCTGCCCACCGTCGCCACCGTAGTGGCGGCGCTGATCAGCCTGTTCCTGATGAGCCAGGCGATGAAGTCCATCCCGGTCGGAACGGCCTACGCCATCTGGACCGGTATCGGCGCCATGGGCGTGGCGGTGCTGGGCATCTTCCTGTTCAACGACAGCGCCTCGCCGGCGCGCCTGGCCTGCGTGGCCCTGATCGTGGCAGGCGTGATCGGCCTGAAGCTGGTCTCGCCCAACTGATCAGTCGAGCAGGCTCGACTCTACCGTCTGGTAGCGCCGGGCCATGCCCGGCGGGCTTACAGCCGGTAAGCGATGTGCTTCATCACCTTCGACGCCAGCGCCATCGCGCCCGGGATCGGGAACGGCAGGCGGCGGGCGCCGGCCTGTTCGGCGTGCTCCGCGTGGCGGGCCTCGTCTTCCTTCATGACCCGGATGACCGCGCGGCTGCGCAGGTCGCCCGACGGCAGGTCGACCAGGTGCTCGTCCAGATGCGCTTCCACCTGGCGCTCGGTTTCGACCACGAAGCCCAGGTTCCAGCCGTCGCCGCGCAGACCGGCCAGGGTGCCGATGGTGTAGCTGCCGGCATACCAGAGCGGGTTGAACAGGCTGGGGCGGCTGTCCAGCTCGCCCAGCCGGGTGGCGCACCAGGCCAGGTGGTCGGTCTCCTCCTGGGCCGCTTCCAGCAGGTGCTCGCGGGTGGATGGGTCGCGGGCGACCGCGGCCTGGCCGAAGTACAGGCCCTGGGCGCAGACCTCGCCGACGTGGTTGATCCGCATCAGGCCGGCTGCGTGGCGGCGCTGCGCCGTGTCCATGCCCGGCTCATCGGTACCGGCGGCCGGGTAGGGGCGCGATGCCGGCGGATTGCCGAACACTGTGTCCAGGGCGCGCTGCGCCTCGGTCAGCAGGTGGTCCAGCGGGGTGGTCTGGCGGAGCACGGTCATGGCGGCATGGGTGGGGCGGGGGACCCCCGATTCTCGCCCGGCCCTGGCCCCCTGCCAACCCGGTACAGGGTCTGGCTTGCACCCGGCCTCCGGGGTGAGTACAATCCCGCCTCTTACGTTTCACCTTTTCACAACGCGCGGCAGAGTTCCGGCGAGCCTTTCGCCGCAATGAGCCCGACCTAACCTAGAGTTCTTCATGAGCACTTTCACTGCCAAGAACGAGACCGTCCAGCGCGACTGGTACCTCGTCGACGCCGAGGGCAAGACCCTGGGCCGTCTCGCCACCGAGCTGGCCCGCCGTCTGCGTGGCAAGCACAAGCCGGTCTACACCCCCCACGTTGATACTGGCGACTATCTGGTCGTCATCAATGCAGAAAAGATTGTCGTCACCGGCAAGAAGCTGCAGGACAAGATGTATCACCGTTTCACCGGTTACATCGGCAACCTGAAGACCGAGTCCCTGGCTCAGGCGCTGGAGCGTCACCCGGAGCGCGTCATCGAGACCGCCGTCAAGGGCATGCTGCCGAAGGGCCCGCTGGGTCGCCAGATGTACCGCAAGCTCAAGGTCTACGCCGGCACTGAGCATCCGCACGCCGCACAGCAGCCGCAGGTTCTGGATATCTAATCATGGCTATCACTCAAAACTACGGCACTGGCCGCCGCAAGTCCTCCACCGCTCGCGTGTTCCTGCGCAAGGGTTCGGGCAACATCACCGTCAATGGTCGTCCGCTGGACGAGTTCTTCGGTCGTGAGACCGCGCGCATGATCGTGCGCCAGCCGCTCGAGCTGACCAAGAACACCGAAAGCTTCGACATCCTGGTCACCGCCGCTGGCGGCGGCACCACCGGCCAGGCCGGTGCGATCCGTCTGGGCATCGCCCGTGCTCTGGTCGAGTACGACGAGACCCTGAAGTCCGAGCTGCGCAAGGCCGGCTTCATGACCCGTGACGCCCGTGAAGTCGAGCGTAAGAAGGTCGGTCTGCACAAGGCCCGCCGCGCCACCCAGTTCTCCAAGCGCTGATCCACTGCGCCCAGAGCTACAAAAAGCCCGGCCTTTGGCCGGGCTTTTTGCGTTATGGGCTTGCGGACAGGCATTTCACCTTGTCCCCGCGCCGTTGGCGCGCCCCCTTCAACAAGAAGGGGGCTCTTCTCCAGAGGCGCAGTGGTGGCCTGGAGGTCGGGTGCCAAGGGTGGAGTGCGTGACCAGGTTGCTGGCCAGCGGTCGGCACTACCCGTGGTGGTGGTCTTTCTGCAGAGGAGCCTCCTTGATGTTCAAGGGGGCGCGCCGACAGGCGCGGGGCCAAGGTGGAATGCGCGACCAAATTAAAAAAGAAAAGGCC
>DEZI01000012.1:0-59926 GCA_002364755.1 Stenotrophomonas maltophilia
CCGGTTCCTTCCGGCGCGGCGGCCTGCTGCAGTACGTGCTGCGCCAGCTGGGGGGTCGCTGAACTGTTTCGTGCCACCAATGGGCGGAAGCCCGGCCCCCGCGCCAGCGCGGGGGCGCTGCGGAGGCGCGCGAACCGGTGGTTCGCAAACGCGCCTCCTCGCCCACCACGGCGGCCTGCTGCAGTACGTGCTGCGCCAGCTGGCCAGCAAGTAAGCCGGTAGCGCCGAGCCATGCCCGGCGGCGGTTGACGTGGACAACGGCCGGATCGACAACGATCCGGCCGTCTCTGCGACCCGCTCCATTTTCATATTTTTCCCGATTCATGCAATTCGCATCAAACAGGCGTAATGTGGGCCCATACCCCCGCTGGAGCCCCGCCATGCTTCATCTTCCCGTCCGCTTCGACCCGATCAACGAGCTGACCCACACCACCGCCTCGTCGGTGAAGGAGCACTGGCGCAAGGTCATGCAGGAGGTCCGCGACCAGCGCATGGTGGTGGTCACCAACCACAACGAGCCGCAGGCGGTCATCGTCTCCATCGAGCAGTACCGTGCCCTTCAGGCGCGGGTGGAGGCGCTGGAATCCTCGCTGGAGGAACTGCGCGGGCAGGCCCCGGGCCTGGCCGAACTGCGCGCCGGCTTCGACCAGCGCCTGGCCGTGCTGCAGCAGGCGCAGGCCGGTGACGCCGCGCGCGCCCTGCTGCGCCGCCCGGCCCGCCTGAAGGGGCAGGTCAAGGCCGGCACGGGGCACTGATGTCGCGACCGTTCCTGTATGTCCTTGCCGGCGTCAATGGCGCCGGCAAGAGTTCGGTGGGCGGCCACGTACTGCGCGAGGCCGGGCTGGACTGGTTCAACCCGGATACCTTCGCCCGTGGCCTGCGCGAGCTGTCGGGCCTGTCGCAGGCCGAGGCCAACAGCCAGGCCTGGCAGGAAGGCGTCAACCGCATCCGCGATGCCCTCGACCAGGGCCGCAACCACGCGTTCGAGACCACGCTCGGTGGCAATTCCATTGCCGCCCTGCTGCATGAAGCCAGCCACAGTCACGACGTCCTGATGTGGTTCTGCGGTCTGTCCAGCCCAGAACAGCACATCGCCCGCGTGCAGGCGCGGGTGCGCCGCGGTGGCCATCCGATCAACGAAGCCGACATCCGCCGGCGCTGGCCGCTGGCCCAGCAGAACCTCGTCCGCCTGATGCCGGTGCTGGCCCAGCTGCAGGTCTACGACAACAGCGCCGACGCCGCCCCCGGGGAGGCCGTGCCCGATCCGCAGCTGCTGCTGCAGATGGAAGACGGCCAGGTGCTGTACCCCGAGCCCGACGACCTCGCCCAGCTGGCGGCCACGCCCGCGTGGGCCACCCCGCTGCTGGAAGCCGCCCTGCGCCTCTAACCCCGGGGTCGGATCCCTCTCCGCAGGAGAAGGCACTGACCCCCATCCATACACCACTTTCACTTTTTGTTGATTGAACGTTCAATCAACAAACGCGATACTGTCCGCCTCGGGCCAACGCCCATGCACAGGTGAGACCGTGCCGAAGAAAGGCATCGAACCGATCCGCCGCGAGCAGCTCATCCAGGCCACCTTCCAGGTAATTCACGATATCGGCCTGGCCGACGCCACCGTGGCCACCATCGCCCGCCAGGCCGGCCTGTCCACCGGCATCGTCGCCCACTACTTCGGCGACAAGGCCGGCCTGCTCAACGCCGCGATGCGGCAGATCCTCAACGAACTGAAAGACGCCTTCGCCCATTACCGCGCCAAGGCCGCAGCAGACCCGCGGGCCCAGCTGCGCGCGCTGGTCGATGGCAACTTCGACCAGACCCAGACCAGCGGCCCGGCCATGCGCGTGTGGCTGACCTTCTGGGCGGCGAGCATGCACCAGCCGGAACTGGCCCGCCTGCAGCGCATCAACGACCAGCGGCTGTATTCCAACCTGGCCCATCAGTTCCACCGCGCGCTGCCGGCCGAACGCGCCCGTGACGCCGCCCGTGGCCTGGCCGCGTTGATCGACGGCCTGTGGCTGCGCGGCAGCCTGCTCGGCGGCCCGTTCGACACCGCCGCCGCCCGCGCGCTGGCCTACGCCTACATCGACTTCCAGCTGCAGCCCGATGGCGTATAAGCAGCCTCAAGCCCCTTCCCCTTTGTTTCCAGGAGTGCCCCCATGACCGCCCTGCCCGTCCAGCAGCTCTACATCCACGGCCGACGCGTCGACGCCACCAGCGGCAAAACCTTCCAGTCCATCAACCCGGCCAATGGCCAAGTCCTGGCCGAGGTGCAGATCGCCAGCCAGGCCGACGTCGACCGCGCGGTGCAGAGCGCGGCCGAAGGCCAGAAGGCGTGGGCCGCCATGACCGCGATGGAGCGCTCGCGCATCCTGCGCCGCGCGGTCGACCTCCTGCGCGAACGCAATGATGCGCTGGCCCAGCTGGAGACCCTGGACACCGGCAAGGCGCTGGCAGAAACCACTACGGTGGACATCGTCACCGGCGCCGACGTGCTGGAGTACTACGCCGGCCTGGCTACCGCCATCGAGGGCATCCAGCTGCCGCTGCGCGAATCGAGTTTTTTCTATACCCGCCGCGAGCCGCTGGGCGTGGTCGCCGGCATCGGTGCCTGGAACTACCCGATCCAGATCGCACTGTGGAAGTCGGCGCCCGCACTGGCCGCCGGCAACGCGATGGTGTTCAAGCCCTCCGAAGTGACCCCGCTGAGCGCGCTGATGCTGGCCGAGATCTACAGCGAAGCCGGCGTGCCGGACGGCGTGTTCAACGTCGTGCAGGGTCCGGGCGGCGAGATCGGCAACTGGCTCACCGAACACCCGGTGATCGAGAAGATCTCCTTCACTGGCGGCGTGGCCACCGGCAAGAAGGTGATGGCCGCCGCCGCGTCTTCTTCGTTGAAGGAAGTGACCATGGAGTTGGGCGGCAAGTCGCCGCTGGTCATCTGCGATGACGCCGATCTGGACCGCGCCGCCGACATCGCGGTGATGGCCAACTTCTTCAGCTCCGGCCAGGTCTGCACCAACGGCACCCGCGTGTTCGTGCCGCGCAGCATGCTGGCCGCGTTCGAGGCCGCCGTAGTCGAGCGCGTGCAGCGCATCCGCATCGGCGATCCGCAGGCCGCCGACACCAACTTCGGCCCGATGGTCAGCTTCCCGCACATGCAGAACGTGCTGCGCTACATCGACAGCGGCAAGACCGAAGGCGCGCGCCTGCTGACCGGTGGCGGCCGTGCGGAGGAAGGCGCGCTGGCCGAGGGCGCCTACGTGCTGCCCACCGTGTTCTCCGACTGCCGCGATGACATGACCATCGTCCGCGAGGAGATCTTCGGGCCGGTCATGAGCATCCTCGCCTACGACGACGAGGACGAAGCCGTGCGCCGCGCCAACGACACCCCCTTCGGCCTCGCCGCCGGCGTGGTCAGCCGTGACATCAGCCGCGCCCACCGCATCATCCACCACCTCGAAGCCGGCATCTGCTGGATCAACACCTGGGGTGAATCACCGGCGGAAATGCCGGTCGGCGGCTACAAGCAGTCCGGCGTCGGCCGCGAGAACGGCCTGTCCACGCTGGGCCACTACACCCGCATCAAGTCGGTCCAGGTTGAACTGGGCGACTACGCCAGCGTGTTCTGAACAGCGCGCCCTGAGCAAGCCGCCCGGCGCGAACGCCGGATCGACATTCCGCCGGGAGGCCTGCGCAACGCGCGCGCGTCCCGGCCCGCAGGAGAACCATCATGAGCACCCCCAACGAATACGACTACATCATCATCGGCGCCGGTTCGGCCGGCAACGTGCTGGCCACCCGCCTCACCGAGGATGCCGAGGTCAGCGTGCTGCTGCTGGAAGCAGGTGGCCCGGACTACCGCCTCGACTTCCGCACCCAGATGCCGGCTGCACTGGCCTACCCGCTGCAGGGCAAGCGCTACAACTGGGCGTACAAGACCGATCCGGAGCCCTTCATGAACAACCGCCGCATGGATTGCGGCCGCGGCAAGGGCCTGGGCGGTTCCTCGCTGATCAACGGCATGTGCTACATCCGCGGCAACGCCATGGACTACGACAACTGGGCCAGCATGCCGGGCCTGGAAGACTGGACTTACCTGGACTGCCTGCCGTACTTCCGCAAGGCCGAGACCCGCGACATCGGCGCCAACGACTACCACGGCGGCGATGGCCCACTGCGGGTGACCACCCCCAAGGCCGGCAACAACGAACTGTTCGCCGCGATGGTCGAAGCCGGCGTGCAGGCCGGCTACCCGCGCACCGATGACCTGAACGGCTACCAGCAGGAAGGCTTCGGCCCAATGGACCGCACGGTCACGCCGAAGGGCCGCCGCTCCAGCACCGCCCGCGGCTATCTGGACCTGGCCAAGCCGCGCCCGAACCTGACCATCGTCACCCACGCCCTCACCGACCGTATTCTGTTCTCGGGCAAGCGTGCGGTGGGCGTGCAGTGGCTGCACAACGACCAGCCACAGCGCGCCACCGCCCGCCGCGAAGTGCTGCTGTGTGGCGGCGCCATCGCCTCCCCGCAGATCCTGCAGCGCTCCGGCGTGGGCCCGGCCGATCTGCTGCGCAGCCTGGACATCGATCTTGTGCACGACCTGCCCGGCGTCGGCGCCAACCTGCAGGATCACCTGGAGATGTACCTGCAGTACGAATGCAAAAAGCCGGTGTCGCTGGCCCCGGCACTGAAGCTGCACAACCAGCCGGCCATCGGCGCCGAATGGCTGTTCCTGGGCACCGGCATCGGCGCCAGCAACCAGTTCGAGGCCGGCGGCTTCATCCGCAGCGACGAGGCCTTTGACTGGCCGAACCTGCAGTACCACTTCCTGCCGGTGGCCATCAATTACAACGGCTCCAACCCGATCAAGGCTCACAGCTTCCAGATGCATGTCGGCTCGATGCGCTCGCCCAGCCGCGGCCGCGTCCAGGTCGTGTCCAAGGATCCGCGCGTGCACCCCAGCATCCTGTTCAACTACATGTCGCACGAGCAGGACTGGCGCGAGTTCCGCGCGGCCATCCGCATCACCCGCGAGATCTTCGCGCAGCCGGCGCTGGCGCCGTACAGCGGCCGCGAGATCTCGCCCGGCCGCGAGCTGCAGACCGATGCGCAGATCGATGGCTTCGTGCGCGAGCACGCCGAGACCGCCTACCACCCCTCGTGCACCAACAAGATGGGCCACGCCGATGACCCGATGGCGGTGGTCGATGGCCAGGGCCGCGTACATGGGCTGGACGGCCTGCGCATCGTCGATGCCTCGATCATGCCGCAGGTGGTCACCGGCAACCTCAACGCGCCGACCATCATGATCGCCGAGAAGCTGGCTGACGTGATCCGTGGCCGCACCCCGCTGGCCCGCAGCACCGCGCCGTACTACAAGGCCAACGGTGCCCCGGCGCGCAGCCGCGGCTGACGCGAATCACCCGCAAACGGCGGCCACCGATTTCCGGTAGATGCCCACCTGGGTGGGCGCTCATGCACCCCGGGGGCGCGTTCTTCGCGCCCCCTTCGCGTTTTCCCTACGGAACGGTATGCTGCTGCGAGCGGTTCTGGCGGATACTGTCCGCGCCGTACCCATCAAAAACGATTCCTGGAGGGGGAATATGAGTCTGGATCGTCCCTGGCTGCAGAGCTATCCGAAAGGCGTTCCCGCCGAGATCGACATCAACGAGTTCCATTCGGTAGCTTCGGTCTTCGACGCTTCCGTCGCGAAATTCCGCGACCGTCCCGCCTACTCCAGTTTCGGCAAGGTCCTCACCTATGGCGAAACCGACGCCCTGGTCGAGCAGTTCGCCGCCTACCTGCTGGGTGAGCTCAAGCTCAAGAAGGGTGACCGCGTCGCCCTGATGATGCCCAACTGCCTGCAGTACCCGATCGCCACCTTCGGCGTGCTGCGCGCCGGCCTGACCGTGGTCAACGTCAACCCGCTGTACACCGCGCGCGAGCTGAAGCATCAGCTGGTCGATGCCGGCGTCAGCGCGCTTGTGGTGGTCGACAACTTTGGCGACACCGTCCAGCAGGTCATCGCCGACACTCCGGTCAAGCACGTCATCACCACCGGCCTGGGCGACCTGCTCGGCCTGAAGGGCACGATCGTCAATTTCGTGCTCAAGTACGTCAAGAAGATGGTACCCAACTACCATCTGAAGGGCGCGGTGCGCTTCCGCCAGGCGCTCAAGCTCGGCAGCCGCCACACCCTGCCCAAGGTCGAGATCGACCACGACGACGTCGCCTTCCTGCAGTACACCGGCGGCACCACCGGCGTGGCCAAGGGCGCGATGCTGACCAACCGGAACCTGATCGCCAACATGCAGCAGGCCTCGGCCTGGATCGGCGCATCGGGCATCGAGCCGGGCAAGGAGTGGATCATCACCGCCCTGCCGCTGTACCACATCTTCGCGTTGACGGCGAACGGCCTGGTCTTCATGAAGTTCGGTGGCTGCAACCACCTGATCACCAATCCGCGTGACATGAAGGGCTTCGTCAAGGAGCTCAAGTCGGTGCGCTTCACCGCCATCACCGGCGTCAACACCCTGTTCAACGGCCTGCTCAACACCCCCGGCTTCGACACCGTCGACTTCTCTTCGCTGAAGGTGACCCTGGGCGGCGGCATGGCCGTGCAGCGTGCGGTGGCCGAGCGCTGGAAGAAGGTGACCGGGGTGACCCTGGTCGAGGCCTACGGCCTGACCGAGACCTCGCCGGCGGCCTGCATCAACCCGCTGGACCTGAAGGAATACAACGGCGCCATCGGCCTGCCGATCCCGTCCACCGATGCCTGCATCAAGGACGACAACGGCAATACCCTGGCCATGGGCGAAGTGGGCGAGCTGTGCATCCGCGGCCCCCAGGTGATGAAGGGTTACTGGCAGCGCCCCGACGAAACCGCCACCGCCATCGATGCCGACCAGTGGCTGCACACCGGCGACATGGCGAAGATGGACGAGCAGGGTTTCTTCTACATCGTCGACCGCAAGAAGGACATGATCCTGGTGTCCGGCTTCAACGTGTACCCGAACGAAGTCGAGGACGTCATCGCGATGATGCCGGGCGTGCTGGAAGTGGCCGCTGTCGGCGTGCCGGACGAGAAGTCCGGTGAAGTGGTGAAGGTGGTCATCGTGAAGAAGGACCCGAACCTGACCGCCGAAATGGTCAAGGAACATGCACGGGCCAACCTCACCGGCTACAAGCACCCCAGAATCGTAGAATTCCGAAAAGAGCTGCCGAAGACCAACGTGGGCAAGATCCTCCGTCGCGAGCTCCGCGATACGCCCGCCACGTAAGGCTTTCGGCGAATTCGAACACCTTCAGGGCCCGGGTTGGAAACAACCCGGGCCTTTTCGCGTGCCGGTGCCGCGCCCGGTGTAGCATCGCCGCGTGTGTGGACCGTCCGGCCCGCCGGCCACCACTTCTCTCTGCGGGCCGCATGCCGAGGACCCTTCCATGAGTACCATTGAAAAGCTGTCTGCCAGCGGTTCGACGTTCGCCACCATCCGTACCGAAGACAACGACGACGACTCCGCCCACTGGTTGTTCATGCACGCCGACGCGGCCACGGGCATACGTCCCTGCTGCCGCAAGGACATGCTGGACGAGATGTGGAGCTACATGAGCGCCATCACCCGTGGCCCGGCGCAGCGCCACAGCGGTCGGCTGCGCCATTTCGTGCTGGCCTCCGATGCTGCTGCGTACAACCTGGGCGGCGACCTGGACCTGTTCACCCGCCTGATCCGCGAAGGCAACCGCGACCTGCTGCTGACCTATGCGCAGCGCTGCGTGGAAGGCGTGCACCACCTGCACACCGGCTTCGGCGGTGACGTGCGCTCTATTGCGCTGGTCCAGGGCGATGCGCTGGGTGGCGGCCTGGAAATGGCCCTGGCCTGCCACACCATCGTGGCAGAGGAAGGCTGCGGCATGGGCCTGCCCGAAGTGCTGTTCGGCCTGTTCCCGGGCATGGGCGCGTACTCGTTCCTGTGCCGCCGTGTGTCGCCGCAGCTGGCCGAAAAGATCATCCTCGACGGCCGCGTCTATTCGTCCGAGGAAATGCACGCCCTGGGCGTGGTTGACGTGCTGGTGAAGAAGGGGGAAGGCCGCGCCGCCGTCAATGACATGATCCGCCACCAGCAGCGCTTGCCGCAGTCGTACCTGGCCATGAACGCGGCACGCAACCTGGCGCAGTCGGTCAGCTACGACGAGCTGCTGGAAATCACCAAGGTCTGGGTCGACTCCGCCCTGGCCCTGGGTGATCGTTCGCTGCGCACGATGGATCGCCTGATCAAGGCACAGACCCGTCGCGCCGGCCTCGACGCCGCCTGATTGCTCTCCTCCCCCTATGGGTTCAAGCCCGGCTGGCCCCCGGGCTTTTTTTCGCGCTCGCGCAACCAAGGCAGTAGATCCACGCCATGCGTGGATGCCTTGCTGCGTGGATACCTTGCATCGCGGACCGCGCGGAATGCAGCCGAGCATGGCTCGGCACTACTGCGTCGCGGACCCAGTAGATCCTCGCCATGCGTGGATGCCTTGCTTCGCGGACCGCGCCGAATGCAGCCGAGCATGGCTCGGCACTACATGAAACAAAGGCAGTCGAGCAAGCTCGACGCTACCGTTCCATGTCGTCGGCCGCGCCGCGTACTTTGCGCTCGGCGCGTGCATCCAGGGCCTGCCGCCCTTCCTTGATCGCGCCCTGCAGCACGGCCAGGCGCGGGCGCCATTCGGCCTTTAGCTGCCAGTCGGCCATCCGCATCAGTTCGCCGGCGCGGTTGGCGGCACGCATCAGGCCCAGGTTGCCGGCCACGCCCTTGATCGCGTGGGATTGTTCGCGGAAGGCACCCCAGCGGCCTGCCTCACCGTCGACCTCGGCCTTGCGCAAGCAGTTCTCGGCGTCCTCCAGGCACTGCCGGATGAACTCACGCTCGAAACCGTCGCCCATGCCCAGCGAGGCCAGCTCATCCAGCACGCCGGTGTCGAGCACGCCATCGAGGTTGGTCGCGGTGCGCACGATCGGCGGCGCCGACGCCTTCAGCTGGGCGTTGTTGGCGATCTCGGCCAGCGTATCGAGCAGGCGCACGGCCACCACGGGCTTGGCCAGGAACGCATGCGCGCCGGCCTGGGTGCAGCGCTGGATCGCTTCTGGGGTTACGTCGGCACTGAGCACCAGCACCGGCGTGCGCGGGCCGCCGCCGGACTGCATCACGCGTAGTTCCTTCAGCATGTCCAGGCCGCTCATGCCCGGCATGTGCAGGTCGACGATGGCGGCGTCAAACTCGCTCTCGGCCAGCGCATCGAGCACGGCCTCACCGCCATCGACGCACATCACCTTGTGACCGGCCTTCTGCAGCAGGCGCTGCAGCACCATGCGGTTGGCCTCGTGGTCATCCGCCACCAGGATCTGCATGCTGCGCACGCGGGCGCGGTGGCGCAGGAACGGATCGGTGAAGGCGATGACGTTGCCGCCCGGCCCGACTTCCTCGCCGGCGGCCACGCTGGGCACCGCGCCCGGCACCACCGGCTCCGACGGCGCAAACGGCAGTTCGACCCAGAAGTGGCTGCCCTGCGGCGGGCTGTCCAGATAGCCGATCTCACCGTGCATGGCCTGGACCAGGCCCTTGGCGATGGTCGTGCCCAGGCCGGTGCCTTCGTGGCGACGGGCCATGCTGACGTCAGCCTGCTCGAACGCTTCGAACAGCCGCGGCCGCATGGCCAACGGCACGCCGATACCGGTATCGATGATGTCGAAGCGCAGGCGCACCGAGCCATTGGTGTCGGCGTGGACGAGGCCCACGCGCACTTCCACCTTGCCGTGGTCGGTGAACTTCACCGCGTTGCCAGCCAGGTTGAGCAGGATCTGCCGCAGGTGGCCGACGTCGCCGCGCAGCGTGGCGGGCACGTTCGCGGCCACCTTGACCTTGTACTCCAGGTGCTTGGCCTTGGCCTGCGGCAGCAGGATCAGGCCGATGGCCTGGACCACGTCGGCCAGCACGAAATCCTCGGCGACCACGCGCAGCTTCCCTGCTTCGATCGCGGAGATGTCCAGCACCTCCTCGACCAGCGCCAGCAGGCTGCGGGAAGAGGCCTGGATGGTGTTCAGGCACTCGCGTTGCTCATCGTCCAGGCGAGTCGTCGCCAATACTTCTGTCATGCCATTCAATCCATTGAGTGGGGTTCGGAATTCGTGGCTCATGTTGGCCAGGAAGCGACTCTTCGCTTCACTGGCGCGCCGCGCCTCGGCCATGGCCCTGGTCAACTGCTTGAGCAGGGTCGAGAAATACAACGGTACCGCAGCCAGGCCCAGCCAGAGCCCGATCGCCAGCCGCAGGTTCCGCTCCCAGTAAGGTGTAAGCAGCACGGTGCTGCCGAAGCTGACCATCGCCATCGCCACGGCGACGTAGAGGTAGTTGTTGCCGAAGCGCATGCCGTTGCCGACGGTCACCCACATCACCACGATGTAGACCCACGCCAGCGGTTCGCCCATCTGCACCATGCCCGCGGCGATCAGGCCGTAGTCGGCCAGCATGCCGAGCACGCGACGCGGATCGGAGCGGCCCGGCTTCCACAGCAGCCAGCCGAACAGCAGCAATGACAGCGACAGGCCGGTCAGGACAATGGCCAGCACGCCCACGTACTGGTCGTGCGGCAGGTCGTGGCGCGGCGCCGGCAGCAGCACGTAGGCCAGGATGAAGCTGATCAGGACGATACGGACGATCTGCTGCCCGTGTTCGCTGTCGTGGCGCTGGGACAACCGCAGGCGGATCCGCGACAGCAGGGATGTCACGCGCCCATCCCCGGCCGCGCCGAGGCGGTGGAATGCTCGGCGCAGATCTGTTCCAGCTGCTCGCGGCCGCGCAGCAGCGCATCCACGCAACGCGGGTCGAACAGGCGGCCGCGCTGGGCGTACAGATACGCCAGGGTTGCTTCCATCGTCCATGCTTCCTTGTACGGGCGCGGTGAGATCAGCGCATCGAAGACATCGGCAACGGCGACAATGCGCGCTTCCAGCGGAATCGCGTCGCCGACCAGTCCATCGGGATAGCCGCTGCCGTCATAGCGTTCGTGGTGGCGCAGCGCGATCAGCGCGCCGACCTGGATGAAGCGGTTCTGGCTGCCACTGAGCAGTTCGTGGCCGATGCGCGGATGCCGGCGCATGATCGCCAGCTCCTCGTCGTTGAGCTTGCCCTGCTTGAGCAGCACCGCATCGGGAATGGCGATCTTGCCCATGTCGTGCAGCGGGGCGGCCATCTCGATGAGCTTGACCTCTTCCTCGGGCAGGCCCAGCTGCTCGGCGATCAGCCCGGCCACCCGCGCCATGCGCTCGAGGTAGGCACTGGTGCCGGCATCACGGAACTCGATGGCGCGCGCCAGCCGCGAAAGGGTCTCGCGTTCGCGCTCTTCCACCTCGTGCATGCTGGCCAGCAGCCGCTGTTCGAGCGACAGCGCACGTTGCTTCACGTTCTCGGCCTGCTGGCGCAGCTGCAGCAGGTTGTAGCAGCGCGCACGCAGTTCGCGTGGCCGGATCGGCTTGACCAGGAAATCGATCACGCCCGCTTCCAAGGCGGCCTGCCTGATCGGCTCGTCGCCGACCACGGTGATCAGGATCACCGGGATGTCGCGGTGCTTGGGCAGCCGGCGGAAACGACGGGCGAACTCAAGCCCGTCCATCTCCGGCATGCGGTAATCCAGCAGCAGATCGACGGGGTACGACTCGCACCACGCAAGCGCGGTGAGCGGATCACCGAAGTCGTGCACGCTCAATTCGGGCGCGATGTCTTCAATGACATGGCGCAGCATCGTCCTTGCGGACGTCTGGTCGTCGACGATGACGATGTTCAAGGCGTTCTCTGCCTGCCTTCTCGACCACGCTGGAAGATCAGCCAGCGAGGATACCCCGCCGCTGTGCACACTGGCACCCTGCATCGGTACGACTCCCGTCACGAGCTCCCCGGTTCATGATCGTCGTCACAATGTGAAGCGGGTTCTCCACATCGACGCATCTCCACATCGGCCCTCGGTACCCCATCAAGCCATAGCGGGTGTCAAGGCCGTGCAACAACCATACGCCGAGTGCGGATCGCGTCAATGGCGCCGCCCGGATCCGGGACGGCGCGCACAGTCGGGAGCGGAACTGCGTCTTACTGCTCGGGACGCATGTAGGGGAACAGCAGGACGTCGCGGATCGAACTGCTGCCGGTCAGCAGCATCACCAGGCGGTCCACGCCGATGCCCAGGCCGCCGGTCGGTGCCATGCCGTACTCCAGCGCACGGATGTAATCGGCGTCGTAATGCATGGCCTCGTCGTCGCCGCCTTCCTTCGCGGCCACCTGGGCCTGGAAGCGCTGCGCCTGATCTTCCGGGTCGTTCAGCTCGGAGAAGCCGTTGGCCAGCTCCTTGCCGTTGACGAACAGTTCGAAGCGGTCGGTATAGCCAGGATCGTTGTCGTTGGCACGGGCCAGCGGCGAGACTTCCACCGGGTGGTCGGTGATGAAGGTCGGCTGGATCAGGGTGTGTTCGACGGTCGCTTCGAAGATCTCCAGCAGCAGCTTGCCCCAGCCGTAGGACGGCTTGACACGGATCTTCAGGCGCTCGCAATGGCGCAGCAGCGCCTCGCGGTCGGTGCAGTCGGCGGCCGATATTTCCGGGTTGTGGTGACGCACCGCCTCGTCCATGCGCCAGCGGCGGAAGGCAGGTCCCAGGTCGATCTTCGCGCCGTCCCACTCCACTTCGGTGCCACCGTTGACGGAGGTGGCCACGTCACGGATCACGCCTTCGGTCAGGTCCATGATCTCGTTGTACGTGGCATAGGCCTCGTACAGTTCCATCATGGTGAATTCCGGGTTGTGGCGGGTGCTGACGCCTTCGTTGCGGAAGTTGCGGTTGATCTCGTAGACGCGCTCCAGCCCCCCCACGGTCAGGCGCTTGAGGTACAGCTCCGGCGCCACGCGCAGGTACAGATCCAGATCCAGCGCGTTGTGGTGGGTGGTGAACGGCTTGGCCGCCGCGCCGCCGGGGATGTAATGCATCATCGGCGTCTCGACTTCGAGGAAGTCGCGGTTGTCCAGCCACGCGCGCATGGCCCGGATGATCTTGGAGCGCTTGATGAAGACCGCGCGCGATTCCGGGGTCACGATCAGGTCGACGTAACGCTGGCGGTAGCGCTGCTCGACGTCGGCCAGGCCGTGCCACTTGTCGGGCAGCGGGCGCAGCGACTTGGTCAGCAGGCGGATCGATTCGGCCTTGACCGACAGCTCGCCGGTCTTGGTACGGGTCAGGGCGCCTTCGACGGCGATGATGTCGCCCACGTCCCAGCCCTTGAAGGCGATGTAGGCGTCGCCCAGGGCACCGCCCTGCAGGAACAGCTGGATGCGGCCGGATTCGTCCTGGATCTGGGCGAAGCTGGCCTTGCCCATGATGCGCTTGGCCATCAGGCGGCCGGCCATCTTCACCTGGCGGCCGTTGCCTTCCAGGGCCTCGGCGGTCCAGGTGTCGGCATCGGCGAACTCGGCCTGCAGCTGCCCGGCGAAGTCCTCGCGACGGAAGTCGTTCGGGTACGCGATGCCCTGCCCACGCAGCGCTTTGAGTTTCTCACGGCGCTCGGCGATCAACTTGTTTTCGTCGACGGGGGGGGTATCGGTAGCTTCGCTCATGGATCTGCGGGAATCGTGTAGTGGGAGGGGGTACAGCGCCCGGCGCAGCCGGTTGCACAGCATAGCAAAACCGCCCTGCCCGGGCCCCGCCGGAGCCGGTAGCACCGGGCCATGCCCAGCGGTCGTCGGCAGGAATCCGCCGGACGTGGCCCGGCGCTACCTCAGGCATTCCCGGGGAACGCCTGACGCAGCTCCTCCACCAGCACACGCTGGTTCTCGGAGTAGTCCACCGGCACCGAGACCAGATGCACCCCACCCTCATTGAAGGCCGCTTCCAGGGTCGGGATGAACTGCTCGATGGCCGTCACCTCGTGGCCCTTGCAGCCATACGCCTCGGCGTATTTCACGAAATCCGGGTTGCTGAAGGTCATGCCGTAGTCGGTGAAGCCATCCACGGCCTGCTTCCAGCGGATCATCCCGTAGGCACCGTCGTTGAGGATCAGCACCACCAGGTTCAGGCCCAGCCGCCGCGCCGTCTCCAGCTCCTGGCTGTTCATCATGAAGCCGCCATCGCCACAGACCGCCAGAACCCGCCGCTCGGGGTACAGGATCGAGGCCGTGATCGCCGACGGCAGGCCCGCGCCCATCGTCGCCAAGGCGTTGTCCAGCAGCAGCGTATTGGCCACCTGGGTGCGGTAATTGCGCGCAAACCAGATCTTGTACATGCCGTTGTCCAGCGCCACGATGCCGTCCGGCGGCATCACCTGGCGCACGTCATGCACCAGCCGCTGCGGGGTGAATCCCGCTTCCTCGGCACGGTCGGCAAGGTGCTCGAGGATGGTCGCGCGCAGCGGCAGCAGGGCATCGGCCTGCGGCACGGCGCCTTCGATGCGGTCGGCCAGCTGGGTCAGCGATCGGCCGATATCACCGATCACCTCCACCTGCGGGAAATAGACCTGCTCCACCGCGGCCTGCAAATAGCCGATATGGATGACGGTCGGGCCACCCGGGCGCATCACGAACGGCGGCTTCTCGGTCACTTCGTGGCCGATGGTCACGATCACGTCGGCCTGGTCAATGGCCATGTGCACATAGTCGCGCTCGGTCAGCGCCGCGGTGCCCATGTACAGGCCCGAGCCGCCCGCCACCGCGCCCTTGCCCATCTGCGTGGTGACGAACGGAATGCCGGCGCGCTGCACGAAAGCCGACAGGGCTTCGCTGGACTGCGGGCGCGATGCCGCCGAGGCGATCATCAGCAGGGGGCGCCTGGCACTGCGGATGATCTCCGCCGCGCGGTCCAGCGCTTCGGGGCTGGCAATCGGCCGGTCCACCGCGTGGGTCGGAATGAGGGACACGCCCTCCACCTCGGTGGCGGCGATGTCCTCGGGCAGCTCCAGCAGCACCGGGCCCGGGCGCTCCTCCTGGGCCACGCGGAAGGCCTCGCGGACGAGGGTCGGGATGGTGCGCGCCGAGACGATCTGCCGGGCCAGCTTGGTCAGCGGCTTCATCGTGCTGACGATGTCCACGATCTGGAAGCGCGCCTGCTTGCTGGCGACGATGCCCTTCTGGCCGGTGATCATGATGACCGGCCACGCCCCCAGCAGCGCATAGGCCGCGCCGGTGGTGAAGTTCAGCGCGCCCGGGCCGAGGGTGGCCAGGCAAACGCCCGGCTTGCCGGTCAGGCGGCCGTAGGTGGCGGCCATGAACACCGCCGCCTGCTCGTGGCGGGTGATGACCAGATCGATGCTGGAATGGCGCAGCGACTCGACCACGTCGAGGTTTTCTTCGCCGGGAATACCGAAAATACGCTCGACGCCTTCGTTCTCAAGTGCGGCGACAAGCAGATCTGAACCCTTGGACATTGGAATGCCGTCCTTTTCGCTGGACTGATGGTGGATCGTTGCAGGAAGGGTGGAAGCCGCGCGTCAACGCTTGTCGAACCAGACCGTCTGCGCGTTGACGAATTCACGGATGCCGAAGTGCGAGAGCTCGCGGCCGAAGCCGCTCTTCTTAACACCGCCGATCGGCACGCGCGGGTCGGAGGCCGAGAATCCGTTCACGAACACGCCGCCGGTCTGCAGGCGACGCGCCAGCTGCATGGCCCGTTCATGGTCGCCGGTCCACAGATTGCCGCTGAGGCCGAACTCGCTCTGGTTGGCCAGCTCCACCGCATGGTCGGCGTCGCGGGCGCGGCTGATCGAGGCCACCGGCCCGAAGGTCTCGGCATCGAAGGTCTGCATGCCCGGCTCGACCCCGGCCAGCACGGTGGGCGCGTAGAAGCTGCCCGGGCGATCCAGCTGATGCCCGCCGACCAGCAGCTGCGCGCCGGCATCGACCGAGGCACGCACCTGCGCGTCGAGCTGCTCGAGCAGATCCTGGCGGGCCATCGGGCCGATGCGGTTGCCGGCTTCGCGGCCATCACCGATGGTCAGCGCCTGCACCTTCTGGCAGAACTGCGCCACGAAACGCTCGTAGACAGCCTCTTCGACGATGATGCGCTTGCCGGCGATGCAGACCTGCCCGGTGTTCTGGAAGCGTGAGGCCACGGCTGCATCGACGGCGGCGTCGAGGTCAGCATCGGCCAGCACGATGAAGGGGTCGGAGCCGCCCAGTTCCAGCACCACCTTCTTCAGCGCCTGCCCGGCCTGGGCGGCGATGCTGCGACCGGCGGCGACGCTGCCAGTGAGCGTGACGGCGGCGATGCGGTCATCGGCGATGGCGGCACTGGTGCCCTCGCGGCTGATGTTGGCGGCAATGAAGGTGCCGTCCGGCAGGCCGGCCTCGCGCCACGCCGCATCGAGCAGCTGCGAGGTACCGACGATGTTCTCGGCCGGCTTCAGCAGGAAGCCGTTGCCGCCCATCAGAATCGGCACCGCCGCGCGCATCACCTGCCAGTACGGGAAGTTCCACGGCATGATGCCCAGCACCACGCCCAGTGGCAGGTAGGACACGTAGGCCTTGTCATCGGGCACCTGGGTGGGCTCGTCGCGCAGGAACTGGGCACCGTTGTCGGCGTACCAGTCGCACAGCAGCGCGCACTTCTCGATCTCGGCCAGCGATTCGGCGTGGACCTTGCCCATCTCGGCGGTGGCCATCGCGGCCAGCGGCTCGCGGTCTCGGCGCAGGACGGCGGCCATGGCACGCAGCACGGCAGCGCGCGCGTCCAGCGACTGCGTGCTCCATGCGGCGAAGCCGGCCTGGCCGCGCTGCAGGAGGTCTTCCAGCTCAGCGGCGGTAGCGAAGGGGTGGCTGGCGATCGGCTGGCCGGTGGCCGGATCGCGGGAGATGGCGGTGGTGGGGGCAGTGGACATGCAGGTCTCCTGTTGTCTCGACAACGGGCCGGCGGCCCGTGTCCTGGACAGGAATGTGGACCTGTTCGATGGCAGCAACAAGGCGTCTGCTCATCCTGTGACCTGCACTTACCTGTCTGGGGAGGGGCGTTATGGCAGGGCTTGCAGCCCTGCACCTGCTCAATGCAACGTCAAGTGCTGGCGATCCGTGGGTTGGCGGGGTGCGTCCGGTTGAGGGGGACGCCGTGAACCCGTCCATGGGGGCTTGGTCGCGGCATCCATGCCGCTCACACCCCCTCAACCGGACCCACCCCGCCTTCGACAGACCACCGCGATCTGTCAGAACGGCATGACCCCGCTGTTGGCGGGTGCCGAACGTTGGTCGGCACGGGGTCGGATCCCGTTGCTTCGCAACGGGCTCTGACCCCGAATGAATTTCGATATCTGATGGAAAAATCGTGTCGACCAAGGTCGACACCTGCCAAAAGCCGCTATTGCCAGTAGATCCACGCCATGCGTGATGACTCATTAGATATCTGACAGACGTGCCGACCAACGGTCGGCACCCACCAACAGCAGTGGGTTCCAACAGCCGCGTGAACCTGTCGAAGGCGGGGCGGTGTCGGATTGCGGGGTGTCCGCGGCAGGGCGTCCCCGCAATCCGACACCGCCCCGCCCAACTACGGGAACCCGCTCTGGCTTTTGACGTTGACGTTGATTGCAGCAGGTGCAGGGCTGCAGGCCCTGCCGAACAACCCCCCCTACTTCCGCGGCAGGTAGGTCACCAGCGAAAGGTCATGCCGGCTCTCCGGCACCAGCGCCACGTACTGCAGGTCCAGCAACCCGCGCGTGGGATGCATCAGCCTCTTCGCCCCCTCGTCGAAACGACGGACGTCATGCTCCGGCCACCACAGGCGGAACGGCTCGCTCTGCGCCGAAATGTCCTCGGCCAGCGCCAGGAACGGCGCCTTGTCCGGCGCCTGCGCCATCGCCGCACGGAACCCGGCCAGCAGGCCACGGCTCATCTCTTCCCAGTTGAGGATACGTTCGCGGTAAGGCGCGTACAGGAACATCAGCCACAGCGTGTTGCGCTGGTTCGGCGGGAACTGGCTGTAATCCACGAACAGATCGGCGATGGCCGCGTTCCAGGCCAGGATGTCGAAGCGCGTGTTGCGGACGTAGGCCGGGATCGGCTGCATCGCCTCCACCAGCTGGCGCAGGCCGTCGGTCACGCTTTCGTCCGGCGATTCCAGCGGCACGCCGTAACCGGACAGCGCGAAGGCATACGCGCGCTCGTCATCGCTCAGGCGCAGCACCTTCGCCAGGCGCTCAAGCACCTCGGGCGAGGCACGTACTTCGCGGCCCTGCTCGATCCAGGTGTACCAGCTGACACTGACCCCGATGGCCAGCGCCACTTCTTCGCGCTTCAGGCCCGGGGTGCGCCGCCGCCCGGCCGGCAGGCCAAGCGTGGCGGGGTCGACACGGGCGCGGCAGGCTTTCAGGAAGCCGCCCAGCTCCTTGCGTTCACTCTCGCTGCGCATCATCGCTACCGCCGCACTTGTTGTAGGGTCGAGCCATGCTCGACGCATCTGCCAGCCCGCGAAAAGCAGCCAAGCATGGCTTGGCTCTACAGAAAGCCGTTTCAGCCGCCCTCGGCATGGCGCACGAGGGCGATGACATCCGCGCAGGCGCGTGGATCAGGCATCTATGCGCTTGGAACCCACGGCCAGGCCGGCCTTCAGGCTGGCCTCGACGAACTCGTCCAAGTCACCGTCAAGCACCTTCTGCGTGTCCGAACGCTCAATGCCGGTGCGCAGGTCCTTGATACGGCTCTGATCGAGCACGTAGTTGCGGATCTGGCTGCCCCAGCCGATGTCGGACTTGGTGGCTTCCACCGCGTCCTTCTCGGCGTTGCGCTTCTGGATTTCCAGCTCGTACAGCTTGGCGGCCAGCATCTTCATCGCGTTGTCGCGGTTCTGGTGCTGGCTGCGACCGGTCTGGCAGGCCACGACGATGTTGGTCGGGATGTGGGTGATGCGCACCGCCGACTCGGTCTTGTTCACGTGCTGGCCACCGGCACCGGACGAACGGTACACGTCGGTACGCAGGTCGGCCGGGTTGATGGTGATATCGATGTTGTCATCGATTTCCGGCGACACGAACACCGAGGTGAAGCTGGTGTGGCGGCGGTTGTCCGAGTCGAACGGCGACTTGCGCACCAGGCGGTGCACGCCGGTCTCGGTCTTCAGCCAGCCGTAGGCATAGTCGCCTTCCACGCGCAGCGTCGCCGACTTGATGCCGGCCACGTCGCCGCCGGACACTTCCATCAGCTCGGTCTTCCAGCCGCGCGATTCGCACCAGCGCAGGTACATGCGCAGCAGGATTTCCGCCCAGTCCTGCGCTTCGGTACCACCGGCACCGGCCTGGATGTCGACGAACGCGGCGGCATTGTCCATCTCGCCGGAGAACATGCGCTGGAACTCCAGCTTCTCGACGTGCGCCTGGTGCTTGTCCAGATCGGCGACCACGGCCAGGGCGGTATCTTCGTCCTGTTCGGATTCAGCCAGTTCCAGCAGTTCGGTCGCATCGGTCAGGCCGTCGAGCACCGCGGCGATGCCGCCCACGGTCTTCTCCAGGCTGGAGCGTTCACGGCCCAGGTTCTGCGCGTATTCGGCATTGTTCCAGACGTCGGGGCTTTCCAGCTCCCGCGTTACTTCTTCGAGACGCTCTTTCTTGGCGTCGTAGTCAAAGATACCCCCTGAGCGACACCACACGATCGGTCAGATCGGTGATGCGCTGGCGGACAGGATTCAGTTCGATCATGTCGGCGGTTATGCACTAAATAGATGACTGCCAATGATACCGCAGGCCGGGGTTCCCGGCATGAGGGGGCGGGAGGGTAGAGTCGACTGTCAGTCGACTGCTCTCCGTTCAGGTTGGGCGGAAGCCCGCGCTGCGCGCGTTAGTCGACTGACAGTCGACTCTACCGACCGGCCCCACCGGCTCCGCCCAGCGCCTGCCGTAGCAGCGGCAGCTGCCGCCGGCTGCACGGCACCTTCGCCCCGTCAGCCATGTGCAGCAGGGCCTCACCGCCGTCCAGCGGCTCGATCGAGCGCAGCTGCCCGCAGTGGATCAGCCAGCTGCGGTGCGGGCGCAGGAACATGGCCGGGTCCAGTCGCTGCTCCAGCGCCGCCATGGTGATGCGCAGCGGGTAATCGTGGCCGCGCACCCGCAGGTTCACGTAGTTGCCGGCGGCCTGGGCGTACTCGACATCGCCGGTGGCCACCAGGAACTCCTTGCCCAGCTTGCGCACCAGGAAGTGCTGCGGGCGCTCGACCGGTTCGACCGGCGGGCCGTCGTCGGGCGGCGCCAGCAGGTGCGCCTCGCCCTGGCGCTGGCGACCGAACCAGGCCACCGCGTGCACGGCCACCACCAGCAGGCTGTAGGTCTGCACGTCCTTGAAGAACTCGTAGAACCACTGCGCTGGCCAGTCGCCATAGGTGTAGTGCTGGCCGATCACGGCAAAGGCCAGCTTGCGCAGCAGGACCATGGCGCTGACGTGCAGCAGCCACCAGGCAATGCCACCCAGCACATAGAGGCCGATCCGGCGCCGCCAGGTGTCGGCATGGAGGGGCCAGCGCCGTGCTGCGGCATGCAGCAGGACCAGCAGGCCGAGGCTGGCCAGCGCACTGCTGAGCTCCTCGATCGAGGTTGCCCCCGCCGGGAAGGCCTCGCCGTCACGCAGCGCCCGCATCCACTTCACCAGCACGTTGGCGACCGCAGTACCCAGGAACAGCACCGCCCAGAACACGGCGGTCAGTCCTGGGCGGCGCGGACGCTCTGCAACTGGGACGGACAACGCCGCCGGATCTCCATTTTCCATGCCGCCATTGTTGCCCATCCGGCCCTGCGCGCATCCGCCATTGGTCCCTGCCACCCCACCATTGGCCCCAGCGCGGCCGCCATTGCGCCCCTCCCGCTGGTGATCCGGGCCTGGCAGGCGGACGCTGCAGCTTCTTTCCGATGCCCGCCGCCCATGCACCGTCGCCACGATCTGGACACCCTTCGCATCGCCGCCTTTGCGCTGCTGATCGTCTACCACGCCGCCATGGCCTATGTGGCCGGGTGGGATTTCCACCTCAAGAGCGCTTACACCGCCGAATGGCTGCAATGGCCGATGATCGCGATGAACCGATGGCGGATGCCGCTGCTGTTCGCCATCAGTGGCATCGCCCTGGGCCTGTCACTGCCGGAGCATGGACGCGTGCGCAACACGCTGCGCCGCTGTTGGCGCCTCTTCCTGCCATTGCTGTTTGGCATCGTCGCGGTGGTGTCCCTGCAGGCCTACTACGAAGCCCTGGACAAGGGTGATGTGGCGCCGGGCCTCGTCCGGTTCCTGTGGCGCTACTGGCAGTTCAAACCATGGCCTGGCGCACATTTCACCGGCGCCGAGTTCGGCTTTACCTGGAACCACCTCTGGTACCTGGCCTACCTGCTGCCCTACACGGTGCTGGCGGTGGGGTTTGCCAGCCTGCTGCGGCCGCTGCGCGGGGCGCTGCCGCGCTGGCAGATCAGCGACCGTGTGCTGGGCGGGGTGCTGCTGGTGCTGCCGGTGGTCTGGCTGGCCTGGGCGCTGCTGGTGCTGATGCCACGCTGGCCACCCACCCATGCACTGCTGGACGACGTCTACGTGCATGCCGAGTCGCTGCCGCTGTTCCTGGGCGGCTTCCTGGCCGCGCGCTGGCAGCGCGGCTGGGAGCTGCTGGTCCGCGGACGCCGGCTGACCCTGGCGCTGGCCGCGCTGGGGCTGTGCCTGGAACTGGGCATACGCGCATTGGCCCGGCTGCCGCACGTCGGCGACGTCGACGCCTGGGTACTGGCATTGCCGTGGGGCCAGACCGAACGCATCGGCCGAGCGCTCTATACCTGGTGCATGCTGCTGGCCCTGTTCGGCTGGGCCCGGGTCCTGCTGTCCCGCCCGTGGCCAGGCCTGGGCTATTGCCGGGAAGCGGTGTTCAGCTGGTACATCCTGCACCAGACTGTGCTGATCGCACTGCTGTATGCACTGCGGCCGCTGCAGCTTGGCCCGTTGCTGGAGCCTGCCTTGCTGGTGGCCGTCACGGTCGGTGGCTGTCTGCTGATCCACGAACTGCTGATCCGCCGCGTGCGCTGGCTGCGCCCGCTGTTCGGGCTGCGTGCCGGATCGTCATCGCTGCCCGTGGTACGCGTTGCGCCGGTGTAGAGCCGAGTCCACACTCGGCTGTTGTTGCCGTGAGCCGAGCATCGGCTCGGCTCTACACGACAGGGTTGCCAACCCGACAATGAGGACAACGGATGTTCCAGACCCAATGGCACCTGTGGCTGCAGCACACCTTCGACGCCAGCTGGGTGCTGGCGGTGATGCAGTTCATCAGCCTGCTTGGCTATGAAATGGCCTATACCGCGCTGATCCTTGTCTGCGCCTTCGGGGTGCGCCTGCGCGCAGGACTGAGCGTGATGTAGGCGGTCCTGCTGATGGCCTGTGCCACGCATGCGGTCAAACAGAGCGCCGCCCTGCCCCGCCCGTCCGACGTGGATGCGGCGGTGCTGGACAAGGGTGAGCCGTCGCACCCGTTCGTGGTCGATGGAGGAGGACGTACCTTCTGGTCGCTGCCCGATGCGCAGGCCACGGCGATGCTGCGGGCACAGCCCGATGCCGACTATGGCTTCAACAGTGGCCACGTGGGCGTGGCCACGGCCGCCTGTCTGGGCCTGCTGCTGGCCTTCGGCATCCGCAGGCGCTGGCTGCGCTGGACACTGGTGCTGGGCTGGCCCCTGCTGATGGCGATCTCGCGCATGTATCTGGGCCGGCACTTCCTGGCCGATGTACTGGCCGGTTGGTTGATAGGCCTCGGCGTCGCGCTGGTGGCCTGGCAGTTGATGCCGGGACTGCGAGGCGCACGGCGCTGGCAGCTGCCGGTACTGCTGGGGCTGGGCGTAGCCTTGGCGTGGGCCTCGTTGTGGACGCCCCTGGTGCCGCTGGGTGAAGCCTCGCGCCTGCTCGCACTCGCCCTGCTGGTGGCGTGGCTGCAGTGGCGCGGCTGGCCGGCCGATCCGCAGGGCGTAGTGCAACGGGTGCTGAGAGTGCTGGGCGTGGTGGCGGTCTATCTGCTCGCGCGGCCGGCCATCGAATGGCTGGCCTACAGAATTCCGCTGCTGGATGCGCCGATCACCGAGCTGCTGTGGCACACCGTCGGTACGCTGCTGATCCTCGGCGGTGGCGTGGCATTGGCGCGGCGGATTTCGCGCCAGCGCCGCCCCGTTCAGTAGATCCACGCCATGCGTGGATAAGCCGGGCACCGCAGCCACGCATGGCGTGGCTCTACTTCAGTGCCCCGCCGCGCAACAAGCTTCAGTAGATCCACGCCATGCGTAGATAAGCCGGCGAAGCAGCGCCGGGCCAGGCCCAGCGGACGCGGAGGATTCCACTCAGCCACGCATGGCGTGGCTCTACTGGACTTCGAACTCGCCCACCAGCACGGTCTCTGCGCGATCCTTCAAGCGCATCGTGACCATCTGGTCCTTCTGCTGCGGCGTGCCCCAATGCGTGGTCAGCCGCAGCATCAGGGTGGTCGCGCCGGTCACCAGCTGCTGGCGGCTGCCGAAGTAGTTGGCTTCCACCTTGTACTTGCCCGGCTTGGCGTTGCGCAGCGAGAACTGCTCGGGACCATAGCCCCCGGTAAAGTCCTGCGACATCTGCCCGCCCTGCCAGGTCAGGCGGTTGCCGTAGTAGGCGCGCTCACCATTGGGGTCGGTCACCCACAGGTCCATGTCGCTGTTGTCGGCATCCCAGGCCAGTACCACGCGCAGGTCGAGCGGCATGGCCTGCAGCAGGCGTGGATCGATTCCGCGAGTATCGAGCTGCGGCCGGCTGCGTGACACCAGATTGGTCAGCTCATCCAGCGCGATCAAGGCGATGCCATCGAAGCGGCCATCCCACGGGCGCACCACCACCTGGTACAGCGGCTCCAGCGCCTGTTGCGGCTTGCCGGCCGCGGCCAACGCGAGGCCGAGGTCGCGGAAGCTCTGCGGCTCTTCCTGCCCCATCGCCAACACCTGTTCGAACACCGGCACGGCGAGCGCGGGCGCGTCGGCCTGCAGCAACCGGTAGCCCAGCACGCGCAGCAGGTGGCGGTTGTCCAGGTCCATCTCGGCCAGGTTGGACAGCACGCGCAGCGCCAGGTCGCGCTGGCCTTGCTGCAGCAGCAGGTCGGCCACGTCCAGGAAGAAGGCACTGCTGTCGGCATGTGCTGCGCGTTCGGCCAGGTAGCGGTCGTACAGCTGGGCCGGCGGCCCCTGGCGCAGGCGACGGGCCACCGGCGAGTCCGGCTGCCATGCGGCCAGCTGGATGCCGAGCTGGCCGTCGTTCGCAGGCCCTGCCGCATCCTTGATCGCCGACCCGGTCACCGCGATTGCATCCAGGAATGTGGCGGCCGCCGGAGCCTGACGGCGTGCGCGGGCGGTCTCCATCCGCGATTCGGCGGCCACCATGGGCGCGGGCGGCGGCGCAGGCGCCGCCGGTGCGGGCGCGGCGAGCAGGGCCATCGGGGCGCTTGCGACCGATGGGTCGTGGAGGATCTCCTTCGCCGACGGCGGCGCCTGCTTCGGCCAGCTGCGGCTCCACCACTGCTGGCGCTCCTTCCACTGCGCGGCCACCTTGTCGAGCCGGCGGCGGTCTTCGGCCGCACGGTCGGCGACCTGGCGGGCGAACATGCGGTCATAGTCGGCGCGCAGCGCACCGGCCGGGCGGATCGCGTAGCGCAGGTAGTCCTGCAGGGTTTCCAGCACGATCAGCGAGGTATCCGGGCCCACCAGCCCGAACTGCTGCGACAGGCGCTGCATCGCTTCACGGTTGCTGCGGCGGTCCACGGCCAGCTGCTGCAGGCGCGCCTGCGCCCACAGACCCGCCAGCAGGTCGCCATCGTCGCTGCGGGTGGTCGGCGGCAGGGCCTGCCATTGGGCCCCATCGACGCGCACGCGCATCGGCACGCCCTCGGCCGCCAGGCGCGCATGCAACCACAGCCATCCCTGCCCTTCGCTGCGGCGATCGATCACCACGTCCTGCATGCCACGCCCGGCGTCGATCTGGATGTCCAGCGGTGCCGACAGCAGTTCGCGCGCCGCAGCCGCCGCGTCATCGCCCAGCGCCACGAAACGGCCGCCGTGGGCCTCGCTCCAGCCACGCATACGGGTGACATCCGTGCGCGCGCCGGCACTGCTGACCGCGAACAGGCGCTGGCCAGCGGCAAGCGTCGGCAGTGCTTCCGGGCCGTAAGTCAGCAGGCCATCACTGACCAGCAGGTATTCCTTGACGCCGGGCTGCGGCTGCCAGTTGGCCAGCGCGCTGGCGCCGTCCGGCCGAACCTGTTGCAGCGCCTGGCGCAGCGCGCTCCAGTCGCCCTTGCGGATGCGGAACCGCCGCTCGGCCTCGGGGCGGTCGCGCAGCACGGTCAGCACGACGCTGCCCTCACCCATGGCCGCGAAGTAGCGATCCAGCAGCGCGAACTCACGTGTGCGGTCGCGCTGTCCAGCCGAACCGGAGCCATCCCAGAGCAGGCCGACGTCGCTCGGCACCATGCGCGGCGCACGGTCAGCGGGGACCGGCAACTGGGCCAGCAGGTAGTGTCCGTCCTGCCACTCCGCCACATGCACCTGCGACTGGCGCAACGCGGGCAGGGTCCATTGCAGCTGTGCAGGCAGTTGTGCGCCACGCCCCTGCCAGTGCAGCTGCCCGCCCTGCAGGGCGAACGGTGCTTTGCCGGTGGTCGCAGCGCCTGCCGCCTGCAGATCCAGCTTCACCGAGGCTGCGCCTGCAGCGAACTGCAACGGCAACGACCATTGCCAGCCCTTTTCGGCGTAAGCCAGCGGCTCACGCACCACCAACTGTACGCGGCGGCTGCCGCCGGCCGGCAGCGGATACACGCGCAGGCGGAACTGGTTGCCCGCCGTCTGTTCCAGCAGGCCCGGGTCGACACCGCGGCGCGCGATCTCCTCGAAGACCTGGCGGCCGCGATCCTTCGGCACCGGCACCGCCTCGCGCAGCTCACCATTGATGTCCAGCGCGAAACCGCTGACCTGCTGGCCATCCCCGAGCGGGAACTGCAGCTCGCCTTCCAGCACGCGGTTGTTGGGATTGTGGAACTCCAGGGTGATGCGGGCCTGCGCGATGCCCGCCTGGACCTCGCCTTCGATGCGCGCCTCGCGCAGTTGGATCGGCTGTTCGGCGGCCGGCGCGATCAGCAGCGGCGTGCTGGCCTGCGGTCGCGCGTGGCGGGGCGACTGCGCATCAACGGGCCAGGCCGCCAGCACCAGCAGGATCAGGGGGGCACAGCGGGCAAAGACCATGGCACGGCTCCAGTGGGATCGTGGACGGTTCAACGCACCAGCACGGCAGGTGGGGTTGAACAGGGCACGGAGGGGAATAAGTCGTTCGTGGCACAAACAACTTGATCCCCTCCGTCCCCCTTTTCTTCACGCGGGAAGGCAGTGCTCGATGATCAGCTGGATCGCGGTGCCGCCGCGGTAATCATCGCAAGCCAAACGATAGGCCAGGTGTACGTGGCGGCTGGGTGCATTGCCGTGCCAGCCGCCGAAGTGGATGGCGTTGACCGTGCCCGGCAGGCCGGGCAGGCGCAGTTCCAGCTTCAGGTGGCGCTCCTTCAGCACGCGCCAGTTGGCCACTTCGAAATGGCCATCGAACAGCGGCTCGGGGAAGCCCTGCCCCCAGGGGCCGGCCAGGCGCAGGGCGTCGGCATGGCGGTGGTCGAGTTCGTGCACGCCCAGTTCGCCGTCGCTGAGCACATGCTGCTGCAACGCAGCCGGGTCCAGCACTTCCTGCACGATGGCGACGAAGGCGGCCTCGAACGCGGGCAGATGCTCCAGGCGCATGCTCAGGCCGGCGGCCATCGCGTGGCCGCCGAAGCGCTCGACCAGGCCGGGATGGCGCGCATCAACCAGCGCCAGCGCATCACGGATATGCAGGCCCGGAATGGAACGGGCCGATCCGCGCAAGGTATCCGCACCCGGCTCGGCCGGTGCGAAGGCGATCACCGGGCGATGCAGGCGGTCCTTCATCTTCGATGCGACCAGGCCGACCACGCCGGGGTGCCAGTCGGCATCAAACAGGCAGGCCGCCACCGGCCGCTCGCCCTCGGACTGCAGCACCACGCGCGACAATGCCTGCTCGGCGTCGTCGGTCATCGACTGCTGCACGGCACGGCGCTCGGCGTTGATCTGCTCCAAGGTCTGGGCAATGTCGCGGGCCTGGCGCGGGTCCTCAGTGAGCAGCAGGGCGATGCCCAGGGCCATGTCCTCGAGGCGGCCGGCCGCATTGAGGCGCGGGCCGAGCGCGAAACCGATGTCGGTGGCCGTCAGTCGTGCGGCATCACGACCGCTGGCTTCTATCAGCGCCTTCAGGCCGACGCAGGCATGGCCGGCGCGCAGCCGACGCAGGCCGGCGCTGACCAGGGCGCGGTTGTTGGCATCCAGCACCACCAGATCGGCGACGGTACCGACCGCCACCAGATCCAGCAGCGTGGTCAGGTCCGGGCCCTTGCCATCGGCGAACACACCGGCTTCGCGCATCTGCCGGCGCAGGGCCATCAGCACGTAGAAGATGACGCCGACACCGGCCAGCGACTTGCTGGGGAAGCCGTCGCCTTCCAGATTCGGGTCGACGATGACATCGGCCAGCGGCAGCTGCGGCCCCGGCAGATGGTGGTCGGTGACCAGCACCTGCCAACCGCGCGCCTTGGCGGCGTTGACGCCGGCATGGCAGGCAATGCCATGGTCGACGGTGACCAGCAGGTCCGGCTGCAGTTCGGCCAGCTCCTCCACCAGCGAGGGCGACAGACCGTAGCCGTGCACCATGCGGTTGGGCACGGCATGGAACACATGCTGTGCGCCGAGCATGCGCAGGCCGCGCACGCCGACCGCACAGGCGGTCGCGCCATCGCAGTCGAAATCGCCCACCACCAGGATGCGCTTGTCGTTGGCGATGGCCTCGATCAGCAGCGCGACCGCCGCATCGATGCCGGTCAGCAGCTCAGGCGCATGCAGGTTGCCCAGCCGTGGCAGCGCCAGTTCCGGCGTGGTCGCGCCGCGGCTTGCGTAGAGGCGGGCCAGCAACGGCAGTGTGCCGTCGGGCCACGCACCAGGCCGCACCGGCTCGCGACGCAGGATCATCGGGGTATCGGACACGGGCAGCGCAGCATCGGCGGCAAGGGACATCGGCATCGCCGGGTTGCGGAAGACGTCACCATGATAGCGCGGGGCCGGAGATGGGGTCAGAGCCCTCTGCAGGCAGAGGGATCCGACCCCAGCCCAGGCATTTGGATTTCTCCGCCACATCTTTCATGCTTGCCGGCCCCGAAACGGGTTTCTGCCCATGCGCCGCACTTTGTTCCTGGCCCTCGCCCTCGCCCCGGCCGCCCACGCCGCCACGCCCGAGCCGAAGGCCGGTGTCGAATTCCAGCACAACGACTGGTCGCTGGCCTGCGACAACACCCGCACCTGCCGCGCCGCGGGCTACAGCCCGGAAGAGCCCGCCAACCTGCTCAGCCTGATGCTGGAGCGCCCAGGTGGCCCGAATGCTCCGGTGATCGCGCGCCTGCGCAATGGCGAGGATGGTGAAAGCGCGATGCCGACCGGCGCGCTGCGCCTGCGCCTGAATGGCAAGGACCTGGGTTCCGTGCAGGACACCGGTGACGCCGAGAAGGTGCTGTTGAAGCAGGCGCAGACCGATGCCCTGCTCGCCGCCCTGCCCCGCAAGGCGCGCATCGAAATCATCGACGGCAAGGACAAGGCGTGGCCGATCTCCGACAGCGGCGCCACGGCCGTGCTGCTGAAGATGGATGAGGCGCAGGGTCGGCTGGGCACGCCCGGCGCGCTGGTGCGGCGCGGTGACAAGGCCGAAGCAGGCGTGCCCGCGGCACTGCCGGTGCCGGTGATCGTGCGCGGCAGACTGGTGGCCCCGCGCGGTACGGATGCCGCGCTGGCCAAGGTGCCGGCGTTGCGCAAGGCGTTGATCGCCAGCCTGCCGAATCCCGACGAGTGCACACGCCTGAGCGAGGGCGAGAAGGATGAGATCGAGATCCAGCGACTGGACGCCGGGCACGTGTTGGCCAGCACCAGCTGCTTCATGGGGGCCTACAACTTCAGCAGCGGCTACTGGGTGGTGCAGGACAAGGCGCCTTACCAGGCGAAGTTCGTGACCTCCGATGCAGAGGACTTCGATCGCGATGACGCCACGCTGCGCGGACGCTTTCGTGGGCGCGGGATCGGCGACTGCTTCTCCGGCCACGACTGGACCTGGGATGGCGCGCGATTCGTCAAAAGCAGCGAATTCACTACCGGGCAGTGCCGTGGCGTGGCAGGCGGGCATTGGCAGCTGCCGACGGTGGTCAGCACGGTGAAATGAAATGAGCCGAGCATGGCTCGGCTCTACAGTAGATCCACGCCATGCGTGGATGGCCCCAGGATCCGACCCCGCTCAATCGTGCAGCTGGCGGGGCTTTTTCCAGAACTGCCAGCGCTGGCGCTTTTCCAGCTGGAACTGCAGGCCGTCTTCGAAATCCAGCACCAGGCGTTGCAGCTCACCGCGCTGCAAGGCCACCAGCAGCGGGCGGATGGCATCGTTGCCCAGCTGCTGCAGCGAACGCAGCTGGCGCAGGTCGACCAGGGCATCGACGGACTGCTCGCCATCCACCGATACGCCGGCAGCCTGGGCCAGGCCCTGCAGCAGGGCGTCGCGGCTGCGTACCTGCACGTGCGGCGTGGTCACCGAGACCGGCATCACTCCGCCGCCCCAGAACCACAGCGAATTGATCGGCTGCTGGCCCTGTGCGGCACGCTGCTGGTTCCACGAATGGTTGTGCAGCAGCACCTGCGCCTCGGTCATCAAGGCACGCCAGCGACGACCGGCCTCGCCTTCAGGCAGGTGTGAGAACAGGTCATCGCCCAGCACGTCCTCAGGGCTGTCGAAGGTCGGCAGGTCGATGTCGATCGGCAGGCGCAGGTACCAGCGCGCCGGGTCCGGTGCATCCAGCACGAAGCCGGCATCGGCGAACAACGGCTGCAGCACCGGCAGCAGTGCAAGGCTGTCGGCCAGGGTCGGCCGCAGCGTCTCGCCGTGGCCCATCATCCGCGCACCGTGCATGTCCGGCACCATGCAGGCCGGATCGGCGCGCAGCCAGCACGCGCCGGCGGCGTCGCCGACATCGCGCTGGCGGGTCAGTGCGGCGACCGGCCAGTGCGGCGCTGCCACGGTGAAGTGGCGCTGCAGCTGGGCGCGTTCACCCGCATCCCGCTGCACGGCGGTGGCGCGGCCCAGGGCGCGCGCCACCTCGTCTGGCAGTGCAGCCGCTGCAAAGCGGCTGCGTGCCGGCAACAACAGGGTCGCCGTTGCCACCCGGTCAGGCCACGTAGCTGACGCTGACGATCTCGTACTCGCGCTGGCCGGCCGGGGCGTCGATCACGATCGAATCGCCTTCCAGCTTGCCGATCATCGCGCGCGCCACCGGCGAGGAAATGGCGATCAGGCCCAGCTTGATGTCCGCTTCCAGGTCACCGACGATCTGGTACTTCTTCTCTTCGTCGGTTTCCACGTCGGCCAGGGTCACGCTGGCGCCGAACACCACCTTGGAGCCGGCATTGAGCTTGCTCACGTCGATGATCTCGGCGTGCGACAGCTCGCCTTCCAGCTGCTTGATGCGGCCTTCGATGAAGCCCTGTTCCTCGCGCGCGGCGTGGTACTCGGCGTTTTCCTTCAGATCGCCGTGCTCACGCGCTTCAGCGATCGCGGCGATCACCTTCGGGCGCTTGACCGACTTCAGGTGATCCAGTTCATCGCGCAGCTTCTGCGCGCCCTTCATCGTGATAGGGGCTCTCATGCATTCAACTCCTTGTGCAGCTCCTGCAGCGACCAGACGGGGCCGGTGCCACGGAATTCCAGTGAATCCACCAGCGCCTTGGCGCCGGCAATGGTGGTCGAATAGGTGACGCGGTGCTGCAGCGCCTCGCGACGGATCGAGAACGAGTCGTTGATCGCAGCACGGCCTTCGGTCGTGTTGACGATGTAGACGATCTCGCCGTTCTTGATCGAGTCGACGATGTGCGGACGACCTTCGACCACCTTGTTGATGATCTCGCAGTCCATGCCGTGCTGCTGCAGCCACGCGGCGGTACCACGGGTAGCAACCAGGCTGTAGCCACGTGCCAGCAGGGCCTTGGCCACCGGCAGCACGCGCTTCTTGTCCGGGTCACGCACCGAGACGAAGGCCTTGCCGACCGGCGGGGCCTTGATGCCGCCCGCTTCCTGCGCACGCGCGAAGGCGGCGTTGAAGGTGCGGCCGACGCCCATCACTTCCCCGGTGGAACGCATTTCCGGCCCGAGGATCGGGTCGACGCCCTGGAACTTGGCGAACGGGAAGATCGCTTCCTTCACCGAGTAGTAGTCCGGCACGATCTCTTCGGTCGCGCCCTGCTCGGCCAGGGTCTTGCCGGCCATGCAGCGCGCGGCGATCTTGGCCAGCGCCATGCCGGTGGCCTTGGACACGAACGGCACGGTACGCGAGGCGCGCGGGTTCACTTCCAGCAGGTAGATGGTGTCATCGCCATCGTCGTTGGTCTGGATGGCGAACTGGGTGTTCATCAGGCCGACCACGTTCAGGGCCTTGGCCAGCTCCACCACCTGGCGGCGCAGCTCGGTCTGGGTCTTGGCCGACAGCGAGTACGGCGGCAGCGAGCACGACGAGTCACCGGAGTGCACGCCGGCTTCTTCGATGTGCTCCATCACGCCGCCGATCAGGACGTTGCCATCCTTGTCGGCGATGATGTCCACGTCCACTTCCACGGCGTTGTCCAGGAAGCGGTCCAGCAGCACCGGCGAATCGTTGGACACCTTCACCGCGTCGCGCACGTAGCGGGCCAGGTCGGATTCGCCGTAGACGATTTCCATCGCACGGCCGCCCAGCACGTAGCTCGGGCGCACCACCAGCGGGTAGCCGATCTCGCGGGCCAGAAGCAGGGCTTCCTGGTCGTTGCGGGCGATGCGGTTCGGCGGCTGCTTCAGCTTCAGCGAATCGACCAGCTGCTGGAAGCGCTCGCGGTCTTCGGCCAGATCGATCGAATCCGGGCTGGTGCCGATCACCGGCACGCCGTTGGCTTCCAGCGCGCGCGCCAGCTTCAGCGGGGTCTGGCCGCCGTACTGCACGATCACGCCCTTGGGCTGTTCCAGTTCGACGATTTCCAGCACGTCTTCCAGGGTCAGCGGTTCGAAGTACAGGCGATCGGAGGTGTCGTAGTCGGTCGACACGGTTTCCGGGTTGCAGTTGACCATGATGGTTTCAAAACCATCCTCGCGCAGCGCCAGTGCCGCGTGCACGCAGCAGTAGTCGAACTCGATGCCTTGGCCGATGCGGTTCGGGCCACCGCCGAGGATCATGATCTTGTTGCGGTTGGTCGGCGCGGCCTCGCACTCGTCCTCGTAGGTCGAGTACAGGTAGGCGGTACCGGTGGAGAACTCACCGGCACAGGAATCGACGCGCTTGTAGACAGGGCGCACCTTGTGGGCACGACGCAGCGCGCGGATGGCCGCTTCGTTGGTGCCGGTCAGCTGGGCCAGGCGGGCATCGGAGAAGCCGGCACGCTTCAGCTTGCGCAGGCGCGCGGCATCCAGTGCATCGATGCCACCGGCAGCGACTTCAGCTTCGGCCGCGATGATTTCTTCGATCTGGTCCAGGAACCAATGGTCGATGAAGGACAGCGCGTAGACTTCTTCTACGCTCATGCCGGCGCGGAACGCATCGGCCACGTAGAACAGACGCTCCGGGCCCGGGGCCTTCAGCTCGCGACGCAGGGTCTGCAGGTCGTCTTCATTGGCCAGGTCAAGGCCGGTCGGGTCGAAGCCGACCTTGCCGGTTTCCAGGCCACGCAGGGCCTTCTGCATCGACTCCTGGAAGGTACGGCCCATCGCCATCACCTCGCCCACCGACTTCATCTGGGTGGTCAGGCGGGCATCGGCGGCCGGGAACTTCTCGAAGGCGAAGCGCGGAATCTTGGTGACGACGTAGTCGATCGAAGGCTCGAACGAGGCCGGGGTCAGACCGCCGGTGATTTCGTTCTTCAGTTCGTCCAGGGTGTAACCCACGGCCAGCTTGGCGGCAACCTTGGCGATCGGGAAGCCGGTGGCCTTGGAGGCCAGCGCCGAGGAACGCGACACGCGCGGGTTCATTTCGATGACGACGACGCGGCCGGTGGTCGGGTTGATGCCGAACTGCACGTTCGAGCCACCGGTGTCGACGCCGATCTTGCGCAGCACGGCGATGGAGGCATCACGCAGGCGCTGGTATTCCTTGTCGGTCAGGGTCTGCGCCGGGGCCACGGTGATCGAGTCACCGGTGTGCACGCCCATCGGATCCAGATTCTCGATCGAGCAGACGATGATGCAGTTGTCCGCGGTATCGCGGACCACTTCCATCTCGAACTCCTTCCAGCCCAGCACCGACTCTTCGACCAGCACTTCGGTGGTCGGCGACAGTTCCAGGCCGCGGCTGACGATGTCGACCAGCTCTTCGCGGTTGTAGGCGATGCCGCCACCGCTGCCGCCCAGGGTGAAGCTCGGGCGGATGATGGTCGGGTAGCCGACGCGGGTCTGGATCTCCAGCGCTTCGTCCAGGGTGTGGGCGACGGCGGCGGTCGGGCACTCCAGGCCGATCTCACCCATGGCGACGCGGAACAGCTCGCGGTCTTCAGCCATGCGGATTGCTTCGCGCTTGGCGCCGATCAGTTCGACGTTGTACTTCTCCAGCACGCCGTTGTCGGCCAGGTCCAGCGCGCAGTTCAGCGCGGTCTGGCCACCCATGGTCGGCAGCAGTGCATCGGGCTTTTCCTTGGCGATGATCTTCTCGACCGTCTGCCAGTTGATCGGCTCGATGTAGACAGCGTCGGCCATCTCCGGGTCGGTCATGATGGTGGCCGGGTTGCTGTTGACCAGCACCACGCGGTAACCCTCGTCACGCAGGGCCTTGCAGGCCTGGGCGCCGGAGTAGTCGAACTCGCAGGCCTGGCCGATGACGATCGGGCCAGCACCGATGATGAGGATGGTCTTGAGGTCAGTGCGCTTGGGCATTTTCTTCTCTAAGTCAGTACAGCGTGACAAGGGGGGTGATCGCACGCTGTCGATCAGGAATCTTGATCCGCAGCGCCGCGCCAGGGGCAGCAGCGATGCGGGGGCTTACGGTCCATCGCGACGCCACCGGCAAGCCGGCGGCGAACTGATCACGCCTTGCTCTGTTCCATCAGGGCCACGAAGCGGTCGAACAGCGGACCCACGTCGGTCGGGCCAGGCGACGCTTCCGGGTGACCCTGGAACGAGAACGCCGGCACGTCGGTGCGGGCAATGCCCTGGTTGGTGCCGTCGAACAGCGAACGGTGGGTCACGCGCAGGGTTGCCGGCAGGGTCGATTCGTCGACCGCGAAGCCGTGGTTCTGCGAGGTGATCATCACCCGGCCGTCGTCCAGGTCCTGCACCGGATGGTTGGCACCGTGGTGGCCGTGACCCATCTTCATGGTCTTGGCGCCCGAGGCCAGGCCCAGCAGCTGGTGGCCCAGGCAGATGCCGAAGGTCGGGATCTTCACGTCGATGAAGGTCTTGATCGCTTCGATGGCGTAGTCGCACGGTTCCGGGTCACCCGGGCCGTTGGACAGGAACACGCCGTCCGGCTTCAGCGCCAGCACCTCGGCAGCCGGGGTCTGCGCCGGCACCACGGTCACCGCGCAGCCGCGCTCGGCGAGCATTCGCAGGATGTTGGTCTTCACGCCGAAGTCGTAGGCCACGACCTTGAACCTGGCCGGCACGCTGACGAACGCGTTGGCGTCCAGGTCCAGCTGGCCTTCGGTCCAGGTGTATGTCTTCTCGGTAGTGACGACCTTGGCCAGATCCATGCCCTTCAGCCCCGGGAACTTGCGGGCGGCTTCCAATGCCTTTTGCACGTCGATGTCGCCGGCCATCAGCGCACCGTTCTGCGCGCCCTTCTCGCGCAGGATGCGGGTCAGCTTGCGGGTGTCGATGCCGGCGATGGCGACCACGCCACGCTGGATCAGCCAGTCCTGCAGCGACACCTGGCTGCGCCAGTTGCTGGGACGGCGCGGCACGTCGCGCACGATCAGGCCGGCCGACCACACCTTGGACGCTTCATTGTCCTGGTCGGTCATGCCGGTGTTGCCGATATGCGGATAGGTCAGCGTGACCATCTGCCGGGCGTAGGACGGGTCGGTCAACACTTCCTGGTACCCGGTCATGGCGGTGTTGAACACCACCTCACCGACGGACAGGCCGGGCGCGCCTACGGATTCGCCCTCGAATACGGTGCCGTCTTCGAGGACGAGGATTGCGGCTTGGGTCACGGAAATCTCACTTTGGCTACCGAGGGGGCTGCCGAAGTCACGCCTGCGCTTCACGGAAATCCGGTTGCAAAAAAGCGCGGACGTACGGTCTGGGACCGGTCCGGCTTTCGTGATTCGGCGAGTGCGAATTGTAGCGCTGCCGGGGCGCTCGCGCCAGCGGTTATATCGCTTTATGAACAGGCGGTTGCGTATTCATTTCAATCCGGCAGCGTATGCAGCCCACAGCCGGGGTCGGATCCTTTCCCGAAGGGAAAGGCTCTGACCCCAAGACGCGCGCTTGACCGGGGTCAGAGCCCTTTCCGTTGGAAAGGGATCCGACCCCGGGAATCAGCGCGCCGGACCGTCCAGCAGGTCCCGCACCCGGTAGCTGCCCGGCGCCCGCCCCTGCAGCTGGCGGGCGGCAAACAGCGCACCGCGGGCGAAGATGTCGCGGTTGGTCGCACGGTGCACCAGCTCGATGCGCTCACCCAGCCCGGTGAACTGCACCAGGTGCTCGCCGACGATGTCGCCGGCGCGCAGGCTGGCGTAGTGCGGCTCCACCCCACCCCGCTGCGCGGCCGCGCCCAGGGTCAGCGCAGTGCCCGACGGCGCATCCTTCTTCTGCGTGTGGTGCGACTCGACCACATCGCAGTCCCAGCCGGCCAGCGCCTGCGCAGCGCGCTCGACCAGTTCATCCAGCACCGCCACGCCCAGGCTGAAGTTCGACGCCCAGACCAGCGGAATGACACCCGCGGCCGCCTCCAGCGCCTGCCGCTGCACGCTGGAAATGCCGGTGGTGCCGGACACCAGGCCCGCACCGCGCTCCACGCACAGCGCCAGCATCGGGTCGAACCCCTCGGGCAGGCTGAAGTCGATGGCCACGTCGAACGCCGGCGCGCCTGCCAGCTCGCTGGCGGCGAAGTACGGCACGCCCTCGATGACGCGCTGGGCCGGTGCGCGCCCGGTCACGGCGGCCACGACCTGCAGGGTTTCGGGGTGTTCGGCAGCCAGGCGCAGCAGGGCCTGGCCCATGCGCCCGGAAGCGCCATGGATGAGCAATCGCAGGGGAGTCTGGTTCATGCACGCAGGCTAGCGGCAGCGCGGTCGATCCGGCAAGCGCCATCACTGCTACGCTGCATGCCCTTTCAGGCAATGGAACGCATTCCCATCATGCAGATCAGCGAACAACTGGTCCTGGTCACCGGCGCAGGACGCGGCCTGGGCACGCATATCGCCCGCGCATTCGCCGCACAGGGCGCACGCGTGGTCGTCAACTACCAGCGCAGCGAGGCGCCGGCCCGGGCGCTGGCCAGGGAACTGGGCGGACAGGCCCTGGCCGTGCAGGCCGACGTCACCGACCGCGACCAGGTCGCCGCGATGCTGCAGCAGGCGCAGGCGCATTTCGGCCAGGGCGTGACCACGGTGGTGAACAATGCCCTGGCCGCGTTCTCGTTCAATGGTGATGCGCGCGACCAGGCTGGTGACATCGGCTGGCCCGCGTTCCAGGCACAGTTCGAAGGCAGCGTGCGCGGCGCGCTCAACACCGTGCAGGCCGCCCTGCCGGGCATGCAGGCACAGCGCTTCGGCCGGATCATCAACATCGGCACCAACCTGTTCCAGAACCCGGTGGTGCCGTACCACGACTACACCGCCGCCAAGGCCGCCCTGCTCTCGCTGACGCGCACCCTGGCCGGCGACCTCGGCCCGCACGGCATCACCGTGAACATGCTGTCCGGCGGCCTGCTGCGCAGCACCGATGCCAGCGCGGCCACGCCCGAGGCGGTGTTCGACTACATCGCCGCCAATACACCGCTGCGCAGCGTCACCACCCCGGCCGAGTTCGCCGATGCCGTGCTGTTCTTCGCCAGCCCGTGGGCGCGCGCGGTAACCGGCCAGAACCTGGTCGTCGACGGCGGGTTGGTCAGGGACTGAGGCCATGCGCATTTCCGAGGTCAGCCGGCTGACCGGCGCCAGCGCCAAGGCCATCCGCCTGTATGAAGCCCGAGGCCTGCTGCCGCCCGTGCCGCGGATCAATCGCTACCGGGATTACAGCGCCCAGGATGTTGCCTGGGTGCAGTTGATCCGCCAGGCCCTCGGGCTGGGTATCAGCCTGGGCAGCATCGCGCGCCTGCAGGACGATCGCGGCCAGCTGGACTGGCCCGCCGTACTCGTGCTTCTGCAGGGGCAGCGCGCGCGCATCGACCGCGAGCGCGCGCGCCTGGCACAGGTCGACGCCGCTCTGCAGCAGATCAGCGAGGAACTGCGGCAGTGGCTGGACACCGGCGGCAGCGCCTGCGAACTCGACGCCGGAGCGTGCGCGGCCCGGGCTTGACTCTGCCCCTGGGGCACAGCCCAACCTCGCCGGCTCTCCCCAGCCAGAGGTTGTCGTGCCACGTTCCATCCTGATCCTGCTCGGCCATCCCGACCGCAACAGCCTGTGTGGTGCCCTTGCCCAGCGCTACGCCACCGCCGCCACGAACGCCGGCCACACGGTGCGGCTGATCGCGCTGGGCGAGCTGGCATTCGACCCGGTGCTGCGCCATGGGTATCGACAGATCCAGGCGCTTGAACACGACCTGCAGGATGCAGGCGACGCCATCGCGGCCTGCGACCACCTGGTGCTGGTGTACCCCACCTGGTGGGGCGCGATGCCGGCCCTGTTGAAGGGTTTCTTTGATCGCGTGCTGCTGCCTGGATTTGCGTTCCGCTACCGGCGCGACTCGGTCTGGTGGGACCGGCTGCTGGCCGGCCGCACCGCGCGGGTGATCACCACGATGGATACGCCGCCCTGGTACTACCGCTGGGTGTACCGCGATGGTGGCATCACCCAGGTGCGCGCCACCATCCTGGAGTTCTGCGGCATCCGACCGGTGCGGGTCAGCCGCCTGGGGCCGGTGCGCAGCAGCGCCCCCGCACAGCGGGAGCGCTGGTTGGCGCGGGTGGCGGAGCTGGGCAGGCAGGCGCGGTAGATCCACGCCATGCGTGGATGGGGCTTGGTAGATCCACGCCATGCGTGGAGAAATTCTCAACCTACGTACCGGGTGTCGCATCTGCCTATTGTTGGCGAGAGGCCATCACCCGAAGCTGTGCGCAGCTTTCCTGTTCAGAACATCCCAGTGAGCATCAGATCCGCGACCATTTTTGGCAGATGCGCAAAGCGGGCGGGCTTCGCCGGCACTACCGCGACCCGCTACCGGCAACTGGGCGACGTCATACTCGCCTTGAATCACCAAGGGTCCCGCTTGGGCCGAGGCTTCTACGTGAATCTCGGCCTGTATTTCCCAGACATCCTGGCGCAACCGCTTTCTCCCGATGAACTGGAAAATGCGTTCAAGCAACGCTCGACCACTCCACACCCCCACGTACTCTGGCGGATAGAGAATACGCCCGGCCTCCGTCAACCGTTCACGCAGGAATATCTCGACGCTTTGCTCAAGGCGGAGGATGCAATTGGAATAGAAGAGTTACTGAACGGAGCCCTGACCGACACGCTGGACTTCGTTGCCTCCCAAGTGACCCGCGAATCTGTGAGGCACCTTTATCAGGAGCGCAGATTTTCCGCCATCATCCTCAAGGAGGTCTAGCGAACCGGAGTTCGCTCCCCCCCATACGGAGTCAGTGCTGCTTCGGCGGTGTCGGCCCGCAGCTGTCGCAGCCACCGCAGGCGCCACCACCGCCGCTGGCCGGGGGCGCGATCTTCCGCCCCAGGCCCTGCATCCATGCGGCACGGCCCGGCTTCAGCAGGGCCAGTGCCAGCGTGCTGCGCAGCCTGCGCGTGGTACCCGGAAACTGCTTCTTCATCACCACCCACACGCTGGCCAGCACGGCCACCGCGACGATGAGGTACTGGATCAGCAGGCCGGCGTCCATCAGCCGCCTCCCAGCGCCACGGTCACCTGGTAGGTGATCAATGCCGCCACGTAGGCCGCCGCGAACAGGTACAGCGCCGAGAAGCCCATCGTCTTCCACGAGTTGGTTTCGCGCTTGATGGTGGCCAGCGTCGAAATGCACATCGGTGCGTAGATGAACCACACCATCAGTGCCAGGCCGGTGGCAAGCGACCAGCCGTCGGCCACCACCGGCGACAGCGCCGAGATGGCCGCATCGTCATCGGCCGCCGACAGCGCGTAGACCGTGGCCAGCGAGGAGACCGCCACTTCTCGCGCGGCCAGGCCCGGGATCAGCGCGATGCAGATCTGCCAGTTGAAGCCCAGCGGAGCGAAGATCGCGGTCATCGCATGGCCGATCTGGCCGGCGTAGCTGTAATCGATGGCCGGCAGGGTGGCGTCGGCCGGGGCGCCCGGGAAGGTGAGCAGCACCCACAGCAGGATGGTCAGGGCCAGGATGATGCCGCCCACCCGGCGCAGGAAGATCATGCCGCGCTCATACAGGCCCACGGCCAGGTCGCGCACGTGCGGCAGGCGGTAGGACGGCAGCTCCAGCATCAGCGGGTGCTCGCTCTTGTCTCGGCGCCACTTCTTCATCACCCACGACATCACCAGCGCGCTGAGGATGCCGGCCACGTACAAGCCGAACAACACCAGGCCCTGCTGGTTGAAGATGCCCACCTTGCCGGCCGGAATGAACGCACCGATCAGCAGCGCGTACACCGGCAGTCGTGCCGAGCAGGTCATCAGCGGCGCGACCAGAATGGTCGCCAGGCGATCACGCGGGTCCTGGATGCTGCGGGTGGCCATGATGCCCGGCACTGCACAGGCGAAGCTGGACAGCAGCGGGATGAAGGAACGGCCCGACAGGCCGGCGCCCGCCATCATGCGATCAAGCAGGAAGGCCGCGCGCGGCAGATAGCCGGACTCCTCCAGCGCCAGGATGAAGGCGAACAGGATCAGGATCTGCGGCAGGAACACCACCACCCCGCCGAGGCCGGCGATGATGCCGTCGGTCAGCAGGCTGGTCAGCGGGCCCTCGGGCAGCACGCCGCCGACGAATTCGCCCAACCAGCCGAAGCCGGCCTCGATGCCATCCATCAACGGCGTGGCCCAGGCGAACACCGCCTGGAAGATCAGGAACATGACCACCACCAGGGTGACCAGGCCGAACACCGGGTGCAGCAGCCAGCGGTCCAGGGTGTCGTCGATCTTCGCGGTGCGCGCGGGCATGCTGACGGCCGCCGCAAGGAGGCTGCGCACCTTGGCGTGGTAATCGATGCCGCCCTCGACGCCGGCCAGCGGCGCATGCAGGTGCGGCACCATCGCATCGAGCCGGTCGACCAGGACCTTGGCGCCCTGCTTGCGCACGGCCACGGTCTCCACCACCGGCACGCCGATCTCGCGTTCCAGCGCGGCCACGTCGATGCGGATGCCACGGCGCTGGGCCGCGTCCACCATGTTCAGCGCGATGACCATCGGCTTGCCCAGCTCACGCAGTTCCAGCGCGAAGCGCAGGTGCAGGCGCAGGTTGGTGGCGTCGATGACGCACAGCAGGACGTCCGGCGCGGCCTCGCCCGGATAGAAGCCCCGGCACAGGTCGCGGGTGATCGCCTCATCCAGGCTGGCCGGCTGCAGGCTGTAGGCGCCCGGCAGGTCGAGTATGGCGAACTCGCGGCCGGACGGCGCACGCAGGCGCCCTTCCTTCCGCTCGACGGTGACGCCGGTGTAGTTGGCGACCTTCTGCCGGCTGCCGGTCAGCTGGTTGAACAGCGCGGTCTTGCCGCTGTTGGGATTGCCGACCAGCGCAATGCGCAGGGGACCGGCGTTGACGGCAGCATTCATGCACGGGACTCCACACGGGCGGGGTCGATGACGATCCGCTTGGCTTCACTGATACGCAGCGCGAAACGGGTGAACCCGACCTGCACCAGCAGCGGTTCACCGCCGACCGGCCCCTTGGCCACCAGGCGCACTTCCTCGCCCCTGACGAAGCCCAGCTCGCGCAGGCGCCGGGCGATGGGATCGTTGGCATGCAGGTCCTGCACGGAATCGACCACGGCCGGGGTGTGCAGGGGCAGTTCTGACAGCGTCATCTACCGCGATCTCAGCTGGATGTAAATGGTTCTCGATTCTAACATTCCCGCGTCGCGTCATGGCCCATGGCCAATGGCCCGCTATGATCCATACAGGTATTGAGTAACCCCGGAATCCCATGAACGATGCTTTGCTGATCGAGCGCGATGGCGCCGTCCTGACCCTCTGGCTGAACCGGCCGGAGCTGCACAATGCCTTCGACGCGGGCCTGATCGCCCGCCTGACCGCTGCCCTGGAAGCGGCCGGTCGCGACCCGGCGGTGCGGGTGGTTGTGCTGGCCGGCCACGGCGCGTCCTTCTCCGCCGGTGCCGACCTGCAGTGGATGCGCGGCATGGCCGCCGCCAGCGAGGCCGAGAACCGCGAGGATTCACTGGCACTGGCATGCCTGATGCGCACCCTGGACGAGCTGCCCAAGCCGACCCTGGCCCGGGTCCATGGTGCAGCCTTCGGTGGCGGCGTCGGCCTGGTCGCCTGCTGCGACATCGCCATCGCCACCAGCGCGGCCCGTTTCGGCCTTACCGAGAGCCGCCTGGGCCTGCTGCCGGCGGTCATCTCGCCTTACGTGATCGAGGCCATCGGTCCGCGCCAGGCCCGCCGATGGTTCGCCACCGGCGAACACTTCGATGCGGAAACCGCCCTGCGCATCGGCCTGGTCCACCAGCTGGTCGAGCCCGAACGCTTGGGCGACGCCGTCCATCGCCAGCTGGCCCTGCTGGACAAGGCCGGCCCGATTGCCTCGTCTTCGGCCAAGGAACTGGTCCGCCAGGTCCGCGACAGCCACGACCGTGACACGCTGGATCGCGACAATGCCGCCCTGATCGCGCGCCTGCGGGTGTCGGCCGAGGGCCAGGAAGGGCTGGGCGCCTTTCTCGACAAGCGCGCGCCGCACTGGGTGACGGAGGCCTGACATGCTCGACCACATCGGCCTGTGCAGCGCCGACCTGCCACGCAGCAAGGCGTTCTTCCTGCAGGCACTGGCGCCGCTGGGCATCGGCCTGGTGATGGAAGTGACCGCCGAGCAGACCGGCGACCACGACCACGTGGGCTTCGGCAGCAACGGCAAGCCAATCTTCTGGATCGGCAACGGCGGCAGCCCCAGCCAAGGCGTGCACGTGGCCTTCGCCTGCGGCAGCCGCGCCGAGGTCGATGCCTTCCACGCCGCCGCACTGGCAGCCGGGGGCCGCGACAACGGCGCCCCGGGCCTGCGCCCGTGGTACCACCCCGACTACTACGGCGCCTTCGTGATCTGCCCCGATGGCAACAACATCGAAGCGGTCTGCCACCGCCCGGACTGATTCGCGCGCAGGAATGTGGCCGCTTTCGCGGCCGACCTGCGTATCCCTGTTGGCAGCCCGGTGGAGACTGGGCCGCCCCCGTTCTCCAGGAACCCCCGTGATCGCACCCGCTTCCGCACCTGCCGCCCGCCCCACCCTGCCCGCCATGGAGGTGCGCCGATGAGCGATTTCGTCCGCATCGTGGAAGTGGGCCCGCGTGACGGTCTGCAGAACGAAAAGCAGGCGGTGGCCACCGCCGACAAGATCGCCCTGATCGACCGCTTGTCCGCCACCGGCCTGCGCACCATCGAAGCGACCAGCTTCGTCAGCCCGCGCTGGGTCCCGCAGCTGGCCGATGCGGCCGAGGTCTATGCCGGCATCGACCGCCGCCCCGGCATCGCCTACCCGGTGCTGGTCCCCAACGAGCAGGGCTATGACCGTGCGCGCGCCGTGGGCGTGCAGGAAGTGGCGGTATTCACCGCTGCCTCCGAGGCCTTCAACCGCACCAACACCAATGCCGGCATCGACGAGTCGCTGGCCCGGTTCGCGCCGGTCCTGCGCCGTGCCGCCGAGGACGGGGTGCGCGTGCGCGGCTACGTCTCCACTGTGCTCGGCTGCCCCTACCAGGGAGAAGTGCCGCTGGCCGACGTGGTGCGCGTGGCGCGTTCCCTGCACGAGATGGGCTGCTACGAAATCTCGCTGGGCGATACCATCGGCGTCGGCACCCCGCAGAAGGCGCGGGCCATGCTGAAGGCGGTCGCCGCCGAGATCCCGATGAGCGCTCTGGCCGTGCACTTCCACGATACCTACGGCCAGGCCGTCGCCAACATCGCCAGCTGCCTGGAGGAAGGCGTGCGCGTGGTCGACAGCGCGGTGTCCGGCGCCGGCGGCTGCCCCTATGCCAAGGGCGCCAGCGGCAACGTGGCCAGCGAGGACGTGGTCTACCTGCTGCAGGGCCTGGGCCTGGAATGCGGCGTGGACCTGCCGGCCCTGGCGGAAACCGGGCGCTGGCTGGCCGGCCTGCTCGGTCGCGCCACCGCAAGCCGGGTCGGGCAGGCCCTGGCGGCGACATGAACGACAGCGGCCCGCGCGACGTTCCGGCCTACGGCGAAGCATCCGCCGTGACCGACGACGCGCTGGCCGCACTGCAGGCCGCGTTGGCGGGCGCCCCGCCCGCCGCGCAGGCACGCCTGCTGCGCCAGGCGATGGAGGCACTGATCGACGCCCGCCTGCGCATGGGCGAGGCACAGGAGCGTTACGCCGCCCTGTTCGATGCGGTGCCCGACCCGGTCAGCATCCTCAGCGCCGATGGCGTGGTGCTGGACGTCAACCGGGCCGGTGTCCATGCCTATGACCGCCCCCGCGAGGCCATCGTCGGCCAGCCGATCGAACTGCTCAATCCCGACCTGCCCAGCGACCACCTGCAGCCGGTCTGGGAAGCGCTGAACCGCGGTGACACCTATGTCATCGAAGTGACCAACATGCGCGGCGATGGCAGCCGCTTCCCGGTAGAGGTGCATTCGGCCAGCTTCCAGGACCGTGGCCAGCCCTGCATCGTGGCTGTGGCGCGCGACCTGAGCGGCCGCTGGCGTGCCGAATCGCGCTACCGCCTGCTGATGGAATCGATCGACAAGGGCGTGATCCTGTTCGACCGCACCCTGCGGGTGATCTCGGCCAACCCGGCCGCGCATCGCATCCTCGGCATCGCCACCAACGGCAATCCCTTCGACACCCTGCTCGACCCCGAGGCCTGGCTGATCGTCGACGAGCATGGCAACACCCTCACCCAGGCACAGTGGCCGGCCATCCGCTGCTTCCAGGCCGGGCGGGTCATCCGCAGCACGATCATCGGCCTGTACCACCGCCCGCGCGGGCGCATGCTGTGGCTGTCGACCACCAACGTGCCGGTGTTCGGCACCGGCTGCGACCAGGCCGACCATGTCTATTCGATGTTCAGCGACATCACCGAGCTGAAGCGCAACAACCTGCTGTTCGCGCGGGCGCAGTCGCTGGCGCACATCGGCGGCTGGGAATGGGACCGCAGCCTGCAGCGCCTGTACCTGACCGACGAGGCGCGTCGCATCGTCGGCCAGCCCGACGACCTGCAGGACATGACCGACCTGCTGGACTGCCTGCGCAGCGATGACCGCGCCTCCCTGCAGCAGGCCCTGGCCGACACCATCGAACACCGCAGCAGCTTCGGCCTGGAACTGCAGGGCCAGCGCCGCGACGGCCACTCGTTCTGGATCCGGATGATCGGCGAGGTCTCCACCGGTGACGTCGATGCCGCGCGCATCACCGGCACGGTGCAGGACATCACCGAACGCAAGCAGGCCGAAGAGACCCTGCGCGTGCAGGCGCGCACCGACCCGCTGACCGGCATCATGAACCGCGATGCGGTGCTCACCGACCTCGGCGTGCGCATGGGCAGCCCGGGCCACGACCGGGTGGCGGTGCTGTACATCGACCTGGACCGCTTCAAGGTGGTCAACGACCTGCTCGGCCACAACGCCGGCGACGAGCTGCTGATCGAAGCGACCCGGCGCATCGCCACGGCCATCGGCACCGAAGGCCTCCTCGCCCGCTTCGGTGGCGACGAGTTCCTGGTGATCTGCGACCTGCGCGACCAGCCCGACCAGGCCGAGCAACTGGCCGAACACATCACCGCCGCGTTCTCCCCGCCCTTCAGGCTGGGCAGCGACGAGTTCCAGGTAACCGCCAGCATCGGTATCGCCAAGGCCCCGGGCGACGGCGACCGCCCGCAGCAGCTGATCCAGAACGCCGACACCGCCATGTACGAGTGCAAGCGCCGCACCCGCAACGGCTGGCACGTGTTCTCGCAGGAACTGGCCGAGCGCCAGAACGACCGCCTGCAGATCGAGAGCCGGCTGCACAAGGCGCTGGACGGCGATGAGTTCCGCCTGGTCTACCAGCCGCAGATCAACCTGCGCACAGGCGCCATCACCGGCTGCGAGGCGCTGATGCGCTGGCACAACGGCCAGCTGGGGCAGATGCGCCCGGACCTGTTCATCGGCCACGCCGAGCACACCGGCGACATCGTGCGGATCGGCCAGTGGGCGCTGCGCGAGGCCTGCCGGCAGGTGCGGCAATGGCAGGATGATGGCCTGGAGACAATGCGGGTGGCGGTCAACGTGTCCTGGCGGCAGTTCGTCGGCGAGGACCTGGCCCGCTGGGTACGCCAGGTGCTGGACGAGTTCGAGTTGCCCGGCACGGTGCTGGAACTGGAGTTCACCGAGCGGGTGCTGATCGAGGACGCACCGGACACCCTGCGCACCTTCGCCCGCCTGCGCGAGATGGGCGTGATGCTGACCATCGACGACTTCGGCGAGGGCTACAGCGCGCTGAACTACCTGCGCCGGCTGCCGATCCACGGCCTGAAGCTGAGCCAGCTGTTCGTCGAGGGCATCCCCCGCAACCGCTCGGACGTGGCGGTGTGCGAGGCGGTCTGCGCGATCGCCCGCAGCCTGGGCCTGGGGGTGGTGGCCGAGGGCGTGGAGACCGAAGCGTAGCGCCAGTGCCTGCTGGGTTTGGGGGTGAGCGTCGGCCAAGGCTTCCTGTTCGCCCCGGGCCTGCCCGCCGGCGAGTTCGAGCGGCGGCTGCGCGGGCGCGACCTGCCCGGCATGGCCCGGGGCGTGGCCGAGTAGAGCCAGGCCATGCCTGGCTGCGGTGCACCGGGGAGTCGACAAATAGAGCCAGGCCATGCCTGGCGGCGGTGCACCGGGGCGCATAACGCTTTGCAGCAGCGCACAACAGCGCGCGCCGTGGCTTCCGTTAGAATCGGCGGTTCTCGAACCTGCAGGACCGTTCAATGCAGCTGTCTTCCGTACGTGCCGTGATCACCGGCGGCGTCTCCGGCCTCGGCCTGGCCGTGGCCCACCACCTGGTCGCCAACGGCGGCAAGGTCGCCCTGTTCGATCTCAACGACGACAAGGGCGCGGCCGCCGTGGTCGAGCTGGGTGCCGGCTCGGCCCGCTACTTCAACGTCAACGTCAGCGATGAGGTGGCCGTGGCCGCGGCCATCGACCAGGCCCACGACTTCCTCGGCGGCCTGAACGTGGCGATGAACTGCGCCGGCATTCTCGGTGCCGGCCGCGTGCTGGGCAAAGAGGGTCCGATGCCGCTGGCCGGCTTCCAGGGCACGGTGATGGTCAACCTGGTCGGCAGCTTCAACGTGGCCAAGGCCGCGGCCAACCGCATGCAGCACAACGAGGCCGGCGACGACGGCGAGCGCGGGGTGATCATCAACACCGCCAGCATCGCCGCCTACGAAGGCCAGATCGGCCAGGCCGCCTATGCCGCCAGCAAGGGCGGCGTGGTGTCGATGACCCTGCCGATGGCCCGCGAGCTCTCGCGCTTCGGCATCCGCGTCAACACCATCGCACCGGGCGTGTTCTGGACGCCGATGGTGGACGGCATGCCCGAGGCCGTGCAGCAGTCGCTGGCCGCCTCCATCCCGTTCCCGTCGCGCTTGGGCAAGCCGGATGATTTCGCCAGCCTGGTCGGCTTCATCCTCGGCAACACCTATCTCAACGGCGAGACCATCCGCCTGGACGGCGCTACCCGCCTCGCTCCGAAGTGATTCCCCCGGGCGCCGGGACGGCGCCCACCCCCAACGACCAACAACATCATGAAAGCCAACGACATCAAGAAGGGCAACGTCGTCGAGTACAACAACGGCGTGTACCAGATCCGCGACATCGAGCGCAGCTCGCCGCAGGGCCGCGGCGGCAACGTCCGCTTCCGCTTCATCATGTACAGCGTGCCGGGCGGCAACAAGCTCGATGCCAGCTTCGATGCCGACGACAACCTGGTCGAAGTCGAACTGCTGCGCCGCCAGTCCACCTATTCGTACAAGGACGGCGATGCGTTCGTGTTCCTCGATGACGAGGATTACACCCCCTACACCCTCGACGCCGACGTGATCGGTGACGACGCCGGCTACATCACCGACGGGCTGACCGGCATCTACGTGCAGGTCATCGACGAGCAGCCGGTGGCGATCCAGCTGCCCGCCTCGGTCGTGCTGGAAGTGATCGAGACCCCGCCGGAACTGAAGGGCGGCACCGCCACCAAGCGCCCGAAGCCGGCCAAGCTGAACACCGGCATCGAAATCATGGTGCCGGAGTACATCGCCAACGGTGAACGTGTGCTGGTGAACACCGCCACCGGCGAATTCGCCGGCCGCGCGGACTAAGTACCCCGCGCCTGGCGTGGCCTGGCGCTACCGTCCTTGTGTGGAGCCGAGCCCATGCTCGGCTGCTTCTGCTGATGCATCGCGGGCGAGGCGCAGCCGAGCATTGGTTCGGCTCTACAAGATTGCGCTTATTTACCACCGAAGTTGCCGCAGCCGTGGTACTGGTGCGCGCCGATGGTCAGCATCGCCTTGGCCTCGAATGATTCGCCGCTCATGCCGTCCTGGCAGGTGGTGCGCTGGAAGCTCAGCTTGATGGGCGTGCCATCGGCGGCCTTGCCGGCCCAGCCATCGGCGCCCGCGGTGGGTGCGGCAACCTGGAAACGGCGCTCGCCATAGTCCATCTCGACCTGCAGGCCTGGCGCCTCGCCGTCGACCACGGCCAGCCAGCCGGGTTCGTTGCCGCTGGCACGGAAGGCCGCGGTGCCTGCGCTGCCGTTGCCTTCGGTTTCGCTTGCGACGGCACTGTCCGCCGCCGGCCCAGGCACGGCCGCTGGCAGGTCGGCGCCTGCCGCTGCGGCGGGCGCTGGTGCCGGCTGGCACGCGGTGATGATGATGCCCAGGGAGGCAGCCAACAGGCTGGGAGCTGTACGCATGGCTCGACTCCTTGTCGATACTGCTGAGGACGCCTGACCGTACCACCTTGGCAACGGCAGGGCCTGAAAGCCGCCTGACCGCAGCCCCGTGCAGGCGGCAATCAGCGAACGGCCACGCCCGCTGCCTGCTCCCGCATTCGATGACCGAGTGCGGCCAGGTTGGCATCGATGTCATCCAGCTCCTGCCGTTGTCCGGCAGGCAGCTCTGCCCGCAGTTGCTGGCGCAGCGACTGCCAGGCGGGTACGGCCGCGGCACTGGCGGCGGTCACGGCTTCGGCGACCACGGCCTGCTCCTCGGCAAGCGGCAACCCGTACCCGGCCTCGGCCAGCAGCCGGCCTGGCCGCAGCCACTGCCCGCTCTGTTCCAGCAGGCCACGCAGCTGCGCGGTTGCCGGGCCGTCCGGCGCCGCCAGCAGGCGACGCTTCAAGGTATCGCGCGCGCGCAGCTCGGCGCGGCGCTGCGCGGCCTGCTCCAGCAGCAGCAACCCGGCGCTGGCGCGCACATCGCCCTGCTCCAGCCACGGCGCGCGCTGCCGCGCGGGCAGCTTCAGCCAGCCCCGAACGTCTGCCGCTGGCAGTGCACTCTGTGCCGCCGCGACCGCAAACAGCTGCTGGTAATGATCGCGTGCCGATGCGAAGTAGTAGCCCTGCGCCTGCGCAGTGGCAGGATCATCCAGCACCCGCGCATCCAGCACCTCCAGCCGCGCCAGACGGCGGCGCAGGCCACGCGGGCTCAGCTGGGCCAGGCCCGCCTCGCCCAACCGCGGCACGCCGGCCTGCAGCAGCTTGGCCGTTTCCACCGCACAGTTGTTGCTGACGAAGTAATAGCGCCCGTCATAGCTCCAGTGCACCTGCGCAGTGCGCTCGAGCAGGCTGGCGACCTCGCTGTGGTCGAGCTTCAACGGCAACGACTGCAGGCCACGCAGCTCGACCTTGGTGTACTCGTCCACCACCTGCTGCAGCGGCAGCACGTACAGGCGCGAGGGATAGCCGCCGGTCAGGCCGCGCCAGTTGGAAATCTGCACGTCGCCGACGAAGGCGCGGAAGGACAGGACACGGTGGTACTGCAGATCCAGCCGGCAGTCGGGCCCCGGCACGCGGCCCGGGCGGCAGATCACCAGCCGCAGCATGCTGTGGCCCCAGCGGCTCATCGGCTGCGCACTGCCTTCGGCCAGCAGGTAGTCCACGGCGTAGACGCGCGAAGGGTCCAGCTGCAGCAGGGACGCGGCGCCCTCCTCCTCCTCGGCCTGCAGCAGCGGCACGGTACGCTCGCACTGCGTCGTCGGCAGCGACGGCGGCGTCCCGAAGTGCTGCTGGTACCACCGCGCCATGGCCGGCCGGCGACAGGCGAATTCGGCATCGAGGACGAAGCGCTCGGCATTCACCGCCAGGTATTCGGCGGGGTCCTGCAGCTCGTAGGGATCCGGGCTGCGGTCGCTGAAATGATTGGCGCCACGCCCCAGGTGCCACGGCCTGCGCTGCCAGCCGGCCAGGTCGCGCCAGCGCGCGCTGCGCGACCAGTTCGCGCCGCTGCTGTCGGCAACGTGGGTCAGTTCATGGATCATTGCGCTGCGGCGCGCACGGCGCGCACCTGCCTGGCTGTCATCCAGCAGGTCCAGGCGCAGGGCGATGCGCCCGGCGAATGCGCGGCCGTGTACCTGAGCCGGCAGATCATCGCGCCACGACACCCGCACCTGCGCGGGCAAGGCACGCAGCAGGCCATCCGGCAGCAGCGCCTGCACGTCCTCCAGCGTCTGCCGGGCAAGGTGCTGCTGCGGCTCGCTCAGTCCGGCCGGGTCGAGCTGCAGGCGATCGGCGGCGTGCACGGCATGCGCGATCAGCAGTAGCGCCACGCCATGCGTGGCTGTCGTGATTACGCGCGTACGCCCGGCGCGCTTCTGTAGAGCCGAGCCATGCTCGGCTGCCGTTGCCGCGGGTCCGCGTTGCAGGTCCAGCCGAGCATGGCCCAGCTCTACAGGGAGCGATGCCGGGCCTGTCACGCGACGTGGATCAGCGCGCCAGCAGCGCGCGGGCCAGCTGCAGGTCGCTCTGCTGCTGGGCAGCGGCATCCTGCTCGCGCAGGTGCACCAGCGCCGCCTGCAGGCGCGCGCCACGGATCTGGCCATCGCTGGCAACGAAGACAGCCGCGTCGTCGCGCGCAGCCCGCACGACCTTGTCATTACCCGAACTGCTGCCCGAGGTACCTGCGGACGAAGCGGAGGCCGAACCGGCCGACGTACCAGCCGACGAGCCGGCGAAGCTGGAAGCGAAGCCGGCCAGCGGCAGGGACAGCAGGGCGAGCAGCAGAAGCGGACGGGTCATCGTGGTCAGGCCATCAGTGGGTATGCGGGGAGCGTAATGGTTGCGTGAAGTCTTTGCCTGCATCAGACGTCGAACAGCTTGCCTGGATTCAGCCGCGCGTCGGGATCGAACGCACGCTTGACCGCCTTCATCAGCGTGATTTCCGCCGGTCCGCGCGTGCTGTCCAGGTAGCCCTTCTTGACCAGGCCGATGCCGTGCTCGGCCGAGATGCTGCCATCGAAGCGCGCCAGCACCTGCGCCAGCAGCTTGGTCACGTGCTCGCACTGCGTTACGAAATCGGCGTCAGTGGTGTCGTCGGGCTTCAGGACGTTGATGTGCAGGTTGCCGTCACCGATGTGGCCGAACCAGACCACGTCGAAGTGCGGATACGCCTCGCCGATCAGCGCCTGGGTCTCGGCCAGGAACGCCGGCATCGCCGAGATCCGCACCGACACGTCGTTCTTGTAGGGCTTGTAGCGCGCCACCGCCTCGGTGATGCCCTCGCGCAGGCGCCACAGCTGGGCCGCCTGGGCGTCGCTGGCGCTGATCACGCCATCACTGACCCAGCCATTGCCCATGCAATCCTCGAAGGCCGCCATGGCCGCTGCCTCCTGCGCCTCGTCATTGGCGGCGAACTCGGTGACCACGTAATACGGGTGCACCTCGTCGAACGGCGCCTGCGCACCGTGCGCCAGCACGTGTTCGAGCGCGCGCTCGGTGAAGAATTCGAAGGCCTGCAGCTGCAGGCGTGCACGGAACGCGGCAAACACCTGCATGAGCACGTCGAAGCTGGGCACCGCCAGCAGCATCACGTTGCTGGCCGGCGGCGGGTCGGTCAGCTTCACCATGGCCTCGACGATCACGCCCAGCGTGCCCTCGGAGCCGATCATCAGCTGGCGGAAGTCGTAGCCGCTGGAGTTCTTGATCAGGCCCTTGTTGAGTTCCAGCAGCTTGCCACTGGCGGTGACCACCTTCAGCCCGGCGATCCATTCGCGGGTATTGCCGTAGCGGATCACGCGGATGCCGCCGGCATTGGTGGCGATGTTGCCGCCGATCGAGCAAGAGCCACGCGCCGCGAAATCCACCGGATAGATCAGGCCGTGTTCCAGCGCGGCGTTGTGCAGCGCCTCCAGCGGCATGCCCGCCTGCACCACCAGGGTGCGGTCGGCGGCGTCGTAGGACAGCGCCTTGTTCATCCGTTCCAGGCTGAGCACCAGTTCGCCGTTGGCCGCCACCGCGCCGCCGGACAGGCCGGTGCGGCCGCCTGAGGGGACCACCGCAACGGCCTCGGCCGCGCTCCAGCGCATCACCGCCTGCACCTCCTCGACCGTTGCCGGCAGGGCAATGGCCAGCGGCGCAGGCGTCCAGCGCCGGGTCCAGTCGCGGCCGTAATGCTCCAGGTCGGCAGGGTCGGTCTTCAGCTTCAGGCCGGGACAGGCCTGCTGCAGCGAGGCGATGCGGGAATCGGTCATGACAGTCCAGCGCGTTGCGTGAAGAACGGGCAAGCGTGCCAGCGGCGCGGGCCAGCGTCCAGCCCCGGCAACCGCCTGCAGATGGCTGCGAATGCAACTATTTCCGCACTGCACCATGGCCCCGGCGATCTGGCATAGTGGTCAGCCCCTGTCCCACTGGCCGTGCCGCACCATGTCGCCGAAGAAGACTTCGTTCCCCAAGCAGGATATCCGCGTGCTGTTGCTGGAGGGGGTCAGCCAGACCGCCGTGGAGGTATTCACCTCCGCCGGCTACAGCCAGATCGAAGCGCACAGCAAGGCGCTGCCGGAAGACGAACTGAAGGCGCGCATCGCCGAGGCGCACATCGTCGGCATCCGCTCGCGCACCCAGCTCAGCGCCGAGGTGCTGGCCGAGGCCAAGCGCCTGATCGCGGTGGGCTGCTTCTGCATCGGCACCAACCAGGTCGACCTGGATGCCGCCGAGCTGGCCGGCATCCCGGTGTTCAACGCCCCCTATTCCAACACCCGCAGCGTGGCCGAGCTGGTCATCGCCGAAGCGATCATGCTGACCCGCGGCATTCCGCAGAAGAACGCCGAATGCCATCGTGGCGGCTGGTCGAAGTCGGCCAGTGGCAGCCATGAAGTGCGCGGCAAGACCCTGGGCATCATCGGCTACGGCCACATCGGCACCCAGGTCGGCGTTCTGGCTGAATCGCTGGGCATGCAGGTGATCTTCCACGACGTGGAAACCAAGCTGTCACTGGGCAATGCCCGTGCCGCGGCCAGTCTGGACGACCTGCTGGCGCGCGCCGACATCGTCACCCTGCACGTACCGGAAACCCCGTCCACGCAGTGGATGATCGGCGCCACCGAGCTGGCGAAAATGCGCCCCGGTGCCCACGTGATCAATGCCGCACGCGGCACCGTGGTCGACATCGATGCGCTGGACGCGGCCCTGGCCAGCGGCCACATCGGTGGCGCCGCGCTGGACGTGTTCCCGGTCGAGCCCAAGGGCAATGGCGATGTCTTCCAATCGCCGCTGATCCGCCACGACAACGTGATCCTGACCCCGCACGTGGGCGGCAGCACGCTGGAAGCGCAGGACAACATCGGCATCGAGGTGGCGGCCAAGCTGGTGCGCTACAGCGACAACGGCAGCACCCTGTCGGCGGTCAACTTCCCGGAAGTGACCCTGCCCGAACACGCCGACAGCCTGCGCCTGCTGCACATCCACCAGAACGTGCCGGGCGTGCTGTCCAAGGTCAACGAGATATTCTCGCGGCTCAACGTCAACATCGACGGCCAGTTCCTGCGCACCGATCCGAAGGTGGGCTATGTGGTGATCGACATCACCGCCAGCGAGCAACAGGCCGGCGCCGTGCGTGACGAGCTGGCCGCGATCCCCGGCACCCTGCGCACCCGTATCCTGTATTGATGAAGGCGTCGCCGGGTGTGGCCCGGCCCGCACGACGGTAGCGCCGGGCCATGCCCGGCGGAATGCTTCAGCGGGCCAGCCAGCGGTTGGCCATGCGCTGCATCGATTCGTCCGAGGCCGGATCGGCGGCGACCTCGGCCACCGGGCGCCAGGCCAGGTCGAGCGATTCCCCGCTGAGCACGACGCCCTCGCCACCCATGGCACGGATCACGAAACGCACATCGTAGTGCCAGTGGCCCGGTACATCCTTGCGCTCGGGAATCCAGTGCTTGTCCAGATCGAAGATGGCCGGGTCGTCCAGCACCAGGCCGCTCAGCCCGGATTCCTCTTCCCCTTCCTTCAGCGCCACCCGGGCCAGGTCGCGGTCGCCGTCGGCGTGGCCACCCAGCTGCAGCCAGCGCTGCAGCTTGCGGTGGTGGGTCAGCAGCAGCCGCTGGCCATCGGCACTGACCAGCCAGCAGCTGGCCGTGAAGTGTCCAGCCAGACGTTCCCGGCAGAAAGGATCTTCCGAATCGTCGATCAATGTGCTGAATCCGGCAGCCAGCGCGTCGTGGGATGGCTCACGGCGGGCGTAGTCCTGCAGCAGCCCACGCAGGCGATCGTCAAGCGCGGCAAGGGATTCGGCGGGTTGGTTCATGAATGCGGGGATATCGGAAAAATACTGCTCATTATCGCCGTTCATTGTTGCGATTGCGCTTGTGCGGTGGCTTCAGCTTTGGCTAAGGTACAGCGGGCCGTTCGCACGGTCTTCATCATTCCAGGCCGTCGGCAACGCATCGGCGGCCCCAATCCGATCACCAGGAAAGTTCTGCATGCTGAAAGCACTGTTGAGGGTCAAGCCGGTCCAACCGGCCGGGCACGTCGATGCTGGCGAACCCATCGAAGGCAGCCTGGACGGCGAAGCCACGTTGAAACGGACCCTCACGGCGAAACACCTCATCATGCTCGGCATTGGTGCGGTGATCGGCGCAGGCATCTTCGTGCTGACCGGCCAGGCCGCGGCCAACCATGCCGGCCCGGCAGTCATGCTCTCGTTCGTCATCGCCGGCTTCGCCTGCGCGCTGGCGGGCCTGTGCTACGCCGAGTTCGCGGCGATGATGCCGGTCTCCGGCAGCGCCTACTCCTACTCCTATGCCACCCTCGGCGAAGGCATGGCCTGGTTCATCGGCTGGTGCCTGGTGCTGGAGTACCTGTTCGCCTCGGCCTCGGTCGCGGTGGGCTGGTCGGCCTACCTGATCAGCTTCGTCACCAGCACGCTGAACATGCCCTTCCCGGACGCGCTAAGCGCAGCGCCGATCGCTTGGACCGGCAGCGAGTTCGTCGCCTCCGGCAAGCTGTTCAACCTGCCGGCGGTGCTGATCATCGCGGCGGTCTCGGGCCTGCTGTATGTCGGTGTGACCCAGTCGGCCTTCGTCAACGCGATCATCGTGGCCATCAAGGTCACCGTCATCTGCCTGTTCATCGGCATCGGCGCGGCGCATATCGATCCGGGCAACTGGCACCCCTTCATCCCTGAAAACACCGGCCCGGGCGAGTTCGGCTGGAGCGGCATCTTCCGCGCCGCCACCATCGTGTTCTTCGCCTACATCGGCTTCGATGCGGTCTCCACCGCCGCCGGCGAGACCAAGGACCCGCAGCGCAACATGCCGATCGGCCTGCTCGGCTCGCTGGCCGTGTGCACCATCGTCTACATCATCGTCTGCGCGGTGCTGACCGGCATGATGCCGTACCACCTGCTGGGTACCGACAAGCCGGTGGCCACCGCGCTGGAAGGCTTCCCGCAGCTGGCCTGGCTGAAGACCGCGGTCGAGATCGGCGCCATCGCCGGCCTGTCCTCGGTGATCCTGGTGATGATGATGGGCCAGACCCGCATCGCCTACACGATCTCCCGCGACGGCCTGCTGCCGAAGTTCTTCGGCAAGGTCCATGCCCGCTTCCGCACCCCGTACTGGGCCACGATCGTGGTCGGCGTGATCGCCGCGGCGCTGGCTGGCCTGGTGCCGCTGAACGTGCTGGGTGAACTGGTCTCGATGGGCACCCTGCTGGCCTTCGCCACCGTCTGCATCGGCGTGCTGGTCCTGCGCTACAGCAAGCCGGACCTGCATCGCCCGTTCCGCGTGCCGGCCGTCTGGATCATCTGCCCGCTGGGCGCGGCCACCTGCCTGTTCCTGTTCTGGCAGGCGTTCGTGGTGCATTGGCACCTGTTCGTGGGCTGGACCGTGCTGGGCCTGCTGATCTACCTCGGCTACGGCATCCGCAACAGCAAGCTGGCCAAGTCCTCCTGATGTGCCTACGGGCCGGCCCCTGCGCCGGCCCGTCCGTTTCTCCCCGCGCGCCGGCAGCGGCGCGCTTCGAAAAGATCGACATCCATGTTCAAGCAACTGTGGGCCACCAAGCACCCGCATGCCGCCCATGAAGACGCCAACGGCCTGAGCCTGCGCCGCCACCTCGGCCCGTGGGGCCTGACCGCCCTTGGCATCGGCGCGGTGATCGGCGGCGGCATCTTCGTCATCACCGGCCAGGCCGCGGCCAACCACGCCGGCCCGGCCATCATGCTGTCCTTCGTGCTGGCGGCCATCTGCTGCGCCTTCTGCGCGCTGGCCTACGCCGAGTTCGCCTCGATGGTGCCGGTCTCGGGCAGCGCCTACACCTATACCTACGCCACCTTCGGCGAGCTCTCGGCCTGGTTCATCGGCTGGATGCTGGTGCTGGAGTACGGCGTCTCGGCATCGGCGGTGGCGGTCAGCTGGACGGGCTACTTCCTCAGCCTGCTCAGCCAGTTCGACATCCATCTACCTGCGTCACTGGTCAGTGCGCCACTGGACGCGCAGCTGCGCCCGACCGGCGCCATCGCCAACCTGCCTGCGGCCGGCCTGGTGCTGCTGCTGACCTGGCTGTGCTACGTCGGCATCAGCAAGTCCTCGGCGATGAACATGGTGATGGTCGTGCTGAAGACCGGCCTGATCATCCTGGTCATCGTGGTCGGCTGGAAGTACGTGGACACCAGCAACTGGACCCCGTTCATCCCGGCCAACGAAGGCCCCGGCAAGTACGGCATGGAAGGCGTGCTGCGCGGCGCGGCGATGGTGTTCTTCGCCTACATCGGCTTCGAGGCGGTGTCGGTGGCGGCGCAGGAATCGAAGAATCCGCAGCGCGACATGCCCTTCGGCATGATGGTGTCGCTGGTGATCTGCACGGTGCTGTACATCGCCATGGCGGCGGTGATGACCGGACTGGTGCCCTACCCGCTGCTGGGCACCGACGAGCCGGTGGTGACCGCCGTGGCCGCGCACCCGCAGCTGGGCTGGTTGCGCTGGGTGGTCGAGGTCGGTGCCCTGATCGGCCTGTCCTCGGTGGTGCTGGTGATGATCATCGGCCAGCCGCGCATCTTCATGATCATGGGCCGCGACGGCCTGCTGCCGCCGGTGTTCACCAAGATCCATCCCAAGTACCGCACCCCGCACATCAATACGGTCATCACCGGCATCGGCATTGCCCTGCTGGCGGCGCTGTTCCCGCTGGACATCCTGGGTGAACTGACCTCGATGGGTACGCTGATCGCGTTCGCGGCGGTGTGTGCGGGCGTGCTGATCCTGCGCCGCACGCAGCCGGATCTGCCGCGTCCGTTCCGGATGCCGATGGCATGGCTGATCTGCTCGCTGGGCGTGCTGAGCTGCCTGGCGCTGCTGTCGGCGATGACGCTGCACAACTGGATGCTGATGGGCGTGTGGACGGTGCTCGGGTTCGTGATCTATTTCGGTTACGGGTTCAGGCACAGCCGCCTGCGGGGTCAGTAAGGTTTTGGGTGTTGCAGGGCCTGCGGCCCTGCACCCGCTTTTGCAGCACAAGCAACGTCCAGAGCAACAGCGGGGTTGAGGGTTTGGCGGGGAGGGGTGAGATTGCGGGGGACGCTGCAAGTACGTCCCTGTAAGCTCGGTCGCCGCATCCATGCGGCTCACGCCCCCGCAACCTCACCCCTCCCCGCCTTCGACACTCTCCTGCTGCTGTTGGTGGGTGCCGACCGTTGGTCGGCACGAGGTCGGATCTCGTAATGGTTTCTCTCCGGTCAATGAATCTTCTGTAGAGCGGAGCCATGCTCCGCTCCGAGCCAGCGCAGCGCCGCGACCCGCTTCTGCCCTCCCTTCTTCATTCCGTGGCTGGCACGCACGGAACCTGTCCGTGGCCGGGCGGGTGGGTTGCGCGGGGGTGCGAGCGCCATGGATGGCGCTCACAAGCCTCCAGGGACGGATTCACGGCGCCCCCCGCGCAGCCCACCCGCCCGGCCAAACCCGGGAACCCGCGTTCCGCGACCAACCAGCCACGAGGGGCTCAGCCGTTGGCCGAATCCAGTAAAATCGACCGCATGAACGCCCCCACCTTCCCCTACGACACCGCGCGCCTGAGCGAACTGGCCCAGCTGCTGATCGACAACATCCGCGAGCTGGCCCACGCCGGCTGGACCCCGGCCACCAGCAGCAACTTCTCCCACCGCCTGGACGACCGCCACGCCGCGATCACCGTCTCGGGCAAGGACAAGGGCCGCCTGATCGAGGACGACATCATGGTGGTGGACTTCGACGGCCTGGCCGTCGGCCGCCCGCTGCGCCCGTCCGCCGAGACCCTGCTGCACACCCAGCTGTACCGCCGCTTCCCGGAGATCGGCTGCGTGTTGCACACCCACTCGCCGGTGCAGACCATCGCCTCGCGCCTGTACGCGCCGCAGGGCCACATCCGCATCGAAGGCTACGAGCTGCTGAAGGCCTTCGCCGGCAACAGCACCCACGAAATGGCCATCGACGTGCCGGTGTTCGCCAACACCCAGGACATGAACGTGCTCTCGGGGCAGGTCGATGCCCTGCTCGATACCCAGCCGCTGTGGGGCTACCTGATCGACGGCCACGGCCTGTACGCCTGGGGCCGCGACATGGCCGAAGCGCGCCGTCACATGGAAGCCTTCGAGTTCCTGTTCCACTGCGAACTGGAACTGCGCAAGCTGCGCGGCTGAGCCTGCGCCGGGGCTGCAGATTCCAAACCGGAATCTGCTGCCCTTCACCCCCCTGTTACCCTGTCTTCCCCCCGAGACGTTCAAGCTGCCGCCATGAGCCGACTGCGCATCTACGACGACATCCGCCCTGAATCGCCGCTGCTGGATACCCAGGACGGCGCGACCATCGCCGCCGAACTGAAGAAGATCGACGTCACTTTCGAACGCTGGCAGGCCACCGCGCCGGTCGCGCCGGGCGCCAGCCAGGACGAAGTGTTCGCCGCCTACCGTGCGGACATCGACCGCCTCGTTGCCGAACACGGCTTCAAGAGCGTGGACGTGGCCTCGATCGCCCCGGACAACCCGAACCGGGCCGAGCTTCGGAAGAAGTTCCTCGACGAGCACTTCCACAAGGAAGACGAGGTGCGTTTCTTCGTCGCAGGCTCCGGGCTGTTCACCCTGCACGTGGACGACAAGGTCTATGAGATCGAGTGCGTGAAGGACGACCTGATCGCCGTGCCCGATGGCACCACCCACTGGTTCGACATGGGCGATGAGCCGAGCTTCGTGGCCATCCGCTTCTTCACCGAGCCGGATGGCTGGGTCGGTCATTTCACCGGCACCGACATCGCGCAGAAATTCCCCCGTTACGTTCCCACCCAGGCGTCCTGATCCATGCAGCCCCGCGTCATCCTGACCGATATCGAAGGCACCACCAGCAGCATTTCGTTCGTCAAGAACGTGCTGTTCCCCTATGCCCGCCAGGCGCTGCCGGCGTTCGTCGCCGAGCACGGCCAGCAGCCCGGCGTCCGCCGCTGGCTGGATGCGGTGGCCACCGAGATCGGTGGCGCCTGCCAGGACAGCCTGGTGGCCGAGACGCTGCAGGGCTGGATCGACCAGGACCGCAAGCACACCGCGCTGAAGGCCCTGCAGGGCCTGATCTGGGATGCCGGCTACCGCCGCGGCGACTACACCGCGCACTTCTACCCGGAAGTGGCGCCGGTGCTGAAGGGCTGGCATGCCTCGGGCCTGCCGCTGTACGTGTATTCCTCCGGTTCGGTGCCGGCGCAGAAACTGTTCTTCGGCTTCAGCGACGCCGGTGATCTCAGCCCGCTGGTGTCGGGCTGGTTCGATACCGAGATCGGCGGCAAGCGCGAGGCGGACAGCTACCGCCGCATCGTGCAGGCCATCGGCGTGCCGGCCGGCGAGGTCCTGTTCCTGTCGGACGTGGTGGAAGAACTGGATGCCGCCCGCGAGGCCGGCCTGCAGACGCGCCTGATCGACCGCCTGGACGACTACCCGATGCCGCGCACCGGCCAGGCTGCCAACGGCCACGACCGCGTCGAGAATTTCCAGCAGATCCAGCTGTAATCAAGGAAAAGGGGACGGAGGGGTTTAA
>DEZI01000012.1:60145-70421 GCA_002364755.1 Stenotrophomonas maltophilia
TTAAACCCCTCCGTCCCCTTTTTTTCTCAACGGTCGTTGAGGGTCTTTATCTTCAGGGCTTCGCGCAGCGTTACCAGGTCCACCGCGCCGCGCACGGCGATGTCGCGGGTCTCCCCCGGCAGCAGGTCCAGCAGGTTGTCTTCCACCTGCACGTCCAGGGCCCCGAAGTCGATCCATGCCGAACGCACGTAGGCCGCGCTCTGCAGTCGCAACCGGTAGTGGTCGCCGTCGATGGCCAGCACCGCCTTCAATGCCTGGCGCGGCAGCATCTGGTCCTTGGCTTCGACGAAGCCAACCACCTGGCGTGCACTTACCTTGCCATCCTGCAGCAGCTCGAACACCGCCACGGTGCGCTTCGGGTCGGCGCCCGCCAGCAGTTCGGCATCGGCGAAGTCGCCGACGGCTCTCACACCGGCAGCGGCCAACGTCACCGGCACCTCGCGTCGGCGCAGCACCTTGCCCTCCACGTCCATCACCCGCAGCCGCCAGCGTGCGTCCGCGGCGCTACCGTCGTTGATCAGGCGCACCCGCGTGCGTCCCGCATCGCGCAGTGCTGCCAGCGTCACCGGCGCGAAGAAGCGCCGTGCGGCGAAGTGCAGGGCCTTCCAGCGCCCGAGGTAATCGACGCTGGACCATGAGGCACCCGGCCATACATCGTTGAGCTGCCAGTACAGCGAACCCATCGTGTACGGCCGCGAGGCGCGATGATGCAGCGCCGCCAGCGCGATGCCATCGGCCTGCATCACCTGGCTGAGGTAGACGAAATCCTCGAAATCCTTCGGCGTGCCGTAGCCCAGTGCGATGTAATGCAGCAGGCGGCTGTTGCCCTCGCCGGCCATGAACTTCTGGTGCGCGCGGATCACCGGGCTGTCGATGCCCTGCTCGTCGCGGCTGGCGATCTGGTCAACCGTCGCCAGCGACGGCCAGGCCTGCAGGCCGTATTCGGACATGAAGCGTGGCGTCTCGCGCAGATAGGCCTGCACCGGCAGCGCCGGATTGCCCCAGACCTGCCAGTAGTGCTTGTCGCCGCGGGTGGAATCGTTGGCCTTTTCGTCCAGATCGTTGCTGGGCGAACTGGACCAGTACGGCACGCCCAGTCCCTCCTCGCCCACCACCTGGCGCAGGTCCTTGCCGAACAGATCGACATAGCCCTGCCAGACGCGGGCAGCGAACGCAGGATCGGCGGCCTTCAGGTCGCGGCCGTGGCCCCAGTCCTTCCAGGCGGTCTCTTCTTCGTTGTTGCCACACCACAGCACGATGCTGGGGTGGTGGCGCAGCCGGCGCACGTTGTCGCGCGCCTCGGCCACCACGCTGGCGCGGAACACGGGGTCGTAGCCCGGCTGCATGCCGCCACCGAACATGAAGTCCTGCCAGACCAGCAGGCCCAGCTCGTCGGCGATGTCGAAGAACGCGTCGTCCTCGTAGTAGCCGCCGCCCCAGTTGCGCAGCATGTTCATGTTGGCGTCGCGCGCAGCGGTCAGCACCTGGCGCAGGCGGGCGGCATCGACCCGTGCAGGGAAGGCATCGAAGGGAATCACGTTCGCGCCCTTGGCGAAGATCTCCGCGCCGTTGATGACAAAAGCGAAGCCCTGCCCGCCCTTGCCATCCTCCTCCCGCCGCAGCTCGACGGTGCGCAGGCCGATGCGCTGCTCGCGCGCCAGCTCGGCGGAACGGCCACCATCCAGGCGTGCCTGCACGGTGTAACGTTCCTGCGCGCCGTGGCCAACCGGCCACCAGCGGCGCGGATCAGCCAGTTCAACGGGAATCTCGACGGTGTTCGCCCCCGGCTTCAGCAGCACGCTGCGCTGCAGCTGGGCCACGCTGCGGCCATCCGGGTCGCGCACGTCCACAGCCACCACGGCCGAACCGGCGGCGCTGCCCTGCTCCACCTGCAGTTGCACGGCAAGCTTCGCCTGCCGCGCATCCAGCGCATCGGTGCGAACGGCCAGGTCGGTAAGCCGGTGCGCATCCCAGGCCTGCAGGTCAACGCCACGCCAGACGCCAGCGGTGACGTAACGCGGGCCCCAATCCCAACCGAAGTGATAGGCCGGCTTGCGTGCGAAGTTGCCGACCATCGCGTCCTTCGGCTCGTCACCGTAGGGCGAGGGATAATTGCCGGCGATCTTGTGTGGCATCGCCTCCACGCGGGGCAGCAGCGTGCGGATCGGTGAGCGGAACACGACCAGCAGCTCGTTGTCCGTGGCGCGCAGTTGCCCCTCTACACGCGCGTGCCAGGTGCGGTGCGCATTGTCCGCGCGCAGCAGCGGCTTGCCGTTGAGGGAGACCTCGGCGTAGGTGTCCAGACCGTCGAAGCGCAGTTCGGCGTTGGGCTTGGCCAGGGTGGCCGCGTCCACATCGAAGCGCGCGCGATACTCCCAGTCGGCCAAGCCGATCCATTGCAGATCGGCTTCGGCGGCGCCCACGTAGGGATCGCGGATCAGGTCGTGGGCCAGCAGGTCGGTGTGCACGCTGCCGGGCACCGTGGCCGTCCGCCACTGCTGCAGGCCCGGATGGCTGGCACCCTGGGCATCGCCGGGCGACAGGCGGAATTCCCACTGCGCCTGCAAGGGCGCAGCGGCAGCGGGGAAAGCTACCACCGCGACCAGCAGCAGGAGCAGACGGACAACGAGGGAACGACGATGCACGTGATGCTCCTGGTGGTATCCGGTAGCGCCGGGCCATGCCCGGCGAACCTTCCTCAACGAACGACGTTCAACACTTCGTAGCACGCGCCCATGGTGTGGTAATCCACCTTGCCGGCCGGGCTCTTCTCGTCGCTGTACTTGCGGTTGTCGGCATCGAGGATGCGGAACCAGGCACCGTACTGGTGGTCGACGAAGTGCTCCCACGAGTACGCCCAGATGCGCTCGTACCACTGCCAGTAGCGGTCATCGCCGGTGCGTTTGGCCATCAGCGCGGCGGTGGCCAGCGTTTCGGCCTGCACCCAGAAGTACTTGTCGTCGTCGCAGACGAAGCTGTCGCCACCGATTGGCGCGCCGTCCATGCCCGGCTGGCGGCGCGATTCCAGCGCGAAGCCGTAATACAGGCCACCGCGTGCCTCGTCCCAGCTGCGCTCCACCGCCACATCGAACAGATGCTGCGCGGTCGGCACCAGCCAGTCGGCCTGCACGTGGCGGTCCAGGATCAGCAGCAGCTTGGCCCACTCGGTCTGGTGGCCAGGCTGGAAGCCCCACGGGCGGAACAGGTGCTTGGGGTTGTCCAGGTTGTAATCCCAGTCGATCTCCCAGTTCACGTCGTAGTGTTCCCAGACCAGGCCACCGGCCTTGGCGGCCTGGCGGCGGGTCATGTTGTCGGCCAGCTGCAGCGCGCGCTCCACATAGCGCTGCTCGCCACTGGCCTCGAACGCGGCCAGCATCGCCTCGCACATGTGCATGTTGGCGTTCTGCCCGCGATAGCCGGTGAAGTTCCACTGGCCATCGGCTTCGTCCTTGTACAGGCCGTGCTGCGGCTCCCAGAAGCGCGCTTCCAGCAGCTGCCATGTCTCGTCCATCCACGTGCGGGCCTGCTCGACGCCCGCCTTCAGCGCGCAGCTGTAAGCCAGCAGCACGAAGGCCACGCCGTAGCAGTGGTTCATGTCGTCCTCGACCTTGCCATCGCGCAGGGTCCAGGCGTAACCGCCGGTGGCCGGGTTGCGGTGCACCTCGCGCAGATAGCGCACGCCGTGCTCGACCCCCTCGCGGTATTCGGCATTGCCGAATTCTCGGTAGGCCATCGCGTAGTTGAAGACGAAGCGCGTACTGCTCACCAGGTGGCGGTGGCCGGCATCGTAGATGCTGCCGTCATCACGGAAGTAGTGGAAGAAGCCGCCGTTGGGATCGATGCAGCGCGGATGGTAGAACGCCATGGTGTCGGCGATGTGCGCACGCAGGAATGCGGGCGAACGGAAATCAGGCGAGGTGCTCATGCGGAAAGGTCCTGTGCCTGCAGCAGCTGCTGCACTTCAGCGAGCGAGGGCATCGCGGCGAACGCGCCCTTGCGGGTAACGGCCAGCGCGCCCACCGCGGCGCCGAAGCGCAGCGTGGCGCCGATGGCCTGCGGGTCCTGGCAGAACGCAGCGAAGCCTGCGCCTGCGCCACCGCGCTCCAGCAGGCCGACCAGCACGCCACCGACGAAGGCATCGCCGGCCGCCGTGGTATCGACCGTGGCCACGTTGAAGCTGGTGACCTGGCCCTGCTGCTCACGGGTGTACCAGTGCAGCGTGGCGGCACCGTCAGTGACGATGACCCAGCGCGCCTGCGCGGCCAGCAGCCGCTGAAGGACCACCTGGTCGCCCTCGGTGCCGTGCGGCGCGGCCAGGTAATCCAGTTCCTCGCGCGACAGCTTGACCAGGTCGGCGCGTTCCAGCGCCTGCCACAGCCACGGCGTCGGGTCCACGTCGGCCGGCCACAGCGCCGGGCGCAGGTTGAGGTCCAGGCTGACCACCGCACCGGCGGCGCGGGCGCGGTCCATGCCGGCGAAGGTCGCCTCGGCGATGGCCGGTTCGGTCAGGCTGTTGGAGCAGACGTGGAAGCACTGTGCGTTGTCCAGGCAGGCCGCCTGGAAATCGCTGTCACGGAACATCAGGTCGGCCGCCGGCGGGCGGTAGAAGCTGAAGCTGCGCTCGCCCGCGGCATCCAGCGCGACGAAGGCCAGCGCGGTCTTGGCCGCATCGGTACGCACGATGTAGTCGGTACCGACGCCGTGCTCGACCAGGCTCTCGGCCAGGAAGTCACCGAACATGTCGCGGCCGAGCATGCCGACGAACTGGGTCTTCGCACCCAGCCGCGCGGCGGCCACGGCGACGTTGGCCGGCGCACCGCCGGCGTACTGCAGGAACGCCCGCGGGGTGTCGGCCGAGGCCGGCGGCTGCGCTAGTAGATCGATCAAAATTTCGCCGAAGCATACAATGGCATCCATTTCCGACTCAGCCTCCCTGCGTTGCGGAAGCCGGCGTACGTGCGCCGACCAGACCGTAGAAGATGATGTAGCCGTAGCACAGCAGCGGCAGGATGAAGCTGGCCTGCACACCGATGTGGTCCGCCAGCACGCCCTGCAGGTACGGCACCACGGCGCCGCCGACGATAGCCATGATCAGCAGGCTGGAACCCTTGTTGGTCAGCGGGCCCAGGCGCTCGATGCTGAGCGCGAAGATGGTCGGGAACATGATCGAGTTGAACAGGCCGATCGCCACCACCGAGTACAGCGCGACGCTGCCGGAGGTCATCATCGTGGTGGCCAGCAGGGCCACGTTGACCAGTGCGAAGATCGCCAGCAGGCGGCTGGGCGAGAAGCGCGCCAGCAGGGCCGAACCGGCGAAGCGACCGATCATCGCCATCGTCCAGTACGCCGACACGTAGTGCGTCGCCTGCTGTTCGCTGAAGCCGCCGATGCTCGGCATCGACAGGTAGTTGACCAGGAAACTGCCGATCGACACTTCCGCGCCGACGTAGAAGAAGATGCCCAGCACGCCCAGCAGCAGGTGGCGCTTGCGCAGTGCATCGAAGTAGCTGTGGTGGTGGCCCTGGTCAGCCTGTTCGGTCGCATCGCTCAGCGCCGGCAGGCGGAACAGGAACACGAACAGCGCCAGCAGCACCAGCGCCACCGCCAGGCCCACGTAGGGGCCCTGCACGGCCTGCGCCTCAGCGGCGCGGTAAGCCAGCTGCTCGGCGGCCGGCAGCGCGTTCAGTTCATCGGCGCTCTTGACCGTGTTGGACAGGATCAGCATGCCGCCGAAAATCGGCGCGATGGCCGTGCCCAGCGAGTTCAGCGCCTGCGCCAGGGTCAGGCGGCTGGAACTGGTCTGCTCCGGGCCCAGCAGCGCCACGTAGGGATTGGCGGCGACCTGCAGCACGGTGATGCCGGTGGCCAGCACGAACAGCGCGCCGAGGAAGGCGCCATACACGCGCAGCTCGGCCGCAGGCCAGAAGCCCAGCGCGCCGATGCCGGCGATGACCAGGCCGGCCACGATGCCTTTCTTGTAACCCAGCACGGCGACCAGGCGGCCCGCCGGCAGCGACATCAGGAAGTAGGTGCCGAAGAAGGTGAACTGCACCAGCATCGCCTTGGCGTAGTTCAGTTCGAACACCGCCTTCAGGTGCGGGATCAGGATGTCATTGAGGCAGGTCAGGAAGCCCCACATGAAGAAGATGGTGGTGACCACGGCCAATGCCTTGCCGTTGGTGACGGCCGGTGCGTTGCCGGGGGAACCCGATGGGCGGGGCGTTGCGGAGATCGGCATGCGTTTCGCGCCTCGATGCGCGGAAGGTCGTTGTTGCGTGGAAGGAGTGTGCGTTGAAAAGGATCAGTTCGGGCGGGCGGCGCTGCTTTCGCGGATGCGCAGCTGCACCGGGGCGACCGTGCGCTGCGGCGGCGCATCCGGGTCGTCCAGGCGCTGCAGCAGCAGTGCGGCCGCCTGCCGGCCACGCTCGCGCGGGTCGGCGGTCAGGGTGGTCAGCGGCGGCACCGCCACCGACGCTTCGGAGATGTCATCGAACCCGGTGACCGCGAAATCGCCGCCAGGGCGGATGCCGCGCGAGTTCAGGCCAAGCATCAGCCCCAGCGCGACCGTGTCGTTGTAGCAGACCGCCGCGCTCGGCCGGTGGCCATCGACGAACAGCTCGTCGGTGCGCGCCGCGGCCTCCAGGCGGTTCGGCGCCGATTCGATCATCCAGCCCGGCGGCAGCGTCAGCCCGGCCTCGGCCAGCGCCTGCTGGAAACCGGCGCGGCGCTGGTGGCACGAGCTGGAATCGGCATGGCCGCCGAAGAAGGCGATCTGGCGATGGCCGCGTTCGATCAGGTGGCGGGTGGCGAGGTAGGCGCCATGCTGGTTGTCCAGGGTCAGGAAGTCCCAGTCGGCGCCGTCCAGTTCGCGGTTGAACAGCAGCACGTTGGCGTTGGCGCCCAGCGCCTGGCGCACCTGGGTGGCATCGCTGCCCTCGGCCGGCGACAGGATCAGGCCGGCCGGGGTGTGTTCCATCAACGTGGACAGCACCGCCTGCTGGCGCTCGGGCGATTCGCCGGTGCTGCCCAGCAGGGTGACGTAGCCGCGTCCGCCCAGGGCCTCGTCCACGCCGGACGCGAATTCGGCGAAAAACGGGTTGGACAGGTCGTTGATGACCAGCGCGATGCTCGACGAGGTGCGACGGCGCAGGTTGGCCGCCGCACGGTTGTAGACATAGCGCTGCCGGCGCAGTTCGGCCTCGACCTTGGCCCGGGTATCGACGTTGACCAGCGGGCTGCCGCGCAGCACCAGCGACACGGTCGCGCGCGAAACGCCGATGGCACGCGCGATGTCGGTCACCGTCACCGCCTTGCCGGAACGCTTGCTGGAACTGCCGCCATTGTCGTTCATCGTCTTCCCGGACTCCGCTGGAGCCTCAAGCCTAATGGATCGTGACCACATCATGCCGTGCCGTTCGCTGGGTTGCCTCCAACGGCACAGCACAGATCATCGCAGCTGGCTGCCTGGTGCAGCGCACCAGGAGACCGGCAGGTCGGCCACGGCGGTGCCCCAACCCTGGGTCGGCGCCTTGCCATCCAGGGCGAAACGCAGGCGCGGGCCCTGCTGCAGGCGGCTCCAGTCCAGCCACACCGGTGCATGCGCCTGGCCATCGACCTGCACGCCCTGCACGTACTGCAGGCGGCGGCCGTCGGCGCCCGGCGCGTCGATGCGCAGGGTGCGGCCATTGCCCATGTCCACTTCTACCTTGGCAAAGCGCGGGGTGTGCAGCAGGAACTCGCCGCTGCCCGGCACCGCCGGGTACATGCCGATGGCGCTGAACAGGTACCAGGCCGACATCGTGCCCAGGTCATCGTTGCCGGTCACGCCGTTGGGCGCATTGGTGAACAGCTGCTGCGCGGCGCGCAGCACGTTGGCGGTCTTCCAGGGCTGGCCGATCAGGGTGTACAGCCAGGGCGAATGCAGGTCCGGCTCGTTGTTGGGGTTGTAGCGGAACTGGTTGTAGTAGCTGTACGGCCCCACCACCCACTCCTTGCGGGCGGCATTGAGCGGATCGGCCTCCAGCGCATCCATCGCGAAGAAGGCATCGAGGCGTCGGCCAGCCTGTTCGCGGCCATCCATTGCTTCCACCAGGCCCGGTACGTCCTGCTGCGCCAGCCACTGGTACTGCCAGGCGGTGCCTTCATGGAAGCCGTGCTGCGACCGCGGGCTGTAATGGCCGTCGGCCGGGGTGTACCACTGGCCGTCCTCGGTTCGCGGGCGCGGGAAGCCGGTGAAGCCGGTCTCGGCGTCACGCACCTGCGGGTCCCATACCTTGTGCCAGTTGCGGCCGCGTTCGCGCAGCGTCGCCGCATCCTGGGCGTGGCCGAGGCCATCGGCCATCTGCGAAAGCGCGCAGTCGGCCACCGCATACTCCAGCGTGGCCGAACCACCGTGATGCGGATCGACGTCCATGCCCTTGGAGGGGAAGGCGCGGTCGTAGGCCACGTAGCCCTTGTCCAGGTAGGTCGGGTTGCCCGAGCGGCCGGCCATCCGCGAGTTCAGCGGCGGCGTACCGAAGGCATTGCGGCGCAGCGCATCCCAGGCCTGCGATTCACGGCCCTTGAGCGCGCCGAAGCGCCACAGATCGACCATGAAGGGCGTGACCGGGTCGCCGGTCATGATGTTGGTTTCGAAATTGGCATAGCCCCAGCGCGGCAGCCAGCCGCCCTGCTCGTCGATGGCCAGCAGGGTTCGGCCGATGTCACGGGCCACGTCCGGGCGGGTCAGCGCCAGCCACTGGTTCTGCGCGCGGTAGGTGTCCCACAGCGAGAAGTACTCGTAGTAGGTCCAGCCATCAGCGCGGTGGATGCCATCGTCGTAGCCGCGGTAGCGGCCGTCGGCATCGCTGCCGGTGAGCGGCTGCAGCAGCGCGTGGTACATCGCACTGTAGAAGACGGTGCGGTCATCGCCACTGCCACCCTGTACGCGCACCCGCGCCAGCTGCTCGCGCCAGGCCTGCTGGGACAGCGAACGCATCCTGTCGAAACCGATCAGCGCCCCACCCTGCATGCCCTCGGCGCGCAGGTTGCTGCGCGCACCTTCGGCATCGACGTGCGAGATCGCGCTCACCGCGGTGACCGACTGGCCGTTGGCCAGATCGAAGGTCAGCCAGGCGCCGTTCGGCTTCTGCTCGCCTTCCATGCTGTGCCGCGCATTGGGCAGGCCACCGGTCTCGCCCCAGGTGCCATGCGCCTTGAACGGGCGGTCGAACTCGACGCGGAACCAGGTGGTGTACTGGTGGCCACCGCAGAAGCTCTTGGTGACCAGCTTGCCTTCGACCACGCGGTCGCCGACCACATCGACCACGCTGCCGATGACCGAATGGCGCTCGTTGGCCTGGCCGACGTTGATCATCACGTGGCCATCGCCACTGCGCTGGCTGAAGGTGTAGCGCTCGGCCGCGGCACGCGTGCGGGCGGTGGCTTCGGCATCGATGCCGCCGTAGCTGGTCAGGCGCACCTTGTAGTAGCCGGCCTGGCCGACTTCACCATCATGCGTGTAGGTGGAGGCGTAGGCCTTGTGGTCGAACTGCTTGGGGTTGGCGGTATCGAAATCGCCGCCGGGGCCGATGCTGCCGGTGACAGGCAGGATCGAGACCTGGCCGCCCTGCTCCCAGCAACCGGCGCCGGACAGGAACGAATGGCCGAAGCCGCGGATCTTCTCGTCGTCGTAGCGCCAGCCCGAGTAGTGGCTGCCGATCGGGCTGACCTGGATGAGGCCGAACGGTGCCGAGGCGCCGGGGAAGGTGTTGCCGTCATCCTTGCTGCCGATGAAGGTATTGACCTCGCGCTCCAGCGCGGCTGGTGCGGCCTGCAGGCAGGGTGTGACGGCCAGTGCCAGCAGGCAGGCGACGCGGGCCAGCGGGTGGTGGGACAGGCTCGGCGAGCGGCGGGCAGACAGACGGCGGGACAACCTGGTCACGGGCAGGACTCCTTGGCGGCAGGGCGGCAGCGAAGCGCCGGCCGCGGTGGCCGAGCGCCTCGTTTCCATCGGTACAAATCCGCACCCCGGCGGATTTAGATCGATTGAAGTAAAGCAGGCAGCGCCCATCCATGCATTCTGCGCCGCAGCAAAAGAGGGGGTTTTCTTTTTGCAGGGCTTGCAGCCCTGCACCTGCTGCGAGCCAGGGCAACGTCAACGTCAAAAGCAGGGGTTCCTGTGGATTGGCGGGGTGGGTCCGGTGGCAGGGGACGCCGTGAACCCGTCCATGGGGGCTTGGTCGCCGCATCCATGCGGCTCACACCCCTGCCACCGGCCCCACCCCGCCTTCGACAG
>DEZI01000016.1:0-6594 GCA_002364755.1 Stenotrophomonas maltophilia
ACATAGGATCTCGACTCTACAGAAGCAAGCCGACTGACAGTCGGTTCCACCACGCGTGGGTCGGCCTCAGCGCTCGGTCGCCGACTCGACCACCATGTCCAGCACGTACGCCTGCGACGGCGCATCGGCTGGCGGGTTCTTTACCGCGAAACGCTTCACGCGCACCACGTTGCGCAGGCCGTCTTCGTGGGTGTAGCCCTCGATGCTGCCGTAGAAGTTCTCGAACTTGCCGGGTTCGCCCTGCTTCAGGCCCTTGTCGTCGAACTTCACCTCACGCACCTGCAGGCACTGGTAATCCGGAATCAGCGGGTGCGAGCACTTCCGGGTCTTCGCGGCCACTTCCAGGAACACGGTTTCGCCCGGGCCGCCGTAGCGGGTTTCGGCGGTCGGTTCCGGTGCGAACACCAGCACGTCGCCCTTGCCGGTGGTCAGGGTCAGCGCGCCATCGGTACCCTGCGCGGCCTTCAGCTCGCCCTGCAGGCGGCTGGACACCGCTTCGTCCAGCGCCATCAGCGCCTTGTCGGTGCAGGCCATCATGGTCGACACCATCGCGCCTACCTTCAGCGTGCCGTTTTCCAGGGTGTAGCCACCGCCCAGGCGGTTGCAGGTGTTGCTCACCGCCAGGCGGCCATCGGCGAAGTCCAGGGTGACCGGCTTGTCATCGCGGGCGAACAGCGCATCGATGCGCGTGCCGTCGGTGGCGGTGGCCTGCTTCAGCAACCAGTGCTGGCTCTGCAGGCGCTGCGCATCCAGGTGCGCCAGCGTCTGCTGGTCCGCTGCCTTGGTGGCGGCCGGGGCCACGTCGTCGCCGCCGGTACCGGCGGGGGCCGGGGTCTGGCTGCAGGCGGCCAGCAGGGCCAGCGGGAGGAGCAGGGTGAGCGTGCGGTTCATGGTGGTGAGTCTCCTTGAGGAACCTGGAAAAACGGGTCGGGACCGGGAATGGGTTTGCCCGGTCACGGCGTTGTTCAGCTACCGGCAGGCAACCACAGCAGCAATGCGGCGCCGAGGGCGATGCGGTAGAGGGCAAACGCCGTGAACTTGTGCGACTTGATGTAGCCCATCAGCCACTTCACTACGACGAAGCCGGTGATGGCGGCGGCAACGAAGGCCACGCCGACGTCGGTCCAGTTCTCGCTGGCCAGGTTTCCTTCCTTGGCCAGTTCCAGGAAGGTGTAGGCGCTGGCGGCGAACATGGTGGGAATGCCCAGCAGGAATACGAACTCGGCGGCGGCCGCGCGGCGGCTCAGGCCCAGCAGCATGGCCAGGAAGATCGCCGAGGCCGAACGCGAGGTGCCGGGGAACACGCCGGCCACCACCTGCGCCAGGCCCACACCGATCGCCACCGTCCAGGTCACCTGGTCACGGTCGGGCAGGCGTGCGGTATAGGCCTCCACCAGCAGCATCCAGACGCCGCCGATGATCAGCGCCCAGGCCACCGGGCCCACGGTTTCCGGCAGCGACCAGCCGGCCTTGCGCACCACCAGGCCGACCACGGCCGTCACCAGGAAGGCAGCGCCCAGCTTGAACACGTACTCGCGGTTCTCGCGCTGGCCGAAGCCGGTGGCCAGCTGCAGCAGGCGCTGGCGGAACACCAGTACCACGGCCAGGATCGCGCCGGCCTGGATGATGATGTTGAAGAAGTCCGAACGCGCGCCCAGCCAGTGCTGGGCAATCAGCAGGTGGCCGGTGCTGGAGATCGGCAGGAATTCGGTGAGGCCTTCGAGGATGCCCAGCAACAGGGCGGAGAGCAGATCGGACATGGGTGGAATGGGCGCCGGCAGCGGAAGGAAGAAGGTCGAGAGGATAGACGATCCCTGCCGCACCAAACGGGTGCGGAAGAAGATGCATGCACCCATTTGGTGCGCTCCGCTGTGCACCGCGCCGGGGCGTGCTTTTTGAAATCAATGGCTTGCGTGCACAGAAAAGTTGGCACGGTCATTGCTCTACCTCAAGCAGGCATTCATCCCCATCCGAGGTCGTACCGATGTCCGTGGAAAACGTTGAGAAGCTGATCAAGGACAACCAGATCGAGTTCGTCGATCTGCGTTTCGTGGATATGCGTGGCGTCGAGCAGCACGTCACCTTCCCGGTCAGCATCATCGAACCGTCGCTGTTCGAAGAAGGCAAGATGTTCGACGGCAGCTCCATCGCCGGCTGGAAGGGCATCAACGAGTCGGACATGGTCCTGCTGCCGGACCCGGCCAGCGCCTATGTCGATCCGTTCTACGCCGATCCGACCATCGTCATCAGCTGCGACATCCTCGACCCGGCCACCATGCAGCCGTACGGCCGCTGCCCGCGCGGCATCGCCAAGCGCGCCGAGGCCTACCTGAAGTCCTCCGGCATCGCCGAAACCGCGTTCTTCGGCCCGGAGCCGGAATTCTTCATCTTCGATTCGGTCCGTTTCGCCAATGAAATGGGCAACACCTTCTTCAAGGTCGACTCGGAAGAAGCCGCTTGGAACAGCGGTGCCAAGTACGACGGCGCCAACAGCGGCTACCGTCCGGGCGTTAAGGGTGGTTACTTCCCCGTTCCGCCGACTGACACCCTTCATGACCTGCGCGCTGAAATGTGCAAGACGCTGGAACAGGTCGGCATCGAAGTGGAAGTGCAGCACCACGAAGTGGCCACCGCCGGCCAGTGCGAGATCGGCACCAAGTTCAGCACCCTGGTGCAGAAAGCCGACGAACTGCTGCGCATGAAGTACGTCATCAAGAACGTGGCGCACCGCAACGGCAAGACCGTCACCTTCATGCCCAAGCCGATCGTCGGTGACAACGGCAGCGGCATGCACGTGCACCAGTCGCTGTCCAAGGGCGGCACCAACCTGTTCTCCGGTGACGGTTACGGCGGCCTGAGCCAGCTGGCGCTGTGGTACATCGGCGGCATCTTCAAGCACGCCAAGGCCATCAATGCCTTCGCCAACTCGGGCACCAACAGCTACAAGCGCCTGGTGCCGGGCTTCGAAGCCCCGGTCATGCTGGCCTACTCGGCCCGCAACCGTTCGGCCTCGTGCCGCATTCCGTGGGTGTCCAACCCGAAGGCGCGCCGCATTGAAATGCGCTTCCCCGATCCGATCCAGTCGGGCTACCTGACCTTCACCGCGCTGATGATGGCCGGCCTGGACGGCATCAAGAACCAGATCGACCCGGGCGCACCGAGCGACAAGGATCTGTACGACCTGCCGCCGGAAGAAGAGAAGCTGATCCCGCAGGTCTGCTCCTCGCTGGACCAGGCCCTGGAAGCGCTGGACAAGGACCGCGAGTTCCTCAAGGCCGGGGGCGTGATGAGCGATGACTTCATCGACGGCTACATCGCGCTGAAGATGCAGGAAGTGACCAAGTTCCGCGCGGCGACCCACCCGCTGGAATACCAGTTGTACTACGCCAGCTGACCGGGCGGCGATGGCGGTGGGACCTCCCTCCCACCCGCCGCCATCGCCTCCGTTCTTCGCGGCTGGGGAGTCGCAGGGCGGGCCCAGGCCCGTCGTGGTAGAGCGGACCGTTGGTCCGCTGCATTGAAGGCGGGCCGCTGGCCCGCTTTGGTAGAGCGGACTGTCAGTCCGCTGAACCAGGGGCAAGAGAGAGACCGGATACGCGACATGGGCCACCCTCCCTCCCGCGTCGGTCGTGCAAGGAGAGAGGCACGGCCGTCCCCGGCCCATTACGTGTCCGGTGCAACAGCCACGGCCATCACCACGATGGCCCGTGGTTGCCTGATGCCATCGCGCGTTGGCGCGGTGGCCCCATCCACCATCGGGACATGCGCATGAAACTGATCTCCGCCATCATCCGACCGTTCAAGCTCGACGAGGTCCGCGAGGCCCTCTCAGACGCTGGCGTGTCGGGCATCACCGTGACCGAAGTGAAAGGTTTCGGTCGCCAGAAGGGCCACACCGAGCTGTATCGCGGCGCCGAGTACGTCGTCGATTTCCTGCCCAAGATCAAGATCGAAACCGTGGTCACCGACGAGCGTGCCGACGCGGTGATCGAAGCGATCCAATCGTCCGCAGGCACCGGCAAGATCGGCGACGGCAAGATCTTCGTCACTGCCGTCGAGCAGGTCATCCGTATCCGCACCGGCGAAATCGGTGCCGACGCGCTGTAACCCCTTCCGGAGACTCCCCCAAATGAAGATGCGCCTTCTCACCGGGTGGCAAGCCCGGTTCCATCTCGTGTGCCTGTTGATGCTGCTCAGCGCGCTCGCCGCCGGTGCCTGGCCGGGCACTGCGAACGCCCAGGCCCAGGTCTCGCCGCTGCCCAGCGAAACTGTCGCGGTCGAACCGCTGCAGGCGCCGGTGGCCGCGGCACCGGTTGCCGCTGAAGCCGCCGCGCCGGCCTTCGACCACGGCGACGTCGCCTGGATGCTCACCTCCACCCTGCTGGTGCTGCTGATGGTGGTGCCGGGCCTGGCCCTGTTCTACGGCGGCCTGGTGCGTTCGAAGAACGTGCTGTCGGTGCTCAGCCAGATCCTGGTGGTGTTCTCGCTGGTGCTGCTGCTGTGGGTGTCCTACGGCTACAGCGCGGTGTTCAGCGCGGGCAATCCGTTCTTCGGCTCATTCACCGAGTTCGCCTTCCTGAAGGGCTTTACCCCTGATTCGGTCGGCAACACGCCCATCAAGGGCCTGCCGGATTATCTCTTCGTCGCCTTCCAGTCGACCTTCGCCGGCATCACCACCGCGCTGATCGTCGGCGCCTTCGCCGAACGCATCAAGTTCCGCGCGGTGCTGCTGTTCTCGGCGCTGTGGTTCACCCTCAGCTACATCCCGATGGCACACATCGTCTGGGGTGGCGGTTATCTGGGTGAGATGGGCGCGATCGATTTCGCCGGTGGCACCGTGGTGCACATCAACGCGGGCGTGGCCGGCCTGGTCGGCGCGTGGTTCCTCGGCAAGCGCCTGGGCTATGGCCAGACCGCGCTGAAGCCACACAACGTGCCGTTCACCTACATCGGCGCGATGCTGCTGTGGGTGGGCTGGTTCGGCTTCAACGCCGGCTCGGCCGCAGCCGCCGACACCGTCGCTTCGCTGGCCTTCCTCAACACCGTGCTGGCCACTGCTGCGGCAGTGCTGGGCTGGACGCTCACCGAAGCGATCACCAAGGGCAAGCCGTCGGCACTGGGCGCAGCCTCGGGTGCGGTGGCCGGCCTGGTCGGCATCACTCCGGCCTGCGGCACCGTGGGCCCGCTGGGCGCCATCGTCATCGGCCTGGTCGCCGGCGTGGTCTGCGTGTGGGGTGTCACCGGCCTGAAGCGGCTGCTGAAGGTGGACGACACCGCCGACGTGTTCGGTGTGCACGGCGTCGGCGGCATCGTCGGTGCCATCCTCACCGGTGTGTTCAGCGCGCAGTCGCTGGGCGGCACCAAGGCCGATCTGGATATCGGCCACCAGGTGTGGGTGCAGGTGGTCAGCGTCGGCCTCACCGTGGTCTGGTCGGCGGTGGTCACCGCGGCCATCCTGCTGCTGGTGAAGGTGGTGGTCGGCCTGCGCGTGACCGAAGAGGCCGAACGTACTGGCCTGGACGTCACCTCGCACGGCGAATCGGCCTACGAGGCCTGAGGTAGCGGCGGGCAGCCTTCTGTCCTGGTGGGTGCCATGAGCCCTGGTGGGTGCCGACCGTTGGTCGGCACTCCCCTCGGCCCTCTGTTCTGGTGGGTGCCGACCGTTGGTCGGCACTCCCCTCGACCCTCTGTTCTGGTGGGTGCCGACCGCTGGTCGGCACTGCAGCCCTCCAGCCACGCGTGGCGTGGCTCTACTGCATCCTTCATGGTCGGTACCGCGGCATGCATCGTCGCGCGCGATCGCGCACAATCAAACGCATGCACCCGATCCGCACCCCCCTGATGTTCTCGGCCTGCCTGCTGCTGGCCGCCTGTGCTTCCGCGCCGCAGGAAAGCCGCAACCCGTTGGCTACCTGGGTGCCTTCGCCAAACCAGAACGCGCGCGATCCAGTCGTCATCGTCATCCACCACACCGAACAGGATTCGGTGCAGCAGAGCCTGCACACGCTGCGCACTGCCAACAGCGGCGGCCGGGTCAGCGCGCATTACCTCATCGGGGCCGATGGCCACCGCTACCAGCTGATCAGCGATGAACGCCGCGCCTGGCATGCAGGTTCCGGCCGCTGGGGCACCATCACCGATCTCAACTCGGCATCCATCGGCATCGAGCTGGACAACAACGGCAGCACGCCGTTCACGCCCGCGCAGATCGCATCGCTGATCCTGCTGCTGCGTGATCTCACCGAGCGCCTGAACATCCCGCCGCGGCAGGTGATCGGCCACGCCGATCTCGCGCCGACGCGCAAGGCCGACCCCAGCCGCTTCTTCCCGTGGCAGCAGCTGGCCGAGGCTGGCTTCGGCGTGTGGCCGCGTGCCAGCGATGGCCCCGCACCGGACGGTTTCGATGCGTGGAATGCAATGGCCCGCTTCGGTTACCCGCTGGAGGATCGCGAAGCGGCCGTCGCCGCCTTCCATCGCCGCTTTCGCGGCAGTGACGACCTGCCGAAGACGCTGGACGCCGAAGACGCGCGCATCCTGCATTCGCTGCTGCTGCAGACGCCGTAGCCATCTGACGGTAGCGCTGGGCCATGCCCG
>DEZI01000016.1:6785-23959 GCA_002364755.1 Stenotrophomonas maltophilia
GGCATGGCCCAGCGCTACCGGAGGTTGCTCCGCCACCATCGGCCCCACTACATTGCGACGATGATCACTGTTACGTCGCCGCGCGCGTTCCTCACCTTCCTGGCCGCCGCCCTGCTCGCTGGCTGCGCCACCACCGGCACCCGTCCGGCCATACCGGCCGCCAAGCCCGCTGCCACCACCTACGCCAAGGTCGACTGGAAGGTGCTGCCGGCGGTCTCCGAAGCCGACCTGCAGGCCGGCTTCGTCGCCTGGCGCAGCAGCTGCACCCGCCTGAAGAACGATGCGGTCTGGGCCCAGCCCTGCGCGACCGCGGCCACGGTGTCCGACAAGGACCCGGCGGCGATCCGTCAGTTCCTGCAGCGCGACCTCGACGTGTACGCACTGCGCGCCGGGGGCCACCAGGCCGATGGCCTGATCACCGGCTACTACGAACCCATCTATCCCGGCAGCCTGACCCGCACGGCCACCGCCACGGTACCGGTGTATGGCACGCCCGACGATCTGATCGTGGTGCAGCTGGACAGCCTCTACCCCGAGCTGAAGGGCAAGCGCCTGCGTGGCCGCCTCGATGGCAAGGTGCTCAAGCCCTATGACGACGCCGGTACCATCGCCAGCAAGGGCTCCAAAGCCCCGGTGCTGGCCTGGCTGACCGACCCGATGGACCTGCAGCTGCTGCAGATCCAAGGCTCGGGCCGCGTACGCCTGGCCGATGGCAGCCAGGTGCGGCTGGCCTATGCCGAGCAGAACGGCCACCCCTACCGCGCCATCGGCCGCTGGCTGGTGGACCAGGGCGAGCTGAAGAAGGAAGACGTCACCATGGACGCGATCCGCGCATGGGCGAAGGCGCACCCGGCGCGCGTGCCGGAGCTGCTGCGCAGCAACCCCAGCTACGTGTTCTTCGTGCGCAGCGCCGACAGCCCGGAAGGCCCGCGCGGGTCGCTGAACGTGCCGCTGACCGCCGGCTACAGCGTGGCGGTCGACCGCAGCGTGGTGCCGCTGGGCAGCCTGCTGTGGCTGTCCACCACCCGCCCGGACGGCAGCCCGGTGGTGCGCCCGGTGGCCGCCCAGGACACCGGCGGTGCCATTGCCGGCGAAGTGCGTGCCGACCTGTACTGGGGCAGCGGCGATGCCGCCGGCAAGCTGGCCGGTGACATGAAGCAGAAGGGCAACCTCTGGATGCTGTGGCCGAAGGGCGCGCCCCTGCCGCAGTAGGCCGGCCGGGGTCAGATCCCTTTGCGCGGCAAAGGGCTCTGACCCCAAATGCCTGATAATGGCGCCATTCCGAACTCTCCGGCCGCCGCTGTGGCCAGGACCCCTGCAATGAAGAACATCAAGAACAACACCGCCAGGAAGTACTACAAGCACTGGGCCGAATCGGGCCTGGGCAAGGGCAACGTGCTGATGGAAGCCCGCGGCGAGAAGATCGTGCGCCAGGTGGAAATCTACGGGACCAAGCTGGTCTGGGCCGATGAGCACGGCCAGAGCGACGACCGTTTCCTGCTGGCCGACCAGCCGGTGTCGTTCCTCGATTTCGACGAGGACGACGAAATCTCCGCGCGCGAATTTGAAAGCGCCTGGAAGAAGGCCAGGGAAGCCACCGGCTACCCGGTGTAAACACCGCTCCACCCCCGCTTTTGTAGAGTCGAGCCATGCTCGACTCCGCGAGCCTCGCGCTTGAAATGTTATATGATTACATTTCATCCGCACTCTTCCACCCCCATGAAAACCTCCACGCTGGTGGCCGCCCTCGCGGCCGCTCCGTTCGCCCCTGAAGCTTTCGCACAGTCCGCCGATGCCGCGCTCACCCTCGGCAAGGTGCAGGTGCACCAGCATGGCGAAGGCCAGCTCAGCGCTCACCAGGTGCTGACCTCGGTGGACGTGCTGGGCGCGGACCAGATCGAAGACCGCAACGTCTCGCACAGCTGGGAACTGCTGGGGCAGATGCCCGGCATCCAGCTCACCGAAACGCGGCAGGGTGCGGAGTCGGGCAAGGTCAGCTTCCGCGCCTTCAACGGCGAGGGCTACCTCAATGCCATCAAGACCCTCATCGACGGCATCCCCAGCAATGTCAACAGCGGCAACCAGCGCTTCATCGACATGCTGTTCCCGCTGGAAATCAGCTACATCGAAGTGGTGCGCGGGACCAACGACCCGCGCTACGGCCTGCACAACATCGGCGGCAACGTGAACTTCGGTACGCGCCAGGGTGGCAACTACACCGATGCGCGGCTGGCCTACGGCAGCTACAACACCCGCGATGCGCAGCTGGCGGTGGGCCGCGAAGCGAATGGCTTCGCCCAGAACTACTTCGTTGGTACCCAGGCCAGTGATGGCTACCGCGACCATGACACCTCCAAGAAGTATTCGCTGGGCGGCAAATGGTTCCATGGCTCACTGGACGACGGCCTGCGCGTGGGCCTGACCGCGCGCGCCTACCACCACGAAGCGGACGAACCCGGCTTCATGACGGCCGACGAGCTGCGCACGCACCGCCGTGGCAGCGACCTGCGCAACGCCAACGATGGCGATGACCGCGACATGCGGCAGATCGCTGCGCACGTGGACCTGAAACTCTCCGATGCGCTGACTTTCGGCACGCGGCTGTACTACAACCGCTATGAAGACGACCGCCGGGTGACCTTCAGCGACCTGCCCACCGGCAACCTGCCGCGCCAGCGCCGCGTGTGGGATGAGCGCCAGACCGGCCTGCTCAGCACGCTCACCTGGCAGGCCAGCCCCGCGCTTACGGTAGAAGGCGGCCTGAACTACGAGCAGCAGGACAACGGCTACATCCGCGAGCGCTACGCCTACGATGAACCCACCGATTACAGCCAGGCGCCGGCGCGCGTGCAGAACGACGACCGCCACAGCTTCGACAACTGGGGCGCCTACGTGCAGGCCATCTACCAGCCGGCCGAAGCGTGGAAGATCGTGCCGGCCTACCGTATCGACCGCTTCAGTGGCAGCACGCACCTGATGAACGGCGTCCGCGGCCGCCTGCAGGACTACGGCACCATCGGCCAGCCCAAGCTGAGCGTGATCCACAGCGTGGGGCAGACCACCCATGTCTACGCCAACTGGGGCCGCACCTTCCAGGTGCTCACCGGCTCCACCGCGCCGGCCTACCTCACCCCGGGCCAGGCGCCGATGCAGCCGTCCACCAACACCGGCATGGAGCTGGGCCTGAAGTTCGAGCCGTTCGCCGGCAGCCAGGCGCGCCTGGCGGTGTGGCAGCAGGACGCGGAAAACGAGGTGTCCAACATGCCGGCCACCGGCACCACGGTCACCCTGGGCAAGACCCGCCGCCGCGGCGTGGATGCGCAGCTGAGCCTGCAGCTGGGCGATGACTGGACGGTGTGGGCCTCGCACGCCTACCAGGAAGCGAAGATAACCCGCGACGACCGCAATGCCAGCATTTCGCTGCAGGGCAGGGAAGTGGCGGCTACCCCGCGCCACATCAGCAACCTGGGCGTGGATTACCGCGCCGGCGACGCGCTTCGCCTCGGCCTGCAGGCGCGCGCGCAGGGCGACTACTACCTGGAAGAGCGCAACGAGGCCGGCAAGTTCGGCGGCTTCGGCGTGCTCGACCTCAGCGCGGCGTACCAGATCAATCCGCGCTGGAGCGTGGACCTGCAGCTGAAGAACGTCACCGGCCGCGAGTACGCCTATGCGTGGTACGACAGCTTCTTCTGGGACAGCGCCCGCCCGATGTTCTCGCCGGCCCCGGGCCGCAGCGTGTTCGTCGGCCTGAACATGAAGCTGTAAGCGGCCACCCTCCCGGGCAGGTTCATGCCACCGCGTTGTAAGGCTCGATCTGCGCCAGCACCTCGGCCAGCTTCTCCTTGGTCATCGCCGCATCGAAATCCGCCTGCAGTCCGATCCAGAACTTGTCGGACACGCCGAAGTAGCGGGACAGCCGCAGTCCGGTATCTGCAGTCACGGCGCGCTGGCCGGTAACAATCTCGCCGATCCGGCGCTGTGACACGCCGATCGCTTTGGCCAAGCGGTACTGGGTGATGCCCAGCGGCTCCAGAAACTCATGCAGCAGGATCTCGCCGGGAGCGGGGTAGGGGACGGTTCGCATGCGCGCGGCTCCTTCAGTGGTAATCGACAATTTCGAGTTCGGCGGGGCCTTCTCGGGTCCAGACGAAGCACAATCGGAACTGATCGTTGATGCGGATGCTGTACTGGCCGCACCGGTTTCCGTGCAATGGCTCCAAGCGATTGGCCGGAGGTATGCGCAGATCCCGCAGATCGGCCGCAACGTTGAGCATCGCCAGCTTGCGCAGGGCAGCGGCTTCGATGTGGCGCCACCTCGGCACGCGTTGGCCATCGAACAGCGCCTGCGTGCGTTTGCAGGCGAACGACTGGATAGGCATGGTAGTAACGATTGTCGATAGTATCGTAAGTCGTTAGTATCGAATCAGCAAGCCTGACAGGTAATTCCCAGGCACGACGTCCGGTGACGCATACGAAGTGATCTGATGCCCGCCCCCCGTTTTGCACTACATTGGTGCAATGTCCGACCCCGCACCCCCGCCGTCCCTCGATGCCCTCGGCACGCCGCTGGCCTGGGCCGGGGCCGATGGCCGCATCATCGGCTGCAATCCCGCCTTCGCGCGCTGGCTGGGCGTCAGCGTCCGCCGCCTGATTGGCCAGCCACTGGCCGCGCTGGAAGTGCAGGGCGAGGCGCTGGCCCATTTCCTCGCACGCGATGAGCGCGACAGCCTGCGGCTGAACCGCCTGGCGCTGGCCCTGCCCGGCGAGGGCGCGCGCTTTGCCGAGGGCTGGATGAGCCGCCGCGACGATGGCGGTTGGCTGCTGGAAGCGCATCCGGTCGATGAATTCCCGGGCCTCGACCCGACCCAGGCCCTGCCCAGCGCGCTCAGTGCCGCGCTGAAGGGTCTGGCCCACGAGCTGCGCAATCCGCTGGCCGGGCTGAAGGGCGCCGCCCAGCTGCTGGCGCGACGAGCCGCGCAGCGCGATGCCAGCGAGCGCGAACTGATCGACCTGATCGGCTCGGAGATCGAACGCCTCAACGGCCTGCTCGACCAGCTGCTGTCCCCGGCCCCGGCCGCGCCGCATGCACCGCTGAACATCCATGCCGCGCTGGAACGCGTGCTGCGCCTGGCCGAAAACGAGGCCGGCTGGGCCGTGCGCCTGCAGCGCGACTACGACCCCAGCATTCCCGAGTTCCATGGCGATGCCGATCGCCTCACCCAGGCGGTGTGGAACCTGGTGCGCAACGCCATCCAGGCCGGCGCGGGGGTGATCACCCTGCGCACCCGCGTTGAACATGGCGTGCGCATTGCCGAACAGCTGCACACCCTGGCCCTGCGCCTGGAAATTGCCGATGACGGGCGTGGCGTGCCGGAAGAACTGGCCGAGCACCTGTTCCTGCCGCTGGTCAGTGGCCGCGCCGAAGGCACCGGCCTGGGCCTGGCGCTGGCCCAGCAGGTGGCGCGCGAACACCGTGGCACGCTCACCTATCGCTCGCGCCCGGGCCATACCGTGTTCACCCTGCTGCTGCCGATCGGCAACGGCGCCGTCCCGGCCCAGGAGGCCCCGCGCGATGTCTGATTCACCTTCCTCCGCGCAGCGCATCTGGGTGGTCGACGATGACCGCGCCGTGCGCTTCGTGCTGTGCACCGCGCTGCGCGAGGCCGGCTACCAGGTCGTCGATTTCGACAGCGCCGCACCCGCCCTGCAGGCCTTGAACGAAGGTCCGGCGCCGGCACTGCTGTTCACCGATGTGCGCATGCCCGGCGACGATGGCCTGGTGCTGCTGGACAAACTGAAGGCCGCGCTGCCGCAGCTGCCGGTGGTGGTGATGTCGGCCTACACCGATGTGGCCAGCACGGCCGGCGCATTCCGCGGTGGCGCGCACGAGTTCCTGTCCAAGCCCTTCGACCTCGACGATGCAGTCGCGCTGGCCCAGCGCGTGCTGCCCGCCGTGGCGCCGGCACTGGCCGCGCCGACCCCGGTGGCCGAAACGCCCAGCGACCAGCCGCCGCAGCTGGTAGGTGACACGCCACCGATGCGCGCGCTGTTCCGCGCCATCGGTCGCTTGGCGCAGGCACCGCTGGCGGTGCTCATCACCGGAGAAACCGGCACCGGCAAGGAGCTGGTGGCTAACGCCCTGCACCGCGAATCGCCGCGTGCACAGGGCCCGTTCGTCGCGCTCAATACCGCCGCCATCCCGGCCGAACTGCTGGAAAGTGAACTGTTCGGCCACGAGGCCGGCGCGTTCACCGGTGCGCAGCGCCGCCACATCGGCCGCTTCGAGCAGGCCAACGGCGGCACGCTGTTCCTCGATGAAATCGGCGACATGCCGCTGCCGCTGCAGACGCGTCTGCTGCGCGTGCTGGCCCAGGGCGAATTCTTCCGCGTCGGTGGCCGCGAGCTGATCCATGTGGATGTGCGCGTGGTCGCGGCGACCCACCAGGACCTGGAAGGGCTGGTCGCGCAGGGTAAATTCCGCGCCGACCTGCTGCATCGCCTGGACGTGGTGCGCCTGCAGTTGCCGCCGCTGCGCGACCGCCGCGAGGACATCGCGCAGCTGGCCACCACCTTCCTGGCCGCTGCCGCGCACAAGCTGGACACGCCGCCGAAGCGGCTCACCGCCGCCGCCCTGCAGGCACTGCGCGAGCACGACTGGCCGGGCAACGTGCGCGAGCTGGAGAACGTCTGCTGGCGCATGGCCGCACTCGCCGCCGCCGACACCATCGGCGTGGCCGACGTCGATACCGCGCTGAACCGCAAGCGCAGCCGCCGCGGCAGCAGCGCGGGTGCCGATCCGGGCCAGTGGGAAACGCTGCTGTCCGAATGGGCGCGGCGGCAGTTGGCTGAAGGCACCGAGGGCCTCCACGCGCAGGTGCGCGAGCGCGTGGACCACGCCCTGCTGGAGGCCGCGCTGCAGATCACCCATGGCCGACGCGCCGAAGCCGCCGCACGGCTTGGCCTGGGCCGTAACACGCTGACCCGCAAACTGGGCGCCGGCCGCCGCCGCGGGGGCCATTGAACGCCCCCTGCACGCGGTCCTCGCACCCGCTTGCCGAACTGTTGATCCGCCATGGACGATGCCGTCCGTAGTGTTCCCTGCAAGGAGTTCCCTGATGCGCCTGTCATTTGCCATCCTGCCGCTGTCCGCCGCCGTGCTGCTGTCTGCCTGTGGCAGCGCGCCGCAGAAGCCGCAGCCCACGCCGCCGCCGGTGGTCACCACGCCGGCGGCCCAGCTGGCCGAAGCCAACCTGGCGCCGGCCTCGGCCAGCATCGTCAGTGGCCGCCTGGTGCTGAAGACCGAAAGCGGTGGCGTGCACCTGACGGGCCTGGTCGGTGGCCTGCAGCCGATGCAGCAGGCGGGATTCCATATCCACGAACGCGGTGACTGCAGCGCGGTGGATGCCAGCAGCGCCGGCAACCACTTCAATCCCGCTGGCAGCGCGCATGGCCGCGCCGGCAGCGGCAAGCACCATCTGGGCGACATCGACAACCTGCAGGCCGATGCCCAGGGCCGCGCGAACATCGATGTGCACCTGAAGGGCGTTACCCTTGGCGGAGGCGCCGCCACCGATATCGCCGGACGTGCACTGGTCGTGCATGCCAACGCCGATGACTATCGCAGCCAGCCCGCCGGCAATGCCGGCGTCCGCATCGCCTGCGGTGTGATCCGGGTTACCCGCTGATCGCCACGGGCATCATTCCAAGGAGAGTTCCATGCGTCTGATCCACACCTCGCTGTTCGCGGCCATCGCCGCCCTGGGCCTGGCGGCCTGCAACCAGCAGCCGGCAGCCCCGGAAGCCGGAGCCCCGGCCACTACCCCGGCCGAAGGTTCGGCAGCACCGGCTGATCCGGCCACGGTACCGGCCACCGATGCCGCTGCGGCCACCGATGCTACGGCCAGCGCCGAGCTGGCACCGACCCAGGGCAACGAGACCAAGGGCAGCGTCACCTTCAAGATCGTCGACGGCAAGGTGCACGTGACCGGCCAGATCACCGGCCTGAAGCCGGGCAGCGAGCACGGCTTCCACATCCACGAGAAGGGCGACTGCAGCGCGCCGGACGGCATGAGCGCCGGCGGCCACTTCAACCCGGGCAAGCAGGACCACGGCAATGTCTCGGCCGATCCGCACCACGGCGGCGACATGCCCAACATCAAGGCCGACGACAAGGGCGTGGCCACCATCGACGGCCCGGTCTCGAGCAACGTCAACATCGGCAAGGGTGATGACTTCGACATCATTGGCCGCGGCCTGATCGTCCACGCCGACGCGGACGACTACAAGACCCAGCCGACCGGCAACGCCGGCGCGCGCCTGGCCTGCGCGGTCATCCAGAAGGCCCCGTAAGGCAAAACCGCTTCCTGTAGAGCCGAGCCCATGCTCGGCTGCTCTGCAGGCGGCCTGAGCCGAGCATGGGCTCGGCTCTACAACTACCCGCACGGGCGTTGTGGATCAGCGCGCCAGCAGCTCGCGCGCGTCCTGCCCGGCCTCGCAATGCACGAACAGCACCGGTACGCCGTGTGCTTCCAGCACCGCGGCCATCTGCCGCTGGCGCATCAGGAACTGCTCGTAGATGCCCTGCAGGCGGTCGCAGTCGCCCTTGCTGTGGTTGTAGTACGCACACCAGCCGGCCGGATCGAACAGCGCCATGCGCGCCTCGCCCTGCGTATAGCGCAGCAGCGGCTCGGGTGCGTTTTCCAGCCACTCGTCCTGCCCCGGGGCCATGATCGCGGTCTCGATCAGCGGCCACAGCGCTGCCAGGCCCTGGTTGTCGTACTGCATCGACATCATCGCGGCCAGGTCGTTCACGGTGAAGTAGCGCGCGTGCTCGATGCGGGCACCGAAGCTGTTCTGCGCCATCAGCGCCGTATCGGCATGGGCCATGCCATTGGCCAGCAGCACGTCTTCCAGCGCATCGGCCACGGCCGTAGTGGTGGCCACATCGCTGCCGGTCAGCAGGAAGGGCACCACGCGCAGGCCACCGCCCACCAGCGTCGCATCGGCCTGGAACGGCAGCGGCACTTCACCGTCGGCGCCGGCACCGAAGGCCAGCAGGCGCGGGCCCTGGCTGCGGCCCGGGGCACGCATCTGCAGTTCTTCCAGGCGGCGGTGGATCGGCCAGCCCGGGCGCAGGATTTCAGCGGGGTCGAAATGGGCGGCGGCGAACACCAGGTCCAGCTCGGCCACCTGCGGTACCAGCTTGGCCAGGTCACGGCCGATACGGTCGGCCAGTTCACCGGCCTGGTCGGCGCTGAGCACCGCCTGGCGGGGGATTTCGCCGTTGGCCAGTTCCAGGGCCAGCACGCCAAGGGCATTCATCGCGGGGTCGGGTTTGCTCATGGTTCCACGGTTGGCCCATCACAGGGCGGCAGCTACACTTGGCTCCATTATGCCTGCTCCGTCGTGCAGGCCATGTTGCAGACACCCTCATCCATGCCAGGTATCTCCATGCCCAACGCTCGTCCCGTCGCCATACTCGGTGGCGTCCGCATTCCGTTCTGCCGCCAGAACACCGCGTATTCGGATGTCGGCAACCTCGGCATGTCGGTGCGGACTCTGGGTGCGCTGGTCGAACGCTTCGGCCTGCATGGCCAGCAGCTCGGCGAAGTGGCGATGGGCGCGGTCATCAAGCATTCCAGCGATTGGAACCTGGGCCGTGAAGCCACGCTGTCCTCGGGCCTGTCGCCGTTGACCCCGGGCATCACCCTGCAGCGCGCCTGCGGCACCTCGCTGGACAGCATCATCACCGTGGCCAACAAGATCGCCCTGGGGCAGATCGAATCAGGCATCGGCGGCGGCTCGGATACCACCTCCGACGTGCCGATCGTGTACGGCAAGAAGCTGCGCGCGCGCCTGCTGGCCGCCAACCGGGCCAGGAACACCGGCGACAAGATCCGCGCGCTGACCGCCGGCTTCAAGCTCTCCGAACTCAAGCCCGAGTTCCCCGGCGTGGCCGAGCCGCGCACCGGCAAGAGCATGGGCGACCACTGCGAGGACATGGCCAAGGAATGGAACATCTCGCGTGATTCGCAGGACGAATGGGCGGTGTCCTCGCACAAGAAGCTGGCCGCTGCCTACGAGCGCGGCTTCTTCAACGACCTGATCGCGCCGTTCCGTGGCGTCGAGCGGGACAACATCCTGCGCGCCGATACCTCGCTGGAAAAGCTGGCCACGCTGAAGCCGGCCTTCGACAAGGTCTCGGGCCGCGGCACGCTGACCGCCGCCAATTCCACCCCGCTCACCGATGGTGCCGCCGCGGTGCTGCTGGCCAGCGAGGAATGGGCCCGCGCGCACGGCCACGAACCGCAGGCCTACCTGCGCGATGCCCACGTGTCGGCGGTGGATTTCGTGCACGGCGAAGGCCTGCTGATGGCACCGACCGTGGCCGTGCCGGAGATGCTCAAGCGCAACGGCCTGACCCTGCAGGATTTCGACATCTACGAGATCCATGAAGCCTTCGCCGCGCAGGTGCTGTGCACTCTGCGTGCGTGGGAGAGCGAGGATTACTGCCGCAACCGCCTGGGCCTGGATGCACCGATGGGCCGCATCGACCCGGACAAGATCAACCTGCTGGGTTCGTCGCTGGCTACCGGCCACCCGTTCGCCGCCACCGGCGCACGCGTGATCGCGACGGCGGCCAAGCAGCTGGCAGAACGCGGCGGTGGCCGCGCGCTGGTGTCGATCTGCACCGCTGGCGGCATGGGCGTGGTGGCGATCGTCGAACGCTGATTGCATCCATCGAACAACAAAAAACGCCGCCCATCGGGCGGCGTTTTTTGTGGGTGGGTGCCGACCGTCGGTCGGCGCACCTCAGCCATGCTCACGGTACCCGCGGGTTGCCGAACCCATCGCGCACCTCGTTGGCGTCATACACCGGCGGCTGCGCGGCAGTAGGCAGGTCTTCCACCGTGCTGCGCGGCGCCACATCGGCCGCATGCACCAGCGCCACGCTGTCCTCGCCACGCTGCAGGCGCAGCGCATTGGCCAGGCACTGTGCGGCCAGTGCGTGGTCGCCACGCTGGGCGAACGCTTCACCCAGTGCCTCCCACGCCGGCGCACCGGCACCGGCGGCGATGGCCTCGTGCAGGAACGCATCGGCCGCATCCCACTGCTGCTGGGCCAGGGCAATGCGACCCTGCGCCAGGCGCAGCGCAGCCGAATCGTCATGCACGTTGCGCCAGCGCGCCAGGTTGGCCTGGCGGGTGGCCAGACGTTCGGCGGGCAGGCGGCCATACAGCGCCACCAGCTCATCGTCCCAGCGATGGTCGAGCGCCTGTTCCAAGGCCAGCAGCGCTGGCTCGTCCCAGTCCAACGCCACGGCACGGGTGGCGTAGGCGGCCACCACGTCCGGGGTCGGTCGCAGCGCCTTCGGCGTGGCTTCCCACTGCGCGGCCAGGGCGTTCACATCGCCGGCCTCCAGCAGGGCCTGCGCAGCGAGGCGGGCTTCCAGTTCGCTGCTGGCGTCGGTCGGCAGCACCTTGCTCTGCCGCAGCGCGCCCAGCTGGCCGTACGCCTCGTGCGCGCGCCCGGCCTGCGCCAGCGCTTCTGTACGCAGCCACAGGCCACGCGGCGGCAGCGGCTGGATGGCCGCCACGTCCAATGCGTTGATCGCATCCACCGGCAGGTCGCGTGCCAGCAGCTGTTCGGCGCGCAGCAGCGCATGCAGCGTGGCATCACTGTCACCGAGGCGCTGCAGCAGCGCCTCGCCTGACGCGGCATCGGCACGCGACTGCGCGCTGCGCACCGCATTGGCCAGCGCCACCGCGCTTACGTCCGGGTCGGCCGCCGCACCATCCAGCAGCTTTTCCGCACGCTGCCAGTGGCCGTGTTCGTAGGCCTGCAGGCCATCGATCAGGCGCACGCGGCCCTGCTTGCGGCGGTAGCGGCCCCAGGCGCGGAACGGTGCCGCCACCAGGCTCCACAACAGCCACAGTACCAGCACGCCGATCACCGACAGCAGGGCCACCTTGGGCAGGTTGCTGTGGTAGTCGTAGCCGCCGTAGCGCAGGGTCACTTCGCCGTAGCGGTTCAGATCATCGGTGCCGAGCCATTGCGCAGCCACCACGCCGATGGCCACGGCCAGCAGCAGTACGACCAGGGATTGCAGGGGTTTCATCGGGCGTTACCTCCGGTCGGTCTGGGAGCGCAGTTGTTGCAGGGTGCTGCCAAGCACGCTGCTCTCGGCCTGCAGGGGGGCCTTGCGCAAGGCCTGAAGTTCAGCATGTTGCGCGCGCAGGCCCGGTGAATCCGGCCAGCGCCGCTGCGCCCAGTGAGCCACGCGGTTCAGCGCGGCATCACGGCCGCTGCGGTCGCCACGCTCGATGGCCGCGCGGGCCAGGGTCAGTTCCAGCTGCAGCGCATCATCGGCGGCGGCGCGCTCGGCCTGGGTCAGCGGGCCGTTCAAGCGGGTCGGGGTGATATCCACGAAGGGCGCCAGCGCCGATTGCCACCACGGCTTGGCAGCCGCTTCGGCCGGCGAGGGTGGCAGCTCTGAGGGAAGCCCCTGCAGCGCCTGGGCCACGGCATTCAGTCGATGCAGCGCCTGCACGCGCGGGCCCGGGCCCAGTGCATCCAGCGCGTCGCGTTCCTGCACCAGCGCCTGGCGCAGGTTCAGGCCTTCGTTGTCCGGCAGGTCGGCCAATGCGGTGGCGGCCTGCGCATACAGGCGGCGCGCGCCTTCCACATCGTCGGCAAAGGCCAGCCGTTGCGCGGCCTGGGTCAGCAGCAGCTCGGCCTCGTCGCGCTGCACGGCCTGGCGGCCCTGGTTGGCGCTTTCGGTCAGCCGGGTCAGGTTCTCTTCCAGCAGCGCGCTGCGCTGGGACAGGCCCAGCATTTCATCGCGCAGCACGCGGTTGGTGGCGGCCGCATCCTGCAGGCGCTGGCTGGTCGCGCGCTGGTCGCGGCGCAGGGCCTCGACGGTGGCCTCCAGCCCCTTCAGCCGCACGTCCGTGGTCTGTGCCTGCGCCGCCCGGTCGCGCTGCTGTTGCTGCCAGTGGTGCCAGCCGGCGTAACCCGCGGCGCCCAGCACCACCACCACCGCAAGCGGCAGCAGCCAGCGTGCAGGACGGCGGGAGGGGGCAGGTGGCAGTGCGTCGTTCATCGGGCTTCCTTGTCGGCGGCGTCGCCGGCGGGAAGCCAGCAGGCAGCGTTGGACACAGCATTACCGTTGGCGCTGAACCCGGCAAGCGTGTGCCGGGTGCCTGTTCAGGTCGCTGCCGGGGCAGTGAGCGCGGCGTGTGCGGCCGCCGTCATCTGGGTGACGGTGGGCCCTTCGCCGTGCACCACGCGGGCCAGCCCCAGCGCCCGCGCCTGCTCGGCCAGGCGTTCGCTGGCGGCCAGCACGATGGCCTGTTCACACAGGCGCTGCTGCCAACCGGGCGACAACTGCTGCCAGAAGCGCTGCAGGGCCTCGCCGCTGCTGACGGCCAGCAGCCACGGCGTCCCCGAGCGGGCCAATCGCGCCAGTTTTCGCCGCGGTATCACCAGCGGCACCCGCCGGTAGATGTCGGCACGGATGATCCGAGCGCCCGCTGCCTCAAGCTGTGCGGCAATCAGGCCGCGGCCGCCGGGCGCGGTCACCAGGCCGATGTCCGTGCCGCCCACGTCGGCCAGCACCGGCAGCCCCAGCAGGCCCTCGCTGTCCATCCGCTGCGGTGCGTGCACGTCGGTGATGCCCTGCGCGTGCAGGGCGCGCGCGGTGCCTTCGCCCACGGTCAGCCACGGGCCACGCTGGGCCGCCGTCAGGTGCTGCAGTGCCGCGGCGGCCGCGACCGCCGCCGGGCTGGTGAACACCACGCGCGCGCAGGACAGCGCCCGGTTCAGCCGCTGTTCGACCGCCGCGCCCTGCAACCGCTGCAGCCGCCACGGCGACAAGGCCACGGTGGCCCCGCCCAGCCTGGCCGCAGCCTGCCTCAGACCGGCATGCTGGCCCTGCGGCCGCAGCGAGATCAGGGTCCAGCCAGTGGGTATCGTATGGTTGGCCATTGACGTCATTATGCGGGCCCTTCGTTGTCGTGGTTGCTGCTCGATGTCCGCTGATGCCCTGACCTCCTCGCTGGCCGCCCTGCAGGACGTGCTTGACTGCATGCCGGCGGTCCGCGCGATGCAGATCCGCCTGGATGGCTATGCCGACGGCGTGCTGCGCATCACTGCGCCGCTGGTCGCCAACGTCAACGACAAGGGCAACGCCTTCGGTGGCAGCCTGGCCTCGGTGCTCACCCTGTCGGGCTGGGCGCTGGTCAGCCTGCGCCTGCGCCTGGCCGGGCACGATGCCGAGGTCTACGTGGCCGACAGCAACCTGCGCTACCTGGCCCCGGTCTACGAAGACCTGCACGCCCATGCCGAAACCGCCGAAGCCAGCAGCTGGGATACCTTCCTGGCCACCTTCCGCCAGCGCGGCAAGGCCCGCATCAGCATCGTCGCCCGCCAGCCGGGGGCCGATGGCCGTTCGGCCGCCGAGCTGAGCGGTCGCTTCGTTGCCTTCGCCAGAGGGTAGGATGGCACGCTGACGTCCTGGGGAAACCACCGATGCGCCGCCTGATCCAGTTCCTGATGTGCTCCCTGCTGCTGGTCAGTGCCGTGGCCGGTGCCGCTGCCGACGACCTCACCCGCAAGCAGCGCAAGCTGCTGGAAGAGACCCAGATCGCCTACGGCGCCACCATCCGCTGGGGCAGCATGGACGATGCCATTGCCTACCTGGACCCGGAGCTGCGCAAGGAAAAGCCGCCCACCGAGTTCGAGCTCAACCGTTACGCGCAGCTGCGCGTGTCCTCCTACCGCGAGCGCAGCAGCGCCTCGCTGGACGGTGGCCAGGTCGAGCGCCGGGTGGAAATCGGGGTGATCAACCAGAATACCCAGGCCGAGCGCACCGTGGTGGTGGTCGAGCGCTGGCGCTGGGACCCGGAAGCCAAGCGCTGGTGGCAGGCGGCCGGCCTGCCGGACCTGTGGAAGGGGCAGTGACGGGCCCCCTGCGGCTTGTGCGACAATCGGCGCCCACTTGATCGACCCGTGACCTGAGTGAATTACGAAGAGTTGCTGGCCTTTGCAGGCCGAAACCCGATGCTGTCCGCGGCCCTGGTCGGCCTGACCGTGGCCCTCATCGTCACCGAAACCCGCCGCCTGTTCCGGGGCTACAAGGGCATCAAGCCGGCCGAGCTGACCCACCTGATGAATGCTGGTGGCGCGGTCGTGGTCGATCTGTCGCCCAGCGCTGACTTTGAAAAGGGCCACATCGCCGGCAGCCGCAGCGCGCAAGCCAGCGCCTTCAACGCCGAGCACAAGCTGGTGGCCAACGCCAAGCAGAGCCCGGTGGTGCTGGTGTGCCGCAGCGGCAACGCATCGGAAACCGCCGCCAAGACGCTGAAGAAGGCTGGTTTCGAGAAGGTCTTCGTGCTGGAAGGCGGCATTCCCGCCTGGCAGCAGGCCGAATTGCCGCTGGTCAAGGGCCGCAACTGATTGCAGGGGATAGCGGAACTGGCCTTGTATGGGCCTGCCGCCGCCCCCAACCCTGTAGTTCGACACTCGTTTTCATTGCATTCATTGGAGTTACTGGAAATGTCCGAAGAGACCACCAACGGCGCCGTTGCGCCGGCCGATGCCGCCACCGGCCCCGCCTTCACCGTCGAGAAGATCTACGTCAAGGACGTTTCCTTCGAGTCGCCGAATGCGCCGACCATCTTCAATGACCAGGTGCAGCCGGAACTGCAGCTCAACCTGAACCAGCAGGTGCAGCGCCTGGGCGAGAACGCCTTCGAAGTCGTGCTGGCCGTCACCCTGACCTGCCAGGCCGGTGAGCGCACCGCCTACGTGGCCGAAGTGAAGCAGGCCGGCGTGTTCGGCCTGGTCGGCCTGGACCCGCAGTCCATCGACGTGCTGCTCGGCACCCAGTGCCCGAACATCCTGTTCCCGTACGTGCGCCAGCTGGTCAGCGATCTGATCCAGGCCGGCGGCTTCCCGCCGTTCTTCCTGCAGCCGATCAACTTCGAAGGCCTGTACGCAGAAACCCTGCGCCAGCGCCAGGAGCAGGGCGACGCACCGTCGCTGGCTGACTCCGAGCCGGCCGGCAACGCCTGATCCCCGCCGCGACGTCACGGATGAGCACTACCGCTGACAAGATCGCCGTGCTGGGCGCGGGTTCCTGGGGAACCGCGCTGGCCACCCTGCTCGCCCGGCACGGTCACCCGACCGTGCTGTGGGGGCGCGATGCCGCCGTGGTCGAAGCCATCGACCAGCGCAACGAGAACCCGCGTTACCTGCCGGGCATCCCGCTGCCGGAAAGCCTGCGTGCGACCACCGACATGGCGGCCGCCGTGCGCGATGCCGCCTGGGTGCTGGTGGTGACCCCGTCGCACGCGTTCAACGAAACCGTGCGTGCGCTGGCACCGCTGCGTCCGGCTGGTGCCGGCGTGGCGTGGGCCACCAAGGGTTTTGAACCCGGTTCGGGCCGCTTCCTGCATGAAGTGGCGCGCGAGATCCTGGGTGACGACGTGCCGCTGGCCGTGGTCACCGGGCCGTCGTTCGCCAAGGAAGTGACCCTGGGCCTGCCCACCGCCATCACCGTGCACGGCGACGTGCCGGAGTTCGCGCAGACCGTGGCCGAAGCCATGCATGGCCCGGCGTTCCGCGCCTATACGGGCGATGACATGGTGGGTGCCGAGCTGGGCGGCGCGATGAAGAACGTGCTGGCCGTGGCCACCGGTGTGGCCGATGGCATGCAGCTGGGCCTGAACGCCCGTGCCGGCCTGATCACGCGTGGCCTAAACGAGATGCTGCGGCTTGCCGCCGCCATTGGTGCCAAGCCGGAAACCCTGATGGGTCTGGCTGGCCTGGGCGACCTGGTGCTGACCTGCACCGGCGACCTGTCGCGTAACCGCCGCCTCGGCCTTGCCCTGGGCCGCGGGCAGACGCTGCAGGATGCCGTGCGCGAAATCGGCCAGGTGGTGGAATCGGTGCAGACCGCCGACGAAGTGATGCGACAGGCACGCCGCCATGGCATCGACCTGCCGATCTCTGATCGCGTGCGTGCCGTGCTGCACGGCGAGCAGACGCCTGCAGAAGGCCTGCGCGCCCTGCTGGCGCGGGAACAGAAACCGGAATACCCGGACACGCTGTTCAAGTGAATCGAAAAACCCCGGCCACGCGCCGTAATGCCGTTCACTTAAGCAGCTGAGCCA
>DEZI01000037.1 GCA_002364755.1 Stenotrophomonas maltophilia
GCCGCCCACCGGTCGCAACCCACCAGAGCAGTGATGCCGTTCCGACAGCTCGCTTGAAACTGTCGAAGGCGAGGTGGGTCCGGTTGCGGGGGTGTGAGCGGCATGGGCCCGAGGCATGCCTCGGGCGGGTTGGGCAGGACGCCCAACCCCGGTCTTGCCGTGTGCGCAGGACAGCGCACACGAGCAAGCGGCGACCAAGCCCCCATGGATGGGTTTACGGCGTCCCCGCAAACCCACAGTGCCCCGCCATCCCCCGGAATGCCGCTCTTGATCTTGCTTCGGCTTCGGCTTCGGCTTCGGCCTCTGCAGGTGCAGGGCTGCAAGCCCTGCAGAAAACCCCCACCTTCAATCGTGACCGCTGTCATCCAGGCTGATGATCCCGCGCCGCAGCGCCTGCGTCACCGCATGCGTGCGGTCTCCCACGCCCAGCTTGTCCATCAGGCTCTTCATGTGCGCCTTCACCGTCTGCTCGGAAATCTGCATCCGCTCACCGATGCGCTTGTTCGACAGGCCACCGGCAACGTGCCGCAGCACTTCCGTCTCGCGCGGCGACAGCCGGTCTTCCACCACGTGGGCGGCGATGCTCGCGGCCACCGCGGGTGGAATCGCGGCGCGGCGGCCACCGGCCACCGTGCGGATCGTGTCCACCAGTTCGTGGCGCAGCATATCCTTCAGCAGGTAGGCGCTCGCGCCGGCCTGCAGCGCACGTACCGCACGCACGTCGCCACGGTAGGTGGTCAGCACGATGATGCGTGCGCGCGGGTCCAGCGCACGGATCCGCACGATCGCTTCCACGCCATCCAGGCGCGGCATCTGCAGGTCCATCAGCACCACGTCCGGCTGCAGTTCCTGGTAGCGCGCGACGGCTTCTTCGCCATCGGCGGCTTCGCCCAGAAGGCGCAGGTCAGGTTGCGCGCCGAGCAGGGCGGCCAGGCCGTCGCGCAGCAGGGGATGGTCGTCGACCACCAGCACGCCGATCGGGGAAGAAGACTCAGTCATTGTGCTTTGCACTCCAGGGCCAGCGCCAACGTGGCGGCCGGCGGTGATACAGGCGCCGTGCGGGAACCGCCAGCGCGACTTCGGTGCCCAGGCCCGGGCGGGTCCACAGCTGCAGTTCCGCGCCCAGCCGCTGCGCGCGTTCGCGCATGCCCTGCAGGCCCCAGTGGCCATGGCCGGCATCATCGTCGGCAATGCCGACGCCGTCGTCGCGCACATGCAGCAGGAAGCAGCGGCTGCCGTAGGACAGCTCCACTTCGATGGCGCTGGCCTGGGCGTGGCGCAGGGCATTGCGGATCGCTTCGCGTCCGATCAGGAACACTTCCTCCACGGCATCGGGCCGCAGTGTCGGTGGCGTGCCTTCGACGGTCAGGCGCAGCGGGTTGGTGCCCTGGCCGGCGTACTCGGCATGCACGTCGGCCAGTGCAGTGGCCAGGTCGCGGCCGGCGAAGGGACCATCGCGCAGCGCATTGACCCGCTCGCGGCCCTCGGCGAGATTGCGCTCAGCCAGCTGCATTGCCGATTCCAGCTGGGTGCGCACGTTGTCCGGCGTCTGCGCCGACTGGCTGATCGCATGCAGGCGCAGGATCAACCCCTGGCTGCCCTGCAGCAGGGTGTCGTGCAGATCGCGGGCGATGCGCTCGCGCTCGCCATGGCGTTCCTGCAGGCGCGCGCGGAACAGTGCGGCCAGCTGTCCGCTGCGGATGCGCACGGCCACCATGAGCGCCACCAGTACCAGTGCCGCGCACAGCAGCTTGAACCAGATCGTCTGCACGAAGGTGGAGGCGATGCTGAAGCTGCGGCTGGCAGGCGCCGTGCTCCAGATGCCGTCTTCGTTGGCCGCTTCTACCTCAAAGCGGTACGTGCCCGGGGCGAGGTTGGTGTAGTAGGCACGCGTGATGCTGCCGGCGTCCTGCCAGCCTTCGTCCACGCCGGACAGCCGGTAGCGGTAGCGGTTGCGTTCCGGCCGGGCCAGCGACAGCGCCACGTAGTCGATCTGCAGCTGGGTAGTGCCGGCCGGCAGGCGCAGCCCTTCCTGCAGCGGAGCCTGGGTGGCGCCATACAGCACGTCGCCGATGCGCACACCCGGTGCCCGGGTGTTGGTGTGCGCAGCGTTGGTGTCCAGCCACGCCAGCCCCTGGTTGGTAGCCAGCCACAGCAGGCCGTCAGCGGCCAGCGCGGCGGTGGGAATCGGGCCGCTCTGCAGCGCGATGCCGGGCATGCCGTCGACTGCGTCGAACAGGCGCGGTGCCACCGGTTGATGGGTGAGCACGGCTGTACGCAGGGCGGTGCGGTCCAGCCGCACCAGCCCGCGGCTGCCATTGAGCCAGAGCCGCCCATGTGCGTCGGCGACCATGCCGGTGATGCCTTCCAGCACGCCCGCCATGTCCGTGCGCACCTCGCTGAAGTGACCGTCGCCGATGCGCGCGGCCAGCCCGGCTTCGCCGGCCACCAGCAGCATGTCCTGGTCCTGCAGCAGGGCCGTCACCGGTCCAACGGCCAGCCCCTGGCGGGTATCGAACGTCGCCACGCCGCGGTCGTCCATGCGCCGCAGCCGGCCATCGGCATAACCCAGCAGCACGGCGCCTTCGTTGGCCATCGCCATCGACGAACAGGCCTGTTCGGGCAGCCGCGGCTGGCGGTACCACTGCCCGTGCTGGTAGCGCAGGACGCCACGCTCGCCGACACACATCCAGGCGTCATCGTCGTTGTGGAACAGCAGCGCCTGCAGGGGCTGCCCGGTGTAGGGGGCGGGAAATGGAATGCGCGTGGCGTGGCCGCCGACGGTGCGGACCAGGTTGATCCAGTCGAACTGCCACAACGGTGTCGGCGCCTGGCGTGCGGCATCCTGCAGCTGCCAGGCGCTCCCGCCCAGCAATGTGCGGCGCAGGTCGTAGGGTTTCAGGTTCTCGCCATAGCCATACACGCGACCGTCGCTGGCGCGTACCAGCGAGCGATAGGGATCACTGGGGCCGGCTGCGAGGGTCTGCACGCTGCGCGCGCGGAAGCGGTTGAGGCCAAGGTTGGTGCCGACCCAGAGATTGCCTTCGCAATCCAGCAGGACCGGAACTGCCGACGTGGCGGTCAGGCCCTGCGGCGTATCAAAGCGCTCCATGCGCGTGGCCTGGTCGCCCTCGAAGGTGACCCTTGCCACGCCGCCATGCGGGCTCATCGTGGCCCACAGCGTGCCATCGGCGGTGAACTGCAGGCGCGCGGCGACGAGTTCGGGCAGGCGTCGCGCCTCGCGCTCGGCGGCAGGCAGCAGGCCGTGCGCGCTGGCCAGCGGCGAGGTGCCGCGAATGCGGTCGGCCAGCCAGATTTCGCCGCGCGGGCTTTCGGCCAAGGAGGCCATCTGCGAGACGGCGATGCCGGTGTCCTCGAACGCGCTGGCACCGGCGGGCCGTCGCCAGATCTTCAGGTCGGCCAGCACCCAGAACGTGCCCTGGCGATCATGCAGCAGCCACTGCACGCGTCGATCCGGCACGCCGCTGTCGCGGGGCACCGCGCGCCATTGCTGCCCATCGAACCAGCGCAGGCCACCGTTGATGGCCGCCCACAGTCGACCGTCGCGATCACGGCTGAAGTGCGGCACCACGCCGATCGGCACGCCCTCGGCGCGGCCGAAGCTGCGCAGGTGGCTGGCGGAGAGCTGGCTGATGCCGGCCTGGAAATAGCCGATCCACAGGCTATCGTCGGCATCCGTTGCCAGGGTGACCATGTTGGTGGAGGGAAACGAGCTGCCCGACGGCGCGGCCTGGCGCTCGAAACGGCGGCCGTCGAAGCGGTACAGGCCCGAGCCCGTCGCCAGCCACAGCATGCCCTGCGGGTCCTGGGCAATGTCCCAGATGTCGCCGGGCGCACCCTGTCCGACCCGCCACGCGGTGTGCTGGTAGCCGGGCATGCCGTCGGCCACGACCGGCCGCTGCTCGGCGAAGGCGGGCAGGGCGATCAGCAGCAGGCACGACAGCAGCGCCCGCAGGCGACGCAGCAAGGGGAGGGGGCGGCCACGCATGGGCAGCATTCTGGCAGGTGCGGGGCAGCCGAGGGTGACCCGAACGGGGTAGGCGCGGTGGCGGCGGGATCGGCTATCACGCCGGCTATGGAGTGGTGGAGGCCGAGGACGCAGCGTCTGTTCGTGATGTTTCCCGACCGTGGGCCCGGCCTGGGCCTGCTCTGGCTGCGGCTGTACCTGGCCGCTGCCCTGTGTGCGCCGGGATATTCTGGTCTGCGTGGCAGTGTGGCTGCAGGGCGCGGCGGTGCCGCTGCTGGCACGTCGGCCTCCCCCGAACGGGTGAGTGGTGGCCTCGACGGACGGGGGTAGGGCATCGGTACCTGGCGGCCCACCATGGGGCACCCCGTCGCGGTGCTCTGTCATGGCTGAAGCTTCATCGCCCGTTGCTCCAGCCCCCGCGTTGGCGCCACACCAGGCTGCAGCCCTGCAGCGCGCATTGCACTACATCGATGCGCATCTGTCGCAGCCGCTGCGGGTGACGGAGCTGGCCGAGGTGGCCTGCGTGAGCCGTTTCCATCTGGTGCGGCTGTTCCGCACCGGTACCGGCGCCAGCCCGCTGCGCTACCTGCGCCGTCGTCGCATCGAACGCGCGCGGCAACTGCTGCCGGCCGGCGACCAGCCGATGTCCCGCCTGGCCCAGCATCTGGGCTTCTTCGACCAGAGCCATTTCGTCCGCAGCTTCCGTGCCGAGACCGGCTGCAGCCCCGGCCAGTACCTGGCCGGTGATGCCGCCCTGCACATACCCGCTGTCCACCCCGCTTCTGTTGCCCCGCCCACTTCTGGAACCCACCCATGACCACTGCCACCGCCACGCCTGCCAAGGGCCTGCTTTCCCCGACCGACCATGCCCTGGTGCTGATCGACTTCCAGTCGCAGATGGCGTTTGCCACCCACACCATCGACATCTCCGCGCTGCGCAACAACGTCTCGCTGATCAGCAAGGGTGCCAGGGGCTTCAACGTGCCGGTGGTGCTCACCACCGTCGCCGAGACGTCGTTCTCCGGCCCGATGTTCCCGGAGCTGCCGGAGATCTTCGCTGGCCAGGCCGTGTTCGACCGCACCTCGATGAACACCTGGGAAGACCAGCCGGTGATCGATGAGATCAACCGCATCGGCAAGCGGCGCCTTGTGCTGGCGGGCCTGTGGACCAGCGTGTGCATCGTCGGCCCGACCCTGTCGGCGCTGGAGCAGGGCTTTGAGGTCTACGTGATCACCGATGCCTGCGGCGATGTCAGTGATGAGGCACATGAGCGTGCGATCACCCGCATGGTACAGGCCGGCGCGCGCCCGATCACCAGCGTGCAGTACCTGCTGGAACTGCAGCGCGACTGGGCCCGTGGCGAGACCTACGGCCTGACCACCGGCATCGCCCGTGACCATGCCGGCGGCTACGGCATCGGCATCCAGTACGCCAAGACCATGTTCGGCGCACAGGAAGGCGGCCACTGAGCATGGGCAACGGGCATGGCCTCGACCTGGCCCTGCTGATGCTGCGCGTGGCAGGGGGAGGTTTCCTGCTGCCACACGCGCTGGGCAAGCTGTTTGGCTGGTTTGGCGGCCCGGGCCTGGCTGGTTTTGCCGGCGAACTGCGCGGCTTCGGTTTGCCGGCGGTGGCGCCGCTGCCGCTGCTGCTGGCCCTGTTGCAGGTAGCCTCCGGGCTGGCCGTGCTGTTGGGCTGGCAGACCCGCATTGCCGCACTGGCCGCGGCCGCGTTCATTGCCTTCACCGCGCTGCTCGCCCTGCCCAAGGGCTGGTTCTGGATGCGCGGTGGCACCGAGTACCCGCTGATGTGGACGCTGGCCCTGCTGGCGATCGCGTTGGCCGGGCCGGGCGCCTGGGCGCTGGATGGCCTGGCCCTGCCTGGAGACATCGCATGAGTTCCTCCCCCCTCGACCACGGCCGACGCAACGTCGTGCTGGCCAGCGGCGCCGCGATGGCGCTGGGGCTGGCCGGCGGTGCCGCCGCGGCCATCGAAACCCTTCCCAAGGAGCGCCGCATGAGCACGCTGGTCATCAGAAACTCCCGCGTCACCACCCTTGATCCGCAGCAGCCGCACGCGCAGGCACTGGCGGTTCAGAACGGCCGCATCGCCGCGGTCGGCAGCGACGAGCAGATCATGCGCGAATGGGGCAACGAGGCCACCATCATTGATGCACAGGGCCGCCGCATCGTGCCCGGCCTCAACGACAGCCATACCCACCTGATCCGCGGTGGCCTCAACTACAACCTGGAACTGCGCTGGGATGGCCTGCGTTCGCTGGCCGATGCGATGGCCATGCTGAAGGCGCAGGTCGACCGCACCCCGGCACCGCAATGGGTGCGCGTGGTCGGTGGCTTCACCGCAACGCAGTTCACCGAAAAGCGCCTGCCGACCCTGCAGGAGCTCAACGACATCGCGCCGGACACGCCGGTGTTCCTGCTGCACCTGTACGATCGGGCGCTGCTGAACCGCGCCGCCCTGCGTGCCTGCGGCTACACCAAGGAGACGCCGGATCCGCCCGGTGGCCAGATCGTGCGCGACTCGCTGGGCAACCCGACTGGCCTGCTGCTGGCCAAGCCCAATGCGCTGATCCTGTACGCGACGCTGGCCAAGGGCCCGCGCCTGCCGATCGAGTACCAGGCCAACTCCACGCGCCACTTCATGCGTGAGTTGAACCGCTTGGGCATCACCTCGGTGATCGATGCCGGTGGCGGCTTCCAGAACTACCCGGAGGACTACCAGGTCATCGAGCAGCTGCACCGCGACGAGCAGCTGACCGTGCGCATCGCCTACAACCTGTTCACCCAGAACAAGGGCAACGAGGTCAACGATTTCCGTGGCTGGAGCGAGATCCTGCAACCGCGCCAGGGCGATGACCTGCTTCGCCACAACGGTGCCGGCGAAATGCTGGTGTTCTCCGCCGCTGACTTCGAGCTGTTCAACGAGCCGCGGCCGGAATTGCCGCCGGAGCTGGAGCCTGAGCTGCACGACGTGGTGAAGCTGCTGGTGGAAAAGCGTTGGCCGTTCCGCATCCACGCCACCTACGACGAGAGCATCACCCGCATCCTGGATGTCTACGAGCAGGTGAACCGCGAGGTGCCGTTCGATGGCCTGCATTGGTTCATCGACCATGCCGAAACCATCACCCCACGCAATATCGAACGCATCCGTGCACTGGGAGGCGGCATCGCCGTGCAGCATCGCATGGCTTACCAGGGCGAGGCCTTCGTCGAGCGCTATGGCGTGCAGGCCGCGCGGCATACGCCGCCGGTCAAGCGCATGCTGGCCGAGGGCGTGCCGGTCGGTGCCGGTACCGATGCGACCCGCGTGGCCAGTTACAACCCGTGGGTGGCGCTGTCGTGGCTGGTGACCGGGCGCACGGTCGGTGGCCTGGCCCTGTATGGCGACGAGAACCTGCTGGAACGCGAACAGGCACTGCGCCTGTGGACCCAGGGCAGCGCGTGGTTCTCCGGCGACGAAGCGGTGAAGGGCACGCTGAAGCAGGGCCAGCTGGCCGACTTCATCCTGCTGTCGTCTGATTTCTTCCGCGTCGATGATGCGCGGATCGCCGACATCACCAGCCTGCTGACCGTGGTCGGTGGCCGCATCGTGCACGCCGACGGCGACTATGCCGGCCTGGCACCGCAGCTCCCGCCGGCAATGCCGGACTGGTCGCCGGTGAACACGTTTGGTGGCTACCACGTTGGCGGCACCGCCACCGGCCTGGCTGCGGCGCACCACCACCACCACGGTGTGGCCTGCGGTACCCACGGTGCCCACGGCCATGCCGCGCAGCACGCGGCACCGACCGATGACCTGACCGCGTTCTGGGGCGCGATGGGCTGCTCCTGCTTCGCGTTCTGAGCAGGGAAAAGGGGGACGGCGGCGCTTTGGGCGCCGCCGCGTTGCATCACTTGCGTGCGAACGCCAGCAGGTCGGCGTTGAACTGGTCGGCGTGGGTGATGGTCAGGCCGTGCGGGGCACCGGCGTAGACCTTCAGTTCGGCATCCTTGATGATCTGCGAGGACAGCTTGGCAGACGCATCGAACGGCACGATCTGGTCGTCATCGCCATGCACGACCAGGGCCGGCACGTCGATCTTCTTCAGGTCTTCGGTGTAGTCCACTTCCGAGAACTCGTGCACGCAGTCGTACTGGCCCTTGACGCCGCCCAGCATGCCCTGCATCCAGAACGAATCGCGCATGCCCTGGGTGACGCTGTTGCCATCACGGTTGGCGCCGAAGAACGGTGCCGTCAGGTCCTTGAAGAACTGCGAACGATCACCGCCGGTGCCCTTGCGGATGCCGTCGAACACTTCCAGCGGGGTCCCGGCCGGGTTGGCCTCGGTCTTCAGCATCAGCGGCGGTACGGCGCCGACCAGCACCACCTTGGCCACGCGTTTGCTGCCGTGGCGGCCGACGTAGTGGGCCACTTCACCACCACCGGTGGAATGGCCGACCAGGATCGCGTCCTTCAGGTCGAGGGCATCGAGCACCGCGGCCAGATCGTCGGCGTAGGTGTCCATGTTGTTGCCGTCCCAGGTCTGGCTGGAGCGGCCATGGCTGCGGCGGTCATGGGCGATGACGCGGTAGCCGCTCTGGCCCATGAACAGCATCTGCGGATCCCACGCATCCGACGACAGCGGCCAGCCATGGGCGAACACGATCGGCTGGCCAGTGCCCCAGTCCTTGTAGAAGATGCGGGCGCCATCTTTGACGGTAACGAAGTTGCTCATTGCAGGTTCCTTTGGCGGTAGGGGAATGACGCCGGCGGTGACGCTGCCGGCGTACCGGCAGTACAGCGCAGGATCCGCCGCGCGGCTTGCACGCCTGTGTCCGATGGATGGCAGGCGGACAGAGGCGGGGACGACGCATTCCGCTCTGGCGGCGGTCGGTCGGTGCTGGCCACGATGCCCGTTCTGCTACGGAGGATGCGGCATGAAGAGGATGCTGTCGGGGGCGATCGCGGGTTGGCTGCTGGCCGGTGCCGCGCTGGCCCAGACCCATGTCTACAAATGCGTGGACGGGCCGCACCCGGTCTACCAGCAGACGCCGTGCCAGGGCCGGGCGGAATGGCGCTGGGACGTGCCGGCCGAGGCGGCGCAGGCACGAGGCAAGGGTGAGTCGAAGCCCGCGCGCCCGGCGCAGGCGGGTGCGCCGAAGTCCAATGTGCGGCCTGGCCGCCGTGGTCAGGCCGAGGGCGCGCTGATCACCCTCGCGCGTGATCCGGCCGGCTGCGAGCAGGCACGCCGCGAGCAGGCGCGGAAGATGACGCGTGCGCGTCGGCTGGACTACCAGCAGCGGCGGCAGCTGGATGACGCCCTGCGCCTGGCCTGCCAGTCCCCCTGAAACAGCAACGGCACCCGAAGGTGCCGGCGCGTGTGGTGCAGTGCCAGGACGTCAGTTGCCGTCGCTGGCGGCCGCCGGCACAGCGGAAGCTTCCGCCTTCGGCAGGCTGAGCTCCGGATTGCCCTGTTCGGCCTGCAGGATCTGGATGCGGCGCTGCAGGGCGTCCAGCTGGTTGTTGGTGCTCTGCACATCGGTGCTCAGGCTGACCGCCTGCTGCTGGGCCTGCTGCAGGGACGCGCTGACCTGGGCCGACTGTGCCTGCTGCTGCTCCATTTCCTGCTGCAGGGTGCGCAGGCGTTCTTCGTTGTACGACACCAGGCGCTCGGTGTAGCGCTTGCCTGCTTCCAGGCGGGTGGTGTCGATGTAGACCTGGGCCAGCTGCTCGGTCTGCTGCACGAAGGTGCGGTAGACGCGCTCGGCGTTGTCGACGGCATCGGTCTTGATGACGCGCCAGAAGTTCTTTTCCTGGAACAGCGCGGCGTAGTAGGTCAGGGTGCTGGCGTTGAACAGCAGGCTGGCGCCGTAGTTGCCGTTGTAGGTGGTACGCAGCTCGGTCAGCTGGTTGCCATCCATCAACTGCTTGAGTTCGTCCACCGTATTGCGCACCACCGGCCCGCTGCGGACCGGTTCGGCCGCCGCTTCGCGATCGCCGCGCGCCGCCAGTGCCGACGGTGCGACCAGGATCATGGCCATGGCCAGCAGTGCCGCGCCGCGCGGGTACCGGGCGAAGACGGTGTCCCCTGAAGTTTCTCGCATGTCTAGACCATCCACGAATGAAGTGTGGTTGAAATGGATGTGGTTCCCCGCGGCGAGTCTAGCATGGGTGCAGCAGACGCCAACCGCACTGGACCGCACTCAATACACCAGCTGGGCGGCATTGCACTGGATCGACTGCATGCTGACGTCGGTCCGGCCCAGTTCCAGGCCCAGCAGGTCGGCCAGCAGGTTGGTCAGCAGCGCGCCGACGCTGTTGAGCACTGGCTTGAGGATGTCCAGGATCGGCGTGAGCACCATGCACAGCAGGCCTGAGCAGCTGACGTTGTTGCCAGGGGCGGTGACCCCGCCGCCGGCACTCGGGTCGTTGAATCCGCCGGGCCTGGTCTGGATGTAGGACGCCAGGTTGTCGCGGACGCAGGTGTTGTAGCTGACCAGATTGCTGATCAGGCTGTCACAGCGGTTGATCAGCAGGCCGCCGAGCAGCGCGCCGAGGGCACCATCAAGCAGACCAAGGCCCTGGCCGGTCACTGCAGTGCGGTATCCCGTCCACACCGAACCGTCATCCCAGCAGGTTGTCAGGCCCAGCAGGCAGAGACGGGGAACACCTTTGCTGACGGTCCAGTCGCCCAGCGGTGCGAGGTTCTGCGCGGCATTGCCATCGCGCAGCAGCGGAATGACGTTGTCGACGTTGTAGCGGCCACCCGCGGGATGCGCGGCGGTCAGGTAGCGGTCGGCCAGTGCGGTGGCGGCCTGCTTGGGGTCGCTTGCCGGGCCGCGCAGCATGCCGGACAGCACGCGCAGCAGCTCAGTGACAAGGCCTGACACCGTATCGCCCAGCGCCAGCGGATTGATCCGCGTGGAGCCGGTCTGGCCCGCGGCCAGGGTCAGGTTCTGGCTGTCGGTCAGTGCCCCCAGCGTGATCTTGTTGTTGATCATTGGCTGGCCGAGCAGGGTCAGCAGCTGTGCGTTCTGCAGTGTCGCATCGCAGACATTGCTCTTGGAGAACAGATCGGCGGCATTGACGGCGCCGACGCAGGCCCGCAACACCGACGAATCGACCTTGACCGTGGCGGTCGGCGGCGTGGCGCCGCACTGGATCGCGGTCAGCGTACCCATCGCATTGGTGACATCGACGTGCAGCGGCAGGTGCAGGCGCGTACCCAGCAGTGACAGCAGTGCGCCGATCGCGGGCACGCGGTTGCTGTCGACGTCCACCATCAACCGTACCTGCGCGTTGTAGGCGCGCGCACCGATGCCGCCGATGGCGATGGACGGCGGCTCGATCACGCCGGCCTTGGCGTCGATGCCGAGCAGGTTGAGCCCGCGGACCTGCAGGCCATTGCTGTCGTTGGCGATGGAAATGCCGGTATTGAGCAGGTCCAGCACGTTGATCTTCGATTCCAGCGCGCTGCCGATGGTTCCATCCGGCGCGATCACTTCGGCGAACAGGCCGCCACCGCCGGTCTCACTGCCGAGGGTGATGTTGGCCTGGTTGATGTCCAGGCCGGTCGACACCAGGCTGCCCAGCGCGCGCAGCTGCGCGGCGGCCACGCTGTCACGCCCGAGCACGACGGCGGTGGCATCGATCAGTTTCGCCAGCGAGATCTTGTTGACCGACAGCAGGCGGTTGAAATCGGCCACGCTCAGGTTGGCCTCCACCGGGATGCCCAGCGCCTTGAGCAGGCCCGACGGAGTCACGCTGGCCTGGGCCAGGCCGTCGTAGGACAGCACGGTGGCGTTGCTCGCATCCAGGCCTACCAGGCGCAGGGTGGACATCAGCGGTGAGTTGCCATTGGTACGCAGCAGCTGCGAGCCCACGCTGAACACCGCCGACGGCGCGGTGCGCTTGGCCACGGCCTGGGCGCTGACCGTCGGCAGCTGCGCATTGATGCCGAAGAACGGCAGCACGCTGCGATACGCCACCACCTTCACCGCGTTGCGCGGGTTCTCCGCGCTGACGGTGGCGAGGAAGTGATCGGCGCTGGCCTGGTTGGGGTTCCAGTTGCCGCAGCTCACCTCAAGCTGGCCACCAAAGCCATTTTCCTGCAGTGCGTTGTGGCGGGCGGCGGCGTTGTCGGTGTTGCCGGGCGTGCACAGGTCCAGACGCTGCGCGCCCGCCAGCGCGGCCAGATCGGCCACCTTCTGCGCATCGCGCTTGGCCCAGAGCAGGTAGCCGACTTCCACCAGGCCGAGCATCGTCACCAGCGAGACCAGCACCAGCATCATGGTGACCGACATGCCACCTCGTTGGTGGAAGGCGAGGGTGCGCGGCGCACGGCTCATCGTCGAATCCTCAGCGGCCGGAGCCGGACGCGCCGGAAGCGGGCGTGACATCGGTTTCGAAGAACTCCGGGATTTCGTGCTCGAAGCTCTTCAGGTAGCGCGCATAGCTGGCCGTGGCCTGGTCGCCGAGGATCGGCAGGCGGGCGCCTGCCTGGGCACCCGAGGCCTGCAGCTGGAACAGGTGGCGCACGGTCGCGCCGTTGCCTGTCGGCACCAGGGTGGCCGGCGGTGCGGCCTGGGTGCTGACGGCGGAGGCGGTCGTCGCGACCGCAGGTGCGGTGAGATCCACGGTGGGCCGCTGCTGGGCCGGCGCCGACGGCGGCGCGTGCACAGGGGCCAGCGCAGCGGGCAGGGGGCCGCCCATCATCTGGCCGGTAAGTGGCGTCTGCGGCGACTGTGCGGCGCTGGCCGAAGCCCACAGCAGGCACGTAGTGGCCAGGGCCATGCGGGAACGGAACAGGAGAATGGAAGCGGTCATGGCGTGTTCCCGGTGGAGTGGTCGGCACTGCCGAAGCGTTCGAGCATGGTCGGAGCCAAGCGCGGGACGAGGCGGTCGTCGCGCTCGGCGCGTGGGGTTTCGGCGGCGATCTGGCCGCGCACTGCCGCGCGGGTCGGCATTGCGGTGCGTGCTGCAGCGACGGGGGCGGTGGCCGGCGCGCTGCGTGCGGCGTCACGCTGCTGCCAGCGTGCGCGGATCTGCTGCGCCTGCTCGCTGATGCTGCGCTGTACGTCCGGGCTGAGCTGGGCCTGCGTCGCCAGCCGCTCGGCCGTGGCCGCATCGCCGCGCAGCACGGCCCACAGCGTCAGGTTGGCGGTGGCCTTGGCATTGCCCGGCTGCAGCTCCAGCGCCTTGGCCAGCGGTTCGCGTGCCTGCTCCAGCTGGCCGGCACGCAGGCGCGCGTAGCCCAGGTCGCCGAGGTAGTCGGTGTTCAACGGCTGCAGGCGGGTAGCGCGCGCCAGCGCCAGTTCGCTGGCAGCATCATCGTTGCGGCGCGCTGCGATCAGGCCAAGGCCATGCGCGGCGGCCGCGGCCTGGGCGCCGGAATCGAGGCTGCGATAGATATCGGCGGCCGCGTCGGCCTGGCCGGTCTCGCGCAGGGCGTCGGCCTGCAGCAGGCGCAAAGCGGGTGCGTCGCCGAAGCGCTGCCGATAGGCGTCGACATGGGCCAGCGAGGCAAACCACGCGCCCTGCTGCTGCATGCGCGCGATCAATTCCAGGTAGGTGTTGCGGCTGTCCTGCGGCGACGGCGTAGGCTCGGCCAGGCTGGGCCCCTGGCGATAGGTCGGGGTGGTCGAAGCGCAGCCGGCGAGCACGGCCAGGGCGCACAGCAGACAGGCGGGGCGAAGCGCAGGCATGAGGTTCATCCCATCTTGGTCAAGGTATTGGCCAGCGCCACCAGCGCAGGGCCGGCAAGCACAAGCATCAGTGCCGGCAGCAGGGTCAGCATCATCACCACGGTCATCTTCACTGAGAGCTTGCCGACCTTTTCCTTCAGCGTGTTGCGGCGCTGCTCGCGCAAGCGCACGCTGAACTGCCGCAGCGGTTCCTGCACCGCGCCGCCATGCGCATGCACCTGCAGGATCAGCTGCACGAGGCTGGACAGGTCGTCATCGCCATAGACCTCGCTGAGGCGACGCAGCGACTGCGCGCGCGTGCGGCCGAGCGAATAAGCGGTGTTTGCTTCCTTGATCTCGCGACCCAGCACGGGCAGCGCATCGGGCAGCTTGTCACCCAGCGTCTGCAGGCTCTGGTCCATGCTGAAGCCCACGCCCTGCAGCAGGCGCAGCAGGTCGATCAGCAGTGGCAATTCGTTGGACACCGCACGGCGCCGCCGCGACACCCAGCTGGACAGCGCGAACTTCGGCAGCAGCAGTCCCGCCGCCAGCGCAGCGATGACCACCATCAGGCGTGACACGCCGGTGGCATCGCTCATTGCCAGTGCGGCCACCAGCACCAGGACGGCGAGCATCAGGCGCAGGGCGAGGTAGATGGCGGTGCCACGTCGCGTGTTCCAGCCGGCGAGGTCGAGCAGCAGCCGGTCCTCACTGGCCAGCAGCGCCGCTTCCAGGCGGCCGCCGGCAAATACCTGGCCGAGCTGCTGCAGCCAGCCGAAGGCGTCGCGCGCAGGCGCGGGCTCCGGCGGTGCGGCATCACGCGGGCGCAGTGCGGTCTGCAGGGTCGCAGAGGTGCGCGCTTCGCGGCTGCCACGCACCCACCCGCCGAGGCCGAGCAATGCCACGCCTGCGGCCAGTACCAGCAGGGCCAGCATCCACCAGGTGGCGGCGCTCATCGCAGGTCTCCCGGGTACAGATGCTTGGTCATAGCGAGCGCGCCAGTCGATACAGCAGGAAACCACCGACCAGCTCAAGGCCGAGGGCCATCAACAACACCTTGTGGCCCAGCGGGTCGTGCAGCACGGGCTGGAAGAAATCGGGACTGCTGATCGCCATCAGCACGGCGCAGGCTGGCGGCAGCAGGCCCAGCACCCAGGCCGACATCCGCGTTTCAGAGGTAGTCGCCGCCAGTTCCTGCTGCGCCTGCTCGAGGTCGCGCATGAAATCGCCCATGCGCTGCAGGATCTGGTCGGAACGTCCGCCGACGCGCACGCTGACGCCGATCACCACCGCAAGCACCTTGAGCACGTCCATCTGGTAGGGCTGCGCCGCCAGGCCCAGCGCACGGTCAAGGTCCATGCCGCTGCGCGCGTAGCGCACGGTGGTGTCAAGCATGCCGCGCAGCGGCGCGGTGGTCTGCGCCGAAGCGGTCTGGAAGGCCATCTGCAGGCTGTTGCCGAGTGCGGTCAGGCGCACCAGGTTGTCGAGGAAATCCGGCAGCTGGTGCAGCAGGCGCGCACGCAGGCGGGTGGTGCGGCGGACGATCCACAGCCCGCAGCCGAGGAGGTACAGGCCCAGCGTGAGCGGGAACATCCACAGTGTACCCAGGCGCAGCACGGCGACGACGGAAAGCGCGATGCCCGGCGCGAGCAGCAGCAGCGGCAGTTTCCAGCCCGGGTCCAGGCCGGCGCGCTGCAGGAAGGCGTCCCAGGGGAGGGCGCGCCTGGCTGCGGCGGGCGCAGCACGCGCGGGATCGGTCGCTGGCAGCGGCGTGGTGCCACCGCGGCCGAGCTGCTGCTCGGCGTGCTGCAGCGAGCTCTGGCGCTGCTCGCGGCCGTGCGCGGCGCCCCACAGCCACACGGCCGCAGCCAGCAGCACGGCGACGATGCTCAGCAGCAGGAGCGCGGCGGTGCCCATTTCAGAAGTCTCCGTACAGCGACTCGCGCAGCTGCTGGCGGAACGGCTCCAGCTTGCGCGAATGCGGCTGGAAGCCGAGGCCGATCCAGCGGTTGACCTCCGCCCCGTTCGCGTCCACCTGCACTTCGTGGCGGAACATCTCCTGGGTGGTGATCAGGTTGTCGCTGACCCCGGTGATCTCCGTGATCGACACCAGCACGCGGCGGCCACTGGGCAGTCGCGCGATCTGCACGATGAAGTCGATCGCGCTGGCGATCTGCCGGCGCAGGCTGTCCTCGCTGCCCTGGAAGCCGGCAAAGCCGGCCAGCATCTCGATGCGGTACAGGCAGTCGCGCGGCGAGTTGGCGTGGATGGTGGCCATCGAACCGTCATGGCCGGTGTTCATCGCCTGCAGCATTTCCAGCACTTCGGCGCCACGCACCTCGCCGACCACGATGCGGTCCGGGCGCATGCGCAGGCTGTTGCGCACCAGATCGCGGATGCCGACCGCACCATGGCCGTCGGCACCGCCCACGCGGCTCTCCAGGCGCACCACGTGCGGATGGTTCAGTGACAGCTCGGCGGTGTCTTCCACGGTGATGACGCGCTCGGTTTCCGGCACGTAGCTGGTCAGCGCGTTCAGCAGCGAGGTCTTGCCCGAGCTGGTGCCACCGGAAACCAGGATGTTGCAGCGGCCCAGCACCATGGCCTTGATCAGCGCCTGCATCGGTCCGTCGAAGGTGCCCTTGGCCAGCAGCTCATCCGGGGTGAAGGGGTCCTTGCGGAACTTGCGGATGGACACCATCGGCCCGTCCACGGCCAACGGCGAGATGATGGCGTTGAGGCGGCCGCCGTTGGGCAGGCGTGCATCCACCATTGGATTGGAATCGTCCAGGCGGCGACCAATCGGGGCCAGGATGCGGCGCAGGATGCGCAGCAGGTGGGTGTCGTCGGTGAAGCGCTGGGTCGCGCGCCGCAGCACGCCGCCCTGCGAGACATGCACATCCTTGAAGCCGTTGATCAGGATGTCCTCGATCGTCGGATCGTGCAGCAGGTCATCCAGCGGGCCGAAACCGGTGAGCTCCTTCACCAGTCCCTGGGCGACCGCCTGCATCTCCTCCTCGTTGATCGGGATCCGCCATTCCTGGATGAAGCTGACGGTCTGCACCTGCACCCAGCGCGCGATGGTGTCCGGCGCCCAGGAGTCGATATCGATCCGCTCGTCTTCGATGCTGTTGAGCAGGTGCTCATGCGCGGCCGACAGCACCTTCTGGTACTGCTCCGTCTGCGCGAACGGCGGGTTGGCCGGTGCGCTGTCAGGCAGCACGGCGCGTGCCATGGCATTGGGAAACAGGGTCACTTTGTCTTCCATGGCGTTCCACCCAGGGCAAGGGCAAGTCTTTCCCGCAGGCCGGGCGGCCGGGCCGGGCCGGCGGCCGGGTCCAGTCGCGCCACCAGCGGGGCGAGGGCGCGCAGGTACGGATCGCGCGGGGCATCCTGCAGCAGCAGATGGCCGTGGCTGGCCGCGGCCCGCACGCGGGGGCGTTCGGGTAGGGTGGCCAGCAGCGGCAGTTCGAAGCGGCGTGCGATCTGTTCGGGTGCCAGGCCGCTGTGTTCGTCATGACGGTTGACCACCAGCTGCAGCCGGCTTTCGCGTTCACGCTGCCCGCTCAGGTGCTTGAGGGCATGGTCGAGCGAGACCAGGGTGGCGATGGCGGTGTCGGCCACCAGCCAGATTTCGTCGGCCTGTTCCAGCAGCAGCGGCGGCAACTGGCGCAGCGGGCAACCGCCGGCATCGCACAGCACACTGGTGAAGACCCCGCGCAGGCGCTGCAGCAGCGCGCCAGGATCGGACGGCGGCACCGCATCGCTGCCGCTGGCGCGATCCAGCAGGACCAGGCCGCTGGTGTGCCGGGCCATGGCGGTGCGTGCGAGGGTGGCGTCGATGCGACTGGCGTTGCGCAGCGCATCTTCGTAATGGAAGCGGCTGTCGAGGTTGAGGTACAGCGCGAGATCGCCCGCCGGCTGCGCCAGTTCCATCAGCAGGCCGTCGGTTCCCGTGGCATCGTCGCCTGCGTGGCTGCGCTGCTGCTGGGCGAGCACGGCCAGATGTGCGCCCAGGGTACTGGTGCCGACGCCGGCGCGCACGCCAAGCATCAGCACGAACCGCGCGCGGTGCGACGGTTGCGGGGAGGCGGCGGTGCGCGGCGAAAGCGCCCGGCGCAAGGCAGTCTCGATTGCGCCGTTGTCGCTGTCCAGGTCGAGCACATCGCGCAGCCCGGCGCGCAGGGCCATCACCACGCCTTCCACCTGGCCGGTGCCGGTGGCACCCACGGCCATCAGGTTCAGGTCGGGCTGGGTCTGCTGCAGCTGCTCGGCCAGCACGGTCGAAGACGCCGCGTACTCTGGTCGGAAGTCGAGCAGCACCAGGCTGTTGGCGCCCCGCTGCAGGTCCTGTGCCGAGGTCGGCTGTGTGCTGTCCTGCCAGTGCAGCACCGCCGATGCCGGCAGCCGCAGCGCCAGCCGCGGCAGCAGTTCACGATCAATGCCGTACAGGACCAGGTTCATCGCTGGTCCGGTGGCATGCAGTGGCTGGGCGGTGGCGTAGGGCATGGGCGTGGACTCGGCAGCATCGGGTCAGCGCGAGAAGCCTGGCACCGGGTCCTGGGTGACCGGGCCCAGCAGCCATGCACCCCATTCGGGCATGTGCGGGCGCGACTCGCGGTCGCCGGGCAGCGGCAGCTCGGTGTTGCGGGCCAGTGGCTGCACAAGGCGCGGGGTGACGATGATCACCAGCTCCTTGTCCTGGCGCTTGTAGTCGAGATTGCGGAAGAACGAGCCGATGATCGGCAGGTCGCCCAGCATCGGGATCTTGTTCACCGTGGACGCCACCGTTGAACTGACCAGCCCGCCGATGACGAAGCTTTCGCCGTCGCCCAGCTCGACCGTGGTGTCGGCGCGGCGCGTGCTGATCGAGGGGATCTGCACGCCGTTGAGGGCGATGGCGTTGGTGTAGTCAAGGTCACTGGCTTCCGGTGCCACCTTCAGCGCGATGCGGTTGGGCGACAGCACGGTGGGAGTGACGGTCAGGCCGATGCCGAACGGCTTGTAGGTGACAGTGGTGGTGCCCAGGCCCTGCGGCTCGAGGATCGGCAGCTCGCCGCCGGCCAGGAAGCTCGCGCTTTGGCCGGACAGTGCAACCAGGGTCGGCTCGGCCAGGACGCGTGCCATTCCGTTGCTCTGCAGCAGGTCGACGTCGGCATTCCACAGGCCCTTGGTCGAGCCGAACACCAGCCGGAATGCAGAGGAGATCGGCGACTCTGCTTCGTTGCTGTTGCCGCCTTCCGTCATTCCCGGCAGCACGCCGGTGTTGCCCGGCAGGATGCCGCCGGGGCGGGCGAAGCCATAGGCGAAGCCACCGTTGCGGTTCTGGAAGCTGATGCCGATCTGCTTCAGTGCGGTCTTGTTGAACTCGACCACCTTCACTTCCACCTGCACCACGCCACCACTGGCGATGGTGGAGGCGTCGGCCAGCATGCCATCCTTGCCCAGGGCCATGGCCGCTGTCTTCTGCTCCTGCATGTGGCTCAGCATGCTGTCGCTGCTTCCCTGCAGCAGTCCCTGCTGATCCTGCTGGGTAAACACCAGGCCGTTGCGGCCGGCATCCGCGGCGCCCTGCACGGCGCTCTGCACGCGCACCTGCAGGCGCTGCGGCTCGGCCTGCTTCTTGTGCCACAGCAGCAGGGTGGTGGCGCCGGGCGCCTTGCCGACCAGAAGTGCCTGGCGCTGGCCGCGCAGCATCACCACGTCGGCCACGCCCGGATCGGCGATCGCCACCCGTTCAAGATCAGCCGGCAGCGTCCACGGACGCTGTTCGCGGGCCTGCAGCACCAGCTCATCTGCCGCCACGCCCGTGCCGGGTGCCAGCAGCACCAGCAGCAGGGCCAGCCAGCGTTGGCGCGCGGTCGGGCAGGGATGCGGGCGATGTGCGGTCATGGAAGGTCTCGGGGCAGGTCAAAGGGAACCGCGGGGGGCTGCACTATCGCCACGGATGATCTCGATGCCGGCCGGTCGCGCGGCGGCACGGCGCGGTGCGGCCGGACGCGGCGTCGCCTCGGCCACCGGCCGTGGTCGGGCTGCGCCGCCGGCCAGGCCATCGCCGTCGATGCCGGCGTAGGCGTTGTTTTCGGGGCGCTGCAGCGCTTCCTTCTGTTCGCTGTCGAGCCCGCGCAGCGGATCCAGAACGCCGCGTGCCTGCGGGAACAGGGCAATATCGGGCAGGCCGGCATCGGCCGGGTTGCGCAGCGCAAGGAACAGCTTGCCCTGCTGCGCGCCGAGCAGCAGGCGGTTGGCGTCGTCCACCGGCACCGCCAGCACCGCACTGCGTGCAGGCTGGGCGGTGTCGCTGCGGCTGCCCGTGCTGGCGCTGCCGGAGATATCGGCGGCACGCAAGTCGTCGCCCTGCGCGCTGCCGCTGTTTCCAGCGCCGGCCTGGGCCGTGTCCACGGCGATGTCCTGCTGCCCATAGCTGAGCACGCGCAGGCGGGACAGCAGCAGGCGCGTCTGTGCCGGTTCCGGCTGGCCGTTCGCGCTGTTGTTGGCGCTGCGCAGGTTGAGGAAGACATCGACGAAATCGCCCGGCAGGATGCGGTTGCCCGCACCCACCAGCTCATCGACCGGCACCGCCAACGCGCGCTCGCCGGTGCGAAGCTGCAGCGAGAAGCCCTGTGCCAGCAGGTTACGGCTGACCGCGGTGCCCTCGGCGATGTCCTGCACCGGCACCTTGCCGAGCACCGAAGCCATGTCGGACGACGCGCCCGGTTCGGCGCTGGTGCGTTGGGCCAGGCGTACGCCATCGGCACGGATGGGTTCGCCGGCTGGCAGCCGTGCCACGGCTTCCACCACGGTGATCGTGCGTGCGTCGGTGGTCGAGGCCGCCATGGGCGCGGTCGCCGTGGTGGCGGGCTTGCGCCCCACCATGAACGCCACCACCGCAAGCAACGCGGCCAGGGCGATCAGTGCGACGGCGGCGATGCGGGTCAACTTGAGCATGGAACCATCTCCGGAAACCGATCGTCAGTTGCTGCCGAGATCGAGCTGGGCGACCGCAACGCTGCGGATCGGGGCCTTCATCACCCAGCCGTACAGCGTGCCGGTGCCGGGAAGGAAGGGGTGGCTGGAATAGTCGTAGCTGACCGTGACGGTCACGCACTGCGCGCTGGCCAGGCCGCTGCACGCCGCCGGGGGCGAGACCACGATGGCGCCGCTGCTGCTGGCCGCGCTGCAGTCAGGCTCCTGGTCCGAGAAGCGCAGCAGCCACTGCATCGAACGGCGTGCGGCCGAGCATGCGGCGACGCGGCGTTCGGCGGTGCTGCCGAAGCGCAGCGATGCACGCGCGCCTTCGGCCGATGCGGTCGCCAGCGTCTGCTGCGCGGCCATGATCATCACGCCGGAAAAGGTGAGCATCAGCAGTGGAAGGAAGCCGAGCATCATCATCAGCGCGTACTCGACGGTGATGACGCCGCGTTGGGATCGGATCGTCTTCATGGCAGTACTCCCAGGGTCGAGGCCGCGACCCAGCCGATGGCGGCGAAGGCGAGATAGGCGGCGTAGGGGATGCCCTGGCGTCCCTGGCGGGCGAGGTGCATGTCCTGGATGGCCGGGCGCGCCTGCCAGTGCGCACTCCATCGCGCGCAGTGCAGTTGCAGGCGTGGCGATACCCAGGGCATCACCCGTCGCGTGCTGATAACCAGCGCCGCGTGCAGGCCTGCCACCAGGCTTGCGGCGATCCAGATCGGGAGCAGGGCGTTCCAGCCCAGCAACAACCCCAGCACGGCGAAGAACTTGACGTCACCGGCGCCCATCCAGCCGAGCGCGTAGAAAGGCAGCAGCGATGCCAGCCCCAGCGCGGCGCCCAGCAGGTGCCCCCACCATGGAAGGTGCGGGCCGGAAAACTGACCGGCGACAATCAACGGGAGGGCAAGCGCGCACGCTCCGACCAGCCAGGCATTGGGGACACGGCGGGCGTACAGATCGCTGATCGCGATGCGCAGGCTCAAACCCATGGCCAACAGCCCCAGTAACGTCATCCCACACCCTCAGCGTCCATCAATGGACCGTTTCTGTCTCAGCACTTTCAGTTCTTTCAGCGATCCGCAGCTGCGGCTGTGTGGGCCGCGTGCGGACCATGCGCCGCGGCTTACGGGCCGGCGCCTGCGGCCTTGTCAGCCAGATCGGTCAGGTTCGAGAAGAGCTTTCCGAAAAACTCTTTGATCTCGCTGCCGCCGAGGGCGATGATCACGCCGGCAATAACCGCTGCCAGCAGGCCATATTCCAGCGCGGTCACGCCGTCTTCTTCGTTGAGGAACTTGCGGATCGAGGCGTTCATGACGGTTGTCTCCCTATACCAGTCAGGTTTTCGTGTATTACCCAGGTTGAATGGGCGCCCGGCTCCACCGGGTCCATCCATGGACCCCCGCCATCCTGGCAGGGGGACATGGCGGGACAGTCCCGCCATGGTCAATCAACGTGATCCCTTCCCCGGGGAGCAGCCCGCGCACGAGCGCCATCGCGCGGCGTCCTGCCGCGGGTCAGCCGTGTACGGGTCGCGTGCATCTGCATGTTTCCCCCTGGGTGCGGCCGATGTCGCTTGGCCGGATCACCATGGCATCGACTCTTGCCCGAATGGCGCGATGCCGCAAGCCAAATCAATATGCAAATTCGGCAGAAGAACATTTTCGCGTGAAGAAACGCGGCTGTTCAGGTGAAGAGAAAACGTTACCCGACAAATGCGTTCATTTGGATCGAGAAAATCGCCGGAAGCTTTGCTTCATGCGAATTCCGTGCCATTCGCGGGTTCGTTTCGGAGGGCTGAACATTAATGGGTTTACGTAATGCATCACTGTTTACGGACGCTCATTTACACGCAATACTCCAACGCAATTGAAACGTACCCGTGGCGGCCGGCTGCACTGCAGGCAGGGCTTGCTACGGCACGATGAATGGATTGCGGCACGCGCCCTGTCAGGCAGTGGGGGCGGCGGATACGGACTCATGGGGGACGACACTGTCATGGAAGGTGGGGTGGGCGATATCGAAGGCGGCCAGCTCGACGACGGCGAACTCCGGTCGATCGACCTGGCGACGCTGAGCGGTGTGCTTCGCGTCTGCGATGTGGAACTGCTGCTGCTCGACGGCAACGGGCCCAAGGCTGCGTTCTCTTCGCGGGTGCACGATGAAGCGCTGTTCTGCAGCATCACCTGCGGCTTCCAGTGCCGTGGGCGCTTCATGCTCCCGCCGGACTGGGCGATGCTCGGCTTCGTGCATGCCACCGATGAAGTGCAGAGCTGGTGCCACGGTGTGCCGATGGTGGCGGGCATGTCGTTCACGGTGCTGCCTGAAGGCATCAGTGAGTTCGCGCTCAGCGCAGGCACCCAGATCACCGTCATGCTGCTGCCGGTGGCGCGGGTGCAGCGCAAGCTCACCGAACTGAGCCTGCGCAGCACGCCACCGGCGGGCCAGGCCCTGAGCCTGGTGCAGCTGCCCGTCGACAGCCAGGCGCTGGCCAATCATTACCTGCAGCTGCACGCGCAGCTGGGGCAGGGTGCGGCACTGCAGCCGGAAGAGACCAACCGCCTGCTGCATGAACACATCCAGGCGCTGCTCGCGGCCGGTCCTGCCGATCGCCCAGGCTTCACCCGCGCGCGGCGGACGCACTACCTCATCGCGCAGCGCGCCGAGAACTTCATGCGCCTCAACCTGCGGCGCAACATCTATATGAATGAGATCTGCGATGCGGCCGGCGTCAGCGAACGTGGCCTGCGCTACGCGTTCGAAGATCTGTTCGGCGTGTCGCCCAACCGTTACCTGTCGATGCTTCGGCTGTGTGCCGCATGCCGAAGCCTGTCGATGGCCGACTCCAGCCGCCGCTCGGTCAAGGCCATCGCACTCAGTTGCGGCCTGTGGGATCTCTCGCGCTTTGCCGACAACTACCGCAAGGTGTTCGGCGAACTGCCGCGCGACACGTTGATGCGCTCGCCGGCACCGATCGGCCAGCCGGCCTGAAACAGGCGCGCTGCCGAATCTGCATATCCGCCTGCCGAATCCGCCCGTGGCTTTGCCGGAATGCGCGATTGCCCTGCCGGAATGAAGTGCCCCACCCACGTTGAAGACGCTGAAATATCAGTCACGTGCCAACCGGCATGCCCACTGGATTTCCAATCGTTCGTCTACGGGGGAAGTGCTCATGAACCGCATTTACCGGCGTGTATGGAACCGCCAGCTCAATGCTCTTGTTGTGGCCTCGGAACTGGCCACCGGCGATGGCGGAGCGACCACGCTCCGCGATCCGCAATCGAAACTGCTGGTGCCCAGTGCATTGACCCTGGCACTGCTGAGCGTCCTCGCCAGCGGTACCGCTGCCGCCAGTGAAGCCAACCAGTCGCTGCGCGACCTGCAGGCTCTGGCGGCCAAGTACACCCAGACCATGCCGGTCAAGGTGGACGCGGAAGTGGCGCTCGCGTCCGCTGCGCGCCAGGCACAGACCAGCCCAGCCATCACTACCGACGCCCGTATCGGCCTGCAGCTGAGCACCAGCGGCCTGCCGGTCGTGCGCGATGTGCTGCCGGCCACTGTCAAGGTGTCGCTGGGTGCGGGCAACACGCCGCAGCAGGTGGCCACACCGGCGGTGGCCGCCGATGTGCGCGCTTCGGTCGGGCTGGGCAGCAGCACCCGTGTCGACACCGCGCTCGCTGCGCCGCTGGCGCCGCAGGCACAGGCACCGCTGGCCCTGGCCACCACGGCCGCTGCCAATGCGCAGGTGGGCGTGGCCGGTACGCAGGTTGCCAGTCTCGATACCAAGGCCGCCGTTGCCGCCAATGTTGCCGCGACGCCTACCACTCCGCTGTCCGGCCTGAAGGCCGCGGTCGATGGCCAGGTCGATGCGAAGCTGGCGCTGGCCGGCCATGCCATCGAAGGCCAAGGCGAGGTTGGCGCGACGGCGGCGGCCACGCTGCCGGCGAAGGAAGAGCTGCCGGGTGAAACCGAGGATCGTGCACTGACTGCCGGGCTCGATGGCTCCGTCGCGGGCAAGGTGCGCGTGCTCCGCCCCGATGGTGAAGCCGTCATCGCCGACCGCAACCTGAAGCTGGCCGGCACCTCGGCGGTGGGCGCGCAGACCAGTTCGCTGGGCCTGGGCGGCCTGCTCACCGGCGTCGGCAGTGCGCTGGACGGTGTCGGCGGCGCCGTCGGCAGTCTGGTCAACGGCGATCTCAATGGCACCGTCGGCAACCTCGGTGGTGCGGTGGGTGGCCTGCTCGGCAACACCCTGGGCGGACTCGGCCTGACCCAGCCGTCGGCGATTCCGCCAGACAGCCCGAAGGCGCCGGCCGCGGCCGATCCCAACGCCGGCCTGATCATCGGCACCGGCGGTCTGGTCGGCGGCGTCGGCGCCTTGATCGGGCCGACCACCGACAGCCTGTTCGATGGCACCGGCTACCTGTCCAACGGCAACCTCAAGGTCAGCACCGCCAACGTCATGCAGACCTATTCAACGGTCAACGTGCTGGGCGTTCCGCTGGTCAACGCCACCCCGGTCGGGACCACCCTCAACGGCCTGGGCGGTGCGGTCACCGGTGGGAGCTCCCACCTGACCCTGATCGGCGGCGTGACGTCGGACAGCTACATCTACAATATCAACAATGGCAACCCGGGCGGCCTGCTCGGCCTGCTGCTGCCGGGCCAGTCACCGGACTGGGCGGCCAAGTGCCTGGACGTCCTCGGCCTGGCCGACATTTCCTGCTGGGCGGTCAACGCTGCGCAGGATTACCAGGTATTGATGGGTGACGGTGCCTACGCCAACGGGTCCCGCGAAGTGGTGATCGGCGCCAACGCACGCCATGAACTGCCCCAGGTCGATGCCAACATCGCCTTCCCCGGCAACGGCACCAACGATCCGACCAATCCCACCGGCGTGCCCACTGCCGATTACGCCGCGCGCATGGGCCATTCGGTGATCGTCGGCGACAGCGCCGTCGGCACCGCCAACGGGCAGACCCTGCTGGGTGCCGAGGCAACCTCCAACCAGGCCAACTCGGTGGCACTGGGCTACCGCTCGGCTGCACTGCGCGGCGCGCAGGCCAGTTACAGCGCGTATGGCCTGACTGCGGCGCAGGTATCGGCCGGTGAAGTCTCGGTGGGCAGCGCCAACGGCGGCGAACGGCAGATCACCAACCTGGCCGCCGGAAGTGCCGCCACCGACGCGGTGAACGTGGCCCAGCTGCAGGGCGCGATCGGCCAGATCGATGCATTGGGCGACATCGCCGTGACCTACGACCTCGACGAAGCCGGCGACCCTGATTACCGCCGCGTCACGCTGGGCAACGGCACCGGCACCACCACGCTGTCCAACCTGGCCGCAGGCGCGATCAGCGCCGGCAGCACCGAAGCGGTCAACGGCAGCCAACTGTTCACCAGCAGCGATGCGATCGCGCGCTTCTTCGGCGGCCGCACCGCCTTTGATGCGGCCACCGGTGCCTTCACCGCGCCGCTGTTCGAGATCAGCACCATTTCCGATGACGGCGCCATCGTGCAGGGCGCCTACGAGAACGCCACCGATGCCTTCGATGCGGTCGACGGCTCGCTGGTCAACCTCAACACGCAGATCAACGACATCCGCACCGGCGGCACCAAGTACCTGCGGGTGAATTCCACCGGCGTGGAAGCCGTGGCCACCGGCGCCGATTCCATCGCCGTGGGCAGCAACGCGCAGGCCACCGCCGCCAACAGCATCGCCGTCGGCGCCGGCAGCCTGGCCGACCGTGACAACACCGTCTCCGTCGGCGCTGCCGGTGCGGAACGGCAGATCACCCACGTGGCCGCGGCCACCGAGGCGACCGATGCGGTCAACCTGGGCCAGCTGCAGGCATCGGAAGAGGGCGCGCTACGCTACGACCTCAACGCCGATGGCAGCGTGGATTACGCCAGCGCGACGCTGGGCCAGGGCGGCACCACCACCACGCTGCGCAACCTGGGCCCGGGCGAGGTGAGCGCGCTCAGCAGCGAGGCCATCAACGGTGCGCAGCTGTTCGCCGCCAACCAGACCGTAGCCACCCATCTGGGCGGCGGTGCGGCGGTCGATGTCAACGGCGTGGTCACCGCGCCTACGTACACCATCAACAACGTGGCCGCCAACGGCACCATCAGCCAGGGCAGCTACAACGACGTGGGCAGTGCCTTCGATGCGGTGAGCGACTCGCTGGCCAACGTGGTCGACCAGACCGACGAACTGGACATGCGCGCAGTGAAATACGATGTGGATGCAAACGGCGACATGATGGATTCGGTGACCCTCAGCGCCACCGGCGGCGCAGCGGTGCGGCTGACCAACGTGGCGGCCGGCAGCATCCAGGCGGGCAGCAGCGATGCCATCACCGGCGACCAGCTGTTCGCCACCCATGCCACCCTCGCCAACTACTTCGGCGGCAGTACCACCTACGACGGCGCCACCTCGCAGTGGACCGCCCCGTCCTTCAGCATCTCCAGCATCGCCACCGACGGCAGCATCTCGCTCAACGACTACAGCAACGTCACCGCCGCGTTCTCGGCGGTCGATGGTTCGCTGCGCACCCTCAACCAGCGCATCCTCAACGGCAACGCCAGCCCCTACCTGGCGGTCAATTCGGCCGCTGCGGCCGCCACCGCGACCGGCGATGAAGCCGTGGCGGTCGGCCCGCAGGCCAGCGCGGCCGGTGCCTCCAGCGTGGCGGTCGGCAACGGCGCCAGCGCCAGCGCCGACAACAGCGTGGCCCTGGGCAGCGGCTCGGTCGCCAGCGTCGGCGCACAGACCGGCTACACCGGTGCCTACGGCGCGACCGGTGGCAGCAGTTCGGCCGGTGAGGTGTCGGTGGGCAGCAGCGGTGCCGAGCGCAAGATCACCAACGTGGCCGATGGCTCCGATGACCACGATGCGACCAACGTGGGCCAGCTGAACAACGGCGTGAACTACGCCATCGATCAGTCCAAGGCCTACACGGACCAGAAGATCCAGAACGTCACCAACGTGGCCGGCAGTTTCCGCGCCAACAACAGCAACAACCTGGCCGACCCGGCCGCGACCGGCGCCAACTCCGCTGCCGGTGGTGCCGGTTCCAGCGCCGCCGGGCCCAACTCCACCGCACTGGGCAACGGTGCGCAGGCGCAGGCCGACAACTCGGTGGCACTGGGCGCCGGTTCCGTCGCCGACCGTGCCAACACGGTGTCGGTGGGCGCCGCCGGTGCCGAACGCCAGGTGGTCAACGTGGCCGACGGTACCCAGGCCACCGACGCGGTTAACGTGCGCCAGCTGCAGGCCTCGCAGCAGGGCACGCTGCGCTATGACACCACCGCCAACGGCGATACCAACTACAACAGCGTCACCCTCGGCAGCAGCGCCAGCGGGCCGACCACGGTGCGCAATGTTGCGGCGGGTACGGCGGGCACCGACGCGGTCAACGTCGACCAGCTGCGCGCCGGCATGTCGCAGACCCTGGACTGGTCCAAGGCCTACACCGACGAGCGCATGGGCGGCTTCGAACGCGAACTGCGCAAGACCGACAACCGCGCCTCGGCCGGCATCGCCTCGGCGATGGCCACCGCAGCGCTGCCGCAGCCCAGTGAAGCGGGCCGCAGCATGGCCTCGTTCGCGGCGGGCAGCTACAACGGCGAATCCGGCATGGCCCTGGGCATTTCCGGTGTCTCCGAAGGTGGCCGCTGGATCTACAAGTTCAGCGGTTCCACCAACACCCGTGGCGAAGCCGGCGTAGCCGTCGGCGCCGGCATCCAGTGGTAAGTGCCCGGGCCGGGCTGCCCGTCAGCCCGGCCGCACCCACCACATCGACAGGGGGAATCCCAATGACGTTCCAACGCACTCCGCGCCCCGGCCCGTTCGCCGCGTCGCTCATCCTGGTCCTGGCCGCCGGCCTGCTGGCCGGTTGCCGCAGCACTGCACCCGCCGGCGACGCGCCGGCCGCCGACATGCTGGTCAGCTTCCCCGAAGCCAGCCAGGCATCGCTGAAGGAAGGCACCTATCCCGACGTGGCCGACCTGCGTCGGTTCGCCCCCGGCATGAGCAAGCGCCAGCTGTACGCGCTGCTGGGCACGCCGCACTTCAACGAGGGCATGTGGGGCGTGCGCCAGTGGAATTACCTGTTCAACTTCCGCACCGCCCAGGGCGCGGAGTATTTCACCTGCCAGTTCCAGGTGCAGTTCGATGGCAAGGGCATCGCCCAGGCCGGGCACTGGAAGCCGCAGGCCTGCGCGGCCGTGCTGGATCCACCCGCGCCGCCGCCGGTGGCCGCGGCACCGGCACCGTTGCCGGCCCAGCCGCTGCGCCTGTCGGCCGATGCGCTGTTCGGGTTCGACAGCGATGTGCTCAGCCAGGCCGGCCAGTCGGCGGTGCAGGGCGTGCTTGCACAGGTGCGTGAAGCCAGCCAGGTGCAGTCGATCCAGGTGGTCGGCTACACCGATCGTATCGGCGGCGCCGACTACAACCAGCGGCTGTCGCAGCGACGTGCCGAGTCGGTGCGGGTGGCGCTGGTGCAGGGCGGGGTACCTGCACAGACCATCCGCGCGGAAGGACGCGGCGCCGCCGACCCCCTCGTGCAGTGCACGCAGCAGAACCAGCGCGAACTGATCGCGTGCCTGGCGCCGAACCGCCGCGTGCAGATCGCTGGCACCGCCCGGCGCGACTGAGTGCTTCGCCGGCGCTGTCGGCGCCCGTGTTTCCCCCCCTGATCCGCCGGCTGGCGTGGGTGCGTCTCCCCCGTCATCTGCGCCCGCCGGCGGGCCAGGCTTTTCCATGGTGCACGCGATGAATGCCCAATTCCTGCCCTTGTCCATGAAGACGGAAACCACAGTCAGCGTGTATGGCCAGCTCGGCAACCATTCGGTGGTGCGCATTCCCGGCCGGCGCCTGCCCGGCCTGATCCTGCAGGCCGACACCGTGGCCGGGTTCCTCACCCAGCTGCAGGACGCCCAGGCCTGCCTGCGCAGCGGGCGCGCGCAACGTGCCGATGCAGAGTTGGACATGCTGATCGACACGCTGCAGCAGTGGTATGCATTGATCGAATCACGCCTGGCCGACGCCGGCGAAGCCCTGTAGCGGTCGCTTTGATCCACGCATGGCGTGGATCTGCTGGACCAACCGCGGGTTCTGTCATCCACGCATGGCGTGGATCTACCGAACCAGCGGGGTCCGTGGCAGTAGATCCACGCGATGCGTGGATGAACGTCAATCGCTGTCTTCGACGCGCTCGCCCATCAACTCGCGCTGGCGCTTGTCCAGCTCTTCGGCGTAGCGCTTGCGCACGAAGGCTTCGGAGACCACGCCCAGCACCTGGCCATCGCTGGCCACCACCGCCAGTTCATCGGCCTGGGTCTGGTCGAAGCGCTGCATCACCGCCACCACGTTGGCGTTGGCGGCCAGCGCGACGTCACGGTTCTCAGCGTAGTCGCCCACCACGGCATCCGGCTTCACGCCGTCGCCGTACATGCGTGGGATCTGCACGATGCCGGCGTAGTGCCCTTCGCTGTCGACCAGGATCACGCGGCCGCCGGAGCCCAGCGGGAAGCGCTGGCGGAACGAGGCCGTGTCCAGGTCGGCCGGTGCGGTGGCCACGCCCTTGCGCATCATCCGCCCGGCGTTGAGGTTCTGCACCCAGCCCACGTCGCGTGCGCTCTTGATGGTCTCGCCGCGCAGGTGCATGCGCCAGGTCGAGAACGAATAACCGAACCACTGCCGCACCAGAGTGCTGGACACCAGCACCGCGCTCATCACCACGCTGGTCAGCAGGAAGTCGTGGGTGCCTTCCAGTACCAGCATCGCCATGGTCATCGGCGCGCCGACCACCGCGGCGGCGAGGGCGGCCATGCCGGCCAGCGCGGCCGAGGTGGCATCGATCACCGGCACGCCGGTGGCCATCGCCAGCAGGCCGGCAAACAGCGCGCCCACCAGCGTGCCCATGAACAGCGAGGCGAAGAACAGGCCGCCACGGAAGCCGAAGCCCAGCGAGATGCCGGAGGCCAGGCACTTGAGGGTCAGCAGGGCGCCGATCCAGATCAGCGGCAGGTGGGTGGTCAGGTCCAGGTGCAGGGCGCCGTGGCCGGAGGACAGCACCTGCGGGCTGGCCATTGCAAGTGGAATCAGCAGCAGGCCGCCGAGCACCGGCCGGCCCCACAGCGGCAGCGGGCTGCGCTTGACCGTGCCCTCGATGGAGGCGATCAGGCGCATCACCAGGATGCCGACCATCGCGCAGCAGCAGCCGAGCAGGCCGTAAATGGCGTAGTCGGCGGCGCGCACGTCGATGGTGGACGCGGCCGGCAGCAGGTAGGCGTCGATGCCGGCCTGGTCGGCCACGAACGCGCCGGCCAGCGCGGCCACGGCCACCGGGGCCAGCGCGGCCGGAGTGTAGGCGCCGATGACGATCTCGAAGGCATAGAACGCACCGGCCAGCGGTGCGCCGAACGCGGCGGCAATGGCACCGGCCGCGCCGGCCCCGACCAGGATGCGCACGTCGTTGCGGCGCAGGCGCATCACCCGGCCCAGCTGCGAGCCGCTGCCGGCACCCATCTGCGTGTACGACGCCTCCAGGCCGACCGAGGCGCCGCAGCCGTTGGAGATCAGGGTCTGGGTCAGCACGATCAGGTTGTCGCGCATCGACATGCGGCCGCCGTGCAGGGCGTTGGCTTCCACGGCATCGAGCAGGGGCCGCTTGAGGCGGGTGGCGGCCAGTGCGACCAGGCCGACCAGCAGGCCGCCCAGGGGCAGCACCAGCAGCGCGGTCCACCGCAGCGAGGGCAGGGAGCTCAGCCGGATGCCTCCATCCAGGCCGTACAGCGCGGCCTGCAGCCAGCGCGCGATGCCCGATTGCAGCAGGGTCAGGCCGCCGGCGAGCAGCCCGACCACCAGGGCGAGGGCGATGAACCACAGGTCGCTGCCGCGCAGGCGCAGGCGCAGGCCCTGGAAGGCCAGATGCAGGCCGGATAGCGAAGCGTGGGAGGACATGGTGGCGGCATGATACGCCGCCACCGTGATCGCTGCCCTCACCGCATCGGGCGGCTGAAGGGCTTAGAAGCGGTAGCGGCCCTGCACGTAGAAGGTGCGCGGCGCGGCCACCATGCGGCCGGCGTTGCCGTCGACATTGCGGGTGTACCAGCGCTTGTCGGCCAGGTTGTTCACGCCCAGCGCAATCTCGCTGTCACCCAGGCCCGGCACCTGCCAGGCCACCTGTGCGTTCAACAGCCGCACGCCCGGCACCCGGCCCACGCGCGCGTCGGCGCTCTCGGCCCAGGTGTTGGCGGCATCGGAGAACTGCCCGCTCTGGTGCGTGCTGGAGACGTTGAAGGTCCAGGCGGCAATGACGTAGCGCGCGCCGATGCTGTCGGTGTCACGCGAGTAGAACGGCACGTCCAGGCCGCGGTTTTCGCCGGACTGCTGGATCGCCCTGGTCCAGGTGTAGTTGGCGTACAGCTCGAGCCCGGCCAGTGCGCTGTCCTCGGCGAAGCGGTACTCCAGCGCGCTTTCCACGCCCTTGTGGTCGGTGGCGCCGATGTTCTGGAAGGTCGGCGGGGTGGTGCCCGGCACCTGCTGGATCTGGTTGTCGAAGCGCATCTTGAACACGGTCACTTCCGCGCGCAGGGCGCCGTCCTGCCAGCGCGCACCCAGTTCGGTGGTCTTGGCCACTTCCGGGTTCAGCCGGTTGCTGGCGGTCTGCGAGTTCAGCTGGATGTTCTGCACCGGCCCGAACGAGGTGGTGTAGTTGCCGAACACGGTCAGCTGCGGGGTGAGCAGGTAGGCGATGTTGATCGACGGCAGCGCCTTGTCGTTGCGGCTGCTGAAGGTGGCGCCGCCACCGGCCTGGCGGCGGTCCATGTCGATCCACTCCATGCGCATGCCCGGGGTGATGCGCCACTGGCCGACGGCGATGCGGTCGTCCACGTAGAACGCATGCGCGTCGGTGGCGTTGTCGAAGCGGGTGATGGCGCTTTCCACGCCGGTGCGGCGGACCACGGTGTAGCTGCGGTCGTTGCCGCGCTCGCGCAGGAAGCGGTAGCCGGCGGTGATGTCATGCACGGTGCTGCCCCAGCGCAGGCGTTGGGTGTAGCGCGGCTCGATGCCGAGCACGCGGTAGTCGCGCGGCTGCACGGTCAGCTGGGTGTTGGCGGCGTTGATCAGCGAGCTGGCGCGGTTGCTCCCGTTGTAATACGCCAGTACCTCGAATTCGCTGTCGGCCGACAGGGTGTTGGTGTAGCCCAGGTCGATGCCGGTGCGGTGGCCCTTCCAGAAATCGGTGGGGCGGGTGTTCTGGAACGGATCGGCCTCGTACTGGGCACGGGTCAGGCCGCCCGGGGTCAGCGAGCGCACATCGTAGTAGGAGAGCTTGGCGCGCAGCTCCTGCTGCTCGTCGATGGCGCAGGCGAACTTCAGGGCCAGGTCGTCGAGGCGGTCGCCGCTGCCCTGGCGCCAGCCGCGGCCGTCCTGGCCGGAATACAGCAGGGCCATGCCCAGGCCGTTGTCGGCGGTGCCGCCGAGGAAGGCGTTGTACTGGGTGCTGTTGCCGCCATCGTGGTCGTTGGCGCTGTAGCGCACGCCGGCTTCACCGTGCAGGCCGGCGTTGGCCGGGATGGCGCGGGTGCTGAAGTTGATGATGCCGCCGACGTTCTGCGGCCCGTAACGCACCGCACCGCCGCCGCGCACCACGTCGATCGATTCGATGTTGGACAGGCTGGTCGGGGCGAACGACAGCTGCGGCTGGCCATACGGCGCCACCGCCAGCGGCACGCCGTCCAGCAGCACGGTCGAGCGCGGCGAGTAACGGCCGGTCAGGCCGCGCACGCCGATGTTCAGCGAGACCGAGCTGCCAGCCGTGCCGGAGTTGTCGATGACCTGCACGCCCGGGATGCGGCGCATCGCATCGCCGATGCTGGCCGCGCCACTGGCGTCGATGCGCTGGCGGTCGACCACGGTGCGCGCGCCGGCAAAGCGCTTTACGCTGTCGTGCAGGCCGGTGCCCAGCCAGCTGCCGGAGACCTGGATGCTGTCCAGGGTGGTGGCGCTGTCCTGCGCGAAGGCGGTGGCGGACAGGCACAGGGTGAGGGCGGCAGCCAGGGGCAGGCGGGCCGGGGGCAGGATCCGGAAAGACATGGAGGCGGGCGCGGAGCGGTCGTAAATGAGAATTATTGCCGATTCCATTCGCCAATGGAACGCACCTTTGGAGGGTTGTGGAGGAACGGCGGCGGAGGGCGGTGCTAGAGTGAGCGATTGCTTCCTGACTGCCGAGATCTGCCATGTCCACTGCCGCTTTCTACCCCGTCGGAACCCCTGGCCAGCCGTGGGGCACGGCGGAACGGGAGCAGTGGCGCGGCCGCCAGCAGCGCCTTCGCCGCTATGACGAGGAAGTGCTGCCGCGCATCGAGGCCCTGGCCGACCGCTTCGACAAGGTGGCCTATGGCCAGCTGGACTACGCCGGCGAGACCTACACCCTGTACGCGCTGCACAGCCGCGGCTGGGACCCGGCGCTGCCGGCGGCGCTGGTCACCGGCGGCGTGCATGGCTATGAAACCAGCGGCGTGATGGGCGCGCTGGACTTCCTCGAACAGCACGCGGCCGACTACGCTGGCAAGGCCAACCTGCTGGTGGCGCCGTGCGTGAACCCCTGGGGTTTCGAGCGCATCAACCGCTGGAACTACGATGCCATCGACCCGAACCGCAACTTCCGCGCCGACGGCCCGGCCCGTGAATCGACGGCAGTGATCGAGCTGATTGCCCCGTACCAGGGCCAGTTCGTGCTTCACATCGACCTGCACGAGACGACCGACAGCGACGAGAGCGAGTTCCGCCCGGCGCTGGCCGCGCGCGATGGCAAGCCGTTCGAGCCGGGCCTGATCCCCGATGGTTTCTACCTGGTCGATGACAGCGAGAACCCGCAGCCGGCGTTCCAGCAGGCGGTAATCGCCGCGGTCGAGCAGGTGACCCATATCGCGCCGGCGGATGAGAAGAACGAGATCATCGGCTCGCCGGTGGTCGCCCACGGCGTCATCGAGTACCCGCTGGTGAAGCTGGCGCTGTGCGCGGGCATCACCGGTGCGAAGTACACCACCACCACCGAGGTCTACCCGGACAGCCTGCGGGCGACGCCGGCGCAGTGCAACGACGCACAGGTGGCGGCGGTGCGCTCGGCGCTGGAGTACGCGCTGGCCCATCCCTGATCAGTGGAGCCGAGCCTGCGCTCGGCTGGGAGCATGCAGCCGAGCGTGGGCTCGGCTCTACAGAAGTACAGCCCGCGGGCGCGCGCGTAACACGCGTGGCCTGTCCCCGGGCTGTCATCGCGACCCTGCACTTCATCCTGCGTCCACTGCCATTCATGCAGAATCGGTCGGCTAATCCCTGATCGACCGGAGACGGCTGCCGATGGAAGCACTGGAGCCTCAACATACCCCGGTGCGCACCCTCCGGCCCGTCTTCGCCTTCGCGGCGATCGTCGTCGTTGCTTTCGCACTGTTCGTCAGCCTGTTCCCGCTTGGCGCCGGTCGCCTGCTGGTCAAGGCGCAGGACTGGGCCGCGCTCAACGTGGGCTGGTACTACCTGCTGGCGATGACCCTGTACCTGGTGTTCGTGGTCGGCGTGGCCCTGTCCAAGTACGGCGGCATCAAGCTGGGCGCTGACCATGACGAGCCGGAATTCAGCTATCTGTCGTGGGCCGGCATGCTGTTTGCCGCCGGCATCAGCATCACCCTGTTCTTCTTCTGCGTCTCCGAACCGCTGACCCATTACCTGCAGCCGCCACAGGGCGATGCGGCCGCCGGCGAGGCGGGCGCGCGCCAGGCCATGCAGCTGCTGTTCCTGCACTGGGGCCTGCATGGCTGGGGCGTGTTCGCGCTGGCGGCGATGGCAATGGCCTACTTCGCTTACCGGCACAACCTGCCGCTGGCGCTGCGCTCGGCGCTGTACCCGCTCATCGGCAAGCGCATCAACGGGCCCATCGGTTACACGGTGGATGCGCTGGGCATCGTCGCCACCGTGTTCGGCATCGGTGCCGACATGGGCTTCGGCGTGCTGCACCTCAATGCCGGCCTGACCCACCTGTTCAACGTGCCGCACTCCAACCTGGTGCAGATCATCCTGGTGGCCAGCATGATGGGCGCCGCGGTGGCGGTGGCGGTGTCCGGCGTGGAGAAGGGCGTGCGCTGGATGGCCAACATCAACATGCTGCTGGCCATCGCGCTGGTGCTGTTCATGCTGTGCGCCGGCCCCACCCAGTACCTGCTCAGCACGCTCATGCAGAACCTGGGCGACTACCTGGGCAGCGTGGTCGGCAAGAGTTTCGATGTGTACGCCTACGGCGGCCGCCCGGAATGGCTGGGTGGCTGGACGGTGTTCTACTGGGCCTGGTGGATCGGTTGGGCGCCGTTCGTGGGCCTGTTCATCGCGCGCATCTCGCGCGGCCGCACCATCCGCGAATTTGTCTTCGGCGTGCTGCTGATACCGCTCGGTTTCACCCTGGCGTGGCTGTCGATCTTCGGCAACAGCGCGCTGGACCAGGTGCTGCACCATGGCCAGCAGCAGCTGGCACAGCTGGCCGTGGATGATCCGCCCACGGTGCTGTACGCGCTGCTGGACGGCTACCCGTGGAGCAAGGCAGTGATCGCGGTGACCGTGCTGGTCAGCTTCATCTTCTTCGTGACGTCGGCCGATTCGGGCGCGGTGGTACTGTCCACGCTGTCCTCGCACGGCGGTGCGCCCGAGGACGATGGCCCGCGCTGGCTGCGCGTGTTCTGGGGCACGGTCATCGCGGTGCTGACCGCCGGCCTGCTGCTGGCCGGCAGCATCGATGCATTGAAGTCGGCGGTGGTGCTGGCCTCGCTGCCGTTCTCGGCAGTGCTGCTGCTGATGATGTGGGGCCTGACCCGCGCCTTCAGTGATGAATCGCACCGCGAGCGCGCGCAGCAGTTCCGGCCATCACCGCTGATCGGCGACGACCGCCACCACCAGGGCTGGCGCCAGCGCCTGAGCCAGGCCATGCATTTCCCGGTGCGCGACCAGGTCTACCGCTTCATGGATGACACGGTGAAGCCGGCCATGGAAGCGGTGGCCGAGCAGCTGCAAGGGCAGGGCTGGGAGGTGGTCACGCGCTTCGAGGCCGGTGACATGGAGCTGTCGGTCAACCACGGCGAGCAGCAGGACTTCCAGTACCGGGTGATCCTCAGCGGCTACCTGACGCCATCGTTCGCCGCGCAGCAGCTGCGCAACCAGCGCTACTACCGTGCCGAGGTGCATCTGTTCGAAGGCAGCCAGGATTACGACCTGGTTGGCTACAGCCGCAAGCAGATCATCAACGACATCATCAGCCAGTACGAACGGCACCTGCAGTTCCTGCATCTGAGCCGGTGATGGGTGGGTGCGGACCGCTGGTCCGCACTTCCCAGCAGAGCCGAGCCCGCGCTCGGCTCCACCCTGTGGCGGTCAGACCCGCAGCAGCACCTTGCCGCCACGCCCCGACTGCGCGCTGGCGGTCGCGGCGGCCTTGATGTCGTCCAGCGCGAAGATGCCGTCCACCGGCAGGGTCAGTTCCCCGCTGGCCGCGCGCTGCAGCAGTTCGCCCACCAGGCGGCGCTTGTCTTCCACCGCCATCGCCTGGCTGACCTTGCTGCCCCAGAAGCCCTTCACCGTGGCTTCCTTGTAGATCAGGCCACTGGCCGGGATGCGCATCGCCTCGCCACTCATCACGCCGAACGACACCAGCGTGCCGTGCAGGCCGAGCAGGTCGACCAGGTCGGCGCTGGCTTCGCCGCCGATGGAATCGACCGCGGCCGCCGCCTGCGCTTCGCCGGTGGCTGCACGCACGCGGTCCTTCCAGCCGTCCTGCGAGGTGTCGAACACATGCTCGATGCCCAGCGCCTCCAGCTGCGCCAGGGCCTTGGCATTGCGTACCAGGTTGGCCACGTAGACGCCGCGTGCGCGGGCCAGCATCGCCAGCGATTTGCCCACCGCACCGTTGGCGGTGTTCTGCACGATCCACTGGCCGGCTTCGACCTTCAGGAATTCGAGCAGCATCAGCGCGCTCAGCGGCATCGCGATCAGCTGTGCTGCGGTTTCGTCGGCGATGGCGTCGGGCATCGGGATGACCATGCGTGCCGGCGCGATGAAGGCCTCGGCCCAGGTGGCATGCACCGACGCGGCGGCCACGCGCTGGCCGACCTGCAGGCCTTCGACACCGTCGCCCAGCGCATCGACCACGCCCAGGGCTTCGCTGCCACCGACGGCCGGCAGGGTCGGCTTGTAGCCATACAGGCCGCGCACGGTCAGCAGATCGTGGTTGTGGATCGAGGCGAGCGTGGTGCGGATGCGCACTTCGCCGGGGCCGGGTTCGGGCAGGGCGACATCGGCGATGGCAACGACGGTGGCGGGATCGCCGAAGGCGGTGTACTGGGCAGCACGCATGGGGGACTTCCGGTTGAAAAGGAGGTTGTAACGAACTGGGGATGGCGGCGCCGTGGACAAGGCGGCATCGGTGCAACACGGCATCCTGCGACGGATCGTCGCGGAATGCGTTCATTACCGCATCTTGTGTTGACGATCTTTAGCATCCCCACTATGTTGTGGCCGTCACTCCCGGTCAGCCGCCGCCGCCGGACATGCAGCAAACGTCCCGCGGCCCGCCCCTGAAGGCTTGCCGTGTCGACGCGGCCGCCATCGTGCGGACGCAGATCGCCCCCACGGCCCGGATACCGGCCGCAGGCGCAGGCTCACCGCCGACGGTCTGACGTTCCCGCGCAATGGCACACCAACCGATTGCCCTGGGCGCCGGTATCGCGCGCGGGGCCGCCATGGCATCGACGCTTCGAGGCGTGCGTGCCTGGAGACGCAGGACAATGACCGACAGTACCTACCGCGCGGCCGATCTGGCCGGCGCTGGCGACGCCATGCGCGCCGGTGGCGAACGTGTGCCCACCTGGATCACCAAGGAAGCAGGCAACCGCCGCCTGCCGTTCGAGGCCGAGCGCCTGCAGCGCAGCATCGACGCCGTGCATGTCGAGTTCCCGCAGCTGGACGTAAGCGACTACCGCCGCGTGGTGCAGGCGATGGTCGAGCGCAAGGCCAGCATCAGCGCCGATGACCTGGTCGATCTGCTGATCCGCGAGGCGGAATCGCGCGTGGACCTGGTGGCGCCGGAATGGGAGCAGTTTGCCGCGCGGCTGTACCTGCGTCGGCTGTACAAGCGTGCCAGCCGCAACCGCTTCTACGATGTCAGCCTGAAGTACGGTTCCTACGTGGGCCTGCAGGAAAGCCTGGCCGACCGTGGGGTCTACAGCAATGACATCCTGCGTTGCTATTCGAAGGACGAACTGCAGCAGGCCGGGCAGATGATCGATCCCGAGCGCGACCGGCTGTTCGCCTACAACGGCCTGTACCTGCTGGCCACCCGCTACCTGGCCAGCGACCGCAGCCGCGAAGTGTACGAACTGCCGCAGGAGCGCTGGCTGACCATTGCCCTGTACCTGATGCAGGACGAAAGGCCACGCGAGCGCCGCATGCAGCTGGTGGGCGAGGCCTACTGGGCACTGTCCAACCTGTACATGACCGTGGCCACGCCCACCCTGGCCAATGCCGGCAAGGTCGGCGGCCAGCTGTCGAGCTGCTTCATCGACACCGTGGATGACAGCCTGCAGGGCATCTATGACTCCAACACCGATATCGCCCGGGTGTCCAAGCACGGTGGCGGGGTCGGCGCGTACCTGGGCTACGTGCGCAGCAGTGGTGCGCCGATCCGTGGCGTGCCCAATTCTTCCGGCGGCGTGGTGCCGTGGATCAAGCAGCTCAACAACACCGCCGTGTCGGTCGACCAGCTCGGCCAGCGCAAGGGCGCGGTGGCGGTGTACCTGGACATCTGGCACCGCGATATCGAGGCCTTCCTCGATCTGCGCCTGAACAACGGCGACCAGCGCCTGCGCGCGCACGACGTGTTCACGGCGGTGTGCGTGCCTGACCTGTTCATGGAGGCTGTGGAGCGCCGCGCCGACTGGTACCTGTTTGATCCCCACGAGGTGAAGCAGGCCAAGGGCTGGTACCTGCAGGACTTCTACGATGAAACGCGTGGCGCGGGCAGCTTCCGTGACCGCTATGCCGAACTGGTGGGCGACGAGCGCATCAGCCGCCGCACGATGCGTGCCATCGACCTGTTCAAGCGGATCATGGTCAGCCAGCTGGAAACCGGCAACCCGTTCCTGTTCTACCGCGATGAAGTGAACCGCAAGAACCCGAACAAGCATGCGGGCATGGTCTATTCCAGCAACCTGTGCACCGAGATCCTGCAGAACATGAGCCCGACGCGGATGATCCAGGAGATCGTCAGCGGCGACCAGATCGTCACCACCCGCCGTGCTGGCGATTTCGTGGTCTGCAACCTGTCCTCGATCAATCTCGGCCGCGCGATCACCGCGCCGGACGATCTGCTGGCCAAGGACGTGCTGGAGCGCCTGATCCCGATCCAGGTGCGCATGCTCGACAACGTGATCGACCTCAATGCGCTGCCGGTGCCGCAGGCCACCATCACCAACCGCAAGTACCGCGCCATCGGCCTTGGCACCTTTGGCTGGCACCACCTGCTGGCCCAGCAGGGCATCCACTGGGAAACGCCCGAAGCCGAGGCGCTGTCGGACACGCTGTTCGAGCGCATCAACTTCCTGACCATCCAGGCCAGCGCGCAGCTGGCGCGCGAGAAGGGCAGCTACCCGATGTTTGCCGGCAGCGACTGGCAGACCGGCGCCTACTTCCGTGACCGCCGCTACGAGGGCGCGGGCTGGGACAGCCTGGCCTGCGACGTGGCCGCGCATGGCCTGCGCAACGGCTGGCTGCTGGCGGTGGCGCCGAACATGAGCACCGCGCAGGTTGCCGGCTCCACCGCATCCATCGATCCGATCTACAGCGCGTTCTACTACGAGGAAAAGAAGGACTTCCGCCGTCCGGTCGCTGCACCAGGGCTGTCGCTGGAAACGTGGCCGTACTACGAAAAGGGCGCCTACAAGGTCGACCAGTTCGCCAGCGTGCGGCAGAACGCCCGGCGCCAGCGTCACGTCGACCAGGCCATCAGCTTCAACCTGTACGTGCCCAGCACCATCCGCGCCAGCACGCTGCTGGAGCTGCACCTGAGCGCGTGGCGTGAGGGCCTGAAGACCACCTACTACGTGCGCTCCAACGACATCGACATCAGCGAATGCGAATGGTGCTCAAGCTGACGCGCAACGGTAGCGCCGGGCCATGCCCGGCGAGCGCACCGCGCGGCCGTCATACATTCCGCCGGGCATGGCCCGGCGCTACCCCATGCAGGCAAGACCATGGCAACCCCCCTCGACCGCATCAAGATCCTTGAACCGCGCCACCCCAACCGCAGCACCGGCATCATCAACGGGCGCACCAGCGGCATCCTCAACTGGAACGACATCCCGTACCCGTCGTTCTATCGGGCCTACAAGGAACTGTCGACCAACTTCTGGATCCCCGACGAGGTGGACATGAAGCTGGACGCGCGCCAGTACGGCGAGCTGTCCGGGCGCGAGAAGAACGCCTACGACTCGATCATCGGCCTGCTGGCCACGCTCGATTCGCCGCAGACCCGCTTCATCTACAACGTGGCCGAGTACATCACCGACCCGGCCGCACATGCCAACGCGGCGATCATCGGCCAGCAGGAGGTGATCCACAACGAGAGCTACAGCTATGTGCTGGCCTCGATCACCGACCTGCCCAACCAGAACCGCATCTTCGAGATCGCGCGAACGCACCCGACCATCATCAAGCGCAACGCGCCGATCATGGGCGCGTATGACGATTTCATGCGCGAGAAGACCGCCGAGACCCTGCTGAAGTCGCTGATCCAGTCATCCATCCTGGAAGGCATCAACTTCTATTCCGGCTTTGCGTACTTCTACAACATGGTGCGGCAGAACCGCATGACCGGCACCGGCAAGATCATCAGCTTCATCAACCGCGATGAGCTGGCCCATACCAAGTTCATCAGCGAACTGATCCGCGCCATCATCGGCGAGAACCCGGAGCTGCAGACCAACGAGCTGACCGCCTACGTGCATGAGGCCTTCGAGCATGCGATCGCGCTGGAAATCCAGTGGTCGTCGGAAGTGCTCGATGGCATCGACGGCATCGACGTGGAGGAGATGGTGCGCTACGTGAAGTACCGCGCCAACAAGATGGCCGGCATGCTCGGCATCGAGCGCCTGTACAGCGACACCACCGACAACGTGATGCCGTGGATCAAGGCCTACGCCGACAACTTCACCGAGACCAAGACCGACTTCTTCGAGATGCGCAATGCAAGTTACAGGAAGACCAACATCGACAACGGTTTCGACGACCTCTGAGTCGGGTGCGACGCTGCGCATCCTGCTGGTGGTGGCCTCGCTGAGCGGCAACACCCGCGAGCTGGGCCGTCACATCCGCGCGCGCTGCCAGGCGGCTGGGCATACGGTGCACTGGCAGGAGGCTGATGACCTGCGTTCTGCTGCCCCACTGGCCACCGATGAGGCCGACCTGGTGCTGCTGGGCAGCTGGACCGACAACGCCGGGCGCACGCCCGCAGAGATGAAGGCCTGGGTGGCCGGCATCGCCGAGCGTGGCCAGTACCCGCGCCAGCTGGCGGTGTTCGGGACCGGCGAAACGCAGTGGGGGCAGGAGTACTACTGCGGCGCCGTGCACCGGCTCATCCGCTACTTCAACAGCGGCTACCCGCCGCTGAAAATCGAACAGATGCCGCATGGCGCACGCGATGCCGCGGTCATCGACGCCTGGACCGATGCGGTCTTGGCCCATTACTGGAGCAATCACGATGCAGATCATCGACGCCACCACGCCTGAGCAGTTCCAGCAGCTGCTGGCAGAGCACCCCCGGGTACTGGTGGATTTCCACAAGGACCAGTGCCCTGGGTGCCGCATGCTGGAGATGTCGCTGCACCGCGTGGCCAACAGCGTGGCGGGGCAGGGCACGACGCTGCTACGCGTGCGGCTGGAGGTTCTTGGCGAGGCATTCTTCCGCGAGCTGGGGCTGCGGCAGACGCCGACCTTGTCGCTGTTCCTCGATGGGGATGAGCGGCAGCGGCTGGCCGGGTTCCAGTCGCCGCAGCAGATTGAAGCCGCGATCGCGCTGCACTTGTAGAGCCGAGCCCATGCTCGGCTGCCGTTTGCGCGGTGCGGGTTCAGAGGCATCCACGCGTGGAGTGGATCTACCGGAGCCGAGTTCCTTTTCGCTACGCGCCGGCGAAGGTATCCACCAGCAGCTTCACGTTCAGTGCCACGATCACCACGGCGATCACCCAGGCGATGCTGCCCAGCCAGCGCGGGGCGACCAGCGCGCCCATCGTGGCCTTGTCGGTTACCAGCCTTACCAGCGGAATGATCGCGAACGGCAGCTGCATCGACAGCACCACCTGGCTCAGCACTAGCAGCTTCACCGCGCCCTGGTCACCAAACAGCAGGATCACCACCACCACCGGGATGATCGCCAGTGCACGGGTGATCAGCCGCCGCAGCCACGGCGGCAGCCGCAGATGCAGGAAACCTTCCATCACGATCTGCCCGGCCAGGGTGGCGGTGACCGTGGAATTCAAACCCGAAGCGAGCAGGGCCACCGCGAACAGAGTCGACGCCAGGCCCACGCCCAGCATCGGTGCCAGCAACTGGTGCGCCTGCTCGATGTCTTCCACGTCAAAGTGGCCATTGGCATGGAATACCGCGGCGGCCAGGATCAGGATGCTGGCGTTGATGAACAGCGCCAGGGTCAGCGCGATGGTACTGTCGGTGACCGCCCAGCGCAGCGCGCTGCGGCGGCCGGCATCGGTGCGCGGGTACGCGCGCGTCTGCACGATGGATGAGTGCAGGTAGAGATTGTGCGGCATCACCGTGGCGCCAATGATGCCGATGGCGATGTACAGCGCGTGCGGATCGGTGACCATCTGGGTGCGTGGGATGAAGCCGCCCAGCACGTCCATCACCGGCGGCGCGGCCAGCGCGATCTGCACCAGGAAGCAGCCGAAGATGATCATCAGCAGGGCGATGACGAAGGCTTCCAGTGCACGGAAACCGCGGTTCATCAGCAGCAGCACCAGCAGCGTGTCCAGCGCGGTGATCACCGAACCCCACAGCAGTGGCAGGTCGAACAGCAGCTTCAGCGCGATGGCGGTGCCGATCACTTCGGCGAGGTCGCAGGCGATGATCGCCGCTTCGCACAGTGCCCACAGCGCCAGGTTGACCGGCTTGGGATAGCGGGCGCGGCAGGCCTGGGCCAGGTCCATGCCGGTGGCGATGCCCAGCCGCGCCGACAGCGCCTGCAGGATCACCGCCATCAGGTTGGAAATGAGGATGACCGAAAGCAGCAGGTAGCCGAAGCGCGAACCGCCGGCGAGGTCGGTGGCCCAGTTGCCCGGATCCATGTAGCCCACCGAGACCATGAAGCCGGGGCCGATGAAGGCCAGCAGGCGGAACCACCAGTGGCCTTTGTCGGGCACGGCCACCGAGGCGTTGAGCGCGCCGAGGCTGGCTGCGGGGGCGGCCGGGGAGTCGGTGGGCGCGACGGTGTTCATGGCTGCAATATAGCCACTGCTATATCCATTAGCAATGTGAAACAATCGTCTTTGCTGCGCCACTGGTCCAGAATTCAGGTTCAGATCCGGAAGTCATCGGCAGGACAGGCACTCGCGTGGGCAAGACAGGCGCTTCGACATCGGCAAAGACCCCCCCCTTGATCGAGGCCGAGCGCCAGGTCGAGAGCTTCCGGCAGGTGCGCGAGGCACACCGGATGGAGCTGGTCGAGGACTACGTGGAGTTGATTTCCGACCTGCTGGCCGACGGGGGCGAGGCGCGCCAGGTCGATATAGCCACCCGCCTGGGCGTGGCCCAGCCGACGGTGGCGAAGATGCTGCGGCGCCTGGCCCGTGATGGCTGGGTAGTGCAGCGCCCGTACCGCGGCGTGTTCCTGACCCCGGAAGGCGAGGCGTTGGCCCATGCCAGTCGCGAACGGCACCAGACCGTGGAGCGCTTCCTGCTGGCGCTGGGCGTGGACCCGGATACAGCGCGGCGTGATGCCGAGGGCATCGAGCATCATGTGAGTGAGCAGACGCTGGCGCTGTTCCAGGCGTTCGTGAGGAAGGCTGAGGGCTGAGGTTTGTGCGCAGGGCTTGCAGCCCTGCACCTGCTTCAAGCCACGGCAACGTCAACTTCAAAAGCTGGCTATCCGTGGGATGGCGGCGTGGGTCCGGTTGAGGGGGCGCTGCAAGTACGTCCCTGTAAGCTCGGTCGCCGCATCCATGCGGCTCACGCCCCCTCAACCGGACCCACCCCGCCTTCGACAGTTTCCCGCGCGCTGTCGGAACGGCGTCTTGCTCTGGTGGGTGTCGACCTTGGTCGACACGTTTACCTGCCGCGGCGGAACGCTGCAGGGGTGCGGGCGCCGACGATGATCATGCGGATCATCGTGGAGATCTGTTCGACCAGCTCCGGGTCTTTCTCCGGCGGCTGGTCCATCGCGGTGGCGCCCATGGCGAACACCAGGCGGGTGATGGCGGTGGCCACCAGTTCCGGCTTGTAGAGCTTGGCGCCGTCCAGTGCGGCCAGGCGCACCAGATCGTGCTGCAGTTCTTCTTCAAAGTAGTGCAGTTCGCGTTCGACTGCGTGCTTGAAGTCATCCGAGCCCACCGCGCCTTCGCGCAGCAGCACGTGCAGCAGTTTGTCGTCTGCGCGCAGCTGCTCCATGAAGGTTTCCACCGACACGCGCACCACGCTGGTCGCGCTGGAGGTGGCGCGCTGCCGGGCCTCGCCGATGATCGTGCGCAGCGAGCGGCCGGCGACGTCGATCAGCGCCACGGCCAGTTCGTCCATGTCGCGGAACTGCCGGTAGAAACTGTTCGGGGCAATGCCTGCTTCGCGCGCGACTTCGCGCAGGCTCAGCGTGGACAGGCTGCGGTGCGGGCCGATCAGTTTCAGCGCGGCGGCCAACAGGTCCTCGCGGCTCACCGTACGGCGGGCCGGGCTGTTGGCTTCTTCGGGCGGCGACAGAACTGTGGCGGCGGCCATGGCACTTCCGGAGGGGCAAGGCTGAATCATACCCAATCCGGAGCAATATACACATGTATACACAGGTGTGTGTGCGGCCGTATAGTGCGCCCATGAGCGCTGTGATCCGTCCGTCCCTGTTTTCCCCGTACCGCTGGCTGTCGCCGACGTTGTTCGATTTCTGGGCGGGCCAGCTGAATCCGTTGTGGACCCTGCGCGAGCCCCTGGCCCGCCTGGTCCGGCGCGAGCCGGCCGGCGAGGGCGCCGCCACGCTGGTCCTGCGCTGCAACCGGCACTGGGCCGGCATGCGCGCCGGCCAGCACATCACCCTGGGTGTTGAGCTTGAAGGGCGCGTATTGCGCCGCAGCTACAGCCCGACCGCGCTGGGCCCCCGCGAGCTGGCCATTTCCGTCAAGGCGGTTGAGGGCGGCACCATCAGCCAGCACCTGGTCCACCATGCGAGGCCGGGCGATCTGTTCAGGCTGGATGCGGCCTTTGGTGATTTCCACATGCCGGCCGCTGCACCGGTGCTGCTGCTGGCCGCTGGCAGCGGCATCACGCCGATGCGCAGCCTGCTGCGCGAGGCCTGCCAGCGCCCGCTGGCGGCGCCGGTGGACCTGTTCTACTGGGAACGCAACGCCGCCGCCTTCCAGTTCCGCGATGAACTGCAGGCGCTGGCTGCGGCCACCCCGAACCTGCGCGTGCACCTGCTGACCACCCGCGAGGGCGAGGTGATGGCCGCGCGCATCGATACCCATTCGCTGGCCGTGGCTGGCGACGATACCCCGCTGGCGCAGCGCCACGTACTGGCCTGCGGCCCGGATGGCTTCGTCGCCGCCGCGCGACAGCGCCTGGTGCACCAGGTCGCCGGCTTCCAGGCCGAGGCTTTCACTCCGCCGGCACCGCTCAGCGATGCCGACAGCGCCGGTGAAATCGCCCTGACTCTGGCCCGCAGCGGCCGCCAGCTGAAGGTCGCGCGCGGCCGTTCGCTGCTGGAAAGCCTTGAAGCCCAGGGCATCAAGCCCAAGCACGGCTGCCGCATGGGTATCTGCAACAGCTGCACCTGCGACCGCGTCAGTGGCACCACCCGCCATCTGCGCACCGGTGAAATGCAGTCCGAAACGGCGCAGCCGGTGCGGATCTGCGTGAGCGCACCGACCACCGACCTGACTTTGGATCTCTGAGGACCTGCTGCCATGACCCGCGCTTCCGACCGTGCCCTGAGCCCCGCCGAGATGAACGCCTTCGGTGCCGAGCTCGACGCGATCCGTGACCGTATCCTGGGCAGCCTCGGCGCCTCCGACACCCGCTACATCCGCCGCGTGGCCGCCGCCGTGCGCTGGTCGAGCGTGCTCGGTCGTGGCCTGCTGTTCCTCGGCGCGCTCTCGCCGCTGTTCTGGGCAGCGCTGCTGTGGCCGGCCTGCATCGCCGGCACCCTGCTGCTGGCGCTGGCCAAGATCCTGGAAAACATGGAGCTGGGCCACAACGTGATGCACGGCCAGTACGACTGGACCGGCGACCCCAAGCTCAGCGGCAACACCTATGAGTGGGACATCGTTGCCACCGCCGACAACTGGCGCAAGACCCACAATTTCCGCCACCACACCTACACCAACGTGCGTGGCATGGATGATGACATCGGCTACGGCCTGCTGCGCATCTTCCCGGAACAGCGCTGGTCGCCGTTCTACCTGATGCAGCCGATCATCGCGCCGATCTTCGCGCTGCTGTTCCAGTGGGGCGTGGCCGCGCAGGACCTTCGCCTGGGCCGCTGGTTCAAGGGGCGCATCAGCAGCCGTGCGATGTGGCTGCAGACCCGTCCGGTGGCGCGCAAGATGGTCCGCCAGGTGCTGAAGGATTACGTGTTCTTCCCGCTGCTGGCCGGTCCGTTCTTCCTGCCGGTGATGCTGGGCAACCTGGTTGCCAACGGCATGCGCAACGTCTGGACCTACGTGATCATCTTCTGCGGCCACTTCACCGCCGAGTCGGAAACCTTCCCGAAGGAATGCCTGCGCAATGAATCGCGCGGCCACTGGTACCTGCGCCAGCTGCGCGGTTCGTCCAACATCAGCGGCGGCTTCATCATCAACGTGCTGTCGGGCAACCTCAGCCACCAGATCGAGCACCACTTCTACCCGGACCTGCCGGCCAACCGCTATGCGGCCATCGCCAAGGAAGTGAAGGAGATCTGCCGCCGCTACGGCCAGCACTACAACAATGGCTCGTTGCCGCGGCAGTTCGCGCAGGTGGTCTGGCGCATCCTGCGCCATGCCTTCCCGAGCAAGCCGCGCCGCCTGCCGATGCCGGACATCCTGCCGGCACCGGCGCCCGCCAACGCGGGCTGAGGGCTTCAGCTGGCTTTGGCCAGCACCGCCGGCGGATCGCCGTCCTGCGGGGCGGGGTCCAGCCGGCGCAGGAATACCTGCATTTCCCTGCGCGCCTGCTGGTCGCCCTTGCTGCCGGCCACGCTGAGCCCGCGCTGCCACGCCGCTCGCGCCGCCTGCGGCTGGCCACCGGCCAGCCACGCCTTGCCAAGCAGCTTCCACGCCGCCGAATACTCAGGATCCAGCGCCACGCAGCGTGCCAGATGGGTGGCGGCGTGCACGGGCTGGCCGGCGTCCAGCCAGCTCTTGCCCAGGCCGAAGCGCAGCAGCGCGCTGTCCTTGCCGCTGGCGAGCATGGTTTCCAGTGCTTCGATGTTCATGGCTGTACCTCATGCAGCAGTTCAGGCGGCCCGGGCAGGAAGCGGCCGCGATGGAACATCAAGGGCGCGCCACCGGTTTCCTGCACCTCGATGATGCGGCCGGCCAGCAGCAGGTGGTCGCCCACCGGCCACTGCGCGTGGCGGCTGCAGGTGAGGTGTGTGACCGCACCGGCGATACGCGGCGGTGTGTCTTCCTCGTCTTCCAGCAACGGTACGCCGTCGAAGCGATCACGCACGCTCGGATCGGCGAAGCGTCGTGCCAGGGCTTGCTGCCCGGCACCCAGCACGCTGACAGTGAAGCGGGTCGCATGCTGGAACACGCGCAGGCTCTTCGCATGCAGGGCCAGGTTCCACAGCACCAGCGGCGGCTGCAGCGAGACCGGCACGAACGAGTTGATGGTCAGCCCGTGAGGGTGTCCCCGCGCGTCGCGTGCGGTGACGATGGCGACGCCGGTCGGGTAGTGGCCGAGCAGCCGGCGCAGGGCGCGCGGCGGCAGGTCCACCGAGGGCGCCGGCGCCGGGGCAGGGAAGATCCCCGCCCACTGCCCGGCACAGGCACTGCCGCCGGCGTCCATCAGGCGCGCGCCTGGCGGTAGCGACGGCCGACCTCGGCCCAGTCGATGATGTTGAAGAACGCGCCGATGTAGTCGGGGCGACGGTTCTGGTAGTGCAGGTAGTAGGCGTGTTCCCAGACATCCAGGGCGAGGATGGGCGTATTGCCGGACAGGCCGACTGCCGCGCCCATCAGTGGGCTGTCCTGGTTGGCGCTGCTTTCGACCTGCAGGCCTCCGTCGCGATCGCTGGTCAGCCACGCCCAGCCACTGCCGAAACGGGTCTGCGCGGCCTTGCTGAAGGCGTCCTTGAAGGCTGCGAAGCCGCCGAGATCGCGGTCGATGGCTGCGGTGAGTTCGGCATCCGGCGTGCTGCCAGTGGCGCTGAGCACCGTCCAGAGCAGGCTGTGGTTGGCGTGGCCACCGCCATTGTTGCGCACCGCGCCGCGCACGGACTCGGGTAGCGCGTCGAGGTCGGCGATCAGGGTTTCCACGGGGGTGTCGGCAATGCCGGCCTGTTCCAGTGCGGCGTTGAGGTTGTTGATGTAGGTCTGGTGGTGCTTGCCGTGGTGGATCTCCATGGTGCGCGCATCGAAGTGCGGTTCCAGGGCGTCGTAGGCGTAGGGGAGGGAGGGAAGCGAGTAGGGCATTGCAACAGTCTCCGTGGGGAAGGCCAGCGGGTTGGCCTCCGGAAGACTGTTATCGCACCTCAACTTTGGTTGAGGTCAAGGGGTTGGGGTAGTGCCGGCCGCTGGCCGGCAACCAGGGAGGGTCGGGTTGCCGGCCAGCGGCCGGCACTTTCAGTCGCCACGCTCGCCGGGTATGGCCCGGCGCTACCGGAGATCAACTCAACCAACCGCGGCACGCGCTGTCGATCTGCTCGCCACACGCCTGCTGCATCCGCTGCTGCAACCGCGCCAGCGTCTCCGCTCCATGGTGCTTGCCACCCCAGGCCTTCAACTGCAGCGCCAGCCGCTCGAAACGCTGCTTCGTGCGCTGGTGGTAGCCCGACGGCTGCGCCTGCAGCTCGGCAATCAAGGCATCGGTGGCCTGTTCGATGCGCGGGGCATCGTCCGGGGCCAGCCGCAGCAGGCCCTCCACGTATAACACGCCCCACTGCACGCGCGTGGCCGGGCCCTGTGCGCCGTCGTAGGCACGCTTCAGCCACTCCAGCGCACCCGCCGTATCGCCGCGCTTCTCGGTCAGTTCGGCCAGTTCGGGCATGTAGTAGTACGGCTGCTCGCTGCGCTTCAGTTCGGCCAGCAACAGCGCCTCGGCGCCGGCGTCATCACCCACTTCGCGCAAGGCATAGACCGCGCTGCTGATGGTGGCCTGGCGCGCGTGTGCGTCCGTGGCAGCGGCATCGGCGGCGGTCACCTGCTGCTTCACCCGCTGCACCAGCGCCGCAGGCAGTGCACCTTCGGGCTGCTGCTGGCGGGCCAGCGAGACTTCGGTCAGTGCGCGCGACAACGCATCATCGGCACGGTTGCCACGCTCAGCATCGGCGCGGTCCAGGGCCACTAGCAGCTGCTGGCCCAGCGTATTGCTGCTGGCGGGCCCCGCGCTGGCCTGCTTCACCAGGTTGGCGCCGGCATAGCGCAGCAGCTCGCGATTGCGGCGTACTTCGGTAGGCTGCGCCAGCACCGCCTGCAGCAGCTCGCGTACTTCGGTCGGCGGCGTGGCCGGCTTCTCCGCGGTGGCCAGGGCCAGCAGGGCGAAGCGACGCTGCAGGGCGGCGTCGGGCGCGGCCGTGGCCAGCTTGCGCAGCACCTGGTCGGCCTTGCGCTGGCCGGCCAGACGGTTCGCATCCACTTCCCAGCCGTAGTCGCCCAGCACCTGCCAGTCTTCGGCGCCCAGCGTGGCCGGGCTCGACAGGGCGGTGGCCAGAGTCTCGGCCACGGCGCTGCGCCGGCTGGCGGCCACGGTCAGGGTGCGGGTGAGTTCGGCGGCGTCGTTGCCACCGGCCACGCGGGTGATCTCGTTGCGCTGCGGGTCGAGCACGATCAGGGTCGGGTAGCCGCGCACGCCGAAGCGCTCGCCCCAGGCCTGCGCGCCTTCCTCATCGCCATCCAGGTACACCGGCACGAATTTGCCAGTCAGCGCGATGAAGGCAGGATCCTTGAACAGGCCGGCCTTCAGCTGGTTGCACGGCGGGCACCAGACCGCGCCCCAGTACAGCAGCACCGGCTTGCCGGTCTCGGCGGCTTCGTTGAAGGCATCGTCGACATCGCCCTGGCGCCAGGCAATGGCCGCTGCCGGCGCGGCTTCGGCGGCCTTCGCGCTCGCCACCGGCGCTTGCGCGGGAGAGCAGGCGCTCAGCGCGGTGGCCAGCAGCAACAGGGGAAAGGCAGCGCGCATCGGCAGCATCTCGAAGGAACGGGGTGAAGGGCCATTGTAGGAAGCCCGGCCGCCTGTGCTGATGCAGTTTGCTTATGACTGGCTTGCGGCCCGGTATATGCCGACGCTTACCCCGCCGCGCGCATCTCCGCCGCCAGCAGGCCCGCCAGCCAGGTCATGAACGCCTCGACCCGCCGTGGCAGGTGGCGACGCTGCGCATAGACCAGGTTCACCGGCATCGGCTCGGCCAGGCAGTGCGGCAGCACTTCCACCAGGCGGCCGTCGCGCAGCGCTTCGCGCGCGCCCATTTCAGGCACCTGGATGATGCCCAGCCCGGCCAGCGCGGCGGCGCTGTAGCCATCGGCACTGTTGACCGTCAGCGCGCCGCGCATCGGCCAGGTCTGGTAGCGCTGGCCATCGAAGTACTCGAAGCCGGGCGAACGCTGGCCCAGGGTACCCACGTAGTGCACCAGCAGATGGTCGTCGAGGTCGGCCAGTTCGCGCGGCGTGCCGTGCGCGGCCAGATAGGCCGGGCTGGCCACGTTGAGGATGCGCATCTGCCCCAGCGGGCGTGCGATCAGGCTGCTGTCATCCAGGGTACCGACCCGCAGCACGCAGTCGAAGCCTTCGCGTACCACGTCCACGCGGCGGTCGGTGGCGCTCAGTTCAACCTCGATGCCCGGGTGCAGGGCGAGGAAGGCGGGCAGCTGCGGGATGACCAGGTTGCGGGCCATGCCGCCAGGCATGTCCACCCGCAGGCGGCCGCTGAGCTCGCTGGTCTCGTGGCGGAACAGGTTCTGCAGTTCGTCCATGTCGTCCAGCAGGTCGTGCGCGCGTTGCTGCAGCTGCGCGCCGTCGGCGGTCAGGTGCACCCGGCGCGTGGTCCGGTGCAGCAGCTGGGTGCCCAGCTCGGCCTCCAGGCGGGCGATGGCCTGCGAGACGCTGGCCTTGGCCAGGCCCAGGCTGTCGGCGGCGCGGGTGAACGAGCCCAGTTCGGTGACGCGCAGGAAGACGCGCAGGGTGTCGAGGCGGTCCATGTATTGTTCGTCTGTCTTGAACAGTAAAATCAGGATCGCGCGATTTATGCGTGCAGGCAATCCCAATAGTCTGGCCACACTTCCTCCCAGACAGGTGCCCGCCATGACTACTTCATCCCGTGTCGTCCTCATCACCGGTGGCAGCCGCGGCCTCGGCCGCAATGCCGCGCTCGCCCTCGCCGCCGACGGTGCCGATATCGTGATCACCTACCGCTCGCAGGCCGATGCCGCCGCCGAGGTCGTGCAGCAGGCGCAGGCGCTCGGCCGCCGCGCCCTGGCGCTGCCGTTGGACATGGCCGACAGTGCGGCATTCCCGGCTTTCGCCACGCAGCTGCGCGATGCCCTGCAGCAGTGGGGCGTGACCACCCTGCAGGGCTTGCTCAACAATGCCGGCGAAGGCCTGTACGCACCCATCGCCGAGACCACCGAGGCGCAGTTCGACTACGCGGTGGCCGTGCACCTGAAGGGGCCGTACTTCCTGACCCAGGCGCTGCTGCCGCTGATCGCCGATGGCGGCCGCATCCTCAACGTGTCCAGCGGCCTCGCCCGCTTCTCGCTGCCGGGCAGCTCGGCCTACGCGATGATGAAGGGCGGCATCGAGGTGTTCACCCGTTACCTGGCCAAGGAACTGGGTGCGCGCGGAATCACCGCCAACACGCTGGCCCCGGGCGCGATCGAGACCGATTTCGGTGGCGGCCACGTGCGTGACAATGCGCAGGTGAATGCGATGGTCTCGTCGATCACCGCGTTGGGTCGCCCGGGCCTGCCCGACGATATCGGTCCGGTGGTGGTGGCACTGCTGTCGCCGTCCACCGGCTGGGTCAATGCCCAGCGCGTGGAAGCATCCGGCGGCATGTTCGTCTGACCGCTCGCACGGCGACGTATCAGCAGGCGGCGAGGCTCAGCGGCTGGTAGACCAGTCCATTGAACTCGCCGACCTCGCCATCGATGACGAAGCCATAGCGCTGATAGGCCGATACCGCGTTCAACGAAGCGCGCACGCTCATCGTCGGCGTGCGCAGTTGCGGCAGCACGGCCTGCAGCAGGGCATGGCCGATGCCCTGGCCCTGGCAGGGGGGATCGACGAACAGCATCGCCAGGTGGCGACCTTCCTTCAGCTCGATCACACCGACGATGTCGCCGTCCTGCTCGGCGATCAGGATGTGGTTGTCTCCCTGCAGCCGCTCGGCGAAGGCATCGGCCGCGGCCACCTGGGTGAACGTTGCCACCCCCTGTGCGCTGAGTGACGGCGCGACGGCTTCGCTGAAAGCGGCCATGCAGATGGCGCTGATCGCGGCCAGGTCGTCGGGGCGGGCGGGGCGGATGCGGTGCATGCAGTGTTCCTTCCATGATGACGTGCGGGTGCATCGCACACGATAAGCTCGGCGCATGAACCACTTCAATGCGGCCCATGCACGGGTGTTCCCTCAGCACGGCCTGAGCCTGGGCCTGATGACGCCGGTTGCTGCGCACGGCCTTGCCGGCGTTGCCGAAGCGCAACGCATCGCGCGCCTGGCTGACGATCTTGGTTTTGCTGCGCTGTGGACACGCGATGTCCCGTTGATGGTGCCGCAGGGCCCTGATGCCACGTCAACCGCGCTGGACGATCCTTTCCTCTGGCTTGCGCTGCTGGCCAGTGCCACCACCCGTATTGCGGTGGGCACCGCTGCGATCGTGTTGCCGCTGCGCCATCCGCTGCACGTAGCGAAATCCGCATTGAGCCTGGACAGGATCAGTGGCGGTCGTTTCGTGCTGGGCCTCGGATCGGGCGATCGTCCGGAAGAATTCGCGGCGTTCGGTGAAGACCTGGAGGGCAGGGCGGCCACGTTCCGCGAGCGCTGGGCGCTGCTGCGTGCGGCGTTGTCGCCGGACGAGACCGGACGGGGGCGGCTGCGCGACGCCACCGGTGGGTTCGACGTGCTGCCGGCAGCGCAGGCGCGCATTCCGATGCTGGTGGTCGGCACGGCGCGGCAGAGCCTGCAGTGGATCGCCCGCGAAGCGGAAGGCTGGGCCACCTATCATCGCGAAGAGGCGGCGCAGGAAGGGCGCATCGGGCTGTGGCAGCAGGCGCACGGCGCTGGTGTAGCCAAGCCGTTCGTGCAGTCGATGCTGCTGGACCTGCAGGCGGATCCGCAGGCACCGGCTGAAGCGCTGCCGCTGGGCCTGAAGGTGGGCCGCAATGGGCTGCAGGCCTATCTGCAGCGCGTGCACGCGCAGGGCGTGGCGCATGTGATGTTCAGCCTGGTCGACAACGGGCGCCGCGTGGATGAGGTGTTGCGGGAGATTGCTCTGGTGGGTGCCGATCTTGGTGGACACAGAGAATGATGTGGCAATCGCCGGGCATGGACCGGCGCTACCGTTGGACGCGTGCATCTGCGTATCATTCGCGTTTGATTCTGTTGCCGGAGCCGCGCGTGACCCGATGTAACCCCATGCATCCGACCGGGCGGCTGTTCGCCGTGGTCGCCTTCATCGAAGCGCTGACCTGGGCTGGCCTGCTGATCGGCATGTGGCTGAAGTACGGCCCTTACGCCAATGTTGCCTTGGTCAAAGTGTTCGGCCCGCTGCATGGCGTGGCCTTCATGGTCTATGTCGCAGTCACCCTGTTTGCCGCCATCCGCCTGCGTTGGCCGTGGTGGGCCAGTGCGCTGGCGCTGCTGGCGGCCATCCCCCCGCTGGTGACCCTGCCGTTGGAGTGGTGGTTCCGCCGTCGCGGCCTGCTGGAGCTGCGCAGCCCCCGCTGAGACGCTTCGTTACCCGGTCATTCAAGCGAATGGGTATCAAATGCAAATACGAGCCGTTATCATTTGATGGTGCCATCACCCCTGCCGGGGTCGGCGCCTTCTTTGAAACGGTTGGTTCTCCATGCATGCACGTCCCGTCGTCGCCGGTCTGCCGGCCCTGGTCCTTGCCGCGCTGATCGGCACGATGGCGATGATGTCGTTCGTGGCGGTGATCGGGCCGGTGGTGCGCCTGCTCGGCCTGTCCGAGTGGCACGCCGGCCTCTCGGTCACTGCCGCCGGCGTGCTGTGGATGCTGGCCGCGCGCCCCTGGGGCCGGCTGAGTGACCGCATCGGCCGCAAACGCGTGCTCCTGCTGGCCATGGCCGCCTACACCGTCATCTACATCGGCCTGGCGGTGTTCATCGATGTTGCCCTGCAGGTGGTGCCGCCCGTGCTGGTGTCGGTGCTGGTGCTGGTGGGTGCACGCGGCTTGATCGGCCTGTTCTATGCGGCCGTGCCGCCCACGGCCGCCGCGCTCATCGCTGACCAGGCCCCCACCGGGCAGCGTGCGCAGTTCATGGCGCGTCTGGGCAGTGCCAATGCGCTGGGCATGGTGCTGGGCCCGGCCGCTGCGGGGTGGCTGGCGTATCGCAATCTCTCTCTGGCGCTGTACGTGGCGGCAATGCTGCCGCTGCTCTCGCTGGCATTGATCGCCTGGCGTCTGCCGGCCACGCCGCCGGTGGCCGCTGCACAGGCACGTGCCCGCGCACCGATGTCGCGTTTGGATGCCCGCCTGCGCCTGCCGCAGCTGGCGGCCTTCCTCGGCATGGTCTCGGTGACCATCGCGCAGGTCACCGTGGGTTTCTTCGCCATTGATCGCTTCGCGCTGGATCCCGCCGCCGGCGCGCGCATGGCGGGCATCTCCCTGACTGCCGTCGGCGTCGGCCTGATCCTGGCGCAGGTGCTGGTGATGACGCTGGAGGCGCATCCGCGCCGCTGGATCATGATTGGTGCGCTGATCGCCGGGCTCGGCTTCGCTTCGGTCGCGGCCGTGCAGCAGCCCTGGCAGTTGCCGGCGGCGTATGCGTTTGCGGCGTTCGGCATGGGCTTTGTCTTCCCCTCGTTCCAGGCGTTGGCCGCCGATGCGGTGCAGCCACACGAACAGGGCGCGGCTGCCGGTGCCGTTGCCGCCGCGCAGGGACTGGGCATGGTCGCCGGCCCGATGCTGGGCACGCTGTTGTATCGCGCGGGCGCCAGTCTGCCGCATCTGCTGGTGGGCGTGCTGCTGTTGCTGCTGTGCGGCCTGGCCATGGCCCATCGCGCAAAGGAGACCGCATGAACGATTCGCTGATGCAGGGGGCGTGGCCCGAGGCTGCGCCGCCACCTGCCCACCACGCCGACGAGGCCGCGCTGTTCCTGCTGCAGCACGCTGACCAGCAGCTGCATGCACGCGGTTGCCGCGCCAGCCTGCCGACCGGTGCGCTGGCCAGCCTGGCCGAGCGGGTGGATGCCTTCTTCGCGCAGCAGCGCGGCGGCCCGGGCCTGCTGGTGGGGGCGGTGCCGTTCGAGCCGCGTGCCGACGATGCGCTGTACCAACCGGAGCGTCTTCTGCCCGGCCTGCGGCCGCAGCATGTCGCCGCGCCGGCCCTGCGCGGGGCGTTGCAGCCGCAGCCTACGGCGCAGGACTATGCGGCGGCCGTGGCCACTGCCGTGCAGGCGATGCGTGCGCCCGATGCCACCCTGCACAAGGTGGTGCTGGCGCGCAGCCTGTTGGCGCACACCGATCTTCCCGTGGCACCGGACAGGCTGCTGGCACGCCTGGGTGCCGATCCCTCGGTGGCGACCTACGCCGTGCCGCTGCCGGTCGAGCCGGGCCAGCCGCCAGCGTGGCTGGTCGGCGCAACGCCGGAACTGCTGCTGCGCAAGCGCGGCGCGCAGGTGCTGTCACATCCGTTGGCCGGCTCCGCCCGACGCAGCAGTGATCCTGCTGAAGACCAGCGCGTCGCGCAGGCGCTGCTGGCCTCGCGCAAGGACCATGACGAACACCGCCACGTGGTCGAGGCCATCGTCGATGGCCTGGTGCCGTGGTGCAGCCGCGTCGAAGCGCAGGCACAGCCTGTGCTGCACGCCACGGCGAGCATGTGGCACCTCGGCACGCGCATCCATGCCGCGCTGAAGGATCCCTCCACGCCTGCCGCCACGCTGCTGGCCGAACTGCACCCGACGCCAGCGGTCTGCGGGACGCCACGCCAGGCCGCACTGCAGCGCATCCGCGAGCTGGAGCCGGTGCCGCGCAGCTTCTACGCCGGTGCGGTCGGCTGGCTGGACGCGCAGGGTGACGGCGACTGGTTCGTGGCGATCCGCTGCGCACGCCTGCAGGGCACGCAGCTGCGGCTGTTCGCCGGTGCCGGCATCGTCGCCGACTCGCAGCCGGAGGCCGAAGCGGCCGAGACCGGCGCCAAATTCACTGCCTTGTTGAACGCCCTGGGTGTGCATGACCCGGCGGCCCTGATCGAGCCCGTGCCATGAACAACGCTGTTTCCCCGCGGCTGCCGCTGCAGCAGGTCTGGCCCGAGGATCGGGTCACGCGCTATCGTGCCGCCGGCCATTGGCGCGGCGAGACCTTCCCGGCCTTCCTGCGTGAGCGGGCACAGCGGTACGCCGACGAGATCGCGGTGGTGGCCGGTGACGTGCGCCTGAGCTATGCGCAGCTGTGGCACGAAGCAGGCCGCATCGGCGCGGGCCTGCTGGGCCTGGGCCTGCAGCCGGGTGACCGCGTGCTGGTGCAGCTGGGCAACACCGCCGGCTTCATCACTACCGTGTGCGGCTTGTTCCGTGCCGGCCTGGTGCCGGTGTACGTGCTGCCGGCGCATCGCCTCACCGAGCTGGTGCACTTCGCGCGCAAGGCCGAAGCCAGTGCCTACATCACCACCGACGTGCATGAGAACTTCGACCACCGCGGACTGGCGCGTGCGTTGCAGGCGGACGTGCCGGGCATCGCGCACGTGGTCATCGATGGCGAGGCGGACGGGTTCATTGCGTTGGATACGCTGCAGGGTGACCGCCGCGCATTGCCGCCCGATCCGGACTCGCAGTCGGTGGCCTTCCTGCAGATTTCCGGTGGCAGCACCGGGCTGTCCAAGCTGATCCCGCGCACCCACGACGACTACATCTATTCGTTCCGGGCCAGCAACGCGATCTGTGGCATCGACCGCGACAGCGTCTACCTGGTCGCGCTGCCGGCGGCGCACAACTTCCCGATGAGTTCGCCGGGCTTCTTCGGCGCGCTGTATGCCGGCGCGCGCGTGGTGCTCAGCCCCCGCCCCGGCCCGGATGCCGCGTTCCCGCTGATCGCCCGCGAACGGGTGACCTGCTGCGGCCTCGTGCCGCCGTTGGCCCTGCTGTGGGCGCAGGCCGCGGCGACCAGCAAGCACGATCTGTCCAGCCTGCAGGTGCTGCAGGTGGGCGGTGCCAAGCTGGTGCCGGAAGCCGCGCGGCGGGTGATCGACGGTCTGCGCTGCACGCTGCAGCAGGTGTTCGGCATGGCCGAAGGCCTGGTCAACTACACGCGGCTGGATGACCCCGAAGAGCTGGTCGTGGCCTGCCAGGGGCGACCGATCAGCCCGGATGACGAGGTGCGCGTGGTCGATGACCACGACCAGCCCGTGGCCGAAGGCGAGGTGGGGCATCTGCTGACCCGTGGCCCTTACACCATCGGCGCGTACCACAACGATGCGGTGGCCAACGCGCGCGCCTTCACCGACGACGGCTTCTATCGCACCGGCGACCGTGTGCAGCAGCTGCCGGGTGGCTACCTGGTGGTGCAGGGCCGCGCGGGCGACCACATCAACCGTGCCGGCGAGAAGATCTCCGCCGAAGAGATCGAAGACCATCTGCTGGCCCATCCCGCCGTGTTCGATGCGGCAGTGGTCTCCATTCCCGATGACTACCTGGGAGAGCGCAGCTGCGCCTTCGTCATCCAGCAGGGTGAGCCGATCAAGGGGCCCGCGCTGAAGGCGTGGATGCGTGGCCGCGGCCTGGCCGCGTTCAAGGTGCCCGACCAGGTGGTGTTCGTGGACAGTTTCGATACCACGGCGGTCGGCAAGATCAGCCGTCGTGAACTGCGCGCGCAGCTGCGTGCGCGTCATCTGCAACAGACAGGAGGAACGCGCTGATGGCGCTGCCCCGCATTACCCCATACCCCTTGCCGACCGCCGCCGAACTGCCGGTCCCGCGCGGCCTGTGGCGGCCGCAGCGTGATCGCATCGCCTTGCTGGTGCATGACATGCAGCGCTATTTCCTGGCGGCGTTCGACGCCGGTACCGAGCCGCTGCAGCCGGCGGTGGCCAACATCGCGCGTCTGCTGGCGCATTGCCGGGCATACGGCATCCCGGTGTTCTATACCGCCCAGCATGGCGACCAGGACCGGCGTGACCGCGGCCTGCAGGCCGACCTGTGGGGCCCGGGCATGCGCCGCGGCGAGGAGCACGAACCGATCATCGATGCACTTGCCCCGCAGGCGGGTGAGCACGTGCTGGTCAAGCATCGTTACAGCGCCTTCCAGCGCAGCAACCTGGAAACCCTGATGCGCGTGCGCGGCCGTGACCAGCTGCTGGTCACCGGGGTGTATGCGCATATCGGCTGCACGGCCACCGTGGTCGAGGCCTTCCAGCGTGACATCGAGGCATTCATCGCCGCCGATGCGGTCGCCGACTTCTCGCGCGCCGACCATGACCAGGCCCTGCATTGGATCGCCCGCACCAGTGGCGTACCGATGACCACCTTACAGCTGCTGGAGGTGCTCTGATGGCTACGATCCAGGACGTGCTGGACCTTGAGCGCATGCGGGCCGACGTGGCGCGCGTGCTCGATTGCGAGCCGGCCGATATCGGCGAGGACGACAACCTGATCGACCTCGACCTGGATTCGATGCGCATGCTCGGCCTGGTCCTGGCCTGGGGCAACACCGGGCTGCCGCTGGAGTTCTCGCAGCTGGCCGAGCACAGCACGCTGCGCCACTGGTGGGCGGTGGTGCAGAAACTGCAGGCGGCGCAGCAGACATGAGCGCCGCGGGGCTGGCGACGCCGGTGGCACTGACCGAGGCGCAGTCAGGCCTGTGGTATGCCCAGCGCCTGGCACCGGACAACCCCTCGTTCAATACGGCCCATGCCGTGTGGATCGAGGGTGCGCTGGACGTCGTCGCATTCGTGGCCGCAGCCAACCAGGCGGCGGCCGAGGCGCAGGCCTTCGCGCTGCGTTTTGCCGAGGGCGAGAACGGCCAGCCGCTGCAGTGGCACGACGCTGCCCATGTGCCGCAGCTGTCGCTTCGCGATGTGTCGGCTGAGGCCGATCCTGCAGCCGTGGCGCGTGCCGCGATGCAGGCCGACCGTTTGGCAGCGGTGGATCCCAGCCGTGACCGCATCAGCCAGCAGATGCTGTTTGATCTGGGTGGGCAGCGCTGGGTCTGGTACCTGCGCGTGCACCACCTGGCTGCCGATGGCTATGGCATGGCGTTGTTCAGTGACCGGGTGTGTGCGCTGTATGCGGGACGCGAGGGCGAGCCATTGCCGCCGCTGGCCGGCGTGCTGGCCGATGACGCCGCCTATCGTGCAGATCCCCGTCGCGGCCTCGCGGGCCAGTGGTGGCGCGAACAACTGCAGGGTGCGCCAGCCGGTGCGGGGCTGGCCGGGACAGTAGCGGCCAGCGACGATGCGCTGCGTTTCGTGCAGCCGCTCGATGCATCCTTCCGCGACCTGCTGCTGCAGACTGCGGCGCGTTGGATGCAGCCGTGGCCGGACGTGCTGGCCGCGCTGTCGGCCGAGTACCTGCGGCGGATGAGCGCGGCCGAGGAAGTGGTACTGGGCGTGCCCTGGATGGGCCGCCTCGGCAATGCCTCGGCGCGGGTGCCGGCCATGGTGATGAACGTGCTGCCGCTGCGGGTCGCGGCGGGCGAGGGCAGCGTCGAAGACGTTGTGCGTGGCATCGGCCGGCAATTGAGCCAGGGGCGCAAGCACGGGCGCTACCGTGGCGAACAGCTGCGTCGTGACCTTGGCCTGGTCGGTGCGCAGCAGCGCCTGCACGGCCCACTGGTGAACGTGCAGCCGTTCTACAGGCCGCTGGCGTTGCCCGGCGTCGAGGCCACGCTGGAGGTGCTGTGCACCGGCCCGGTGGATGACCTGACCCTGGGCTTCCGTGGCGACGGCCAGACCCTGCTGGACCTGGAGATCGAGGCCAATCCCGCGTTGTACAGCCGCGACGACGTGCAGGCGCATGGCACGCGGCTGCTGCATTTCGTGGCGGCCGCACTGCAGTCGCCCGATATGGCCGACGTGCCGCTGGCCACGCCCGAGGAGGCGCAGCGGACGGTGCACGGCTTCAACGCCACCGCCCATGCGCTGCCCGAAACCACCCTCGTGGAGCTGCTGCAGCAGGGCATGGATCGTGACCCGCAGGCGACGGCGCTGGTGTTCGGTGACGCCGCACTGGATCACGGGACATTGGAAGCGCGCAGTTTTGCGTTGGCCGCCCAGTTGCGCGCGCTGGGCGTCGGCCCGGGCAGCGTGGTCGCGGTGGCGTTGCCGCGCTCGCCGGAGCTGGTGATCGCGCTGATGGCCGTGCTGCGCGCCGGCGCTGCTTACCTGCCGCTGGATCTTGCCCATCCCGATGAACGCCTGGCGCGCATCCTCGCCTCGGCACGACCGGTCTGCGCGCTGGCCGAGGCCGACGTACAGGCTCGGCTGGGCGGGGTGCCGGTGCTGGCGCCCACGCAGTGGACCGCACTGAGTTTCGCCGCGCCTTGGCGCCAGCCATCGCCGGACGATGCGGCCTATGTCATCTACACCTCCGGCTCGACCGGTGAGCCCAAGGGCGTGGTCATCGAGCACCGGGCCATCGTCAATCGCCTGCTGTGGATGCGCGAGCACTACGGGTTCACCGCCGATGACCGCGTGCTGCAGAAGACCCCGGCCACGTTCGACGTGTCGGTCTGGGAATTCTTCCTGCCGCTGCTGTGTGGCGCCGCCCTGGTGCTGGCCGCACCGGAGGCGCATCGCGACCCGACCGAGCTGGCGCGGCTGATCCGCAGCCATGAGATCACCACCGCGCATTTTGTGCCGTCCATGCTTGACGCCTTCCTTGCCGCGCCGGCATCGGAGGGCCTGCAGCTGCGGCGGGTGTTCACCAGTGGCGAGGCGCTGGACGCCACGCTGCGTGATCGCTTCCACGGCCGGGTGCAGGCGGAACTGCACAACCTGTACGGCCCGACCGAGGCCGCGGTCGATGTGAGCTGGTGGCCGGCGTCGGCCGAGGACCGCTCGCGGCCGGTGCCGATCGGCTTCCCCGTGTGGAATACCCGCCTGTATGTGCTGGACGCGCGCATGCAGCCGCTGCCGGTCGGCGTGCCGGGTGATCTCTATCTGGGCGGCGTGCAGCTGGCACGTGGCTACCTGGGCCGCGATGACCTGACCGCCGAGCGCTTCCTGGCCGATCCTTTCCTGCCCGGGGAGCGCATCTACCGCACCGGCGACGTCGCACGCTGGCGCGCCGATGGCGCGGTGGATTACCTCGGCCGCAGCGACCATCAGGTCAAGCTGCGTGGCCTGCGTATCGAGCTGGGCGAGATCGAGGCCGCGTTGCGCGAACTGCCCGGCATGGACCGGGTGGAGGTGCTGCTGCGCCACGACACGCCGGACGATGCGCGGCTGGTGGCCTATGTGCCCTCGTCGTGCGCGGATGCCGCGGTGCTGCGTAGCCATCTCGCGATGCGCTTACCGGATTACATGCTGCCGTCGGCCTTCGTCGGCGTGGACGACTGGCCGGTCACGGCCAACGGCAAGCTCGACCGCACGGCGTTACCGAAGCCGCCGCAGCAGGAGGTCGCCGGACGTGCGCCGAGCACGCCGCTGGAACAGGAACTGGCAGAGCTGTTCGCAGGTGCGCTGCGCCGTGAGCTGCCCGTCGCCGCGGACGCGGACTTCTTCAGCCTGGGGGGCGATTCGCTGTCGGCCGTGCACCTGTTGCTGGCCATCGAACAACGCTGGCGCTGCGATCTCGGTCTGGGTGCACTGTTTGCGCAGCCGACTGTCGCCGCGCTGGCCGCACGCATCGCCGAGCCACCGGCGCTGGCCGACCACGCGCTGGGGCCGGTGATTGCACTGGCCACGGTGGAAAATGCCGCGCCGCCGCTGTTCGTGGTGCATCCGGCCGGTGGCATTGCCTGGAACTACCGGACGCTGGCACGCGCGCTGCAGCCGGCGCGCACGGTCTACGGCCTGCAGTCGCCGGCGCTGGATCCGCAGCAGGCCATGCCGTCCAGCATCGAGGTGATGGCCAACGACTACGTGCGCCGCATCGCCACACTGCAACCGCAGGGGCCGGTGCATCTGCTGGGCTGGTCGGTGGGCGGCATCCTGGCGCAGGCCATGGCGGTGCGCCTGCATGAGATCGGCCGCGGTGTGGGTGAGGTGGTGCTTTTGGATGCCTATCCCAGCGAATGCTGGCGGGCCGAGCCGGAACCGGACGCCATCACGGCGCTGCGCGCGCTGCTGGCCATTGCCGGCCACGATCCCGATGCCCACCCGGAGCTGGACAGCCGCGAGCGCATCCTCGCCTTCCTGCGCCGTGGCGGCAGTGCGCTGGGCCGCCTGCCGGATGTGGTGCTGGATGGGGTGGTACGTGCCGTCACTGGGACCAATCGCTTGATCCGCGAGCACCACCATCGCCCGTATGACGGAACGCTGGTGCATGTGCGTGCGGGGCGTGACCACCATGCGCGGCCACAGCTGCAGTCGGCGCTGTGGATGGCGCATGCGCGCAAGGTGCAGGCGCTGGAACTGCCGTACCTGCACGCCGAACTGACCGGCCGCGACGCGGTCGCACAGCTGGCGCCGTGGTTGTCGACACGGCTGCGGCAGTGGGATGAAGAGCAGGAGATCGCAGCATGCAGTTGACCGGTTTTGAAGGGCGCGTGGCGCTGGTGACCGGCGCCGCCGGTGGCATCGGTGCTGCGCTGGTGCGGCTGCTGGCCGATGCGGGATGCACGGTGGTGGCGACGGATCGTGAGTGTCCTGAGGTGGACGATGCGCGCGTGCATGCACGTGCGCTGGACGTCACCGACAGCGCGGCGGTGGATGCGGTGGTGGCGGATGTCGAGGCGGCGGTTGGCCCGATTGCACTGGCTGCCAGCGTGGCTGGCGTGCTGCACGTGGGTGAGGTGGCCGGCACCAGCGATGAGGACTGGCGACGCGTGTTCGCGGCCAATGCCAATGGCGTGTTCCATGTCGGCCGCGCGCTGGCGCGGGTGATGTCACCGCGGCGCCAGGGGGCGATCGTCACCGTCAGCTCGAATGCGGCCGGCGTCCCGCGGCATGGCATGGCCGCCTACGCGGCATCGAAAGCCGCCGCCACCATGTTCACCCGCTGCCTGGGGCTGGAGCTGGCGCCGCTGGGCATCCGCTGCAACATCGTCGCCCCGGGTTCCACCCTGACCCCGATGCAGACCGGCATGTGGGACGACGCGCAGGGCGCCGAGCGGGTGATTGCAGGCAACTTGGACACCTACAAGGCCGGCATCCCGCTGCGCAAGCTGGCCACCCCGGAGGACATCGCCCATTCGGTGATGTTCCTGCTTTCCGACCAGGCCGGCCACGTAGCGATGAGCGACCTCTACGTAGACGGCGGCGCCACCCTGCGCGGCTGATCTGCTGTGGATCGGATGCCTCGAACGCTCGCGATGTTGTAGAGCCGAGCCTACGCTCGGCTCTTATCTCTTCCGAGTCTGGCACCTTAGGTGCCGAGAGCCCGGCGCGGACGACCGTTCGCCTCTAGGTCTTTTCGATCGCTCTGTAGCAAGGATCTCCGCGCCGGATTCTCCCTGATCCGCCCGGACAGTTGATCGAGCTGGCACTCGTACTGATAAGACTGGGCAAGCTGGGGGAGCTCTCGATCCTGTCAGCTTAGCGGAGTTGCCCCATGTTTGGGATCGGGATCGATGTCAGCGGTGAGAATTTGGATGTGGCTGTCCATGAACAGGCCTTCCGTCAGTCCAAGACCGATCGCATTGACACCATGGTTCTGGCTAACATGGCCGACGCTCTCAAGCTGACCCGTTACGTCCCGCCAGCGGCCTGGCAGCGCCGCATGAGTGAGCTGTGCCAGCGTCGACGCCATCTGGTGCAGATGCGGGTGAGTGAGCATCAGCGCATGCGCGCGTTCAGCGAACCCAGCCTGATTTCCATGCTGAATCAACATCTGCGCGAGATCCAGATGAGCAAAAAGCAGCTCGATTCCATCAATCGCATCGCTCCTGGCCGACTCAGTGGGAAAGCCATCTCGGCCTTGGTAGGTGTTGCCCCCATGAGCCGCGAAAGCGGTACCTGGAAAGGACGACGGAGCATCACCGGCGGCCGTGCCGTTGTACGCGAAGCGCTCTACATGGCAGCGCTGACCGCCAAACGCCATGAGCCCAGGCTCAAGGAATTCTTCGAATCCCTCGCCAACCAAGGCAAGCCGGGCAAGGCGGCCCTGGTCGCGGTGATGCGCAAGTTGCTGGTGATCCTCAACGCCCGCAAGCGGGACGAAGGCCCAGATGGCCTCCGCCTAACAAGACAGTTGCTACCGGGGGCTCAGCCCGCGGTACGGGCTTCGATTGCCTCCAGCCCAGCTTGCGGTCAGCCGTGTTGTTCGATCAGATCGAGTATGTGGGAGAGAAGCCCGTCGAAGGACTCGGATTCCTTATAGACGTTATAGAATGCCACTCTGTCGAGGACCTGATACCTGCCGGTCCCGGATGCGAAGCCATAGCAATCCATATCGCTTTCCCCAGCAGGGGATGACCCACCATCGGGGCAGGAGCGTGGAATGCTCAAGTAGAGAGAAACTCCCTCTACCATCAGCCCATCGTGACGTGAAAGGAAGTCCAGATAAGACTCCGGCAGGGCGGTGCCCAGCGTAGAACGAGCCAGGTCCTGGAGTGTTTCGATGCTGGATCGTTCAAGTGAAGGGCCAAGAAAAAAACTCGGCGTGGTTGAGCGGCCCGCGGAGCTCGAGAAGCCTAGCGTCCACTGAAGTCTGCATTTGCTGGGCTGCAGCTCGCATTCAATTAGGGCGGGCAGACATTGGGGTCATTGCTCATCCGGCGTCATTGCCAAGCGCCCAATCAGGTCATTACCGTCAACCAATGGCGCGATGGACCAGCACCGCCGAATTCAACGGGCCGCCATCGGCCGGAGTGGGGAAGACAGCTTGTAAGTTGACGCAAATGACTCGGTGATGGCTGCGTCCGTCGCCCAAGCATCGGCGATTGTTCGGCCAGCAGGATACATGCGGCGCCGCTTCAGGCTGCTACCTGCAGCGCTTCAATCCGCAGTCCTGTACCAGTCGCGCACTCATGAATTTCACGCTTGGATAGGAATTCCATGCATGTTTGAATATGCCGGGTAAATCAATGCACAGTTGCGGGCGGTTTGGAGGCGGGGTATGCGATATCAACTAGAGATAGTGAGAAGGCACTTGGCGCAGCGCAAACGCCTCTGGCTGGACCGCGAATTTGTTGAGGGTGATGAGACCTACAAGAGAGAGTTCTTCATAAAGCTCCACGGCAGGGTCTTGCACGTGGGCCTTGATGAATACCTCGACGGCTATGAGGATGCTACAGATCTCTACAGGCGGTACATCCGAAGATCATTCGATACCCTGCCTGAGGCAATGGACTTCGTACTTGGTGAGTTGGGTGTGAATGAGTTGGACATTGCTGCGGGATGCAAATCGAGTTGAGTTCATTTTTCACGGACTCGATTGGTTCCTACAGGTATGCGTTCGAGAGATGGCTTGGCGCACGTTCAATCCGGCTGCGTCACGAAGACTCGAGACGAGCATCAAAGGTGCGCAATTGTTTGCGCCTCGCCCATAAGCCGAGCATGGTTCAGCTCTACCGCGGCATTCGTGTCATGGCATGCAAATCGACGGATGCTTGGCGCCAACCAAGGTTGGCCTCTACCAGACGCCTATCCCGCAGTACGGGGCTTGCGCGTGCGCTTAGGCTTCGCGGTGTTCGCGGCGGTCGCCGTACCATCCTGCAGCGCCTGCAGCCAGGACAGCGTGTCGATGTAATCGATGAAGTGCCGCAGGTAGCCGGGACTGGTGGCCTGCATCGTGTCCAGCATGCGCTGCACCAGCACCGCGGAATTCAACGGGCCGCCATCGGCCGGGGCCTCGGCGCGCAGCGAGCGGCGCACCTGCACTTCACTGCGCAGCGCGCTCCACTCGCGGCGCACCTGGTCCAGCATCGGCACCTGCGGGTAATGCGCCAGGCTACGCGAACCGGCATCCAGGTCGCGCACCAGTGCGCGCAGGCCTTCCCGCGGCGGCGGCTTACTTGCCATCAGCGGCCTTCGGCTTGGGAATCGGCGCGATCTCCACGCGGCGGTTGCGCGCGCGGCCGGCTTCATCGGCATTGGAACTGACCGGCTGCTCGCTGCCGAACGCGGCGGCAAACACCGCATCGGCCGGAACGCCATCGGCAATCAGCGTGCGGGTCACCGTCAGCGAACGCTGCGCGGACAGCTCCCAGTTGTCGGCGAAGCGGCGGTTGCCATCGCGGATCGGCGCGTCATCGGTGAAGCCGCTGACCATCAGGATCTCTTCGCGCGAGCCCAGGTACGCCGCCAGCGGCGCGGCCAGGCTGCGCAGCAGCTCCTGGCCTTCCGGCTGCAGCTGGTCCGAGTTGAGCGCGAACAGCACGCTGCCGCTGATGCCGATGCGGCCATCAACCAAGGTCACTCGGCCGGCGGCCAACGGGCCAGCCAGTGCCTGCTCCAGCGTCTGCAGGCGCTTGGCCTCGGCCTGGCGCTGCTTCACTTCCTGGTCCAGCCGCTGCGACAGTTCCAGCTGCACCGCCACCACGCCGACCAGGATCAGCACGAAGGCGCCCAGCAGCACCGACATCAGGTCGCCGAATGCCGCCCAGATCGGGGCGTGCGAGCCGCCGTCGACCTCCAGTTCGTCGCTCATGCGCTGCCGGCCTTGCCGCGGCGCTTGGCCAGCTGCTGCAGCTCTTCCATCACCTGCTTCTGCGACAGCAGGCTGAGGTCGACCACCTCGCGCGCCTGCGCCACGTAGTAGGCCAGCTGCTCATCGCTGCGGGCCAGCGACGCGTCCAGCGCGCCGCCGATCTGTTCCAGGCGCCCGGACAGTTCGGTGGAGGCCGCACCGAACTGCTCGACCGCGGCGCCGAAGGTCCCGGCCAGCTGGCCGACGTCCGCTGCGCTGCCGCTGAGATGCTCGGCGATGCCGTCGAGCTTGCCGGTCTCGGCGGCGATGTGGTCGGTGAAGCGGCTGCCGACGCGTTCCAGCAGCTCGGCCGAGCCGCCCACCAGCGCATCCACGGCAGTGCGCTGTTCGTGCGAGGCGTGGTTGATCGCCTCCAGCAGCGTCTGCACGGTGGCCAGCAGGTGGCCGCGTTCTTCCAGCATCTTGTTGTCGCGCACCAAGCTCTCGGACAGGGTGCTGCGCAGCTCGTTGATGACCTCGGCCGCAGCCTTTGGGGCGTCGGCGGCGGTCTGCAGCAGGGTGGAGACTTCGGCCAGGGTGGCGCTGGCCTGCGCGCGGCCGTTCTCGCCGATCTGCTGCGCGGTGCTGGCCAGGGTCTCGCAGACCTGCTGCTGGCGCTCGGCCAGGCCCTGCGCGATGGCGTCGAGTGCCGCGCTCCACTGCTGCAGGCGCTGTTCGTCGCCGGCCTGCAACTGGGTCTGCAGGGCGACGTGCGCCTGCTGCATTTCGGCGGCCAGAGCATCCCAGCCCGCCTGGCGCTGCTGTTCGCGCGCCTCCAAGGTCGCATGCAGTTCGGCATGCGCGCTGGCGGCGGCGGCCTGTGCGGCCTGCCAGTCGTGCGAACGCTGCGCCTCGTGATCCTGCAGCAGCGACTGGCCCGCGGCATGGCGATCGTCCAATGCCTGCAGCAGCGCCTGTGCCTGCGCATCCAGCTGTGCGCCGACCGCCTGCAGGGCCTGCTGCTGGCGCTCCACCAGCGCGGCATTCACCGCCTGCTGCTGTTCGGCGGCGGCACGCCACGCTTCGGTGTTGCCGGCGGCGTCGGCCTGCAGGCGCTCGCCGATGCGTGCGAGCACCGTCTCAGCCTGTGCGCACTGGCCGTCACTGAAGGCCTGCAGGTGCTGGCGCAGATCGGCCACCAGCGCCTGCTGGGCCTGGGTCTGCTCAGCCATGATCCTGGCCCAGCTCGCTTCGGTGGCCACGCGGCTGCGCTCGAAGCCTTCGCTGAGGCCGGCCAGTTGCTGCTGCACGGCGCTTTCGACGCGCGCATGCAGCGCTTGGCCATGGTTGGCCAGCCCTGCCAGCGTGGTTTCCGCCATCGGCTGCAGCGCACCGGCAATGGCGGCGGCACTGGCCTCGGCCCCTTCGCGCAGCGACTGCTGCAGCGAAACCGCCAGTCGTTCCTGCAGTGCCTGGCTGTGGGTGAGGAAGTCGGACTGGCCGGTCAGCAGGCGCTCGTTGGCGGCCGTGCTGTGTTGTTCAAAGGCGCTGGTCATCGCCTGCAGGCGGTCCACCAGTGCGGGCAGGGCGGCCGACTGGGCCTGCAGCAGGCGTAGCGACTCGGCGCGCTGCCAGGCCTGCGAATACGGGTGCAGCTCGCCGGCAATGGCGCGGTCCAGCTGCTGCACGACCTGCAGGCGGTCACGGCGCAGCAGCGCGGACAGCAGGCCGAGCATCGCCGAGCTGGCAACACCGGCAATCGAGGTGCCGAAGGCCACGGCCAGGCCCTGCACCGGCGAGGCCAGCGAGCCGCGGATGGCGGCCATGTCGGTGGCGCTCTGCAGCGCAAGCCCGGTGCCGCGCAGCGTATCCATCATGCCCAGCAGGGTGCCGAGCATGCCCAGCAGCACCAGCAGGCCGACCAGGTAGGGGGTCAGCACCGGGCCGGGCAGGGCGGTGCGCTCACCTTCGACGCGCAGGCGAACGGCGTTGCGTAGGCCCGCCGGCACGCGTTCCAGCCACGGCGCCAGGGCGTCCTTCGCCGTGCCCAGGTCGTTCAGTGCGGTACGCAGCCCGTTGCTGGCCTGGCGATAGCGGTACAGCTCCACGCCGCCGGCGATGTAGCAGGCCGCGATGATCGCCGCCACCGCCGCACCCAGCGGGTGCACCGCCACGTAGCCGATGCCGATCCAGCACACGGCCAGCAGGCCGACAAGGAAAACAACGACGTGGAATGCAGTTCTGGACATGGTGTTCCGGTCAGTGGGAGCGCAGGGCTGCAAGCAGCCCATGGATCGGGTGGAAGCGTAGTTCAAGCTCGGCAAGCAGCAGGCTGCGCATGTCATTGCGGAAGGACGCGCGCCAGCCGGGCTGGCCGTGCACGCGTTCGAAACGGGCGGCCAGCACCGTCGGTGCGGTGGCCAGCAGGCTGTGCTCGCGCGGGGTCAGGGTCTGTTCCATCACCGCGTCGACCTCGGCCAGCCGCGCCAGCTCCGGCGAGGCCTGCACCAGCTGGTCGCGCAGACGCCCGCGCAGGCGTCCGGTGGCGGTCTGGATGGCCTGCTGCAGCACGCGGTAACGCTGGCGCAGCGAGGCGAAGTTGGCCTGCGCGGCGGCCTCAGCCAGGTCCAGCAGGCGCTCGGCCTCGGCATCCTCGCGGATCGAGGCCAGCAGGCTGGACTCGGCCTGGGCGCAGTCGGCCAGCAGGTCCTCCGCCGCTTCGGCGGCCTCGCCCGGTTCGGGCAGGCGGCCGTCCAGCGCCCCGGACAGGGCCACGGCACGGCTCCAGTCCACCCACTGGCCGAGGCGATCGGTCAGGGCGGGACTGCTGGCCGGCATCGCACCGTCGCTGAGACGGGCAAGCAGGCGGAGGAACTCCGGTCCACCCAGGACCGGCTGCGCGGCGTTCGCCATCAAGTAGCCAGGGGCCAAAAACCGTTGATTTTACAACCAGATGACCGCCTCTGGATGAAGGGGGCGGGCGGCCCGTGGCAAGCACGGCAGGGGAGGGTCTCGGCCGGGGCGGGCAGACGGCTTAGAATGATCGGCTGCACTAACGCAACTGGACCTTCTGGAGCTCCTGCATGACCCTCGCGCCGTTCTATCCCATCGGTACCCCCGGCCAGCCCTGGGGCGATGCTGAACGCGCACAGTGGCGGGCCGCCCAGCAGCGCCAGCGCAGCTACCACGATGATGTGGTGGCTGCCCTGGAGCGCCTGGACGACGGTTTCGACGTGATCCAGTACGGCCAGCTCGACTATGCCCCGGACCACTACCCGCTGTTTGCCGTGGTCAACCACGACTGGAACCCGGCGCTGCCGACCGCCCTGATCACTGGCGGCGTGCATGGGTACGAGACCAGCGGCGTGCATGGCGCACTGCAGTTCCTCGAAGCGCAGGCCGAGCGCTACCTGGGCCGCATGAACCTGATCGTGGCGCCGTGCGTCAGCCCGTGGGGCTACGAGCGCATCCAGCGCTGGAACCCGGATGCGATCGACCCGAACCGCAGCTTCCGTGACGGCGGCCTGATCGAGGAGGCCGCCTCGCTGATGCGCTGGGTGGCCGAGCGCAAGGCCGACATCCGCGTGCACCTGGACCTGCACGAGACCACCGACAGCGACCTGCACGAGTTCGACCCGGCGCGCTGCGCCCGCGACGGCAAGCCATTCGAGCGTGACACCATCCCTGATGGCTTCTACGTGATAGGCAACAGCGAGGATCCGCAGCACGGTTTCCAGAAGGCGCTGATCGAGGCCGTTGCGCCGATCACCCACATCGCCCCGGCCGACGCCGAGGGCAACCTGGTGGGCCTGCCGCTGCAGTCGCCGGGCGTGGTCTGGGGCGAGTCGCGTTCGATCGGTGCATGCGCCGGTTTCACCGACGCGCGCTATGCCACCACCACCGAGGTCTACCCGGACAGCCCGCGTACCAACCCGCAGGAATGCAACGACGCCCAGGTGGCGGCGGTGTGCGCGGGCCTGGATTACGCGCTGGCGCAGTGAGGCAGCGCCGGGCCAGGCCCGGCGACTGACCCGCAGGGGGCGCCGGATCACCCCTTCTGGCGCTGCTCCTGGATGGCCTTGTCCAGTGCATCCAGATCGTCGGTGGACGACTGCAGCCACTGCGGGTACTCGGCGGTTTCAACGAAACCCTCGCCACGCAGGACATCGTCCAGGTCCGGATCGTCTTTGCCGCCGTGCTGCAGGAAGCCCGCCATCAGGCCGGACAGGCGGTGCGCGGCCTCGAAGGCAGCCTGCAGCGAGCCGGCCGGCTCCACGATGGTGCCGAGGAAGGCCGCGTAGGCGGCGTGGTCGACCTCGAAGTCGCCACGGTTCTTGAAGGCCTCGGCACCCAGCTGTGCTTCGCCGGAGTTGTGACGGGCGAAGCCCCAGGTCCAGATATCGAGGAAATGCAGCGCTTCCAGCTTCTGGCGTTCCTCCGGATCGAGTTCGATCGCGCCGGACAGGGTGTATTCCATGGTGGCGGCCGAGAAAGCTTCGGTGCCGGAGTTCGCATGAAAATCGCTGAGGCTGCGCAGTGCATCGGGCTGATGCGGGTCGAGCTGCAGCGCACGGTAGATCACGCGCGCACCCTCGATGTGGCGGCCCTCGGCGATGAAGATGTTGAGGGCGTGGTTGGCCAGCTGGGCGGCGTTGAGTTCAGCGAAGGTCGTCATCGGGGCAGGGATTGGAAAGGGCGGTCCGATGGTAGGTGCAGTGTTCCGCCGCAACAAGGGCCATGCCTGCCCGCCCGGTAGATCCACGCCATGCGTGGATGGCCGCACGACCCGTGGCCGCCGACCACTTCACAACCCACAAGCACCGCAACCGCGACCATGGGCTACCCCACGCCCACGAGTTCCACCGAGGATGCTGCAGAACCTGCTCCATTTCGCACCGCTGCTGACCGCGGTGATGACCTGCGTGACCGCCCTGATCTGGGTGGTCTACCTCAACTTCTTCCTGCGCAGCTACCGCCGCCAGCAGCGGCCCTCGATCCTCATCACCTCCGGCGCCGGCCGGCACCTGGATGCGCACTGTTTCGTGACCAACCTCGGCCTGGAGCCGGTCTACCTGCTGGACGTGGTGATCGACCTCATCGAGCCCGACGGAAGGGTCGTGCGCGCGGTCATCCCCGAGCGTACCGAGCACTGGAGCAAGGCCACGCCCAGCGAAGACGACGACATCCGCCGTGCCACCAACGTCGGCCCGCTCAGCAGCGGCGGCGAGCGAGACCTGGGCAGGTTCCGCACCCTCATCGACCGCGCCGGCACCGAGAACCCGGACATCAAGACCGGCAACGCTTTCACCAGCCTGGAAATCACCGTGGTCATCGTCACCGCCAGCCAGGCCGAGCTCTGCGGCGCCTCGCGCTGCTATCGCATTGAATATGGCGACGATGGCGCGCCCAGGTTGAAGGCGCGGACGATCAAGGCCGAGCAGCTGCAGGGGTATTTCGCACGCCGGAATCTTACACGGCTGCTGACCACCCAGCTGGAAAGCTCGCGCCAGTAACGCCGACGGCTCCGCTGTTGTAGAGCCGAGCCATGCTCGGCTGCTCCGATTTTGTAGAGCCGAGCCATGCTCGGCTGCTCCGATTTTGTAGAGCCGAGCCATGCTCGGCTGCTTTGCTCCTGCAGTTCGACTGGTCCGCGCAGACCGCAGCCGAGCATGGCTCGGCTCTACAGAAGAGCAGAACGCAGCCGAGCATGGCTCGGCTCTACAGAAGAGCAGAACGCAGCCGAGCATGGCTCGGCTCTACAGGTGGCCACGACCAGCGTCGACGGCGCGTCTGCGCCGGGCCAGATACACACGGAAGGCCAACAGTGCTGCAAAAACAATGACCGCCGCCTGCGCCGTGGGCGAGGGCGTTGCCCCTGCCTGTGGCCAGAAGCACAGCCAGCCGGCAAACGCGGCCAGCGCGACCCGCGCAACGTGTTCCGCTGAGCGTTCGTCCATGCGCGTCGTCCCGGGAGGATACCATTGCATACTGTGGGCGGGCAGCCGACGCATCGGCAACGAAGCCTGGCACACAGCATGCGGCTTTCAGGGTATCCACGGAAGGGGGCAGCAGATGAAGCACGCGATCCTGGCAACCTGGCGCACATCGCCGCTGCGATTCTGCAGCGCCGCCGTCGTGGCGCTGGCAGTGTTGCCCGTCACTGCCACCGCCGTCGAGCCGCGCGCCACGCGGGAAACGCAGCAGGCGTACTGGGCCTTGACCGAGCGTCTGGCGCTGGCACTCCCCGGCGGCAAGGCGGGCGTGTCGGCGATCCTGGCGGCGGCCTCCGCAGGGCCGGGCAATCGCTACAGGATCGATCCGATGCTGGTTGCCCGCGACGTGCAGATCTCCACATCAGCGGAGGGCCGGGTTGCCTCCATCGCGTTCGCGCTCGAAGGTCCCTGCATTCCATTTTCCACCGTGCGCGAGCGCTACCCGCAGATCCTGGTGCTGGGCGTCCCGCATGGCACCAGTGACCAGGAATGGCATCTGCTGGGTACCCAGGTGGGGGACGCCATCATTGAGTACGGTTTCCCGGCGTCCGGCCTGGGCTGCATGAAGCGCACCCAGATCATGCCTGCCCGCGCAGTGAAGATTGGCCCGTGACTCTTCCCGGGGGCACACCGGCCGGGCGTGACCTCAAAGTGCCAATCAGACAAGTTGCAGATCGACGGCAAACCCCGTCGATTCCGGCATTTTGGCAGCGCTGCCAAGCCATCCAAACCCTTGCTGCCGTTGGTGCCGCAGACACCTGTGCAAAACGCGACAGGCGTCGGCATTGCATGCCGCCGGCATGCGTCCTCAGCGTGGCGATCGCGACAACTCGCCGTCGATCACGCTGTCGATCCAATCGGCATAGCGCGAGATGCGCACATTGTGCACCACCTGCCCATAGTACCCCGCTTCCAGCGCATGCTCCGGGACGGCCGTGATCCACGAGCCCACACCGACCAGCTGCCAGCCATCGCGATCGTGGATCATCAGCGGGCCGCCGCTGTCACCGCCGCCGATCACCCCCTCCAGCGGCAGACCGGTGCCCGGGCCATCGAAGCGATACCAGAGATAGCGGTCGTTGCCGCCGGTGACCGCGTTCTCCGCGCGGCGCAGCTGCCCCCGGTGAGACGCACCTGGCACCAGCCCGGTCAGGCCGGTGCCGGTGGCACCTTTGCCCACGAGCGTGGCGATCCTGCCGGCTTCGTCCTGCCTGCGATAGAGGCGAACCGGCATAACGTCGCTGACCGCCGTGGACAGCTGGATCAGGGCAACGTCATCGGAAGCGGCCAGGAAGGCGTGGATCGGGCCCGGGTTGCCGGAGGCCAGAGCCGCCTGGCCCAGTGCATCGGGCATGCGCCGGTAACCCGGATGCACGACCACGTGTTCGACGCGGTAGGCCTGGCCGTTGATCTGCACCTCGGCATCCATGCCCTCCATCGGCGCGGCGTGTGCGGCGGTCACCACCCAGCGCGGCGCGATGAGCACGCCGTGTCCTTCGCCGGGCATGTCGGCCAGGGCCGGGAAGGCGGAGGCCGGGATGCGATAGGCGCTTTCATCCACATCGCTGCGGATGACGATGGCGCCAGCGGTGAAGGGCAGGGTGGCGAGGGCAAGCAGAAGCCAGCGTTGCATGGGTCGGTGTAGTCCTGAGCGGGTCAATCCGCACCGTAGCCCGGTTTCGGTTCAGGGAACACCCGTGTGCGACGAAGGGGGCAGTATCACCGACGAACACAGAGGATCCGCGATGAAGCTGTCGCCTCAGTATGGGCACAGTAACCCGTCAAACGTGCAGGGTTGCCTTCGTTGGCGGAATCCCGGTCGAAGCGGTTGCCGCGCCCTGGGGAGGGCGGCGACGTGCTGCTCCAGGACGGAGATGGCCGTAGCGTCGAGCTTGCTCGACTGTTCTTCCGGAGTCGAGCAAGCTCGACTCTACCGGCGTTGGTGTCATATCGGTAGGAATGCCCAGCGACCACGATGCGGTCGGCATCGCGGGCCACACGGGCACCTTCAATGGCCAGCGGGTCCTCGCTGCCGGGAGCCGGTGGTGGCTTCGTCCGGGCCCGACCGTACCGGAGGTTGGGCGAGCCTGCGGCGTGCCGCAGTTGCAGGAAATCGTTCGTCCTCATGAGGGCTGTCACACAGCCGCTGCACGGAAAGCTGCATGCTGCCACACTTCAAGTCACCCCATGGAACGGCGCGCCGCGTAGACCGGCAACTGTTCCGGCAGGCGAGGAAGTCCGGGCCATTCCGGGTAAGGGCAAGACGGTGGAGCAACAAGGTGGACCAGCCATGAGCCAACTCACCGACGGATTCGGACGCAGCTTTCCGTACCTGCGCCTGTCGCTGACCGAGGCGTGCAACTTCCGTTGCAGTTATTGCCTGCCTGATGGCTACCAGGGCGAGCCCCGGCCGCGCTTCCTGCAGGTGGACGAGATTGCGCGCCTCGTGCGCGCGTTTGCGGCGCTGGGCATGAGCAAGATCCGCCTGACCGGCGGTGAGCCGAGCCTGCGCAAGGATCTGGAACAGATCATCGGCACCGTGGCTGCGGTGCCGGGCATCCGCAAGGTGGCCATCACCACCAACGGCACCCTGCTGCCGCGGCGCCTGCCGGGCTGGCACAGCGCTGGCTTGACCGCGCTGAATGTGAGCATGGACAGCCTGCAGCGCGAGCGCTTCCACACCATCACCGGTCACGACCGCCTTCCCGAGATCGAACAGGGCCTGGCCCTGGCGCAGGCGCTGGGCCTGCCGTCGATCAAGCTCAACGCAGTGCTGCTGCGCGGGCTCAATGACGACGAACTGCCGCAGTGGATGGACTACCTGCGTGACCGCCCGTTCAGCGTGCGCTTCATCGAGCTGATGCGCACCGGCGACAACGAAGCCTATTTCCAGCGCCACCACCTTCGCGCTGACGTGGTGATCGAACAGTTGCTGGCCGCCGGCTGGAAGGAGCGCCCGCGGGCGGCCGATGCCGGCCCGGCGCGCGAGTTCGGCCACCCGCAGCACCGCGGCACCGTGGGCATCATCGCGCCGTATTCGCGCGATTTCTGCAAGGGCTGCAACCGCCTGCGGGTGACCGCCAAGGGCGACCTGCGGCTGTGCCTGTTCGGCGATTTCGGCGTGCCGCTGCGGCCGTTGCTGCAGAGCGACGACGACCATGACGAGCTGCTCGCACGCATCACCACCCAGCTCGGCCTGAAAGCGGCCGGGCACGGATTGCACCAGGGCCAGACCGGGCTCACCCCGCACCTGGCCTCGATTGGAGGATGAGCACCACCATGACTGGGGAATTGAACGCGGCCTTCCACATGGCCGATGTCCGCGACAAGCGCATCACCCGTCGCCGCGCGGTGGCTGTGGGAGAACTGCATGCGGGGCCGGTGGCCTACCCGCTGATCGTCGAGCGCCGCCTGCCCAAGGGCGATGCGCTGGTGATGGCCGAGATTGCCGGCCTGCAGGGGGCGAAGATGGCGTCGATGCTGATGCCGCTGTGCCACCCGCTGCCGCTGGAGCTGGTGCAGGTGTTCTGCGCACCGGTGCCGGAACGGCTGTCGATCCGCGTCTGGTGCGAGTGCGCCAGCGAGGCACGCACCGGCGTGGAAATGGAGGCGCTGGCCGGTGTCAATGCGGCCCTGCTGACCCTGTACGACCTGAGCAAGCCGGTGGAGCCGGCGCTGCGCATCGAAGGCATCCGCCTGCTGTTCAAGGAGGGCGGCAAGCGCGGCGTGTGGTTGCACCCCGATGGCATGGACGACGCCGAGCAGGCGCGTTTCAAGCCGCGTGCACCTAGGGGCCTGGAAGGCGCCCGTTGCGCGGTACTGACCCTGAGCGACCGCGCCAGTGATGGCACCTATGCCGATGCATCCGGCCCGAAGCTGGTGTCTGGCCTGCAGGCGCTGGGCGGTGAGGTGGTGTCGGCGGAGGTACTGGCCGATGGCATCGAACCGCTGGCTGGCCGCCTGCGCGCGCTGTCCGAGCGTGGCGTGCGCCTGTGCCTGTGTACCGGCGGAACCGGCCTGGGGCCGCGTGACCTGACCCCCGAGGCGCTGCGCTCGCTGGATACACGCCCGGTGCATGGCCTGGCGCAGATGGTGCGCGCGCTGAGTGCACAGCACACGCCGATGGCCTGGCTGAGCCGGGCCGAAGTGGTGCAGCTGGGCGGCATGCTGGTGTTTGCCCTGCCAGGCAGCCCGCGCGCTGCCGCGCAGTGCCTGGACATCCTGGCGCCGGTACTTGGCCACGCGCTGGCAATGGTGGACGGCGGCGGCCACGGGAGCGCGGCATGATCCCGTACAGCGAAGCATTGCAGCACCTGCTGGACGCGGCCTCGGCGCTCCCGGCCGAGCGCCTGCGCCTGCACGATGCGGGAGGGCGTACCCTGGCCAGCGACATCATCAGCCCACAGTCGCTGCCGCCGTTCGACAACTCGGCGATGGATGGTTTTGCGCTGCGTTCCGAGGGCAAGGCTTTCGACGCCGGCACCGAGTTCGCGGTGCGCGGCTGGCAGGCCGCCGGCGACGACGGCGCCGTGGGCGGCGAGGGCGCCTGGGAAATCATGACCGGGGCACGCATGCCGGCCGGCCTGGATACGGTGGTGCCGGTGGAGCAGGTGGAGATCCTGCAGCGCCATGAGGGCCGCCCGATCCGCATCGCCCTGCGCGCCGAGGTCAAGCCCGGCCAGCACGTGCGCCTGCGCGGCCAAGACGTAAACGATGGCGAGAGCGTGCTGCGTGGCGGCGACGTGCTGGATATCAACGCCCGCACCCTGCTGCACGCCATCGGTGTAGGGGATGTGGCCGTGATCGCGCGCCCGAAGGCCGCGGTGATCGCCACCGGCAAGGAACTGGTGATCGACGCGGCGCAGGCGCTGGAATCGGGCCAGATCCGTGACAGCAACCGCCCCTACCTGGTGGGGCGACTGCACGCGGCCGGCGCCGAGGTGGTCTGGCAGGGCACGGTGGGCGACGACGTTGCTGCCTTCAATGCCGTGCTGGACCAGGCGCTGGACGCCGGTGCGCAGCTGCTGATCAGCACCGGTGCGGTGTCGGCCGGGCGCTACGATTTCGTGCCCGACGCGCTGCGTGACCGCGGCGCGCGCATCATCTTCCACAAGGTGGCGATCCGCCCGGGCAAGCCGCTGCTGTTTGCGGTGCTGCCGGGCGGCGCGCTGTATTTCGGCCTGCCGGGCAACCCGGTGTCGGCGGCGGTGGGCCAGCGCTTCTTCGTTGAGCCTGTGCTGCGCCGGCTGCTGGGGCTGGCCCCGGAAGCGCCACTGCAGCTGCCGTTGCAGGCAGACGTGCGCAAGCCCGATGGCCTGCGCTTCCACGCCCGTGCGCGGGTGGAAGTGGACGCGCAGGGACGCCTGAGCGCCCGCGTGCTGTCCGGCCAGGAGTCGTTCCGTTTGATGTCCATGCTGCGGGCCAACGCCTGGGTGGTGCTGGAGGCCGAGGGCAACCTGGCCGCAGCCGGTACGTATGTGCGGGTGCATGGCTGGGGTCATCACGAACCGGTGCAGCTGGTAAGTGAGGAATCTTGATGAAACAGGTGAACCTGCAGTTGTTTGGTGCGTTTTCCGACCTGGATGCGAGCCGCGAGATCACGGTGGACGTCGCCGGGGCCACGATTGCCGACCTGCGCCAGGCGCTGCGCGAGCTGCTGCCGGTGCGCTGGCCGGGCTTCCGTGCCGGCCTGCTGGACTATTCGGCGTTCGCCGACCAGCAACAGGTGCTGCGCGACCACGATGCGCTGCCGGCCGATGGCCGGGTGGCGATCCTGCCGCCGGTCAGTGGGGGTTGAGATGAGCCATCGCACGATCGCGAAGGTGGTGGATCGCGCACAGGCGACGATCGACCCGTCCGAGGGCATCGCCGCGGTGTCCGACCCCGGCTTCGGGGGTATCGACGTATTCATAGGCAAGGTGCGTGACCTCAACCTGGGTCGCCCGGTGCTGGGCATCAGCTATGACCTGTTCGAGCCGCTGGTGCTGAACGAGGTGCAGCGGCTGGCCGCCGAGGTCCAGGCCGCCTATGGGCCGCAGCTGAAGCTGTATGTGGCCCACGCCAAGGGCCGCCTGGCGGTGGGTGAGGTGGCGGTGGTGGTGGCCGCAGGCAGCCCGCACCGCGATGAAGCCTTCCGTGCCTGCCGGCAGCTGATCGAAGCGGTCAAGCACCAGTGCCCGATCTGGAAGCAGGAGCATTACCAGGATGGCGACAGCGAATGGACCGAAGGCTGCAGCCTCTGCCATGCCGACGATACGCCGGTGCACGACCATGCCCACAAGTAGATCCACGGCATGCGTGGATGAGGGCCTGGCACTGTCATGAGCGCGCCGATGGCCGGTATCGTGCTGGCGGGCGGGCTGTCCAGCCGCATGGGCCGCGACAAGGCGATGCTGCCATGGCAGGGCCGGACCCTGCTGGAACACATGCGCGGCCTGCTGACGCTGGCAGGTGCGGAGCAGGTGTGGGTGAGCGGTCGCTATCCCGCCTTCGACGGCATTCCCGACCGGGTGGCGCGCTGCGGCCCGCTGGGCGGCCTGTACAGCGTGGCCCTGCAGATGCCCGATGGCCCAGCCTGGGTGGTGCCGGTGGATACGCCCCGGCTGACCCCCCGACTGCTTCAGCAATTGCGTGATGCGCAATCTGGCCGCTGCACGATCCATGACGGTCATCCGCTTCCGATGCTGTTTAATGTGGACGATGAAAGCCGTACAGTCCTTGAAAGCATGATCCATGATCCCGTTGGCCCGCGTTCGCTGCAGGCCCTGCAACGCCGTCTCGGCGCACATGCGGTGCGCCTGTCCCCCGCCGACGAAAGCGCCTTGGTCAACTGCAATACCCCCACCCAGTGGGAGGATGTCGCCTCATGAAGGTGCAGTTGCAGGAACAGACGATGCGCCTGCGCCTGGACGAGGCTGAACTGGCACAGCTGCTGGCCGGCGAGTCGGTCGAAAACCTGACCCGGTTCGGCGGCAACGGCGGCTGGGGTACGGCGGTGTCACTGCACGGCGGCGACCAGGCGGTGCTGCTCGACGGTGGCACCTACTGCCGGCTGGTGCTGCCGCGTCAGGCGGTGGACGGTCTGGCCGGGCGCCTGCCGTGCCGCGATGGGCTGGGCTTTGCACTGTACCTGGATGACGGCACCACGCTCCAGCTGCAGTTCGATGTGGACGTGCGTGACAGCGTGCGCCAGCGCGGCGTGAGCCGCCGCAGCAGCACCGAGTCACCGGTTTGATATTTGTAATGGGGGTGTGGAAACCGGGTGGCGTATGGTGCCGGCATGACCTGCGCGTTTTCGGATTCCTGCATCTCGAAGCATGCTGCTACTGCCACCTGAGCGCCTGGCCGCGCTCGCAATGCCCGATGAATACTAAACAGACTGATAGCCCCGGGAGCCCTTGATGAAGCGTGCAGGACTGTTGTTGCTGGGGGTGCTGGCGGCGATGCCGGCCTGGGCGGCCGACCTGACGGTGTCGGCGGCGTCGAGCCTGACCGAGAGTTTCCGCGAACTGGGTGCGGCCTATGAAAAGGCCCATCCGGGCACCCGGGTCGATTTCAACTTTGCGGCCTCCGGCGTGCTGCTGCAGCAGATCGGCCGCGGTGCGCCGGTGGATGTGTTCGCCTCGGCCGACGAGACCACGATGGACCAGGCCGAGCAGCAGAAGCTGCTGGCGCCCGGAACCCGCGTAGTGTTCGCGGTGAACGCGCTGTGGGTGGTGGTGCCGCCGCAGGCCAAGGCTGCACCGCGTGCGCTGAAGGATCTGGCCGGTGCCGGCGTGCAGCGCATCGCGCTGGGCAACCCGCACAGCGTGCCGGTGGGCCGCTATGCCAAGGGCGCGCTGGAGAAAGCCGGGCTGTGGCCGGCGGTGCAGGGCAAGGCCATCAACACCCAGAACGTGCGGCAGTCGCTGGATTACGTGGCACGCGGTGAAGTGGATGCCGGCTTCGTCTATGCCACCGACGCGCAAGCGATGCCGAACCGCGTGCGCCGCGCCTTCGAGGTGCCGGTGAGCGGGCGCATCGCCTATCCGCTGGCGGTGATCCAGGCCAGCAGCCAGGCGGTAGAGGCGAAGCGCTTCACCTCCTTCGTCCGCTCGCCGCAGGGCCAGGCGATCCTGGTCAGGCACGGGTTCGGCAAGCCCTGAGGCATGGATCTTGACTGGAGCGCGTTGGGCTTGTCGCTGAAGGTGGCTGGGTGGGCCTCGGCGATCAACCTGGTGCTGGGCGTTGCTTTGGGTGCGCTGCTGGCACGCCGGCGCTTTCCCGGACGTGAGCTGCTGGATTCGCTGCTGACCCTGCCGATGGTGCTGCCGCCCACGGTGCTGGGCTACTACCTGCTGGTGCTGATCGGCCGCAATGGCCCGATCGGCGTGTGGCTGCAGTCGTGGTTTGGCATCAACCTGGTGTTTACCTGGCAGGCGGCGGTGATTGCCGCCGCGGTGGCCTCGCTGCCGCTGGTGTTCAAGCCGGCGCGGGCGGCATTCGAAGGCGTCGATGGCCAGCTGGAGAATGCGGCGCGCACGCTGGGCGTGTCCGAGGCGGCGGTGTTCTTCCGCATCACCCTGCCGCTGGCCTGGCGCGGCATTCTCGCCGGCCTGCTGCTGGCCTTCGCGCGTGCGATGGGCGAGTTCGGAGCCACCCTGATGGTGGCCGGCAGCATCCCGGGCCGCACCCAGACGCTTTCCATCGCCATCTACGAGGCCGTGCAGGCCGGGCAGGACGGCAAGGCCAATGCGCTGGTGATCCTCACCTCGCTGGTGTGCATGGTCATCCTGCTGCTGGCCGCGCGGCTGGTGGGCGGACGCCGCCAGGAGCTGCGCGATGTGGCTTGACCTGCAGGCGAACCGGCCGATGCAGGCGGCGACGCCGCAGTTCGTGCTGGATGTGGTGCTGCAGTGCACGCAGCGCCAGGTGGTGCTGTTCGGCCCCTCGGGCGCAGGCAAGAGCCTGACCCTGAAAGCGGTGGCCGGCCTGCTGCGGCCCGAGTGCGGCCTTGTGCGGCTGCAGGGCCAGACGCTGTTCGACAGCAGCACCGGGGTGAGCCTGCCGCCGCAACGGCGCCGGCTGGGCTATGTCTTCCAGGACTACGCGCTGTTCCCGCACCTGAGCGTGCGCCAGAACGTGGCCTTCGGCCTGGAGCGTGGCTGGTTCAATCCGCGCCGTGGTGCGCGCATCGACGCGGTGGAGCGCTGGCTGCACGCGTTCCGTATCGATCACGTGGCCGACCTGCTGCCGTCGCAGGTGTCGGGTGGCCAGCGCCAGCGTACCGCGCTGGCGCGCGCCCTGGTGACCCAGCCGCAGGCGCTGCTGCTGGATGAGCCGTTTGCCGCGCTGGACCATGACCTGCGCCAGCACCTGCGGCAGGAACTGCGGGCTGTGCTGGATGGAACCGGCATTCCGCTGCTGCTGATCAGTCACGACCCGCACGATCTGGATATGTTCGGCCAGCAGGTCGCCCGGATGGTGGGCGGCCGCATTGTCAGCGATTGATGCGCGGCTCCATAGCCGAGCGTTGGCTCAGCTCTACAGAAGTGATGTCATTGGGCATCCGTCGCCGGCTGGATGAACGCGCAGTTCCATACGCGTACGCAGCGGTCACTACGCCGCGCACGTGACGATGCGTACTGAACTGATGACGCGCTGTCACAAACAAATCGCCATCACTTCACGGCTGTTTGATATGGAACAGTGCACAGTCACGTAGAGCCTACGCAAACGTCCCCCACGTTCCGCGACGACTTCCTTCCCAGACCTGGCGCCCATTTGGGCGCGGCTGGCGCCTGCCTGACTGATTCAGAGAAGTTCACCATGGCCCTCGACCTTGTCGCCGATTCCCTGCACGATTCCGCTGCAGAGACTGTCCTGCCCGCCCTTGATCTGGTGCCGGTAGGCACCCGTCGTGGCCCGTCACAGCCGATCGAACTGCCGGCGCTGGTGCAGCGGGTGCTGTTCGTAGCGACCGAGATGGCGGACTTCATCAAGGCCGGCGGCCTGGGCGATGTGGCGGCCGCGCTGCCTCGCGCCGTACGCAGCAACTGTGATGCGCGCGTGCTGCTGCCTGGCTATCCCGAAGTGCTGCAACGTCTGCCGCATCTTCGTGAAGTCGGTCGCGTCGCCGGGCGAGCCGGTCTGCCGGCCTGCACCGTGGCAATGGCGCTCCAGGCCGATGGTCTGCCGATCTATGTGCTGCTGTCGCCCGCGCTGTATGAACGCGAGGGCTCGCCGTATGTGGATGCGCAGGGCCGCGAATGGCAGGACAACGCGGTGCGCTTTGCCACCTTGTCCCATGCCGCTGCGGAACTGGCGGCCGGGCGTGCCGGGCTGGACTGGACGCCGCAGCTGCTGCACCTGAATGACTGGCCGGTGGCGATGGCCGCTGCCTATGTGCGCTGGGATCGCACCGCCGTGCCGACCCTGCTGACCATCCACAACCTGGCCTATCAGGGCCTGTTCCCGTTTGCTCTGGCGCCGACCCTCGGCGTACCTGCGGAGCATCTGGACGAACTGCATTTCCATGGCCACATGTCCTTCCTGCAGGGCGGCATTGCAAATGCCACCCGCCTGAACACGGTCAGCCTTCGCTATGCGCAGCAGATCACTGCTGCCGAGGATGGCTGCGGCCTGCACGAACTGCTGGCGCGACGCGCTGCCGGTGGCCACCTCAGTGGCATCGTCAATGGCATCGACGCCAGCTGGGATCCGCGACGTGATATTCACTTGAAGGCCCGCTTCAGCATCGGCCAGTGCGCGGGTCGTGAAGAGAATGCGCAGGCCGTGCGCCAGGCCTTCGGGCTGCAGCCCTCGTCGGGCCCGCTGTTCGCCGTGGTCTCGCGTCTGGTCCATCAGAAGGGCCTGGACATCACCTGCGACGTCGCCCCGCAGATCGTGGCGGCCGGTGGCCAGCTGGTGGTGATCGGCGGTGGCGAGCCGCAGGTGGAAGCGCAGGTGCAGGCACTGGCACAGCGTTACCCCGGGCGGGTCGGCGCCTTCATCGGCTTCGACGAAGGCCTGGCGCGGCAGATGTTCGCCGGCGCCGACTTCCTGCTGATGCCCTCGCGCTTCGAGCCCTGCGGCCTCAGCCAGATGTACGCGCAGCGCTTTGGCTGCCTGCCGGTCGCGCATGCGACAGGCGGTCTGGTCGATACGGTCGAGGACGGCGTGACGGGCTTCCTGTTCCATGGCGCCAACGCCGATGGGCTGCGCCGCTGCGTGGAGCGGGCGATGCGCACGTTCCGGCTGCCGGCGCTGATGAATGCAATGCGACGTGCGGCGATGCTGCGTCCGGGCGGCTGGGAGACGGCCGGCAAGGCCTACCTCGCGCTGTACCAGCAGACCTGCCAGGTGGCTGCATGAATGACGAAGGACGCGGTTCGGTGGCGTTTGACTACGAGGTGATGTCACAGGGTGATGCGGTCGCGCCGCTGGCGGTCGAGATGCAGGCGCTGGTGGAGGGTCGCCCGGCCGATGCGTTTGCCTGGTTGGGCCCGCATGCCGATGGCAACGGTGGCCGTGTGATCCGCGCGCTGGTGCCGAACGCACAGCGGGTGGAGGTGATCGAGGCCAGCGGCCGCCGTTGGGATCTTCGCGGCACGAATCTGGCGGGTCTCTTTGAGGGTCCCGCCGGTGCTGACGCGATCCCGCTGCTGGCGCTGCACTTTCCCGATGGCGTCGAGCAGGTGCACGACGCATATGCGTTCGGCCCACTGCTGGATGAGGCGCTGCTGCGGCGCATCCACCAGGGCGACGCCGAAGCGGTACGCGCACTGGGCGCCACCGAAATGGCCGTTGAAGGCATCGAGGGCGTGCGTTTCGCCGTCTGGGCACCGAACGCGCAACGTGTGGCAGTGGTGGGTGACTTCAATGGCTGGGACGGTCGCCGCCACCCCATGCGGCTGCGCCATGCTGCCGGCGTGTGGGAGCTGTTCATTCCAAGGGTCCAGCCGGGCGCGTGCTACAAGTTCCGCCTGATCGGCGCAGATGGCCAAAGCCTGCCCGACAAACTCGACCCGATGGCGCGCTGGGCCGAGCGCTCGCCTGCCACCGCCTCACGCGTGGTGTCGGCCGCGCCGATGCAATGGAATGATGATGCCTGGCTGCAACGGCGCCGCCAGCAGGGCGTCAGCGCCCCGTTGTCCATCTATGAGGTGCACGCCGGATCCTGGCAGCGCGCCGAGGATGGCGGGGTGCTGGACTGGGATGCACTGGCGGATCGGCTGATCCCCCATGTCACCCGGCTGGGCTTCACCCACATCGAGCTGCTGCCGATCAGCGAGCATCCGTTTGGTGGCTCCTGGGGCTATCAGCCGCTGGGCATCTACGCCCCGACGTCGCGCTACGGCCCGCCGGAAGCCTTCGCCCGCTTCGTCGATCGTTGCCATCAGGCCGGCCTGGGCGTGATCGTCGACTGGGTCAGCGCGCATTTCCCGGACGACGCCCATGGCCTGGCGCGCTTCGATGGCACCGCCCTGTACGAGCACGCCGATCCGCGCGAGGGGAAGCATGCCGACTGGGACACGCTGATCTACAACTATGGCCGCAATGAAGTCTCGGCCTACCTGATCGGCAGCGCGCTGGAGTGGATAGAGCATTTCCACATCGACGGGCTGCGCGTGGATGCAGTGGCGTCGATGCTGTACCGCGACTACAGCCGGCCTGAGGGACAGTGGGTGCCCAACGCACAGGGCGGCCGCGAGAATCTGGAGGCGGTGGCCTTCCTGCAGCGCATGAACCAGTCCCTGCGCGAGCGCTTTCCGGACGTGCTGGTGATCGCCGAGGAGAGCACCGCCTGGCCGGGCGTGACCAACCCGGTGGCCGAGGGCGGCCTGGGTTTCACCCATAAATGGAACATGGGCTGGATGCACGACACGCTGCAGTACCTGCAGCGCGACCCGGTACACCGCCCGCATCACCACAGCGAAATCAGCTTCGGCCTGGTGTATGCCTTCTCCGAGCGTTTCGTGTTGCCGCTGTCGCATGACGAAGTGGTCCACGGCAAAGGCTCGCTGCTCAACAAGATGGCGGGCGACCGGGCCCAGCAGTTTGCCCAGCTGCGGGCGTACTACGCCTTCATGTGGGCACACCCCGGCAGCAAACTGCTGTTCATGGGCGGCGAATTCGGCCAGGCGGGCGAGTGGGCGCATCAGCGCGAGCTGGAATGGGACCAGGCTGCGACCGTCGAGGGTGGCGGATTGATGCGTCTGGTCGGCGATCTGAACGCACAACTGCTGCATCAGCCCGCCCTGCATCGCGATGAGCGCGACGAGCGTGGCTTTGCCTGGAGTGTGGCCGACGACAGCCGCAACAGCGTTTACGCCTTCATCCGCCAGGACCCGTCCGGCGAGGCACCGGCGATGCTGGTGGTCAGCAATTTCACGCCCGTGCGCCGCGAAGGTTACCGGGTTGGCGTACCCGCGCCCGGCCTGTGGTCGGAGCGGTTGAACACCGACAGCCACCACTACGCGGGCGGCAATGCAGGCAACCTGGGTGCGGTTGCCACCGAAGCACGGCCCATGCACGGGCACGCGCAATCACTGCGGCTGACCCTGCCGCCGATGTCCACGCTGTATCTGCAGGTTGTCGCATGACCGCATCCGGGCGTCTGGGTGCGCGGCCGGTGGACAAAGGCATGGTTGAATTCCGACTGTGGGCGCCTGACATCGATCAGGTGCTGCTGGTGCTGCACGGGACAGCGTTGCCGATGGATCGGCAGCCTGACGGTCTGCACCTGCTCCGCACGGCGGCTGCGCACGGTGACCGTTACCGCTTCCGCCTGCCGGATGGCAGCGAGGTGCCGGATCCCGCATCGCGCTGGCAGCCCGAGGGCGTTGACGGCCCCAGCGCCGTCCTGGCCGAGGATGCGTATGCCTGGCAGACGCGGGACTGGAGCGGGGTCGCCTGGCCGGACATGGTGATCTATGAAGTGCACGTGGAAGCAGCCGGCGGGTTTGCCGCGCTGACGGCGCAGCTGCCGATGCTGGCGGCGACCGGCATCACCGCCATCGAGCTGATGCCGCTGGCGCAGTTCCCCGGTACCCGCAACTGGGGCTATGACGGTGTGTTTCCCTACGCCCCGGCACAGGCCTATGGCGGACCCGAAGCACTGAAGCGTTTCGTCGATGCGGCGCATGCCGCCGGCCTGGCGGTACTGCTGGATGTGGTCTACAACCACTTCGGGCCGCAGGGCAACCATCTGGCGCAGTATGCCAAGGGCTTTTTCCACAGCGGTCGCAGCACGCCGTGGGGTGAGGCCATCGACTTCGAACAGCCACAGGTGCAGCGCTTCTTCATCGACAATGCACTGATGTGGCTGCAGGAGTACCGCTTTGACGGGCTGCGCCTGGACGCAGTGCACGCCATCGATGATGACCGCTTCCTGCAGCAGCTCAGCGATGCGATCCGTGCCGAGGTGCCGCACGCGCACCTGGTGCTGGAAAACGAGCGCAACCAGGCACGGTGGCTGCGGGGCGCCTACCAGGCGCAGTGGAACGATGACTTCCACAATGCGCTGCACGTTCTGCTGACCGGTGAGCACGAGGGCTATTACGCTGCGTACGCTGGCCGCGCCGAAGCACTGTTGGCGCGCTGCCTGGCCGAGGGCTTTGCGTGGCAGGGTGAGCCCGACCTGCGTGGCGAAGTCCGCGGCGAGCCCAGCGGCGACCTGCCGCCGTCCCGCTTCGTGGTGTTCGCGCAGAACCATGACCAGGTGGGGAATCGCGCCTTCGGCGAGCGGCTGAGCCAGCTGCAGGACCCGCCGGCGTTGCGCATGGCCACCGCGCTCACCGTGCTCACACCCATGATACCGCTGCTGTTCATGGGCGAGCCGTGGCAGTCCACGTCACCGTTCCTGTTCTTCACTGATTACCAGGCACCGCTGGACGAAGCGGTGCGGGAGGGGCGTCGGCGCGAGTTCGCCGGCTTCAGCGCATTTGCTGACGCGGCTTCGCGGGCGCGGATTCCCGACCCGAATGATCCGGCGACGCTGCAGGCCTCGTATGTGCCGCCACCGGACGCCAGCCTCGCGGCACAGCAGTCGCTGGCGTGGCTTCGCGATCTGCTCGACCTGCGTCGCCGCTGCCTGCAACCCGGCCTCGAGCAGGCGCGTTCGCTGGGTGCAAGGGTGCTCGGCACAGGCGCGGTGCAGGCGGGATGGCAGCTGCCCGCCGGGCAGTGGTGGATCGCCATCAACGCAGGGCCTGCCGAAGTGACGCATTCACTGCCTGATGGCGAATCGCTGCTGGATCTGCCTACCGGTCCTTCGCTGCATCCGTGCGGTGGTCTGCAGCTGCGCTGGCTCCCGGCATGAGCGGCGATGCTGCGCTGCTGGCAGCGGCGCGTTCTGCGGGGCTGATGCCGCAGTGGGAGGATGTTTCCGGACGGCAGTGCCAGGTTGCACCGGAGGTGCTGCGCGCGGTTCTGCAGGCCTTGCAGCCGCAGGCGGAAGCGTCGGGTACGCCACTGCACACCGCGATCTGCGGTGAGGCGGTGGTCCTGCCCGGCACTGCAGGCGCGGCATGCTGGGTCGATGAGGCCGGCCAGCAACGTGATGCGCACCCGGATTCGGCTGGGTGTTGGCCGGTGCCATTGCAGCCCGGTTACTGGCACTGGCAGCAGGGGCCGCGTCGTATCGCGGTCGCCGTTGCACCACACAAGGCATGGTGGCCCGCGCATCTCGACCGCGGCTGGGGCCTTGCGGCGCAGGTCTACAGCCTGCGCAGCGCAGGCGATGCCGGCATCGGCGACAGCTCAGGCTGTACACCCTGGCTGCAGCGGCTGCAGCAGCACGGCGGGCAGGCGTTTGCGCTCAGCCCAATGCACGCCGGACTGCCGCCGGACGCCGGCTATAGTCCGTACTCGCCCAGCGACCGCCGCTGGCTTGACCCGCTGCAGGCCTCGCTGCTGCAGGTGGTTCCCGTTGCCGCCCGCGCTGCGTTGGCGGTGCATCCTGCGCTGGCCGAGGCGGTGGACGCAGCCTCCGCCGCGCGGCGCATCGACTGGCCTGCCGCGGCTGACCTGAAGTGGCGCTGGCTGCGCGCAGCGCGGCTTCAGCTGCAGCAGGCGCAACCCGAGCTTTGGGGCGAGGTCTGCCAGTGGCAGACCCACGCAGGGGCAGCGCTGCAGGACTACTGCGCACTGGCAGCCGACGTGCGCAGCGGTGATGCGCAGGACCATGCCTTCGCGCAGTGGGTAGCGCAACATTGCTGGACGCAGCTGCACTCGCAGGCATGCAGCAACGGCGCGGCCATCGGCCTGATTGCCGATCTGGCGGTGGGCTGCGCGCCCGACGGTGCGGAAGCGCGTTCGCAGGCCAGCGCCATGCTGGCGGGCCTGGAGCTCGGTGCGCCACCGGATGCCTTCAACACCCAAGGCCAGGCGTGGGGGATCACCGGCTTCTCGCCGCTGGCCCTGCGCAGGCAGGGCTACGCGCCCTTCATCAGTCTGTTGCGGGCGGTCATGGCCAGCCGCGGCGGCGTACGCATCGACCATATCCTCGGCCTGCACCGGCTGTGGGTACTGCCGCAGGGCGCTTCCGCCCGCGACGGGGTCTATCTGCAGTTTCCGCTGCAGGACCTGCTGAACCTGCTGGTGCTGGAATCCTGGCGGCACCGGTGCGTGGTGATCGGCGAGGACCTGGGCGTGGTTCCGGCAGGCATCCGCCAGCAACTGGCCGCGCGCGGCGTGCTCGGTGTGGATGTGCTGCCCTTCACCCGTGACGAGGCAGGCTTCCTGCCTGCCGAACGCTGGCGCCGCGATGCCGTGGCCATGCCGTCCACCCACGATCTGCCGCCGCTGGGCGGCTGGTTGCGCGGTAGGGACCTGCGCTGGCGGGCACGCCTGGGCGAAATCGAAGATCTGCCCTCATCACTGGCGCAACGGCGCTCGGATGCCACTGCCCTGGCCGACCTTGTTCATGGAGATTGCGTGGAAGACGATGCACTGGGCCTGCTTGCCAGCACCCCCTCGCGGCTGGCCCTGCTTCCCTTGGAAGATGCGCTGGGACTGCGTACACAGGTCAACCTGCCGGGCACTGTCGGCGGCCATCCGAACTGGCGGCGGCGGTTGCCGCTGCACTGGAACGAGGCCGCACTGCAGTCGCGGCTGCGGCACGTCAGCGCGGGTCGCGACGGAGGCCACGCATGACCGCACTTCGCGCCACCGCGCGCCTGCAGCTGCATGCAGGCTTTGGTTTCGATGCCGCAGCGGCGCAGGCGGGCTACTTCGCCACGCTGGGCGTCAGCCACCTGTATCTGTCGCCCATCGCCGCAGCGATGCCGGGTTCCACGCACGGCTACGATGGCATTGATCCGACCCGGATCAACCCGGAACTGGGCGGCGAGGAAGGCTTCCTGCGACTGGCATGCCGTGCCCGCGAGCATGGGCTGGGGCTGCTGCTGGATATCGTGCCCAACCATCTGGCTGCCGCGCCGCAGAATCCGTGGTGGTCGGACGTGCTGATGCACGGGCGGCGCAGTCGCCATGCGCAATGGTTCGACATCGACTGGGAGGCTGTCGGCGCTGGCCAGCGGCTCTGGCTGCCCGTGCTTGACCGACCGCTGCAGGAGGCCATCAAGGCTGGCGTTCTGAGGGTAGAGGAATTCAAGGGCCAGCCCTGCCTGGTCCATCACGATCTGCGCCTGCCATTGTCTCCGCGCAGCTATCCATTGCAGCCCGGCGCCCGCCAGGGTTGGATCGAGCGCTGCAACCGTTCCATGGAGCGCATGCACATGCTGCTGCAGCGCCAGCACTATCACCTGGCCTGGTGGCGCACCGGCGGCGACCAGGTCAACTACCGGCGCTTCTTCGACATCACTTCGCTGGCGGCCCTGCGGGTGGAGCGCGAGGATGTGTTCGACGCCGTGCACGCGCTGCCGCTGCGGCTGGTGCGCGAGGGCTGGGTGGATGGCCTGAGGATCGACCACGTGGACGGTCTGGCCGATCCGGGCGCCTACCTGGACAGGCTGCGCGAGCAGCTGGATGGTGCAGCTGTCGCAGGCGGGCGCCGCGGCAGGGACATCACTCTGCACGTGGAAAAGATCCTGGCAGAGGGTGAATCCTTGCCGAATGGCTGGGCGTGCGATGGCACCACCGGCTACGACTTCATGGACCAGGCCAGTGCATGGCTGCATGAACAGGGTTCAGCGCAAGTGCTGAACGAGCAGTGGCAGGCACGCTCAGGCGACGCATGCGGCCTCGAGGAGGTGCAGCAGTTGGCACGAGATGGACTGCTGGATGGATCGCTGCACGCAGATCTGCAGCGCCTGCTGGCCTGCGTACGGCAGGCAGTGGGTGAGGCGTCAGCCGACGCAGATCTCAGCGATGCGATGGTGCGCCGGGCACTCTGTGCACTGCTGCGCCACTACCCTGTCTACCGCCCCTATACGCTGCAGACGCAGGCCGAGCGGAATAGCCTGGCCAAGGCCGAAGCGGCTGCCTTGCAGGGTCTCGATGCCGCAGGACGCGCGGCCGTGAGCCTGCTGGCCAACGCACTGAAGACGCCCGAGGGCCACGAACTGCGCGTGCGGTTTGGCCAGCTCTCGGCACCGCTCAATGCCAAGGCGGTGGAAGACACGGCGTTCTATCGCTACTACCGTGCGCTGTCGCGCAACGAAGTTGGCAGCGATCCGCAGCGCATCGGCCTTGAGAGCGACGCACTGATTGAACTCGGCCAGGCCCGCGGCCGCCAGCATCCCCTGGCGATGCTGGCACTGGCAACGCACGACCATAAACGCGGCCCGGATGCGCGAGCGCGCTTGGCGCTGCTCAGCACCGATGTCGGGGCCTGGCAGTCGGCGCTGGCAAGCTGGGAGCAGCAGTGCGCGGCGGCAGGGACGCCGATGCCGTTGCCTGCTGCCGAAAGTTATGCTCTTTGGCAGGCACTGGTCGGCGCCTGGCCGATGCACGGTGCGCCCGCGCAGGACTTCCCGCAGCGCATCGACCAATGGCTGCGCAAGGCGCTGCGGGAAGGCAAGCGGATCAGCAGCTGGCTCGATCCCGACCTCGCCGTTGAAGATGCCGCGCAGCAGTGGCTGCAGGCCTTGATGCACGCCGGCGAACTGCGGGGCGTGCGCGATGCGCTGGCTGATTTCGTGAAGACGCTGGCGGCGGCCGGTGCCAGCAACGGGCTGGCCCAGTTGTGCCTGCAGCTGTGCCTGCCGGGAATTCCCGATATCTACCAGGGCACCGAGTTCTGGGATCTAAGTCTGGTCGATCCGGACAACCGACGCCCTGTGGATTTCGCACAGCGCGCACAGGCACTCGCTGATGATCGCTCGTGGTCGCAGCTGCTGCAGGACTGGCACGAAGGCGCGCCGAAGATGCGCCTGCTGTCGAAGCTGCTGCAGCTGCGGCGCGACCATCCGGCGTTGTTCCTGGACGGCACGCTGCAGGCCCTGTCCTGTTCTGCTTCGGGAGATCTGGTTTTCCTGCGTGAGCATGCAGGGCAGGTGCTGCTGGTGGCGGTGCGCAGGGCGAGTGCCGGGCGGTGCCCTGGTCCTGCCCTTGCCTGGAAGGAGAACGCGGAGCAGCGGGTGACAGCGGTGCCGCAACGAACGATGCGCAACGTGCTGGATGGTCGCACGGAGATTTTCAACGGTTCCGCCTCGGATGCGCTGCTGTTTGCCGGCAGCCCCGTTGCGGTGTGGATCAGCCAGGAGAGTGGGGCAGATGGACAGCAGTGAGCGGCGTCGCCGCATCGAGATGCTGGCGCACCAGATCTGGGAGGCCGAAGGCCGCCCGGATGAGCAGGCGCAACGTCATTGGCACATGGCCGAGCGTTTGGTGGAAGCGGAGATAGCAGCCCTCGATGCGGGTAAGGACGAGGACGATGGCAACCCGTAAATGGGCACAGACCTCGCGGGTTCGCGAGGGCAGGCCGTTCCCGCTGGGCGCGACCTGGGACGGGCTGGGAGTGAATTTCGCGCTGTATTCGCGCCACGCAACCAAGGTGGAGCTGTGCCTGTTCGATGCGCGCAACCGCGAGATAGAGCGCATCGCGCTGCCGGAGTACACCAACGAGGTGTGGCACGGATACCTCCCTGACGTGCGCCCGGGTCAGCGCTATGGCTACCGCGTGCACGGCCCCTATGCGCCGCAGGATGGACACCGCTTCAATCCGAACAAGCTGCTGCTGGACCCGTACGCCAAGCAGATCGTGGGCGAGATCAAGTGGGCGCCGCACCTGTTCGGCTATACGCTGGGACACCGGGATGCCGATTTGAGCTTCGACCGCCGCGACAGCGCGCCGTACATGCCGCGCTGCGCGGTGATCGACCCGGCGTTCAGCTGGGGCAGCGAGCGCGCGCCCGAAACGTCCTGGGACCGCACGGTCATCTACGAAGCACACGTACGCGGGCTTACCATGCAGCATCCGGGCGTACCCCAGGCCGAGCGCGGTACCTTCTCGGCACTGCGGCACGATGCGGTGGTGGACCATCTGGTGCATCTGGGGGTGACGGCCATCGAACTGCTGCCGGTGCATGCCTACGTCGACGACCAGCAACTGCTGGAGCGCGGCCTGCGCAATTACTGGGGCTACAACACCATCGGCTTCTTCGCGCCGCAGCCGCGCTACCTGTCGCTGGAAACAGTGGCCGAGTTCAAGCAGATGATTGCCCGCCTGCACAGTGCGGGCATCGAGGTGATCCTTGATGTGGTCTACAACCACACTGCCGAAGGCAATGAACTGGGGCCGACGCTCTCGTTCAAGGGCATCGACAACGCCAGCTACTACCGGCTGGCCGATGACCGACGCTTCTATATCAACGATACCGGTACCGGCAACACCTTCGACCTGACCAATGCCGGCGCCCTGCGCATGGTGATGGACTCACTGCGCTACTGGGTGACCGAAATGCGCGTCGATGGCTTCCGCTTCGACCTGGCCACCATCCTTGGCCGCGAGCGCCATGGCTTTGATCCGTCGGGCAGCTTCCTCGATGCGGTGCGCCAGGACCCGGTGCTCAGCCAGGTGAAGCTGATCGCAGAGCCGTGGGACATCGGGCCCGGCGGCTACCAGCTGGGCCAGTTCCCGCCGGGGTGGGCGGAGTGGAATGACCGGTTCCGGGACACGACTCGTGCACTGTGGCGGGGGGATGCGGGCCAGCTGCCGGAGTTCGCGGCCCGCTTCACCGGGTCTGCGGACCTGTTCGACCATCACGGCCGCCGGCCCTCGGCCAGCATCAACCTGGTCACCGCGCACGACGGCTACACCCTGCACGACCTGGTGAGCTACAACGACCGCCATAACGAGGCCAATGGCGAGGACAACCGCGACGGACATTCGCACAACCTGTCGTACAACCATGGCGTGGAAGGCGATACCGACGAAGAGGGCATCATCGCCCTGCGATCGCGGCAGATGCGCAACCTGGTCGGCACGCTGCTGCTCGCGCAGGGCACGCCGATGCTGCTGGCCGGCGATGAGTTTGGCCATTCGCAGCAGGGCAACAACAATGCTTACTGCCAGGACAATCCGCTGAGCTGGATCGACTGGGAGCGCGCGGCGCAGCCCGGGCCCCAGGCGCAGGCGGCCTTCGTGCGGCGCGCATTGGCCTTGCGTCGGCGCTACGGGCTGCTGCGACGCAATCGCTTCCTGACTGGCGACTTCGACGCGGCGCTCGGAATGCGCGACATCGAGTGGCGGCGCCCCGATGGTGAGCCGATGGGCGAGGGCGACTGGCACAATTCCGAACAGCGGGCGTTGCTGATCGTGCTGGACGGCCGCAGCCCGGACAGCGGACTGCGCGAGCCCGGCCGCCATGTCAGCCTGGCCTTGCTGCTGAACCCCAGCGACCAGCAGCAGCGGTTCCGGCCCTCCGACGAAACACTGTCGTTCCGTCGCGTGGTCCTGCAGACCGACGACGCGCCGCTGGAGATGGATGAGGAGGGGCAGTGGACGCTGCCCGCCCGAAGCCTGTGCCTGCTGGCATCCAGCAGCGCAGGGTGACGGCGCGGCCCGGGTCACACCGGGCCACGCCCAGCGGGCCCGGCCCTCAGCCGGCCTGGCCGCGCTCGCTGGTGATGCGGGCACCCTCGCGCATCACCAGGGTCACCGGGGTTTTTTCCACCACTTCCAGCAGCCGCGACCACTGCGCATCGCTCAGCTCGCCACTGGCATGCAGCACCCGGTGCACGTGCAGGCGGCCATTCTCGTCGCGCTCGGAGCGCAGCTCCGCGTGGAACTCGCCCAGCTCCCAGCCCTTGCGCTGGGCATACATGCGCAGGGTGATGGCGGTGCACGACGCCAGCGACGCCAGGTACAGGTCGAACGGGGCAAAGCCGCGGCCCTGGCCGTCCAGCGTGGCCGGCTCGTCGGCATCGACGCTGAAGGTGCCGTTGCTGACGTGGTGCAGGTAGTTGTCGGCGGTGGAGATGATGCGGGCGTAGGCCATGGCGGGACAGGGGAGAGTGGAGACCGGGAAATGGTACCGCCGTCGGCCCGGCGCGGGCGCCTGCGCGCGGTCGTCACGCGCTCTTGTAGGCCGATTGGCCACCCTTTGCCTGCAACAGTCGGAAGTGCCGCCTGGACAGGAGCGTTGTACGTGTTGGAAGCCGTTGATAATCCGGGCCTGGAAGGCGTACGTGTACTGGTGGCGGAAGATGAATTCGCCATCGCCATGTTCCTGGTCGACTACCTCGAGCTGAAGGGCGTGCAGGTCATCGGACCCGCAGGCGACCTTGCCGCGCTGGGCAGGCTGGTGGATGAACAGCCCATCGATGTGGCGTTGCTCGATATCAACCTGGGCGGGCAGCAGGTCTACCCCTTGGCGGACCGTCTGGTCGAAGCCGGGATCCCCTTCCTGCTGACCTCCGGCTATGACGACAACGTGCCCAGCCGGTTCGCCGACGTTCCGCGCTGCGCCAAGCCCTATCACATCCAGGCACTGGCCCAGCAGCTCGAGACGCTGGTGCAGGCCACGCGTGCGGCCGCAGGTGGAAATTGAAGGCTGCGCATGGGTAGCCGATTGCAGATGAGCTCGCCCGTGGCAACCACGCCGGTGCCGCCGACGTCGCCGCCGCTGCACGCGCTGCGTGGCGGCATGGCCGAGCGCATCGCCGCCCACGACTGGTCGGCAACGCCGCTGGGTGCACGCGATGAGTGGGCACCGCACCTGCGGGCAACCGTCGATCTGATGTTGGCCCACGGCTTTCCCATGATCGTTCTGTGGGGCGAGGAGCTGGTCCAGCTTTACAACGATGGCTATGCAGAGATCCTGGCCGACAAGCACCCGGGCGGCCTGGGTCAGGCCACCCGCGTCTGCTGGCCGGAGGTGTGGCACATCAATGGCCCCATCTATGCCCGCGTGTGGCAGGGCGAGACGATCACCTACGAGGACAAGCTCTACCCGCTGGCCCGGCAGGGCGTGCTGGAAGACATCTGGTTCACCATCACCTACAGCCCGATCCGTGACGCCGGCGGGCGCATCGAAGGGGTGCTGGTGACCATGTTCGAGACCACGTCCGCACACACGGCGCACGCCGCGCGGGCGCACGAGCAGCAGCGCCGGCGGCAGAGTGACGAACGCCTGTCACTCGCCTTCCAGATACTGCCGGTGGGGCTGTGCATCGTCGACACCGAAGGGCGGGTGCTGCAGTCCAACGAGCAGATGCGCGCCTACCTTCCCACCGGTGAGCTGCCCTCGCGCGACACCGGCAACATGCAGCGCTGGCAGGGCTGGCACGCGGATGGGAGCCTGATCGGTCCCGAGGACTTTCCCGTTGCCCGTGCACTGCGCGGCGACACGGTGGTACCCGGGCTGGAATTCCAGTTCACCCACGAGGATGGACAGGTGCGCTGGACACGTATCGCAGCGGCGCCGCTGCGCGATGCGCAGGGTGAGGTCACCGCCGTGTTCGCCATCGTCATCGACATCGATACGCTGAAGCGCGCGACCGAACGGCAGGCCGTGCTGCTGGCCGAGCTGCAGCATCGGGTGCGCAACATCATGGCGATGATCCATGCCATTGCCTGGCGCACGCAGGAAACGGTAGGCAGCGTCGAAGAATACGCGGAGCGCTTGTGCGGTCGGCTGATGTCGCTGGCGCGCACGCAGGCGCTGCTGACCCGCGCCGACAATGCCGGCGTGTGCCTGCGCGGCATGCTGGACGAGGAAATATCGGTGCAGGTGCATCGATCGGACCAGTACGGGCTGGAGGGCCCCGACCTGCTGCTGCCGCCGAAAGCAGCCGAGGTGCTGTCGCTGGCGGTGCATGAGCTGGTGACGAACTCGCTGAAGTACGGCGCCATCAGCAATGATGGCCGCATCAGCGTGTCGTGGTCCGTGCAGGTGGAAGACGGGGGCAATCCCTGGCTGGCCCTGCACTGGTGCGAGAACCATGTGACGGTTTCGGACTGGTCGCCGCCGCAGCGGCGGGGCCTGGGCCGCTCGCTCATCGAGAAACGCGTGCCCTACGAACTGGCAGGCAGCGGGCAGCTGCAGTTTCGAGCTGACGGCGTAGATGCCCATATCCGCTTCCCGCTGCGTGAGCGCGACAGCCTGCTGCAGACGGACGCGCCGGCCACCACAGGTTGAGCAGTCGTGGGCACGGGCCGCGCCGCGTGCGCGGCCTGTGCGATGATCCGGGGCATTGAAGCCACGGATCAGGATGCAGCACATGAATGAAGGAACGCAGTGGCCGGTGCGCGGCCTGCGCGCGTTTGTGACGGAGGACTCAATGCACGTACGTCGCTTTGCCCGCGCAATCACTGCTATGGTTGTGGCCGCGCTGGCCCTGCCCCTGCAGGCGGCACCCGCGCCGCCCAGCCTGGTGCAGGCGCTGAAGGCGGCCGAGGCTACGCTGCAGCTCATACCGGGCGATGACATCGAACTTGACTTTCGACCCGCCTGGACCGGCGTGGCCGATCTGGACGGCGATGGCGGTTCTGAGATCATCTACTTCTACACGTCCACCTACACCGGGGAACGTTCGCACAAAGAAACGTCGTCGCCGTGATGACGGCACTGACGCCGGACGATCCACGCGGCAAGGAGAATCCCAACAGCCTGTCGCCGGTCGATGCCGAGGATTACGCGGCCATCCGCGCATCCGGCTACGCCAATGATGCAGGCACGCAGATACCGGGTGCGGTGCAGTCCATCCGCATTGAGGGCAGCCGCATCATTGTCGACTTCATCGTGACCGCCGGTGCGACGGTCTGCTAGGTTCCCCGCGGCTCCCGCCACGTCTGCCCGCCAGAGGGGCCGTATCAGTGGGTCCTGCACTGGACGCCGGGCGAGCTGGCCCGTCAGCAGCAGTAGCGTTGAGCTTGCTCGACTGCTCAAGCGCTTTGTAGAGCCGAGCCCATGCTCGGCTGCTCCCGCTCTCTGTAGAGTCGCGCTTGCTCGACTGGATTGCAGAGATGGCAGTCGAGCAAGCTCGACTCTACTGTCCGCCTGCAACGGGCTCGTGCAGCGGACACCGGTTGTGCTGAGAGCGATGCTCACGCGAGGCGGCCATGACAACCTTGCGTGCCCGGTTCAGCGCACCCAGCGGCCGATGTGCTTCCAGCGCGTGCCATGGACTGAACGCCAGGCGATCCTCGACGCCCGGTGACTCCGCATCATCCCAGCTCACCTGGGGCGGAACGTGCAGCTCGGCAACGGCAATGAACGGGCTCTGCTCCTGTGGCCACTCCACCGAGGCATCCTCGATGGGCATCGCTTTTTCATCCCGGCACAGCTGCGCGCACAGCTCCCAGACCAGATGGCCACGCCCGCTCGCAAGCGTCTCCTGAATGGCATCGCGCTGGCCGTCTTCGATGTTTTGCAATGGTGCCCCATCCAGTGCCTGCAAGGTGGCCGAGACTGGGCGCAGGCAGAACTTGGCCACGTAGGGGCCGAAGCGGAACGGCACCTGGCTGAAGAAGGTTTCCCCCATTGGATGTGTCTGCGGTTCGCCGCCCATCCCTTTGATCTTCGCGCTGCCGCCGCCTGCGGCTTCCAGCAACCTTTCGCCGCCGCGAAGGGTGGCCGAAATCACTGCCTTGGTTCGCGGCATGCGCTCGGTGGTTGCCGCCAGCAGCTTTGTTGAACGGAGAAAGCCTTTTGGACCCGGGCTGGTAAAGGCGGGGCCGTTGACCATCAGGAAGTCCTGGCTGTGCTGCTCTTCGCTTTCCGCGACGCGGGCGCCGCTCACACCAAGGATCTTGATGGCGATGGCGCGCGGGGTGGACACCGTGTCCGGCAACTGTTCGGCGGGCGGGGAAGAAAAGCGAACGACCGCCTCGTAGGTTGCAGGCGCAGCGAAGAGTCCTTGCGCGAGTTCCTGTGGGAGGGCATCAGAAACCTTCAGCCTGCCCTTGAGCAGCGCCTGGCCTTTTGCATGCACGGCACGATAAGCATGGCCTTCGGCCTCTGCCACCGTGCGCGCCATGCCGAGGAATACCTCGCGCAGCGCATCGATGGTCTCGGCTTCGTCAGCCTCTGGCTGCTCCATGCCGGCGTGGAAGGGAACGGGGGGAAGTAGCGTGCGCATGGCTGGCTCCATCAGGGATGAAGCCAGAATGCGCGGTTGCGGTTATCCGCTGGTGCAGGGCCGGCATGGGCCGCTTTCACGGCCCATGGGTGGGCGCCTGCGCCGTCTCAGGCGGGCTTTGGCGTCTCGCCATCACCGGCTTCCGGCAGCGGCGGCAGGGTCGGGTCAACGGTCACCGGCCCATCGCTCTTCAGCAGGGCGGCGGCTTCCTTGTCGCTGGCCACGGCCGGCGGCGAACCGCGCAGCGGCATGTTCGCCGTCTCCTTCACGAACATCATGGTGATCAGGCCGATCACCGCCGCAATCATCAGGTAGTAGGCGGGCACCAGCGGATCGCCGGTACGCTCGACCAGCCAGGCGGTGACCAGCGGCGTGGTGCCGCCGAACAGCGACACGGACACGTTGAAGGCGATCGACAGCGCGCTGTAGCGCACCGGTGTGTAGAACAGCGCCGGCAGCGTGGACGGCATCGAACTGGTGAAGCACACCAGGGCAAGGCCCAGCAGCATCAGGCCCAGGAAGATCAGCCAGTCGTTGCCGCTGCCGATCAGCAGCAGGCAGGGCACGGCCAGCACCAGCAGCGCGATGCAGGCGCCGATGATCATCGGCCGGCGCCCGAGCTTGTCGCTGAAAAGACCACCGACGATGTTCAGCGGCATCATCACCAGCATCACGATGATGATCAGCAGCAGGCCCTTGCTCTCCGCATAGCCCATGGTCACGCTCAGGTAGCTGGGCATGTAGGTCAGCAGCATGTAGTCGGTGACGTTGAACACCAGCACCAGGCCCATGCACACCAGCAGCTGGCGGCCATGCACGCGGAACAGGTCACCCAGGCCCGGGCGGTCGTGCTCGCGCTTCTCGGCTTCCTCGGCGAAGGCGCGGAAGGCTGGGGTCTCTTCCAGCTTCATGCGCATGTACAGGCCGAGCAGGCCCAGCGGACCGGCGACCAGGAACGGGATGCGCCAGCCCCAGTCCAGCATGTCCTCGCTGCTCAGGAGCATGTGCAGCGCGGTGACCGTGCCGGCGCCGGCGATGTAGCCGCCCAGCGTGCCGAACTCCAGCCAGCTGCCCATCAGGCCGCGGTTGCGGTCGGTTGAGTACTCGGCGATGAAGGTGGCCGCGCCGCCGTACTCGCCGCCGGTGGAGAAGCCCTGCACGACGCGCGCCAGCAGCAGCAGGACCGGCGCCCAGATACCGATGCGTTCGTAGGAGGGGATCAGACCGATGGCAAAGGTGCCCAGCGCCATCAGGATCATGGTGAAGGCCAGCACTTTCTGCCGCCCGTAGCGGTCACCCAGCGGGCCGAATACCAGACCGCCCAGCGGGCGCACCAGGAAGGCCACGGTGAAGGTCGCGAACGCGGCGATCACCTGCGCGGTGGGATTGCTGGAGGGGAAGAAGACCTGGCCGATGGTCACCGCAAGGTAGCCGTAGACGCCGAAGTCGAACCATTCCATCGCATTGCCCAGTGCAGCGGCACCGACGGCGCGCTTGAGCATGGGCTTGTCGACGACGGTGATCTCGTCGACCTCAAGGTGGCGGCGGCGTTTGAACCAACCGAAGTGGGCATGGGCATCGGGGTTGTCCTGCATGGGGACGTCCTTTCTGTTCTTGAAGGGGGAGTGCGGAATAGGCGGTGTGGTGTCCCGGAAATCGGAAACGGCGATGCTGGCGCAACTGGCGCAGGGGCATCGGTGCGGGCGGTCCACGTTGGACCAGGACGTACGGGAAAAAACCACGCACGGGAAACTACGCCGTGGATCGGCGAGGGCTGGTGAAGATCGATGCCAGGGGGGATGGCACATGCCGCGGATCAGAACGGGCTGACCGGACCAGGCTGGGTGGGCATCGGAAGGACGGTCAGGATCAGCGCCTGAGCGGCGTCATCCACCCGGATCCTGCACGCGGCGAAGGAATGAGGGGGTGGGAGCGGGTGTGGCAAGCGGTACGCCGGTCGGCCGTGCTTCCCACGTGACAGGTGTGCCTGCCACGTAGTACGTCGTGTCGATCATTCCTTCATTATAACGGTTACGACGTGAACATGCAGCGAAGCGGGCTGTAGCGGACGCTGTGCGCCCGACTGCCCGTTCATGCGCGCGCCTTGATGATGCCTGGCGCGATGACATGCTGTGGACGCAGTGTGGCCGCACCGCTCACAACGCAGCCCTTACGGTGGTGGCGAACCAACGCAACCGGAGCATCGCATGACCCGTCGCATTCCCGAAGGTACCCTTGTCGTCGTCACCGATGGTGGCTCGGCGCGCGTGTTCACTAACGTCGGCAGCGATCATCAGCTGACGCTGAGGCAGGAGGGCGAGCTGCGCCTGCAGGACATCAGCGAGCAGGGTGTGTCGGGGCAAGGCCCGTCGGGTGCCGTGCCGAAGGACATGTCCATTTCCCAGCTCAACGAAGCGACGTTCGCCAAGCAGGTGGCCGAGCAGTTGAACGAGGATGCGTTGAAGAACCGCTACGCGCACCTGATCCTGGTGGCCGATCCGATCACCCTGGGGCGCATCCGCCCGCTGCTGCACAAGGAAACGCAGGCGCGGCTGCTGGATGACCTGGCGAAAAACTTCACCAACGCACCGCTGGAAGACATCCAGCGCGCACTGGCGACGTAACGCCATGCCCTTCATGCGCGACCACCAGGCCGCCGAGCCGGCCCGCAGCGATGTCGATGCGCAGCCCGGCTGGCTGCTTATCGAGTTCGGTGCGCCGTGGTGCGGCCACTGCCAGGCCGCGCAGCCGGCGCTGCAGCAGTTCGTGGACGCGCATGATCTGCCGCATTGGAAGATCGAGGATGGCAAGGGGAAGCCGCTGGGCCGCACGTTCCAGGTGAAGTTGTGGCCGACGGTGGTACTGCTGCGGGACGGCCAGGAGGTTGCGCGCGTTGTGCGGCCGGTGGACAGCGCGGATCTGTCCACCCTGGTGGCGGCACTGCCGACGTAGCGCCTGCTCGGTTCTGTGTAGAGCCGAGCCCAGGCTCGGCTGCTGGTCGGATGTACGTCGCCAAAAAACGGTCAAGCAAGCGTGACTACTACCGATGCAAACCCGGAGTGCAGCCCCGCTGCAGCGCTATAATCCGCCGATGCTGTCGCTCTGCTTGAATTCCGATGACCTCTCCGCTTTCCGCTGAATCCCCGCGGCGTCATGCCGCACCCGCGATCTGGGATGACCTGCTCGCCCATCGCTTCGAGGCCATCGAGTCCGCCTTGCCCGACCTCCTCGCACCGCAGGATGCCGAGGGCGGTGCGCGTGCACTGGCGCTGCTTGCGCCGCCGCAAGCACTGTCGATCAATGCGCTGTGGGAGGCCCTGGCAGCGTGGCAACAGCAGGCCTCGCAAGCCGATGCACCGCTGCTGCTGGCCGCCCTGGTGTGGGATCGCATTGCCGTCGATCTTCGGGGCTCGGGCTGGACGTCATCGGTGGGCGAGGGCGCCTGGTCCAGCGTGCATGCCGCGCAGACCGCGCTGTTCGTCCACGCGATTGCCCTGGCCGATCGCGGGCCGTTGTCCTGGCCGCTGCTGCACCAGCTGATGCGCAGCGTGGCGGCGTTCGGCGTGCCGGTGTGGATGAGCGACTGGATGCACGATGGCTTTCATCCCGCCGATGGCGCCGGCCCGTGGCGCGACATGCAGGCGCTGCTCGGCGCGTGGATGACCCAGGCGCCACGCCTGCCGGACCTGCCGGCGCAGATGCCTGCGTCCTGGTCTGCCGCGGTCCCGCCGCCGCCGGAACTGGATGAGGAGGGTGACCCGATTGCGAGCGACGAGGCTTCGCCGCAGCCGGCCCTGGCCTGGCTGCAGATGGGCCTGCAGGCCGCAGGTCACGGCCTGCCGTTGCTGGACACCTACGCGCGGCTGCGTACGCCACGCTGGGGCGGCAGCCATGAAGAGATCCTCGCGCTGGCAGAGGGTCCATTGGCTGAAGGCTTGGACGCATCGCAGCGCAACCAGCTGCGCATGATCGTGTGGCTGGATGCCATCGACGTGGACAGCATCGACACCGACGACCGCAGCGCGGTGCAGCAGGCCTTTGCGCGTGGCATGGAACTGCTGGCGCAGCCGCAGTCGGCGCTGGAGCGGACAGGGATCCATCTGCAGCTGGCCGAGCTGGCTTCGCGGGTGGACAACCTCGAAATGGCTGCGGCGTACTACGCGCAGGCGGCCGATCCCAGCGTGCCGCGCGGGTTCGATGATCATCAGCTGATGCGCATGCTGCATGCGGCCGCGGCGACCGGCATGGGGGAGTGGCTGGCACCGGTGGTGGCACGCCAGTGGCGCAACTCAGCTTGGGCGGCGGTAATCCAGGGCGTACTGCGCGACACCGGTTGGTGCGGGGTGACGCCGGATGCGGCGCAGGCCGAGGCGGCCTGGCGCCACGTGGCCGCGCTGATGGCGGTGCCAGCACCGGGCGCGGACTGCCCGTTCAACGACGTCTACTACGCCTTCGACGAGTCGCTGCAGCACACTGCGCTGCTGCATATGGCGCAGGTCGGTGCCGAACTGGGCTTCCCGGAGATGCAGGCCGCGTTGGGCTACCACTACTTCGAGCACGCGCCTGCCTACGATCCGGCGCTGGCCATCCAGTGGTACCGCCGTGCAGCCGAGCAGGACAGTGGCCGCGCACTCTACAACCTCAGCCTGGTCTACGACCGAGGCCTGGAGGAGGGCGGGATTGCCGGCATCGGCGCGGACGAGCTGGTGCATCTGTCCAATGCCTGCGAGCTGCGCTGCCTGGAGCTGGCGGCGACCGAAGAAGAATGGGGCGAGCGTCTGCAGCGTCGCGTCCGCAGTTGCGTAGCGGGTGCGGGGTACTACCTGCGCACGCAGGTCCCTGCCGAGGGGCGCCTGCCGCGTCTGCTGGATACGCTGGAATTCTGGGGCGGACAGGCGTGGACGCAGGCGGCTTGGATGCTGGCGCAGTACTACGCCGCGCGCAGCGAGGTCGAGTTTGACCGCGCGGTGTTCTGGGCCGAGCGTGCCTGCGCGCAGCAGCCGGATGAGGACGAGGTGCAGGCGATGCGCACGACCCTGCAGCGCGGTCTGTTTGGCAGCCGCCGCTACCGGCAGGCAATGGAACGCGTGAGCGACGGCCTGCCGCCGCGTTGACGCCCTTGTAAAGCCGAGCCCATGCTCGGCTGCTCTTGGAGAGCCGAGCCCATGCTCGGCTGCTCTTGTAAGGCCGAGCCTATGCTCGACTGCTCTTGTAGAGTCGAGCCCATGCTCGGCTGCTCTTGTAGAGTCGAGCCCATGCTCGACTGCTGTTCCAGCCGAGCATGGGCTCGGCTCTACAGAAAGGGTCAGCCGAGCATGCGACGAAGGCCTGCCCGAGGCGCACGGCCAGCCGTACGTGCTCCCCGCGGGTGCGTCCTTCGGGATCCGTGACGGCAAGGTCGCGCGCATCACCAACTACTACAACCTGCCGCACTGGATCGAAGCGGTCAGCCGCTGAGGCCTGCGCCACGCATTTGGTAGGTGCCAACCCTGGTTGGCACAACGCCGACCAAGGCCGGCCTCTACCCCCGCACGCCCCGGCAACCGCAGCGCAACATGCCTCGCGGCAAACCCGGTGCTACGATCAGTTCACCACCTGAATCGATCCAAATGCCGATGCCCCTGCTGGACCGTCGCCTCCTGATCGCCGTCGCCGCCACTGCCATGCTTGCCTCCGGCGTGGGCACGGCCGCCACGCCGAAGTCCGCCGCCGACAAGGCCTATGCCTCGGTCGACCCCTTCATCGGCACCGGCGGGGAAGGGCATACCTACCCGGGTGCCACGGTGCCGTTCGGGATGGTCCAGCTCAGCCCGGACACGCGCATCCAGCCGCGCGAAAAGGCCTATGGCTGGGCAGCCGGCTACCGCTACGACGACAGCAGCATCGTCGGCTTCTCGCACACGCATTTCTCCGGCACCGGCCATTCGGACCTGGGCGACATCCTGGTGATGCCGTTCACCGGTGAGCCCGGCCTGGAGCGCGGCGATCCGGAAAAGCCGCGCAGCGGCTATGCCTCGCGCTTCCGCCATGACGACGAGAAGGCCGAGCCGGGCTACTACGCGGTTACCTTGGACGACTACAAGGTGCGCGCCGAGCTCACCACCAGCGCCCGCGTCGGCGTGCATCGCTATACCTTCCCCAGGGGTACCGACGCGAAGATGCTGCTGGACATGCGCACCAGCATGTACGACTACCCGGGCAAGATCCTGTGGTCGCGGGTGCGCGTCCGCGACGACGGCACCGTCACCGGCTTCCGTGAAACGCGCGGCTGGGCGGCGGGTCGCCAGCTGTATTTCGCGATGCGCTTCTCGCGGCCGCTGACCAGCCACGAGCTGCACAGCACCGAGAAGGACATCGTCTACAAGGGCTTCGCGCCTCCGGGTGAGAAGGACCCGAAGCAGCGTGCGCAGATCGAGGGCCGGCAGCTGGTCGGCACCTTCGAGTTCGGCAAGCTGGATGCACCGCTGATCGTCAAGGTGGCGATTTCGCCTGTCAGCGAGGCCGGTGCCATCGCCAATCTCGACGCGGAAGTCGCCGACTTCGACTTTGACCGTGTGCGTGCGCAGGCGAAGCAGGAGTGGACGAAGGCGCTGTCGGTGCTGGACATCGACGCGCCAGAACATGCGCGTCGCAGCGCCTACACCGCGCTGTACCACACCCTGCTGGGGCCGACGCTGTTCATGGATGCCGACGGCCAGTACCGCGGCGCCGACAATGCCGTGCACAAGGCCGAGGGCTACACCAACTACTCGACCTTCTCGCTGTGGGATACCTACCGCGCCCTGCATCCCTTGCTGACCCTGGTGCAGCCTGAGCAGCGCAACAGCGATTTCATCAATTCGATGCTGGCCCACCACGACCACAGCCCCTACGGCATGCTGCCGGTGTGGTCATTCCACGGCCTGGAAGACTGGTGCATGATCGGATACCACGCGGTGCCGGTGATCGCCGATGCCTACGTCAAGGGCATTCGCGGCTTCGACGCCGACAAGGCGCTGAAGGCCATGGTCGAGACGGCGAACTATGGTCCCTACGACGGCATCGCGCAGTATCGCGAGCTGGGCTACGTGCCGATCGACGAGGAGGGCGAGGCCGCCAGCAAGACGCTGGAGTATGCTTTCGACGACTGGACCATCGCGCGCATGGCGCAGGCGATGGGCAGGGCCGACGTCGCCACCACCTTCGACAAGCGTGCCGGCAACTGGCGCAATGCCTTCGACAAGGAAACCGGCTTCATGCGCGCGCGCAAGCGTGACGGCAGCTTCCGCACGCCGTTCGACCCAAGTGCCAGCGGTTACGGCACCGACTACACCGAAGGCAACGCCTGGCAGTATTCCTGGTATGTGCCGCAGGACGTGGCAGGGCTGGCCGCAGCGCACGGCGGCAGCAACAAGCTGCTGGCGCGGCTCGACGAAGTGTTCAACGCCAAGGTCGATCCGTCCATCTTCGAGCACATGGAAGACATCACCGGCCTGATCGGCTGGTACGCGCACGGCAACGAACCCAGCCATCACGTGGCCTACCTGTACTCGTACGCCGGCCAGCCGTGGCGCAGCCAGGCCCGGCTGAAGCAGATCATGGACACGCAGTACGCCGACCGCCCCGATGGCCTGGCCGGCAACGATGACGTCGGCCAGATGTCGGCCTGGTACGTGTTCACCGCGCTGGGCTTCTATCCGGTGGCGCCGGGTTCGGGCGAGTACATCCTCGGCCGTCCGTTCCTGCCGAAGACCGCGATGCGCCTGCCGAACGGCAAGACGTTCACGATCGTGGCCAACGGCCTGGACGACAAGCACACCTACGTGGGCAGCGTGAGCCTCAACGGCAAGCCACTGCAGCGCACCTTCCTGCGCCATGACGAGATCCTGGCCGGTGGCGAACTGACCTTCACCATGCAGGCCGAACCGAACAAGGAGTGGCCGGGGCAGGGCGCGCAGGCGCCGTATTCGATGTCAACGCCGTAACGGTAGCGCCGGGCCACGCCCGGCGGCGGAACCTGTAGGGCCGAGTCCTCGCTCGGCTCAGGTACTGCGGCAGAGGCAGCCGAGCATGGGCTCGGCTCTACCCGCTGCGGAACCGCATGCCCACCCGTGCACCACCCATCGGCGCGCTGCCGATGTCCAGCGCGGCAGCATGCCGCTGCGCGATCTCGGCCACGGTCACGGTAGCGCCGGGCCACGCCCGGCGGGGGAACCTGTAGAGCCGAGCCGACGCTCGGCTCAGGCATCGCGCCAGAAGTGCCCACCCGTGCGCCACCCATCGGCGTGCTGCCGATCTCCAGCGCTGCATCATGCCGCTGCGCGATCTCGGCCACGGTCACGGTAGCGCCGGGCCACGCCCGGCGGCGGAACCTGTAGGGCCGAGCCCACGCTCGGCTCAGGCACTGCGCCAGAAGCAGCCGAGCATGGGCTCGGCTCTACAGTGCGCGGAACCGCATGCCCACCCGCGCGCCGCCCATCGGCGCACTCCCGATCTCCAACACGGCGTCATGCCGCTGCGCGATCTCGGCCACGGTCACGGTAGCGCCGGGCCACGCCCGGCGGCGGAACCTGTGGAGCCGAGCCCACGCTCGGCTCAGGCGCCGCGCCAGAGGCAGCCGAGCATGGGCTCGGCTCTACAGGGCGCGGAACCGCATGCCCACCCGCGCGCCGCCCATCGGCGCACTCCCGATCTCCAACCCGGCGTCATGCCGCTGCGCGATCTCGGCCACGATGGCCAAGCCCAGGCCACAGCCATCGCCCTGGCTGCTGGCGCGGTAGAAGCGCTCCGTGACGCGGCCACGTTCGGCCGCGTCGATGCCGGCGCCATCATCATCCACCCAGACCTGCACGCCGTCCGCATCGCGTTGCACGCTCAGGGTGATCATTCCGCGCATGGCGCCATAGCGCAGCGCGTTGTCCAGCAGATTGCCCAGCGCCTCGCGCAGCAACGGTGCATCGCCCTGCACCGGCACGCCTTCGTCCGGCCCCTCGTATCCCAGGTCCACGCCGGCAGCCAACGCGCGGTCGGCATAGCGCTCGACCACGGTGCGCGCCAGCGAGGCCACGTCCAGTACCTGCAACGGCAACGAAGCGCCCTGTGCATCCTCCGAACGGCTGAGCAGCAGCAGCTGGTTGACCAGATGCTGCAGTCTCGACAATCCAGCCAGGGTTCCGGACAGCGCCAGCTGCTGCGCCTGTGGGTCCTGCTGCCGCAGCGAACTCTCCAGCTCCACCTGCATCGCCGCCAACGGCGTGCGCAGCTGGTGCGCGGCATTGCTGACGAAGCGCCGCTGCGCCGCCTGCATTGCATCCAGCCGCTGCAGCAGTGCGTTGTAGGCCTCCACCGCGGGCCACAGCTCGCGCGGTGCCTCCTGCTGCGGGTCCAGAGGCGCAAGCGGGTCAGGTCGCGGGCTCGCCAGTCGCCGCGCCACCTGGTTGGCATGGCGCGCCGCCGCGCCTGTGCCTGACCAGGCCAGCCACGCAGCCAGAGCAAGGATCGCGGCCTGGAACGGCACACTGGTCATCAGCAACTTGCGCTCCAGCCGGTGCCGCTTGCGCAGTGTCTCGGCCACGCGCAGGCGCACCTGATGCCCGCCCGTGGTCGGTACCAGCACCTCCACCATGCGCACCGCTTGCCCGCGCAGCCGCGCATCGTAGTAGACCGCGTCGTCATCGGCGGTCTGTGCGGGCCGCGGCAGTGCCTCGGCCAGATCGCCATACAGCCGCGCGCCGCTGGCATCGACCACTTCGCCATGCACTTCATCCACCGTGTCCCAGGTGAACATGCGTGACATGGCCGGCGTCACGTCCATCACCGCGCGACCATCCTGCTCCTTCACCAGCTCGGACAAGGACATCGCCGAATCCAGCAGCCAGCGGTCGTAGACCTGGCCAGCGAAGTAGCGCGCCAGTGCGAACGAGCCCACCGCACTGCACAGCAGCAGCACCAGCAGCGGCAGCCACAGCCGTCGCAGCAGCAGCCCGCGCAGGCTCGCCACGCGCTCAACCATCGATGGCCTCCAGCCGGTAGCCGAGGCCACGCAGCATGCGGATGCCCACATCCGCGCCGGCCTGTTCGAACTTGCGGCGCAGGCGGCTGATATGCACTTCGATCACGGAGAGATTGGCCTCGTGGTCCCAGCTGTACAGCGCGTCGAACAGGCGCTGCTTGGTCACGGTGCGTCCGGGCTGCTGCATCAGCGCATCGACCAGGGCCAGCTCGCGTGCGGTCAGCTCGATGCGCTGGCCGTCCACCTGCACCTCCTGGCGGATGCTGTCCAGGCACAGGCGGCCGAGCCGCTTCTGTGCAGGCGCATCGCTGCGGCGTCGTGCCAACGCGCGCAGGCGCGCTTCCAGTTCGCCCAGCGCGAAGGGCTTGGCCAGGTAGTCATCGCCACCGCGGTCCAGGCCGAGGATGCGGTCCTCCACGCCATCGCGTGCGGTGAGGATCAGCACGGGCAGGCTGATGCCCTGGTCGCGCAAGCGCGACAGCAGGTCGAGGCCGTCGACATCGGGCAGCGACAGGTCCAGCACCATCACGTCATACGGTGCAGCGGACAGCGCCCCCGGCGCCAACAGGCCCTGCGCCAGGTGGTCACACAGATGGCCGGCGCCCTGCAGGGCACGCACCAGGCCGTCGGCCAGGGCCGCGTCGTCTTCGATCAACAGGATTCGCATTGCAAGCTTCGCGCAAGGTTCGGGAAAGTTTGGCGCAAGTGCGCCACCTTACCGTGGCGCGCATGAATTTCCTCCTTCGTTCGGCGGCCCTGCTGGCCGCACTGGCGTGTGCACCTGCGGCGTGGGCGATCAGCCTGCAGGACGCGCAACGTGCCATGGATGCGCACAACCCGGACCTGCGCGCGGCAGCGCTGGAACTGCGCGGTGCGCAGGGTGATGCGCTGACCGCTGCATTGCGGCCTGCAGCGGAACTGTCGCTGGGCACCAGCAAGATAAGCCCGAAGCACGGCGTCGGCGGCGGCCGCTGGCAGGACAAGCGCGTCGACAGAACCCTCGGCCTGGGCTTTACCTGGGAACGCGGCGGCAAACGAACGCTGCGCATGCGCCAGGCCGATGCGCTGGTGGAGGCGGCCGGGCTGGAACAGCTGGACATGCGCCGCCGGCAGCAGGTGGCCCTGCACGAAGCCTATTTCAGGCTGAAGGCCGCGCAGGACGTACGGGACATTGCCGAGGCCAACCGCCGCAGTTCGGCCGAGCAAATGGCCGCTGCGGAGCGGCAGGTCGCCAGCGGTGCAATGGCCCCCGTGGATCGTGCCCGCCTTGCCGTGGATGACCTCGCGGTGGCCGATGCGGCACGCGAAGCAGCGCTGGACCTGCGCGATGCGCAGCACACCCTGGCCCTGCTGCTGGGCAGGGAGGAAAGCACCTCTCTCAGTGCGGACGACGCGTGGCCCGACACCAGCACGGAAGCGGCTGGCAGCGCCGCCGACCCGCAGCAGCGGGTGGACCTGCGCGCCGCACGCTCGCGTCTGGCCGCGGCCGATGCGGGTGTGGCGCTTGCCCGCAGCGAACGCGGCCGCGATATCCAGTGGGGCGTGGAGGCCGAGCGCGAGCCGACCGACATCAATGGCGTGACCTGGGGCGTGTCGGTGACGATCCCGCTGGGGGCGCCGTCGCGCGCGCAGGGGGGTATCCAGCGTGCCGAGGCCGACCGCGATGTCGCCGCACTGGAGCTGCATGCGCTGCAGCGCCAGACCTGGGCCGAGCTGGACCAGCTGCAGGCCGGCGCCGATGCCGCCGCGCAGCGCCGCCGGGATTACGAGGGGCTGCAGGCCGACAGTGCGCGCAAGGCCGTGCAGGGCATCGAACTGGCCTATCGCCGCGGCGCCGCCAGCCTGACCGACCTGTTGGACGCGCGCCGCAGCTGGCGTGAGTTCGAGGCCGCGCTGATCCAGGCGCGTGCCGACCATGCCATTGCACTGGCGCGCTGGAGCGCCGCCACGTCCGTTGCCGAAGGAGAGACCCTGTGATCCCGCTTGCCGCCACTCAACCGCGTGCGCGCCGCGCATTGCTGCCTGCGCTGCTCGCGCTGGCCCTGCTGTCCGGCTGCGGGCGCGAACCGGCCACCTATGGCGATGGCGCGCCGGTGGTCAGTGCCGGGCAGATCCAGTTCCCGGCCGACAGCCGCCAGCTAGATGTACTGCGCAGCGAAGCCGTGAGCGAGGGTGCCAGTGCCTCGCTGCAGTTGCCGGGCCGGGTGGTCTGGGACGAAACACGCTCCAGTGCGCTGCGCGCGCCGTTGCCGGGCCAGGTCTCGCGCATCGAGGCGCAGCCGGGGCAGAAGGTCAAGGCTGGCCAGGTCATCGCCTGGATCACCTCGCCGGAGTTCGGCCAGGCGCAGGCCGAAGGCGTACGCGGTCGCGCCGAGCTGCAGCAGGCCCGTCGCGAACTGGAGCGCACCCGCGAGCTGCATGCCGCCGGCGTGGCCTCGGGCCGCGAAATGGACGAGGCCGAAGCGCATTTCGCCGGCAGCCAGGCCGACCATGCACGCGCCGCCGCGTTCGCCACCGTCTATGGCAATGGCAACCGCGTGGACCAGCGCCTGCCGCTGCGTGCGCCCATCGACGGCGTACTGGTGGAGCGACGGATGAGCCCGGGCATGAACGTGGGTCCCGATGGCGAGCACCCGCTGGCAGTGATCGGTGATCCCGACCGCCTGTGGCTGTTGCTGGACGTTCCCGAGAGCCTGGCCGGACGCCTGCAGCCGGGCATGGCGGTGCGCGTGCCGGCTGCCGATGGCAGCACGCTGCAGGCGACCCTGCAGCATGTGGATGACTTCGTCGACAGCGAGCGCCGAGTGGTGCAGGCGCGCGCCGCGCTGGACAACCACGGCCGCAGCTTCAAGGCGGGGCAGTACGTGCGCGCCCAGGTGGCGCTGCCGGCACAGGGTGGCGTGTCGGTGCCGGATGCCGCCGTGTTGCTGATCGATGGCAAGCAGGTCGTGTTCGTGGACGAAGGCAGGGGCCACTACGCGCGTCGCGCCGTGCAGGCCGAGGAGCTGGGTGACGGGCGCCTGTGGGTGCGTGAAGGGCTGGCAGCCGGCAACCGCGTGGTGGTCGAGGGCGGTCTGCTGCTGCAGCAGCTGGTGGACAACGCGCCGGCTCCGGCGACGGCTCCTCCCGCAAACGCCGCTCAAGCCGGGGGGCATGCCGCACCATGATCGATCGCCTGATTGCCTGCTGCCTGCGCCAGCCGCTGATGGTGATGCTGGCGCTGCTGCTGTTCATCGGTGCCGGCATCGCTGCGTTCCGCGTACTGCCGGTGGAAGCCTTCCCCGATGTGTCCGATACCCAGGTGACCGTGGTCTCGCTGCACCCGGGTCGCGCCGCGGAGGAGGTCGAGCGCGAAGTCACCATGCCGCTGGAAGTGGCACTGTCGGGCATCCCGCACTCGGTGCGGGTGTTCTCGCATACGCAGTTCGGCCTGTCGATGATCATCCTGACCTTCGACGACAAGGCCGATGACTACTTTGCGCGCCAGCAGGTGATGGAACGCCTGCAGGGCGTGGACCTGCCCGAGGGCGTGACCCCCGAGCTGGAGGCGATGAGTTCGGCGGTGGGGGAGATCTACCGCTACGTGCTGAAGGCCCCGCACATGAGCCCCACCGAGCTGCGCACCGTGCAGGAGTGGGTGATGGAGCGTGGCCTGCGCACCGTGCCCGGCGTGGCCGACGTGATCAGCTTCGGCGGCTATGCGCGTACGTTCCAGGTCAAGCCGGATCTGGACAAGCTGCGTGACCGTGGCATCAGCCTCGGCGAATTCTCCGAAGCACTGGAGAAGGGCAGCTCCAATGCCGGTGGCGGTTATGTGGAGCGTGGCCAGCAGCAGTTCCTGATCCGCGGCGTCGGCCTGATGCGCACGCCTGCCGATATCGGCAGCGTGGTGGTCGCACAGAAAGGCGGCACGCCGGTGCTGGTGCGCGACCTGGCCAGCATCGCCGATACCGGGCTGCCGCGGCAGGGCCTGGTCGGCCAGGACGACAACGACGATGCGGTGTTCGGCATGGTGCTGATGCGCAAGGGCGAGAATCCGTCCGATGTGCTCGACGCCCTGCATGCGCGCGTGGCCGGGATCGAGGCCAACCAGCTGCCGGCAGGCATCAGCATCGAGCCGTTCTACGACCGCTCGTGGCTGGTCTCGACCACGCTGAAGACGGTGTTCCGCAACCTGCTGGAAGGCGCAGTGCTGGTCTTCCTGGTGCTGTGGCTGTTCCTCTACAACGCCCGCGCCGCGCTGATCGTGGCGGCGATGATGCCGCTGGCCCTGCTGTCGACCTTCCTCGGCCTGCACCTGTGGGGCGTGCCGGCGAACCTGCTGTCGCTGGGGGCGATGGATTTCGGCATCATCATCGACGGTGCGGTGATCGTCACCGAGCACATCGTTTCGCGCCTGTCCGCGCTGCCGCGTACGGCAGACCGCAAGACACGGTTCTCCACCGTGCTGTCGGCGGCCTCGGAAGTCGGGCGGCCGACCTTCTTCTCGATGCTGATCATCATCGCCGCGCATATCCCGATCTTCACCCTGCAGCGGCAGGAAGGCCGGATGTTCGCACCGATGGCCTACTCGGTGACCTCGGCGCTGATCGGTGCGCTGATCCTGGCGCTGACCGTGGTGCCGCTGTTCTGCTTCTGGTGGCTGCGCCGCGACCGCATGCGCGGCGAGAACCGGCTGATGGGCCGCCTGACCGGCTGGTACCAGCCGGTGCTGGAGCGTGCGCTGGCCCGTCCGCGGGCGGTGGTGCTGACCGCCGTCGCGCTGCTGGTCGGTACGCTGGCGCTGGGCACGCGATTGGGGTCTGAGTTCCTGCCGGAGCTGGATGAGGGCTCGATCTGGCTGACCGCCACGCTCGACCCCAGCACCAGCCTGGCCGAGGCGCAGCAGCAGTCGCGGCGCATCCGCGAACTGGTGAATACCTATCCGCAGGTCTCCACGGTGGTGGCCAAGCTGGGCCGTCCTGAGGATGGCTCCGATGCCAAGGGCGCGAACCAGATCGAGGCGCTGGTGGCGCTGAAGCCGGAGAAGGAATGGCCGAAGGGCGTGGACAAGCGGCAGCTGATCGCCGACCTGCAGCGCACCTTGGAGCAGCGCATTCCAGGACCGGAGTTCTCGATCTCGCAGCCGGTGCGCGACAACATCCTGGAGAGCATCTCGCAGATCAAGGGCCAGGTCGTGATCAAGGTCAGCGGTGCCGACCTGGAGGTGCTGAACCGGGAAGCCCAGGCCATCCTCGGCCAGGTGCGCGGCGTGGACGGCGTGGAGAGCGCCTTCATCGACCGCGATGGCTCGCTGCCGCAGCTGCAGGTGCAGATCGATCGTGATCGTGCCGCGCGCTATGGCCTGAACGTGCGTGACATCGATGAGGTGATCGAGACCGCGCTGGGCGGCCGCGAAGTGGGCGAGCTGTGGGAGGGCGACCGGAAGTTCCCGATCACCCTGCGCCTGGACGATGCCGACCGTGACCTGCAGCGCCTGCGCATGGTGCCGGTGGGCATCGGCGATGGGCATACCGTGACCCTGTCCGACGTCGCCGATTTCCAGATTGACAGCGGTGCGATCAACATCTCGCGCGAGAACGCACAGCGGGTGAAGGCGGTGAGCATCTTCATCGCCGGGCGTGACATGGGCAGCGTAGTGGCCGACATGCGTGCGCGGGTGGATGCCAGCGTGACGCTGCCCGAGGGCTACCGCCTGGAGTGGTCGGGCGAGTTCGAGAACCAGCAGCGCGCGATGAAGCGGCTGGGCTGGGTGATCCCGCTGTCGGTGCTGATCATCTTCGTGCTGCTGTTTGATGCGTTCAAGGACATCAGCAGTGCGGCGCTGATCCTGGCCAACGTGCCGCTGGCGATGATCGGTGGCATCCTTGCCCTGTGGCTGACCGGCATTCCGTTGTCGGTGTCGGCGGCGATCGGTTTCATCGCCTTGTTCGGGCAGGCGGTATTGAACGGCGTGGTGATGCTCAGCCGGTTTGCCCAGCTGCGCGAGCAGGGCATGGACCTGCTGCAGTCGGTGGTGCAGGGCTCGCTGCAGCGCCTGCGCACGGTGCTGATGACGGCGCTGCTGGCGATGTTCGGGTTGCTGCCGATGGCCACCTCGCACGCGATCGGTGCCGAGACGCAGAAGCCGCTGGCGGTGGTGGTGATCGGCGGCCTGCTGTCGGCGATGCTGCTGACCCTGCTGGTGCTGCCCACGCTGTACTACTGGGTGCACAGCCGCCGCGCCGCGAACCGGTAGGTGCAAACCTTGGTTGGCACAATCCATATCCGCCGGGCATGGCCCGGCACTACCGGTGGACGGCCATCACCCCACCACCATTGTCTGCGCTTCCAGTGCTTCCATGCCCCACGCGCCGCTCTCGCGGCCAGTGCCCGACTGCTTCATGCCGCCGAACGGGGCCAGCGGCTCGTGCCGCAGCGTATTCACCAGCACGCGGCCGGACTGGATCTTCCGCGCCACCGCCGTCGCATGTGCTTCATCTGCGCCGATCACCAGCGCGCTCAGGCCGTAAGGCGTGTCATTGGCGATCGCCACCGCCTCGGCGGTCAGGCCGGTGGCGGCCTGGCGTTCCTGTCCGAATGGCATATCCATATCCGCGAGGACCTGGACAGCGGCGCGCTGGTGCCGGTGCTGGATGCCTGGTGCCCGCCGTTCCCGGGTCTGTACCTGTATTTTCCCGGCCACTGTCACCTGCCGCCCGCGTTGAAGGCCTTCGCCGACCTGCTGCGCGAACGCGACGCGCAGGGTCTGGCCCCGACGCCGGGTAGATTCCAACCTTAGTTGGCACGTCGGGAACTTCCACCAAGGTGGACGACTACCGGTGCAACGCCCTCCGGTTGAGGATGTGGGCGGTGGCCAGCAGCACGCCGCCGCAGGCGGTCGCCACGCCATGCCAGACCAGCGATTCCTTCAGCGGCATGTACAGCGAGGACGCCAGCAGCGTGACCGCGCCGCAGGCCGCCAGCCGCAGCGGTCGCCACTGCTGGTGGCGACGCCAGCCCGACACGGTGCTGGCCATGGCCACGGTGGAGGCGACCACGGCGAACACCCATTCCCAGCGCGACATCACCAGCAGCGCGGTCATCGCGCCGTGGGCCGGGTGCTGGAACGAGCGCAGGGCCATCATCGCCGCCGGCACGAAGGCCAGCAGCAGGGGCAGGGTGATGCAGTGCGCGGCGCAGGCCAGGGACAGCCAGGCGCCAGCGAGGTCGAGACGGGGGTGCCAGCGTGCCGAAGCTGGCGGCTGGGGCAGCGCCCTTGCGGACGGTGTGGGGATGTGGTCCATAATGTTACATAGTAACAACGTTGGAGTCCTCAATGAAGCGTTCCGTTTTGCTGTTCCTGTTGTTTGCAGCTCCTGCAGTGCAGGCACATGACGTGCGTCAGCCAGGCGCCCACGTGCATGGCCAGGCCCTGGTCGACCTGGCCGTGGACCAGGGCACCCTTGAACTGGCCCTGCAGGCGCCGGGCATCGGCATCCTCGACTTCGAGCGACCGCCGGCCAATGCCACCGAACAGGCGGCGCTGGACGCGGCACTGGCCACGCTCAAGCGCGGCGACTGGTTGACCCTGCCCACCGCAGCGCAGTGCACGCCGCTGAAACGTGACGCGCGCGCCGAGGGCTTTGCCGCCGCCGCGCCAGCCACTGCCGCTACGCCGGCCAAACACACCCATGCCGGCTTCAACGCCGAACTGCGCTACCAGTGCGCCAACCCGGCCGCGCTGCGCGTGTTGGTGCTGGCCTTGCCGAAGGCCTTCCCGAACCTGCAGGAGGTCATTGTCAACAGCGCGACGGCGGCCGGCCAGGGCCGCACCGTGCTCAACGCCGAGAACCTGCGCGTGGTGCTGGCCCCATGAACGCCGCCGCCGTGATCGCACTGGATCAGGTGCGTTTCAGCTACGGCGGGCGCACCGTGCTGGACATTCCGCAGCTGCGCATCGCGGCCGGCAGCAGCGTGCTGCTGCGCGGTGCCAGCGGTTCCGGCAAGAGCACCCTGCTGGGCCTGCTGGCTGGTGTGTTGTGCCCCGAACAAGGCGAGGTGGGGGTGGCCGGTACGGCCGTGCACGCCCTGAAGCCAGCGGCGCGCGACCGCTTCCGCGCCAATCAGCTCGGTGTGATCTTCCAGCAGTTCAACCTGCTGCCCTTCCTCAGCGTGCGCGACAACATCGCGCTCGGCCTGCGCTTCTCCCCCGCGCGCAGCGCACGGGTCGGTGGCCCGCTGGAGGATGAGATCCTCCGCCTGCTGCAGGCCCTACACCTGGACCCGGACCTGCTGCAGCGACGTGCCGGTACCCTCAGCGTCGGACAGCAGCAGCGCGTGGCGGCAGCGCGCGCGCTGATCGGTCGCCCCGCGGTGCTGCTCGCCGATGAGCCGACCTCGGCACTGGACCGCGAAGCGGCCACCGCCTTCCTGCAGCTGATGGCCGCGCAATGTGCAGCGGCCGGTACCACTGCGGTGGTGGTCAGCCATGACGACAGCCTGCAACCGCTGTTCGACCGCGTCGTGCAGCTGCAGGACATCAACCACGCCGGAGCCGCCCATGTTTGAACTTGCCTGGGCCAGCCTGCGCAGCCGTGCGCTGAGCGTGTCCCTGACCGTCCTGGTCATCACCCTCAGCGTGACTCTGCTGCTGGGCGTGGAGCGCGTGCGCGTGCAGGCCCATGAGGGTTTCGCCAGCACCGTTTCGGGCACCGACCTGATCGTCGGCGCGCGCTCGGGGCCGGTGAACCTGCTGCTGTATTCGGTGTTCCACATCGGCGACCCGACCAACAACGTGTCCTGGCAGTCCTACCAGGAGCTGTCGACGCTGCCGCAGGTGAAGTGGGCGGTGCCGCTGTCGCTGGGTGATTCCTGGCGCGGCTACCGGGTGATCGGCACCACCGGCGGCTACTTCGAGCACTACCGCTACGGTGCCGGGCATACGTTGGCCTTCGGTGAGGGCAAGCCCTTCGATGATCTGTACGATGCGGTGGTCGGCGCCGATGTCGCCCGCGCGCAGGGCGTGCAGGTGGGCGATGAGATGGTGCTCGCCCACGGTACTGCCGCGGTGACGCTGGCCAAGCATGCCGACAAGCCATTCCGTATCAGCGGCGTGCTGCAGCGGACCGGCACGCCGGTGGATTCGTCGGTGCTGGTGTCGTTGCCGGCGATCGAGGCCATCCACATGGACTGGCGTTCGGGCGTGCAGCTGCGCGGGCACAAGGTCAGCGCCGAACAGGCGCGGCACCTGGACCTGACCCCGACCAGCATCACCGCCTTCATGCTCGGCCTGAATTCGCGCATCGCCACGTTCTCGGTGCAGCGCGCGATCAACGACTACCCCGACGAGGCACTGCTGGCGATCCTGCCCGGCGTGACCCTGCAGCAGCTGTGGCAGTCGCTGGGCACGGCCGAGCGGGCGCTGCAGCTGATCAGTGCGATGGTGGTGCTGCTGGGCCTGGTCTCGCTGGTGGCGCTGCTGGTGTCGACCCTGCAGGAGCGCCGTCGCGAGATGGCGGTGCTGCGCGCCACCGGTGCACGGCCACGCTACATCGCCGGCCTGCTGGTGCTGGAAGCGGTGGCGACCAGCGGCATGGCCTGCGTGCTGGCGTTGGCCATCCTGGTGGCCGCCAGCCTTGCCGGGCGCGGCTGGGCGCTTGCCAACTTCGGCCTGTCGATCACCCATGTCTGGCCGGATCTGCGCGAGCTGGCGTGGGTGGGCGGGGTGCTGGTGCTGAGTGCCGTGGCTGGTCTGGTGCCGGCCTTGCTGGCCTATCGGCGCACCCTGGCCGATGGCCTGTCGGCGGAAGCCTGAGCGATGCGCGCGTGGCTTTCCCTTGCCGTGATCCTGCTGCTGGCCGGCTGCGAACGTCCGCTGGATACCGGCGTGCAGGCCCTGCCGCCGTCGCCTGTGCAGGACGGTGCGACGACCCAAGCGGCCGCCGAGCAGGAGCTGGACTGGCTGCAGATGATGCCGGCCGACGAGCTGGCCGCGCTGGAGCGTGGCGACGGGCCGGAAGTGAAGCACAACGGCAACCGGCGCATGGCCCAGTTCGGCACCTTCCGCACGGTGGGCACGGTGCTGGACCGCGCCGTGCGTCTGCCGGGCTACGTGGTGCCGCTGGCCAATGCCAGCGATGGCCGGCTGACCGAGTTCCTGTTCGTGCCGTACTACGGCGCCTGCATCCACGTGCCGCCGCCACCCCCGAACCAGATCGTGCACGTGCGGTTGTCGCGGCCGATCGACATGCCGGACATGTACTCGCCGTTCTTCCTCGCCGGCACCCTGCGCGCCGAGCGCGTGGACGACGATCTGGCCGGTTCGGCCTACACCATGGCAGACCCCGAGTTGAGGCCCTATGAACCGTAACGTCTGTATCCTGGTGTTGATGTTGTTGGCCGGTTGCAGCCGGCCCGGCGGCGATGTGCCCGACGTGGCGGCCGAACCAGCTGCCGCCGCGGCCACGTCCGATGCGGTGAGCACGCCGGATAAGGCCGTGCCGGCCGAGGGGGCGATCACGGCCTGGAACGCGTTGATGCCGGAGGAGGACGCTTTCCTGCGCCCGCCGCCGCAGATCGGCATCGACCGCAGCGGCGGCATGGGTGCGATGTCCGGCGTCGGTGGGCTGATCGATGACACGGGCTCGGGCACGCCGCCGGGCGCGGCCATCGACCACTCCAGCCCCGACCGCGCGCAGCAGTTCGGCTCCGCTGCCGTGGTCGATGGCGTGGACGGTCGCGAGGTCGACCTGGACGGCTATGTGGTGCCGCTGGGCATGGACGACGCCGGGGCGGTGAACGAACTGCTGTTCGTGCCGTTCTACGGCGCGTGCATCCACGTGCCACCGCCGCCACCGAACCAGATCATCCACGTGACCCTGGCCACGCCGATTGCACTGGGCAATCTGTGGGATGCCTATCGGCTGTCGGGCCACCTGCGGATCAAGCGCTTCGAGGCCGACATCGCCAGCGCCTCCTATGATGCGGACGCGGCCACGCTGACGGCGATCGGCAGCTGATGCGGCGCTCGTACTGGCTGGGGATCGGTGCGGTGCTGCTGCTGGCCGGTGCCGCGCTGCTGGCCTGGCAGCGCTGGGCACCGCAGGGACGTCCGCCGTCCGTGGCGTTCCCCGCACCGGTGCCCGCGCTGCAGGCCGACATCGAGCGGCACCTGCGCGAGGATCGTGCGTTCCGTGACGACGTGGTGTTCCTGCTGGCGGCCACGGTGCGTGATCGCTGCGTCCCGGCCGAGGCCGGTGTGCTGGCACGCATGGCCAACCGCGCCGCGCTGCCGGTGCTGGGTGCGGTCAGTGCGGTGACCGCGGAGGACCGTCGGCTTGATCGGCCGATCTATCAGTTCATCCAGCACCGCGCCGACAGCACGGAATGCGATGAACCGCTGCAGTTGCCCGCCTTGGGGACACAGCCGCTGCAGGTGGACGTCGAGCAGTACGCGCGCAGCTTCCCCGACAGCTATTACGACCCGACGCGCAGCAGTGTGCCGCGCGACTTCGGCGGTCGCAGCCTGGTCGAGCGCGCAGGCAATGCCTGCAACAGCGTGGTCTATTCGGTGCTGCCGCTGGGCCCGGGGGACTGGCGCTGCAGCATGCTGCGCTCCAACGCGCGCAGCCGTGTGCGCGGCGCCTGCGAGCATGAGGTGCAACGCCAGCACGGCAGTGCCGGAGGCGAGCTGGACATGGCCGTAGGAAAGGGCATGCAGGGGGAGGTGGTGGCGGCCGTTGCCGCCTTGCCGGACGGTTGCCGGTAAGCGGACCTGTAGAGTCGAGATCCTATGT
>DEZI01000025.1:0-24053 GCA_002364755.1 Stenotrophomonas maltophilia
AGCGCGAAGCGCGGACTGCGTCCGACGCCATGAACGCCCGAAGAAAAGCCGCCGCGCATGGCCCGGCGCTACCGGGATTTACCCGCGCTCGTGCCAGCCGCCACCCAGCACCTTGTACAGGGTGATGCGGTTGGTCTGCTGGGCCAGCTCGGTCTGCAGGCGCGTCTGCTGCGCGCTGTAGGCGGTGCGGCGTGCGTCCAGCAGGGTCACGAAGCTGTCCAGGCCGGCGTCATAACGGGCCTGCGACAGGCGGTTGGCCGTTTCGGCCGCATCCACCAGGCGCTGCTGCGCGCTCACCTGCTCGTCCAGACTGACATTCAGCGCCAGCGCGTCGGAGGTTTCGCGGAAACCGCTCTGGATCGCCTTTTCATACTGCGCCAGGGCGATATCACGATCCGCATTGGCCACCGCCAGGTTCGCGCGCAGCTTGCCGCCCTGGAAGATCGGCAAGGTGATCTTCGGCAGGAAGCTCCACACGCGGGTGCCGCTGTCGAACAGATTGGACAGTTCGCCCGAGCCACTGCCGATGCTGCCGGTCAGGGTGATGCTGGGGAAGAACGCGGCACGCGCGGCACCGATGTTGGCGTTGGCCGCCAGCAGCTGGTGTTCGGCGGCCATGATGTCCGGACGCTGCAGCAGCACGTCGCTGGGCAGGCCGGCCGGCGGCGGGGCCAGGGCCAGCAGCTGTGGTTCGATGCTGTCCGGCAGCAGGTCCGCATCGACCTGGCCACCGGCCAGCAGGGCCAGCGCGTTGCGGTCCTGGGCCAGCTGCCCGCGCAGGCGGGCGGCATCGGTACGCGCGGTTTCCACCAGCGTGCGGGTCTGGCTCAGCTCCAGCCCGGAGCTGCCACCGCGTTCGTGGCGGGCCTCGGCCAGGCGCAGCGAATCCTCGTAGGTCTTCAGCGTGGCTTCGGAGATCTTCAGCTGCTGCGCGTCGGCACCGTAGGTCAGCCACGCGGTGGCGGTCTCGGCCACCAGGCTCAGCTGCGCGTTGCGGCGGTTGGCGGCCACGGCGAAGTACTGCTGCAAGGCAGACTCGCTGAGGTCACGCACGCGGCCGAACAGATCCAGCTCGAAGTCGGCCACGCCGACGCCGGCGGTGAACTGCTCGGTGACACCGGCATTGGTGCCCTGCCGCTCCATCTGGCCGGTGGCGGCCAGGCCGGGCACGCGGTCGGCACGCTGCACGCGGTACTGGCCGCGTGCCTTTTCCACGTTCAACACCGCCACGCGCAGGTCGCGGTTGTTGTCCAGCGCCTGGCCGATCACCTGCTGCAGGCGCTCATCGGTGAAGAAATCGCGCCAGCCCAGTGCCGCAACATCGGTCACTTCGCCCTGGCTGGCTTCGGCCGGCCACTGCGACGGAATGCCCGGGGCGACGGCAGTGTTCTTCGGCGCCAGGGTGGAACACCCGGCCAGGCCCAGGCTGGCGACGAGCGCCAGCAGCAAGGGGGTCTTATTCATGGGAACCTCCATGGGCAGCATCATCGCGCGGGGCCGGCGGCGTGCCATCCCCGTTGCCCTTGTTGCGGTTGAACACGCGCTGCACCACCACGAAGAACAGCGGGATGAAGAACACGCCCATCACCGTGCCCACCAGCATGCCGCCCAGCACGCCGGTACCGATGGCGCGCTGCGCACCGGAACCTGCACCGGAGGCGATGGCCAGCGGCAGCACGCCCAGGCCGAACGCCAGCGAGGTCATGACGATCGGGCGCAGACGGTCGCGTACCGCGTGCATCGTCGCTTCGATCAGGCCCGCGCCCTTCTCGAGGTTCTCCTTGGCGAATTCCACGATCAGGATCGCGTTCTTGCTGGTCAGGCCCACCGTGGTCAGCATGGCCACCTGGAAGTAGATGTCGCGCTCCATGCCACGGAAGGTATTGGCCAGCACTGCGCCGAGAATACCCAGCGGCGCCACCAGCAGCACCGAGGTCGGCACGCTCCAGCTTTCATAGAGTGCCGCAAGGCACAGGAACACGATCAGCAGCGACAGCGTGTACAGCAGCGGCGTCTGCGAACCAGCCTGGCGTTCCTGGTAGGACAGCGCGGTCCATTCGATCTCGAAGCCGGTCGGCAGGTCCTTGGCAATGCGCTCGATCTCGGCCATGGCATCACCGGAGGCCACGCCCGTGGCGGGCTCGCCCTGGATCTCCATCGCCGACACGCCGTTGTAGCGTTCCAGGCGCGGCGAACCGTAGTCCCAGCGCTTGGTGGCGAAGGCACTGAACGGCACCATCTCGCCGTGCCCGTTCTTCACCGACCAGACGTTGAAGTCGTCCGGGTTCATGCGGAACGGTGCATCGGCCATCACGTACACGCGCTTGACGCGGCCACGGTCGATGAAGTCATCGATGTAGCTGCTGCCCCACGCCGCGGCGAGGGTGTTGTTGATCGAGCTGACCGAAAGACCCAGGGCATTTGCCTTTTCCACGTCCACGTCGATGCGCAGCTGCGGGGTATCTTCCTGGCCGTTGGGGCGCACGTTGGCGAGCAGCTTGCTCTGCCCCGCCGCACCCAGCAGCTGGTTGCGCGCGGCCAGCAGCGCGTCGTGGCCCTGGCCGCTGGTGTCCTTCAGGAAGAAGGTATAGCCCGAGCCGATGCCCAGCTCCGGCATGGCCGGCGGCGGGAAGGCGAAGATGAAGGCGTCCTTGATCTGGCCCAGCGCGCCCATCGCACGCCCGGTGATCGCACCGACGCTGTGGTCGGCGTCGCGCTCCTTCCAGTCCTTCAGCTTGACGAAGGCCATGCCCGCGTTCTGGCCCATGCCGGCGAAGCTGAAGCCCTGCACGGCGAAGATCGATTCGACCGCGTCGGCTTCGTTCTTAAGGAAGTGGTCTTCCAGCTTGGCCATCGCTTCCAGGGTACGTTCCTGGGTGGCGCCGACCGGGGTCGACACCAGCGCCATCATGATGCCCTGGTCTTCATTGGGCAGGAACGAGCTGGGCAGGCGCGCAAACAGAACGCCCATCACCACGGCCAGGGCGACGAAGATGCCCATGAAGCGCCACGGCCGATGGATGATGCCCTTCACGCCGCGCTGGTAGGTTTCGCTGGAACGGTCGAAGCCGCGGTTGAAACCGTTGAAGAAGCGGCCGAGCAGGCCGCTGTGGGTAACATGGTGCTCGCCCTTCTTCAGCGGCTTGAGCATGGTCGCGCACAGCGCCGGGGTCAGCACGATGGCCACCAGCACCGACAGCGCCATGGCCGAAACGATCGTGGCCGAGAACTGGCGGTAGATGATGCCGGTCGAGCCGCTCATGAAGGCCATCGGCACGAACACCGCCGACAGCACCAGGCCGATGCCCACCAGCGCGCCGGTGATCTGGCCCATCGACTTGCGGGTGGCTTCCAGCGGCGACAGCCCCTCTTCGGACATGATGCGCTCGACGTTCTCCACCACCACGATGGCATCGTCCACCAGCAGGCCGATGGCCAGCACCATGGCGAACATGGTCAGCATGTTGACCGAGAAGCCGAGCATGGCCAGCACACCGAACGTACCCAGCAGCACCACCGGCACGGCGATGGTCGGGATCAGGGTGGCGCGGAAGTTCTGCAGGAACAGGTACATCACCACGAACACCAGCACGATCGCTTCGATCAGTGTCTTGATGACGCCCTTGATCGAGACCTGCACGAACGGGGTGGTGTCGTACGGTACGACGGTTTCCAGGCCGGCCGGGAAACTGGACTTCATCTCGTCCAGCGCGGTGCGCACGCCCTCGGCGGTGGCCAGCGCGTTGGCGCCGGTGGCCAGGGTGATGGCAATACCGGTGGACGGCTTGCCGTTGTAGCGGGTGACGAAGTCGTAGCTTTCCGCACCCAGCTCGACGCGGGCCACATCGCCCAGGCGCAGTTCGCTGCCGTCGGTGCCGCCACGCACCAGGATGTTGCGGAACTGTTCCGGGGTCTGCAGGCGGTCCTGCGCGTTGATGGTAGCGTTGAGCTGCTGGCCCTTCACCGATGGCGCACCACCCAGCTGGCCAATGGCCACCTGTGCGTTCTGCGCGGTGATCGCCGCAGTCACCTCATCGACCGACAGCTTGTAGGTGTGCAGCTTGTTCGGGTCCAGCCAGATGCGCATGGCGTACTTGCCACCGAACACCTGGATGTTGCCCACGCCCGGCACGCGGCTCAGGGTGTCGACGACGTTGGAGCCGACGTAGTCGGCGATGTCGTTGGCATCCATGCTGCCGTCGTTGGACACGAAGCCGAGCACCTGCAGGAAGCCGCTGCTGGACTTGGCCACGTTGATGCCCTGCCGCTGCACTTCCTGCGGCAGCAGCGGCATGGCCAGCTGCAGCTTGTTCTGCACCTGCACCTGGGCGATGTCCGGGTTGGTACCGGCTTCGAAGGTGAGGGTGATGGTGGCCTGGCCGTTGGCCGAGCTGTTGGAGGAGAAGTAGATCAGGCCATCGAGGCCCTTCATGTTCTGCTCGATGATCTGCGTCACCGAGTCCTCGACCACCTTGGCCGACGCACCCGGGTAGGTGGCGCTGATCTCGACGGCCGGCGGGGCGACCTCGGGATACATCGACACCGGCAGCTTCACCACCGCCAGCGCACCGGCCAGCATGATGATGATGGCGATCACCCACGCGAAGATGGGTCGATCAATGAAAAAACGTGCCATGGAATTCTCCGCTTACTTCGCGTCGCCGGCCGGCTGGGCGGCAGGCTGCGGGGCGGCGTCCGGCTGTGCCGGGGCGGCGCCCTTCTCGGTGGCCTGCACGGGCATGCCGGGGCCGATCTTCTGCAGGCCTTCGACGATGACCTTGTCACCCGGTTGCAGGCCGTCCTCGACCAGCCACTTGTCGGCCAGTGCGCGGCTGACCTTCACCGGGCGCACTTCCACCTTGTTGTCCTTGCCGACCACCATGGCGCTGGTTTCGCCCTTGGCATCGCGCGCGATGCCCTGCATCGGCACCAGCACGGCATCGGCACGCACGCCGCCGCCGATCACCGCGCGCACGTACATGCCCGGCATCAGCAGGCCTTCGGGGTTGTCCACCTTCACCCGCAGCGCGTAGCTGCCGGTGGTCGGGTCGACGCTCACCTCGGAGAACTCCAGCGCGCCCTTGTGCGGGAACTCGCTGCCGTCTTCCAGCAGAATGGTGACCGGCAGGGTCTGGTTGTCCTGCAGGCGGCCGGCGGCCAGTTCGCGGCGCAGCTGCAGCAGCTCGGCCGAGGACTGGGTCAGGTCGACGTAGATCGGGGTGAGCTGCTGCACGGTGGCCAGCGCATCGGCCTGGCCGACGCTGACCAGCGCGCCCTGGGTGACGCTGGACTTGCCGATGCGGCCGCTGATCGGCGCGGTGATGCGCGCGTAGCCGAGGGTGACGTTGGCCGCGTCCAGTGCCGCCTTGGCGGCACCGACATCGGCCTCGGCCTGCTTCTGCGTGGCGATGGCGTTTTCAAGGTCCTGCTGGCTGACCGCATCGACCTTGGCCAGCTCGGTGATGCGCTTGGCGCTCAGCCGCGCAGCATTCGCGGTGGCTTCGGCGCGGGCCAGCTGGGCGCGGGCGCTGTTGGCCTGGGCGCGGTAGCTGGCGTCTTCGATCTGGTACAGCGGCTGCCCTTCCTTCACCAGGCCGCCTTCGGTAAACAGCCGCTTGGCGACGATGCCGCTGACCTGCGGGCGCACTTCGGCGACCAGGAAGGCATTGGTGCGGCCCGGCAGTTCACGGGTCAGGCCCACGCTTTCCGACTTCAGCGTGACCACAGTCACCTGGCCGGGGCCTTGCTGGGGCTGTTCGGGTTGGCCACCGCAGGCGGCCACGGTCGCGGCGATGGCCAGCGACAGCAGGAAGGGGCGGATTCGGGTCAGGGGCATGGGGCTGGGGCTCGGGGAAGGAAAAATATTCTCAGCTTGCCGTGATACGTAGCCGCATCCCGGTCCTCGGGCGCGGTTGTCACAGCGGGCAGGCATCCCCGCGCACGGCGCAGGCATCAGCAGGCGCGCATACACGACGGGGAGCATGGGGGCGAAATATACATACATGATTGTTTGTTTGTAAAGCGGTACAATTCAGCCAGGTTTCACCGGCACTGGTACCCACTCTCCGACCCATGGCGCGCAAGACCAAAGAAGACACCCAGGCGACCCGCGAAGGCATCCTTGATGCCGCCGAGGCCTGCTTCCATGAACACGGGGTGGCCCGGACCACGCTGGAGATGATCGGTGCCCGCGCCGGCTACACCCGCGGCGCGGTCTACTGGCACTTCAAGAACAAGACCGAGGTGCTGGCCGCGATCATCCAGCGGGTGCACCTGCCCTTCATGCAGGAACTGGAGCGCACCTCCAGCGACGAGCGGCAGACGCCGATCCACGACCTGCGCGCAGTAATGATCTACTCGTTCATCGAGCTGTCCGAGGATGAGCGCCTGCGCAAGACCATGGAAATCATGCTGCGCAGCGATGCCTCGTCGGAAAGCCGGGCGCTGGCCGAGCTGCAGCAGTCCGGCTTCCGCGATGCACTGGACCGGATGGAGCGCGCCCTGCGCCGCGCCCAGGACCTGGGCCAGCTGCGCGACGGCGCCGACCCGAAGATCGCCGCGCGCATGCTGCACGCCACGGTGCTCGGCGTGCTGCACGGGTCGATGGTCGAACCGGAGCTGATGGACCTCAAACGCGACGGCATGCTCGCGCTGGACATGACCCTGGCCGCCTACGTGAAGGAAGGCGTCTTCGTGCCGGGCTCGATTCCCGAGCCGCTGCCGTAGGGTCGGATCCGCCGGGCATGGCCCGGCGAGCGCTGCGCGCGGCCTGCATCCGAGGCAACGCGGGAAGGGAATTCGCCGGGCATGGCCCGGCGCTACCTTCGAAACAGGAAAGCCGCCTTTGGGCGGCTTTCTGCATTACAGGATGTAGCGGCTCAGGTCCGGGTCCTGCACCAGTTCGCCCAGGTGCGCATCGACGTAGGCGCTGTCGATGGCCAGGGTTTCACCGTCGCGGTCCGGCGCTTCGTAGCTCAGCGAATCCAGCAGGCGCTCCAGCACGGTGTGCAGGCGGCGCGCACCGATGTTTTCCTGGCGCTCGTTCACCTGGAAGGCGATCTCGGCCAGGCGATCGATGGCATCGGCGGTGAAGCTGACCTTGACGCCCTCGGTGGCCAGCAGCGCTTCGTACTGCTTGGTCAGCGCGGCCTTCGGCTCGGTCAGGATGCACACGAAGTCGTTCTTGCTCAGCGCACCCAGTTCCACGCGGATCGGGAAACGACCCTGCAGTTCCGGGATCAGATCGCTGGGCTTGGCCAGATGGAATGCGCCCGAAGCAATGAACAGGATGTGGTCGGTCTTGATCGTGCCGTACTTGGTGGACACGTTGGAGCCCTCCACCAGCGGCAGCAGGTCGCGCTGCACGCCTTCGCGCGAAACGTCGCCACCACCCACGTTATCGCCGCGCTTGGCGACCTTGTCGATCTCGTCGATGAAGACGATGCCGTGCTGTTCGCAGGCTTCGATGGCCGCGGTGCGGATGTCGTCCTCGTTGACCAGCTTGCCGGCCTCTTCTTCCACCAGCAGCGGGCGCGCGGCCTTGATGGTCAGCGTGCGCTTGTGCGCCTTGGCGCCGCCGCCGAGGTTGGCGAACATCGACTTCAGCTGCTGGCCCATTTCTTCCATGCCCGGCGGGGTCATGATGTCCATGCTGACGTTGGCAGCCAGGTCGAGTTCGATCTCGCGTTCGTCCAGCTCGCCGTTGCGCAGCATCTTGCGGAACTTGATGCGGGTCTCGTTGTCCTGCGCCGACGGCTCGTTGCGGGCCACTTCCGGATCGAAGCCGATGCCACCACTGCGGCGCGGCAGCAGCGCATCGAGGATGCGGTCTTCGGCGCGTTCTTCGGCCTGGGTACGCACGCGCACCTTGGCCTGTTCGCGATAGAGCTTGACCGCGGTGTCGGCCAGGTCGCGGATGATCTGCTCGACGTCCTTGCCGACGTAGCCGACTTCGGTGAAGCGGGTGGCTTCGACCTTCACGAACGGCGCGTTGGCCAGGGTGGCCAGGCGACGCGCGATCTCGGTCTTGCCGACGCCGGTCGGGCCGATCATCAGGATGTTCTTCGGCATCACTTCATTGCGCAGCTCAGGGACCAGCTGCATGCGGCGCCAGCGGTTGCGCAGGGCGATGGCCACCGCGCGCTTGGCGTCATGCTGGCCGACGATGTGCCGGTCCAGTTCCTGCACGATCTCGCGCGGGGTCATGGTGGCGGAGGAAACTTCGATCTTCGACATGGATGTGCTCACGAATTCGTTGTCGGTAGCGCCGGGCCCTGCCCGGCGGATCGGGGAGCGTTACAGCTCCTCGACCACCACGTTGCGGTTGGTGTAGATGCAGATGTCGCCGGCGATGCCGATCGCTTCACTGGCGATGGTCCGTGCATCCAGCTCGGTATGCGCCATCAGCGCGCGGGCGGCCGACAGTGCGTAGGAACCACCGGAACCGATGGCGATGATGCCGTCCTCCGGCTCGATCACATCGCCGGTACCGCTGATGATCAGCGAGGTTTCCTTGTCGGCCACGGCCAGCAGGGCTTCCAGCTTGCCCAGGCGGCGTTCGGTACGCCAATCCTTGGCCAGCTCGACGGCGGCGCGCTGCAGCTGGCCATGCTTTTCCAGCTTGGCCTCGAACAGCTCGAACAGGGTGAAGGCATCGGCGGCGGCCCCGGCGAAGCCGGCCAGCACCTGGCCATCGCGGCCAAGGCGGCGCACCTTGCGCGCGTTGCCCTTCATCACCGTGTGGCCGAGGGTGACCTGGCCATCACCGGCAATGGCCACGTGATCGCCGCGGCGCACGCAGACGATGGTGGTGGCGTGGAAAACATTGGGATTCTGACTGGGGTCCATGGAGCCTCCGGGGTGACACACCCAGAGGTGGGGCCTGCACCGCGCCCTTCAAGCCGCCCGCCCCTGCCGATGGCAGGGCCAGCGTTCAGCTTTCTTCGCCCGCCGCCGGCCCCGGTTTGCGCTTGGCGCGCGGATGCGCGGCGTCGTAGACCTTGGCCAGGTGCTGGAAATCCAGATGGGTGTAGATCTGCGTGGTGGCGATGTCGGCGTGACCGAGCAGTTCCTGCACGCCGCGCAGGTCGCCGGAGGATTCGAGGATGTGGCTGGCGAAACTGTGCCGCAGCATATGCGGGTGCACGTGCTTGAACAGGCCTTGGCGCTGGGCCAGCTGGCGTATGCGGATCTGCACCGCACGCTGGCTGATCGGCCCGTTGCGGCCGGGGAACACCGGCGTCGCCGGGCCGCCGCCACTTTCCGCGCGCCAAGCCAACAGCGCTTCGCGTGCGGGCCGCCCGAACGGCACCCGGCGCTGGCGGTTGCCCTTGCCCAGCACGTTGACCAGGCCGCTGTCGAAATCCAGGTCGCGCCAGGTCAGCGCACACACTTCGCTCAGGCGCAGGCCCGAGGAATAGAACAGTTCCAGCAGCGCGCGATCGCGACGGCCGAGTTCACCTTCCGGTTCCAGTTCGACCAGCTGCACCGCTTCGTCGGCATCGAGCACCTGCGGCAGGCGCCGCGGCGCACGGGGCGCCTTCAGAGTCGCGGCCGGGCTCACCTCGATGCGCCCATGCTTGAGCAGCCAGGCATAGAAGCTGCGGCAGGCCGACAGGCGGCGCTGCAGGCTCTTGGCCGACAGCCCGCGACGATGCTCGTCAGCGACGAACTGGCGCAGCGTTTCAGCATCCAGTGCCTCCACTGCCACGCCGCGCGGTTCCACCCACACCGACAGCGCGTCCAGGTCACGGCGGTAGGCATCGAGCGTATGCGCCGACATCCGCCGCTCCACCTGCAGGTGCTGCAGGAAATGCTGTACCGCGCTCATCGTCGTGCGTCCCGGCTCAGCGCTCGAAGCGCTTCAGGCCGGCGACCAGGGCATCACCCATCATGCGCAGGAACAGCGTGCCCATGCCCGGGTAGAAGCGGTTGGCATCGTGGCTGCCGACGGCGATCAGTCCGATGCCCGGCAGCGGCAGCAGTGCGGTGGTCTGCACTTCGTCGCTGCGCGCGCCATACAGCACGGCGTTCTTTTCCGGCTGCAGGCGCCCACAGATCGGCTCGCCGTCCTTCAGGCAATCGCGGAAAGGGCCCAGCTGCGCATCATCAGCGGCGATCACCTGCAGCCACTCGGCCTGCTCCAGGCCAGCCACCGGCGTGTGAACCACCAGCCTCACCAGGTCGCCGGCGAAATCTTCCTGCAGCGAGGCTGCCATCGCACGCAGGGTGTCGGCGGCGTTGTCCTGCTTCATCATGGCCAAGGTCAGCTGGTGCGTGCGCACCGCCAACCGCTCGTTGACCTGGGCAGTTGCGCCCAGGTCTGCCAACCGTCGCGCCAGCTCGCGGTTCTTCTCGCGCAGCACTTCCAGCTGGTAGCTGGCCAGCGACGCGGTGGGGCCGTCATCGCGTGGCACCACCAGGGTCAGGGCCAGGTCCGGGAACTGCTTGAGGAAGCCGGGATGGCGCCGCAACCACGCAGCGACATCATGGCCCCCGAGCTTGTCGACGGTCTCACTCATGCGATCCACTCCCCTTCGAAGACGAATGCGGTCGGGCCGGCCATCACCACCGGCTGCCCTTCGCCCGGCCACTGGATGCGAAGTTCGCCACCGGGCAGGCTGATGCGTGCATCGGCCTGCAGGCGGCCGCGCTGCATCAGGGTGACGGCGGCGGCGCAGGCACCACTGCCGCAGGCCAGGGTTTCGCCGACGCCACGTTCGTACACGCGCAGGCGTGCATGGTCCGGGCCCATCACCTGGGCGAAGCCCACGTTGACCGACTGGGGGAACGAGGCATGCTGCTGCAGCAGTGCGCCGACGCGCTCGACCGGCGCGGCATCGATCAGGCCCACTTCGATGACCGCGTGCGGATTGCCCATCGACACCGCCGAGAAGCGCACGGTCTCGCCCTGCAGCGGCATCAGGTATTCATCGCGCGCATGGGCGAAGCCCACCAGCGGCACCTGCGACGGTTCGAACGCCGGCACGCCCATGGCCACCGAGAAGCGGCCATCGCCCAGCACCTGCACTTCGTGGCTGGCCAGCGGGCTGTCGATCACGAAGCGCTCGCCCTGGGCACTGCCCTCGCGCACCAGCCAGGCGGCGATGCAGCGCGCGCCGTTGCCGCACTGCTCGGAATTGGAACCGTCGGCGTTCCAGATCCGGTAGGACGCCACTGAGCCGTCCGCACGCGGGGCCTCGATGGTCAGGATCTGGTCGCAGCCTACGCCGGTGTGGCGGTCGGCCAGGCGCGCGGCCACTTCAGGGGTGGGCGGCGGCGTGCCGTCACGCAGGTCGATCACTACGAAATCGTTGCCCGCACCGTGCATCTTGCTGAAGCGCAGGGCGTTGGAGCCAGCCTTACTCATCCCCACCGTCCACCGGCTTGATCGGGTCCGGGGTGACCGAGGGGCTGCCGTCGCTGGTCGGCTGGGTCGCGGCGGGGGTGGCTTCCGGGCTGGTTTCGGGCGCGACGGCCGGTTCGACGGTCTCTTCCACCGGCACCGGCTTCTGCGGCAGTACCAGCGGGCCCTTGTTGCCACAGGCGGACAGGAACAGCAGCGAGGCCGCTGCCAGCGGAATCAGGATGGCGTTGCGATGGGGGATCTTCATGCGCCCGAGTATAGCCATTGGCGGCTGAGCGGTAGGTAGAGTCGACCGTTGGTCGACTATCGCGCGCAGCGCGGGGTTTTCGTCGGCGGCCGGGAGAGCAGTCGACCAACGGTCGACTCTACCCCGCCGGGCATGGCCCGGCGCTACCGATACCATTCACACGGGTGGCGCCGGGCCATGCCCGGCGGGGCGTTATTCCGGCGGCGGCAGCGGCCGCGTCCACAGCCAGATCGCCACCACGGTCATGCTGCCGATGGAAAACCACTTGACCCAGGCGATCGGCACGCACCACAGCATGATGCCGGCGCACGCGGCCATGGTGATCGTGGCCATCCACTTGCCGTAGCGGCTGACCGCGCCGTGCGCCTGCCAGTTGGCGATGGCCGGGCCGAACCGCGGGTGCTGCAGCAGCCAGGTGTGCAGGCGCTCGGAGCCGCGCGAGGCGGCCCAGGCCGAAATCAGGATGAATACGGTGGTCGGCAGGCCCGGCACGAAGATGCCGACGATGCCGGTGCCGAGGCTGGCATAGGCCAGCAGCCACCACGCCCAGCGGAAACGCACCACGCGCGGTGGCGGCCTGTCATCCGGAGGCGGTGGTGCGGGCGCGGTCATGGCCGCAAGGATACTGGTTCAGGGTGCCGGGCAGTGCCCGGCACCCTGTCGCGATCACGGCTGGACGATACCCAGCTGCTGCAGCACGAACGCATACGACTCGGACAGCTCGCGGTAACGCTGGAAGCGTCCGGACTTGCCGCCGTGGCCGGCTTCCATGTTCGTGCGGAAAACGATCGGGTAGTGGCCGGTGTTGTCGTCACGCAGCTTGGCCACCCACTTTGCCGGTTCCCAGTACTGCACCTGCGAATCCCACAGGCCGGTGCCCACGAACAGCGACGGGTAGGCCTGCTTCCTGACGTTGTCGTAGGGCGAGTAGGACAGCATGTAGTCGTAGTACTGCTTCTGTTCCGGGTTGCCCCACTCGTCGTACTCGTTGGTGGTCAGCGGAATGGTCGGGTCGAGCATGGTGGTGACCACGTCGACGAACGGCACCTGCGCCACCATCACCCGGTAATCCTGCGGCGCCTGGTTGGCCACCGCGCCCATCAGCAGGCCACCGGCGCTGCCACCGGAGGCGGCGACGCGGTCCTTGGCCGCCCAACCCTGCGCCACCAGGCCACGGGTGACGTCGATGAAGTCGTTGAAGGTGTTCAGCTTGTGCAGCAGCTTGCCGTTCTCGTACCAGTCGCGGCCCATTTCCTGGCCGCCACGGATGTGGGCAATGGCGTAGACCACGCCACGGTCGAGCAGGCTCACCGCGGTCTGGTTGAAGTACGGGTCCATCGACATGCCGTAGCTGCCGTAGGCGTACTGGAACAGCGCGCCCTTGCCATCCTTCTGGTAGCCCTTGCGGTAGACCAGCGACACCGGCACCTTCACCCCGTCGCGCGCGGTGATCCAGACGCGGTCGGTCTCGTACTTCGAGGCGTCATAGCCGATGACCGGCTGCACCTTCAGCTGGCGACGCTCGCCGGTGGCGGTGTTCAGTTCGAACACGGTGGTCGGGGTGGTCATCGAGGTGTAGACGTAGCGAAGCCACTGGGTGTCGGCCTCGGTGTTGTCGCCCAGGCCCATCGAATACGCCGGCTCGTCGGCCTTCACGTAGTCGCTGCGGCCATCCTTGAACAGCAGGCGGATGCGCTCCAGGCCTTCGGAACGTTCGGCGATGGCGGTGTAGCTGTCGAACAGCTCGAAGCCTTCGATGAACACCGCATCGTCGTGCGTGATCCAGTCCTTCCACTGCGCACGCGAGGTGGCATCGGTGGGCGCGGTGACCAGCTTGAAGTTCTTCGCCCCATCGTTGGTGCGGATCACCCAGCGGCCGTCGTAATGGTCGGCGTCGTACTCGACGTCACGCTGGCGCGGGGCCAGCACGGTGAAGGTGGTCGGGTCGCTGGCCGGGGCGTAGCGCTCTTCCGAGGACACGGTGCTGTGCACGCCGATGGTGATGAAGCGATCGTCGCGGGTGCGGCCGATGCCCATGTAGAAGCTGTCGTCCTTCTCTTCGTAGACGACAGTGTCGGCGCTGGCCGGGGTGCCCAGCACGTGCTTCTTCACCCGCACGGTCAGCAGGGTTTCCGGATCGTTCTCGACGTACAGCACGGTGCGGTTGTCGTCGGCCCAGACCAGGTTGCCGGAGCTGCCGGTGATGACGTCGGGCAGCACCTTGCCGGTGGCCAGGTCCTTGAAGCGGATGGTGTACTGGCGGCGGCCGACGTCATCGTCGGCCCAGGCCAGCAGCTGGTTGTCCTGGCTGACTTCCATCGCGCCGACGCTGAAATAGCCCTTGCCGGCGGCCATCGCGTTGACGTCGAGCAGGACTTCCTCGGCCGCCTCCATGCTGCCCTTGCGGCGCGCGTGGATGGGGTAGTCCTGGCCGGTCTCGTAACGGCTGTAGTACCAGTAGCCGCGCTCGCGCGCCGGCACGCTGGAATCGTCCTGCTTGATGCGGCCGACGATTTCCTTGTACAGGGTGTCTTCGAGCGGCTTCAGCGGCGCCAGCAGCTGGTCGGTGTAGGCATTCTCGGCCTGCAGGTAGGCCAGCATGTCCTTGTTCTCGCGCTTGTCGTCGCGCAGCCAGTAGTAGTCGTCGTTGCGGGTGGCGCCGAACGGCGCCTTGACCTCGTGCGGGTGCCTGGCGGCATCCGGCGGAACGGGCGGGGTGGCGGCGGTAACGGTGCTGGTCATCAGGCTGGCAAGCAACAGGCAGAGGGTGGATTTCATGAGATAGGGCTCCTTGAGGGGCAATGCAATGGCGTCCCTGAGCCCGAGTCTGGGTTGCGGACGGACGGCGGGCAACCCTGCGGAACGTCATGGTGGCCATGCCTGCCGGCAGTACCGCGACTTTGCTGGGGTCAGAGCCGTTTGCAGGCAAAAGGGATCCGACCCCGGGGCGCGGCGTACCATGGCGGCATGAGCACCCTGCCCCACACGCCGGGCTACAGCCGGCGCAGCCATGAAATCGCCCCCTTCCACGTGATGTCCCTGCTGGCCCGCGCGCAGGCGCTGGAACAGGCAGGCCACGACGTGATCCATCTGGAGATCGGCGAACCGGACTTCACCACCGCCGAACCGGTCGTGCGCGCCGGCCAGGCCGCACTGGCGGCCGGCCATACCCGCTACACCGCCGCACGCGGCCTGCCGGCCCTGCGCCAGGCGATCAGCGGTTTTTACCGCAGCCACTACGGGCTGGACATCGATCCCGAACGCATCCTGGTCACCCCCGGTGGTTCCGGCGCGCTGCTGCTGGCCAGCAGCCTGCTGGTCGATCCGGGCCGGCACTGGCTGCTGGCCGACCCCGGCTATCCCTGCAACCGCCACTTCCTGCGCCTGGTGGAAGGCGGCGCGCAGCTGGTACCGGTCGGCCCCGATACCGCCTACCAGCTGACCCCGTCGCTGGTGGAACAGCACTGGAATGCCGACAGCGTCGGTGCGCTGGTCGCTTCACCGGCCAACCCCACCGGCACCGTGCTGTCGGCCGATGAACTGGCCGCACTGTCGACCTCGCTGCATGCGCGCGGCGGCCACCTGGTGGTGGACGAGATCTACCACGGCCTGACCTATGGCCTGGATGCACCAAGCGTGCTGCAGGTGGATGACAGCGCATTCGTGCTGAACAGCTTCTCCAAGTACTTCGGCATGACCGGCTGGCGGCTGGGCTGGCTGGTGGCGCCGCCGGCGGCGGTGCCCGATCTGGAGAAGCTGGCGCAGAACCTGTACATCAGCGCGTCGAGCATCGCCCAGCATGCCGCCCTCGCCTGCTTCAGCGAGGAATCGATGGCGATCTTCGAACAGCGCCGCGAGGCGTTCCGCCAGCGCCGCGATTTCCTGCTGCCGGCCCTGCGCGAGCTGGGCTTCCGCATCGAGGTGGAGCCGCAGGGCGCGTTCTATCTGTACGCCGACGTCAGTGCGTTCACCGACGATGCGCAGGCGTTCTGCGCGCATTTCCTGGAAACCGAGCACGTGGCATTCACCCCGGGCCTGGATTTCGGTTTCCACCGCGCCAACCAGCACGTGCGCCTGGCGTATACCCAGGAAGTACCGCGGTTGCAGGAGGCGGTGGAGCGGATTGCGCGTGGGTTGAAGCGCTGGGGCGCCTGATCGCCCGGCGCGAACGGCATCCACGCATGGCGTGGCTCTACTGGTCCGGCGCTCGGTAAATGGGTAGATCCACGCCATGCGTGACGTTCACGGGTAGATCCACGCCATGCGTGGATACGTGGAACCCAAAGAAAAACGCCGCCCTCGGGCGGCGTTTTTCATTACATCACTTGCCGCCCAGGCGCTCCCACAGGAAGCTGTAGGCCAGGGCCGACATGTGTGCGGCCTGCGCGTTGTTGGCTGCGCCGCCGTGGCCACCTTCGATGTTCTCGTAGTAGGTCACGTCCTTGCCGGCGTCGATCATCTTCGCCGCCATCTTGCGGGCATGGCCCGGGTGCACGCGGTCATCGCGGGTGGAGGTGGTGAACAGCACCGGCGGGTAGGTCTTCTTCGCGTCGAACAGGTGGTACGGCGAGAAGGTCTTGATGAACTCCCAGTCGCTGGTGTCCGGGTTGCCGTACTCGGCCATCCATGAAGCACCAGCCAGCAGGTGGCTGTAGCGCTTCATGTCCAGCAGCGGCACCTGCACGACCACCGCACCGAACAGTTCCGGGTACTGGGTGAGCATGTTGCCGGTGAGCAGGCCACCGTTGCTGCCGCCCTGCACGCCCAGGTGCTTGGCCGTGGTGATCTTGCGGGTGACCAGATCCTGCGCGACCGCGGCCATGTCTTCGTAGGCCTTGTGACGGTTCTGCTTCAGCGCCGCCTGGTGCCAGCGCGGGCCGTACTCGCCACCGCCACGGATGTTGGCGACCACGTACACGCCGCCCTTTTCCAGCCAGGCGCGGCCCATGCCACCGGAGTAGCTCGGGGTCAGCGAGATCTCGAAGCCACCGTAGCCGTACAGGAGGGTCGGGTTGGAACCATCCAGCTTCATCGCCTTGTCGTGCACCACGAAGTACGGCACGCGGGTGCCGTCCTTGCTGGTGGCGAAGTGCTGCTCGATCACCTTGCCCTCGGCATCGAAGAAGGCCGGCATGGTCTTCAGCGTTTCCGGGGCCTTGCCGATGTCGGCCAGGGCCAGGGTGGTCGGGGTCAGGTAATCGGTGGCGGTCAGCCAGACGGCGTCGCTGTCATTGCTGTCCACTGCGCCCACGGCCAGGGTTCCGAAGGCCGGCGCACCGACGAATTCACTCTTCTGCCAGCCCTTGGCACCCGGGGTCAGCACCGACAGGCGGTTCTTGACGTCGTCGAGCACGTTCAGCACAAGGTGGCTCCTGGTCCAGGTGGCACCGGCCAGCGAGGTGGTCGCGGTCGGGGTGAACAGGACTTCGAAATCATGCTTGCCGGCCAGGAAATCGTCGAGCTTGGTCGCCAGCAGCGAGCCGGAGGCGTAGGTCTTGCCGCCAACGGTCCACGGGTCGCGCAGTTCCAAGGTCAGCCACTGCTTGTGCAGGCCCTTTTCCGCCGAGTTCGGCGCATCGATCTTGGTCAGCGTGCCGTTGTCGGCGCGCAGGTACAGCTCGTTGTTGTAGAAGGCCAGCGTGCGGCTGACCAGGTTGCGCTCGAAGCCCGGGGTGTCATCGTGCATCGCCGCGATGTACATGTCTTCCGGCTTGCCTTCGTAGACCACGCTGGCCGAGGCCAGCGGCGTGCCGCGCTTCCACAGCTTGGCCACGCGCGGGTAGCCGGAGGTTGTCATCGAACCGTCGCCGAAATCGGTGTAGACGAACACCGAATCACGGTCGATCCAGCCCAGGCCGCCCTTGGATTCAGGGCGGAAGAAGCCGTCCTTGATCCAGGTCTTGTTGGCCAGGTCGAATTCGCGGGTGACATCGGCATCGGCGCCGCCGCGCGACAGCGCGATCAGGCAGCGGCTGTAGTCCGGGCGCAGGCAGTCGGCACCGTGCCAGACCCAGTTCTCGCCCTCGGCCTTGTTCAGTGCATCCAGGTCGAGCACGGTTTCCCACTGCGGCGAGGCCTTGCGGTACTCGGCCAGGGTGGTGCGGCGCCACAGGCCGCGCTCGTGCTGCTGGTCCTTCCAGAAGTTGTAGTAGTAGTCGCCGATCTTCTGCACGCCGGGGATCTTGGCGTCCGAATCGAGCACCTCGCGGATGCTGGCTTCCATCTGCCTGAAGGCCGGGGTCTGCGCCAGGCGACCCTCGGACTTGGCATTCTGTTCCTTGACCCAGGACAGCGGCTTGTCGCCGGTGACGTCCTCCAGCCAGGCGTAACGGTCGGTTTCCTCAGCAGCCACGGCGGTCCCCACCGAAGCAGCGGTCATCATGCCGGCCAGCAGGCAGGCGGAAGCAAATCGTGACATTGCGGTTCCAGGCAGTCATAAGCGCTGGAACGCTAGCACGGATCCCCGGGGCCGCCCCCGTGTCGAAGGTCAGGCCGCAGCGGTACGCGCGCGCCGGGCCCGGGCAGGCAGGCGCCGGGCCTGCACGCCCGGCTGGCGCAGGCTGCGCAGCCAGGCCCGCAGCGGCAACGGGCAGCCCAGCAACGCCCACCAGGCTGCCAGCGGCATGCCCACCAGCCACAGCGGCAGCCAGCCCAGCCAGACACTGCTGCCGCGTGCGGCCGGCCACACCAGCACCAGCGCAAGCCCGGCCAGGGCCAGCTGCTGCACGCTGCGCAGCAGGCGACGGTCGGAGGCGAAGCTGTCGCGTTCAGCAGGGGTGCGACGGGAAGAGCGAGCGTTCATGGGCGTTCTCGACGATTCGATGATGCCCAGCTTGGCGCGCCGCCTTCTCAGGAGCTGCGACGCCATTGACGGATCGAGCACACACAGTCGACCATGCTTGGGCACCCAATGGAGCTCGCTCCCGCATGTCCTCGATCCGCCCGTTCTGCGCTGTGTTGCTGGCTCTGTCACTTGGAGGGCCCGCGCTGGCCGCCAGCGACCCGCCGTCGCCGCGCGCCAGCGCATCGGGGGCCTCCGAATATGGTGCGCCGATCGATCTGCAGCGCTTCATGGGCACCTGGTACGTGATCGGCCGCGTGCCGAACTTCATCGAACGCGGCCACGTGGCCAGCGTCAACGAGTACACGCTGCGCGAAGACAACAAGGTGGGCATCGTCTACCGCTACCGCGATGGCTTCGGTGCGCCGCAGCAGGAAGTGCGTGCACGTGCCAGCGTCGACGCCGACAGCGGCAATCACGCCTGGCGCACCTGGTTCTACCGGATCGTGCCGACCCATTCGCGCGTGCTGGAAGTCGCCCCGGACTATTCGTGGGCGATGATCGGCTACCCTGGCCGGGAAATGGCCTGGATCTTCTCGCGCCAGCCGGACATGGACAAGGCGCTGTACAAGGAGCTGGCCGAGCGCCTGCGCGACGAATACGGCGTGAACACCGACAAGCTCAAGCGCGTGCCGCAGCACGCCGACCAGGTCGGCAAGCTGGGCTACGAAGTCCCGAACGTGCGCTGAGCAACGCGCCGCCGGGCATGGCCCGGCGCTACCCGAACGATGCCGGGCGACGCCCGGCACGGTATTACTTGCGGGTGTAACGCGCGACCAGGCGGTCGCCAAGCATCTGCAGCAGCTGCACCAGGATCAGCAGCACCACTACGGTGACCAGGGCCACGTCGGTGCGGTTGCGCTGGTAGCCTTCGCGCAGCGCCAGGTCGCCCAGGCCACCGGAACCGATCGCGCCGCCCATGGCAGTGAAGCCAACCAGGGCGACGGTGGTGACCGTGGCGGCGGCAATCAGGCCCGGCCGCGCTTCAGGCAGCAGCACCCGGGTGACCAGCTGCCAGGTGGTGGCACCCATCGACTGCGCGGCCTCGACCACGCCACGGTCCACTTCGCGCAGCGCGGTCTCGACCAGACGCGCATAGAACGGCGCCGCACCGATCACCAGCGCCGGCAGCGTGCCGAGCACGCCGATCGACTGGCCCATCAGCCACAGCGACACCGGAATCAGCACCACCATCAGGATGATGAAGGGCACCGAACGCAGCAGGTTCACCACGATCGCCAGCACGCCATAGGCAAACGGGCGACGCTTCATCTGCGGCGCGCCGAACACGTACAGCAGCACGCCCATCGGCAGGCCGATGGCCAGGGTCAGCGGCAGCGAGCCGGCCATCATCAGCAACGTCTCGATGGTGGCCTTGCCGATATCCCCCCACTTGTCCGCATCCAGGTGGCGGAAGAAACCTTCAGCAGTAGCGGCAATCATCGACGCAGTTCCTCAACGTGCACGCCGGCGGCCACGAACGCGGCCTGCGCGGCGGACTGGTCACCGCCCACCAGGGCGACCACCAGCTGGCCATACGGGGTGTCCTTGATCCGGTCGATGCGGCCGGACAGGATGTTGTAGTCGACGCCGGTCTGCCGCGCCACGCTGCCCAGCAGCGGTTCGTAGGTATCGCCGCCGAGGAAGGTCAGGCGCACGATGCGGCCACCGACCACGTCGAAATCGCGGTGCAGCGTGCCCTCGTCCACATGCTCCGATTCGCTGACGAAACGGCGCGTGGTCGGGTGCTGCGGGTGCAGGAAGACCTGGGTGACCGGGCCGGTTTCCAACAGTTCACCAGCATCGAGCACGGCCACCCGGTCGCAGACGCGGCGGATCACATCCATCTCATGGGTGATCAGCACGATGGTCAGGCCCAGCTCGCGGTTGATCTTCGACAGTAGCGACAGCACCGAGGCCGTGGTCTGCGGATCGAGCGCACTGGTGGCTTCATCGCACAGCAGGATCTGCGGGCGGGTGGCCAATGCACGGGCGATGCCCACGCGCTGCTTCTGGCCGCCGGACAGCTGCGCCGGATACTTCGCCGCGTGGTCCTGCAGGCCGACGGTCTGCAGCAGCTCGGCCACGCGCGCGTCGATCTCGGCCCTGGGCATACCGCCCAGTTCCAGCGGGAAGGCGACGTTGCCGGCCACGGTGCGCGAGGACAGCAGGTTGAAGTGCTGGAAGATCATGCCGATGCGCCGGCGCAGCGCGCGCAGCCCGTCGGCATCGAGCGCGGTGATGTCTTCGCCGCCTATCAGCAGGCGCCCACCGCTGGGTTCTTCCAGGCGGTTGATCATGCGGATCAGGGTGGACTTGCCCGCGCCGGAATGGCCGATGATGCCGAACACTTCGCCGGCCTCGATGGTCAGGTCCAGCGGTTGCAGCGCGCTCACTTGGCGGCCGGCAACGGCATAGGATTTGTGCAGGCGCTGGAACTCGATCACGGGCGTGGCTCACCGGCAGGGCGATGGAAGGGGCGTGCAGCCTACCAGCGCCGGCGGTTACGCGCCTGCGCCTTGGGCCAGAATGTTATTCCTTTTGGTTCTAAGTCGCGTGTACCGGGGATGACGGGGGGGGCTGGAGCCCGGGGTTGGATCCCCGCAGGGGCTCTGACCCATCCCGGGCAGATTCAGGGATGGTCCAGCGGCTTCGGCGGCTGCACCCGGTTCAGGCGCTCGCGGTGCAGCAGGTACAGGCCCGAGGCCACGATGATCGCCGCGCCGGCCCAGGTCCAGGCGTCCGGCAGCTGGCCCCAGAAGGCCAGGTCCCAGCCGATCACCCAGACCAGGCCGCTGTACTCCAGCGGCGCGATCATCGACGCCTCGCCCAGCTGGAACGCCCGCGTCAGGGCGATCTGGCCCAGCGCCCCGGCCAGGCCCATGCCGGCGATCAGCGGCGCATGCGCCAGCTGCAGCGGCACCCAGCCCGGCAAGGCCAACAGGCCGGCACCGATGGCCATGATGACCAGGAACCAGACCACCATCGACTGCGAAGTATCGGTGCGGGTCAACAGGCTGACCGTGATGGCGGCGATGGCGTAGGCGGTGGCGGCAGCCAGCACCATCAGGCCGGGAATGGAAATGAAGCCATCCACGCCCGGGCGCAGCACCACGATCACGCCCAGCAGGCCGACGCCGATGGCCACCCAGCGCCGCGGCCCGACCCGCTCGCCCAGCAGCGGCACCGACAGCGCCGCGATCAGCAGCGGGGCCACGAAGTAGATGCTGTAGGCGGTGGACAGCGGCAGGTCGCGCAACGCGTAAACGAAGCAGCCGATCATCGCCATGCCCAGGCCGCCGCGCAGCAGGTGCAGGCCCCAGCGGCGCGGAATGAGCGAGCGCGGGCCGGCACTGGCCAGCACCCAGACCAGCACGAAGGGCAACGAGGCCGCGCCACGCAGGAAGGTGACCTCCAGCGAGGGGTAGCTGGCCGACAGCTGTTTCATGCCGGCGTCCATCAGCGAGAAGCAGGCCACGGCGGCGACCATCCAGGTCACCGCGCGCGAAGGGGAGCGTTGCGCGTTCATGGCCCATTATCGCCGACCGCGTGGCCCGCCGGGCGCCGGGCACGGGTGCCGCGATAGAATGGTGGTCACTGAATTCCGCGGAGCCACGCCCATGCCTTCCTTCGACGTCGTGTCCGAAGTCGACACCCACGAACTGACCAACGCCATCGACCAGGCGAACCGCGAACTGGCCACCCGCTTCGACTTCAAGGGAGTGGAAGCCAAGTTCGAGCGCGAGGGCGATGTCATCAACCAGACCGCACCGACCGAGTTCCAGCTCAAGCAGATGAATGACATTCTGCGCGCCCGCCTGGCCGCGCGTGGCATCGACGTGTTGAGCCTGGAGTTCGGCGACATCGAGACCAACCTGGCCCAGGCCCGCCAGAAGATCACCGTCAAGCAGGGCATCGAGCAGAAGATCGCCAAGAAGATCGCCGCTGCCCTGAAGGAAGCCAAGCTGAAAGTGGAAAGCCAGATCAACGGCGACAAGCTGCGCGTGCAGGGCAAGAAGCGCGACGACCTGCAGGACGCCATCGCGGTGCTGAAGGCCGGCAAGTTCGAGCTGCCGCTGCAGTTCAACAACTTCCGCGATTGATGGATGCCGCCGGGCATGGCCCGGCGCTACCGGGGTGTTGCCCGATTGATGGGTAGCGCCGGGCCATGCCCGGCGGACGGACCGCTTTAATCGCGCAGCAGCTTGTACAGCGTGGTGCGCGAAATACCCAACTGGCGGGCGGCCAGGCTGAGATTGCCTTCGGCCGCCTGCGCCGCACGCCGTGCAGCTTCGCGCTGCTGCTGCCGCAATGGCACGTCTGCCACGGCCATCGGTGCCGCCGCCACCCGCGTGCGTGCCGCACGCGGTGCGCGCAGGTGCTGCAGATAGACCGCACTACACTCGCCCATCCGCACCCGGTGTGCAGGCCCCGGTTGCAGCAGCCGACGCCGTTGCGCCGCACTGGCACCGGCAAACACCGTCTCCATCGACAGCAGCGGCAACGGCCCGCGGCGCGGCAGGCCCAGCAGGCGGCGTGCCACGCGGTTGGCGGCGCGAAGCTGCCCGTCATCCTGCACCGCCAGCAGCCCCTGCAGCGGCGTGGCCAGCCAGCGCGGATCGTGCTGCACGGCCAGCAGGTGCACATCGGACAGGCCTTGGAACAGGCGGTTCTCGCTGGCCAGCGCGGCCTGCCGGAAGTAGCCCTGCAGCAGCGCCGGATCACGTTCGCCCAGCCCGGTGATGTCGATCGCCCCGCAGACCTGGCCATCGAGGTCGTGCAACGGTTCGCTCAGGCAGAACACCGGCGCGAAGCGCTGCAGGTAATGTTGGTTGCCACGCACCAGCGCGGGCACGTCATCGGCCAGGCTGACCGCTGGCGCCGTCGTGCCGATCTCGGCCTCGCCCAGCCGCCGCCCGACCTGGATCGGCCGCAGCAGCGGCGCGTCCTCCAGGCCATGCGCCTGCTGGGCGATGACCAGGCCCCCGCGGTTGGCGCAGAACATCGTCCAGCCACGCCCACCGAAGGCGGCCCACAGTTGTTGCAGCTCGGGCTGCACACAGCGCGCGAGGCGGCGGTCTTCGGGGTCGCGCAGGCGCAGGCCATCGCCTTGCAGCGGCGGGTAGTAAGGCTCCTGCCCCGGCTGCACCCCGGCCGCGCGCGAACGCTGCCAGGAGTGCTGCAGCGGCAGCGGCAACACCGCCAAGGACTGCACATCGCCTTCCGCGAACGCAGCACGCGCGGCGACCAGCTGTTGTTGCCCGACTGTCGTGGCCATCATGGAAGCAGAGTACACCCGCGCACGCCATGGCCGCGTTACGTCCTGGCAACGGAATGTTTCCGTTTCAAGACGCGTTCAAACAAGGGGTCAGAGCCGTTTTCCAGTGGAAAACGGATCCGACCCCGTGCCGACCAACGGTCGGCACCCACCAGAGCAGTGATGCCGTTCCGACAGCTCGCATGAAACTGTCGAAGGCGAGGCGGGTCCGGTTGCGGGGGTGTGAGCGGCATGGGCCCGAGGCATGCCTCGGGCGGGTTGGGCAGGACGCCCAACCCCGGTCTTGCCGTGTGCGCAGGACAGCGCACACGAGCAAGCGGCG
>DEZI01000025.1:24143-178985 GCA_002364755.1 Stenotrophomonas maltophilia
AGGACAGCGCACACGAGCAAGCGCGACCAAGCCCCCATGGATGGGTTCACGGCGTCCCCCGCAACCGGACCCACCCCACCCTCGCCTTACGCCGCGATCCGCAGGATCGGCTTCAGGGTGATCCCGCGCGTGCTGTCCTCGGCCGCCTGGTTGATCTGCTCCAGCGGATAGAACTTCACCAGCTTGTCGAACGGGAACCGCCCCTGCAGGAACAGCGTCACCAGCTGCGGAATGAACACCTGCGGCACGCTGTCACCTTCAACGATGCCGCGGATGCTGCGCCCGCCCAGCAGCAGGTTGTTCACATCGAAACTGGCCGTGGTGCCCAGCTTCGGCGCACCCACCACGCCCATCATGCCCAGCCCGCCCAGCGCCTCGATGCCGGCCGACAGCACTTCCGGGCGACCAGTGGATTCCAGCGCGAAATCCGCACCGCCACCGGTAATCGCACGCACTGCTTCGACCACATCGGTTTCGCGGCTGTTGACCACGTGGGTAGCGCCCAGCTCCAGCGCCAGCTCCAGGCGCGACGGCACCACATCGATGGCGATGATGGTGGTGGCACCGGCCACCTTGGCCGCCATCACCGCACTCAGGCCCACCGCACCGGCACCGTAGCTGGCAAAGCTGCTGCCCGAGCGCACCTTCAGCGAATTGAGCACCGCACCAGCGCCGGTCTGGATACCGCAGCCGAGCGGGCCCAGCAGTTCCAGCGGCGCATCGTCGGGCACCTTGATCGCATTGATCTCGCGCGCGATGGCGAAGGTGGCGAACGAGGACTGCGCGAAGAAGTGATCGTGCAGCGGCTGGCCCTGCACATCGGTGATGGCGGTCTGGCCGTGGCCATCGTCGCCGCCGAAGTTGAGCCCGAAGAAATCCTTGCAGTAGGCACCGTGGCCACCGCGGCAGGGATTGCAGTGGCCGCAGGCGCCGTAGGTCAGCACCACGTGGTCGCCCACCTCCAGGTCACGCACGTTCGGGCCCACGGCCTCGACGATGCCGGCGCCTTCATGCCCGAGCACCGCCGGCAGCGGCACCGGGTAGTACTGGTCGCGCACGATCAGGTCGGTGTGGCAGAGACCGGTGGCCACCACCTTCACCAGTACCTCGTCGTCCTTCGGGTCGCGCAGCCGCGCCTGCTCGATGACGAAGGGCTGTTCCTTGCCGCGGACCACGGCGGCGGTGATCTCACGCGTTGCGGTGTTGTAGTTCATCGTGATGGTTCCTTCGATCAGATCGGATAGGCGGGCGCTTCGCCCTTGACGGTCAGCCACTGCCACTGGGTGAACTCTTCCCAGTTGGCCGGGCCGCCGATGCTGGTGCCGTTGCCGGATGCACCGACGCCGCCGAAGGGATTGATCACTTCGTCGTTCACCGTCTGGTCGTTGATGTGCAGCAGGCCGGTGCGCAGGCGTTCGCCCAGCTTCAGCGCGCGGCCGACGTCGCTGGACACGATGGCCATCGACAGGCCGTACTCGCTGTCGTTGGCCAGCCGTACGGCCTGGTCGTCATCGTCGAACGGCACCACCACGGCCACCGGCGCGAAGATCTCTTCATTGAATGCCGGGTTGTCGGCGGCCACGTTGCCGAGCACGGTGGGCGCGAAGAACAGGTCCTGGTGGGTGCCGCCGGCTTCCAGCGTGGCGCCGGCCTTGACCGCGTCGGCCACCACGCGGGCGGCATGGTCGCGCTGGGTGGCGTTGATCAGCGGACCGATCGCCACGTCTTCGCGTGCCGGGTCGCCCACCTTCAGCGACTTCGCCTTGGCCACCAGCTTTTCCAGGAATGCGGCATGGATCTTCCTGTGCACCAGCACGCGGCCGGTGGCCATGCAGATCTGGCCCTGGTGCAGGTACACGCCCCAGGCGGTGTTGGCGACGGCCAGGTCGAGGTCGGCATCGTCGAGGATGATCAGCGAGTTCTTGCCGCCCAGTTCCAGCGAGACCTTCTTCAGGTGCTTGCCGGCCGCTTCGCCGACCTTGCGGCCTGCGGCGGTGGAACCGGTGAACTGGATCATCGCCACGTGCGGGTCGCTGGTCAGCGCGCCACCGGCGGCGCCGTCACCCGGCAGCATGTGCAGCACGCCGGCCGGCAGCCCGGCCTGTTCGAACAGGCGCGCGATGACCGCGCCACCGCACACCGCGGTGCGCGGGTCGGGCTTGAGCACCACGGCATTGCCGAGCGCGATGGCCGGTGCCACCGCACGCATGGCCAGGTACAGCGGGAAATTGAACGGCGAGATGACCCCGACCACGCCCAGCGGACGGCGCCGCGCCAGATTCAGCCGGCCCGGTTCCGAGGGCAGGATTTCGCCGGTGCTGCGCGAGGGCAGCGCGGCGGCTTCGTGCAGCGCCTTGATGGTCACCTTGGCCTCGAAGCCGGCCTTCAGGCGGGTCGAGCCGCTTTCGCGCACCAGCCAGTCCACCAGGGTGTCGATGTTGTCTTCGGCCAGGCGCGCGGCCTGGCGCAGCACCTGCGCGCGCTGTTCGTAGGGGGCGGCGGCCCAGGCGTGCTGGGCCTGCGCGGCGGCGGCGGCCGAGGTGGCGACCTGGGCGGCGTCGGCCAGGCCGACTTCGCCGAGGGTCTGGCCGGTGGCCGGTTCGATCACCGGCTGGCGCTGGCCTGCGGCCTGCCACTGGCCGTCGAAGAAGGCGCCGGACCAGAGTTCGTCCGGCAGCCACGGGGAAGATGCAGTCATGAGGTGTCCTCCTGGGTCGTGCGTCCATTGCACGCCTGGCCCGCCGCGCAGGCAATCGGCCATCGGTGCGATCTCGGCAAGGGCTTGAATGGATGGGACTTTCCAGCATCGCCACTGTCCAGTGCGTGGACAGTGAACAACGCAGCCGCGGGCGACTGCCTACAATGGCGGCCCCCGCCAGCCGAAGCGCCCGCCATGACCGACCCCGCCCTGCCCACCGACGACCCGATCGCCGCCACCCGCCTGTGGCTGGAGCGCATCGTGATCGGCCTGAACCTGTGCCCGTTCGCCAAGGCGGTGTACGTGAAGGACCAGGTCCGCTTCGTGCTCAGCGATGCGACCACGCCCGAGGCGCTGGTTGAACAGCTGGCCGAGGAACTGGTGCTGCTGCGCGACACCCCCGCCGAGCAGATTGACACCACCCTGATCGTGCATCCGCAGGTGCTGACCGATTTCCTCGACTACAACGATTTCCTGGACAACGCCGACGCCGCCATCGAGGCGCTGGACCTGCAGGGCATCCTGCAGGTGGCCAGCTTCCATCCGGACTACCAGTTCGATGGCGTGGCCGCCGACGATGCCAGCAACTACACCAACCGCGCCCCCTTCCCCACCTTGCACCTGCTGCGCGAGGAAAGTGTGGAACGCGCCGTGGACGCCTTCCCGGACCCGGACGTGATCGTCGAGCGCAACATCCAGACCCTGGACCGCATCGGCGTGGACGGCTGGCACCGCCGCCTGCGCGGGGAAGACCTGTCGTGAGCGCGGTTCCGCCCATCGCCGCGTGGCCGGCGGCACCGCTGCAGGGCAAGGTGGTACTGGTGACCGGCGGTGCAAACGGCATCGGCCGCGGCGTGGCGCAGGCCGTGCTGGGCGCCGGTGGCCGCGTGCTGATCGGCGACCTGGACGTGGAAGCGGGCCAGGCCTGCCTGGACGAATGGCAGCGCGGCGACGATGCCGCGTTCCAGCGCCTGGACATCGCCGACGAAGCCAGCGTGCGCGACTTCATCGGCGCAGCGCAGCAGCGTTTCGGCCGCATCGATGGCCTGGTCAACAACGCCGGCATCGCCGGCCCGCACGGCACCGAGCTGCAGGACATGGAGTGGGACGAGTGGCAGCGACGGCTGTCCTCGCTGCATGGCGCCTTCCTGTGCAGCAAGCACGCGCTGCCGGCACTGAGGGCCACCGCGGCCGGTTCGATCATCAACGTCGCCTCCACCCGCGCCTGGCAGTCGGAAGCCAACAGCGAGGCCTATGCCGCAGCCAAGGGCGGGCTGGTAGCCTTCACCCACGCGCTGGCGATCAGCGCCGGCCCGGCGGTGCGGGTGAACAGCATCAGCCCGGGCTGGATCGGCACCACCGCCTGGCAGGCGCCTTCGCGCCGGCATGCCCCGGACCATTCGGCCACCGACCACGGCCAGCACCCGGTTGGCCGTGTGGGTGAACCCGAAGACATCGGCGCGCTGGCGGTGTACCTGCTGTCGTCGCTGTCCGGTTTCAGCACCGGGCAGGATTTCATCGTCGACGGCGGCATGACCCGGAAGATGATCTACGCCGAATGACCGCTGTGCGGTGGCGCCGGGCCATGCCCGGCCACTCTTTCTGCCGCGCTGCGCTGCGCGCTCGCCCGGCATGGCCCGGCGCTACCGGTATGCACCGCGTTTTTTGCGGTTACGCCATGCCCGAATGGCGCAGCAACGCGTCGATCTGCGGCGCGCGGCCGCGGAACGCCTTGAAGTTCTCCGCCGCCGGACGGCTGCCGCCGCGCGAGAGGATCTCATCGCGGAAGCGCGCACCGGTTTCAGCCAGCGCCTGCGGGGCTTCCTCGAACGCCGCATAGGCATCGGCGCTGAGCACCTCGGCCCACTTGTAGCTGTAGTAACCGGCCGCGTAGCCGCCGGCGAATATGTGGCTGAACTGGTGCGGGAAGCGATTCCAGGCCGGCGGATGGTTCACCGCCACTTCGCTGCGCACGCGGTCCAGAAGCGCCAGCACGCTGTCCTGCGCCGGTTCGAACTGGCTGTGGATCAGCATGTCGAACAGGCCGAATTCCAGCTGGCGCACGGTGGCCATCCCGCTGTGGAAATTGCGCGCCGCCAGCATGCGCTCGTACAGCGCGCGCGGCAGCGGCTCGCCCGTGTCCACGTGCGCGGTCATGCCCTGCAGGTGGTCCCATTCCCAGCAGAAGTTCTCCATGAACTGGCTGGGCAGCTCCACCGCATCCCATTCCACGCCGTTGATGCCGGCCACGCCGAGTTCGCCGATGCGGGTCAGCAGCTGGTGCAGGCCGTGGCCCATTTCATGGAACAGCGTGGTCACTTCGTTGTGGCTGAAGGTGGCCGGCTTGCCGTTGGCGCCGCGGCCGAAGTTGCACACCAGGTAGACCAGCGGCGTCTGCACGCTGCCATCGGCACGCTCGCGGCGGTTGCGGCAATCATCCATCCACGCGCCACCGCGCTTGCCTTCGCGCGCGTACAGGTCGAGGTAGAACTGGCCCACCAGCGCGCCCTGCGCATCGACCAGGCGGAAGAAGCGGACGTCCTCGTGCCACACCGGCGCGCTGTCTTCCTGCACATGCAGGCCATACAGCTGCTCGATCACCGAGAACAGTCCGCCGAGCACCTTCGGCTCGGTGAAGTACTGCTTCACTGCCTGCTCGGAATAGCTGTAGCGCGCCTGCTTCAGGCGGTCGGCGGCGAACGCCAGGTCCCAGGCCTGCAGGCTGTCGATGCCCAGTTGGTCACGAGCGAAGTGTTCCAGCTCGGCGCGGTCCTTGCCGGCGAACGGCTTGGCACGCGCCGCGAGGTCACGCAGGAAGGCCAGCACTTCGGCCGGGTCCTGCGCCATCTTGGTGGCCACCGAATAATCGGCGTAGGAGGCAAAGCCCAGCAGCGCGGCCAGTTCGGCGCGCAGGGCGAGGATGCGGTCGATGTTGCCGCCGTTGTCCAGCGCTTCATCGCCGAATTCGGATGCACGCTGCGCGCTGGCGCGGTACAGGATCTCGCGCAGGTCGCGGTCCTCACCCCAGGTCTGCACCGGCAGGTAGCACGGCATCTGCAGGGTCAGTTTCCAGCCGGGCTTGCCATCCTTTTCAGCGGCGGCGCGGGCGGCGGCCTTGACGTCGTCCGGCACGCCGGCCAGGCGCGCTTCGTCTTCCACGATCAGCGACCAGGCATCAGTGGCGTCGAGCACGTTCTGCGAGAACTTCGCCGACAGTGCCGACAGCTCTTCCTTGATCGCGGCGAAACGCTGCTGGGCGTCGGCGTCGAGTTCGGCACCGCCCAGGCGGAAATCACGCAGCGTGTTGTCCAGCACCTTGCGGCGGGCCTCGTCGAAGCTGGCCGCTTCCGGGCTGGCGGCCAGCGCCTGGTACTGGCGGTACAGCGCCAGGTTCTGGCCCAGCGCGCTGGCGAAGCGGGTCACCCGCGGCAGGTTGCTGTTGTAGGCCTCGCGCAGCTCGGGGGTGTTGACCACGCCCTGCAGGTGGCCGACCAGGCCCCAGGCGCGCCACAGGCGTTCGGTGGCATCGTCCAGCGGCGTCACGAAGGTCTCCCAGCGCACCGGCTGCACCTGCTCGGCCGTTTTGACGGCTGCTTCGGCGTCGGCCAGCAGCACATCCAGCGCCGGCGCCACGTGCTCGGGGCGGATCGCCTCGAAGGGCGGCAGGCCGGAAGCATCGAGCAGGGGGTTGGCAACGGTCACGGCAGATCTCCAGGAAACGGGCCCGGCAGGCGGGCATCCCTGTCCATATGGCGCTGGCCGCACCGCCAGACAAGGGGTATCCCCAGTAGATCCACGCCATGGGTGGATGGAGCTTTCCACGGAATCCCGGCATTCACGTCGGCCTTACGGGTCCGCGCCGAAGCTGGCACTGCGGGGGAGACCGCAGCGGTACGTCACGAGGAAGCCCCACATGGAAGGTCTGGCTCCAAGCACCACCGCGTCATCGGCCTGTTCACTGGCGCTGACCGCCACCACGGACGAGCTGTCCTGGATCGCCGCGCTGTGCGATGCGGGCGACGATGCACCGCGCCACCTGGCCCAGCTGAAGGCTCTGCAACGCCAGGGAGGCCGGCTCAGCGAGACGCAGGAGTGGTACCCGTTCGAAGTGATCGAACGCGGTGCCAGCCGACTGCAGCCGGGCCACGAGCGTGAGTTCGTGATCTGCGTGCTGCTGTGGCTGACGGCGCTGGCCCAGGGCCGCGCCAGCGTGCTGGACCCGCACCTGCACCTGGATGACCGCGCGATGGATATCGAGGCGCTGCCCGATGCCCTGCGTGACATCCTGCTCGATGCGTTCATGGATGCGGGGTATTGAGCGCGGCGGGCGCGCGGAGAGCGAATGATGATCGGTAGAGTTGACCGTTGGTCGACTATTCGCGTGCAACGCGGGATTTTCGCGATCTGAACGGAGAGCAGTCGACTGACAGTCGACTCTACCGGTCGGCTCTCCACAGATGACGCGCATCCGCCTGCCTTACAACGCTTCCAGGCTGCACCACGGCAATGCGGGCAGGCCCTGCCCGGCCACGGCCGCGGCCAGCTGCACGTCGGCGCCGTCCACGTCGATGCCCTGGCGGCCGTACCACGCCGGGTCGTAGTAACTGTGCGCATAGCGCTCGCCGGCATCGCACAGGATGCTGACGATGCTGCCCTGGTGCCCAGCCTCGCGCATCCACTGCGCGGCCTGCAGCACGCCGATGAAGTTGGTGCCGGTGGACCCGCCGACGCGACGCCCGATCTGGCGGCTGACGTGGCGCATCGCCGCCAGGCTGAGTGCATCGGGCACCTTCACCATCGCATCGACGCTGGTCGGGATGAAGCTCGATTCCACCCGCGGCCGGCCGATGCCTTCCACCCGCGAACCGCCGCTGCAGGTCAGCCCGCGCCAGTCCAGCTCGCCTGCCACGGCCGCCCGGTAACCCTCGAAGAACACCGAGACTTCCGGGTCCGCGCAGAGAATGCGGGTGTCATGCCGGCGGTAGCTGACATAGCGGCCGAGGGTGGCCGCGGTGCCGCCGGTGCCGGGGCTGCACACGATCCACTCGGGGATCGGGCTGGGCTCCTCGGCCATCTGCTTGAAGATGGATTCGGCGATGTTGTTGTTGGCGCGCCAGTCGGTGGCCCGTTCGGCGTAGGTGAACTGGTCCATGAAATGGCCGCCGGTCTCGCGGGCCAGCCGTTCCGAATCGCAGTTGAGGTCGCAGGCGCGCTCGACCAGGTGGCAGCGGCCGCCGTGGAATTCGATCGCGGCGATCTTTTCCGGCGAGGTCGTGGCCGGCATCACCGCGATGAACGGCAGGCCGAGCAGGCGCGCGAAGTAGGCTTCGGACACCGCGGTCGAGCCGCTGGACGCCTCGATCACCGGCCGCCCCTCGCGCAGCCAGCCATTGGCCAGCGCATACAGGAACAGCGAGCGCGCCAGGCGGTGCTTGAGGCTGCCGGTGGGATGGCTCGATTCATCCTTGAGGTACACGTCGATGCCCTCGAACCCGGGCAGTGCCAGCGGGATCAGGTGGGTATCGGCGGAACGGTTGAAATCGGCTTCGATCTTGCGGATGGCGGCGGCCACCCATTCACGCTGCGACATGGCGGGCAATCGTTGTCAGGACGGAACGGTGCGATCCGTCCATTGTACGTCGCAGTGCCGTCAGGTGGCGGCCGGTAGAATGACCCCATCCGGCCATCACGGCCCTGTCTGAAGGACCTTCCCCCATGACCCTTCCCGCCCTGCGCGATATTCCCGGCGTGGCTGCCCAGGCCCCGGCCGAAACCCACGGCTTCGTGTTCAACCACACCATGCTGCGGGTCAAGGACATCACCGCCTCGCTGGACTTCTACACCCGCGTGCTCGGTTACCAGCTGATCGACAAGCGTGATTTCGCCGAAGCCCAGTTCAGCCTGTACTTCCTCGCCTACGTGCCGGCCGGCGTGGCCGTGCCGGAAGACGATGCCACCCGCCGCGTGTGGATGGCCGGCCTGCCGGGCGTGCTGGAACTGACCCACAACCACGGCACCGAGATCCAGGATGGCCCGGTCTACCACGACGGCAACAGCGACCCGCGCGGCTTCGGCCACATCTGCGTGTCGGTGCCGGAACTGGAATCGGCGTGCCAGCGCTTCGAAGACCTCGGCGTGCCGTTCCAGAAGCGCCTGACCGATGGCCGCATGAAGAACATTGCTTTCATCAAGGACCCGGACGGTTACTGGGTCGAGATCATCGCCAACGCCTGACCGGCCGCACCAGGCGCTCGCCGGGCATGGCCCGGCGCTACCAGAGCGGTCCCCTTCTGAGGAGGTACGCATGGAAACGATGGAACTGCATCGCGGGCGCCTGATCGACCACGTGCAGCTGGTGGTGCGTGACCTGGCCGCCAGCCGCCGCTTCTACCAGGCTGTGTTCGATGCCATAGCCATCCCCATCGCCGGCGAAGGCCCGGATTATTTCTGGGCCGACGAACTGTTCATTTCCACCGCCAGCAGCGAAGCCGCCGCCGGCCAGCTGACCGGACGCCATCACCTGGCATTCCAGGCGCGTGATGCGGCCACGGTTGATGCCTTCCACGCTGCTGCACTGGCGGCGGGTGGCACCGACAACGGCGCGCCGGGCGAGCGGCCCTACCACCCGGGCTACTACGGCGCCTTCGTGCTCGACCCGGATGGCAACAACATCGAAGCGGTCTACCACGGCCCGGCGACCTACAGCGCCGACTCGGTGACGGTCAGTTTCTGACTGCTGCGCTGCGCGCTCGCCGGGCATGGCCCGGCGCTACCAACGAATGAGTCGGGCGTGACCCGGCGCCATCAACGAAGCAGCCGGGCAATGCCCGGCTTCGTCCGTCCTGCACGGTCGCCTCAGTGGGCGGCCATGTAGATGTCCTGCAGCACAGCCTTTTCCAGCTCCAGCTCGCCCAGCAGGTTCTTCACGATATCGCCCAGGCTGAGGATGCCGACCAGCGTGTTGCCATCGGTGACCATAAGGTGGCGGCGACGCGAGTACGTCATCAGCGACATGGCCTGCTTCAGGGTGGCCTCCGGCGCGATACCTTCCAGGCCGGTGGTCGGCACGGTGGAGATCACCCGGCGGCCGGCCTGCGGGCCGTCGTCGGCCAGGCTGCGCACGATGTCCTTCTCGGAGATGATGCCGACCGGCACCCCGTCCTTGAGCACCACCAGGGCAGCGATTTTATTCGCGCTCATCTTGTGGGCGGCGGCACCGATGGTGTCTTCCGAATCGATGGTGATGACAGCTTCTTTCTTGGATTGCAGGAGTTCGCGGACGTTCATTCTTGTTTCCTGGTGCAGGTCACTGAAGTCAAAAAGTGTGCTCTTCCGAATCGCCCCCTCCCCGGGAACAGACCTTTCAGCGCACGTCTGGCGCACGGTGCCGGCACGGGACTGCATGGGCTGGCACGGTGCTGCAACGCGAACGAGGCCGGTGAGGGAAAACCCGCAGGGGCCTCGGACGATTCGATTCTACGACTGCCCCGCGCGGCCACTACCGGCACCGATGGGACGCTTCGTCGTGGAACCTGTCGACGATTCCGAGAATCGCACCTGCGGCAAAACCGGCGCTGAATACAGCCTTTTCAAGCTGCTCAAGTTCGCACCCGCGCGGCCGACGCACGCGCAACCGCCCGACCGTGCAAAGTCAGGGGAACGGTCGCCAGCTGCCGAGCACCGCCTCGGTGGTGTACTGCGCGGCCTCGTCACCGGAAAGGTGATACGACCACGCCACGCGTTCTTCCGGTGAGGCACCGGCACCGACGCTACCGAACTCGCCATAGTAAGTGGTACGTTCGGCATCGGGCTTGTCCCAGTTGTGCCAGCCGGCCTGCACGATGTGCGGGCCCAGGTTGGACTGCAGGAATACCGTGCGCGCGAAAGGCCGCCAGGGCCGGCCCAGATAAGCGGTGCCCACGCCTTCGCCGCGCAACAGCGCGCGGCGGAACACGTAACCGAAGCGCTGCCCTTCCGGCGTGGATGCCGCGGTGACCCAGCCCAGCGTGCCCTTGGACACGACGGTGCAGTCATCGAACAGCGCGGTGGCCGCACCGAAGATGAAGTCCACCGTGCCTTCGATGTAGCAGTCCTTGAAGTGCAGCACGCTGCCTTCGTGCGTGTACAGCGTGTCCTGGTTGCCAAGCAGGCGCACGTTGCGGAAGCCGCCGCGCGGCGGTGCGGCATACAGCGCCAGTGCCTGTCCGACGTTGCCGGCGGTATTCTCGATGGTCAGGTCTTCGGCGATGAACTCATCGCCATACACGTATACCGTGGCCGAGCCACTGGTGCGCATCGCCTTGCCGGTGGCCGGGTCGACCAGGTCGGCGTAGTTGTTCCAGCTGAGGATGGACGCGCCAGCGCCGGCGCCGCGCAAGGTCACCCGGGTCTTTTCCTTCGGCACCTTCACCACGCCGCGGTACAGCCCTTCGCGCAGCACGATGACCTGGCGCGTGCGGTTGCCATCGGGCACCGCATCGATAGCCGCCTGCACGCTGCGGTAGTCACCGCTGCCATCGGCGGCCACCACCCAGTCGCGCGCGGCGGCGGGCAGTGCAGCCAGCACCAGCAGGCCGGCCAGGGGGAGGGAGAATCGGCGTAGCTGCGGCATGCGGCGTCCTGCGGGCAAGAGGGACGAAGTGCGGCCGGCGTTGCGAGCCGGCCGCGATCCAGGGGCAACGATCAGAACTTGTAGCGCAGGCCGAGCAGGAATTCGCGGCCGGTCTGGGTATAGGTCAGCGGCAGTTTCCACGCCGAGGTACCCACCCACTCGTTGCTGGTTTCATTGGTCAGGTTGATGCCTTCCAGGCTGATTTCCAGGTGGTCGTCGATCTTCCAGCTGATCGAGGCGTCCACGGTGTCCACCGCATCCATGCCGTGGAAGCTGAAGCCGGCCACGCTGGCCGGCACCTGGGTGTAGTAGCCATCACGATGGGTGTAGGACACGCGCGCGCCCAGCTGCTCGCCTTCGTAGAACAGCGTGCTGTTGTACGAGTTCTTCGACAGCCCGGTCAGGTCGGTCTTCAGCGAGGCCGCACCGGTGGAGGTCAGGTACTGGATCTGCGAATCGACCCAGGTGTAGTTCAGCTGCAGGCCCAGGTTGCTCCAGCGCCCCGGCAGGAAGCTGAAGGGCTGCACGTAATTGAACTCGGCACCCTTGAGGTCGCCACCGGGCGTGTTCAACGGACGGGTGAAGGTGAAATCCTCGTTCGGCGACACGCCGGTGCCGTCGAGCAGGCTGGCCGGCAGGCCACTGGCAGTGAACGGCATGACCGTGCTGGTGCCCTGCACGAAGCTTTCGATGTCCTTGTGGAACAGCGCCAGGCCGAGCAGGCCACCTTCCTGGAAGTACCACTCCACGCCCAGGTCCAGCGTGCGTGCACGGATCGGGTCCAGGTTCGGGTTGCCGCCGTTGACGAAGCGGTGGCCGCTGGACAGGCTCAGCGTCGTGCCCGGGGTCAGCGAGGACAGGCCCGGGCGCGCCATCACCTTGGCCGCACCGAAGCGCAGCATCAGGTCCGGCGCAAGCTCGGCCACCAGGTTCAACGACGGCAGCGTATCGGTGTAGTCACGCGATACATGGGTCAGCACCATCGCGCCATCCACCGTGGAATAACCGGTGGAGGACTGGGTGGTCTTGACCCGGCGCACGCCCACATTGCCCGAGACCGGCACGCTGCCAACATCGAAGCCGAACTCGCCCATCAGCCACGCGCCGCGGTCACGTTCTTCCACGCTGCGGCGGGTCGCGTTGCGTTCGTACAGCTGGTAGATGCCCTGCCCGCTGTAGATGCCCAGCAGCTGCGACAACGCGGCCAGGTCGGGTACGGCCCAGGCATCGGGCGAACCGGCCACGCCGCCCAGGCGGGCGATGTCCACCAATGCCGCCGGCACGGTGTAGCTGCCATCGGCGAAGGCCGGCACCACGGTTTCGCTCCGCCGGCGGTACTCGCTGGTGTCGAACGTGTAGTCCTTGGCGAGCAGGCCGCCCCGCAGGGTGAACGCCGGGCCGAAGTTCCAGGTGAAATCCAGCGCGCCGTTGTCGAAGCTGTTGCTGGCGTACTGCGGGCGCAGGCGCACTTCGGCCAAGGTCCAGCCATTGGCGTCGGTGGGGTCGATGCCGTAGTTGAAGACCGGGTGGGTGACGCTGTTGCGGAAGTCATAGCTGTAGCCGGGCACATTGGCCTTGTCCATGATCAGCGTGGTCTGCACCGGATTGGCGTGCTCGGACTTGGAGTGGCCGACCAGCAGATTTACCTTGAATGCATCGCTGAAGCGGTGCTCGCCGCTCAACGACACCTGCTTGAATTCGGTGCTCCACTCATCGCGGCGCTGTTCCGAACGCACGCCGGCCCCATCGAACACGGCGTAGGTCAGCGCGTTGGAGGTGGGATCGATGTAGCCGTCGCGCAGCACCATGTTGTTCTTCTGCGCGGTGTAGGCGAACGAGATCGCCTCGATGTACTTCTCGCTGCGCACGGTATCGATCTTCGAGTACAGCGCGTCCAGCGCGAACTCGGTGTTGTCGCTCGGCTTCCACTGCAGCGCCGCGGTCACGCCCAGGCGCTTCTGGTCGTGTTCCAGCAGCGTGTAGCGCGGAAAATACGGGTGCCACACGCCATCGGCCAGGCCGGCGGTGAACGGCGAGCTGGGGCTGAAGCCACCGTTGCTGCTGGCGCTGTACCAGCGGCCGGTGTTGCTGCCCTCCTCGCGCACCTTGCGTTCGGAATAGGCCACCGACAGCAGGCCACCGAAGCGCCCGTCGGCCCAGGTATCGGCGATCAGCGCAGCCGCACGCGGGCTGGCCTTCTCGGAAAGATCATTGAAGCTGCCCTGCCCGCTGGCCGCGAAGGTGAAGCCGTCGTAGTCGAACGGGCGCGCGGTGCGCAGGTCCACGGTGGCGCCCAGCGAGCCCTCTTCCACGTCGGCCGAGGCGGTCTTGCGCACGATCAGCTGCGAGAACAGGTCCGAGGCGAACACGTTGAAGTCGAAGCCACGGCTGCGGTTGGTGCCGCCGGACTGGTCGGAACCACCGACGGTGGTCAGCGCCTCAAGGCCGTTGATGCGCACGCGGGTGAAGTCCGGGCCGAGGCCACGCACGGAAATGTTGCGGCCTTCGCCGGCATCGCGGGTGATGGTCACGCCGGGGATGCGCTGCAGCGATTCGGCCAGGTTGAGATCGGGGAAATTGGCGATGTCCTCGGCGACGATCGCATCGACCATGCCCTTTTCCGAGCGCTTGATGTCCAGCGCCTTTTCCACGCTGGCGCGATAGCCGGTCACCGTCACCGCATCCAGTTCGGTGGGGTTGGCCGCAGTGGCCTCCTGGGCGGCAGCCGGGGCGGCCAGGGCCAGCAACACCGCACTGGCCAGCGCGCTGGCGGCAAAGGTAACCGGTGTCTTTTTGCGATTCAGCCTGTGCGTCATGAAAATCCCTTGCAATCACTGCTACTGGCGGTCGAGGGTGTCCATCAAGAGATGACACCGGGGGACACGAAACGTAGCAGCGTCATGGAACTGACACATCATGCGGTGCAGCAAGACAGCAGCAGGCACCCGCAAGTGACTGCCCGCAAAGGGAAGTCGAGCCCCGCCCGGCAAGCCGCCAGGCGGAGGCTCAGGCCGTGTGTGCGGCCGGCGGCACCGGGGGCGGCAACGGCCGCGCGCGGGTCGCCCACCAGCACAGCAGCGAGCCTGCGGTCACGCAGGCCACGCCCTGCACGAAGCCCATGCCCGGGTGCAGCGACAACCACACGCTGCTCCACAGCACCGACAGCACCGGGGCGAAGTAGGAGAAGATCGCCATCGAGGTGACGTTGCCGTGCTGCAGCCCATGGTTCCAGCACGAATAGGCGGTGGCGGTGAGCAGGCCGAACACGGCCACCTGGGCCAGCCCGCCCCAGTGCAGGTGCAGCGGCGGCGCATCGCCCAGCGCGTACTTCAGCCACAGCACCGCGGCGGTGGCGATCATGAACAACGGCACCGCGTTGCGCGAACCGCCGATGCGCTTGGTCACCAGCGAGTAGGTGGCCCACATGCAGGAGCCGCCCAGCGCCAGGGCATAGGCCAGCGGGTTGCTGCGCAGGTTGGCCAGCAGCATTGCCGGCGACCACGCGCCTTCGCCGGTGATGACCAGCACCACGCCCAGCAGGCACAGCACGGTGGCCGGCGGCAGCAGCCAGTTGCCGCGCTGCATGCGGGTGAGCACGGTCAGCAGCACCGTCAGGCACGGCCACAGGTAGTTGATCATCACCAGTTCCAGCGCCTGCCCACGGTGGTGGGCCAGGCCGATGGACAGCGACAGCGAGATCTCGGTGCCGATGAACAACGCACCGCCGATCAGCAGGTAGCGTCGCGGCAGCTGCGAGGGTCGCGCCACGCCCAGGATGAGCGCCGAGAACACGGCGGCGGCAGTGAAGATCAGTGCGGCGCCACCAACGGCACCGAAGATCTCGCTGATCGTGCGCAGCATGCCCAGGGTCGGGCTCCACAGCAGCACGGCGCTGGCGCCGATGAGGGTCGGAAGATGGGGTAACGCGGAGGCGCGCAGGGCGCGGAAGCCGTACATGGGGGCGACGACAACAAAGGGCATTCGGTTGAAAGGCACGCGCAGCGATGCGCCCGGCCCCGACAGCGGGACAGGCAGGTCATGCGGACGCGTGGGTCCTGGGGAGTACGCTGGTCCGTAGCGTCGTCCCCGGAACGCCCCGGCACTGTGCGTTGCAGGGGGGTACGACGGGAGGCGGGATACAGCAGCCGACTGGCCGAAGCGGATTGTACGCTTTCGATGCTGCGCCGCAATATCGTCCTGTTCAAGCACTCACCTTTGCGTAAAATTCCCGCCCCCACGCAAAGGAATGACTGTCATGACATTGACCCCCACCCGGATGTTCGCCCCGATTTTCGCTGCCCTGCTGGCCGCACCCATGGCGCATGCCGCAACGACCATCGACGCAGCGCAGTGGCAGAAGCTGGCACCCACGCTGCAGGCTGCACTGGAATGCCGCGCGGACCCGGATGCCGCAGCCAAGGCCCTGGCCGGCCTGTCGGTCAACCTGGATGGCACCGACGAACCGATCAAGCCGCCGGTGCCGTTCACCGTGTTCGGGCTACAGGTCCGCTCGTTCTCGGTCTACATCGATCCCGACGGTGACCTGGGCGCCAGCTACACCAGCAAGCTCTCTGCCAATGCCGCGGCGGTGCGCAACGCCTCCAAGCTGGGCAGGAAGCCCGAGCGCGATACCAGCATGGGTGTGCTGTCGATCGCCCAGGATGGATCGGCACAGCTGACCTGCCTGGTGTATGGCGCCTACGACGAGCGCGACTACCAGGAACCGTAAGCGACCTGTGGAGTGCGCGACAGCCCTGTTACGGCAGGGCTAGCGCGCGCTACCCTCCACATACGGGCGCGACTGCAGGATCAGTACCTCATCGCCGACCACGGCCCATTCGACGTCCTGGTCGGCACCGCCCAGCGCCTGCCGGGTACGGCTACCGATACGCGCCAACCGTGCGATCAGTGCATCGGTCAGCACCTGCCGCGAACCGGTGATCGGCACCTCCCGCACACCGCCACCCGCACGCGCCACCAGTTGGCTGTCTTCGGCCGAACGGCTCAGCACCTGGACTGCCTTCGACCACGACGAGTACATCACCTGTTCGGCCTGGCGCTTGCCTTCCACCACGCGGATGCCCAGCCCACGCTTGGCCGAGATGTAGGTGACGTGGCGGCGTGCGGCATCGAAGGGATCGCGGGTGATCATCACCCCGGAGCTGTCCGACGGCGCGGCCACCTGCACCAGCACGGCCATCGCCACCGCATCCTGCGGCAGTCCCGCCGCCGTGCGCGCTTCGTAGGCCTCGAAGTTGTAGACCGACGCCCAGACCGTCTGCACCGCTTTGGCGACCGCCTCCATGCGGGTCACGTTGGGCACCGTGGTGTACAGCCCGGCCCCGCTGAAACCCGGCAGATCCTCGGCGTTGGACGAGCTGCGCACGAACACCGGCGCGCGCTTCAACTGGTCGCGCCACTGGCGTTCCAGCGTACGCACGAAGGCGGCATCGGCGGGCGCGCTCTCGATCTGCGCGCGCAGCGACGCCAGTGCATCACGGCGCACCGCCGGATCGCTGTTGAACCCCGGCCGCTGCTGCAGTTCGCGCAGACGTTGCGGCACCTGCAGCCGCTGCTGCATGGCCTGGTACTGCGAGAACGGAATGCAGAAGCCATCGGGCACCCGTACTGCCGGTGGCAGCACCGCCCGCAGCGTGCCGAGGTTGGCCGCCTTCACCCCGCAGTACGTGCTGTCACGCGCACGCAGCGCCTGCAGCGGCTTCAGCGCCACCACGGCGAGGTCCGGGCGCGGCAGGCTGCGCTGCACAGGGCGTGCGGCAGTGGCAGAGGGCGTGCGTGCCGGCCGCGCCAGCGGGGTCACCCGGTAGTCGCTGCCAGTCACCTCCAGCGCCACCCAGCGCCCGTCGTACTGGCGCAGCGCGTCCTGCGCATCGCGCACGTAGACGTTGGGAATGCCCCAGCCTTTGGCCAGCAGGTTGACGTGCGACAGCAGGGTCGACGGCCGCTGCGTCACCAGCCCGGCGACTGGCGCCAGCGCGATCGGCACCTCATCCAGCACCGGGATATCGCGCGGCGACAGCGTGGCCAGCTGCGCCTCCGTGCGGACGATGCGCAGGCGCCCCTCCGCCTGCCCGGTATTCAGCGGCAGGAAGCGCTGCTCACGCAGCAGGGCCTCCTGGCTGACGTAGGCCAGCTTCATCTCGCCCGCCAGCTGCTCATGCGCAGTGGAATTGGTCTTGAAGCGGATGGGATCGGCGAACGAGGCGCGCAGCACTGCATCGGCCTCGCGCAACAGCGGCGCGGTCAGCTGGTCGCCTTCCCAGAATTCATAGGTGTATCCCGGCAGATCCCGCTGCCAGGCCACGGTGCCGAACAGGAGGCGCCGCTGCGGGTCACGGTACTGCGCGTTCAACGTGGCCTTGTCCATCGAGCGCAGCAGCCGCTGCTGGCGCACGAACTGCTCGTGCAGACCGTGGCGGCGCGTGTTGACGTAGTAGATGCGCCCGTTCTCGCGCCGGTCGATGACGAAGATCAGATGCGGCATTTCCAGCGCCGTGCCGGCGTTGTAGACGCGGGCCATCTGCATGAACTGTGCGCGGCTGTCGATGCGCGGAAGATAGTCCGGCCCTTCGGCCGGCTGCTGTGCCGCGTCAGGGCGATGCTCATACGCCGAGGGCTTGCGTGCGGTCTGTGCCAGCGCGGGTGTGGCGCAGGCCAGCAGCAACAGCAGGGTCGCGCGGTGCCAGAGGGTGTTCATACGGAATCGATCCTTGATGCCGCTACGGAGACAGCAGGGTACGCGGTCCGGTGGCGATGGCCCATCAGCCATCGCCACCTCGAAACGGCCCGCCTACCTCACTTCGAGCAACGCCCGCGCTGGGCCAGGCTCAGCTGAGCCACCTCGCGGCGGCCCTCGGCTTCAGGCATCACCGTCAGCTTGGCGCCACCGACGAAGACGCCCATCTTGATCGACTGCTGGATGAAGTAGTTGCGGCCAGCCTCAGTGTAGAGCTTGACGTCGTTGGGCGAGAACTCCGATTCGGTGGAGATCACGTGCTCCTGGTTGCCCGGCACCAGGGTGTAGAAGAACACCTTGTTGGCCGTCTCACCCAGGCACTCGCCATCGATGCGTAGATCCTTCTTCAGCGCCTGGCCGACGAAGGAGTTGCGGTACACGTACACGCCCGCCTTGCCCTCCTCCGGAAGCGGGAAGCTCTTGGCCACGTCCACCTGTCCCTTGTCCGACATCGGAACACTCGCACACCCGGACAGCAGGCTGATCGCCGCTGCCATTGCAACCACGTGCCACTTGCTCATCTACAGCCCCCTGTTATGCGTGCCATGCACGCGGATTGAATTATGGAATCGCGCCCGTGTTGCACGGGCGTGGTGGATCGACGCCCACCTCGACGCTGCGGCGGTGGCGCAGGCGGGTGGACGGATCGGGAAATCGAGCGTGGCGCGGGCATCCTCCGTGATGCGGGCAGCGGTGTGCGCAGATGGTGCCATGCCGGAATGAAATGTCGCAATCGGCACGCCACACCCTGCGCATGCAAGAAACTGAAGACTTGCAACACTTTCGATCTTTCCAACTTTTCTCATTGGCGGCCAAAGCCATACATGCGAAACATGGACCGCCACCGAAAACGGGTGGCACGGGCTTGCAATCCCGTTTGAATTACCTGGCGGTTACGCTTGTCTGTCGGCGCCATACTCTGTGGGTGGCGCCGGCAGGCATTCTGCCCGCGCACCTATGGCGGGCGGTGCGTGGGGGCCTCGTGCCCGCCGGCTTTTTCGCTAGGTGTTCACCGGTATTGCAACCACGCACCGTCCGCCACCCTCGCCGTTAAGCAGGGTGGCCTCTTTACCGCATGCATGAGGAAGCCGCCATGAGCGCCACGCGATACCCCTATCTGTTCGCCACCCTGGGCGAGGCCGCCAACGCGCTGCCCGATGAACTTGCCCAGCCGCTGGAAACCACGCTTGCCGCCCAGCGGACCGACGATGGCATCACCCTGCTGGGTAACCTGCGGCGCATCCGCCAGGTAGACGCAGCCGATGGCCAGCCTCTGCAGCGCAACGGACGCAGCGCGGGGCAGTGCATGGCGCTGGCGCGCATCCACCGGGCAAACGCTGGGCTGACCGTGCTGCTGGAACTGCTGCATGCCAGCGAGCGCGTGCGCGTGGATGGCGACGACGCGCAGCAGATTGGCAACGACGTACGCGAGCGGCTGCTGCTGGCCTGTCGTGGGTTGTCCGAATATGCGGATGTGCAGGTGCAGGCCGCCTGACGCATCCCGCCGGGCATGGCCCGGCGCTACCGATGCTTATACAGTGTCCTGGTAGCGCCGGGCCGTGCCCGGCGACCATTGGCCCGAACGGCCTTACTCCACCGTAACGCTCTTGGCCAGGTTGCGCGGCTTGTCCACGTCGGTGCCGCGCGCCAGCGCGGTGTGGTAGGCCAGCAGCTGCACCGGGATGGTGTGCACGATCGGGCTGAGCACGCCGGCGTGGCGCGGGGTGCGGATGACATGCACGCCTTCGGACTCGTTGAAGTTGCTGTCCTGGTCGGCGAACACGAACAGCTCGCCACCGCGGGCGCGCACTTCCTGCATGTTCGACTTCACTTTTTCCAGCAGGCTGTCGTTGGGCGCGATCACCACCACCGGCATGTCCTCGTCCACCAGCGCCAGCGGCCCGTGCTTGAGCTCACCGGCCGGGTAGGCCTCGGCGTGGATGTAGGAGATTTCCTTGAGCTTGAGCGCGCCTTCCAGCGCGATCGGGTAATGCAGGCCACGGCCCAGGAACAGCGCGCTGCTCTTGCGGGCGAAGCGCTCGGCCCACGCCGCGATCTGCGGCTCCATGTTCAGCGCGTGCTGCACGCTGCCCGGCAGGAAGCGCAGCTGCTCCAGGTAATCCGCTTCCTGCGCGGCATCGATGCGGCCGTGCAGCTTGCCCAGCACCACGGTCAGCTGGAACAGCGCGGCCAGCTGGGTGGTGAAGGCCTTGGTCGACGCCACGCCGATCTCGGCGCCGGCGCGGGTGTAGCAGACCAGTTCGCTGGCACGCGGAATCGCACTTTCCGGCACGTTGCAGATCGACAGCGTGTGCGTGTGGCCCAGCGACTTGGCGTACTTCAGCGCTTCCATCGTATCCAGCGTTTCGCCGGACTGGGAGATCGTCACGATCAGGTGCCTGGGGTTGGCATACGCGGCGCGGTAGCGGTACTCGCTGGCGATTTCCACGCTGCACGGCAGGCCGGCGATGGTTTCGATCCAGTAGCGCGCGGTCAGGCCCGAGTAGTAGCTGGTACCACAGGCCAGGATCTGCACGCCTTCGATGCCGGCCAGCACGGCCTCGGCATTCTTGCCGAACAGCTCGGCCGGGAAGCCACCGGCATCGATCGCCGCCTCAATGGTGTCACCCAGCGCACGCGGCTGCTCGTGGATTTCCTTCTGCATGAAGTGGCGGTACGGGCCCAGCTCCAGCGAGGCCAGCGACACGTCGGACAGGTGCACGTCGCGCTCGACCGGCTGGTCGTGCTCGTCGAACACCTGCACGCCATCGCGGCGGATGTCGGCGGTATCGCCCTCTTCCAGGAAGATCACCTTGCGGGTGGCCGAGATGACCGCCGAGACGTCGGAGGCGACGAAGTTCTCGCCTTCGCCCAGGCCGACCAGCAGCGGGCAGCCCATGCGTGCACAGACGAAATGGTCCGGCTCGGCACGGCTGACCACGGCCAGCGCATAGGCGCCGGTCAGTTCCTTCACCGTGCGCTGCAGCGCGCCCAGCAGGCTGTCGCCGCCCTTCAGGTGGTGGTGCATGAGGTGGGCGATCACTTCGGTATCGGTCTGCGACTCGAAGGTGTAGCCCAGCGCGCGCAGCTTCTCGCGCTGCTCTTCGTGGTTCTCGATGATGCCGTTGTGCACCAGCGCCACGCCGGCACTGATGTGCGGATGCGCATTGGCCTCGGTCACCCCGCCATGGGTGGCCCAGCGGGTATGGCCGATGCCCAGCTGGGAATTGAAACCTTCCGCCTCGGCGGCAGTGGCCATTTCCGAGACACGACCGGTACGGCGCACGCGGCGCACGTCAGCACGCTCGGCGAGGTCGATCACCGCGATGCCGGACGAATCGTAGCCGCGATACTCCAGCCGCTTCAGTCCTTCGATCAGCACCGGCACCACATCGCGATCAGCGATCGCACCCACGATTCCACACATGTCGCGCTTTTCCTAGAAGACGGTCGCCGCATTCTAGCGTGGGTGCCGCTGCCTTCCCCTTCTGTCCGCTTGATGAAAGTGTCCGCTACAGTGTCCGCGGACACCCGGACACGCGACGAACCATCGCAAGTCATTGAAAAATAATGACAAAAAGTTGGCACGGAGCGTGCATGGTGTTTGGCACCACCGAATGGCATGCACCCGATGATCCGCGACACCTCTGCCCAGGACCAGATCGTTTCCGCCCCCTCCGCCAGCGCCCCCCGTGCGGCCTGGCAGCGCTACCGCTGGCCGGCCCTGGGTGCAGTCGCCCTGCTGGCCGCCCTCGGCTGGGCGGTGCATGCCTGGTCCAATGCCAGCCGCTCCTTCGACAGCAGCCGGGTGCGCATCGCCGAAGTGCAGCGCGGTGACCTGGTGCGCGACATCGCCGCCGACGGCCGCGTCATCGCCGCGAACAGCCCGACCCTGTACGCCATTTCCGCGGGTACGGTGGACCTGAAGGTGGTGGCCGGCGACGTGGTCAAGAAGGGCCAGGAGCTGGCGATCATCGACAGCCCGGAACTGCGCAGCAAGCTGGCCCAGGAACAGGCCACCCTGGCCGGCCTGGAAGCGGAGGCCAGCCGCGCCGCGCTGGACGCCACCCTCGCCCGCGCCAAGTCGCGCAAGGAAACCGACCAGGCCAGCATCGAACGGCAGGCCGCCGACCGTGACCTGCAGCGCTACCAGCGCGGCTACGACGGCGGCGCGGTGCCGCAGATCGACCTCGCCAAGGCCCAGGACAGCCTGAAGAAGGCCGACATCACCCTGGCCAACGCCACCACCGATGCGCGACTGCAGAGCCAGGGCGCCGACCTCGACGCGCGCAACAAGCGCCTGCTGGCCGACCGCCAGAAGGCGGTGGTGGCCGAAGTGCAGCGCCAGGTGGATGCGCTGACCCTGCGCGCCCCGTTCGACGGCCAGGTCGGCCAGGTGCAGGCTACCCAGGCCACCAACCTGGCGGCCAACGCGCCGGTGCTGGGCGTGGTCGACCTGTCCAAGTTCGAGGTGGAGATCAAGGTGCCGGAGAGCTTCGCCCGTGACCTGGCCATCGGCATGCCGGCGCAGCTGACCGGCGGCAACGGCAAGCCGTTCCCCGGTGAGATCAGCGCGGTCTCGCCGGAAGTGGTCAACGGCGAGGTCAACGCCCGCGTGCGCTTTGCCGCCGCGCAGCCGGAAGGCCTGCGCCAGAGCCAGCGCATGTCGGTGCGCGTGCTGCTCGATACGCGCAGGAACGTGATGAAGGTCGAGCGTGGCCCGTTCGTCGAACAGGGCAACGGCGTGGCCTACGTGATGGACGGCCGCACCGCGGTGCGCCGACCGGTGGAGCTGGGCGTCAGCAGCCTGGGCGAAGTGGAAATCAAGTCGGGTGTGCAGCCGGGCGACCGCATCGTGGTCTCCGGCAGCGACCTGTTCAAGGACGCCGAACGCGTCTCCGTCAACTGACACATCCTGGAGAGAGGACACCCCATGTACATGCTTGAAATGCGTTCGGTCGCCAAGGTTTTCCGTACCGAACAGGTGGAAACCCACGCACTGCGCTCGCTGGAACTGCAGGTCAAGGAAGGTGAGTTCGTCGCCGTCACCGGCCCGTCCGGTTCCGGCAAGACCACCTTCCTCAACATCGCCGGCCTGCTGGAAACCTTCACCAGCGGCACCTACATGCTCGACGGCCAGGACGTCAGCACGCTGGGCGACGATGCCCGCAGCCGCATGCGCAACCAGAAGATCGGCTTCATCTTCCAAGGCTTCAACCTGATCCCCGACCTGAACCTGTTCGACAACGTCGACGTACCGCTGCGCTACCGCAAGATGGGCGCCGGCGAACGCCGCGAGCGCATCGAGAAAGCGCTGAGCCAGGTCGGCCTGGGTTCGCGCATGAAGCACTATCCCAATGAACTCTCCGGCGGCCAGCAACAGCGCGCCGCCATCGCCCGCGCCCTGGCCGGCAGCCCGCGCCTGCTGCTGGCCGACGAACCGACCGGCAACCTGGACACACAGATGGCGCGTGGCGTGATGGAACTGCTGGAAGAGATCAACGCCGCCGGCACCACCATCGTCATGGTCACCCATGACCCGGAACTGGCCGCACGTGCGCAGCGCAACGTGCACATCGTCGATGGCCAGGTGACCGACCTGGTGCGTGAGCCGGTGCTGGCCACCCCGCGCCGCATCGTCGCCGTCAACGAGTGAGGGCCCGACCATGTTCGCCTACTACGCCCGACTGGCGGCGCGCAGCTTCCGCCGCAACAAGGTCCTGACCGCACTGATGGTGGTTGCCATCGCGCTGGGCATCGGTGCCTCGATGACCACGCTGACCGTCTTCCATGTGCTTTCCGGCGATCCGATCCCGGACAAGAGCGATCGCCTGTTCTACGTGCAGCTTGACCCGGCGGGTCGCGGCGGCTACGTGCCTGGCGAAGAGCCCAACAGCCAGATGACCCGCTTCGATGGCGAGGCCCTGCTGCGCGAAGCCAAGGCAGAGCGGCAGGCGCTGATGAGCGGCGGCGGCGGCACCATCGAGCCGGATGGCAGCACCCTGCAGCCGTTTTCGATCGATACGCGCTGGACCTCGGCTGATTTCTTCCCCATGTTCAACGTGCCCATGCAGTACGGCCGTGGGTGGACGCGCCAGGACGACGATGGCCGTGCGCGCGTGGTGGTCATCTCCAAGGCGCTCAACGACAAGCTGTACCAGGGCGGCAACAGCGTGGGCAAGGACATCCGCATGGATGGCCAGAGCTTCCGCATCGTCGGCGTGATGAAGGAATGGAATCCCGAACCGCAGTTCTTCGACCTCACCACCGGCAGCTACGGCAAGGATGAAGACCTGCTGATGCCGATGTCGACCTCGATGGACCTGAAGCTGGGCAGCAGCGGCAACATGAACTGCTTCGGCGAGAACCCCGACCGCGACAGCTATTCGGTGAACGCGCCCTGCACCTGGCTGCAGTACTGGGCCGAGATGGACCCGGGCAAGGCCGACGACTACCGCCGCTACCTCGAGAACTACTCCAGCCAGCAGCGTGAGGCCGGCCGTTTCGAGCGCCCGCCGAACGTGCGCCTGCGCAACGTGATGGAGTGGCTGGACTTCAACGGTGCGGTGCCCAGCGATGTGCGCCTGCAGCTGTGGCTGGCGCTGGGCTTCCTCGGCGTGTGCCTGGTCAACACCGTGGGCCTGCTGCTCGCCAAGTTCCTGCGCCGCAGCGGTGAGATCGGCGTGCGTCGCGCGCTCGGTGCCAGCCGCGGCCAGATCTTCCTGCAGTGCCTGGTGGAAGCCGGTGCGGTGGGTGTGGTCGGCGGCGTGCTCGGCATCGGCGTGGCCCTGCTCGGCCTGTTCGCCGTGCGCCAGCAGCCGGTGGACTACGCCAAGCTGGCCCACCTGGACGGCAGCATGCTGCTGCTGGCCATCGGCCTGACCCTGTTTGCCAGCCTTGCGGCCGGTTTCCTGCCCGCCTGGCGCGCGATGCAGGTCACTCCCGCCATCCAGCTCAAGTCGCAGTAAGTACCGGAACGAGGACTCCCATGGACATCCGCCCCATCCTCAGCACCCTGCGCCGGCACAAGACCGCGGCCGCATTGATCGTGCTGGAAGTCGCCCTGACCTGCGCCATCGTCTGCAATGCGCTGTTCCTGGTCAGCCAGCGCGTGGAAAAGATCAGCATGCCCAGCGGCCTTGCCGAGAACGAACTGGTGATGGTCCGCGTCAGCGGCATCGGCAAGCAGACCAACGGCATGGCCCGTACCCGCGAGGACCTCGCGTCGCTGCGCGCCATCCCCGGCGTCACCGGCGCCACCATCATCAACCAGGTGCCGTTCCGCAGCGGCTCGTCCAGCAGCAGCATCCAGCGCCAGCAGGACCAGGAGCGGCCGACCACTGAGGCATCGATGTACACGATGTCCGAGGATGGCATCCGCACGATGGGCATCAACGTGATCGCCGGTCGTGACTTCCTGCCCGACGAGTACATGGACTACGCCGTCGTCAGCAAGGCCGGTTCCACGGACAAGGCACTGCCGGTGATCTTCAGCCAGGCCACCGCCGCAAAGATGGAACCCGACGGCAGCGCGCTGGGCAAGACCTACTACATGGGCAAGCAGCCGCTGCATGTGGTCGGCATCGTCGACACCCTGACCACGCCCACCGGTTGGGACGACAACTGGAACGAGTCGATGCTGATGCCGCTGCGCCGCGGCTTCGACGAAGGCGGCACCTACATGCTGCGCACCGCACCCGAGCGTCGCGATGAAGTGCTCAAGGCCGCCGTCGCCGCGCTGGAGCGCAACGATGCCAATCGCCTGATGCGCGACAAGAAGACCTACGAGGACCAGCGCAACGACTACTTCAAGAACGACCGCGCCATGGTCGGCCTGCTGGTGACGGTGTCCATCGCCCTGCTGGTGGTGACCGCACTTGGCATCATCGGCCTGGCCAGCTTCTGGGTGCAGCAGCGCAGCAAGCAGATCGGCATCCGCCGTGCGCTGGGCGCGACCCGCGGGCAGATCCTGCGCTACTTCCAGACCGAGAACTTCCTGCTGGCCACGCTGGGCATCGTGCTGGGCATGCTTGCCGCGTACGCGATCAACCTGGCGCTGATGAACATGTACGAGCTGCCGCGCATGCCGCTGCTGTACCTGCCGCTGGGCGCGGTGCTGCTGTGGGTGCTGGGCCAGGTGGCAGTGTTCGGCCCGGCCCGCCGCGCCGCCGCGGTGCCCCCGGCCGTTGCCACCCGGGGGGCGTGAGATGTGCCCCGGCCCCTGCGGGGCCACGGGTTTGGCTATATTGGCGAGGTGACGGTAGCGCCGGGCCATGCCCGGCGGCTTTTCTGCAGCCTTCTCCGCCGGGCATGGCCCGGCGCTACCCTTTGACCGGGCATCGCCCGGCGCTACCTGTATTCGGACCATGCCCGCGATCCTGATCATCGATGACAACGCCAGCGTGGGTACCGCACTGGACGTGCTGTTTTCCCTGCATGACATCGACACCCTGCAGGCGCAGAGCCCGGCCGACGGCCTGGCGATGCTGGAAGCACACGCCGTCGACCTGGTCATCCAGGACATGAACTTCACCGAGGACACCACCTCGGGTGAAGAAGGCGAGGCCCTGTTCGCGCAGATCCGCGCGCGCCATCCCGACCTGCCGGTCATCCTGCTGACCGCCTGGACGCACCTGAGCAGCGCGGTGGACCTGGTCAAGGCCGGCGCCGCCGATTACCTGGCCAAGCCGTGGGATGACCGCAAGCTGCTGACCACGGTCAACAACCTGCTTGAACTGTCCGAAGCGCGTCGCGAGCTGGACCAGCGCCGCGCCCGCGAGGAACGCCAGCGAACCGCGCTGGAAGAGAAATACGCGCTGTGCGGCGCGGTGTTCGCCGATCCCGCCAGCGAACGTGTCATCGCCCTGGCCTGTCAGGTCGCGCGTTCGGAACTGCCGGTGCTGATCACCGGCCCCAATGGCGCCGGCAAGGAGAAGATCGCGCAGATCATCCAGGCCAATTCGCTGGTGGCGAAGGGCCCGTTTGTGGCGGTCAACTGCGGTGCCCTGCCCTCCGAACTGATCGAGGCCGAACTGTTCGGCGCCGATGCCGGTGCCTACACTGGTGCCAACAAGGCGCGCGAGGGCAAGTTCGAAGCCGCCGACGGCGGCACGCTGTTCCTGGACGAGATCGGCAACCTGTCGCTGGGCGGGCAGATGAAGCTGCTGCGCGTACTGGAAACCGGCCGCTTCGAGCGCCTGGGCTCCAACCGCGAGCGCCAGGTCAAGGTCCGCGTGGTCAGCGCGACCAACGCCGACCTGCCGGCGATGATCCGCGACGGCAGCTTCCGCGAAGACCTCTATTACCGACTCAACACGGTGGAACTGGTGCTGCCGCCGCTGGCGGAGCGACCGGGCGACATCGTGCCGCTGGCCGAACGCTTCCTCAGCGCCGGCAAGCCGCTGTCCACCGCTGCTGCCACCGCACTGCAGCGGCACCCGTGGCCAGGCAACGTGCGCGAGCTGCGCAACGTGATCCAGCGTGCCGAGCTGCTGGCCAGCGGCAACCGCATCGAGGTGGCTGACCTCAACCTGCCGCGTGCAGCGGCCGCGCCGCGCCCGACCCCGAGCGCCGGCAACGATCCCGACCGTGCACGCATCGAGGACGTGCTGGCCCGCAACCACGGCGTCATCGCCCAGGCCGCGGCCGAGCTCGGCCTGAGCCGCCAGGCGCTGTACCGGCGCATGGACCGCCACGGCATTCCGCGCGAATGAAACGGCGCTCCTTCACCTTCCTCCTGTTCCTGCGCCTGCTGCCGGTGCTGGCGCTGGCCGCCGCACTGCCGTGGCTGCTGGCCTACTGGATGAACCACGGCTGGTGGGTGACGGGGATCTCCTCGGTCGTGCTGCTGTCGCTGATGTGGTGGTCGCTGCGCCGCGCCACCGCACCGGTGCGCTCGCTGATGCGCGCACTGGCCGGCACCACCAGCAGCTATCGCGATGGTGAGTTCAACTTCGGCGTGTACTGGCCGGGCAACGACGAACTAGGCGACCTGGTAGACGCGCACCGCGAACTGGGCGACGTGCTGCGCGAGCAGCGCCAGGGCCTGGTGCAGCGCGAACTGCTGCTGGACACCATGGTGCAGAACACGCCGGTGGCGATGCTGCTGATCGCGGCCGGTGGCGATGGCATTTCCCGCGTGGTGTTTTCCAACCTGGCCGCACGCAAGCTGCTGCACGGTGGCTGGAAGCTGGAAGGCCAGCGCATGGAAGAGGTGCTCGAGCAGCTGCCGGTGGAACTGCGCGATGCCATCGCACGCGGCGGCGACAGCCTGTTCGCGGTGCGCGCGGAGGTCGAGGAGGGCGTCGAGCCCGATGAGGACGACGAGCAGGTCTACCATCTGTCGCGGCGCGCGTTCCATCTGAACGGCCGCCCGCACGACCTGCTGCTGGTGCGCCAGCTGACCGCCGAACTGCGCCGGCAGGAAGTGCAGACCTGGAAGAAAGTGATCCGGGTGATCAGCCACGAACTGAACAACTCGCTGGCACCGATCGCCTCGCTGGCCCATTCCGGCGGCGAACTGGTCAGGCGCGAACGCTTCGATCGCCTGCCCGAGATCTTCAGCACCATCGAAGACCGCGCACGTCATCTGGAAGGCTTCATCCGCGGCTATGCACGCTTCGCCAAACTGCCGCAGCCGCAGCTGCAGACCGTGCACTGGGCACCGTTCCTGTCCAGCCTGCGCCAGCAGATTCCGTTCGGCATGGACCGCGAGCCGGACGAGACGCTGAGCAGCCGCATCGACATCGCCCAGTTCGGCCAGGCGCTGTTGAACCTGCTGAAGAACGCACACGAAGCCTGCGCCGAAGCGGAGCCGCCCAACGACGACGTGCAGGTGCAGCTGACGCGGTTGCCGCAGTGGCTGCGCCTGGACGTGCTGGACCGCGGCAAGGGCATGAACGAGCAGGTGCTGCAGAACGCGCTGATGCCGTTCTATTCAACCAAGCGCAACGGCACCGGCCTGGGCCTGGCACTGACCCGCGAGATCGTCGAGGCGCACAGCGGCCGGGTATCCCTGCAGAACCGCGGTGATGGCGGGTTGTGCGTGTCGATCCTGCTGCCGGTGAATTGACCGGTCGGCCGCATCCACGCATGGCGTGGATCTACTGCCGCCGGACATGGCCCGGCGCTACCTTGACTGACATTCCCAGTAGATCCACGCCATGCGTGGATCGCGGCGGTGCCTCAGCCCTTCTTCACCGGCCGCTTCCAGCCGTCGATGGTTTCCTGCCGCGCACGGGCCAGGGTCAGCGTGCCGTCCGGCGCATCGCGGGTGATGACCGATCCCGCCGCGATGGTCGCGCCTTCGCCAATCGTCACCGGCGCCACCAGCGCGCTGTTGGAACCGATGAAGGCCTTGTCGCCGATGGTCGTGGTCGACTTGTTCACCCCGTCGTAGTTGCAGGTGATGGTGCCAGCGCCGATGTTGACCTTGCTGCCGATCACCGCATCACCCAGGTAAGTCAGATGATTGGCCTTGCTGCCCACGCCCAGGGTGACCTTCTTGGTTTCCACGAAGTTGCCCACGTGCACGCCGTCGGCCAGCACGGTGTCCGGGCGCAGGCGCGCGAACGGGCCGATCTGCGCGGCACCCTCGGTCACCACGCCTTCCAGGTCACAGTGCGCGCGCACTTCGGTACCCGGCCCCAGGCGCACATCCTTCAAGCGGGTGAACGGCCCCACGGTCACGCCGTCGGCCAGCTCCACTCTGCCTTCCAGGATCACATCGACATCGATCAGCACGTCGCTGCCGACCGTGACCTCGCCGCGGATATCCAGACGCGCCGGGTCCAGCACGCGCGCGCCCTGCGCGCACAGGGCACGCACTGCGCGACGCTGCCATGCACGCTCCAGCTGCGACAGCTGCCAGGGATCATTCGCGCCTTCGGCTTCCTGCGCGTCGGACACCAGGGCCATCTCTGCCGGGGTGTACTCGTGCGCGGCAAAGGCAAACACATCGGTCAGGTAGTACTCGCCCTGCGCGTTGCTGCTGGAGAGCTGCGAAAGCCAGCGGCGCAGCGCGGTCGATTCGGCGGCAATGATGCCGGTATTGATGGTGCGCACCCGCAGCTGGTCGTCGTTGGCGTCCTTCTGCTCGACGATCGAACCGACCCGGCCTTCGGCATCGCGCAGCACGCGGCCGTAGCCGGTCGGGTCGTCGACCTCGGCCACCAGCACCGCAAGGCGACCCGGCTGGGCCAGCAGGTGGCGCAGGGTATCCGCGCGGATCAGCGGCACGTCGCCGTACAGCACCAGCACCTGCGCCGCATCCGGCACTTCCGGCATCGCCTGCGCCACCGCATGGCCGGTACCCAGCTGCTGCGCCTGTTCGGCCCACAACAGGTCGGTCTGGTCGGCGAAGCGCTGCCGCACGGCTTCACCGCCATGCCCGTACACCACATGGATGGCGGCGGGCTGCAGTTCGCGTGCCGCGGCGATCACATGGGCCAGCATCGGCTGGCCGGCAAGCGGCTGCAGCACCTTCGGCAACACGGATTTCATGCGCTTGCCAGCGCCGGCGGCGAGGATGATGACGTGCAGGGCTTGAGTCATGGGGCAGCGTTCCGTGGTTCGTTGCCGGTGATTCTAGAGCGTCGGCCGTTAACATGGCGGCCTGTCCGCTTCGATTGCCGCCATGAGCCTGCTCCGCCAGGGAAGCGCCTACATCGTCATCGGCCTACTGCAGCTGCTGCTGGACTGGCTGGTGTTTGTTGCCCTCACTGCGGCGGGCGTACCGGTGGCCCCGGGCAACATCGCCGGGCGCGTGGCCGGCATGCTGCTGGGCTTCTGGTTGAACGGGCGGATCACCTTCGCCGATGCGCAGGGCCGGCAGCGCCTGGGCTGGCAGCGCTTCGCCCGCTTCCTGCCGGTATGGCTGCTGCTGACCGTAGCCAGCACGCTGCTGGTGTCCGCCGCCCACCATGCGCTGGGGCTGCAATACGCCTGGCTGGCGAAACCACTGGTGGAAGGAGCGCTGGCCGCGGTGTCGTTCCTGCTGATGCGCTACGTGGTCTACCGCTGACGGCGGACTCTACCCGTCGGTGCCGCGGGAAAACCTACCCGGTAGAGTCGACCGTTGGTCGACTGCTCTTCCGGGGGGCGCTTGAAACCCGCGCTGCGCGCGATAGTCGACCAACGGTCGGCTCTACCAACGCCGCCGGCACAAACAAAAACGCCGGCACGAGGCCGGCGTTTCTGCGGGTGTGGCCTAAACCTCAGTGCTTGAGGGACTTGCGCAGGCGCTCCAGCGCCTGCAGCTGCACCACGGCCTCAGCCAGCTTCTGCTGGGCTTCGGCCACTTCCATGGCTTCACCGCGGTTGGCCAGGATGCGCTCGGCTTCTTCCTTGGCCTTGCGGACCGAGGCTTCGTCGATGTCCTGCGCGCGGATCGCGGTGTCGGCCAGCACGGTCACCACCTGCGGCTGCACTTCCAGGATGCCGCCGGAAATGGCGAAATCCAGCTGCTCGCCGTTCGGCGTGGTCACCACGATCTTGCCCGGCTTCAGACGGGTGATCAGCGGTGCGTGCTTGGGCGCGATGCCCAGTTCGCCGAGCTCACCCGTAGCCACGACCAGAGTCGCTTCACCACGGAAGATTTCCTGCTCGGCGCTGACGATGTCGCAACGGATGGTGCTCATGATCAGGCCTTCTCAGCCATCTTCTTGGCCTTTTCGACCGCTTCTTCGATGCTGCCGACCATGTAGAACGCCTGCTCCGGCAGGTGGTCGTACTCGCCATCGACGATGGCCTTGAAGCCACGGATGGTGTCCTTCAGCGACACGTACTTGCCCGGCGAGCCGGTGAACACTTCGGCCACGTGGAACGGCTGGCTGAAGAAGCGCTCGATCTTGCGGGCGCGCGACACGGCCTGCTTGTCTTCTTCGGACAGTTCGTCCATGCCCAGGATGGCGATGATGTCCTTCAGTTCCTTGTACTTCTGCAGGGTCTGCTGGACGCGCTGGGCGGTGTCGTAGTGCTCGTGGCCGATGACCAGCGGGTCCATCTGGCGGCTGGTGGAATCCAGCGGATCGACGGCCGGGTAGATACCCAGCGAGGCGATCGAACGCGACAGGGTGACGGTCGAGTCCAGGTGGGCGAAGGTGGTCGCCGGCGACGGATCGGTCAAGTCATCCGCGGGAACGTAGACGGCCTGGATCGAGGTGATCGAACCGTTCTTGGTCGAGGTGATGCGTTCCTGCAGGACGCCCATTTCCTCGGCCAGGGTCGGCTGGTAACCCACGGCGGACGGCATACGACCCAGCAGTGCCGAGACTTCGGTACCGGCCAGGGTGTAGCGGTAGATGTTGTCGACGAACAGCAGAACGTCCTTGCCCTTGCCGTTTTCGTCCTTCTCGTCGCGGAAGTACTCCGCCATGGTCAGGCCGGTCAGTGCGACGCGCAGACGGTTGCCCGGCGGCTCGTTCATCTGGCCGTACACCATCGCCACCTTGTCGAGGACGTTGGAGTCCTTCATTTCGTGGTAGAAGTCGTTGCCCTCACGGGTACGCTCACCCACGCCGGCGAACACGGACAGACCGCTGTGCGCCTTGGCGATGTTGTTGATCAGTTCCATCATGTTGACGGTCTTGCCGACGCCGGCGCCGCCGAACAGGCCGACCTTGCCGCCCTTGGCGAACGGGCACATCAGGTCGATGACCTTGATGCCGGTTTCCAGCAGCTCGGTGGCCGGGGACTGGTCTTCGTACGACGGGGCCGCACGGTGGATTTCCCAGCTGTCGCTGGCGGCCACCGGGCCGGCTTCGTCGATCGGACGGCCCAGCACGTCCATGATGCGGCCCAGGGTGCCAGCGCCGACCGGCACGGAGATGCCGCGGTCGGTGTTGACGGCTACCAGGTTGCGCTTCAGGCCGTCGGTGGAACCGAGGGCGATGGTACGCACCACGCCGTCGCCCAGCTGCTGCTGGACTTCGAGGGTGATCTCGGTGTTTTCGACCTTCAGTGCGTCATACACCTTCGGCACCGACTCACGCGGGAATTCGACGTCGACGACCGCGCCGATGATCTGAACGATCTTGCCCTGACTCATTGCTGCATCCTCTAATGTGTGCTTTGAACGAACGCGGTCAGACTGCTGCCGCGCCGCCGACGATTTCGGAGATTTCCTGGGTGATCGCTGCCTGGCGCGCCTTGTTGTAGACGAGCTGCAGGGTGCCGATCAGCTTGTTGGCGTTGTCGCTCGCCGCCTTCATCGCGACCATGCGTGCGGCATGCTCGGAAGCGACGTTTTCCAGCAGTGCCTGGTACACCAGCGACTCGATGTAACGCGTCATCACGTGCTCGAGCACGGTCGCGGCATCGGGTTCGTACAGGTAGTCCCAGTCGTGGTGAGCGACCTGCTTCTCAGCCGGCGGCAGCGGCAGCAGCTGATCGAAGCTGGCCTTCTGCGTCATGGTGTTCACGAAGCGGTTGTAGACCAGGTACACACGGTCGACCTTGCCTTCAGTGAAGGCGTCGAGCATGACCTTGATCACACCGATCAGCGATTCCAGCTTCGGCACGTCGCCGATGTGGGTCACGCTGCCGACCATGTTGACCTTCACGCGGCGGAAGAAGGTCGATGCCTTCTGGCCGATGGTCACCAGGTCCACTTCAGCACCCTTGTCCTGCCATGCCTTGGCTTCGCCCAGCATCTTGCGGAACAGGTTGTTGTTGAGGCCGCCAGCCAGGCCGCGATCGGAGGAGATCACGATGAACCCGACCCGCTTGACCTGCTCGCGCTCGACCAGGAACGGATGCTGGTAATCGGTGCTGGCCTGGGCCAGGTGGCCGATCACCTGCTTCATCGCCTGCGCGTACGGACGCGAGGTCTTCATCCGATCCTGCGCCTTGCGGATCTTGGAGGCCGAGACCATTTCCAGGGCGCGCGTCACCTTGCGGGTGTTCTGCACGCTCTTGATCTTGGTTTTGATTTCGCGTCCGCTTGCCATCTCTTGTTTCCCGTGGCGCGGGGCTGTTGCCCCGCGTTGTTCAACCGTCTGAGCGGGGCGAGCCCCGCTCTACGAGCGCTGGATTACCAGCTGCCGGTGGTCTTGAACTCGGCGATGCCCTTCTTGAAGGCACCTTCGATGTCGTTGTCCCAACCGCCGGTGGCGTTGACCTTGCCGACCAGCTCGCCCTGGGTGTTGGCGAAGTGGGCGTGCAGGCCTTCTTCGAAGGCCAGCAGCTTGTTGACCGGCACGTCGTCGAGGTAACCCTCGTTCACGGCGTAGATCGACAGCGCCTGGTTGGCGATCGACATCGGCGCGTACTGCTTCTGCTTCATCAGCTCGGTGACGCGCTGGCCACGCTCCAGCTGCTTGCGGGTCGCTTCGTCCAGGTCCGAGGCGAACTGCGCGAACGCAGCCAGCTCACGGTACTGGGCCAGCGAGATGCGGATGCCGCCGGACAGCTTCTTGATGATCTTGGTCTGGGCCGAGCCACCGACGCGCGACACCGAGATACCGGCGTTCACGGCCGGGCGAATGCCGGCGTTGAACAGGTCGGTTTCCAGGAAGATCTGGCCGTCGGTGATCGAGATCACGTTGGTCGGAACGAAGGCGGACACGTCGCCCGCCTGGGTTTCGATGATCGGCAGCGCGGTCAGCGAACCGGTCTTGCCGGTGACCTTGCCTTCGGTGAACTTCTCGACGTACTCCTCGGACACGCGGGCAGCGCGCTCGAGCAGACGGGAGTGCAGGTAGAACACGTCACCCGGGTAGGCTTCACGGCCCGGCGGGCGCTTCAGCAGCAGCGAGATCTGGCGGTAGGCCACGGCCTGCTTGGACAGATCGTCGTACACGATCAGCGCGTCTTCGCCGCGGTCCATGAAGTACTCACCCATGGTGCAGCCCGAGTAGGCGCTGATGTACTGCATGGCAGCCGATTCGGAAGCGGTTGCGGCAACCACGACGGTGTGGGCCAGGGCGCCGTTCTCTTCCAGCTTGCGCACGATGTTGGCGATGGTCGAAGCCTTCTGGCCGATCGCAACGTACACGCACTTGATGCCGGTACCCTTCTGGTTGATCACCGCATCGATGGCCATCGCGGTCTTGCCGGTCTGGCGGTCGCCGATGATCAGCTCGCGCTGGCCACGGCCGATCGGGATCATCGCGTCGACCGACTTGTAACCGGTCTGCACCGGCTGGTCGACCGACTTGCGCCAGATCACGCCCGGCGCAACGCGCTCCACCGGGGCGGTCAGGTCGGTGCCCAGCGGGCCCTTGCCGTCGATCGGCTCGCCCAGCGCGTTCACGACACGGCCCAGCAGTTCCGGACCGACCGGCACTTCCAGGATGCGGCCGGTGGTCTTGGCGACATCGCCTTCGCGCAGGTGCTCGTAGTCACCCAGGACCACGGCGCCGACCGAGTCGCGCTCCAGGTTCAGGGCCAGGGCGAAGGTGTTGTTCGGCAGTTCGATCATTTCGCCCTGCATCACGTCGGCCAGGCCGAAGATGCGCACGATGCCGTCGGACACGCTGGTCACGGTGCCTTCGTTGCGCGATTCTGCGGCCAGCTTGACCTTCTCGATGCGGTTCTTGATCAGTTCGCTGATTTCGGAGGGGTTGAGCGTGGTTGCCATCGTCAAGTCCTAGTGCCGGCAGCGGGGCCGGACGTTAAATGAATTCAGTTAGCGAGCGCGGTCTGCAGACGGGCCAGCTTGCCCTTCAGCGAACCATCGATGACCACGTCGCCGGCGTCGATGACGGCACCGCCGATCAGCGAGGCATCGACCGCGGTGGTCACGTCGACCTCGCGGTTGAAGCGCTTGCGCAGCGCGACCTTGATCGCGTCCAGCTCACCGGCCGACAGTTCGGCCGCCGAGGTCACCGTGGCCTTGACCACGTGCTCGGCTTCGGCGCGCAGCGCGTCGAACATGCCAGCGATTTCCGGCAGCAGCGGCAGACGATGCGATTCGGCCAGCACGGCGAGGAACCGCGAGTAGGTCTCACCGTGGGTTTCCGGTGCCAGCAGTGCGACGGCTTCGTCGCGACCCAGCTCCGGGTTGGCGAGCAGGGCCGCCACGCGCGGGTCGGCGGCGACGTGGGCGGAGAACGCCAGGGCGTCCGACCACGGCGCGAACGTGCCTTCGTCACGCGCGGTCGCGAAGGCGGCGCGGGCGTACGGGCGGGCAAGCGTGAGGGCCTGGCTCATCCTTAGATCTCCGAGGCCAGCTCGTCGAGCAGCGCCTTGTGGGCGTTGGCGTCGATTTCGCGCTTGAGGAGCTTTTCGGCACCGGTCACGGCCAATGCGGACACCTGCCTGCGCAGATCTTCACGGGCACGGTTGGCGGCGGCGTCGATCTCAGCCTGGGCCAGTTCCTTCTGACGGGTGGCTTCGGTGATCGCTTCGTTACGGGCAGCATCAACAATCTGGTTGGCGCGCGCGTGGGCCTGGTCGATGATCTCGTTGGCCTTGGTGCGTGCTTCTTTCAGCGCTTCGTTGACCTTCTCCTGCGCCTGGGCCAGATCTTTCTGGCTGCGGTCGGCAGCAGCGAGGCCTTCAGCGATCTTCTGCTGGCGCTCTTCGATCGCGTTCATCAGCGGCGGCCAGATCTTGGTCGCGATGATCCAGATCAGACCAGCGAAGGCGAGCGCCTGCGCAAGAAGGGTGAAATTGATATTCATGGTTAGCTCGATCGCTGGTTTCGGGGTGGACGCGCCGCCGAAGCGGCGCATCCGGCCTTCATCCGAAACCGGGTGCATCAGCACCCGGTCGTCTCAAACCGCTGTATCAGCCGGCCAGAGCCTTGGTGACGGCGCCAGCGAAGGCAGCCGACAGCGGGTTGGCGAAGGCCAGCAGCAGGCCGACGGCGACCGAGATGATGAACGCGGCGTCGATCAGGCCGGCGGTGATGAACATGCGGACCTGCAGGACCGGGATCAGTTCCGGCTGGCGGGCGGCCGACTCCAGGAACTTACCAGCCATGATGGCCAGACCCAGGCCAGCGCCCAGCGCGGCCAGGCCGATCATGATGCCGACGGCAAGGGCGGTGGAGCTCTGAATCTGCGCGAAGTTGGTCAGGACGGCGAAGTACATGGTTATCTCCAGGAACTAAGTTGCTAAGGGTGATGAAACGGATGAAGGTGAAACTGGTTGAAGCTTGGAACTTTAGTGAGCGTCTTCCGACAGGCTCAGGTACACGATCGACAGCATCATGAAGATGAAGGCCTGCAGCGGGATCACCAGTAGGTGGAACAGCATCCAGCCCAGACCGAATGCACCACCGGCAATGGCACCGAAGAAACCGGCACCACCCAGCACCCAGATCAGCAGGAACACGATTTCGCCGCCGAACATGTTGCCGAACAGTCGCATCGCCAGCGAGATCGGCTTGCTCAGCCACTCGACGATGTTGAGGATCAGGTTGAACGGCATCATCCACTTGCCGAACGGCGCCGTCAGGAATTCCTTGATGAAGCCCAGCAGGCCCTTCGACTTCAGCGCGAAGAACAGCATCAGGAAGAACACGCTGAAGGCCATGCCCAGGGTGGCGTTGACGTCAGCGGTCGGCACCGGCTTCCAGTAATGAACACCGGCCATTTCCAGCGGCTTGGCGATGAAATCAGCCGGGATCATCTTCAGCAGATTCATCAGCAGAATCCAGAAGAAGATGGTGATGGCGATCGGCGTGACCAGCTTGCTCTTGCCGTGGTAGGTGTCCTTGGCCTGGCGGTCAACGAACTCCAGGCAGATTTCCACGAAGGCCTGCCACTTGCCCGGCACGCCGGCGGTTGCCTTGCGGGTGCCCATCCAGAACGCGACCACGATCACCAGGCCCATCAGGACGGCGGTGAGGAAGGTATCGACGTGGATGTGCCAGAACATCCCTTCGCCGTTGCCGACCGGTGCGGTCAGGTTCTGCAGGTGATGCTGGATGTAGCTGGTAGGGGTTAGAGCCTCGCCCGCCATGTGTCCGGAACCTTAGTTAATTGAATTCTGTCAACGCCTGGCCAGAGCCAGGACCTGGAACATCAAACCGACGGCGATACCGGCCAACAGCGCCAATGCAGGCAGCTTGAAGACCAGGAAACCCGCCAGCAGGACGCCGAAAACGACTGCCCACTTCGCAACGACCGCAATGATCAGGCGCGCCATCGCCGAACCTGCTGCAACTGCGCCCCCGCTCAGCGCCATCCGTGCCGCCACCCAGCCCCCCGCCGAGACCGCCACGCCAGACAGCAGCGCACCCAGTGCGGCCTTCTGCCCCGCCAGGAGCAGGAATGCCAAGGCCAGGACAGCCACTGCGACCAGCGGATAGACCGCGGCGCGCAGCATCAGTCGCCGACCCGCTTCAACGGAGTTCAGCACAGGATGTCCCACATGGTTCTTGTGAAGGGCGGAGGCTGTTACAGCGTGTGTGCCTCATCGAGCCGCCAAAGTATAGCAATGGGACAATTTGTGAGACAACCGCTGCCTGTTCATCCACGACGCCGCAAGTTGCCGTATCGGCAGGAATTTTACCGCCCACAGGGGGGACAGTATCGTCCGCGCCTTGTTGCGATGCAGCGCATTCAACTTTTGTCGCAGGCCACGGAACTTTGCCGCGCGCGTCCTGTCCTACCTTTCGACCTGCCTGCAGCAACCTCGTCGACGCTTCGCCCCGCAGGTCCCAGGATGGCCCCGTAGTCCTCTGCGGGGCCATCTTCTTTGCAGCGTCATAACGGCGCTGAACCGTCTACGCGGCGTGGACCATACGTTCACGTAGGGTGGACGCTCACGTCCGGCACAGTGGCCTTCATTCCGAATTAACCACTGCAAGGACTCTGCGATGCGCCCCGTACCCACCCTGCTCGCCCTCTCGCTGCTCGCCGCCGGCGCCTCGTTCGCCAATGCCGCCCATGCTGCCGAGGGCGATCCGCGCTTCACGCTGCGCGTGGGTGCCATGAACATCGAGAACGACAACACCATCCGCGGCAACACCACCGTCGCCGGCCAGGACGTCAATGTCAGCGAAGACTTCAAGATGGGCGGCAAGGAGTGGGAGCCGCGCATTGACGGCGTGTTCCGCTTCAGCGACCGCCAGCGCCTGATCTTTGACTACTTCAAGTGGGACAAGGACCGCCGCGAAACCCTGGACGACGGCATTGCCTTCGGCCAGATCAACGTGCCGGAAGGCAGCTTCGTCAAGGCCGAACTGAAGTACCAGGTCGCCAGCCTGGTGTACGACTACTCGGTGGTGGACACCGACAAGTTCGACATGGGCCTGCAGCTGGGTGCCGAGTGGGCAAAGGTGAGCGCCAAGGGCTTTGCCGACCTGGGCAACGTCTACAACGGTCGTTTCCTGGACGAGAGCGAGAGCGGCGTGGCCCCGGTGGTTGGCGCGCGCCTGAGCTTCACCCCGGCCGACCGCTGGCTGATCAACATCCAGGGCCAGTACCTCAACACCAAGTGGGGCAGCTTCGACGACTACGACGGCGACCTGAGCCGCGCCAACGCCATCGTCGAATACCGCTTCACCGAGACCTTCGGCGTGTTCGCCGGCTATGACTGGTTCAAGCTGGACGTGGACCAGAAGGGCAGCGACGGCGTGATCGGCCTGAAGCAGGAATTCAAGGGCCCGGTGGCCGGCATCAGCATGACCTTCTGATCGAGCATTACCCGATCTCTCCAGCGCGGCGCCCGGGCAACCGGCGCCGCGTTTTTTCATGGGCCCTCACCGTCCGGCCAACAAAAAACCCGGCTTTCGCCGGGTTCTTCGTGTGCAACGCGCAGGCGCGTTATTTCTTCTTCGGCATGTACAGATCGGTGATCGTGCCGTCGTAGATTTCCGAGGCCATCGCCACCGATTCGCTCAGCGTCGGGTGCGCATGGATGGTGTGGCCGATGTCCTCGGCTTCAGCACCCATCTCGATGGCCAGACCGATCTCGGCCAGCAGGTCACCGGCGTGCACGCCGACGATGGCACCACCGATGATGCGGTGGGTCTCCTCGTCGAAGATCAGCTTGGTGAAGCCCTCGGTACGACCGATGCCGATCGCGCGACCGCTGGCGGCCCACGGGAACTTGGCCACGCCGACCTTCAGGCCCTTGGCCTTGGCTTCGGTTTCGGTCACGCCAACCCAGGCGATTTCCGGGTTGGTGTAGGCCACCGACGGAATCACGCGGGCGACCCATTCCTTCTTGTGGCCGGCAGCCACTTCAGCAGCCAGCTTGCCTTCGTGCGTGGCCTTGTGGGCGAGCATCGGGTTACCGACAATGTCGCCGATGGCGAAGATGTGCGGCACGTTGGTGCGCATCTGGCGGTCGACCGGAATGAAGCCGCGGTCGGTGACCTGCACGCCCGCCTTCTCGGCATCGATCTTTTTGCCGTTGGGCGAGCGGCCCACGGCCACCAGCACGCGGTCGAAGGTGCCCTGCGCCAGGGCAGGCGTCTGGCCCTCCTCGGCAGCTTCGAAGGTTACGGTGATGCCCCTGGCATCGGCGGTGACGCCCGAGGCCTTGGTCTTCAGGTGGACTTCGATGCCCTGCTTCTTCAGGCGGTCAGCCAGCGGCTTGACCAGGTCCTTGTCGGCGCCCGGCATCAGCTGATCCATGAACTCGACCACGGTGACCCTGCTGCCCAGCGCGGCATACACCGTGGCCATTTCCAGGCCGATGATGCCGCCGCCGACGACCAGCAGCGAGCCCGGCACTTCGGCCAGCTCCAGCGCGTCGGTGGAATCCATCACGCGCTTGTCGTCCCACGGGAAGTTCGGCAGCTTCACGGCCTGCGAACCGGCGGCGATGATGCACTTCTGGAAGCGCAGCAGCTGGGTGCTGCCGTCAGCCGCAATGATTTCAAGTTCGTTGGCCGAAACAAACCTGCCGACGCCCTGCACGCTGCGGACCTTGCGCTGCCTGGCCATGCCGGCCAGGCCCTTGGTCAGCTGGCTGACGACCTTTTCCTTGTACTGGCGCAGCTTGTCCAGGGTGATGGTCGGCTTGCCGAATTCGACGCCGAAATCACCGGCATGGGCCACTTCGTCGATGACCGCTGCGGCGTGCAGCAGGGCCTTGGACGGGATGCAGCCCACGTTGAGGCAGACGCCGCCGAGGCTGGCGTAGCGCTCCACCAGCACGGTGTCCAGGCCGACGTCGGCGGCGCGGAAGGCGGCTGTGTAGCCGCCCGGGCCCGAGCCCAGCACGACCATCTCGCATTCGATATCAGCCGGCTTGCCGCTGGACAGCGCCGGCTTCAGTGCCGCCGGCTCGGCCGGGGCGCGGTGCGACGGGGTCACCGGCGGCTTGCTGGCCGGGGCGGCTGCCGCCGGGGCCGGCGCAGCGGCCTTGGCCGGGGCTTCGGCGGCACCTTCAGCGTCCAGTACCACGACCACGGCGCCTTCGGAAAGAGTGTCACCCAGCTTGACCTTGATTTCCTTGACCACGCCGGCGGCCGAGGACGGCACTTCCAGGGTGGCCTTGTCCGACTCCAGGGTCACCAGGCCCTGGTCCTTCTTCACGGTGTCGCCGACGGCGACCAACACTTCGATCACCGGCACATCGCTGTAATCGCCGATGTCGGGAACCTTGACTTCAATCGTGGCCATGGTGGTTTTCCTCGTGCCCGGCCGGCGTGGCCGGCGGGCTGTCACTGCATCTGTTCACGCGGCCGCGCCAGGGGCAGCGGCCGCACGGTGGGGGCGAAGCGGTGCCTTACAGCAGCACGCGGCGCATGTCGGCCAGTACCTGCGACAGGTACGTGGTGAAGCGTGCGGCCAGGGCGCCATCGATGACGCGGTGGTCGTAGCTCAGCGACAGCGGCAGCATCAGCTTCGGCGCGAACTCCTTGCCGTTCCAGACCGGCTGGATGGCCGACTTGGAGACGCCGAGGATGGCCACTTCCGGTGCGTTGACGATCGGGGTGAACGCGGTGCCACCGATGCCGCCCAGCGAGCTGATCGAGAAGCAGCCGCCGCTCATGTCGGCCGGGCCCAGCTTGCCGTCGCGGGCCTTCTTGGCCAGCTCGGTGGTTTCCTGCGCGATCTGCACCACGCCCTTCTTGTCCACGTCGCGGATGACCGGCACGACCAGGCCGTTCGGCGTATCGGCGGCAAAGCCGATGTGGAAGTACTTCTTCAGGGTCAGGTTTTCACCGCTGGCATCGAGCGAGGCGTTGAATTCCGGGAACTTCTTCAGCGCCGCGGCGCTGGCCTTGATCAGGAAGGCGAGCATGGTCAGCTTGATGCCGGCCCCGCTCCCATTAGGTGCCGCGTTTTCCTTGTTCAGCGCCACGCGCAGGCCTTCCAGGTCGGTGATGTCGGCCTGTTCGAACTGGGTGACGTGCGGGATCATCGCCCAGTTGCGGGCCAGGTTCGCGCCGGAAATCTTCTTGATGCGCGACAGCGGCTGCACTTCGGTATCGCCGAACTTGCTGAAGTCGACCTTCGGCCACGGCAGCAGGTTCAGGCCACCACCGGCAGCGACAGCGGCGCCGCCGGCAGCCGGCACGCCACTGCTGAGCGCGGCCTTGACGAACTTCTGCACGTCACCCTTGGTGATGCGGCCGCCCTTCTCGGTGCCGCTGATCTGCAGCAGGTCCACGCCCAGTTCGCGGGCGAACACGCGCACGGCCGGGGTGGCGTACGGCACCTTGGCCGGCAGCACGCCATCGGCGTTGAACTGCACCGGCGGGCTGGCCGGGGTACCGGCCGAGGCGATCTCGCGCGCGGCCAGCTTGTCCGGCTGGGCCGGAACGGCGACCGGCTCGACCTTGGTGGCGGTCTCGGCAGCGGCCGGGGCGGCGGCAGCGGCGGCCTTGGTCGGGGCCGGCGCGGCAGCGCCTTCGGCCTCGATGATGGCGACCACGGCACCCTGCGACAGGGTGTCGCCGACCTTGACCTTCAGTTCCTTGACCACGCCGGCAACCGAGGACGGCACTTCCATGGTGGCCTTGTCGCTTTCCAGCGTGACCAGGCCCTGATCCTTCTTGACCGTATCGCCGACGGCGACCAGTACTTCGATGACCGGGATGTCAGTGTAATCACCGATGTCCGGCACCAGGGCTTCAACGGCACCGCCGCTGGCAGCCGCAGCGGCCGGGGCAGCAGCCGCCGGGGCCGGGGCGCTCTGGGTCGCGGCGGCCGGGGCAGCGGCCTTGGCCGGGGCCGGGGCAGCAGCGGCCGGCGTGGCAGCCTCGCCTTCAGCCACTTCGATCAGGGCCACGACCTTGCCCTCGGAGAGGTTGTCGCCGACCTTGACCTTGATTTCCTTGACCACACCGGCCACCGAGGACGGCACTTCCATCGTGGCCTTGTCGCTTTCCAGCGTCACCAGGCCCTGGTCCTTCTTGACCGTGTCGCCGACGGCGACAAGCACCTCGATTACCGGGATATCGCTGTAGTCACCGATATCGGGGACAAGTGCTTCCTTGATTTCGGCCATGGGGATAACTCCGGCAATCTGGTGTAGGGAAACGTCTATTGTGCGGCCAGAGGGGGCCAGCGCCAACCGTTACAGGTGTTTTCAGTACGCACGTCGCCGGGACACGCTGTTGCCAAAGGCCTGCGGGTACTTCCAATGGGTAGCGTATTGTCCCGACGATGTCCGCTTCATGTCGCCAGCGCGTCAGCCAGCGGCTGCCAGGCCTGGCGCAGGCGCGGCAGGGACCACGCGGCATTGGCCGGGCTGGTGGACGGCAGCGCGAGCAGCGCCGGCGTTGCCGCCAGATCCGGCACAACCCAGCGCTGCAGTGCCTGCCAGGCCGCCCCGCCATTGCAGGCGACCAGGCGCAGCCGCGGCAGGTCGGCGATCAGTGCAGGCAACGCATTGGGGACTTCCGAGCCGCGCACGATGTCGGCATCCAGGCTGCCGCGGCGCTCGCACTGGCCGATCACATCCCACAGGCCGACCCCGGCATCGGCCAGCGCGCGCAGCCGCGCCTCGTAGGCGAGCGCCGGATCGAACCCGCACAGATCACCGAGCAACGGCCAGAAACGGTTGCGCGGATGGGCGTAGTACTGCTGTTCCTGCAGCGAGGCAACACCGGGCATCGAGCCCAGCACGAGCACGCGGCAATCGCGATCCACGCGCGCAGGCAGGCCGATGCACAACGCATCGCTGCTCACGTTTTCTCCAACTGCATGAACAGTCGCATATGCATGAAACCCCAATAAAACAACGTTTTCGCTCTGCCCGCTGAACAGTGGAAACCAAATTTTAACGCGCGTCGGATTCGATTCATGTTGAGGCGACTACGGTGACATCGCCCCGCAACCGGGGGCCCAAAAACAAGAAACAACAGGAGATTTCCCCCATGCGCTCCATCCGTATTCTGAGCCTCGCCCTGCTGACCTCCGCTGCCTTCGCTCCTGCTGCCTTCGCGCAGGACAGCAGCTCCGCGGACACTGCCTCGGGCAAGCATTTTGCCGTGGTTGGTGGCGTCTCGCTGCTGCAGCCGAAGAACGACCCGATCGACGGCATCAAGAAGGTCGATGGTGGCCCGGCGCCGACCGTCAGCTTCAGCTACTACGTCAACGACAACTGGGCCGTTGAGCTGTGGGGCGCTGCCGACAAGTTCGACCATCGCGTCAAGGGTCCGGGCAATGCCCGCCTGGGCAGCGTCGAGCAGCAGCCGGTCGCGCTGAGCGGCCAGTACCACTTCGGCCAGGCTGACAACGTGTTCCGTCCGTTCGTGGGCGTCGGTTACTTCCAGTCGGCCTTCAGCAACGAGAACTTCGCCGGTGGCGATGACATCCGCCTGAAGGACGCCAAGGGTGCCATCGGCACCGTGGGTGTGGACATGAACATCAACTCCACCTGGTTTGCCCGCGCCGATGCCCGCTACATGCACTCGCGCCCGGACCTGAAGGTGGCCGGCCAGAAGGTGGGTGAAGCCAAGCTTGACCCGTGGACCGTGGGCTTCGGCATCGGTGCGCGCTTCTAAGCGGCTCCCTGCTCCACGGTGTTGAAACAACGGGCCCTGCGGGGCCCGTTGTTGTTTTGTAGAGTCCAGCCATGCTCGACTGTTTTTCGGGGTAGTCGAGCAGGCTCGACCCTACCCATTCATCGCCACCGGAGACGCCCCATGACGCCCCGCTACGTGCTGGCCATAGACCAGGGCACCACCAGTTCGCGCGCGATCCTGTTCGACCGCGCCGGCAACATCGTCGGCAGCGCGCAGCGTGAGTTCAGCCAGCTGTTCCCGCAGCCGGGCTGGGTGGAACACGATCCGCGCGAGATCCTCACCAGCGTCTACTCGACCATGACCGAGCTGCTCAGCCGCGAGCAGATCGACCCACGGCACATCGTCGCACTGGGCATCACCAACCAGCGGGAGACCACCGTGGTCTGGGACCGCGCCACCGGCCAGCCGATCCACAACGCCATCGTCTGGCAGTCACGGCAAAGTCACGCGATCTGCGAGCGCCTGCGCTCCGATGGCCACGAAGCATTGATCCGCGAGCGCACCGGCCTGCTGATCGATGCGTATTTCTCGGCCACCAAGGTGCGCTGGATCCTCGACCACGTGGAGGGGGCGCAGCAGCGCGCCGAGCGCGGCGAACTGCTGTTCGGCACCATCGACAGCTGGCTGGTCTGGAACCTCAGCGGTGGCCAGGCGCACGTCACCGATTACAGCAACGCCGCGCGCACCCTGCTGTTCAACATCCACACCCTGCAATGGGACGAGGACCTGCTGGCACTGCTGGACATCCCGCGCGCGATGCTGCCCAGCGTGCGCGATTCCAGCGCGGTGTACGCGCATACGCGGCCGCAGTTCTTCTTCGACCATCCGATCCCGATCGCAGGCATCGCCGGTGACCAGCAGGCGGCGCTGTTCGGCCAGGCCTGTTTCCAGCCGGGCATGGTCAAGAATACCTATGGCACCGGCTGCTTCATGCTGATGCACACCGGCGCCCAGGCGGTGCATTCGCGCAACGGCCTGCTGACCACCATCGCCTGGGGCATCGGCGGCAAAGTGGAATATGCGCTGGAAGGCTCGATCTTCATCGCCGGCTCGGTGGTGCAGTGGCTGCGCGACGAGCTGCACCTGATCGACCGCGCCAGCGACAGCCAGGCGCTGGCAGCGAAGGTCGATGACAGCGGCGGGGCCTACCTGGTGCCGGCCTTCGTCGGCCTCGGCGCACCCTACTGGCGCAGCGACGTGCGCGGGGCGATGTTCGGTCTGACCCGTGGCACCAGCAAGGCGCACTTCGTGCGTGCGGCGTTGGAGGCGATGGCCTACCAGACCCGTGACGTGCTCGATGCGATGCAGTCGGATGCGGGCATCGCCCTGAGCGAACTGCGCGCCGACGGCGGTGCGATCGGCAACGACTTCCTGGCCGGGTTCCAGGCCGACATCCTCGGCGTGCCGCTGCTGCGGCCACGGCTGACCGAAACCACCGCGCTGGGTGCGGCCTACCTGGCCGGGCTGGCGGTGGGGTTCTGGGAAAGCCGCGAACAGATTGCCGTGCAGTGGGGCCTGGACCGCCGCTTCGCGCCGCAGATGGACGCGGCGCGGCGGGAAAAGCTGTATGCCGGGTGGCAGCAGGCCGTGGCCGCCACCCTCGCCTTCCACGTGGATTGAGGACGGTAGCGCCGGGCCATGCCCGGCGAACACCCCACGCAGGGCATGGCCCGGCGCTACCCCACCATCAGAACGCCGGCAGCACCGCGCCCTTGTACTTGGTCTCGATGAAGGCCTTCACCTGCGGGCTGGTCAGCGCCTTGGCCAGCTTCTGCACGCGGGCGTCGTCCTTGTTGTCCGGGCGCGCGACCAGGAAGTTCACGTACGGCGAATCCTTGCTCTCGATCGCCAGCGCATCCTGGGTCGGGTTGAGGCCGGCATCCAGCGCATAGTTGGTGTTGATCAGGGCCAGGTCGACCTGGTCCAGCACGCGCGGCAGCATCGCCGAATCCAGCTCGCGGAACTTCAGCTTCTTCGGGTTGGCGATGATGTCGCGCTGGGTCGACAGCGCGTTGCTCGGGTCCTTCAGCTCGATCACGCCGGCCTTGTGCAGCAGGATCAGCGCGCGGCTGTTGTTGCTCGGGTCATTGGGGATGACCACGTCAGCGCCTTCGCGCAGCTCAGCCAGCGACTTGACCTTGCGCGAGTACGCACCGAAGGGCTCGATGTGCACGCCGATCACCTTGGTCAGGTCGGTCTTGCGGTCGCGGTTGTAGGCATCCAGGTACGGCTCGGTCTGGAAGTAGTTGGCGTCCACCTGCTTCTGCACCAGCTGGTCGTTGGGCTGCACGTAGTCGTTGAACACGCGCACGTCCAGGTCCACGCCTTCCTCCTTGAGGATCGGCTTGACCACGTCCAGGATCTCCGCATGCGGCACGGCGGTAGCGGCCACCACCAGCTTCTGCGAAGGCTCGCTGGACTTGCCGCAGGCGGTGAGGGCGAGCGCAGCGGCGAACAGGGGCAGCAACAGGGTCTTCTTCATGGGGGCAACGGGTCTCTCGGGGGAGGGATCAGGAAGGTTCGTAGTTGGTCAGGGCCAGGCTGAGCAGCGCCTTGGCCTGCTCGCGCAGCATCACCGGCTCGACGATCTCGGCATCGGAACCGTAGTGCAGCACGTCCATCAGCAGCTCGCGCGAGACGCTGTAGGGCACCTTCAGTTCGTAGCGGCCATCGGGCAGGAAGCGGCCCTGCTGCTTGGAATGCCAGTGTTCGTCGGCCACCCAGCGCGCGGCCTTGGCACTGAACAGGATGGTCGCCCAGCCCTTGGGCGGGCCGGAGAAGATGCCGTAGCTGGCACCCAGCTGCTCGTCCAGCTCGGTTTCGGCGACGTCGCGGGCGCCGTTGTCGACCACCCGCGCCTTGTGCACGCGATCCACCGCAAAGCTGCGCAGGGCATCGCGATCATGGTCCCAGGCATCCAGGTACCAGTTGTCGCGGTAGTGGGTCAGGCGCTGCGGCGACACGGTGCGCCGGGTCGATTCGTCGGTGGAACGGGCGCGGTACTCGAACGCCAGCTGCTTGCGCTCCAGCACGGCCGAGGCGACGGTGCGGAAGCTGCCTTCATCGAACTTGCGGCCGCGGTGCGGAATGACCCGGACCCGGTCGACCGGCCAGTCGGAGACGCCGGCCTGCGCCGCCAGCAGGCTTTCGATGCGCTGCTGCAGCGGCGCCAGCACCGACGACAGCACGCCGCCGCCGGTCCGCGCCAGCAGGTGCTGCGAGGCCAGCAGGGCATGCAGCTCCTCCGAACTGAGCCACAGCCCGGGCAGTTCGAAGCGGTCGCTTTCGTCAGCCTGGTAACGGAAGCCGGCCTCGCCGTCGCCCTCGATCGGCGCCATCAGCGCGTCGCGCAGGAAGGCCAGATCCCGGTAGACGGTGGCACGGGAACAACCGAGCTTGTCCTGCAGGGTCGCCACCGTCACCGGATAGCGCGCGGACTTGAGCAGACGATGCAGGGCGGTGATTCGTTCGTATCGGTCCATGCCCCCGATTATGTCCGAGTCGCGGGCGTTGTGCGGGAGCTTTGGGCTATCGTGGGCGCCCCTGCCCCCATGGAACGCCCGATGCGCCGCCTGCCTGCCCTGCCCCTGCTGGCCTGCCTGCTGCTGGCCGCCTGTGATCGCGCCCCGGCACCTGAGGCTGGCACGGCCCCCGCTGCAGGCCCGGCCTTGGCCCCTGCCCCGGTGCCGGCCGCCGCGGCCGCCGATCCGGCGCAGGCGGTGCGCGTGGCCAGCGAGCATCTGGCCGGAATGCGCAGCTTCCACGCCGAGCTGGACGTGCTGGGTGCGGCCCAGCCGGTGCACAGCGCGATGGACTTCGTCGCCCCCGACCGCTTCCGGCTGCACACTCCGGCCGGGACACAGACGATCATCGGCGACACCATGTTCCTGCAGGCCGGTGGCGCGATCCAGCAGGTGCCGACTCCGCCCGGCCTGCTGGAACAGTGGCGCAGCCCGCTGCCCGCCGATGCCCCGGCGGCCCCGCTGCAGGCCGAGGATCTGGGCCGGCAGTCGCTGGACGGCGTCGATACCCGCCATTACCGGCTGGTCGGTGCCGCCGGCGAGCGCTTGGAGTACTGGGTGGACGACCAGGGACTGCCACGGCAGATCGTGCGCAACGGCAGCACCCAGGGGCGTCCGTACCAGCTGCGCCTGCGCTACTCGCGCTTCAACGACCCTGCGCTGCGCATCGACCTCCCCTGAATGGGCGATGGCGGTAACGCCTGCTGAAGCGCCGTTGCCGACCCGTTCTGATGGTCAGGGTGCTTCCAGTATCATCACGGGCTGATAACCGCTTCGGAGAAGCCTTGATGTCCCTGCGCGTGTCCCTGCTTGTGCCCCTGCTGCTGTGCGCACCCTTGGCGTATGCCCAGGATGCCTCCGAACTGGCGGCGATGACGTCGCCGTGGAGTGGCAGCGGTGGCGAACTGGGCTTTGCCGCCGCCAGCGGCAACAGCAGCACCGAGAGCTTCAACGGCGCCCTGCGCCTGCGCTATACCGATGGCGACTGGGTGCACACCATGGACCTGTTCGGCCTGCGCTCGAGCTCCAAAGTAACCGAGACCGCCGACGACGGCACCACCACCCGCCGCGACAACACCACGGCCAACCGCTACACCGGCGCCGCCGGCAGCGCGCTGCAGCTTGGCGAACACCGCCAGCTGTTCGCCAAGGTGCGTACCGAGCGCGATGACTTCGCCACCTATGATCGTCGCAGCTCGTTCGGCCTGGGCTACGGTACCCGCCTGTTCAACACCGAGAAGTTCTCCTTCGACGCGCTGATCGGCCCGGGTGTCAGCCGCACCCACAGCACCGAAGACGACCGCACCCGCACCGGTCTGATCGGCCAGGGCCAGTTCGAACTGAAGTACGCCATCACGTCCAACACCGACCTGATCAACAACCTGCTGGTCGAATCGGGCTCGTACAACACTTTCGGCCAGAACGATTTCGGCGTGTCGGTGAGCATGAACGAGCACCTGGCCCTGAAGGCCGGCTGGCAGGCCCGTTATAACAGCGACGTGGCTGAAGACAAGCGCAGGACCGATACATTGACCACGATGAACGTGGTCTACAAGTTCAAATGAGAAACGGGCGCCCCAGGGCGCCCGTTCTACATGTGTAGAGTCGCGGTTCAGACGTTCAGCAGCTCGCCTGCGCCGTCATCCAGCAGCATCTTCGCCACCTGCTGGCCCAGCGTTTCCGGATCACTGGCCGGGCCCACCGCTTCGGCGCGCACCGCGCGGCCATCACTGGCACTGCCGACCATACCCTGCAGGTGCAGGTCCTGGCCCTGCCACTGCGCGATGGCCGCCACCGGCACATGGCAGCTGCCGTGCAGCGCGCGGTTCATCGCGCGCTCCGCTTCCACGCAGGCACGGGTATCGGCGTCATCGAGGCGCGCGAACAATTCCATCAGCCGCGCGTTGCCACCATCGCATTCCACCGCCACCGCGCCCTGCGCCGGTGCCGGCAGCCACTGCGGCGGCTGCAGGCGGGCGACGATGCGGTTGCCCAGGCCCAGCCGTTCCAGCCCGGCCACGGCCAGCACGATGGCGTCGTAGCCACCGTTGTCGAGCTTGGCCAGCCGCGTGTTGACGTTGCCGCGCAGGTCCAGCAGCTGCAGGTCCGGGCGCAGCGCGCGCAACTGGGCCTGGCGGCGCAGCGAGGACGTACCGACGCGCGCGCCGATGGGCAGCGCATCCAGCGAGGCGTACAGGTTGGAGATGAAGCCATCGGCCGGATCGTGGCGGGTCAGCATGGCCGGCAGCGCGAAGGGCGCATCCAGTTCCATCGGCACATCCTTCAGCGAATGCACAGCGCAGTCTGCATCACCGCGCAGCATGGCCAGCTCCAGCTCCTTCAGGAACAGGCCCTTGCCACCGATGGCCGCCAGCGAGCGGTCGAGCACCTCGTCACCGCGGGTGCTCATCGGCACCAGTTCCACGTGCAGGCCGGGGTAAGCCTGGCGCAGGCGGTCGGCGACGTGTTCGCTCTGCCAGAGGGCGAGCGGGCTCTTGCGGGTGGCGATGCGGACGGTTTCCATGCCGACATTATCGCGCCTATCGGCGGGGTACGGCCAACGGCGGAGCCCCTCGTGGCTGGCGGTAGAGTCGACTGGCAGTCGACTAGCTTCGTGAGTTGGCCGGGTGGGTGGGCCGCGCAGGGGACGCTGCAAGTACGTCCCTGTAAGCTCGGTCGCCGCATCCATGCGGCTCACGCCCCTGCGCAACCCACCCACCCGGCCTCTGACAGTTTCTGTGTGCGCCAGCCACGGAGAATCAAAAGAAGAGCAGAGCAACAGCGGGTCGCTTCGCTCGAAGCCGAGCATGGCGCGGCTCTACATTTCTCTCCCTCCGATAACAACAATGCTCTGCTCCTGCCGTCCGATGCAGGGAGAGAACGAGAGGGTTGGGCCGGGGTGGGGTGGGGTGGCGGGACCGTTGGCGCCATGGATGGCGCCATCGAGCCCCCAGGGATCGGTTTACAGCGTGTCCCGCCACCCCACCCCGGCCCGACCCAGCACGTATAAACAGCGAGCCCACCAACCCGCTGTTGCCGTTGATCCTGATGTTGATCTGTAAGCAGTCGCGGCCGCAGGCCGCGCGGAAAAACTCACAGATGCCGCAGTTCCTGCTTCAGCATAGCCACGCACCGCCGGCTCACTTCCAGCGGCTGCTTGCCATGCCGCAGCACCGCCTGCACCTGCCCGCCCACGCCGCGCCGCAGCTCCACCAGTTCATGGCGGGCCACCAGGCAGTTGCGGTGGATGCGCACGAAGCGACTGGCGAACTCCTCTTCCAGCGACTTCAGCGATTCCTCGATCAGGTCTTCGCCGCGCGCATGGTGCACCACCACGTACTTCTCTTCGGCCTGCAGGTAGTGGATGTCGTCCAGCGGAATCAAGCGCAGGCTGCCACGCAGGCGCGCGCACAGCATGCTGCGGGCCTGGCCACCACTGTGCTCGGGCTGGCCACCGCGGCCGGCCAGGAACGTGCGCGCGCGCGCGATGGCCGCGGCCAGACGCTCGGCACGTACCGGCTTCATCAGGTAATCGATCGCCGCCGCCTCGAACGCCGACAGCGCGTGCGCGTCGTAGGCGGTGCAGAACACCACCGCCGGCCGCGGTTCGAAACTGGCCAGGTGGCGTGCGGCTTCCAGGCCATCCAGCCCGGGCATGGCGATGTCCAGCAGCACCAGGTCCGGCTGCAGTTCCGCGCACGCGTGCAGGGCCTGCTCGCCGTTGCCGGCCTCGGCCACCACGTCGATGCCCTCCTGCGCCGCCAACAGGCTGCGCAGCCGCTCGCGGGCCAGCGGTTCGTCATCGGCGATGACTACCCTCACGCTCACTCCCTCACTGGATAGGCACTGTCACCTGGCAGGCATAGTAGCCTTCGCTCCAGCCGGCCGTCATCCGCGCGGCACGACCGAAGCGCCACGCCAGCCGGTGGCCGATGCTGTGCTGCGCATGGCCTGCGCCCCGCGCCAGGGCCAGCCCCGGGGCCTGCGGATCCGGCGCTGGATTGCGAACTGTGATCTGCAGCTCATTGTTCCTGCAGGCCAGCAGCAATTCGATGGTGCCGCCCTCGGGCAGGCGCGAAATGCCATGCAGCACCGCGTTTTCCACCAGCGGCTGCAGCACCAGGCGCGGCAGCGCCAGATCCCAGGGCAGGGGTTCCTCGCGCTGCCAGCGCACCTGCAGGCGTTCGCCCAGGCGCAGCGATTCAATCGACAGGTAACGCTCGGCCAGCTCGCACTCGGCCTGAAGGGTGGAATCACCCTCGCCGGCACCCAACGCGGCGCGGAACAGATCGGACAGATCCAGCACCGCGCGTTCGGCCACGGCCGGGTCGCGGTGCAGCAGGCTGGCGATCAGGTTCATGCTGTTGAACAGGAAATGCGGGCGGATGCGCGCCTGCAGTGCGTCTGCCTGGGCGCGCGCGTTGGCCTGCACCTGCGCGGCCCAGCGGTCACTCACGTAAAAGTAGCGCAGCGCCAGCGCGGTGATCAGCGCCGTGGTCGCGGCACTGCCCAGGGTGAAGCGCCAGAAGCTGATGCCGCGGGTAAAGTTGTCACCCAGCACTGCGTACAGGGCATGGACGACGCCGGCGCACGCCACGGCGATCAGCGCCGACAGGGCGATGGCGAGCAGCGCGCCCAGCACCTCCGGCAGGGTCGACAGTGCCCGCCGCAGCAGGCACAGGCAGGCACTGACCGCCAGCGAAAGCCATAGCGCGAAACCACTGGCCGAGGCCAGCTCGCCCAGCGTCCAGTGACGGCTGCCATCGGGCGCCAAGGCCAGCACCACCACCACCAGTTCGGCCAGGCCCAGCATCGCCAGCACGCGCGGCAGGCGGCACAGTTCCGGCATCCACGGCGGGCTGGCGCTGGCTGCCATGGTTCAGGCCACGCCCAACCGTTCCTGCAGCCAGTCGCCCAGTGCCTGGATCTCTTCGGCACAGACCTGGTGCGCCATCGGATAACGCTGCCACTGCAGCGACAGGCCCAGCGTGCCCAGCACCTGCATGCTGTGCTCGGCCACCGCCAGCGGAATCACCGGGTCGCCACTGCCGTGGGCCATGAACACCGGCACGTCGACGGCGCCGTCGATGCGGCGGGCCGCTTCGGCATCGGGCAGGTAGGTGGACAGGGCGATCAGGCCGGCCAGCGGCGCGGTGCGTTCCAGTGCGGCACTGAGGATGACCGCGCCACCCTGCGAGAAACCGGCCAGAAAGATGTGGTCGGCGGCGACACCGCGCTCGATCTCGCGCGCGATCAGCGCATCGAGCTCGGCCACCGATTCACGCACGCCAGCCATGTCGGCACGCGAACGGAAATCCATGCCGACAATGTCGTACCAGCCGCGCATCGGCACGCCGTTGTTGATCGTGATCGGCCGCACCGGTGCATGCGGGAACACGAAGCGCAGCGCCGGCCAGTGCGGGCGCACCAGCTCGGGCACGATCGGCGCGAAGTCATGGCCATCGGCCCCCAGGCCATGCAGCCAGATCACCGACCATTGCGGCGAGGCGCCGGTTTCCTGTTCCACCGTTTGCAGCATGATGCGGCTCCTTCAAGTTCGAGCCGCATTATGCCGCCGCCATGGGCCGATCAGTACAGCGGCGGCTGCTCGGCGGCTTCGCGGCGCAGTTCGGCGGCACGCACCAGCACGGGCGGCGGCGTGTTTTCCTCGGGGATGTCCAGCAGCCCCCAGCGGTGCAGGAGGCCACCGGGGCCACGCGAGGAGGTCAGCGCGACCACCGGAATGGCCAGCACCATGCCGATCACCACCGGTGCCATCCACACGGCCAACGAGGGCGATACCGCCCAGGCAAGCATGCCCATGAAGGCACCGAACACGCCCAGCCCGCCGTAACCGCGGATCAGCGCCATCCAGGAAATGCCGCCGTCGTCGCGCTGCTGCGCATCCCATCCGGAATCGCGGCCGGACAGCACTTCAGCCACGCCACGCGACTGCACGTACATCACCACCGGCGCCATCAGCGCCGCCAGCACGGTTTCCACCAGCATCGACACGAACGCGCGGAAGGCGCCACCGCAGCCACGGCGGTCCACCGGGTCCAGCAGCATCGCCAGGTAGCCCAGCACCTTGGGCAGCAGCAGCACGGCCATGGTCGCGCCGAACAGGCGCACCACCTGCTCCTCGTCCTGCGCACGCCAGTAGACGCTGGGCGACAGGTGCAGCAGTGCGTTGAAATCGATGCCTTCCTGGAACAGCGGGATGGCGATGCCGATCAGCATCAACATGCCCCACATCGGCGCGGTGAAGTAATGGCCGATGCCGATCAGCATGTGGACGCGGCTGATCCAGTGCAGGCCGCGGCTGCCGACCACCTTGCCGTGCTGCAGGTTGCCCTGGCACCAGCGGCGGTCGCGCACCAGCATGTCGGTCAGGGTCGGCGGGCCTTCCTCGTAGCTGCCGCCCAGGTAGGGCACCATGTGCGCGGCCCAGCCGCCCCGGCGCATCAGTGCGGCTTCGACGAAATCGTGGCTGAGCACGTGGCCGCCGAACGGCTTGCGGCCGGGCAATGCCGGCAGGCCGGCCTGGTCGGCGAAGGCGCGGGTACGGATGATCGCGTTGTGGCCCCAGTAGTTGCTCTCGGCGCCGTGCCACCAGGCCACGCCGCGGGCGATGACCGGCCCGTACACGCGGCCGCCGAACTGCTGCATGCGGGCAAACAGGGTGCGGCCGCCGATCACCGACGGCAAGGTCTGGATCAGGCCGACGTCGGCGTTGTGTTCCATGCCGGCCACCAGACGCACGATGCTGTCGCCGGTCATCAGGCTGTCGGCGTCCAGGATCAGCATCTGCGGGTAGGCGCCGCCGAAACGGCGCACCCAGTCGGCGATGTTGCCGGCCTTGCGTGCACCGTTGTCGCTGCGGCGGCGGTAGAACAGGCGCACCCGTCCATCGGGCACCAGTTCGCGCAGCTCGTTGAAGACCAGTTCTTCGGCGCGGGCGATGTCCTCGCGGCGGGTGTCGCTGAGCACGAAGAAATCGAAGCGTTCCAGCTGCCCGGTGGCGGCCACCGATTCGTAGATCGCGCGCAGGCCGGCCAGCAGCCGTCGCGGGTCTTCGTTGTAGGTGGGCATCAGCAGCGCGGTACGGCTGTGCACGATCGGCAACGGCTTGTCCGGGTCGATGCCCAGGCGGTAACCGCGGTCGAACACGGCGGTGAGGAAGCCGGCCACGGCACTGGCGAAGGACAGCGCGATCCAGGCGAACAGGCCGACGAACAGCACCAGCAGGCAGGCCTCGAGCACGCTGATGCCGTTGGTCGACAGCACCCGCCACATCATCCGCGTGGCCACGGCGGTCATCGCCGCAGTACCACCGAAGAGGTACAGGCGGCGCAGCTTGATCATGCGCGGCGAGGTGCGGTGACGAGGGACCTTGAGCTTGCCTTCGCGCAGGGTCTGCTCGGGCATCTGCAAGGGGGCTTCGGGCGGCAACAGCGCCCAGCCGGCATCCAGCTCGGGGTTGCCCGGGCCGGCGTGGGAGGTGGTTTGAGCTTCCATCGCGTCTACTCTGCCGAGGCAGCGTGGCTGGCCATCCTGGCCAGGCGGCATGCATCAGGGTCCCCCGCGCGCATTCCCGGCGCCCGCACTTGTCCTGCCTGCGACGGCGTCACGCCGCGCAGTAGATGTCTGTCACTACCGGAACCCACACGATCTCCAACGCGGCGGAATCGAAAATGCGGCCCAGCATAAGAGGGAAAACGTAAGCCGGACGCGAAGGGCCAGCGCGCACATTCCCCCCATTCAGCAAAGTGCAGGGGATGGCAGGCTCAGGCATGCCGCCCTCCCGTACGGGGGGCTGGAACTGGATCGTGCAAAATGAGAATCAATCTCAAATGCGGGTCCGGCATAGCGGCAGCCGCCCGCGCAAAAGCGTGCCAACCAAGGTTGGCACCCATCACCTCGAGATCGCCGGTCAGGTCAGGGGCGCAGGCGTCGCGGCATCGCGGCTTGCCGCCGCGCGCGCGCGGTCGATCGCCACCACCAGTTGCTGGCGGGCGAGCAGTTGTTGCGCCTGCACCACTTCAGGTGTCGGCAGAAGCACCGGTCCGGGTGCGTTTTCCGGTGTAACAGGTGTGGTCATGCAACCTCCGAAGACATCCCGCCAACGCGCCAGAGCCAGGCCCGAGCGGCAGCGGAACTGCGCACCCTATCCTAAAAGCAGGAAGGGCGGGTGACGGCGTGAAGCACGGGCGCAATGCCCTGACTGGTTGAGCGTCACATTTCTGATGGCCCGCACTCGCTGGCTGAATGTGACGCAGTTATCATTGAAAACGTTTTCTTACACGGATGTCGTTATCCATGAATGCAGTCGATCTCTCGCAGTACAGCCCGAAGTGGCAGTTCCGCTTCAACTTCTTCCAGCAGCACGGTGCGCCCAAGGAACCGGGATTCAAGCAGGCCTGGAAGGCGCTTTCCTTCGGCGACCGGCTGAAGATCAACATCAATTTCTTCGCCCTGTTCTTTGGCGCGATCTACCTGCTTATCCTGGGCATGTGGCGCAAGGCGCTGGTCGTCATCGGCATCAACATCGCCCTGGCTGTGATCACCCTGATGCTGCCGGACATCGTCGGCCGCGCCCTGTTCTTCGCCCTGAACTTCCTGGTGGCCTCCAGCACCAACTACATCTACTACGTGGAGAAGGTACAGGGCCGCGCCAGCTGGAACCCCTTCGAAGGCATGTTCTAAGCCGCTGCCAACGCCGGGCCCTCGCCCGGCAGGCCGCACTGACGACGCCCGGCTCCGGCCGGGCGTCGTCGCCTGCGACATCAGGCCGCGCGCAGCTTCGCTGCCGCCGTGGCGTCGGCCTGCAGGCGGAAGCGCGACACCGCCACCGCCAGCTGCTCGGCCTGGTCTTCCATCGCCCGTGCGGCTGCCGTGGCTTCCTCCACCAGCGCCGCATTCTGCTGGGTGGTCTCGTCCATCTGCACCACGGTCTGGTTGACCTGCTCGATGCCCGCAGACTGTTCGCGCGAGGCCGCCGAGATCTCGGCCATGATGTCGTTCACCCGGCCGACCTGGCCGACGATCTCCTGCATCGTGCGGCCGGCACCGTGCACCAGCTGCGCACCCGCACCGACCTGGGCCACCGAGGCGTCGATCAGGCCCTTGATTTCCTTGGCCGCCCCCGCCGAGCGCTGCGCCAGCGCGCGTACTTCGCTGGCCACCACGGCGAAACCACGGCCCTGTTCGCCGGCACGCGCGGCTTCCACCGCAGCGTTCAGCGCCAGGATGTTGGTCTGGAACGCGATGCCATCGATCACCGAGATGATCTCGGCGATACGCTGCGAGGAGTTCTCGATCTGCTCCATGGTCTGCACCACCCGGCCGACCACCTGCCCGCCTTCGCTGGCCACACCGGCCGCCGATGCCGCCAGGCTGTTGGCCTGCTGCGCATGCTCGGCGTTCTGGCGCACGGTGGAGGTCAGTTCCTCCATCGATGCCGCCGTCTCTTCCAGGTTGGCCGCCTGCTGTTCGGTGCGGCGCGACAGGTCGCTGTTGCCCGAGGCGATCTCGCCGGCCGCCAGGCGGATGCTCGCCGCCGACTGCTGGATCTGGCCGACGATCTGGGTCAGCTGCTGCACCGTGCTGTTGGCATCGTCGCGCATCACCGCGAACACGCCGTGGAAATCACCGTGCATGCGCGTGCTGAGATCACCGGCGGCAATCGCGCGCAGCAGCGTGGAGAGCGCGGCGAGGTTGTGGTCGCTCACCTGCATCATGGTGTTGAGCGTTTCGACCATGCGGCGGAAGTCGTGCTCGAAGCGCTCCGCATCGCCGCGCACCGCGAAGTCACCCGCTGCCGCCGCAGCGGCCAGCTGCTGGATCTGCTCGTTGATCGCCCCCAGGTTGGCCTTGGTGGTGGCCATGGCCGCGGTGAACACGGCCTTCTCGCCCGGCAGGGCATCCATGTCCACGCTGAGGTCTCCTACCGCGTAGCGCTGCATCACCTCCACCAGGCGCTGGGTGACCGCGTTGCTGGACGCCACCAGCTGGTTGCTGTCGGCCACCATGCGGCCGTACTCGCCCGGGAAGGCGCTGGCATCCATGCGGTAGCTGATCTGGCCTTCGTCATGGCGCTGCGCCATTTCCGCCTGCGCCGCCATCACCGCCTGCAGCGTGCCGCGCATGCCCTGCATCGCCTCCAGCAGGCGCCCCACTTCATCGTTGCCGCGCGGCGGCAGTGCGGTATCCAGCTTGCCGGCCGCCACGTCGCCGGCGATGCGCACGGCTTCGGCGAGCGGGCGGATGGCCAAGCGACGCAGCAGCACGTAGACGCCGGCGCTGAGGGTCAGCGCAGCAATCACGCCGACCAGCAGGGTCAGCCACAGCAGCTGCCGGGCTTCGGCCACGATCACCGCGTGCGGCACCACCACGCCCAGTGCGAAGTGCTGCGGAGCATCGCCCACCTGCATCGGCACGTACAGGCGCACGTTGCCTTCGGCATCCGGCTCGAACGCCTCGAAGGTCTTGCCCTCGGCAATCTGCGCAAGCATCTGCCGGGTGGCCACATCGGTACGCGGCTTGCCGATCTCGGCGGCATTGGCCGCCGCCAGAACCACGCCTTTGGGCGAAAGGAGTTCAACCCGGCCCGCCCCCATCGGGGTCAGCGTCGCCAGGTGCTTCTGCAGCGCCGCCAGCGAGAAATCGACGGTGAACACGCCGAGGAAGGTGCCGTTCTCCACGATCGGCGTGCTCAGCGTGCTCATCAGCACCTGCTGGCCACCGATGGCGTACGAGTACGGCTCGCTGACCTTGGGCAGCTTGTCCCGGCTCGGCCCCATGTACCAGTCACCTGATCCCGATGCATTGTCGGTGTAGTCGGTCATCGTCGACTGCTGCGGCTTGCCGTCCTGCCAGGCCCAGTAGCTCATGTAACGGCCGGTGGCATCGTGCGCCTCGGTGTTCACGAAGTCCGCATCCTTGCCGTCGAAGGCGTTGGCTTCCCACATGGTGCTCTTGCCCACCCATTCCGGGTGCGCCTGCAGCTGCTGGCCAACGACAGCGGCCAGGGCGGCGCGGTCCGGGGCATCGCCGCGGGCACGCTGGGCCAGCACGGTTTCCACCATCGCATCGTTGCTGGCGAAGGCCGTGCCCAGATCGGCAGACACCTTGCGCGCTTCGGCGACGGCTTCACTGGCCATGGCCTGGCGCGACGCATTGACCAGGCTGGCACTGGCCTGGCGGTAGATGAGGAAGGCGGTGATGCCGAAGCAGAGCAGCGCGATCGAAGCAGTGCCCAGCATCAGCTTGTGGGCGATGCTGCCCGGGCGACGGGCAGCGGCAGAGCGGGAAGAAGGCATGGACAGGTCCGCAGGCAATTCACGACAACCGGTACCATGACGGCACCGCGCAGGTGCGCGATCCCTCGCGCGGCCGCCTGCCAGCTGCGGATCGAAACCCACGGTGGCAAGGCACGCACCGGGTTAGCGGCCGTAAGCGGGGCGGGTTGAGGAAAACCGCCTGCGGGAACCTGAACGCGCTCACGTCGAGTCGAGCTTGCTCGACTGATGCAGGGAGCAGTCGAGCGTGGCTCGACTCTACAAAAGCGGCAGCATGCGCGGCAGTACTTCAATGCTGCCTGCGGCGTACTGCTGCAGAACGCCCTCAGGGCCGAAGCGCGGTTGCCAGCCCAGCGCCTGGCGCAGCCGGCTGCTGTCGTAGACACGGTCGATGCTGTGCGGCAGTGGCCAGCCGCGGCGGTCGAACTCGGCCAGCAGCTGCGGTACCCGGCGGGCCAGCACCTGGCGCGGGGTGGCGGCCAGCTCCAGGCAATCACTGCGCTCGAACGGACTGGCTGCACAGGCGATGTAGCGCTGGAACGGCCCACCCGCATCCACCAGCAGCGCCGCGTGGGCACTTGCCACGTCGCGCGCGTCGATGCCACGGTGCAGACGGAACATGGCCATGCGCTCGGGTGGCTCGGGGAAGCAGCGCGCCATGCGCAGCACCCGCACCTCCAAGCCCTGCCCCGCCGCCTGCTCGGCCAGTGCCTCGGCCTGCAGCTTGGTGCGGTGATAGATGGTGCGTGGCAGCGGCTCGGTCGTTTCGTCGATCCAGCGGCAGCCACCGGCCACCACCGCATGGCCGTACAGCGCCGTGGTACTGGTCAGCACGAAGCGGCGCGCGCCGGCCTGTCGGGCCAGCTGCAGCAGCTGGCCGGTGGCGTCGACGTTGATCTGCTCGAACACCGGATCAGGCACCAGGCCGACATGCGGCGCGTGCAGGGCTGCGGTGTGGATCACCGCGTCCACACCCCGCACGGCGCGCTCCAGCGCCTGGCGATCGGTGACATCGGCAATGATACGGGTGGTGTTGAAGGGCACGCGGTCCAACCCCACCACGTCGTGCTCGGCGGCCAGCGCACCGAATATCGCGCGCCCGATCCGCCCGGAACTTCCGGTCAACAGGATCTTCATTGAATCCATTCGCTCGACAGCGCCCGGGAGCTACCGGGATGACTCGATTCTAGGCTCGCGCACGGTCGCGGCAACAGCCTGTTCACCTGCGTGACGCGATAACGAAGCGTCGAACGCGTGCATGGCAGGCGTGAAAGCAGCACTGCGAACATGCACCTGGCATTACCGTGGGCCGTGCAGCATGGGACCGGTCGTCGAAGCTGGCGGCGTCCCTTCCGCACCGGAGACACAGCATGGCCAATGCACCCCACGGCACACAGAACCGCGGCTTCGCCTCGATGGATGAAGACAAGCAACGCGCCATCGCCGCCAAGGGCGGCCGCGCGGCCCATGCGTCGGGCAACGCGCATGAATTCAATTCCGCCGAAGCACGCGTCGCCGGCCGCAAGGGCGGTGAAGCGATCAGCCGCAACCGCCAGCACATGGCGGCGATCGGCCGCGAGGGCGGGCATGCACGGCATGCCAATGCGCAGCGCCAGCAGCAACAGATGCAGGAAGAACCGCAGGCACCTGCCGCACTGGCATCGCACTACCCGCAACAGGGCTGATCCTCCGTCCGGGGCAATAACGACAAGGCCCCGCCAATGGCGGGGCCCTGCCCTACAGCGACATCTCAGCCGAAGCTGGGATCAGGCTGCCTTCATCGCATGCTTGCGGTCGCGCATCACGCGGTGGCAATCCTGTACTTCCGGCAGCCACGCGGTCACTTCCTGACGCACGGCCGGCGGCAGGTCGTTGTCGTTCAGCACGTCCTTGAACGCAGCCAGCAGGCGGTCTTCGGATTCTTCCAGCTCGGCCACATAGCCGTAGTTGGTATCACCGAAGGCGGCGCGCACCTTGCCGTAGAACTGCTGCATGGAGCCGACCATGGTGCCGTGCTCGGCCGGCTTGCCGCCGGTGGCGACGACGGCGCTGCTCAGCGAGGAAACGATGCGCGCCTTGACGCCGGCGATGCGCACGAACAGAGCGGACAGCTCGGTGTCCTTAACCTTGGTGGCGGCCTCTTCGTAGAACGACTTGCCGTCGCGGGCGATCTCGATCAGGTCGTTGAGGCGATGTTCGATGGTGGACTGGGTGCTCATGGTGTTTCTCCTTGATCGGGTCTGCGGGATGAGGGCAGCGGTGTGTCCGTTGCCTGCAGCACCAGAGTGGAGAAGCGCGCGTGGGGCGCGGGTGAGCATGGTTTTATGCGGAAATCACGGCGTCTAACGGCAACTGACTGTTCACCTGGCGTTGCACGGTATTCACGGCCCAACAATGTTTGTCCACTGCTCGCCCAATTCAACGTCGTGCATGGGCAGAGGCGTATTTCGACAGGGAAGACTGCTCTATGGGCAGGTTGCTCGCCATGCACCACTCAACGAAATCGGCCAGTGGGACCGTCACCCGGAGAGGATCTGCCCCGCTTACTCTGGCTATCCACATATGCCGTTCAACATCCCTTTCCCACGCGGCGAACGTCTCGTGCCATGCCCGCTCAGGAAGGAGCGCCTTGAACACTTCGTACTCCTGTTCAAGGAAGGAGGCATAAGAAAGGCGCGGTGCGGAATCGAGGGCCGGAGGAAGCGGCACTAGGGCAGGACGAGAAATTGTCATGTACCGCGGCTTGCAGTGGACTGCCTGCAGTATCGGCCTACGACCTCCTGGCACGTCAAGAGGCTGAAGCGGCAGTGTCGATTCCTGCCCCCGTCATTCGTCGGAACAGGAAGGGCAGGCCCGTTGCCTGCAGGAGCACCGCCATGCACCCGATCCTCACCGCCTTCGCCACCTCCCCCGACCGTGGCCAGGGCCTGGCCCGCGACATGCGCGTGCGCTGGGCTCTGGAAGAGCTGGGCGTTGCGTACGACGTTCATCTGCTGACCTTCGCCGAGATGAAGGAACCCGCGCATCGTGCGCGCCACCCGTTTGGGCAGATTCCCGCCTGGCAGGACGGCGATCTGCAGCTGTTTGAATCCGGCGCGGTCATCCTGCACCTGGCCGAACGGCATCCGGGCCTGCTGCCTGCAGATGCGGACGGCCGCATGCGCGCGATCGTGTGGATGTTCGCCGCACTGAACACGGTGGAGCCGCCGATTGTCGAGCGTTCGATGGCCTGGGTGCTTGAGCGCGAACAATGCTGGTACGCGCAGCGGCTGGTGATACTGGATGAGCGCGTGCGGCGGCGGCTGCAGGAGCTGTCGACGCGGCTGGGCGACGGCCCCTGGCTGGACGACACGTTCAGTGCCGGCGACCTGCTGATGGTGTCGGTGCTGCTGCGCTTGAAGAGCAGCGGCATCGTCGATGAATTTCCGTTGCTGCCGGCCTACGTGGCGCGCGCGACGGCGCGGCCGGCCTACCAGCGCGCGTTTGCCGCGCAGCTGGCGGTGTTCCAGAACGCCTGATTCCCTGCCGATCCGCCCGCCTCAGCGCAGCGGATCGGCCGCCACGCCCTCATGGGTGATCTTCACCGGCAGGATGTGGCCCTGCGCATCGAACTCCATGCGCTCGATGGCGGTTTCGCGGTGGTCGCGGGCGGTGTCACCGTGCGGGCGACGGTGGTAGACGATGTACCAGCGGTCGGTACCCGGCACCTGGATCACCGAGTTGTGGCCGGCACTGGTGGCGATGGCCTCGTCCTGCTGCAGCACCGTGCCGACGCGCTTGAACGGGCCGGTGGGTGCATCGGCAATGGCGTAGGCCACCGTGTAATCCGGGCCACCCCAGCCGCCCTCGGACCACATGAAGTAATAGTGCCCACCGCGCTTGAACATCAGCGGGCCTTCCACATACTCCGGGGCCGGCGTGATTTCCTTGAACATCGAGCCATCGGCCAGCGGCAGCACGCCGGTGAAATCATCCTTCAGCCGCACCATGTTCGCGTGTTTCCAGCCGCCGTAGATCATGTACCAGGCGCCGTCGTCGTCCTTGAACACGAACTGGTCGATGGGCTGCGCGCCATTATGGAAAGCACCGACCAGCGGCTTGCCCAGCAAATCCTTGTACGGGCCTTCCGGACGATCGGCCACGGCCACGCCGATGCCACCCAGCTCGCCATCGGTCTTGATGTCGTTGGCGGCAAAGAAGAAGTAGTACCTGCCCTTGCTTTCCACTACAGACGGCGCCCACATCGCGCGCTTGGCCCAAGGCACGTCCCTGGCGTTCAGGACGTCGGCATGCTTGGTCCAATGCACCAGATCCGGCGACGAGAACGCATCGAAGGTGATCTGCGCATCGTAATCCGCGGATGTGGTCGGGAATATCCAGTAGCGGTTGGCGAATACCGCCGCTTCCGGGTCGGCGTACCACCCCTTCAGGATCGGATTACCGGAGGTGACCGGCGGCGCGGCCTGCGCGCCCGTTGCCAGTGCCGCTGCCATGCAGGCGGCCATCATCCACTTGCCCAACGCCATGCCGTGCGCTCCCGTGCTGGATAGGTGGGAGCATATTAGATCGATTCAGATGCGGAATGCGAAGGCAGCCCCACCCCATGCGCGGGAGTGGGACGCAGGCCTCAGGCTTTTTTGATGACGGTGCGCTTGCCGATGCTGCTGGTCCTGCCGGCGGTCGGCCTGGCCAGGCCCGGAATCAGGAAATCGGTGACCTTGTGGCCCATGGACACCTTGTGTGCCAGCCAACGCGGCATGCGGCCACGGCCGGTCCAGGTCAGGCGCTTGTATTCCGGATCGCGGTATTTGGCCGCGACCTTGCCGGTTCTACGGCGGGCGGGTTTACGCGCGGGTGCGGCGGTTTCTGCGGCTTCATCGCCGAAGAGTTCTTCGATGGTGTAACCGGCTTCGGCGGCAGCGGCCTTCAGCAGGCGGCGCACGGCGGCGGCCGGGCGGCGGGCGGTGATCAGGGCCTTGCGCTGTTCGGCCGCAGCCACCAGTGCGCCCAGCTCCCGAAGGCTGAGCGATTCAATATCGATAGTCATGCGGAGAAAGGTCTACTGCCGCGGGCTGGGTGTCAAGGTGTCGTCGCCGTTGCCTGCAAGGCACTGCCCGACTCATCTTTCCGGCAGGCTTGGGACAGCGCCTGCGCCAGCTGCGCCAGGGAGTAGGGCTTTTTGAGCAGCACAAAGCCATGGTTGGGGTCTTGGGCAAGAAGCTCGCTGTAGCCACTGGTCAGGATCACCGGCAGCTGCGGATAGCGCTCCTTGATGACGTGAGCCAGCTCAACGCCACTGCGGCCTGGCATTACAACGTCAGAGAAAACCGCACTGAACCTTTGATGGTCCCTTTCAAGCTCCTGCAGCGCCTCGTCCACGTTGTACGCATGCACAACGCCATAATCCAGACCCTTCAGTGCGCTGTATGCGAAGTCGGCCACATCCGGATTGTCCTCGACCAGCAGCACGCTGATTCCCTTCCCGGACAGATCCTGGAACGTGTCCCTGTTTCTTTCCGGCTCACCGTGGAATTCGCTGCGTGGCAGGTAGAGCGTGAACGTCGTTCCCTCGCCCGGGACGCTCTTTACATCGATATCGCCTTCGGACTGTTTCACGAAGCCAAACACCTGGCTCAGGCCCAGGCCAGTACCCGCGCCAACCTCCTTCGTCGTATAGAACGGTTCGAATATCCGCTCGATGGCCCCGGCGGCAATTCCCGAGCCGGTGTCCTTGAAACTCAGCGCCACGTAGTTTCCGGCCACTACCGCCCCTGATCGGATGACTGGAATGGCGTCGCAGACCTCGGCGCGGATGGTCAGCTTTCCGTTGCCGTCAATGGCATCCCTGGCATTGACGGCGATGTTGATGACTGCGGTGTCCAACTGGTTGCGGTCGATGATGACCGGTATGGACGGATGGGGCATTTCGATCTCGACCTGCACCCTCGGTCCAACCAGAGTCGAAACGATATCCGCTATCGAGCGGATGCTTTCGACGAGATCGAACACCTCGGGAGTGAGGCTCTGCCTGCGGGCAAACGCGAGCAATTGCGCCGTCAGCTTGGTCGCCCGGTCGGAAGCAGCGGCGATGCCATTGACATAGCGGGACTGTTGGGGTGTCAGCGAGCCGACGTGACGCAGCATGTCGGCCGAGCCACTGATCACCTGCAGCAGGTTGTTGAAATCATGGGCGACACCGCCGGTCAACTGGCCCATCGCCTCCAGCTTCTGGCTCTGCCGCAGCTGCTCTCGTGCCGATACCAGCTCCAGATGCGCTGCGCGCGCTTCTTCAGTGATGCTTTCAATGTGCCGGCTGTGACTGTTCCGCTCAGCCACCAGCTCGGTCTGCTCGCTTACCACGCAGAGCATTCCTTTTACCTCACCCGATCGTATGCGAAGCGGCGAATAGGAAAACGTCCACACCGTGTCTTCCAGGAAGCCATCCCGGTCCATGCGAAGCGTCATGTTGCTCAGACTCTGCGCCTTGCCGCCGAAGGTTTCCTCAACCAGCCCCTTGACGTCATCCCAGACGTCGCTCCACACGACATCGAGGCGGTTGCCCATGGCGCCCTGCAGCTTGCCACGCAGCAGAGGGAGGTACGCATCGTTGAAGAAGAAGCGCTTTTCGCCAGGCCCCCAGGCAATCCAGAGCGGTTCAGGGGAATCGAAGATCATGCTGAGCGCAGAGCAGAACTCGCAGCTCGCCCCGCGCATGCCCCTGCCCTGCACCCAGTCGCAGTCCTTGAACAACCTGAAGGCCAATGAGTCAGGGTTTGAGACGGTGGGAAGCATTGGGTGTTCCTGGAACCGAAGGCGACGCGGGAGTATGGGTGAACCGCTGTGTAGGCCTTCGACACATGGCGCAGCGACGGGGAGGCTCCGACCGGGCGCGCTGGGGATATCTGTGCAGCTGGTACCAGCGGAGGCTGCCGGGCTGCACTGCCCGCGGATGGTCACCCAGCGGTCACCGGACTGGGCTGGGCGGGCAGCGTGGGCCGGCGGCGGATCCCAAGTGCCTGATTCGATGGTGGGCCCACCAGGATTCGAACCTGGAACCAAAGGATTATGAGTCCTCTGCTCTAACCGTTGAGCTATAGGCCCTGCACAGCGGCACAGTGTAGTGGAGCGCGCCCCCACCCGGCTACTCAGGCATCAACGGCCAGTGCCCTGGCCACCTGCTCCAGCCGCACCTCGGCAATCTCCGCGGAATGCTGCATCTGCCGCAGGTGTGCCTGGAACAGGGCCACCGTCCGCCGGGCCCCTTCAAGCCCTGGCTGATTACCGCCACCAAACCCATCAACCAGTCCCGCGCCAGAAAGCGTCAGCAGCGCATACGTCGTGCGCCGAGCGAACCCAAGCCGGTCATCGCGCTCGTCCTGCAGCACCTCGTCCCAGTCCAGCAGCGGCGGGAAATCGACTCGCGGGGAGTCGGGCGTGTCGCTCTCTTCATCATTCATGGCGTAGCTCCAGACACAGGACGAACCAGAGCAGCAGGCCGCACGCGATGTGCGTAGCCTGCTGCGCGTCTGCATCGCTGCCGGTGATGTCCGGCCCGCCTGCGTGATGTCTTGAGCATCTGCCCGGCCAGACTACGGCCGCGCCAGCAACAACTCAAACGGCAGATGCGACTCCGCTCGGGATCACCCGAACCGCGCCCCCATCGCCCTGACCCGCTCGGCATTCCCCCGCGCGAGCGCGCGCAATCCATCCGACCCCACCCGCGCATCCCCCGCAACGCGCTCCCAGAACTCACTGGCCAGCGGTGCCGCCCAGCGCAGATGCTCCAGCTCGCCGCTCTCACGCGGTGCAATTGCGTCCAGCGGCGCATCCTGCCGCAGCACACCCAACCGCGACGGTGCCAAGGACATCGGCAACATGTCGTAGGCCGGCGCCAGCGGCAACGCGCCGCGATCAACAAGTCGAAAACCGATGTTGCCCTGGTGCATGTCGCTGTTGCCGATCAATCTGCCAAACGCATGCAACCGCGCCATGGCCTGCACGGTCTCTGCGGACAACCAGCCCAGCGCCTGCAGCTGTGCACCCGCGCGTGGCCAATCCAGCGTCGCCTCGCCAGTAAACGCGGCCGAGAGCGACAGCATCGACACAAAGCCCCGGCGCCCCAGCACATTGGCGCTTCGGTCGAAGCGCGTCACTTCCAGGAAGGTATCCGTGGGCGTCTGCAGCAGCTCACTGCTGGCGGCGTCCACGCCGGCGGCGCCCAGGGTCTCCAGCGCCAGGTGTTCGCAGACCAGCAGGTCTGCCCAGCGCTGCGCGGCCTCGCCGCCATCGGGTTGGGCGAACTTCACGATCACCGCGCGGCGCCCGCCTTCGCTCTCCACGGTGGCGGTGAACCTGGGCTGTTCGCCGCCGGGCGATGAGCCCACAGAAAAAACCCCGCCGAAGCGGGGTTTCTCTCACCACATCAGCCCTCGCCGGATATCAGTCGATATCCAGGAAGCTGCGCAGCTGCTCCGAGCGGCTCGGGTGACGCAGCTTGCGCAGGGCCTTCGCTTCGATCTGGCGGATGCGCTCGCGGGTCACGTCGAACTGCTTGCCGACTTCTTCCAGCGTGTGGTCGGTATTCATGTCGATGCCGAAGCGCATGCGCAGCACCTTGGCTTCCCTCGGGGTGAGGCCGGCCAGCACGTCGCGCACGGTTTCAGACAGGTTGATGTTGGTAGTGTTCTCGATCGGGGACTCCACGTTGGTGTCCTCGATGAAGTCGCCCAGATGGGAATCCTCGTCGTCGCCGATCGGGGTTTCCATCGAGATCGGCTCCTTGGCGATCTTCATCACCTTGCGGATCTTGTCTTCCGGCATGTCCATTTCCTTGGCCAGCTCCTCCGGCGTAGCCTCGCGGCCGTACTGCTGGAGCATCTGGCGGGAAATGCGGTTCAACTTGTTGATCGTCTCGATCATGTGCACCGGAATACGGATGGTGCGTGCCTGGTCGGCGATCGAGCGGGTGATCGCCTGGCGGATCCACCAGGTGGCGTAGGTCGAGAACTTGTAACCGCGGCGGTATTCGAACTTGTCCACGGCCTTCATCAGGCCGATGTTGCCTTCCTGGATCAGGTCGAGGAACTGCAGGCCGCGGTTGGTGTACTTCTTGGCGATGGAGATGACCAGGCGCAGGTTGGCCTCGACCATTTCCTTCTTGGCCTTGCGGGCCTTGGCTTCGCCGTAGGCCATGGCGCGGCTGATTTCCTTCAGCTCGTCAAGGTCCAGCAGGGTCAGCTTTTCGATGTCGATGGTGGCCTGCTGCTCGGACACGATCTGGTCCTTCACCTCACGCAGCGCCGAAGACCACTTCTGCTTGCGCTTCAGTGCGTCTTCCACCCATTCCAGGTTGGTCTGGTTGCCTTCCCAGGAACGGATGAAGTCCTTGCGCGGCATGCGGGCGGTGACGGTGGCCAGGTTCAGCACGCGGCGCTCATGCGACTTGATGTCGGCCATGGTGTCGCGCAGCTGCTTGGTCAGTACGTCGGTCAGCGGCAGCGGCAGCTTCAGGGTGACGAACACCGCCGACATCTCCTCGCGGAGCTTCGGCAGGTGCTTCTTGTCGCCCTTGGCGGCGGCCTTCTTGAAGGCATTGAACGCGTCGGTCAGCGCCTGCATGCGCGCGGCGACTTCCTCCGGGTCCGGACCGGTCGGTGCGGCTTCTTCGTCGCCGCCGTCGACATCATCGTCTTCGTCGTCGTCGGCGTCGTCATTGCTGTCGTCGCTGTCATCGGACGCAGCAGCGGCCGGAGCCGGCACGTCGTCGGTCAGGTCGTTGAAGCCGACGATCACTTCGGCCAGGCGCTTCTTGCCTTCCTTGTGGGCGTCGTAGTCGGACAGCAGCGATTCGACCGAGACCGGGAACTGGCCCAGCGCGGCCTGCACCTGCGAAAGGCCTTCCTCGATGCGCTTGGCGATGGCGATTTCGCCTTCGCGGGTCAGCAGCTCGACGGTGCCCATTTCGCGCATGTACATGCGCACCGGGTCGGTGGTGCGGCCACCTTCGGTGTCCAGCGCGCTCAGCGCTGCGGCGGCTTCTTCGGCCGCGGTGTCGTCGACCTCACGGTTGCCCGTGTTGCCGTCGTTGAGAAGCAGGGTTTCCACATCCGGCGCAACTTCATGGACATCAATGCCCATGCCGTTGATCATGCCGATGATGTCTTCGATCTGTTCCGGGTCGACCATGTCGTCCGGCAGATGGTCATTGACTTCGGCGTAGGTCAGGTAGCCCTGTTCCAGGCCCTTGCTGATCAGTTGCTTGATTTCGGATTGGGCAGGACGTTCGTTGGCCATGTAGTGCTCGCGCCACCGGCTGGGGAGAAATAGGGAACGTAGCATTATACCAGCCCGGGGCCCGGCCTGCCGGGCGGTGGTCCCGGCGGCCTAGGGCCTGAGGAGGAAGGTCACGGGACCGTCGTTGACCAGGCTGACGACCATATGGGCACCAAACCGCCCCGTTTCCACCCCCGGGGCGTGATTTTCACGGCAGATCTCAACAAATCGATTGAACCCGCGTTCAGCCTCGTCCGGCGGGGCGGCGCTGGTGAAGCTGGGGCGCATGCCCGACCGGGTATCGGCGGCCAGGGTGAACTGGCTGACCAGCAGCAGCCCGCCCCCGGTATCAAGCAGCGAACGGTTCATTTTCCCCGCCTCATCTGCGAATACACGGTAGCCAAGCAGCCGTTCGGCCATCCGCTTCAGCTGCGCCTCGGCATCGCCCGGCTCCATGCCCACCAGGGCCAGCAGGCCGGGGCCGATCTGCCCGACCGCCTCGCCCTCCACATGCACGACGGCCTGGGTGACACGCTGGATCAGGACGAGCATCGAAGGGCTCCAGATAACGGGGCCGGCCACGATAGCAGCGCCCTTGGCTAAACTGGGGCCAATGAATCCGCAACGCAAAGCCCGGCTGGTCTATCGCGCCACCACCCTGTTCGCCCGCCTGCCCTGGCCGCTGCTGCGGGGGTTCGCGCACGCCCTGGCCTGGGCCTGGATCCGCCTGAACGCCCGCGAGAGCCGGGTGACCCGGCGCAACCTGGAACTGGCCTACCCGGAAATCACCGGTACCGCGCGCGACCGCCTGCACCGCGAGCTGCTGCGCTCGACCGCGCTGCAGGCCATCGAAACCCTGCGCCTGTGGAGCCAGAAGCCGGCCGACAACCTGCGCCTGCACCTGAAGGAGCAGCACGGTGCGGCCCTGTACGACGCGGCCCTGGCCAGCGGCAAGGGCGTGATCGTGGCCGCCCCGCATTTCGGCAATTGGGAGCTGCTGAACCAGTGGCTGGCCTCGCGCGGGCAGATCGCCATCGTCTACAAGCCGCCGGAGGACGAGGCCGGCGACGCCTTCCTGCAGCTGGTACGGGGCGGCCAGAACGTGCAGCAGGTGCGCGCCGAAGGCCCGGCCGTGCGCCAGCTGTTCAAGGTGCTCAAGGACGGCGGGGCCACCGGCATCCTGCCCGACCAGCAGCCCAAGGCCGGCGACGGCGTGTTCGTGCCGTTCTTCGGCGTGCAGGCGCTGACCATGACCCTGGTCAACCGCCTGGCCGAGCGCACCGGCGCCACGGTCCTGTACGGCTGGTGCGAGCGCATCGGGCCGGACATGGAATTCGCCCTGCACATCGAGCCGGCTGACCCGGCCGTGGCCGACGCGGATCCACAGGTGGCCGCCACCGCGCTCAATGCCGGCATCGAGCGCATCGCCCGCCGCGATCCCGCCCAGTACCAGTGGACCTACAAGCGCTACACGCTGCGCCCGCCGGGCAGCGGCGAAGATGACCCGTACGCCACCGAAGAACACCCGCACTGAGGACGGCGGCGGCTGGCCTGCGACCGGCTGCGGCAGTACGTTGAATACGACGCTGGCGCCCCCATAGAGACTGCGATGTCCGCCTTCCCCGGTCCTGCCATGCCTGCTTCTTCCCTGTTCGGCGATCCCGCCGCGATCCGCTGCGAACGCGCGGTCGCCGAGCTGCGTGCTGGGCGCCCGGTCCTGCTGCACGACGGCCAGGGCCAGCGCCTGGCGGTGATCGCGCTGGACAGCGCCACGGCCAGCAGCTTCGCCGCCTTCGCCAGCGCCGCGCGCGAGCGCCACTACCTGTTCCTGACCGCCACCCGCGCCCGCGTGCTCGGCGTGGAGGCGGCCGACGGCGCGCGCCTGCCGCTGGCCGGCGTGGCCTTCGATGCGCTGCCCTCGCTGGGCTACCTGCGCGAGCCGGGCCCGATGCCGGACGGCTGGAGCGCCGGTGATGCCTTCGATGCGGGTGCGGTGGAACTGGCCCGCCTGGGCCTGCTGCTGCCGGCGATGGTGGCCGTGCGCCTGGACGCCGATGACCCCACCTTCGACGGTGCGGCCGAGGTGGCCCTGTGCGACCTGGCCGAAGGCGCGGCCCATGCGGCCCATGATTACGAACTGGTGGCGCGTTCGCCGGTGCCGCTGCGCGATGTGGGCATGACCACCTTCGCGGTGTTCCGCGGCGGTGTGGCCCAGCGCGACCAGGTCGCGATCATCGTTGGTGAGCCGGACCTGTCGGCCGTGGTGCCGGTGCGCGTGCATTCCTCCTGCCTGACCGGTGACCTGTTCGGTTCGCTCAAGTGCGACTGCGGCGACCAGCTGCGGCGCGGCCTGCGCAAGCTGAAGGAACTGGGCGGCGGCGTGCTGCTGTACCTGGACCAGGAAGGGCGCGGCACCGGCATTGCCGCGAAGATGCGTGCCTATGGCTACCAGCACGACGGCCTGGACACCATCGACGCCGATGCACAGCTTGGCTTCGGCGCCGACGAGCGCCGCTACGGCAGCGCCGTGGCGATGCTGCGCGGTCTGGGCATTTCGCGCGTGGCCCTGCTCAGCAACAACCCGACCAAGGCACAGCGCCTGCGCAACGCCGGCATCGAAGTGCTGGACTGCATTCCGGTCACCGGCGAGATCACCGCCGAGAACGAGTACTACCTGCGCACCAAGGCCGACCGCGCCGGCCACATGCTCGATGTCGACGCGCTGATCCAGGCCGCCCAGTAACGCGGCCGACCTGCTACCGTCTGCGCGGGGCGGCTGCGGCCGCCACCGCCCTGCCCTGCTGCCCGACGGACGCCCGCGTGACCGAACTGCCTTCGCCTGCATCGCCGCACCTGGACCACCTGGACCACTGGCAACCGCTGCCCCGCCGTGCCGCGCACATGGCCGCGCTGGAAGGCGCGTTCGGCGGCCTGTTCGTCCCCGGCGCGCCACTGGGCGCGGCCTGGTGGTTCTTCGATCTGCCCGGCGGCCTGTGGGGCGCACCGGTCGGCCTGCTGGTCGGCCTGGTGTTCGGCGCCTGGCTCGGCCATCGGCGCCTGACCCGCACCCGCTGGCGGCTGGACGCACAGGGGCTGGGCCTGCGCCGCGACCTGATGTGGCAGCTGGAAACCCGCATTCCCATTTCCCGCGTGCAGCACCTGGACCTGCGCCGTGGCCCGCTGGAACGCCGCGCGGGCCTGGCCACGCTGATCGTGCACACCGCCGGCACGCGCCTGAGCGCGGTCACCGTCAGCGGCCTGGATGAGGCCGACGCCGAGCGCCTGCGCGACACCCTTGCCCGCCAGCTCGACCAGGACGCGGACGCCCTGTGAGCCTGCCGCCGCCCCTGCCGCCGTCGCTGCCTGGCGACGGCCAAGAGCATCGCCTGCACCCGTGGTCGTGGCTGTTCGTGCTGCTGATGCAGCTGCGCCATTACCTGCTGCCGCTGGTGGCGTTGCTGGTGTTCGGCCAGCGCGGCAACCGCGACCCGATGTGGGCGCAGCTGATTCCGCTGTCGGCCATCGCCGCGCTGGTGCTGGTGTCGGTGCTGCAGTACCTGAGCTACCGCTACCGCATCGGCAGCGATGCGATCACCGTGCGCAGCGGCCTGCTGTCGCGCAACCGCCGCGAGATTCCCTTCGCCCGCATCCACAACGTGGAAGTGCGGCAGAACCCGCTGCACCGCCTGTTCGGCGTGGCCGAACTGCGCCTGGAATCGGCCGGTGGCGTGCGCCCGGAAGCGGAGATGCGCGTACTGAAGCTGGACCAGGCGCTGGCCCTGGAACGGCTGGTGCGCCAGCGCGGACAACCACCGCAGGCGGTTGCCTGTGATGCGCCGCAGGACATCGCCAGCGATGACGACGAGCAGGTGCTGCTGCGTCTGTCGGCGTGGGACGTGGTGCGCATGGGCCTGCTGTCCAACCGCGGCTGGGCGCTGGCCGTGGCCGCCTTCGGCGTGCTGTTCCAGACCGTGCCGCGGCCGGTGATGGACGATGCCATCCAGCGCGGCGGCCGCCAGGCCTTCGGTTACGTCAGCCACCTGCACCCGGGCCTGACCGGCACCCTGCTGCTGGTGGCGGCCACTCTGCTACTGGGCTGGCTGGGCCTGCGCGTGCTGTCGGTGGTGCTGACGGTGCTGCGCTACCACGGCTTCACCCTGAGCGAGCGCGAACGCCGGCTGACGGTGTCCACCGGCCTGCTCAGCCGCACCCGCAGCAGCGTGGCTCGTCGCCGCATCCAGGCCTGGACGCTGCGCGAGGGCACGCTGCAGCGCTGGTTCGGGCTTCGCCAGCTGCGCATCGACAGCGCGGCCGGCGGCCCCTCGCGTGATGATGATCGTGCCCTTCGCGAACTGGCGCCGCTGGCCCCGGCCGCCACCTGCGAAGGACTGGTCAAGCACTTGCTGCCGCAGCTGCAGTGGCCGCCGGCACAGTGGCATGCGCTGCCGCAACGCGGCTGGTGGCGGCTGAGCCTGGGCAGCCTGGTGCTGGTGCCGCTGCTGGCAGCGGGCGCCTACTGGCGCTGGGGCCCGTGGGGCCTGCTGGTGCTGGGCTGGCTGCCGGTGGCACTGCTGGTGGCGCACCGGCAGATGGCGCGCATGGGCTGGCACCTGGATGGCCAGTTCGTGGCCGTGCGCGGTGGCTGGTGGAAGCGCTGGTGGCGCTGGGCCGAACTGGACAAGGTGCAGGGCCTGCGCCTGCAGCGCTCGCCGCTGGACAAGCTGCTGGGCACCGCCAGCCTGCAGCTGGATACCGCTGGCGCGCACGGCGACGTGGCGCTGGCACTGCGCTATCTGCCGCAAGCGCAGGCGCAACAGGTGATGAAGCAGCTGGCGGTGGCATTGGCGCGGCGCAAGCTGCGCTGGTGACGGCGGAGTACGTGCACGCCCGCCGGTAGAGTCGACCGTTGGTCGAGTATCGCGCGCAGCGCGGGATTTCCAGGCAGTTCACGAAGAGCAGTCGACCAACGGTCGACTCTACCGCTGCGACGGGCCCCAATACCCCAGGTCCTTGCGGATCTGCAGGTTGCGTACCCAGCTGCCGAACGGCTTGCGGCGCAGCGCGCCCATTTCACCGGACAGGAAATCCTCGGTCGCGGCGATCACCCGCTCGCTGGAGCGACCATCGCGGAACGGGTGGATGGCATCGGCATAACGCACGATCTCCGCCTGCAGCGCGGCCTCCGGGTGCAGCGCGCGCTTCAGCATCGCCGGCAGCTGCGTGGCCTCGTCGAAGTCGATCATGTGCGGCTTCGGCACGCGGTTGCGGAAGGTCACTACCGGCTTGTGCTGGACGATGAACTCCGAAACGATCGACGAGGTATCCGACACCAGCACGTCGGCCGCACGCTGCGCGGCCATCACCTGCTCCGGCTCGATGAAGCGCGCGTTGGCACCGGCCAGCGCGCGGTAACGCTCGAACAGTTCCGGCGGGCACTTGGGATGCAGGGTCAGCAGCCAGTAGCGCTCACCGGCGGCGATGTCAGCGGCGATCGGCTGCAGCAGGTGCGGGGCCGCGCTCAGGCGTTCGGTGAAGGTCGAGCCGAACAGGATGACCGGACGCCCGCCGGCCGGTGCACGCAGCGCGGCACTCTCACCGCCATCGTCGCGGAACAGCGGGTCCAGCTTCGGCCAGCCGGTCTCGGCCACGGCAAAGTGGCCCTGCTGCTCGGCGATCTGCCGGAACGGTGCGGTGGTGGCCGGCCCCTGCGTGCAGTACAGGTCGAACATGCCGCGCACCCGGAAGTGGCCGCGGGCGCTGTCGCGCTTCTCCACGTTGAAGCCATGGAACAGCTGCACCTTGGCCCCGGAGAGGAAGGTCGGCACCCAGTTGGCGGCGCTGAACACCGCACGCGGGCGCATCGCCAGGGCCTGCTTCAGGCCGATGTTGGGCACTCCCGGCAGGCTGCTGCCGGCCGCACCGCCCTCGAACCAGGCGGCCACCTCCTGCCCGGACGCGTGCAAGGCCTGCGCCAACGGGGCGAGAATAGGCAGCGCATAGCGCTCCGTCGCAAACAACAGGTACCCGGCCATCATGTCCTCCACGACCGCTCCCATCGAACGGCCTCGCATCTCGGCGTGCATTATCGCGTTCAACGAGGCCGGGCGCATCGGCGACTGCCTGGCCTCGCTGGCCTTCTGCGATGAGATCGTAGTGGTGGACTCGCAGTCCACCGATGCCACCGTGGCCATCGCCGAAGCCGCTGGTGCCCGTGTGCTGCAGCGCCGGTTCGATGGTTTCCGCAGCCAGAAGGCGTTCTGCGTCGAGCAGGCCAGCCACGACTGGGTGCTGTGCCTCGACGCCGATGAACGCATCAGCCCCGAGCTGCGCACGGCCATCGAGCAGGCCCGCGACAGTGGTTTCAGCAACCATGCCGGCTACCGTTTCGCCCGCCTCTCAGAGTACTTCGGCAAGTTCCTGCGCCATGGCAACGCCTACCCGGACCGGGTGATGCGGCTGTTCGACCGCCGCCGGGGCGGCTGGCGCGGCAAGCGCGAGATCCACGAAGCGGCCAGCGTCGATGGCAGCGTCGGCACCCTGCGCGGTGATCTCATCCACTACCCCTACCGCTCCCTGCAGCAGCAGCTGGCCAAGACCGAGAAGTACGCACGGATGATGGCCGAGCACGAGTTCGCACTCGGCAAGCGGGCCACCCTGGGCAAGCTGGTACTGGCGCCGGCCTGGCGCTTCTGGCGCGGCTTCGTGTTCCGCGGCGGGTTCCGCGATGGCTGGCACGGCCTGGTGTATGCCTACGTGCGCGCCAACTACGTGCGGCAGAAGACCATCATGTTGTGGATGCTGGGCAACGGCCAGGCCGTGGCCGACCCGCGCAGCGAATGATCCAGCATCTGTGCTGACCAACGGTCGGCACCCACCGGTAGATCCACGCCATGCGTGGATGACATTCACCCACTGCTCAGGCCTTCGCCCGATGGCGGGCGCCTTCCAGCAGTGACAGGCCAGTCAGCAGGCCGACGATGGTCACGTAGAAGCTGGCCGTCATCTGGTGGGCGAACATCGACTGGGTCAAGCCGCACAGCACGTAGGCGATGACGATCATCACCCCCGCCGCCGCCGGCCCGCGGAAGGTGACGCGACCGCTGCGCCGGTGCAGATGGACGAACACCCACAGCGGGACGCCGTACACGGCAATCAGCATCAGCAGGCCCGGCAGGCCTTGAGTGGCGGCCCATTCGGCCACGTCGTTGTGCGCATGGCCCAGGTGGCAGCGCACTTCGGCAGGGTCGTCGCGGCACACCGGCACGCGCTGCATGGCGCTGTCGAAGTGGCCGATACCGACACCGGTGAGCGGATGATCGAGAAAGGTCTGCCAGGCCACCTGCAGGCGCTCGACGCGCGCACCGGCGGAGGAATCGACGTCACCCTGCTCCAGCTTCTGCACGTCGCTGTGCAGTTCGGTCAGGCGCACCTGGTTGCGCAGCTCGGGCACCGACAGCAGCAGGGTGGCACCGATGGCCAGCATGCCGGCCAGCACCGACAGCCGGGCCACGCCGGTCCGCCAGCGCAGGCTCAGCGCCAGCACCACCAGCAGCGCCAGCAGGGCGGCGAACACGCCGCGGCTGCCGGTCAGCACGATGGTGCCGCAACCGGCGGCCATGCCGACGATGACCAGGGACCAGCGCCGCGACGGGCGGCAGAACACCAGCAGCACCATCAGCATGACCACGATGTCGGCCAGCACGATGGCATTGGTGGTCAGCTCGGCGCGCGGCGCGCCCTGCAGCACCTGCACCAGTGACAGCACGAAGCTGCCCAGCAGGCCCGCCAGCGCGCCCCGCCAGAGCCAGCGCAGGTCTGGTCGCAGCGCGCAGACCCACAGTGCGACCCACGGGATGACCAGGAACCGCGAACGGTTGTCGACGTCGCGCAGGCCCTGCTCAAACAGCACCACCGAGACCAGGCCCAGCGCCACCGCCGCCAGCATCAGCCAGGTCAGCGCGCGCACCGGCGCGCCGCCCATGCCCCGCGCCCGCCACAGCAGCTCCGGCGCCAGCAGGGTGCTGACCAGCAGGGTCAGCGCATACGGCAACAGGTTCACCGGTACGGTCAGTACCAGTGCCGGCATGCAGAACAGGCCGATCTGTGCGATCCAGTGCGCGACGCCAAGGCGGCCGCCAGCAGGCACAGGCAGCGGTTCGGCGCGGGTGGGGCTCAGGTTGTCTGGCGAAGCTGGCACGTCGGGAATGATCGCTGCGGTCATGCGGAAGAAAACGGCGGCCCTGCGGCAGGCCGCCCGCCTGATGTTTTACTGGCTTTGTGCACGCTTGGGCAGTCTGGACAAGCCTGCGGCCACGTTATTGCTCGTTTCTCTGCAACCGCCGTTCACGTTTCAGTTCGGCTTCGCTGGGCACGCAGGGGCCGTGTACCGCCGATGCGGGCACCAACCACCAACGGCGACGGTTGGCGACACCGGCCAACACCGCTCCGTCGCGGTCCACGCAGCCCAGCAGCACGTCCTGCTGAACGAGCAGCCAGCGCCGCCGCGGCGACAGCTGCTGCCATCGCACCCCGGCCTGCAACTGTCGATGCCAGGGCACGTTGAAGCCGAAGGTCGTCGCCGGTCGCCCGGCCATCAGCAGGTTCTGCTCCTTCCAGGCCACCAGGCCCAGCTCGGCATCGGCACCCAGGCGCACATCGACCGAGCGCATCAGGCCGCGGGCCGAACTGGAATCATTCAACACCGGGTAGCCGACCAGGCTGTACAGCACCCACACCACGGTCAGCATCGAGACCAGCGCCAGGTGGCGCCGCGCCGAGCCGAACAGCAGCAGGCTGGCCACGCCCGCGCCCCCCATGGCCAGGACCGCCCAGGCCATCGCCACCACCGCCCCCGGCTCCAGCCCGCGCTCCAGCACCAGCCGCACTTCGAAACCGGGGTTGCCGAGCAGGGCCGACGCACCGGCGGCCAGCGTCCCCAGCGACAGCAGCAGGGTAAACCCGCCCAGCACCCACTGCACGTCGCTCCTGCGCAGCAGGCCCGGTATCAGCGGCGCCAGCGCCAAGCAGAACATCGGCAGCGACGGCAGGATGTAGACATCGCGCTTGCCGTGCGGAAGGGAAAAGAACAGCACGATCAGCAGCCACCAGGCCAGCGGCAGCAGGTAGCGCGGATCACGCCGCCGCAGCCGCCGACGCCAGGCCGGGATCGCCCACGGCAGGGCCAGGAACGCCGGGATCCACATCGATGGCATCGTGCCCAGGAAGTACCACCATGGCTGGTGGTGGTCCCACGACTGCACATAGCGCTTGGCCGTCTGCCGGAACAGGATGTCGTCGAGGTAGGCCTGGTACTCGCCCGATTTCGTCGCCAGCGCGGTCATCACCATCGGCACCAGCCACAGCGCGACAGCCAGTACGAAGGCCAGCGGCGCCAGCCAGAAGCGCAGGTCACGCGCATGCAGGCGCACCCGCGGCCAGTGCAGCACCGAGGCGATCGCCGCCGGCAGGATCATCAGCAGCGCGAGCACACCCACGCCCTTGGTGATGACCCCGATGCCGGCGAAGAACCAGCCAGCCCACCACCAGCGCCACGCCGGCCCCAGCAGCAGGTGGCGCAGCAGCCCGTAGTTGGCCAGGGTGACGAACAGCACCACCAGCGGGTCGATCTGCGCCTTCTTGGCCTGGAAGGTGAACTGCAGCGCGAACAGCAGCGCCCAGCCGGCATACAGGCCGACCCGGCGCGTCCACAGCCGCCGGCCCAGGTCGACAACGCACCAGAGCGTGCCCAGCGCGGCGATCAGCGAGGGCAGCAAAAAGGCCACCCGCCAGTTGCCGATCACGCTGTACAGGGTGGCCTGCCACCACATCAGCATGGGCGGCTTGTCCGAATACAGCTCCAGCCCCCGATGCGGGAACAGCCACTGGCCGCTGTCCACCATCTGCTTGGCAACCAGGGCGAAACGCGGCTCGTCCGAGGGCCAAGGGTCGCGCAGTCCGAGCCCCGCCCCGAGCACCAGCAAGGCCATCACCACGAACAACCACGTCTCGCGTGACGCGCGGGTCTTCAGCATGGGAACTCGGACAGCGACGGGGTCAGGCTGTTTTTAGCAGACGCGCGTAGAAAAAACCGTCAGCATCGTCTTCACCGGGCAGGCGCTGGCGTGCGATGCCCTCGCAGTCCAGGCCGAAAGCGTCACCCAGCGGCGCCGCTTGGGCGTCCGGATGCCACTTCAGGAAGGCCCGCACCTGGTCGACGTTCTCGGCACGCAGAATCGAACAGGTCGCGTACAGCAGCACGCCGCCGGGGCGCAGCATCGCCCAGCAGGCTTCCAGCAGGCGCGCCTGCACCCCCACCAGCGCCTCGATGTCCTCGGCACGGCGGTGGAACATCACGTCGGGCTGGCGGCGGATGACGCCGGTGGCCGAGCACGGGGCATCCAGCAGGATGGCGTCGAACGGGGTGCCGTCCCACCAGGCCGCGGTATCGCTGGCGTCGGCCACCTGGGTCTGCACGTGTTCGCCCACGCCGGTGCGGGCATAGGTGTCCTTGGCCCGGGCCAGGCGCCGCGCATCGATGTCCAGCGCCAGCAGGCGCAGGCTCGGGTCGCGTTCCAGCAGGTGCGCCGACTTGCCACCGGGGGCGGCGCAGGCGTCAAGCACCCGTGCGCCGGCCGGCGGCGCCAGGGCATCGGCCGCACACTGTGCCGACAGGTCCTGCACCGACAACGCGCCGTCGGCAAAGCCCGGCAGCTGGTTGACCGGGCTGGGCTCGGCCAGGCGCAGCGCATCGGCGCTGAGCGGGCTGGGCTCGGCGGCGATGCCAGCCTCTGCCAGCGCGGCCAGCGCCTTGTCGCGGCCGCCGAGCTGGCGGTTGGCGCGCAGCCACAGCGGTGCCGGCTGCAGGCTGGCGCTGAAGATCGCCTCGGCCTGCTGCGGCCAGTCGCGCTCGACCGCCTCGGCCAGCCAGGCGGGGAACGCGTCGCGCGCGGGTTGTTCAGGGAAACCCTCGCGCTGCGCACGGCGCAGGATGGCGTTGACCAAGCCGGCCTGGCGCTCGCGACCCAGCGCGCGCGCCGCGTCGACGGTGGCCGACAACGCCGCATGCGCGGGCAGTTCCAGCACGTCCAGCTGGGCGAAACCGACCATCAGCAGGGTGCGCAGGTCGGCATCACGCGCCGACAGCGGCTTCTGCATCCAGGCCTGCAGCGCGGCGTCATAGGTGCTGCGACGGCGCAGCACGGCGAAGCACAGGGCCTCCAGCAGCGCGCGGTCGCGGGTATCGGCCAGCTTGGGCAAGGCCCAGGCCAGTTCGGCCTTCAGCGAACGGCCACGGGTGAACACCTGGGCCAGCACGCGTGCGGCCAGCATGCGGGTGGCGGCGCCCGGCGCGGCCTTGGCAATGGAGAAATCGTTCTGCTTCGACACCGGTTTACGCTCCCACGCGCAGGTCGCGACGCGCATTGAGGTAGTCGGCGGCGGTAATCGCCTTGCCGCCCTCGCGCTGCAGGACGCGCAGGCGCAGCGCGCCCTGCCCGCAGGCAATGTCGATGCCTTCGCGGCCGGCAGCCAGCACCGTGCCCGGGGCCTGGCCGTGGGCCAGGTCCAGCGCCACCGCGCCATGGATGCGCACGCGCTCGCCGGCCAGTTGTGCCTCGGCGATCGGCCACGGGTTGAACGCACGCACGGTGCGCGCCAGTACCTGCGCGTCCTGTGCCCAGTCCAGCCTGGCTTCGGCCTTGTCCAGCTTGTGCGCGTAGGTCACGCCCTGTTCCGGCTGCGGCCGCGCGATCGGCTTGATGCCCGCGCGCAGCAGGCCCAGGCCATCGGACAGCACCTGCGCGCCCAGCGCGGCCAGCGCGTCATGCAGGTCGCCGCCGGTGGCGGTGTCGGCAATGGCCAGCTCCTGGTGCAGCAGCACCGGGCCGGTATCCAGACCCGCTTCCATCTGCATCAGGCACACGCCGGTGGTGGCATCGCCGGCCTGGATCGCGCGCTGGATCGGCGCGGCGCCGCGCCAGCGCGGCAGCAGCGAGGCGTGCACGTTCCAGCAGCCGTGGGTCGGGATGGTCAGCACCGCCCTGGGCAGGATCAGGCCATAGGCCACCACCACCATCAGGTCCGGCTGCAGATCCCGCAGCTGCTGCTGGGCGGCCGGGTCCTTCAGGGTTTCCGGCTGGTAGACCGGGATGCCACGGGCAACCGCTTCGAGCTTGACCGGCGAGGGTGCCAGGCCACGGCCACGGCCGGCCGGGCGGTCCGGCTGGGTGTAGACGGCCACGACCTCATGATGGCGCGCGGCCGCGCGCAGCGACGACACCGCGAATTCCGGCGTACCGGCAAAGACAATCCTCATGGCTACCCCACTTGCAGGATGGATACGTGCAGAAAGAACGACGGCGCCGTCGGCCGGCGCCGTGCAGCCCGCGCGGGACGCGCAGGCAGGGGCCACCGCAAAGGGCGGCCCGCGATGGCGGTCAGGCCACGTGCTTGCGCTGCTTGGCCAGCTTCTTGCGGACCATTTCGCGCTTCAGCGGCGACAGGTAGTCGATGAACAGCTTGCCGTCCAGGTGGTCCATCTCGTGCTGCACGCACACCGCCAACAGGCCGTCGGTGGTGAGCTCCTGCGGCTGCCCCTGGCGGTCCAGGAACTTCACCGTGATGGAGTCGGCGCGGGTCACGTCAGCGAAGATGCCGGGCACCGACAGGCAGCCTTCCTGGTACACCTGGCCCCCGTCCTTGGCGACGATCTCCGGGTTGATGAACACCCGCGGCTCGTTCTTCTCTTCGCTCACGTCGATGACCATGAAGCGCTTGTGCACGTCCACCTGGCTGGCGGCCAGGCCGATGCCGGGAGCGTCGTACATGGTCTGGAACATGTCGTCGAGCAGGGTCTGGAAGGCCGGGGTGGTCACCTCGGCGGCGTCGATCAACGCAGCCTTTGTACGCAGGCGCGGATCGGGGAACTCAAGAATGGGGAGCAGGGCCATGGCTGTTTCCGGGTTGGGGCCGGGGATACGCCGGCATACGTCGCAGATTCTATCTGCAACGCTTGCCTTGCGCCCCGGTTTCTGGACTATAGTGCGCGAACCTGTTGGGGAATCAGGGCTCCGCACCTATGTTGCTTCGTTTTCGTACGGTCGTCGCTGCGGCGATGCTGACCGTGGCTGCCTATGCTACCGCCGTTGAAGTGAATGGCGGGCACCCGGACACCTACGTGGTCCGCAAAGGGGACACGCTGTGGGACATTGCAGGCCGTTTTCTGCAGAAGCCCTGGCTGTGGCCGGAGATCTGGCAGGCCAACCCGCAGATCGCCAACCCGCATCTCATCTACCCGGGTGACGTGCTCAGCCTGGCCTATCTGGACCGCGTGACGGCCCAGCCCGGCCCGCGCACGGAAGCCCCGGTGACCGGCGTGCCGCTCTCGGAGGTCGAACCCTTCCTGAAGCAGCTGAGCGTGGTCGACAGCATCGACCAGCTGCCCTATGTGGCCGGCCTGGAAGACAACCGCCTGCGCGCCACCGGCGGCCAGACTGCGTATGTCCGCCTGGCCGATGCCCAGGTCGGCCAGCGCTGGGCCGTGGTCCGCCCAACCGTGCGCTACGGCCAGCCCAAGCCCACCGAGGACCTGACCGCCAACGGCGACGTCACCCCGGGCAGCGGCAACCTGTGGAAGGCCTACAACGCGCCCAACCACCGCCGCGGCGTGCTGGGCTATGAACTGGCCCAGGTCGGCCTCGGCACCATCACCCAGGTGGCCGGCGGCAAGACCGAAGTCTCCACCCTGATGCTGGACGCCAACAGCAACGGCCGCGAAGTGCGCGCCGGTGACCGCCTGGTGCCCGTGGAAGCGCAGCCGTACGACCTGCAGTTCTTCCCGCATGTGCCCGCCGCCAGCCTGGAAGGCCTGGACGTGCGCGTGCTGGCCGTGGCCGACATGTTCAATGCCGGCGGCCCGCGCGACGTCATCGCCATCTCCGCCGGCCGCAGCCAGGGCGTGGACAACGGCACGGTGTTCTCGTTGTGGCGCCAGGGCAGCCACGTCGCCCACCGCATGAAGTACCCGAACTCCTCGCGCATGGACGATTCGCCGTCCACCGGTGCGGGCCGGGTCAGCCTGCCGGACGAATACGCCGCCCACGCGATGGTGTTCCGCACCTTCGACAACGTCAGCTACGCGCTGGTGATGCAGGGCGTGAAGCCGGTGAACGTGGGTTACAGCGCCCAGCACCCGGACGCGAAGTAAGCGCACCTGTCTGAAAGCACCACGCGAAGGCGCCCGAGGGCGCCTTCGTCGTCTATGGCCGGCCCGCGGAAATCCCGCGCTGCGCGCGATGGTCGACCAACGGTCGACTCTACCCGGCCGGCAGCCTCCCTGCGGGTTCCCCTGACAGCAGAACGCGAAGGCGCCTTAGGGCGCCTTCGTCGTCTGTAGCCGATAGTCGGGCGATGCCCCGCCCCGACCCTGCCCTCGATACCCTCGCCCGCCTGGTCCTGGCCGGCGGACCGCTGGCGCCCCGCCGCGCCCTGCTGCTGGCCAGCGGCGACGCCTCCGCCGCGCTCGCCATGGGTGTGGCCGGCTGGCGCGCGCACGGCTGTTCCGTTGAACAATGCGCCGCCCTGCAGCAGCCCGATCCTGCGGCACTGGCCGCCACCCTGCGCTGGCTGCGGCACCCCGGCCAGCAGCTGCTGGGCTGCTGCGATCCAGCCTTTCCGCCGTTGCTGCAGGACATCCCGCAGCCGCCGCTGGCATTGTTCGTGGCCGGCGACGCCAGCCTGGCCTGGCACCCGGCGGTGGCGGTGGTCGGCAGCCGCTCGCCGACCCCCACCGGGCGGGCGCTGGCGGCACGCTTCGCCGCATGCTTCGTCGAGGCCGGCCTGGCGGTGACCAGCGGGCTGGCCGCCGGCATCGATGCCGCCGCCCATGCCGCCGCACTGGATGCGGGCGGGCGCACGGTGGCGGTCATCGGCACCGGCCCGGACCAAGCCTATCCGCCCGGCAATACCCGCCTGCAGGCCCGCATCGCCGCCGAAGGCGTCGTGCTGAGCGAGTACCCGCCGGGCACCCCGGCGCGGGCGGGGCAGTTCCCGGCGCGCAACCGGCTGGTGGCTGGCCTGGCCTTGGCCACGGTGGTCATCGAGGCGGCCCAGCGCTCCGGCGCGCTGATCACCGCCCGCCTGGCCGCCGAGGCCGGGCGCGAGGTCGGCGCGGTGCCCGGTTCGGTGCTGAACCCGCGCGCAGCCGGCTGCCATCGGCTGATCCGCGAGGGCGTGGCCCTGGTCGAACGGCCCGAAGATGTGCTGGAGCTGCTGGCCCCTGCCCTGCGCCAGCAACTGCCCGGCTTGCAAAGCCGCCTTGCCACCCCCACTGAACAGGCATCGCCGGCAGACCTGCCGGACCGGTGGGCGAACGACCCTGACTACCAGAGCTTGTGGCGGGCACTGGACCACAACCCAAGCGGTATGGATTCATTGATCGCGCGTTGTGGATTGACGGCGCCTGAGGTGTCCTCCATGCTGCTGGCCATGGAACTGGCGGGAATCGTGGTGTGCGTACACGGCCGCTACTGTCGAACTCCCTAGTTTCTTCACCTCCACAGCGTCGCGCGACGCAGGCCGAGGGGCAATGAAAGAGAGCATTCTTGACGTACTGTTGTACCTGTTTGAACACTATTTCAGCGAAGATGCGGACCTGATCCGTGACCGCGACTCGCTGCAGAATGGCCTGATCCAGGCCGGTTTCAGCCCTACCGAGATCAACAAGGCCTTCGACTGGCTCGATGCGCTGGCTGCCCAGAGGCCGAGCGTGGCGCAGGCCCGGGTCGACGGCCCCGTGCGCATTTTCCACGGCCCCGAGCTGGACAAGCTGGACGTGGAATGCCGCGGTTTCCTGCTGTATCTGGAACAGCACGGCATCCTCGATGCCGACCAGCGCGAGCTGGTGCTGGACCGTGCCATGGCCCTGGACCAGGACGAACTGGACCTGGACGACCTGAAGTGGGTCGTGCTGATGGTCCTGTTCAACCAGCCCGGCGCCGAGGCGGCGTATGCCTGGATGGAAACGCAGATGTTCATGGACGAGCCAGAACCCCTTCACTGACCGTACACTTAGGGACCAAGCGCGTTCAGGAGCGTCCCCGTGAGTGAGTGGTTTCACGCCCAAGGCAACCGCCAGCAAGGCCCGTTGCCGGCGGAGCAGTTGATCGAGCTTTTCCGCAGCAACGAAATCACCCTGGACACTCTGGTCTGGCGCGACGGGCTGCCGCAATGGCAGCCCCTGCGCAGCGTGGTCGACGAACTGGGGCTGATCGTGCCGGCCGTCGATGCGCCGGCCAGCGCGCCGCCACCGCCGGTGGCCCCACAACCGCCCATCCTGCCGCCGGAAGCGCCTTACCACGCCAGCGCCAGCACCGCGTTGCCGCCGCCGAAGAAGGGCCTGTCCGGCTGCGCGCTGACCGCCATCATCGGCGGCGTCGCCCTGCTGGTCCTGGTACCGATCCTGGCCATCCTGGCCGCGATCGCCCTGCCCGCCTACAACGACTACGTGATCAAATCCAAGGTCGCCGGTGCGATTACCGCTCTGCAGCCGCTGAAGGAACAGGTCCAGCGCTTCGCCGATGACCAGGGCCGCTGCCCGGGCGCCAACGACGCCGGCTTCCCCGAAGCGGGCAGCTTCGCCAGCCAGGGGCTGTCAGCCGTGCACATCGGCCGCTTCAACAATGGCCATTGCGGTATCGAAGCCACCCTGGCCGTCCCCGGCAAGGCGATCGACGGCGACCTGCTGTGGCAGGAATACGACCGCGACAGCGGCCGCTGGGAATGCACCGGCGAAAGCGACAACAAATACCTGCCCGTGCAGTGCCGCGGCTGAGCCGCTGGCCGTGCAGGCAGCCTGAAATCCAAGGATGACCCAACAGGGGAACGCAATGACTGAGTGGTATTTCGCCGAAGGACAGCAACGCCAGGGACCGTTCCCGGTCACCGAGATCCGCCAGCGCTTCCAGCGCGGGCAGCTGACCCTGGACACACTGGTGTGGCGCGAGGGGATGGGCCAGTGGGCCGCCCTGCGCCAGGTCGTGGACGAGCTGGGCCTGCAGACCCTGGCCGAGGCCAGCGACAGCACCGCCGCAGGCGGCTTCGACCTGCGCGGCGACTATGCCGCCATCGACAACGGCACTGCCGCCCTGCCGGGCACGGGCGCACTGAGCAGCTCACCCTACAGCGCCCCGGGCGCGGCCGGCGGCGACTACGCCCAGCCTGTCCAGGGCGGCGAGGTCGTCTATGCGGGCTTCTGGAAGCGGTTCGCCGCCTATCTGATCGACTACTTCATCCTGCTGATCCCCAGCTGGATCATCGGCATGGTCCTCGGTGTCGGCATCGGCGTCGGCATGGGCGCGGCAGGCGGTGGCGACACGGCCACGGGGCTGGTCGCGCAGCTGGTCAGCGGCCTGGCCGGCCTGTTCATTTCGCTGGCCTACTACGGCTGGTTCCATGCGTCCGCTGGCGGCGCCACGCCCGGCAAGATGGCCATCGGCATCAAGGTCGTGCGCGGCAACGGTGAGCGCCTGACCCTGGGGCGCAGCATCGGCCGCTACTTCGCCACGATCCTGAGCAGCATCATCCTGTGCATCGGCTACCTGATGGCGGCGTTCACCGACCGCAAGCAGGCCCTGCATGACATGGTCTGCGACACCGTCGTGGTCGACCGCTGGGCCTTCACCGACCAGCCGCACCTGCAGCGGCGCGAGCTGGGCACGGTCACCGTGGTGATGCTGGTCATCGGCGGCCTGCTGGTCCTCGGCGGCCTGATCCTCGCCGTCGTCGCAGTGGGCGTGATCGCCAACATGGCCAGCTGAGCCTGGCCGACGGCGCCGGCAGGCGGCCGTCATCACGCTCCGCCCCTTGACAGGGGCCGTCCGGGCGTGATTCCTCTAATAAGGAAACCTGAACGCCCGGCACACTACCGGGCGTTCAGTTTATCGATTTGCCCGTGGCCGCTTCACTAATGCGGCCGTTTGCTCCACCCTAGCGGCCCCTTCCCCCGGTCCGCCCACAGACCTTTCCCTACATGCCCAAGCACCTGCTCATCGTCGAATCGCCGGCCAAGGCCAAGACGATCAACAAATACCTCGGCAAGGACTACACCGTCCTGGCCTCGTATGGGCATGTGCGCGACCTGATCCCGAAGGAAGGCGCGGTCGACCCGGACAACGGGTTCGCCATGCATTACGACGTCATCGACAAGAACGAGAAGCACGTCGATGCCATCGCCAAGGCCGCCAAGGGCGCCGACGACATCCTGCTGGCGACCGATCCGGATCGCGAGGGTGAAGCGATCAGCTGGCACATCGCCGAGATCCTGAAAGAGCGTGGGCTGGTCAAGGACAAGCCGATGCAGCGCGTGGTCTTCACCGAGATCACTCCGCGCGCCATCAAGGAAGCCATCAACCAGCCGCGCGCCATCGCCAGCGACCTGGTGGACGCCCAGCAGGCGCGCCGCGCGCTGGACTACCTGGTTGGCTTCAACCTGTCGCCGGTGCTGTGGCGCAAGGTGCAGCGCGGCCTGTCCGCCGGCCGCGTGCAGAGCCCGGCGCTGCGCATGATCGTCGAGCGCGAGGAAGAGATCGAAGCCTTCATCGCCCGCGAATACTGGTCCATCGCTGCCGAGTGCGCGCACCCCAGCCAGCATTTCAACGCCAAGCTGATCAAGCTGGACGGGCAGAAGTTCGAGCAGTTCACCGTCACCGACGGCGACACCGCCGAGGCCGCCCGTCTGCGCATCCAGCAGGCCGCGCAGGGCTCGCTGCACGTCACCGACGTGGCCAGCAAGGAGCGCAAGCGCCGCCCGGCGCCGCCGTTCACCACCTCCACCCTGCAGCAGGAAGCCTCGCGCAAGCTCGGCTTCACCACCCGCAAGACCATGCAGGTGGCGCAGAAGCTGTATGAGGGCGTGAACATCGGCGACGAAGGCACCGTCGGCCTGATCTCGTACATGCGTACCGACTCGGTGAACCTGTCGCAGGACGCGCTGGCCGAGATCCGCGACGTGATCGCCCGTGATTACGGCATCGCCTCGCTGCCGGACCAGCCCAACACCTACCAGACCAAGTCCAAGAACGCCCAGGAAGCCCACGAAGCCGTGCGCCCGACCTCGGCCCTGCGGACCCCGGCCCAGGTGTCGCGCTTCCTCACCGACGACGAGCGCCGCCTGTACGAGCTGATCTGGAAGCGCGCCGTCGCCTGCCAGATGATCCCGGCCACGCTCAACACCGTCAGCGTCGACCTGTCGGCCGGCAGCGAACACGTGTTCCGTGCCAGCGGCACCACCGTGGTGGTGCCCGGCTTCCTGGCCGTGTACGAGGAAGGCAAGGACAACAAGAGCGCAGAGGACGAGGACGAAGGCCGCAAGCTGCCGGCGATGAAGCCGGGCGACCGCGTCCCGCTGGAACGCATCCAGGCCGACCAGCATTTCACCCAGCCGCCGCCGCGCTTCACCGAAGCGGCGCTGGTGAAGGCGCTGGAAGAGTACGGTATCGGCCGTCCCTCGACCTACGCCTCGATCATCCAGACCCTGCTGTTCCGCAAGTACGTGGAAATGGAAGGCCGCAGCTTCCGCCCGTCCGACGTCGGCCGCGCGGTGTCCAAGTTCCTGTCCAGCCACTTCACCCAGTACGTGGACTACGACTTCACCGCCAAGCTGGAAGACGAGCTCGATGCCGTCTCGCGCGGCGAGGAAGAGTGGATTCCGCTGATGGCCCGCTTCTGGGAACCGTTCAAGGAGCTGGTGGAAGACAAGAAGGAATCGGTCGACCGCGCCGAGGCCAGCGGTGCCCGCGAACTGGGTACCGACCCGAAGACCGGCAAGCCGGTCAGCGTGCGCCTGGGCCGTTTCGGGCCGTATGCGGCCATCGGCAGCACCGCCGAGGACGCCGAGGAGAAGCCGAAGTTCGCTTCGCTGCGCCCCGGCCAGTCGATGCACACCATCTCCCTCGAAGACGCGCTGGAACTGTTCCTGATGCCGCGCGCACTGGGCCAGGACAAGGATGAGGACGTCAGCGTCGGCATCGGTCGTTTCGGCCCGTTCGCCAAGCGCGGCAGCACCTACGCCTCGCTGAAGAAGGAAGACGACCCGTACACCATCGACCTGGCCCGCGCCGTGTTCCTGATCGAAGAGAAGGAAGAGATCGCGCGCAACCGGATCATCAAGGAGTTCGAGGGCAGCGACATCCAGGTGCTGAACGGCCGCTTCGGCCCGTACATCAGCGACGGCAAGATGAATGGCAAGATCCCAAAGGATCGCGAGCCGGCCTCGCTGACCCTGGCTGAAGTGCAGCAGCTGATGGAAGAAACCGGCAAGCCGGTGCGCAAGGGCTTTGGCGCCAAGAAGGCCGCCGCGAAGAAGGCCCCGGCCAAGAAGGCGGCGGTGAAGAAGGAAGCCGCGCCGAAGAAGGCGGCTGCGAAGAAGGCGCCCGCGAAGAAGGCGGCGAAAAAAGCAGTGAAGAAGGCCGCCAAGAAGGCCGCAGCCAAGAAGTAGACCCACGCCATGCGTGGATGATCTGCCACGCCATGCGTGGATGATCTGCCGGGATGTGCGGACCAACGGTCCGCCCCATAACCGGTGCCCACCACCCGTTCTGCACGCCGCGGGGGGATAATGAAGCCCCACGTCGGGCCGGCCGTCCCCATGAAAGAACTCACCCTTGATACTGCTGTGGCCACGCTGCGCGCGGGGGGCGTGATCGCCTACCCGACCGAAGCTGTCTGGGGCCTGGGCTGCGACCCTGCCCATGAGGCGGCGGTGCACATGGTCCTGCGCCTGAAGCAGCGCCCGGTCGAGAAGGGCATGATCCTGGTCGCCGCCGATCTGCCCCAGCTGGAAGGCTGGGTGCGCTTGGAGGCCCTGCCCGACGCCCGCCAGCGCGCGGTGCTGGCCAGCTGGCCCGGCGCCAACACCTGGATCCTGCCGGCCGGCCCCCGTGCGCGCCCGTGGGTGACCGGTGAACACAGCGGCATCGCCGTGCGCATCAGCGCCCACCCGCTGGTGGCGGCGCTGTGCCGCGCCTGGGGCGGTCCGCTGGTGTCCACCAGCGCCAACCTGGCCGGTGAACCGCCGGCGCGCAGCCGCGAAGAACTGGACCCGCGACTGCTGCGGCTGCTCGACGGCATCCTGGATGGCCAGACCGGCGGCCTGGCCCAGCCGACGCCCATCCGCGACGCGCTCAGCGGCAGCATCCTGCGCTCCTGATGCGCCGATTGCAGTGCCGCGGCAATTCGCGCAGGCTGCAGCCATGAACCTGCTGCGCCCTGCCCTCTGCCTGGCTCTGTCGATGCCCGTGGTGGCCTTCGCTGCCGATGACGTGCGGGTCTACCGCTGCGTCGGCAGCAACGGCGCCGTTGCGCTGCAGGACAAGCCCTGCAGCAGCGGCCGCCAGGAAGTTCGCGACCTGCAGCGCCCGCGCGACCCGCCGCCGCATGCGGTCAGCACCGATACCCCGCTGCCGACGCCCGCAGCGACGCCGGACATGGGCGTGCGCGAGGTCCGCCACGTCTACATCCAACCGCCGCAGCCGATGTACGAGTGCGTGCGCGACGACGGCAGCCGCTATACCAGCGACAACAACGAGGGGAATCCGCGCTGGGTGCCGGTATGGACCACGGTCTGGTACCGACCGGGCCCCCGCGGTGGGCCGCGCCCGCGTCCGCCAGGACCGGGCACGGGAGGCGGCGCCATCGGCATCGGGCCTCCTCCGGGGGCCGGCGGCATCCCGGTGCACCGGCCCCCGCTCGGCTACGGGGTCAACGTGCCCGGCGGCAACGTTCTGGTGCGCGACGCCTGCAGCCTGCTGCCGCCGCGCGAAGTCTGCTCGCGCCTGCGCGACCGTCGCTGGGAGCTGGACCGCCGCTACAACAGCGCGCTGCAGAGCGAACGCACCGCGATCAGCAACGAGCAGCGCGGCATCGACGCACGCCTGTCGCAGGACTGCAGCGGCGGCTGAGCGCAGTTGCTTTGTAGATGCCCACCTTGGTGGGCACCGCTGTCTACCAGCGCCAACCAAGGTTGGCCTCCGCCGGGGCGTCAGCCACCGTGCGTGCCAACCAAGATTGGCATCCATCAGGCGATGGCCGCTGCTGTAGGCTGCTGGCATGAAGAAACTGATCTGGCTGGCGCTGTGCCTGCTGCCCGGCACTGCCGCGGCCGAGGAGATGGTGATCTACCGCTGCACCGGCAGCAGCGATGTTCCCACCGTGCAGCGCATGCCCTGTTCGGCCGGCATGAAGCAGGAGATCGTGAAGCTGCCCGGCTCCGCGTCGTCGACGCCGGCTGCGGCCCCTGCGGCCGCTCCCACGCCGGCGCCGGTCGCCGTCGACCCCGCGCCTGCAGCGCCCGCAACGGAAGCGCCCGTCGCTCCCACACCGCCGCGCGCGGGCCAGGAACGCATCATCAGCGAGGCCTACATGGTCGAGCGCGATGGCGGCGATGCCATCCTCGACAGCGCCCTGCTGCCCCGCCCAGGGGATGCCGCGGTCGATGAGAACGCGCCGCCCAAGCCGCCACTGCCGCCGATCTTCCAGTGCCAGGATTCACAGGGCGGCCAGTACCTGCACGAATACGAAGCCGCGCCGGGCCGCTGCGAGCTGATGAACGTCAGCGGCTTGGGCGGTGCCACGCCGGTCAATGCTGCCAGCTGCGAGGTGGTCAGCGACCGTTGCAGCGAAGTGGCCGAGGCGCAGCGCTGTGGCAGCTGGCAGCAGCGCTTCCGCAATGCCCGCGGTCGCGAGCGCTTTGCCTCGGAGGAAAACCGCGACGCCGCCCGCGCCGAACGCGAGCGCCTGCAGGCGGTGCTGGCCGCGAGTGATTGCCGGGTGCCGGATTGATTGTCCGCCGGGCATGGCCCGGCGCTACCCACCCGATGTCGCGCCATCACCGGTAGCGCCGGGCCATGCCCAGCGAGGGGGTCAGAACCCGTAGCGCAGGAAGCCGCCGTCCACCGCGATGCATTCGCCGGTGACGTAGCTCGATGCGGGCAGGCACAGGAAGCCCACCGCTGCGGCCACTTCTTCCGGCTCGCCAATGCGGCGCATCGGCGTGCGTGCGATCACTTCTTCGTAGTAGTCGGCATCGGACAACGGGCCGGACGTGCGCCGGGTGCGGATGTACCACGGCGCCACCGCGTTCACCCGGATGCCATCCTCGGCCCACTCCACCGCCAGGTTGCGGGTCATCTGGTGCATCGCCGCCTTGGTCATGCCGTACACCACGCCGCTGCGTACATGGGTGAGGCCCGAAACGCTGCCGACGTTGACGATGGACGAGGAGGCGTGCCGGGCCAGCAGCGGATGCGCGTAGCGCGACAGCTCGAAGGCCGAGAACAGGTTGGTCTCGAAGATCTGGCGCCACTCGTCCTCGGAGTACTCGGTCGCCGCCTTGCTGACGTTGCCGCCGGCATTGTTGACCAGGATGTGCAGGCCATCGCTGTGGTCCTCCACCCAGTCCAGGATCTGCCGGCGATCTTCGTCATCGGAGACATCGGCGGCCAGCGCATGCACCTGCATCTGCGGATGCACGTCCAGCAGTTCGTCGCGCGCGGTTTCCAGCATGTCGATATCGCGGCCGACGATCATCAGGTCGGCGCCGAAACCGGCCAGTTCGTGCGCGATCGCCAGGCCGATGCCGGCGCTGGCACCGGTGATCAGGGCCGTCTGCCCGTCCAGGCGCCACCGTTGCTGGATCATATGTTCTCCGGGGCCGCGCCCGCTGTCTCGATGCCGCAAGGATACGCGTCACAGCAGGGCGTTGCCGACAGTGCGACACTGCCGCATCACCCGCCCCGGAGCACCACGATGCGTCTGCTGATTCCCGTGTGCCTGTCGGTCGCTCTGCTGACCGGTTGCCAGAAGCCGGCCCCGCCCAACCCCGGGAAGCCGCCGGAGCCGCAGGCGCTGGCCAAGGCCATCAACCGGCCGCTGGACCGCGCCAAGGATGTGCAGAAGACCGTGGACGCTGGTGCCGAGCGCGAGCGCAAGGCCGAGGCTGAAGCAACGCAATGACGCGTGAGCGGTAGCGCCGGGCCATGCCCGGCGAGCGCGAAGCGCGGCCGCCACAGCGCGGGACGCCGAGACAGCCGCCAAGCTGTCGGGCTCGCGCTTCACCCTGCTGCGCGGCCAGGTCGCCCGCCGGTCTCCAGAATCCGCCGGGCATGGCCCGGCGCCACCAATGAAAACGCCCGGCCGAAGCCGGGCGTTTTCATTACCAGCAAATGCCGGTCAGAACCCGCAGAAGCAGTACGCCAGCGCCTTCACCGGTGCACCGTTGCCCTTCTCGCGCGCGGCGTTCTCGACGAAGCGCAGCTGGGTATCCACTTCCGGCATCGTGCGCGCCAGCATCATCCGCGCCACGCCCGAATCGGCCAGCATCCAGGCACCGGCATGGCTGCCGGCGAACCCACTGACGAACTGCGCGAACGGAGTGGCGGGTTTCTCGATGTAGCGCACGCGGTACTTCTCGTCATTGCCCAGCTTGGCACGGCTGGCGGCGTCGGCCACGGCGTCCTTCATGCCGCCGAAGGCGTCGACCAGGCCGCGTTCCTTGGCCTGTGCACCGCTCCAGACGCGGCCACGGGCCACTTCGTCGATGGCTTCGACCGGCTTCTTGCGGGCTTCGGCGACGCGACCGGTGAAGTCGGCATAGCCCTTGTTGATCACCGACTGGATGACCTGGCCCACGGCCGGGTCCATCGGGCGGGTGACGTCGAAGGCGCCGGCGAAGCGGGTCGTGCCCACGCCATCGGTGTGTACGCCGAACTTGTCCAGCGCGCGGCTGAAGTTGGGGATCATGCCGAAGATGCCGATCGAACCGGTGATGGTCGACGGATCGGCGTAGATGCGATCGGCGTTCATGCTGATCCAGTAACCACCGGAGGCGGCCAGGTCACCCATCGACACCACCACCGGCTTGCCGGCGGCCTGCAGGGCCACCACTTCGCGGCGGATCTGCTCGGAGGCAAACACTTCACCGCCCGGCGAATCCACGCGCAGCACCACGGCCTTGACCTGGTCGTCGTCGCGCGCGGCGCGCAGCAGGGCCGAGGTCGACTCGCCACCGATGCGGCCGGCCGGCAGGTCGCCGCCGCTGATCTCGCCGGAGGCCACCACCACGGCCACCTGCGGACGGTTGTCCACCGGGTTGCGGCGCGCGTCGAGCTGACCCATGTACGAGGCGAAATCGATGTTGCGGAAGCCGCCGTCGGCGTCTTCGTCGGCCACGCCGCGCTCGATCATCAGATCCTCGAATTCCTCGCGGGTCTTCAGCGCGGTCACCAGCTTCTGCTGCAGGGCGAACTTGGCCAGGTCACCACCAGCCGCCGCCACGCCTTCGGGCAGGGTGTCGATGCCCGCAGCCAGCTGTGCCGGATCCAGGCGGCGCGCCTTGGCGATGTCACCCAGGTAGCGCTGCCACACGTCGTTCATCCAGAACAGGTCGGCTTCCTTGGACGCCGGCGAGGCCGCATCCAGCACGTATGGTTCGGCGGCGGACTTGTACTCGCCCACCTTGAACAGGTGCACGTCCACGCCCAGCTTGTCCTGCAGGCCGGTGCGGAAGTACTGGCGGTAACGGCCCAGGCCCTCGAGCACCACCGAGCCCATCGGGTCCAGGTAAACCTCGTCGGCCTGCGCGGCCAGCAGGTACTGCGACTGGCCCATGCTCTGGCTGAAGGCCACGATCTGCTTGCCCGAGGCGCGCAGGTCCTGCAGCGCACCAGCCACTTCACGCAGCGAGGCGAAGCCGGACGGCTGCAGCTTGTCCAGCTCCAGCACCACGCGTTCGATCTTCTTGTCGGCCTTGGCCGACTCGATCACGCGCAGCAGGTCGCGCAGCTGCACTTCCTCTGCACCGTTGTCGCCGACCGCCTTGGCCAGCGCGCGGCTGACCGGATCAGCGCTGTACTGCTCGACCAGACGGCCTTCCGGCGCGATGACCAGCGTTGTGCGGTCCTGCAGCGATCTGCTGGCGCCGGCACCCATGCCCGCAGCGACGATGAACATCACCACCACGAACAGCAGCAGGCCGAAGAACACCAGGTTGAGGATCAGCCTGCGGGTGAAATTCATCACGTCCCACAGCCCGATGAAGAAACCGGCGATGGGATTGCGATGCGCCGGGGGCAGCGGGGGCACGGGTTGGTTCATGGAGCGCTCCGGATGGCTTCTTGCCGTGGTAACAGCATAGCCGGTGCCGTGTGAGGCGGCATCGGACACAAGTCAGGGGTTCGCCCGTCACGGTCTGGCGTGACGGGCACGACGATCATTCCAGGGCCGATTGACCGATGCGCAGGCTGCTGCGACGCAGGCGCCAGCCCATCAGGATGGCGGCGGCGGTCAGGCCGACGATCAGGCCGATCCACATGCCCTGCGGGCCCATGCCAAGGCCCAGGCCGAGCCCGGCACCGAGCGGCATGCCCAGGCCCCAGTACGCGAACATGGCGATGAACATCGGCACGCGCGTGTCCTTCAGCCCGCGCAGCGCGCCGGCCGACAGCACCTGGATGCCATCGGGGAACTGGAACGTGGCCGCGTACAGCAGCAGGGTCGAGGCGAGGCCGGCCACCGCGAGGTCATTGGTGTAGACGCCGACGATGGCGTCGTGGCCGAACAGCAGCACCGCCGCCGACAGCGTCTGCGTGCCCATGATGATCGCGTAGCCGGCCCACGCCGCGCGGCGCACGCCGAAGCCATCGCCGCGGCCGACCGCATGGCCCACGCGCACGGTGGTGGCCTCGGCCACGCCCATCGGGATCATGAAGCACAGCTGCGCCACGTTGATCGCGATCTGGTGCGCGGCTGCTTCGTTGGCGCCGAGGCGGCCGATCAGCAGCGCGGTGACGATGAACAGGCCGCCCTCCATCAGCACGGTGATGCCGATCGGCAGGCCGGTGCGCAGCAGGTCCCAGATGGCCGCCGGGCGCGGGCCCTCGAAGTGCGAGAACAGCTGCAGGTGGGCGAAGCGCCTGGTGAACCACAGGTAGGTGGCGAAGGCGATGGCCTGCAGCCACATCATCACCGCCGAGGCGATGCCCAGGCCTTCGGCGCCCATTTCCGGGAAGCCGAGCTTGCCGTTAGCCAGCACGTAGCCCATCGGCGCCAGCACCAGCAGGCCACCGAAGCCGAGCAGCATGGTCGGCAGCGTCCAGTGCATGCCCTCGCTGAGGTAGCGCATGCAGAAGTACAGGGTCAGCGCCGGGCCACCCCAGCGCACAGCGTGCAGGAACGCCGTCGCCCCCGGCACGATGTCCGGGGCGATGCCGAAGGCCGGCAGCAGCGGCGGCACCACCGTGAGGAAGATGAACATGATCAGGCCCAGGCCCAGCGCCAGCCACAGCGCCTGGCGGAACAGCGGGCCGATCTCGCGCTCGCGGCCTGCGCCGTGCAGCTGGGACACCGAGGCGGTAAGCGAGATGAGCGTGCCGATCGGGATCAGCATCGGCAGCCACAGCAGGGCCGTACCGATGGTCACCGCAGCCAGGGTGGCGGTGGCGTGGTGGCCGGCAATGACGTTGTCGACGAAGGAGATCAGACCGGTGGATACATGGCCCAGCACCAGCGGCAGGGCGAGCAGACCGGTCGCGCCCACTTCCTTGCGGAAGCGCGGCGTGGAGGTTGCGGTAGACATGGAAGTACAGGACGCCAACTACGGTTGCGCGCGAAGGGCACAGGCACCGGGTTGCGGCCGGTCATCTTACGCGCGCAGACGCGCCATTCCCATGACCGCCCGCTAAAAAGGGGACGGAGGGGATTGAAGCGACATAATCCCCTCCGTCCCCTTTTTTCAGCCGCCTGCCTGGTGCTTGAGCCAGGCGTCGCGTTCGGCGGCGGGTACGGCGAGGAAGGCGCTGCGCACGGCATCGCGTTCCTGCGGCGGGGTGCGCTGGGCCACCAGCGTCAATTGCGTCAACTGCGCGGGGCTGAGCTGGCGCAGCGCGGCCAGTGCTGCCTCGCGCTGCTCCGGCGGCACCAGGCCGAACAGGCCGTGCAGCTTGGGGAACTGCATGCCCAGCTGCGGCCCCAGCCGCCAGCCATCGCGGAAGGACTGGTCCTGGGCCTGGAACCGCTCGCGCAGGCGCTGCTGCTGTTCGGCCGGCAGCGCGGCAAAACGGGCGGCCGCCTGGCGGACGCGCTCGCGCTCGCCCTCCGGCAACGCCTTCAACGACGCATAGTCGGCACGACGCTGACGCTGCTGCTCGGGGCTGAGCTGGGCGAAGGCGGCGGGTGAACCCGTATCGGCCACCGGCGCCAGCGTTGCACCGGGCGCTGGCGGCGGCAGCGGTACTTCCAGCGAGGGCGGCGCGGCGGCCAGCGACAACGGCAAGGCCAGCAGCACGCTGGCAAGCAGGAATTTATTCATCGGCAGCAGCGGTTTCCAGCGCGGCACCGACCGGCTCGGGGCGGGTCGGCTTGGGTTCGGATTCATCCACCGGCAGCGGGCCGCCCGCAGCGCTCCACGCATACAGGTCGGCGTCGGCGGCCAGCGGATAGTCGCGGTCTCCCAGCATGGCGGCGTCCTCGGCCGCGTGGCCATCGGCGGCAGCGGTCGGCTGCACCTCGCTGGCCGGCAGGGATTCAACGGTGACCGGGCCGGACTCGGCGACCACGCCTTCCGGCAGCGGCGCATCGCTGGCCGTCGCGTGGTGCTGCCAGTAGCGCCAGCCCAGGGCGGCCGCGAGCAGTACCGCCACCGTCACCAGCAGGATGACCGGACCACGCCAGCGTGGCGCACCACTGCTGGGGCGGCGGCGCTTGGGCGCGCTGCGCTCGTCGCGCTCCGGCGTGCGCCAGCTGGCGGTAGGAGGCTGGTTGTTCGTGGCCGGTGCCGAGGGCTGCTGCAGCTGCTGCAGGCGCTTGGCCGGCAGATCGCGGATGCGCAGCTGCACCTGCTCGGCCAGGCCGCGCCACGCCGCGGCGTCTGGCTGGCCGTGGGCATCGCGCGGGCAGGCGGCGGCCAGCAGCTGCTGGTAGCCGTCTTCATCGATATCCAGCACCCGGGTGGCAATGCCTTCATCCAGGCTGCCACCGACCCGCAGCAGCAGGGCCAGGCGCGGCAGCGGCGGCATGTCGCCCAGGGCAGCCAGCGACGGCGGCCACTGCCCGGCAGCGGGCTCGCGCAGCGCCTGGCGCTGGCCCAGCAGGGTCCAGAAACGGGTCGGCCACTGCGCCATCGGCAGGTCGCTGGCCACGGCGGAGAAAGCGCGCATCACCGCGACCAGGGTCTGCTCGGCGCGGGCGGGGTCACCGCACTGCAGCTCGGCAACCACCAGCGCGCGGCGTTCGACGCCACGCAGGAAGGCCGACAGCGCGCCGGCCGCGGTCGAGGAAACAGGGGCGGGCACAGCCGTCATCGGTTACTCCAAAGGTCTGCGGGCATGATAGCGGCTGCCCATCAGCGGCCGGCAGGACTTGCGCCCACGGGCACTTCGTGCTGCAGGTTGTGCACAGCATCAATGCGGTCCCCGGTCGAACCGATGTGAGGCTGCGGATTCACCTTGTTTCAGCAATGTTTCACGATCAAGTCATTGATTTTATTGCTGTTTTAAGCATGGCTATTTTTTGACCAACCCGGGTGTAAAGCCGTCGCCATCGGCCTCACACGCGCCCGTCGACCGGTAACGCACAACGTTATCCACAGAAGATGTGGATAAGACTGAATCTCTAACAGCCACCGATATTTAGGTGACATTTACGATTGCGCGGCAGGCTGTAGGCGGACTGCAGGTTTGCGAACTCCAGACACTTGGTTTGAATTGCCAGCTAGCCGGCCTTTAAAGGTGGTTAGGTCCGATAGAAAAGGCCCCTTAAAGGGGCCTTTTCGTTCACTTGGTGACGGCAAGAGTTCCGAAGTTGAAGCCGCTCACGTCGGCGATCTTCCCCCGCCAGAAGACGCCCTTTCCCCCCGTAGGAATCGGCTGCGCCCCTCCAGGAACAAAGAACTTTGCGTTTTCGAGGTGGATGAAGATCGTCAGCCTGCCCTCTACTTGGGCCTGGCCCTCGGGGTACGCGTCCAAATAGGTACTGAAGGCGCCCTTCAAGTCTTCCCGCACGCCCTCATTCCCAACAGTGGATACCACGTCATCCAGCATATGCTGAACGAACCGCCGCCCGCTCACCACGCTTCCCGTCACCATCATGCCGCCGGTGAGGAGAGTCACGGGGAAGCCGGTGCCGACATTGGCGGCCATAACAAGGTGCTGAAGCATCTGATCACATTGCAAATCCAAATTGAGCACCGCCGCGTCGGCGGCTTCGCCCTGGGTATCACCGTTCATACGTACCTCCTTGTCTGCGCAAACCGCGCCCACTGAGTCTATCCCCGGACGGCTAAGGCCGTGCGGCTACAGCAACGAGGCCTGGCGGTCGTCCCAGCTCTTGATGATCAGCTCCCCGAATGCCTTGTCCCGGCCGCTTCCCCCGCCGATCGTGTAGTTCAGCTGCAGGGGCACCAGGTCGAAGCCGGCGAATGCCTCCCGGATCTGGGGGTGGTCATTGATCGAGACGATCACCTTGCCGCTGCAGGAGCGCATCAGCTCGGCCATGGCCAGGTATTGGTCGAACGGGAAGTCCACACCGTAGCCCTCCGTCTCCCAGTACGGCGGGTCCAGGTAGAACAGGGTCTCGGGGCGGTCATAACGACGGATGCACTCCTGCCACGGCAGGCGCTCGATGACGACGTTGGCCAGGCGCAGGTGAACCGCACTCAGCTCCTCCTCGATCCGCAGCAGGTTCAGGCGCGGCCCATGCCCTCCAGCCACCAGCCCGAAGCTCTGCCCCTCCACCTTGCCGCCGAAGGACAGCTTCTGCAGGTAGTAGAAGCGCGCCGCCCGCTGAATGTCCGTCAGGGTCTCGGGGCGCTCCATGGCCGCCCACTCGAACATCTGGCGGCTCACGAGCGACCAGCGGAACATCCGGACGAACTCCTCAAGGTGGTGGCGGACACAGCGGTACAGGGTGACCAGGTCGCTGTTGATGTCGTTGAGGACCTCCAGCTTGGCAGGCACCGGGCGCATCAGCAGGGCCGCTGCCCCGCCAGCAAAGGCTTCAACGTAGGTGTCGTGGGTCGGGAAATGGGGATACAGGTGCTTGATCAGGCGGCGCTTACCGCCAGGCCAGGGGAAAATCGGTAGGGGCATGTCTCACTCAGTGCGATAGGGGTTGGCCACAATGGTCCTGTCCTCGCGAGGGCACAGGGTCTAGGCCGAATTGCATGCGGCACAACGCATGCGGGGAGGCGGCGGGGGCTACCTGGCAGTAGCTCCCGTCGCCCTGTCTTCAGACCGGTGGAACCTCTTCAATAGTCCACAGGCCGCTCTTATAGAAAGCGCCGCCCGCGTGGGCGAATGCGCCGCTGTTGGCGAGGCCATAGATGGCGGTGCGGTGGATCTCGGCCGGATCGATGGCGGTGTCCCGGCCCCAGCGTGGGATAGCAGTGACTCGCCCCCCTGCGCTGGCGGCGAACGCGAGACGCTCCCAATCGAGGTTGTTCTCCAGGCCTTGCTGGCGCACAACCGCGAGCGCTTGGGCGGTGAGCGTGCAGCGCAGGCGGCGGTAGGTGCGCCTGGCAACCACGTTCACGCTGCCGCCCAACGTCCGCTCCAGGATGCTCGGGTCGACCCGATCAGTTTCCCAGCCCGGCTCGATGGCCACGTCTGCGGCTTGGTGTGCCACCAGCTCGCCGATGTCGAACGCACCCACAGCCAGCTCCAGCTGGATGCCGACCAGCGGGCTGTTGCTGGCGGGTAGAACGAACCACGCGGCGCGACTACCGTCTACCGCAGCCACCACCTTTTGTGACGCCGAGTTGCCACCCAAGGCGTAGGCGTAGCCCGCATCTCCGGATCGACGGCCGGTCAGTTTTACCGCCGTCCCTGCAGGGCACGTCAGGCCGAGTGCAGCGACGACTCGGATCGGCTGGGCAGCCGACCAGTCGAGCCGCAGCCGCGCGACGCCGGCACCGCCGGATACCCGCACGATGCTGGAGGGGCGGCCATCCACCAGGGCGGGAAGATTGACGGCAGTCGCACCGTTGACCGTGGGGGTAGCAGTCCAAGAAGAAAAGCCAATAAGCATCTGATCAAGCTCCCCAGAATTTCAGTGTGTGCTCGCCCGTCACAGGGTTACTGATCGCTCCCGTCACGATTACCTTGGCCCCCGCGCTGAGGCCATATCGCGGGTAACGAAGACGGCCAACCATGCCCGGCCGGAACTGCAGATCAGGACGGGCCGTCAGCCGGCCGGCGTAGAACCGGCGAGGCACTTCGAACAGCCGCACGATCCGGTCAATCTCCGCCTGGGCGTCTTCCTTCCGGTCGAACCGTGACGGCACCGCTGCTGCGCCGTCTGCGTGGCTGTAGCAGCTCGCCAGTTCGGCCGAAGAATAGACCTGGCCACGATGGGTCGATGTCAGCTCTTTGCGCGCTACAGGCGGGAGTTGCGCCAGGTCGGTAATCAAGTCGCCCTCCCCGAGCTGCTGCGCGTTGGGGCAATAGGCCATGCGCCGGGAGAGGTTTGGCGCAAGGTCCATCGTGACGGCCAGCGGCGCGGCCAGTTCGGGCCAGTCCAGATCGAAGGCAAGCGAGGCCTCAGCCACCGAGTCGGGATCGATGAGCCTGGCCAGCCGCAGCACCCCTTCAGCGTCCTGCCACCAGTCAGCTGCATAGCTGGCCAGCACCTCGGAGAGTGCCTCTCGCGGCGTGGCCTGATCGCCGTAGAAGCCAATGCCCTTGTAGCCCGTCGCGTCATCAATCATCTGCGCATCGGCTGCAGACCAGGCCGACTTGCCGACGCGGGAGAAAATATCTGCCAGCACCGGCTTCAGGGTGGCCGATAGCGGGCTGGCCATGGTGCAGGCGTCAGCGGTCACCGGCCCCAGCGGGGGCGAAGCAAAGACCAGATGCTGGCCACCGTCCGCCAGGGAAAACCCTGACCCAGCCTCAATCAGAGCGCCGCGATCACGCACCGCGATCACACTGGCCAAGCGCGTATCGGCCAGGCACTGCAGGCTGCCATCGCTGTTGACCGAAACGCCAGGAGCGCTTCGGACGATACCGATCACCGCTGGCTGGTTCTGCCAGGCAATCCCTTGCCCCTGCGAGGGAATGAACACTGCACGCGAGAGCGGCTCATCCAGATCGCTATGGGCATCCTTGAGGATCAGCCTTTTTACGGAGTCATCCTCGACCTCGATGCGGTCCAGGACATAGGTGGCCACCGGGGATGCAGTCGAGAGAGCAGCGCCCTGGGCAACCCTGCTGACGGTCACGAGCTGCTCGCCAACGTCGCCGAGTGCGGCCGCATCGAGGAAACCATCACCATCCTGCACGCGCAGCTGTGCGGTCCCCTGGCGGGAGGTCGTCTCCCACATCCAGAACGAGACGGATGCCACGGAGCTAAGCCCGTCAGATGCGATAACGCCTCGATATGGCACATTCGGCGAGGCGTCAGTGGCGGCGGTCATGTAGTCCTCCGTTGCCAGGCGAATCGGTGCGTTCGCCGGAACTGCCGGTGTCCATCCTGCATCTACGGCAGGGCTGAGGCCTTGCCACTGGCCGGCGTTGACGACACATCGAAGGCCTCGCGCCTTGGTCGTGGCCATGGAGGCACCAAAGAAGAACGGACCTGCCACACCGAATTCGACGTCGGCCACCTGGAGCGCGCCCCGGTAGAACTGCACGCGGTTTGGCGACCCCGTCACAATGCGCACGCCAACGGCCTCACCCTTCTCCGGGACGGGAAGACCACTGGCCACCACCGTGCCGCTGCGCACTACTTGGCCCGCGTGTAGCCGCCAGCCGATCGCACTGCCCGAACCCAGCTCTGCTGAAAGGGGCGCGAACCCATTGCAGATGCCGATGGTGGCGCGCTGCGGATCATCGCCCCAGAACAGAAACTCTGCGCCATGGACTCCGTCAGACAGCTGGAAACTACTGCGCGCCACGCGGCTGAGGGTGGTCGCGGCTCCAGTTGTCAGCGTGAGGCCTCCGTCCTCGACAAGCAGATCTGCCCCGATGGGCGACTCGCCCCAGCGTGCGTGGTTGCGCATAGCCTCAGCCCTGGCCGTCGCTGGAATCGATCGCGGCCGGGGCCTCTGTAATCAGTTCCGCGCTGAACTGATACAAGCCGCCGACGACCATGGTTGCGCCATCCGCTGTCGCCACCGTCAAGCTCAGCTGATTCGGAAGCCCATTGCCCAGGGGGTTGAACAGCAGGGTGACAACGCCCGGCATCATTGCAGTCTCGGTTCGCTGGTACAGACGTGCATCAAACTTCATGGTGTTCTCCTGGAGTGCGACAGCAAAAGCGCTGGCCGTCGCGGCAGCGGTCAAATTTCGGTCGAGACGATCGAAAGGCTCTGAGTGATCGTTTGCTGGTTAAATGACCCGGACGAATGGGACACATCCTGGGCGGTGAACCCGACAATCTCTGCGCGATAGCTGCGCTGCGCTGAGCCGTCCCCGTTGTCGTTGATCGTGATGGACCCGGACCAATAGGACGTCGAATCATCAGGCCCGTCCCATTCGTTGAAGATCGTCACTGAGCCGCCGGCAGTGAACTGCTGCCAGAACTGCTCAGCCTGGCCATTGATCGTGCGGTAGACATTCACAGTGCAGGTGTTGGCACCGCCACCGGCGACGAAACCCGTGTTGCCCATGGCCGTGTAACGTCTGTTGTGATTGCGCGAGAAGCTGATCACGACACTCTTGTTCCGACCATTGGTGCTGAATAGACCAGTAGTCACGGAAGAGCCGACAGTGGTCGTTGTAGTTGTCTGGACTGCATTGCGAAGAACGCCTGCAGCCAGCGCTCCGCCCCAGTACGCATTGCCGTTCACGTCCATCCATACGGTGGCATTGGCCTTGCTCGCTGCAGCGGCACCGACGTTGGGGCCGAAGTAGTCCATCAGGCCTTCGCCGGGATTGCCGAACCCGTTGCCGATGATCCGCTGGCTGTTGCCCTTCCATGTACGGATGTAGCCGTCGCGCATTTCGATACCGTCCGGCTTGTTCGGACTTAGGATCTGCAGCACGTCGGCCAGGATCTTCATGTCGACGACCTTGCCGTCGTTCTTCGTGACCATGCCGCCGGTCAAGCCGTCGGCCGTGACGTAGAGGCTGTAGCCAGCCAGAGTCTCGCCTCCGCCCGCCGAATATGGGGACGGGCCAGTCTGCCCCTCTCGCATCTCTTCCAGCATCGGCTGGAAAATCCAGAAGTAGTTGCCTTCGTTGTTACTCAGGCCCAGGCCCCTCAGATAGAACCCGACCCTCGCATAGACTGCGCTGGCCGGCGCAACCATTGATGCGCTCAAGCGCTTCATCCTGTCCAGCGTGATGGGCGGGCGGACGTTCGTGGCATCCGCTGGACCGGAGTACTGCTCACCGACAGTGTTGCCGTTGGCGTCCCTGAAGGAGATCAGGAGAGCCAAGCCCACCCGGTGGCAGTTGATATAGGCGGAGAAGCAGTAACGCTTCCCTGCCACAACGGGCACGGGCTGTTCATCACCGGCCCAGAACTGGGTGTTCAAGGCAAGATTCGAGGGTGCAAACCCACCAAAATGGGCCAAGCCAGGCGGAGCCCATTCCGGACCGGCCACCAGCCCCAGTTCGTTCCAGGTGCCGTTGCCCGAGTTCCACCAACCCCAGCCACGCCTACCGTCCTTGAACAGGGTGTTAGAGAGCAGGTTGCCACCACCAGACAAGGTGTCTTTCACCATGGCCGTCAGGGTTTGGACCACGCTGCTATCGGCCTTGTTTGCGATTCCGGCCCCAACTTGTTGCACCTGTTGGCCAAGCGCGGTCACTTGGCCAGCCTGCTGTTCGACGGTCGCAGTGATCGCGCTTAGGCCTTGCGAGGTGGCATCCATCGCCTGCTGCATGGCCCTTTGATCAGTCATGCCGATCGGCACGCCGTTCAGGACTTGCAGGTTGTATTCACACCACTGGTCCGCTCTGCCCGACGTAGGCGCTGGACACAGGATTTCCATGCCGCTACCCGCGCGCAGCTTGCGCCTGCCGACAAGGATGTACATGCGGCTGCCCTGGAGCGCGGACACGGCCCGTGAAGTGCCGCCAGCATCAACGAGCGCTGCTTGCGCAGCAGATGCCCCGGCGCTGCCGCCCAGCATGTTGCCGACGTTATCGCTGGTGTAGACGATGAAGTACTGGTTCTCAGGAATGCCAGCGATGAAGTCTGCGAGGGCCTGACCGGCGACGCTCGGACTGTTGTAGGTATCGAAGCCGTTTCGTGGTCCGAGGGTGCTGTCACTATTGATCAAGCACACGCTGAAGCCACGGCCGGCCCCGGCTACTGCGCCGCCGCTAGCGTTTCGGATTGCCGTAGTACGGGGGCCACCGGACGGTGCGGAGCTGATCTGGGCGTTGGCGGTGATGCTATAGCTGACCACGTCGCCCAGGGAGGACAACTTCGCGTTCACCGTCGTTGCGGCCTGGCTCAGCGCGGAAGTGGTCCCTTCCAGGGAGGAGACCTTGCCAGTGAGCGTGTTGGTCGCGTTGACGTTCGCCGCCAGGCTGGCTGCCGTTTCCGCTGCGCTTGGGGCGTAGCCCGTCGCAACAGAACCGACCTGCACCTGCACGTTGTCCCATTCAACCCACTGGCCGGCGGCATTGGCACCGTAGACACGAATATAGACAACGCATGAGGTAGCCAAGGCTGGTGCGACAGACGTCCAGGAGATGCGGCTCCAGTCCTCCGAGGTGCGGTACTGGGCAGCGGACGGGGTTCCGCTGTAGCTGATGGTGGAGTTGGCGGCATTGCGCCACGCAAACTGCAGGAGCACCCGGAAACCGGCCGTGCCGCGCACGTAAGCAGAGACGGTGTGAGCCTTTCCGGCCTCCACCTTAATCAGCCTGACGCCACTGTTGCTGATGCCTTCCAGGTATCCAGATGTCGGGACGTTGTCCAATTCCCAGCGCCATGCGCGAGCAGACCCCGGTAGCGTCGAGTCTGCCCACTGGCGGCGAGTAACGCCGGACCCCAAGCCACCACTGTTGTTGCTCCACCCCGGCACAGCTGCCGGGGTATTTGTCTCGGCTTCAAAGCTGCTGTTTCCCAGCAGGTTGTCGCCGCCGACATTGGCCAGCCCCGTCTCTAGGCCGTCAGCGCGGATGTTCACGGCCGTGATCGCGTCGCCCTGCGCGGTGAGTGCCGCTCCCTGCTGCGTAACCTTTGTGTCCAACGTGCTGAGCGCCCCGGCGTTGGCACTCGCCTGGGTCTGCGCCGCATTGGCGGTCTGCTGGGCTGCAGCTGCAGCTGCAGCAGCATCCGTGGCCACCTTGTCGCTAACGGCCGCCCACGCTGTCCCGTTCCATCGCTTAGGGGTGTTGGCATTTCCCGTGGAATCGATCCACAGGTTCTGTGGCAGGCGGTCGGCCACCGAGGGCGATGCCGAGCCATAGATGACCTTTCCCTTTGCCCCTGCAGCATCCGCTGCAGCCTGCGCTGCCTGCTGTGCAGCGGTGACATTCCCGTTGGTCTGAGACAGGCCGGATTGGACTTGGCCAATCAAGGTGGCCTGGGCAGTTTGAGCGCCCTCGATGCTGCTGGTTCGCGTCGTCAACGCCTGAAGGCCAGATGCCGTCAGCTCGTTTGCCACCAGGTCGGTGACGTCGTAGATCTCGATTCGGTCGAAAGCAACCGTAGCGCCAACCGTGGTCACATAGGCGGTGAAGCGCGCCTCGATGCGGGTGGACCCGACCTCAGACCAGTCAACGGTGTAGCGCTGCCATGCCGTATTTGTCACCGCCACAGTCACGTCCGATACGCCTTCCACCAGCGCAGCGTCGCGCACATGCTGGCGCATCAGTACATTGCCGCCCGTGCCCACAGCCCGAGCCTTGAAGATGGCCCTGAACCTGCGAGGTGCCTTCACAGGCTGCCAGGCAGCCTCATTGGCTGCGATCCAGGGAGAGGATGCGGCCGATCCCCGACCAATCACTACGCCCGGCCCACCGTCACCGCTGGCCGCGCCCCACTCGATGCTGTTGCCGGCAGGCCCAACGGCCCGGGCCCACCACTCCATACCGGTGGCGAAGTTGCTGTTGGGGACGATGTTGTCCCCCGTCATACGCAGGCCGCTCAGCTTGCTGTTGACCGCCGTGGTCGCCTGGGCATTGGCTTGATCCGCCGCCGCCATCGTGTCCTGCAGGCTCGTTACCGACGCGCTGGTAGCAAGGCCGCCGCTGCCGGCAGGCATGCGCGCTTCCATCGTGTCCAGGCGCTTTACCTGGGAACTATCGGCAGCCACTCGCGCAGAGCGCTCCTCGGCCATGAAGCCGGTTGTCACCTTGCTGAGGTCGGTACCGGTGTAATTGCCGCGCATCTGCACGGCCAAGTCATTGCGCTGGCTGGCCTCAGCGGCAAGCGCAGTGGTCTGCGCCTGGGCCTGCTGCTGCACTAGTGCAACGCTGGCTCCCGGAGCCGGCCGGCCGATGGCGATGTAGTCATATTCGACATAATTAATGGCGGACTGTGCCCTGGTGAGGGCCACACGCACCTGGCGGATGGGTGACGGACCGCCCCAGGCGATGTCGCTGATATCAACGGTAGCGACGCCGGCAGCGTCAAACGCCGGTTCGGCAATGACTTTCGACTTTGCGTCATCCCAGATCTGGTCAGCATCTGTCGTCCATCGCACCAGGCCAAGCCACAGCGGGCTACCCACCCTCCGCATGCGCAGTTTGATGAATCGATAGGCGTTGCCGTCCACCGCTAAATCGACGGGCGATTGAGCGTAGGAGGAGCTGTTGTTGAACGGCCGCAGCCACCCGTCGTTGATCGCAGGAGCGCCCCCGTTGCTTCCCCAGCCCTCTACGCCCGTTGTGAAGTGCCAGATCGACTTACTGTCAAACTGCGTTCCGCTGCCTGCCGCAACTTCAGACATGGCGCGAGCCAGTGACTCCACGTCGCTCTGCCGAGCATCAGATTCTGCCGTAACAGCGGCTTCGCGCTCCAATTTTTCGTTGAGTAGCGCTTGCGCACGCTTCGACGCCTCTTCGGAGACCTTATCCAGGACATCAATGATGGCTGCGCCCTGTTGCGCGCGCAGGGCGACGATTTCAGCCTGCGCAGCGGCGATGCCCGTGGCACGTTGCTCAGCCTCTCGGGCGTCCGCCAGCGCGAGGTCCAAGAGGCCACGGTCCAGCTCGCGCTGAATGTCCACAAGCTCTTGCGTGGTCGGCGGCACAACCGGGGCGACCGGTGCTGCCGTTGAATCCCCGGAGGAGATACCGTTGACCAGCACCGTGATCTTCCACCAGCTGATCGCGCCGGACACGTCTGCATAGGTGTAGCGCGTGTCCGACGTGCGCGTCACAAATTCCCAGGCACCGGGCTTGCCGTTGACGTCGGGCGCGCGCCACACAACGTAGACGGCACCGGGCAGCGGGGACGCCTCCCAGGTGATGGTGACGCTGTCAGCGCCTGGCGTCGTCTCCACACCTTCGGCAGGCGGGATCACCACGCCCGGCTTTACAGACGGCACCCAGTTGGACGCCGGTCTCTGAACCGGCGTGATGTTGGGCAGGCTCTTACCGCCGATTTCAACGAGGAGAACGTGTCGGGTCATAGAGCAAGCATTTCGCTGTTTTCGGACTTCGTAACGAGGCGCTGGATGCCGTTGCTGACCTGCAGCATCACTTCGACCAGGCGCTGGTCGCCGCCGCCCTGGTTGCCCCAGCCGCCCGTCTGGACCCCGCCATTTGAGCCAGCACCGGCACCTGGCGTAGTCGCGGTGCCGCCTGGTGCCGGCACGTCGCGATCGACCAGGGCACGAACCATTTCCTGGGCAATGCGGGACGGTAGGTCGTAGAGGATGTCGGCCAGGTCGGCGATATCGGTCTGCTGGCTCTGCAGGTAACGGCTCAGTTCGTCCGTGGTCAGGCCAAGGTCGGCCGCCAGCTCCTGAGCGGTCATGCCGGTCACGTTGCGCAGGATCTCCAGCGGATCGCCACCCTTGGCCCCGGCCAGGTCTGCCACGCCCTGAGCGATGCGCTGAGCACGCTCCAGGCGTGCGGCCGCCTCCTGCTGAGCCTGAAGGGCCTCGCGCTTCTCGTAGAGCTGCTGCAGGGACGCATTGCTGCCATCCGCACCCAAGCGCTTGGCCAGCTCCATCACGGCGGCGTAGTCGGCCTGGTAGCCCGCACCGCTGGCGTTGAGCTGGCGGCTCACCTCAAGGAACTGCTGCGCATAGGTCGCGAAGCTGTCCAGGTTTCCAGCGGCAGCGGCGCTCTCCATCAGATCGGACGCCGTGGCACGCTTCTGCGCGTCGGTATCCGGCGACAGGGTGTCGCTCAGCTTCAGCGAGTTGATGAAGTCGGCGATCTTGCTGCTTGCACCATCGGCCGAGCCGCCGAGACGCTCGATCTGATCGTTGATGCGGTTCAGTGCCAGGTCGACCAGCTCGGATTCCAGCGATCGCGCGAGAGCGTCGGCCTTCAGCTGAGCGGCCTGGCGCACGGTGGCAAGGTCCTGCTCGCGCGCGGAGAGGCCGTTCAGTGCCTTCGCCTGGTCCTGCAGGGTGCGGATGCGCTCCCGCTCTTCCTGGCGAACCGCCAGCAGGGACTTGGCGAAGCCGCTGAAGCCGTCCGTGGAGATCTCCTGCTGGGCGGACGCCACCACGCTGCCATAGGAAGACGCTGCCGTGGCCACCGCCTTGACCTGTTCCTCCATGGTGGAACCGGCAGCCTTGGCCATGCTCTGGAACATGCTGGTGGTCCGCTTGACCAGGTCAACCTCTTCCGAGTTGAGTGCGCGGCCCAGATCCCCAGCATTGCCGGTCATCAGCTCGATCGCGGCGGCGAGGCTGTACATCACGTCGCTGGCCTCGAACCCCTTGCCAAGGAACTGATCAAAGCCCAGCATCGCGACGCCGCGCCCCATCAGATTGGACACAGCGCCAGAGATCAGCTGCTCCAGCTGGGCCTGGGCCTTTTCCGGATCTGCGTCGAGCTGGACCTTGCCCAGGTCGACACGAACGCTTTTCAGCTGGGTGCTGATGTCGACGCCGAGCTGGTTGGCCAGGCCCACGACGCCAGCGCGGGCGCTGTTGAGTGCGGAGCCGAAGGCATCCGTCACCGAGCTGTCGATCTGCCCGTACTCGGTCCACTTCTTGTCGCTGCGGAACAGACCACCCTTGGCCTTGATGTCGGCGTAGGTCTGGCCGGCCAGCCCGTCGAAGCCATAGGAGCCGACAATGCCCTGGCCCTGGATCTGAGGCTTCTTCCGACCGAACAGCGCGGAGTGGATCGAGGAACCCGACAGGATGGACGCTGCCTTGGCGTTGAGGCCCAGTTTGCGCGCCATATCGTCCACATGGCCCACCGCGCCCAGGGTGGCCACCTTGCCCGCCCAGCTCTCGCCATTCTTGATGTCCCAGCCCTGATCGAACAGCTCAGCGTTCTTCATCATGGCGGCGACGACCCAGCCGATGATCGGCACGGCCATCGACGCCGTGGACGCCGCGCCGGCACCGCCGGCAGCGGAGCCGCTGCCGATGAAGCCGCCGACGTTGTTACCGAAGCCCATCATCGAGCCAGCGCTTGCGGCCGAGTTCATCCAGCCATTGCCAGCTGCCATGGCGTTGGTGCCGGTCATGTTCTTGCCGCCGCCGATCAGCCTGGCCAGGCTAGACATCCACCCCTGACCGCTGCCACCGCTGTTGCCGTTGCCACCGAAGAAGCCGCCGAGCTGGCTCAGCCAGTTGCCCCCGGAAGCGCCGGTTGAAGCGCCAGAGAAGGCTCCTGTAATCGCGTTTGTGAGCGCTTCCTGGAACGGGCGCACCAGGTTCTGCTCCAGCATCGTGCGCATGATGTCGCGCCACCCACGCTTGAAGATGTCCTTCAGGCGGTCAAAGAAGCTCTCGGACTCATCCAGGCTGTTGCTGAAGGTGTCAGCGAGGAGGTCGGCAACATCGGCAACACCCCGCGTGCCGACGTTGGCCCACTCTTCGAGGTTGGCCGTCTGCTGCTCCACCTGGATGGACACGTCTGCCCATGCCCGCGCCTGCGCTAGGAGCCGCTTGGTCATGTCGGCGCTGATGCCGGCACCAGCTTCGTTGGCCTCGTTGATGGCCCGGCGCATGTCCTGCTCGTTCTGCAGCTGGCGGCTATAGCGCTCGCGCTCAGTGCCGGCAACCTGCAGGAGGCGGATCTCACCGCTCAGCGTGTCCAGGAGCGCCTGGGGCGCAGCCTGCTGCGTCCGCAGCTCGGCCTTGCGCTTCTGCTCGATGCGCTCGGCCTCTGCGGCCAGGGCGTTGTACGCGGCCTGGGTGATGTTGTGCTTCCTCAGTTCGGCGTCCAGCTCAGACACGCGTTGGGTCCGCTGGGTTTCTGCCACGGCCAACGGCCCGGCCACCTCTGCGGCGGCACGCGCTGCCTCGGCCGTGTAGCGCCGCTGGGATTCCAGCTGCTGGTCGCGCAGTCGCTTGGCCTCATCCCCGGTGCGCTTTGCTTCGGCCTCGGCCTTGGACACCGCCTGGGTAGCCTTCGCCTGCTTGTCCAGGGACAAGGTCAGCTCGATGATCTGTTCATTCTTGGCACGGCGCGCCTGGTAATCATCACTGGTCGGGTCCAGCCCTTGAGCCGCCGCGTTCTTGATGAATTCCGCCCGCATGCGAGCGGCCTTGCCTTGGCTCGCCTCAATGAGCTGCAGCTGCAGCGCGCCAATCTGCTTGTCCAGGCCCTCATCAATGGTGGCCAGGGCACTCTTGATCGCCGCGGCTGACGCGGTCGCGGCCGCGCCGGCCTGGTCGAAGCCCTTGCCGGCCAAGCGGGCAGCAGCATCCACGCCGAACAGCTTCTGGATCAGCGGCTGATACAGGTCCATATTCTGCTGCATGGTCAGGCCCTGATTGGCCTGGCGTCGCACCAGCTCTTCCACCGACTTACTCTGCGCATCAGTGGCGTCGGTGACCCCGGCCGCCTGCAGGATGTAGCTGGTTGATTTGCCAATCACATCGTCGTAGCGGCTCGTCAGCTGCTGCAGGCGCAGCTCGGCCGATTTGATCGCATCGGCCGCACTGGTCATCTGCTTGTCAAAGCCATACGGCAGCGCCCGGTCGCGTGCCTGGAAAGACCGAGCCGAGTTGGACAGCTCCTCGTAGCGGTCGCGCAGCTTTCCGATCTCCTTCTCGGCTGCCTTGATCGTGTCAAGGGAGCCAGACAGCTCGGCAAACGACGTGTTGGCTGTTTGCTCATTGAAGCCTTCGAGCGTCTTGATCGACGACTGGAAGCCAGCGGTGACGGTTTTGGATAGCTCTTTTGCCTCCTGCTCGCTATTGCGTGCCCACATCACAAACAACGTCAACGCTGTAACTGCCAGGCCCACGGGGCCGCCGAATGCGCTCATCGCCATATTGAGGCCGCGCATGGCGGCCGCCTTCGCCGTCAGGGCGATGGAGGACGCCTGCGTGGCGGCAGCGGTGCGTGCCTGGGCGCTAGCCAGCGCGGCCTCGGCTGCAGCAAGCCCACCCGCCGAACCCATGCCAGCGCGAGCCAGTGAAATTTGCGCGGCCGCCTGTCGCTCAGCTGCCAGCGATGCCGCCAGCTCCTGTCGGGCCAGTTCCCGGCTCGCGGCGGCGGAGGCGACCTTCGATGCAGTGGCTGCGATCAGACCTGCGACCAGGCGACCACCGAACGCGACTGCCAGCACGCCGGCAACCCGATCGATCTGCTCCATGTTCTTGGCGAGGAACGCGATGCTCTCAGCCAGGCCGCTGCCGGCACCCAGTTCCTGGGAAGCCTCGCCGACGTATTTGGTGACGCTGTTGCGGAGCTGCACCATGGCCCGCTCGACCGTCAACGGCATCTGGTTGAACTCGGCCTGGATTGTGGCGGACTGGCTCTCCAAGGCCTTGATCAGCTTGTCAACGCTGACTTGCCCATCGTTGACCTGCTTACGCAGCTCTCCCATGCCGACACCCATACCATCGGCCAGCGCCTGGGCGAGCCTCGGCGAGTTTTCGATGACAGAGTTGAACTCTTCCGCGCGCAGCACGCCGCCAGCAAGTGCCTGGGTAAGCTGGGTGATCGTGTTGGAAGCGGCCACCGCGCTCGCGCCGGAGACGGTGAACGTCTGGTTGATCGTCTCGGCCAATGCGATCTGTCGCTGCTGGCTGACTCCGTACTCTGCCGTGGACTGCGCCAGGCGGGCGTACAGCGTGGTCGTGGTCTCCATCAGCGTGGAGGTCCGCTGGGAGATGGCAAACACCTCCGCCGAGGCGGTTGCGTATGATTTTTGATCGGCCGTGGCCAGCTTCAGCCGACCTGAGATGTTGGCGTACTGGTCCGACATCGACACCAGCGCCGTGACGGACTGGGATGCCAGGTAGCCGACTGCTGCCGTGCGCGCAGCATTGAGCGCCGAGGTCATTGCGCCGACCTTGCCCGCTGCAGTCCCGGATGCGGCTCCCATGCTGGCGATACCCGCACCGCCACGCTGAGCCTGCTGGCCGGTCGCTTGGGCGGTGTCGCCCAGGCGCTTCACCTCTGCACTGGAGGTGCGGACGGTTGGCAGCAGCTGGCTATTGTCGGCAGTGAGCCGAAGGGTGACGGTGGGGTTCACTGGGGCACCTATGCGGCTTCGGAGCGGGCGTCTCTCGTTGCCTGGATCAGGACGTCGACGCGGTAGAGCAAATCGGGGAGTGCGGCACGGCGTATTCCCAGCAGGCAGGTTGCTGCGCGGATCTCGGTCGCCTCGATCCCGTCGTAGACCGGCGCATGGAACCCCGTAATCCATCGAGGTCGGCAGCGCCTGAAGACTTGGACCGCATCCCAGTTCTCTTCCAGGACGGTGACTACTTCATCTGCTTCGGCCGAGTTGCCGCCGTCACGCAGGAAGTCCGTCGCACTGACGGCCTCATCGGGTTCATGGCTCCGATGAGAGCCGCCAGTGCGGGGACCCTTCCCAATCAGCGCCCGCGCGACGTCTTCGAGTTTTTTACGCGGGCTTCCACGAACTGCGCGAAGTAGGACTGGACGATGGCCGGCTGCAGGAACGTCGACCAGGTGCCCTCATAGACCTGGTCCAGTGCCTCTTCACCCACGAGGGGGGTGCCATCGGCATCGCCGAGGCCGGTCACCGACTGCAGGATTTCTTTGAGGTACTCGGCGTCGCCGGTCTCCTGCTCCTGCAGCTCCTTCAGGCGCTGCTTGGAAAGGATCTTGACCTGACAGTCGATCGTGCCTTCGTTGAAGACAGTGGGCTTGTCGGTCGGAATGCTCAGGCGTACCTGCATTGCAACCGTGTCGGATTTCGAGAGACGCAGCATTGTTTGAATCCTTGGGAAGTGGTGTTCAAAGCCCGTTTGAACGGGACAAGACCACTTTGCCCATGGACGCTGCCCAGTCGGGACTAACAAGCGTCATTGAAAAAAAAAGCCCCGCACTTGGCGGGGCTTGTTGGGTGGGAGTGTAGCGGCTTACGGCGTGGCGTCGCCGAACTCGATGTAGAACTCGTCGCCACCGGCATCGTTGGCCACGCAGGGGCCGGACATCTCCCAGCCGTAGTCGCCATCGATGTCCGTCTCGTTCACCGTCTCGATCTGGCCGCGAATGCCCAGCTCGCTGTACAGCTTGGACTTCTCGGTCAGGCGCAGCGCCACCTGGATGATCGTGGCGTCGTCACGAACCTGCCACGGGTTGAAGTCCGCCAAGGCCGTCTTGGCGATGCGCGCCGTCCAGGTGGGCGCGCGATCGGTGATGCCGGTTTCCTTGTGGGAGGTGTACTCCTTCGGCGTGATGGTGTTGGCCACGTCCACCGAAAGCGACTTGGCCCAGCACACCAGGCCGGCACCGCCAGGCACCTTGATCGTGGTGACAGTGTTGTCCGCCCTGGCCACGGTCGGCACGGTGGTCGGCAGCGCGATCTCCGGCAGGGCATCCTCGCCGATGGTCTCGTAGTCGCCCTGGATGCGGACGTTGCCCTTGAAGCGATCGCCGACCGCGAGGATCAGGCTGGTGACGTTGTGTCGCGCCGCGCTGACGTTCTTGACGGTACCGGCATGCCAGAACTTGGCGTCGCTGAGGGCGACGTTGGAGCTGATCGGGTTGAAGCGGGTTGTCTTCGCGGCGGCGTCTTTGACGACAGTCATGCCAGCCGGGAGCAGCAGGATGCCGCAGTCCGCATCGCTTTCGTCGGCTGCACCCGGCGCGCTCGGCGGGTAAAGCTCGAACTCACCTTCGATAAAGGCGCGCTTTGCGCCGACTGCGAACGGCTGACCAGTAAGGAATGGACGGTCGATGGGACGCTCGATCTTGTCGAACTCCGTCCCGCTGGTGCCGTTGAAGAGCAGCACGCCATTGCTCGCGGCGGTGGGCACGACCGGCACGCTGGCACTGGCGCGCAGAGCGAGCGCCAGGCCGCGTCGTTTGAAAGATTCCAGGTTGGGCTGGGCCACGGTTCACTCCTTGGTGGGTTGCGGGTTCTGGCGCGGCGGACGCGCCGGCTTGACGGGGGCTGCGGCTGGCGAATGCTTGGCGGGAGCCTCGGTCTCGTTGACCAGGCGGCCGTCGATGACGCGCCAGGCACCACCAGCGGTGGGGGTGGGTTTGTGGGTCATGGCGATACCTTCTGTTGCATGCGGTAGGACGTGCCGAATACCTGCTGGGTGGTGAGGAAGCCGGCGTCGAACCGCTCATCCCGTCCGGCCTGGAACGTCAGCCCCTCAAACTCATCAACCGGCGTCCAGCCCAGCAGGGCCGCTCGCACTGCCGGCACCACCGCTTGATCCATCTGGTCGCGGGCGCCGGTACCGGCCGCTTGACCGGAGTAGTTGCGGACCATGAGGACAACGCGCAGCGTGACGTCGACGTCCTGGACGTAGAGCGGCCCGGTGTACTTGGGCTTACGCCCCAGTTCGGCCGAAGTAACGAAAGCGACGCAGTCCAGCGTGGGCTTCTGCTCCAGGGCCGTCTGCAGGTCAGCCGCAGAGCCGACATCCAGCAGCACGGGTGCCCGAGCGCGGAGCCGCTCGATCACGTTGATGACGGGGTACGGCCCGACTGTCACGGGCGGCGATCCCGACCGAACACTTTGTTGCCAGGGTGGAAGATGAAGTCGCCCATGCTGGCAGTTCCGGTGGTGGGGTCGTTCGCCCCCAGGTGGAACTTGCTCTCGGAGATGAGCTGCAGGAACCGCAGGGCGTCCCGGTAGTCGCGGGCGATGGGGTCGCTTCGCTCATCGGAAATGCGGTCGCCGTGGAGCTGGTAACGGGTGATGGCCCGCGCCCAGGTGGACAGCATCGGATTGGATTCCACCAGGGGAAGCGGATAGCGCTTTGACAGATAGCCGTCCATGACCGCGCTCGCCTGGGTGACCGCTTCCTGGATGCGTGCCGCTGCCGCATCGGCCCGGACGATCTCAGCGGGCGCATATGCGCTACGGTCACCCCCACGCAGGGTGGCGTCCATCAGCTCGGCTGCGACGGGGCGCTGCCCCTTGTCGGTGGCCACCTGTGCCAGTTCGAGCGCACCGGGGAGTTCGGCCAGCTGCGTGAGGGTGACGTAGCTCATCGATCAGCTCTCCGGGACCAGGTGCGCTTCGATCTGGCCGACGCGATCCGCCGGGGCCAAGGCGGCCCATGCTGCGTCATCCAGCCCGGCCGCTTCCTTGGCCTTCCCTTCGGCTTCGGTCCAGGAGGCCTTGCCTGCGGCGTTCTTGGTCGCGGCCTTCTGGCGTGCGATCGCCAGCTCATCGGAGGTCTTGTCCTGTTTGGCCGCCACGTCCTGGACGATCAGCTCGGGATCGCCCTTGATGGCTTCCAGCTGGCCCTTCTTCAGGTCGGACACGTCGATGATTTCGCCCTGACGGGTGAAATGCCTACCGGCGCGCCACCGACCCCGTTCCTGGCGCGACTTCACGTTGATTTGTTCGTTGGCCACTGGCCACTCCTATTTGGTGGTGAGCGAGAGGCCGGTGCCCGAAAGCACCGGCCGGGGCTGTGGCGTTACAGCAGCCAGGGCGAGTCTTCGACCTTGACCAGGCCCTTGAGGACGTTTTCTGCGCCGCTGGCCAAGGTCGATGCACTGACCAGCTTGTCGGCCTTGAACTTCATGCCCGGCGTGACCACCAGCAGGCTGGGCTTGATGCCCAGCGGTCGGCCGTGGTCGCCCTTGCGCTCAGCCATGGCGGTGTAGGCCGCGACCAGGTTCTCTTCGTTCAGTTCCTTGCGGCTGCCGTAGGCGAGCTGCCAGAAGCCGAAGCCGACGTTACGGCGGCAGTCGACGCCGTAGACGTACTCGGCGCGGTCAAACACGTTGTCGTCCGTCTCGCTGGTCTTGGCAACGAAGTTGGGGGCCTTGCGCTCCTGCAGGATGATCGGCTTCAGCACACGGCTGGTGTCCAGCAGATACCAGGCCTGGCCGTTGCCGCCGTTGTTGTCCCAGTTGCTCTGGGTGGTGGTCTTGCCGTCCTCGCCCAGTACCGGATGGTCGGTGTCGAAGAAGTTCTGGCCGTCGTAGCACAGCGCCACGTTGCCGTTGCGCAGCAGGCTGAAGACCAGCTCATCCGGGTGAGCTGCAACCGACCGCCCCATCTCCTGCATCATCGGGGTGTAGATGCCGAACTGATCGTCCTCGATCTTGTCGCGCGGCACGCCAACGGTACTTTCGTATTTCTTGTTCTTGATCGTGTAGCCGTGCGTCTCGATGCCGTTGACGACGCGGTCGCCGATCCACTCGCGCACGCTGGGGAATGCGCCCAGCCAGCCGTACTCTTCGGAGCCGGTCGTGGACGGCACCGGGGTGGCGATGCTGAGGTGCTGCGAGGGAGCCTGGCCCAGGCCCTGGCGGAAAGCCGCGTTGAACGCGATGTAAAGCGCGGACAGGTTGGTGCGATTGATGATCATGCGAAGGGTTTCCGAGAAAGAGAGGGAATCAGCCGACCACGACCCAGACGCCGCCGGCATCCACATCGATGACCTTGCCGGCCACCTTGCGAGCGGCGCTGTTGTCGGTCTTGGCGACGGTCTGGTCATCGGCGGCGAAGGCGTCGCCGCCGATGTCGGCACGGCCGATGGCGTCCGCAGCCGAGCTGTTGCCGAAGAGGAAGGCGACACCACGCCAGGTGTCGACCAGCGCGCTGCCATCGCCGATGACGGTGTCTTCGGCCACGCCAACGGCGTTGCCAGCGCCGGCAGTGCCGGCCGGCACCGCATTGCCGTTGGCCAGGAGCAGCGCTACGAGCGTGCCCGCGTAGATCGTGGTGCCGGGGTTGACGATATGGCCTACGCGCTCGCCGGAACGGCGTTTGGTGTTGCGGCCTTGAGTGGCTGCGGTCATTTCATGTGTCCTTGTGGATTGAGGGCGTTCAGGCCTGCGGCCGGGCGGCCGCGAAGTCCTTGGCGGAAATGCCGGTCTGGCTGCAGACGGCCAGTTCGGCAGCAGTCAGGCCGTTTTCGTCCTTGACGGCCGGGGCGGCTCCGCCGGTCTGGCTGGAGGTCAGCGCGGCGATCGGGGCGGCCTTTTCCAGGTAGGAGGTCAGCGCTGCGACATTGGCGTTGCCCAGATCGGTGGCCCAGTCCTTCATGGCCGGCAGGATGCGACCGTCCGCCAGGCCCGCGTCGACCAGGGCGGCGACTTCGCCAGCGGTCTGCTTGGCGCTCAACGCCGCGACCCGCCCCTGCAGCTCTTCGACCACGCCGATGGGCACGAACTTGGCCGGGTCCGGTGCTGCGCCTGCAGCCTTGGTCTTGAGCGCGGTGCAAGCGGCGATTGCCGCCGAGCCTTCAGCGCCGAGCTGGGCGTTCAGTGCGGCCGCGTGGGCCTGCAGGGCGGAACAGGCAGCAATCGCCTGATCCTCGGTGGTGGATGCGGGCAGGCCAAGGGCGGCCAGCAGGGCTTCGAGCAGGGTCATTGAGGATTCCTCGGGGTCTGGGTGGAACGCGAAAGTCGCAGCGGCGCGCAGCGACATCGCTTGCATGCCGTCGATTGCGGGGGTGTTGGTGATGGCCGCCATCTCGATGGCCAGCACCTCGCCGGTCTTCTCGTCATAGAGGAAGACCGGCGAGATGTAGCGGTACTCGCCGGAGCGGATCTGCTCAGCGGCTTGGGGTGTCAGCTCGACGGTGGCCCAAAGCCCAGACCCTTCGCGCCATTGCAGCGCCCGCATCCAGGCAGCGGCCGGCGCGGGCTGCCCGTTGGTTTCTTTGTGCAACGTCTGGTGTTCGTAGTCGACGACAGGCGGGTTCTTCCGCGCGTTGAAGCGCGCGATCACCTGGGTGGCGATGCCGGCATCGATCTTCCATGCGGCGACCTTCATCTCCCGCCCATCGTTCGGGCGGAACGCGCCTGCAGGCGTCAGCTGGATTTCGACAATACGGTCGTCGGGGAACTGGGGCGGCAGGGAGTAGCTGCACGCGGCAACCGCGACGGACAGGAGATTGGCAGCGAGGGAGGTCTTATTCATCCCGGCCAGATTGGCCGGTGGACGCTTGGAGCCGGGACTAACATGCGTCAGTGAAATTCGCGGGAGGAACTGCACCTCGACCGCAGGCCAAACTGTACACGTTCTGCGAAAAAAACGGCCCCGAAGGAAACGCGGGCTTCACGCCCGGCCCTGATGGCGTTTGAAAGGCGTTTAAATCGCCCCACACCCCCATCGCGGGGGCGGCCACGGACGGTGGCCGCGCTCAGGGGGCCACAGGGGGCCTCTGGGGCCGTTTTAGGGCGGACCCAAATTCGAGGGTTCGGCATCCAGTTCTAGCCAGGCCACGGCGAGCTGCTCGATCGCATCGCCGTCCTCCTCGCTAACCCCCATGAAGGGGCGTGCAGGCAATCCAGGATGGTTGACCTTACGGACGAAGGCCGGGCCTTCATTGCCCGACTTGCTGGTGCGCATCTGCATGCCCGGCCAGTACAGCGCCTTTCCGTTCTTCGCCTCGATCACATAGGGCGACGTGCCTTCCTGGTGCCATCGAGCCTGCTTGGAGTCGGCGCGGATCTCGACCCAGTCCCCGCCGGACAGCGGGTGGATACCGTCCCGCGTGCGGCGCGTGTCATTAAGCGGCGTTCGCCCGGAACCGTCAGCCAACGGCTGCCAGGCGATCCCGTCCGGCCCCACCCCCGTATCAAAGCGAGCCTGGGTGCTTTCGGTCAGGTCTTCGCCGATCTGGGCCATCAGACCCGAAAGGTCGGACCCTCGGCGCACCAGGTTCCCGAACCAGCGCTCGGCCTGGTCGGTGTCCAGGTGCAGAATCAGCGGCTCATTTGCCATGGTATTCTCCGGGCACGGACCAGGGACCAGCCGCCCCTGGTGTAGCGGCCTCCGGGCCGCAATCCTTCCACAGGATGGGCCAGCCCCCGAGGTCCTGCAGGAAGCGCCGCAGAGCGAGCTGGCGCGTCTGTGTGCAAAGGCTCATTCCTCCGAACGCCCCCAAACCAACAACCCTTGCCGCGATCGCGGCTGCGGCTTGTTGCCCCGGAAGAAGTCAAACGACCCCCAAACGCCACCCGGCAGCACCTCGGCGATCATCGTCAGTGCGTATCGCTTCTGCGCTCCACCTTCGTCCTCCGTGACCTCGACCCGTTTGACGTAGTAGCGGCGCAGCCCGATCTGGCCAGCGTCGTTCTGGGCGAAGTTGGCCCAGATCTCAAACGGGTTCTGGATCGTCTCCGCCAGCAGGGGCAAATACTTCTCCCGGCCGTCAAGGCGAGATGGCTTCTCCAGCCAATGCTCGATGACCTGGTCGGTAAGCAGCACCTCGTCGCCGGAAGGATCGCGCAAGGTCGAGGTCTCGCCGTACAGCTCGCGCCAGACTTCGCGTACCCGCTCCGGATCGCGGATGCCGCTGGCCAGAGGACGGGCGATCGCCGAATCCAGCGGCACCTGGGAAGGTCGGCCCAGCTCGGCCGCGCTGCGCCCAGGCAGCTCAGACCATTTGGCCCCGGCGTCCTTGGCCAGAGCCGCGTCGGCAATGTGGCTGCCGCTGGCAGCATGGCCGACGTGGTAGGCCCACTCCGGTGGCGGATCGCCCTGGATGCTGATCGGCCGCTCGCTCACCTTCCAGCCCATCGCCCGCATTTTGGCCTCTGACACACCCACCACCGTGCAGCGGCAGCCCCAGCCATTTGGGGTGTAGTGGACAACCCACCAGGGATCATTCGACGGAAGGATGATCCCGTTCCACGCCCTGTGCTGCTCGCGGGGATTGCGGACGGAGTTGTGCTTGTACCGCAGGTAGGGGAAGCGCTTGAGCGTCTCCCAGCGGCCGGCCATGTAGGAGGTGCGCAGGTTCGTGTGATAGATGACCGAGGTGCGCCAAGCCTCGCCGCCGGGCGTGCCTTCGCCGGTCCAGCCCGTCCAGCCATTCCGCTGAACAGTGTCCCGGAACCGGGCGCGGAAGTCCTCCAGCGTCTCACCCTTGGAGATGGCTGCATCCACCGCTTGGCGCAGATCCGTGAGCAGCGCGTCGCGCGTAGCACCAGCCACGACGAACGCGCGTGCATGCTGTCCCTGCCACAGATCATTCCAGCGCCGGGTGGGCAGGTTGACCTTACCCCGGAAGTAGCGCTCGGCCTCGGGCATGCTGCCGAAGCCACCCCGGATCTCAGCCACGGCTGTCCTCCAACGCATCCAGCATCCCAGCCGCGCCGCCGATGGCCAGCGCATGCTGCATGGCGCGGGTGAATTGGGCCGTAGACAAACCTGGCAACAGGCCCAGCAACCCGTCGCGGATCTGCTCCAGCGTTTGGGCGCTGTCGACCAGGGTCTGGATCTGACCCACCCAATCGGAGATCACGGGATCGACCTCCTCGGCGACCAGTGCGACGAGCTGGTCCTCCCGATCCTTGGGCACAGGCTGCGCGCTGGCCACCGCGACCGCCCCCGGCAGCCCGGTGCGGCTCAGCGCGGCTCGGCCGCCCAGAGTCATCTCCGGCCCAGCGCCCAACACCGGCTCATCGGCGGCGGCTTCCGGAATCCCCAGCTCGGTGTGCGCCCAGGATGGCGAGATGCGCATTCCCAGCCCAACCAGCGCCGGCAGCGCGGCCGCATAGACGGTAATGTCCTTCGATTCAGCGAGGTCGAACACGAATCGCGGGCAGCGGCGGCGATCGCCCTGCGGCACCAGACCGTTGAGTACGGCCAGCGGGTAGACCAGGTCGCGCGTCAGTGTCGTAGCGACCTGCTTGCCGTCCGCGTCCTTGAGTTCCTTGCGGACCTCGTTGTGGACATTTCCTAAGGCATTGGTGCTGCTCTTACCGTCCGCCTGGCTGGTGAGCGTGCCACCCAGGATGGCCTTGCTCTGACTCCGCTCGCACCATTCGATCATCAGCTCGAATGCCTTGGGATCTCCCTCAGCTGTGGCGGGGAACTCCATGGTCATCCCCTCCGGGATGATGCCGGCCGCGTTGTGGCCAATCTGCATCAACGCGCGCAGCAGCGTCAGCTTCTCCTTTTCGGAGGCGCCCGGCGGGTACTTGCCGATGCGCATGGGGATGCCATAGATCTCCAGGAACTCAGCCAGGTCACCCACGCTGTAGTTCTTGAACAGGTAGGGCCAGACCAGGACCCGGAACAACGCCGATCGTTCCATGTAGCCGCTCTTGGCGGCATGGGTGTGGGTGATCCAGCCGAACGGCCGGAGTGCCTCGCCCTCCCCAGAGCCATTGCGCAGGCGGATCTCCTGTTGGTAGCTACGATGGAACTGGAACCACGACTGCGGCCTGTGGAGGATGCTCTTGGGCTGCCAGCCAGCTCCAACGCGCTCCCACTCGATTTCCTGATTGACGAATCCCTTGCCGATGGCATCCGTGGTGTCGAAGAGGATGCCTTCGAGGTTGTCCATCGACTCCAACATTTCCTGCAGCTGCTCGGCGGCGTTCTGTTCGGCAGCGCTTGGATTTTTGGGTGGAGCGATCTTCCAGGGCAAGCCAGCTACGGCACGACGGCGCTTGGACATCTCCGAGAAGATGTGTCCATCGCGCTCTTCCATGTCTTCAAACAGCTCGTACTGGCGAATGACGTCGCCCTGTTCGGCAGCCAGCAAGATGGAGGCCAGGCGCGTGGGGGTCAGTCCGCGCGACGGATGGCCTTGAAACTCCCGCTGGAGCTGCGTGGCATGGGCGGTCTGCGGCGTAGCCAGCTCGCCCACACGGAATGGCTGGCCGTCAGGGCCGAGGATGCGGGATTGGGTCACCATGCTTCAGCTTCCGGAATAGAGAGGTCGTCGTCGCCGTGGGCGACGGTGTCGAATCCGCGGCTGGATTTGGGCATGGCGGTCCATGCCATTTCCGAGCCGGGGTGCCGACTGGCGTAGTACATGAGTGCGATGGCGATGCCGGCGTCCCCGTGGCGCTGGCCACCGTCCTTTCCGGTGGAGCGCTCGGGTACACGAGCAACACCCTTGATCATCTTGATGGCGCGAAGGTCGGCCAGGACGTCCTTGTCGCGCGGCACGGCGATGGTGTCGTCCTCGAATGCCTGTTTGAGCGGCGGCATGTTCTCCCGGTACCAGGTCTCGGTGGCCATGACCAGGTCGACCCTGCTATAGCCGAACTCCTGGGCGAGGAACTCGGAGACCGCGTTACCGTTGCCGCGAGCGTCCACGGCGGCCTTGACGAACCGAGGCAGGCCCTTGATCACGTACTTGGCCACCTGATCCTGCTGCTTGTGCGGCATGTTCCGCAGCTCCAGCAGGAAGGGAATGCGCCGCCGCAGGTTCTGCTCGATCTGGGCGGGCACCATCACTGTCAGGTCGCCGGTGCGGCCGAAGTCCTGGCCGAACACGCTCTGCAGCTCGGGGGATAGCTCTGCAAGGAGCGGACGCACTTCCAGATCCAGCCATTCCTGGACGGCGTTCCAGCGGACAACGTCTGGCTGCTGCTCAAACCCCTTGGGACAGGTGTATCGCAGAACCGGTGCGCCATACATGCGCTGTTCCACCAGAGCGGACGTCAGCCACGCGCCGGAGCCTTGGCTCGGCACCACGTCCAGCTCTTCTTCCGATGCCTGGCCATAGAACGCGTAGACACCAGCAATCCACTTGGCTTGAGCGTCGATGTCCCAGGGCACGCCCTTGCGCATGCACACACGGCCGAAGAGGCCTTGCTCCACGGCTTCCTTGAAGGTAATGCGGTGGACGCTTCCCTTTCGTGCGCCGGCCCGAATCTCATTCACCAGCTCGTTGAACGGGTTCTGATCGCCGTCGTGCGTACTGATGACACGGACCTTGCCACCCCAGATCAGCAACGCCAGGGCTGCCTTGAGCAGCTCATCGAGCGCGCCATGGAACGCAGCCTCATCGATCACCACGACGCCCTGCTTACCGCGCAGGTTAGCGGGCCGGGAGGACAGCGCCACGATTCGGAAGCCGCTGGCAAAGCGGATCGTGTAGGTCTTGATCGACTTCTCGTCGTTGCCGTCCTTGAAGACCTCTTCGCCTTCTTCGACCTCTTCGGCCACCTGGTTGAACACGCGTGCCCACATGGCACAGGCCTCGATGTACTCGATGGCCATGTCCATGTTGTAGCCGATGTAGTACACGTTCATCCCGCCGCCCTGGCGGGATTTAGCAGCGACCAGGACGTTGTCGGAAGCCTCTGCCCAGGTCAGACCGACTCGGCGGCTCTTCTCAGCCACCTTCAGGTCGCTGTCGTCGGCCACCCAGTCCTGCTGGTATCGCAGCAGAACGGCGTCGACCGCGCTATTCACCTCCGCTGCCAGCGATGCCGGCAGGGCGCGGCCCAGATCCGCATCGAGCTGGCCAGCATTCGCCGTGGCGACCGCCAGTGCGGTCTTGCGCGGGCCGGAGGGGCCGGTGGCCTTAGGCTTGGACGTAGCAATGACCATCAACCGATTCCTAGGATCTTCTTGCGGAAGTCGTTGGCGGTCTCTTCGGAGAGACCGCCAGACTTCACCACGTTGTCCAGCTTCGCGGCCTGCTCACGCTGCAGCGCCTCTCGGGCGTCCTGGGCGATCGCACGGCGCACGTTGACGCTGACGCGCTGGGTGTCCATCGCATCTTTGGCCGCGCGCGCGAGCTTCCGCACGTCTTCAATGCTCACGTCTTCTTTCTCGTGGGCTTTCAGCGCGGCATTCGTAGCCAGCGTGGTGATGGCTTGGCCAAGCAGCGCGCCGGCCTTCTCGCCGACGCCTTCGCCCAGCTCGCCGACCAGCGCTTGGGAGACGGCCTCGATCTCGCGCATCTTGGACGTCAGCTCGGCGAAGCCCTTGCCGTAGCGGTGCAGTGCCGACTTCGATACGTCGGCCGCAGGCTCTCCTGGGAACCGCTCCTGAAGGTCGGCAATCATTTCGATCAGGGTGAGCCTGTCCTCCCGGAGCAGCCGCTCGATGTGGCTTCGCTGCTCCGGGGGCAGGCGCTGGATGCTGGACTTGCCGCGTCGTGGGGCCGTCATGCCGATTACCGGGGACTCGGGCGGCTGACACCCGGCACAGCGGCGAGGCCCTTGGACACGTCCAGGCCGCGACCAGTCAGCTCGGCGACCAGGACGCCGGTCACAGCCTCGCTGACGCGGGCGAGGCCCTGCTCGCCCAACCAGGTGAGGTCGGTCAGTACGTCGTCGCGCGTACCGGCGACGGCCAAATGGTGAAGGCCGGAATGCAGCGTGGAGCTGTTGGCGCGATAGCCGTTCTGCTCAGCCAGCAGGCGCAGCAGCACCAAGCGGCGGTCCTCGCGGAGACTCTCGGCAAAGGTTTTCTGGGTCATTCAATCGTTCTCCAACAGATGTTCTTGGACGGTTCTAAGCATGATGTTCGTCGCGTCGGTCTTGCCTTCGAGCGTGGCCAGCCGATCGAACACCTGGCGGACTTCCTCGCGGGTGATGCGATGCTCGTTGTGGACTTCCAATTTCGTGACCCGGTCAGCCAGGCCGGAGTGACGCCACCAAAGCACCACCCCAACCATCAAGTTGATGGCCACCAGTGCGGCTACCAGCACCAGCAGGCCAATCACGATGGGACCCGCCATAACCGGGTCGCTCATCACGCCTCCAGGGCTTCGGCACAGCCGATGCAGCGGCGCGTATGAGGAACTGCGCGCTGGCGCGCGACCGGCACCTCTTCGCCGCAGTCAACGCAGTTCATCGGCTGCAGGACTGCGGGCGGGCCAGCTTGGTGCGCCTGCCGCGCACGCTGGGTCTGCTCAAACAGCTCCCAGGCCCTGGCGTCGACTTCGCCCGCCATATCAACGTCGTCTTGCACTCGGGTGTTTCCTTCCATTGATCAGGTCGTTGAGGTCAGCGGCGCAACCGACATAGGCGCGGGCTTGTCCCTCCAGGGCGGCAGCGCGATCGCCGCGCTGCCTCTTGGCTTCAGTGCGGCACGTCAGCGCCAGATGCTCGTACTCGTTTCGGAGCGTCAGCAGGTCTTTCGCGCTTGCTCCGTCCTTCATCCGTGCAGGCCGCAGGACGGACCTGCGCCTCCAGCGCTCGGCAATACCATTGCCAGGCCGTGGCCTCCCATTCGTCGGCGGCCAGGATCAACGCTCTGCCGCGATCGCTGCAGTCGTGATACAGGGTCGCGACCAGGTCGTGATTTCCCAGCAGGGTCGCCCACAGATCGTTCGGAGCCATCGGGAGCGCCGGGCACTCTTGCTTGAGGCTCGCGGGAATTGACGGCGGGGGCGGCGGCGGCGGGCTTGCCCTGGTTACTGCGGTTCCAGTGCTGCAGGACGTCATCGCCAGCGCGAGCAGCGCGCAGCTCAGGACGCCGATCCAGCAGCGCCGCCAGCGCGGCCTGCTGGCCCTCGGCGAACTTGCGGTTTTCTTCACGATTTTTCTCCAGGGAACTGGCAATGGCGTTCAGCCGTTCCGTCGCTTCGGCATAGGCCAAGGCCGACTCCGCCGTCTGGGTCTGAAGCCGGGTGATTTCGTCCTGCAGGCTTGCGAGGTAGGCGGTCTTTTCGCCTCGTTCCGAGATGGCTTGCTCGCCTTCGGCCCATCGATGCCCGGCCCACGCCCCGACCCCGATGGAGGCAGCCAGTACCAGGACGATGGCCAATGCCTTGATCCGAACCATTTCGAGGGCGGTCACTGACATGGGGAACTCCCCGGCCAACCGGCGGCGATGTAGGCCGGCTCCAGGACAAGCAAGATCCGCCGGGGGTATCCGATGTTCTCGCGGTGCGCCCAATCGGCACGGGAGCGGAACTTGGCGACCTCGTGCCAATCGTTAGGGTCTGCGCCTGCTGCGTTGGCCAAACCGCGCTCCCGGTTCAGATACTTCTCGCCGCCGTTGTAGGCACGGAACGTGAAGGCCCATCGGCTGCACTCGGACATCCTGCCGCTGCCGTAGACAGCGACGCGGTCCAGGAGCCATCGGTCATAGAGCGCCGCTGCCAAGATGGCCTGCTGTGCGTTCCAGGGATCGAAGGCCGCCAGCTCCTTGGGAAACACCGTAGCGATCCAGGTGGCGGTCGCCGGCATGAACTGCGCAATGCCCTGGGCACCCACGGGCGACCTTGCATCAGCGCGGAAGCCCGACTCCTGGTGCAACTGGGCCGCGAGACGGGCCGGGCTGCCGTGAATGCCCCATGCGCGCGCCGTTGCCTGCTCTACGCGGTGACGGTACAGCGCAGACGCCGGTGCGACTCGGACAGTCGTCGGGCGCGGCTCGGCTGCCTGAGCCGTGCGGCAGCTGACGACCGATATGCAGGCGAGCAGGACCAACAGTCCCAGGCCCAGGAGGCGCAGCGCCCGGTCAGGGTAGCCGCGCCGGCTCATCCGATCAGCCCGGCCGCGATCATTGCCGCGGCGATCAAGGTGACGCGGCGGGTCTGGGCCATCGACTTCTCGATACCGTCCTGCAGGTAGCGGGGATCGCCACCACGGAAAACGCTCAGGTCAACGCCGAAGCCGATGGCTGCGGCCATCGTCAGCTTGGAGGCCGCCCAGATGTAGGACGCCACCAGCACCGGATTGATCAGGCCGACAACGAAGAGCAGCACCAGGCTGATCGCGAACCACAGCCAGATGTGGCCGATGCGGTCGAGTAGCGATCCGGCAGCTGAGGTGAGACGAAGGAAGGGGTTGTTGGGTTGCATGCGCGCTCCGCTTTGATGGGTAGCGGGGTGCGCTGGCGCTGCTGCGCCTCTTCGTCCCCCGGTACGCACAGCATCCGCGCGCGCGCCGACTCGGGGGGACTAACATCCGTCAATGAAAAAGCCCCGCCGGAGCGGGGCTTTATGGGCTAAATGCGGGCCTTGGTGAACTCAGGGCCTATCGGAGCAGACTGCCCAGTATTCCTTCCAGAACGAATGATCCACCATTTCCGGGATTCGACCGTTGCTGGGATCGGGATCGACTCGCGAATAAGCCTCGCCGGCATAGAACCGTCGAAACATGGCTCCGCCGCTGCTGACCTCGCCGCACACCGAGTAGCTGTCGTTCCCCATACGAAGCTTCCTAAATACCGGGTCTGGATAGCGCATCTGTTCTGCGACAAGGGAGCGCGCCTTGTGGAATCTCCACATGTCTGCTCCCCAGCCCGCCCAGATAGAACCACCGACCACAAGGGCGACGACCAGACATGCCACGACGACCAGTTCCTTGTTCTCAGATACTCCCTTCACGCCTCATCTCCAAAATTCAGCCGGCCTTGCACCCTGGCAAGGTAAAGATCCCTTTGCTCGCGAAGAATTCGGTAAACACTGACCTCGGTCAGGTCGAACTCTTGCGCCAGGCGGGGAATGTTACCCCTCTTGGCCCGGCGGTAGATATCAGCATCCCGCAGCGCGTTCTTCAGCCGCACTCCTCGCGGGATGTAGATTGACCGCCCGCCAGCGTACTCGCCCTGGGCCAGGACGGCGGCGATCGCCAGCCTGGTCGCGGTGTCCTCGTCCAAGCCTAAGCGCCGGAACTTGCTCTCTACAACAGCCACCAGGGCGCTCAGCATCCCAGCCCACTGAGCCTCGGGCAGTTCCATGGGCGCACGCGCGAGCATCTCTTCGGCCTCGTCGCCTGCGGGCATTCCGATCAGATCGCGCTGGTCATCCATCATTGGTCTCCGTGCTTCTCGCGTGCCCTGCGGCGCTCTTCTTCCGCCTCTTCAGGGGTGAACTGCCCAAACTCCACCATCTGTGCGATCCAAGCCAGCGCGCTCTGCAGCGGCGTTTCTTTGTTGGGGGACACGTCGACGCTGGCGGTCCCACCAGGGGACCGCTCTAGATGCCTACCGATTCGCGCATCCGACTCGCGCTGACGCTCAGCGGCCGCGTCCATCTTGTCGACCAGTCCGAAAACGACGGAGCGCAGGTAGCCATGCGATTCCAGTGGAAGCGAGAGCGAGGCGCGCTGCGCCAGCATCTGTTCAATGCCGGCAGCCCATTGGGCAGGGCGCGCCGGGCGGCGGATGCCCGACCTCTCGTCACGACACACATCGCCTTTTGCGACCAAGTCAGCTACTTCCTGGGCGATCTTGGCCGCTCGCTGGAGGCGCAGGGCGGTCTTCGGCGGCTTGAAGAGGCCGAGGTAGCCCAGCACGGCCTTTCCCAGCTCCGGGCTGGGCATGCCGGCCATGGTCATCGCCAGGCGTTTGCCGTCCTCTTCAACGAAGAAGGTAACGACGTGGCCCTGGCAGCCACATTCGGGACAGGTGGCTTTCATCAGTGGACCCGGAGATCCTTCAGGGTGAACTTGGGCGGCGAGTCGAGGCTGGCCGTGGCCGCTCCCAGGAACTCACGCACGAAGGCGTCCTCCTTACCGCCGGCCCGAAGCAGCTCCACGCCGATCTGCACCATGTTGGTCAGGTAGGGGATCACCTGGACGGGCGGCAGTGTCATCACCCGTTCAAAGGTCATTTGCAGGGCGCTCTCCGTTGCTGCTTTCATCGTTTGCTCGTAGCTGGTCTGATCGGTCACTGCCTGCCGCTCCTCTTGGCGTCAATCTGTAATGCCGCGACCAGCCGATGCAGCTGGTCGCTGTTCAACCACTCCAGGCGCTCTACCTGGAACATGCGTGTCGCCACCGCAGTCGCGTAGCTCCAGGGTCGGCCGGCGTCAGCGAGTAGCGCCTCCACCTTCTGCAGCAGCGGGGTTCCGTCCACCGCCTCAGGCCGCCCAGGGAACGCTGAGGAACCGTCTGCTTTCTTGCCGTCGCGGAACCCCAAGCGCTTCAGCTCCTGCAGGACCTGGTCGCGCTCAGCCACCGACATGCGTGCGGAAGAGTCTTTTCCGGTCACGCGCCGCAGCAGATCCCTATACGTGTCGTCATCCATGCCCAACTGGGACACAGCGACGTGGATCTTGGCGATCTGTGCCCGCCGGGGGTCTTTCTTGGCGGTCATTCTGGTTCCACCGGATAGCCCGCGCGGACAAGCTCGATGCTGGAGCAGGTCTTCGTCAGGTGGCGGCGCAGCGACGTAACCGTGTTCCAGTTGGGTACGTGGATCACGAACGTGGCCTCTGCGATGGCCTTCTTGGCCCAGCGCTTGCCCCAGTCCTTTGCCATCTTTGCCTGGTCGGTCCTCGTGTATATGCATACCTTCTCGTCGCGGTAGAACTTCTTCCCAATGGCGCTCCCGGTCCGCATGTATTCGTCCTTGATGCAGCCATCCACATAAACGCTGATCGTGTAGCGCAGGTTCTTCAAGGGCGTCACCCGCACCTGAAGAACGTGGCCGTCAGCCTTGAGGTCTGCACCGCCTGCGAAGGGATGCTTCAGCGAGGCCTCGAACTTCTGCCAGTCTTCTTTATTCACCAGCATCTCCGGCCTGTTCCAACCCTGCGCCCGCCTTCTTGTCCTCAAAGCGGACCAGGTGCTGATGGATCGGGTGCCGATGCAGTACCCAAGGGAACACGTCCCCACGCAGCTGGATGTACTCCAGCGCGTCATTCACTTCGGCGATGTCCTCATCGTAGAGCCGGGGCGTGGTGACGTCGTAGAACTGCACGTCATCAATCCATGTGTCCTTGGCGAAGAGTTCGATGTCGCTCCGGACCGTCTTGTCGGCGATCTGGGCAGCGCGCTCAAGAACCTCGGCGGTGGGCTGGGTCGTGACCATGTCAGACCCCCGCCATGTCGAGGGTGATGGGCTGGTACTTGCCCTTGTCGTCACGCTCATACACGCGCACGTAGGACTTGCTGCCCACAACCTGGACGGCCTCGCCGATGGCCAGCATGGCGCGTTGCCAGCGGTCGTCATCAATCTGCAGGCGGCGCAGCGACAGAACCTGGCCCGTGCGGATGTTGCCCTGCTGGTCCATCCGGAAGGCGTCGTTGATGATGGCGCGGATCTCAGGGGACGCGTCCTCGGTCCACTCGATCAGGCACGCATCGATCAGCGCCTTTGCGGCCTGCAGGCGCTCATCGAAGCGGATGCTCTCTTGGATCTGACGAATGATCTTGAAACGCCCGTCGAAGGCGATGAGCGTGACATTGCCCTTCTTTCCGCCAACCGCTACCCGGTACTGCTCGGCGCTGAGCTGCACGAATGCGGCGATGTCGGCGTGGGCGCGCAGCTTGAAGGCGGCCAGCAGCACGTTCAGTTTCTTGGCTTCCGCCGCCAGTTCACCGACCAGCTCGTCGCGTGCTTGGTCGATGGGGCGGATGTTCTTCTCGGGGACCAGGTTCCCCCTTGCATCCGCTCGATAACCGGCGGGGATGGTGGCAGCTTGCATGGTGTTGCTCTCCATTTCGTGATCAGTTGCTGACGCTGTCTGCGGCGGCGCGGGTGGCGCGGCTGGCGGACAGCAGGTTCTGGATGGTGGTGTGCGGCAGCTCGATGCTGCAGGCGTCTACCAGCGCCTCATCGAGGTCCTGGCTGATGGCGTTGATCCGGTTGCGCAGTGCGAGCGGATCGTCCTGGCGTCGCGGCGGCTGCGCTGCCTCAATCAGGCACGACGGACTGGCCGGAAGGCCCAGCCCTTCGTAGGGGCCGACGCGGGCAATGACGGTGGCGATCGCCGGCCGGACCAGCGAATGAATCGCCCCGGCAGCGGAGCCGGCCGTCTCCAGCTTTCCCTGCTGCTGGAGGGCGACTACTGCCTGGGCACGCTCGCCTGCGGGCACATCGCCGAGGACTTCCCGCAGCTGCGGTGCCGTGATCATCCCGCCCAGCGCGGCGGCTTCAGCCACAATGCGGCTCTGGACCTCTTCGCGCTGAGCATCGGTGTAGGTGGAGTTGGTCATGTTGGTTTCCTATGCGTCCTGGTCGCTTCAGTGCCGGGTGTGGACTGGAGCCAAGGAGCAGACGTCCCATTCGATCTGGCAGCCGTGGAACGGCGCGGCCATGACAGTGCGATTGACCATCTCGCCGCCGCCCCGGCGGACGTGCTGAACACCGCCGAGGAAGGCGTGGTCGCGCGGAGCGTCAATCACGATCAACGGCTTGGCCCCCGTGATGGAGATCGAGCGCGGCACGCAGCCATGGCCGGCTAGCTGGGCCACTGCACCCTGTGCGGTCTGCAGAAGGTCGTTGAAGGTCGGTCCGGACTTCGTTGAACTGGTCATGCAGGAATCTCCCTCGGTGGATTGGCGTACTGCTTGGAGTCGTTGGCGAGCTGGAGCAGCTCGCCAACGGTCAGGGCATCAACGGGCGTGCCGCGCTTGGCAATCGCCTGGACAACGTGGCAGCGCTGGCGCAGCGCCTCTTTGCTGGAGAGCTGCTCGATCACGGCGATCGCGCTGATCAGGTCGGCCGTGATGCGAGGAATCTGCCTGGCCATCAGCCCAGGACCCCCAGCTCCTGCGCCGCGTAGCGGATCGAATCGCAGCAGATGCTGCGCTTGTTGGCCTTGGCGTAAATGGCAGCCAGGCGCAGCACCTTGTTCAGGACTCGCAGCGCACCCGGCGTCGCAGCGATCGAGCGGATCTGTTCTTTGCAGGGGCTGTCTTCGATGCCCCAGGCGGCGATGATCGCGTCGGCATCGGCGACAGTTGCCTTCTTCAGCACGATCTTCTTGCCGACGCGGCTGTACAGGCGGTCCAGGTAGGCCGCGCGGTTGCCGCCGCTCATCTGCTGGTACACCCGCTCATTGCCACACAGCACCAGGCCGATACCCGCCTGGTCATTGATGGCGCGCACCTGATCCAGAGCCGGCACCGACAGGTGCTGCGCCTCATCCAGCACCAGCAGGCCGTTGGTGCCGCGCGCTTTGGCGAAGATGGCTCGCTGCAGGTAGGCGCTGGAGTTCGTCAGGTCACGCATGCCCATGGCAAAGGCGATTTCCTGCAAGCAGGTCAACACGCTGCCGGTCGCGGGCGTCAGCTCCACATGCCAGACGTTCGGATTGGACTTGCGGTAACGCTCGATGGCCTTGGTCTTGCCGACACCTGCGCCGCCGCAAATCACGACCACGTCGTTGGCCATCTGGGCGTACTGCAGGCCGGCGATGATCTTCTCGCCCGTCTGGGTCTTCACCCATTCGGGGCCTTCAGGCATCTGGCCGGCGCTGTTGCGCTCAGTCAGTGAATTGAGCCAGTTGCTGAGCTTGCGGCCGACGTTCTGCAGATTGCCGGCGTAGGAGCCGCCCAGGAACTGGGAAAGCGTCGTACCGCTGAGATCGGCTTCGCGGGCGATCCTGGCCTGGGAGTAACTCTTATCGTCCTCTGCTACAGCGCGGATGCGATCGCGCAGATCGGACAGCTGCTCAGGGGAGAGTTCTTCGAGCTGTGCCGTGGGCAGGGTGCTGACATTCATGGTGCGAAGTTCCTTGGGAAAGTTGGGTTGCTGCGGTGGAAGTGGCTGGCGCTTGAACTTGGCGAGGCGGACCTTCCGCTTTGCCAGGCCCGCTCCGGGCGTGGTGCCGCGAGGATTCACCCTCAGGTCGACACCGGATTGAATGCGGGCCGCGGTTCGATACCGAGCCGGGTGGGAGCCTTCCTTGGCGAAGCGATCCAGGTATTCCCGTCGCCTCATAAATCCCGTCTGCGCTTGGCCGGTTTGCATTACGCGTCGTCCTCCGGTGCCGGCCAGAGCGAGGTGGCCTGATTGCGCGTGGCCATCTGACCCATCAGGGAGATAAAGGCGACTTCGTTGTCATCCGTGCCAGTGCGACGATGCTCGGCCTCAACCTGGGGCACTGCCTTGCGGCGACCAAAGATCGGTGCGATCACGCCTGCCGGTGGCAGCTCTTCAGGCATCGGCGAAGGCAGCTGCGCGGCTACCTTCGCAGCATCCATCCGGCGCTCTGCGTCCAGCTGCTTGCGGGTCGCGGTCCGGTACTGCTTTTTGGCCCGTGCGTGTTCGCGAGCCGCGCCGGTATCGGCGAAGCCAACGGCGGCGATGCACTCGGCCTGACCGATGTAGACGTTGGCCAGGGTGTAGGCCTGAACCGCTTGATGGAGCTGCTCCGGGTCGAAGCGCAGCATCAGCTTCTGCCCCGCGTAGGGCGCGATGGCTTCGCTCCAGTACCGGTTGCCCGACAGGCGGACCGAGCCATCCCGGCGATCGCCAGTAACCACGTCGGTCGAGAGCAGCAGTTCGCGCAGCTGCTCAGGCGTTGCCTTGCGAATCGGTGCCGTCGCGTAGCTCTCCTGGAATGCGGCGTCGAAGCTGCGGCCAGCGGCAGTCCGGGTGCGGCGACCCTCACGGGCGTTGTGGGCAGCGATCTCTTCGTTGACCACCCGGACGAACTCGTCCAGGTGAATCGCCTTGCTGCCATAGTTCTCGGGCTTCGCATCGGGCTTGTTGCCCGTGTAAGCGCCAGCGAAGGCCGGATGCTTGGCGATTCGATCGCAGAGGTCACGCCACGCACGCTCGATGGGCTTGGCCTGGCCGTGATACGGCGTAGCCCAGTGGATCTCGCAGCCCATCGCGGTCAGAACGCCCGTGGGATCGTCCTCGCGCACCTTGAAACGGAATCGGTTTGCGGTGCCGCCCGTAAGCATCTTGGAGGCGAAGCCGCGACCGTTATCCAGCCAGACCTTCGAGGGAATGCCGTAGCGCTCCATCACGTCACGGAAGGCGAATCGGGCCAGGTCGGCAGACTCGGTCTCGGCGATCCGGTAGCCCAGCAGCTTGCCGCTATAGAGGTCCTGGACGCCGACCATGATCGGACGCGCCACAGTGCCGTCAGGCCACCTGGCGAACACGTCGAATTTGTGGCCGTCGCTGTTGACTGCTTCCAATGCATGGAAGACCGAGCGATCCCGCTCCTGTGCCGGGAAGGTTTGGTTGAACTTTTCCTGGCCCTGGCGTGCCAGGATCAGCACCGCGCGCGGCAGCTCGGCCTCAATGCGGCGCTGGAAGGTCTTCAAGCACGGCAAGTCGGGCCATTCGTTGACCGTAGCAATGCGCTGCAGACGGTCGTAGCAGCTGCTCGCGCTGGGGGCTTCCACCCGCAAGTAGTCAGCCTTGAACACGTCCCATGCCTCGGCGGGAATCTCTGCCTTCGCGGTACGGCCGGTGTACGCCGGCACCAGCGCCGCCAAGCGGTGCTGCGTGTCGACCTTTGCGACCAGCGCGGCCCATCGGCCGAGGCTGGCCACGCTTGCGCCACGCACGTTCTCACGCTGCAGCTGGGCGGCGATCAGGGTGCGAGCGTCCATTACCGGCCGGCCATCCTTCACGAGGCTCTCGACGGCCTGCAGGGCACGAAGGCGGCGCTGCGCTTCGTCCTTCAGATGCTGGGGGACAGCTTCATATCGCTTCCATGCGGAGCTGATCGCCGCTTCGCTGACCTCGCGCTTGCCGGTCGTGCGGGATTTTGGCGACACCGCCTGGGTAGAAAGAGCGACAGCCGCCTGCACGTCCACCGGCAGGCTGGACACTGCGAAGAGGCGCTGTTTACCACCCCGCACGGTGCGGGATTCAAAGGACCACTCCTCGCGGTTGGCGCGGAGTTCGACCGCACGCTTGGACTTGCCGAGGGCCGCAGCCAGGGAGGCCAGATCGAGAGCGTCTCGATTCGGCAGCGAACCGTCCGCCATTACAGGCTCCTCTCGCTCAGGGAGCGCAGCGCGCGCAGCCTCTTGTTTGCGCTCATACGCTGCCGCTCCATGCGGCCGATCTCGGCGTCCAACGTGTCAGCACCAAGCAGCAGTTGGCCGCCAATGGTTTCGGCCTGCCATTCCGCAAGCTCGCTGCAGCCGCAGACGACCTGCAGGACCGGGGCGATCCACAGCGGAACGTTGAAGGTCTGGCGGCTGGGCGCGGTGTAGCCGTCCAACATGGCCTTGGAGATGTGCTGGCCGGTCAGGCGGCTGGCGCGAGCGGCTACCTCGTAGCGATCAAGGCCCGCCGCGTGGGCTTTCTCCAGCATTTGGCCGACCATGACGCTGACTGCAGCCCGAAAATCCATGGTCCCGGCGGTCTGGGCGACCGGCTTGGGGGCCAGGAAAAAGTCATGGGGGCGGAAGTCCTGGCGGGGGTGACGATTCATCCTTGCGTCTCCTGCTCGTAGTTGGCATCGCAGTGCCGGGGGGAAGCTGGTGTAGATAGATGCGACCTTCATTGGCCGGCACCCATTTGTGGATTGCGGCTTGCGCGCAGGCTGCTAGGCTTTGCACCAGGGGGGAGCAGCGGTTTGCGGCCCCCCTGGCCACGGTTCGGCTTGCCGTCGCCGTCGTACCTGGTTGGCCAGATCACCTGAGGAAGCTCTCCGAGCGCCTCTGCGATCAGGGCCTCGGCTTGCGGGTACGGCCGGCGGAGAGCGGTGTTGAGACTGGTCGCATTGGTGTAGCCATTCAGTAGTGCGAGCTGGCGCAGGGAGATCTTCCTGCGATGCAGCGCGGCTACGATGTCGGCGGGATGCCAGTCCTTAGCAGGACTGGCTTTTCTCGGGGCATTCGTTGCTGACACTTCGTACCTGTCCGTTGAGTGATGACTACGGAGCAGATCGTAACCCCATTTGGGTGCTTGTCAACACCGGATTGGGCTTCGCACTTCGATAGGTGACACCTGTTCGGCGCTTTTTGCGATTTGATCTATATGAAACAAACACTTACAGGAAGTGCGAAACGATGACCGCCACGAAAAGTTCGCTTCGCACTTCAGACGTTGAAAGCGCGAAACCCGAATGGGTGTCGATAGGTGCGCGACTGGCCACCGTTCGGGGGTCGATGACGCAGGGGGAGATGGCAGCCCAGCTCGGGGTGGCCAAGAACACCTACGGGCGCTTTGAGCGGGGTGTCCGCGAGATTGGGGCGGACTGCCTCAGCCGCCTGGTAGCGCTTGGCTGGAGCGCCGATTGGCTCCTGTCCGGGCAAGGGCCTGAGCGTCTGAATTCTGACGAAACATCGCGTCAAAACAATGGCTTAGGCCAGTCTCAGGCTGTGAGCCACCGGTCTGTGAAGATCGCCGCACAGTTGCTGCAGGAGGCGCTGGACGACGCAAATGCCCAGCTGGCCCCGACCCAGCACGGCGAAGCGTTGGTGCTTCTGCTGCAACTGCTGGAAAAAGGACTGCCAGAGGCCGAGGTTCGTCCTTTCGCGCGGCAAACGGTCGGGATGATCACCACAGGGGCAAGGAATGGAGCAACAGCGTCAACTGGTAGGTAGGCTGAGGGCGATCTTGAGGGACGCGATTCCTCGAACGCCTTGGAACGAAAGGGCTGTAGAGCCGCCCGCCATTGCAGTTCATCTCAGGCGCGCCCGCGCAAAGATCGAGATTCAGGACATTGCCGCCCGGTACGGGTGGCAACGTGAAGTGGACCGCGCCCTGGAGCACCAGGGCGTTCCGGCGTTGAAGTACCTGGGGGCCGACCAGCTCGACCAGGTGCTGGCAAGGCTGCGGCGGCTGGAAGATTGCCTGCACACGCCGTGCGATCCGCCGGATTCACCGCCTGCCCGATAAAGGGCCTTTAAACGAAGCAAAAACGGCCGCCATCTCTGGCGGCCGTTTTGCATTTCATGTGTCCCTGATAGCCTTGTTCGGCCTTTTTCGCAAACCTTGGCTATATCTAACGGTAGAGGTCACTCAGGGCGCGAAACCTCCGTGCGGCGGGCATTCCGTCCCATTTCATCCCGTTTTTTCCCGTTTTTTCCCCGTTCTCAATCTATAAGTCCCCCCACACAGGCGCGGGCGACGCGATCGCCTCTGCCATCGGATCCCGCCCTGCCCGTTACACTGCCCCGATGCTCGACCCCATCCCGACCCTGCAGGTCGCCCTGCCCGTCCCGCTGCCGCGCCTGTTCGACTACCTGCCCCCGGAAGGTCCGGCTCCGGCCGTGCCGGTCGGCTGCCGCCTGAGAGTGCCGTTCGGCAATCGCGAGCTGGTGGGCATGGTGGCCGGCCACGGCCAGGTGGACGACGGCCAGGGCCTGCGCCAGGCGCTGGCCTGGTGCGATCCGCAGCCGCTGCTGCAGGGCGAGCTGTGGCAGAGCCTGCAGTGGCTGGCCCGCTACACCCATTCACCGTTGGGAGAAGTGGTGAACACCGCCCTGCCCGGCCCGCTGCGGCATGGCGAGGCCCTGCCCGACACCCATCACTGGGGCTGGCAGCTGACCGCCGCCGGCCAGGCCCAGCGCGAAAAGCTGCGCGCCGGCACCCGCCCGCGGCAACTGGCCGAACTGCTGGGCAAGGCCGTGGTCGACGAAGACGTGCTGGGCGCGCGCATGGAGGACTGGCGCACCGCTGCACGCAGTCTGGCCAAGCGCGAGCTGGCCGAGCGCGTGGCCCTGAGCGTGGCACCACAGCATGCGCAGCCCCTGCCCGGCCCCACTCTCAACCCGGAACAGGCCGAGGCCGTGGCCGCGATCACCGCAGCCGACGGCTTCCATGCCTTCCTGCTGGACGGGGTGACCGGCAGCGGCAAGACCGAGGTCTACCTGCAGGCGATCATCCACTGCCTGGCGCAGGGGAAACAGGCGATGGTGCTGGTGCCGGAAATCGGCCTGACCCCGCAGACCCTGTCGCGCTTCCGTGGCCGCCTCGGCATCGCGGTGCATGCGCTGCATTCGGGCTTGAACGACAACGAACGCGCGCGCGTCTGGGCCGCGGCCTCGCGCGGCGAAGCGCGGGTGATCGTCGGCACCCGGTCGGCGGTGTTCACCCCGCTGCCGCAGGCCGGCCTGCTGATCGTCGACGAGGAACACGACGGCAGCTACAAGCAGCAGGACGGCATCCGCTACCACGCCCGCGATTTCGCCCTGGTGCGCGCGAAGGCGCTGGGCATTCCGGTGCTGCTGGGCAGCGCCACGCCGTCGCTGGAAACCCTGCACAACGCCCATGCCGGCCGCTACACCCACCTGCGCCTGAAGCAGCGCGCCGGTGAGGCGCGGCCGCCACGCGTGCGCATCCTCGATGTGCGCAAGCGGCCGCTGCACGATGGCCTCTCCGCCGACGTGCTGGCCGGTATCGGCGAACACCTGCAGCGTGGCCAGCAGGTGCTGGTGTTCAAGAACCGCCGTGGCTACGCGCCGGTGCTGCTGTGCCACGACTGCGGCTGGACCGCGCCATGCCAGCGCTGCGATGCGCCGATGACCGTGCATGGCGGCGGCCGTCGCCTGCAGTGCCACCACTGCGGTGCGCGGCAGCCGGCGCCCCTGGCCTGCCCTGCCTGTGGCAGCCTCGCGCTGCAGCCGCAGGGCATCGGCACCGAGCGCCTGGAAGAACACCTGGTCAGCGCCTTCGCCGATTATCCGGTGGTGCGCATCGACCGCGGCACCACCTCGCGCCGCGACGCGCTGGAACAGCAGCTGGCGAAGCTGGGCGACCAGCCCGGCATCCTGGTCGGCACGCAGATCCTGGCCAAGGGCCACGACCTGCCCAAGCTGACCCTGGTGGTGGTGGTCGGCATCGACGAAGGCCTGTTCTCGGCCGACTTCCGCGCCAGTGAAAAGCTGGCCCAGCAGCTGATCCAGGTGGCCGGCCGCGCCGGTCGCGCGCGCGATCCCGGCGAAGTCTGGCTGCAGACCCACCACCCGGGGCACCCGTTGCTGGAAACCCTGGTGAGCGGTGGCTACCACCCATTCGCGCAGGCCGAATTGAACCAACGCCAGGCCGCCGGCTTCCCGCCGTTCGCACACCTGGCGCTGATGCGTGCCGAAGCGCAGCAGCTGGAACATGCCAACGCCTTCCTGCTGGCGGCGCGGCAGCTGCTGGGCGAGCAGAACGTGGTGGAGGCCTATGGGCCGATGCCGGCGCCGATGCCGCGTCGCGCCGGTTACCAGCGCACGCAGCTGCTGCTGTCCGCGCTGCAGCGGCCACCGCTGCATGGCGTGCTGGCCCAGCTGGTGCCCCAGCTGTACGCGCTGCCGGAGGCGCGCAAGGTGCGCTGGTCGCTGGATGTGGATCCGACGGATCTGTATTGAGGCAGACGGTCGGCAGCGCCGGGCCACGCCCGGCGATCCTCCGCACACCACGTTCGCCGGGCATGGCCCGGCGCTACCACTCAGGTCAGCGGTGACATCACGCCGCGCTGGTAGGCCGGGCGCTCGCGCAGGCGGGCATACCAGTCGGCCACGTTCGGCAGGTCGGGACGCTGGATCGGCAGTTCGAACCAGGCATAGATCAACGAACCCAGCGGAATGTCGCCCATGGCGAACTTCTCGCCCGACAGCCACGGCTGCCTGCCCAAGCTCTCATCGGCCATCTTCAGGTAATCACCGGCACGCACGATGGCGGCGTTGATGCGCGCTTCATCGCGGTCGGCCGGCGCGGTGCGCATGATGCCCCAGATCAGTTCGGAGTACAGCGCGGCCATCCGCGAGGTGCTCCAGTCCATCCACTTCTCGGCCTGCGCGCGTTCCATCGCGTCTTCGGCGTACAGCGTGCCCAGCGAATAGCGCGCGCTCAGGTAGCGCACGATGGTGTTCGATTCCCACAGCGGCAGGCCGTGGTCTTCGATCACCGGCACCAGGCTGTTGGGATTCATCGCCACGTATTCGGCCGACTGCGTGCCGCCATGGCTGCCGCCCACTTCGATGGATTCGTACGGCAGCCCGATTTCTTCGGCGCACCACAGCACCTTGCGGACGTTGCTGGAATTGCGGCGGCCCCAGATCTTCAACATTGCGGAATTCCCTGCCTGCAGCGGTGCGCCACGGTGGCGCGGAAACGCTACGATACGCCCATCCACAGGGAGACACGACGTGACTGCATGGGATGCGTTGAACTACGTTCTGCTGGCAGCAGGGCTGGTGATGCTGGTGCTGGGCTACCGCCGTTCCAGCCGCAACCAGCTGCTGTGCGCCGGGCTGTTGCTGCTGGCCTTCAACGGCGTCGAGGATTTCGCCGCCGGGTTTGCCGACGGCCATGCGGGTTCGGATGCGCGGGTGATCTGAGTCGCGGCCGGCACTACCGGTTCTTCTTCGGCAGCGCGCGCACGTAGGACGATTTGCCGTCCTTCTTCAGCTCGAACAGGCCAATGGCCGCCAGCAGGTCGCTGAGCTTGCCGTAGCCATAGTTGCGCGGGTCGAACGAGGCCTGGTTGCCGATCTGGCTGCCGACCGGGCCCAGGTGTGACCAGCCATCCTCGCCCTCGGCCGCCGACACCGCACGCCGCAGCATCTTCACCAGGCGCGTGTCATTGCGCAGTTCCGCGCTGTTCTTGCGCGGGCGCACTTCATCACTGGCCACCTGTTCGCCAGCAACCTGCCCGCTGGGCGCCTGCCCGGCCTCGGCCTCGACATCGGGCACGCTGGCGTGGGTCTGGCCGAGGGCTTCCAGGTAGGTGAACTTGGAGCAGGCGTTGACGAAGGGCTCGGGCGTCTTCTTCTCGCCGAAGCCATACACCTTCACGCCATCGGTCAGCAGGCGCATCACCATCGGGGTGAAGTCGGCATCGCTGGAGACGATGGCGAAACCATCCAGGTTGCGCGCGTACAGCAGGTCCATGGCATCGATGACCATGGCCATGTCCGAGGCGTTCTTGCCCTTGCTGTAGGCGAACTGCTGGATCGGGCGGATGGCGTACTCGTGCAGCACCGATTCCCAGCCCTTCAGTCGCGGGCTCTTCCAGTTGCCGTAGGCACGGCGCACGTTGGCCACGCCGTAACGGGCGACTTCGGCCAGGACTTCGTCGATCTTCGAGGCCGGCGCATTGTCGGCGTCGATCAGCAGGGCGATGCGCTTTTCCGGTTCGGACATGGTTTCCTCGGTGGGCTGCAGGCTGAGCGGAGTATCACCCATGGCCACTGGCAGCCATGTGACGTGCGATGATGCAGGGCGACATCCATCCCCCTCTGGAGTACGTCGATGAGCCGCGAACCAGTCCCCCACCTGGTCATCATCGGCGGCGGTTTTGCGGGCCTCTGGGCCACCCGGGCCCTGGCCCGCGAAAAGATCAGGATCACCCTGCTCGACCGCCGCAACCACCACCTGTTCCAACCCCTGCTGTACCAGGTCGCCACCGCTGGCCTGTCCGCCCCCGACATCGCCGCGCCGCTGCGCCACATCCTCGGCCACCAGCGCAACGTGGAAGTGCGCCTGGGCGAGGTCGTCGCCATCGACAAGGCCTCCCGCCAGGTGCAGCTGGCCGACGGCAGCACCCTGGGCTACGACAGCCTGCTGCTGGCCACCGGCGCCACCCACGCCTATTTCGGCAACGACCAGTGGGCGGCCGATGCGCCGGGCCTGAAGACCCTGGACGATGCCATTGCCCTGCGCCGCAAGCTGCTGCTGGCGTTCGAGCGCGCCGAGGCCGAACCGGACCCGGCGAAGAAGGCCGCATGGCTGAGCTTCGCGGTGGTCGGCGGCGGTCCCACCGGCGTCGAACTGGCCGGCACCCTGGCCGAGATCGCCCGCCACACCCTGCGCAACGAGTTCCGCCACATCGATCCGGCCAGCGCCAAGGTGCGCCTGGTCGAGGCGGGCCCGCGCGTGCTGTCCTCGTTTCCCGAGGTGCTTTCGCTGAAGGCACGCCGGCAGCTGGAAAAGCTGGGCGTGGAAGTACTGACCGGCACCCCGGTGAGCGACATCGACAGCCTCGGCTTCAAACTGGGCGAACAGTTCGTGCCCGCACGCACCGTGGTCTGGGCCGCCGGCGTGGCCGCCTCGCCGCTGGCGCGCACGCTGGACGTACCGCTGGACCGCGCCGGCCGCGTGCAGGTGCAGCCCGACCTGACCCTGCCCGGGCACCCCGAACTGTTCGTGGCTGGTGACCTGGCCGCGGTGAACCAGGCCAACGGCAAGCCGGTGCCCGGCGTGGCGCCCGCCGCCAAGCAGATGGGCAAGTACGTGGCCGATGTCATCCGCGCGCGCCTGCATGGCAAGCCGACACCGGGGGCGTTCAAGTACGCCGACTACGGCAACCTGGCCACCATCGGCCGCATGGCCGCCATCGTGCACCTGGGCCGGCTGCAGCTGTCAGGCGTGCTGGCCTGGTGGTTCTGGCTGGCCGCGCACGTGTTCTTCCTGATCGGCTTCCGCAACCGCGTGGTGGTGCTGCTGAACTGGGCGGTGGCGTACTGGAGCTACCAGCGCAGCGCGCGCATCATTTTTGGTGATGACCAGGAAGATCGCCGGCCGAAGTGATGGCCCCTCGAACACCGCCACAGTAGATCCACGCCATGCGTGGATGAATGCCTGCGCGGGGCACATGGAAAGCATCCACGCGTGGCGTGGATCTACCGGTTCATCGGCCAAGGCCCAGGCGCCCGTCAGGCGTATCGCCAACCACCGCGCGCGTTGCCAGCTCCGGGTGCAGGGACCGTGCGACGCGCTTGCAGCCGAGCATGGGCTCGGCGTTACAGGACGGCCTCGACCGGGGCCTGCAGCCAGGCGAGCTTGCGTTCGCGCGGCTGCTGCTTGAGCTGCCATTCGGCGCGGGAGGCGGCCGAGCGGTCCGGGTATTCGCGCACGGCAAGGATGCGCAGCGGCGGCCGGGCCCGGGTGTAACGGGCGCCCTTGCCGGCCAGGTGGGCAGCGAAACGAGCCGCCACGTCGGTGCTGATGCCGGCGTAATAGGTGCCGTCCCGGCATTCGAGCAGATACAGGAACCACGGGGCGGAAGGACGGGCCATGGGGGGATTATGGCGTGCTGCACTGCAGCGGATATACTGGCGTCCGAATGCAGGAGAGAGGCGCCGCGCTGGCGCCCGCCGAAGGCGCAGGCTCCCATGATCGCTCAGGCCGGTGGGCTGGAATCCCACCAACCATGCATTCGACTCGCCGAGCTGGAGAGAGGTCACCGGGCACGCCCGGCACGATCCGCCGAAGGGGCACGCGGTTCATCCCGCTGAACTCTCAGGCAAAAGGACAGCGGGAGCGGCACCGGTCATCGTCATCCCGTCATTGCGCAGGCAGTGGCGGTATACGCGCATGGCCGGCCCCACCGCGCCCGGAGCCTGTCCCATGCTGCTGTCCATCATCTATCTCGTTGCCATTTCCGCCGAAGCCATGACCGGCGCGCTGTCCGCCGGCCGCCGCCGCATGGACCTGTTCGGCGTGGTCATGATCGCCTGCGTCACCGCCCTCGGCGGCGGTTCGCTGCGCGACATCCTGCTCGGCCATTACCCGCTGGGCTGGGTGAAGCACCCCGAGTACCTGGGCTTCACCGTGTGCGCGGCGCTGATCGCTACGTGGGTGGCGCGCTGGATGCACCATTTCCGCCGCACCTTCCTGGTGCTCGATGGCCTGGGCCTGATCGCCTTCACCCTGATCGGCTGCTCGATCGCGCGCGAGGCCGGCCATGCGATGCCCATCGTGCTGATCGCCGGCATGCTCACCGGTGCCTTCGGCGGCGTGCTGCGCGACATCCTCTGCAACGAGGTGCCGCTGATCTTCCAGAAGGAGCTGTACGCGATCATCTCGCTGCTGACCGGCGCGGTGTATCTGCTGCTGCTGCGCTGGGACGTGGCCGATGCCACGGCCATCCTGTGCTGCCTGGGCGGTGGCTTCGCGGTGCGCCTGCTGGCGATCCATTACCGCTGGGAAATGCCCAAGTTCGTGTACCACGACGAAGTGCATTGACTGCGTCCGCCGGGCGTGGCCCGGTGCTGCCGATGACCATGCGCTGTTCGTAGCGTCGAGCTTGTACACGCATGGCGTGGATCTACTGCGTCAGTAAAGCATGGCTCGACCCTGCAAAAAAACGGTATCCCCCCCCGGCGATGTACCTGGCGCTGTCGCACTTACGCAGCGCCAGGCGCATCGCCGGTGCGGACGGGTCAGCCTCCAACTCCGACCGACCCTGATCGCGGCCGCACCCCCGCAGGCGCTGGCCGCCATCCACACACGTGCCGCACTCAGGCGGCTTCGGACACCTTTACGTCACGGCGGGCGCGCACGGCAGCGGCCAGGCGCTCCAGCACCTGCACGGTGGTGTCCCAATCAATGCAGCCATCGGTGATGCTCTGGCCGTAGACCAGCGGCTGGCCTTCGACGAGTTCCTGCCGGCCACCGACCAGATGGCTTTCCACCATCACCCCGACGATGCGCTGTTCGCCGTCTTCCAGCTGGGTGGCGATGTCCTCGATCACCTTCGGCTGGTTTTCGGGGTTCTTGAGGCTGTTGGCGTGGCTGGCATCGATCATCAGGCGCGTCGGCAGCTTGGCCTTGGCCAGTGCCTGGCAGGCCTCGCCGACGCTGGCTGCGTCGTAGTTCGGTTGCTTGCCGCCACGCAGGATCACATGGCAATCCGGATTGCCGGTGGTCGACACGATGGCGGTGCCGCCCTGCTTGGTCACCGACAGGAAGTGGTGCGCGTTGGACGCCGCACCCACTGCATCGGCCGCGATCCTGACGTTGCCGTCGGTGCCGTTCTTGAAGCCGACCGGGCAGGAAAGGCCCGACGCCAGTTCGCGGTGCACCTGGCTTTCGGTGGTGCGCGCGCCAATGGCGCCCCAGGCGACCAGATCGGCGATGTACTGCGGCGAGATCACATCAAGGAACTCGACGCCGGCCGGCAGGCCCAGCTTGTTGATGTCGCGCAGCAGGCCGCGGGCGATGCGCAGGCCCTTGTCGATCTTGAAGCTGCCATCCAGATCCGGGTCGTTGATCAGGCCCTTCCAGCCCACCGTGGTGCGCGGCTTTTCGAAGTACACGCGCATGACGATCTCCAGTTCGCCGGCCAGCGCATCGCGCAGGGGCTTCAGGCGCTGGGCGTATTCGATGGCCGCGTGCGGGTCGTGGATCGAGCACGGGCCCACCACCACGGCCAAGCGGTCGTCACGGCCGTGCAGGATCTCATGCAGGGCCGCGCGCGAGGCGCTGACGGTGTCGGAGGCTTCATCGTCGCAGGGCAGCATCGCCAGCAGCTGGGCGGGCGGTGTCAGCGGTTCAATGGTGCGGATACGCAGGTCGTCGGTGTGCGGGGGCATTGCGGGGGTTCTCCGGAACGTTGGGGGTCCCCAGCGTGGCGACATGAAAAAAGCCGCCAGGTTCGCTGGCGGCTTTCGGGAATGCGTCTGAAGGTTTCTTCAGGGTGAGCGCAGTCCTTCCTCCGCCGTGGGCTTCGGAAAGTAATACCAATAAAAGTTGGCGTGGACGGCGTTCATGGGGTGTATTGATAGCACAGCTTTTGCGCAGTGCAAAATGTTTCATCGGCAACTGCGGGAGCGGTTCAGGCGAGGCGCGCCTCAGCGCTTGCCGTGCACTTCCACATCCAGCAGCAGGCCTTCGTGGATGTCCACCCAGCGCTCCACGACGCGGTCCAGTTCCTTCTGCGCCTCATCGAGCTGCTCGGGGTTGAGCAGTGAGCGGGCGGTGTAGAGATCGGACACCAGCTGCCGCAGGGTCGATTCCAGGATGGCCACCGACGGCCCGTCCAGCCCGGGCAACTGCAGAGCTGGGCTGTCGCCAAGGGTTCCGTACAGCGTGACCTGGAGCTTGCTCTGCATGATCGACTTCCCTGCGGGTGGACATGGGCAGTCGTCATGTTTACCGCGTATTGGTGACAGGCGCATGTGCCGTGGCGTGATCAGCTTCAATCGGCAGGGGCCAGTGTGAAAGCTGTGCGCTGGCAGCCGTGTAGGGAACCGGCGATGACGCTTTTCCCCCATCTTCTCGAAGGTTCGTTGCGGCTCCCGTGACGCGCCGGTATAGTGAGCACCGACTACGCAGACAGCAGAAAATTTGTCGGCGGAGCTGCGAAGTCCCGCAGGGGACATATGAAGGGAAATTGTTGGCGCCGGGGCTGTTCGCTTGAGTACGGAAGCCTGCCAATGAGGCCGTCCTTCCTACGTAGTCACTTCAGCATCTTTCGCTTCTTGGCCTCGGTTACGTGATAGCACGTCACCGGGGCCAAATACCTTCTGGATCCGGAAACACGGATTTCCATTATTGCCGTCGCGTAGTACGGCGTACCCCCGATGTATAGCTTCTGGTGTGTGTTGAGCATGACGGACTGCTGCCCGCTTCGCCGTGGCGCAGCGTCGGAGCCGCCCGGCGGATTGCATCTCACGAGGCTACGCGGGCTGTACGCTTTAGCCAGAAGCTCTTCAATCTCCGGACACATCAGGCCGTCTTTCTGCTTACGAGCATCCAGAACGTGCCTTATGTCACTGGGGCCAAGCATGACTGCATAGCGGTTCAACCGTAACCAGCCGTTCTCGTCACAGACTCGATCAACGTCATCGCATTGTTTGGGCGGGAGGAGGGAGGAAAACGAAGGAGCAAGCTCATACTCTGCACCACTGGAGGCCTGCCCGTCGACGAATCGAACAAGCCCGCGAACGCAATCTGCGAGTGCATATTCCTGGATGACTGACATGGTGCTCGCCCTCCATGCGAGCTTCGACTTCTCGCCAACGTGGGTAGCAAGAAATTGTCCCAGAACAGTTGAATTCATTCGCTAGGAAGAAGCGTCATTCCGTAGGAAGCATCATTCGCAACTCCATTAATTTTATCGGGAACGACCCGTGCTACGAACCGCTGCGTGACGCATCCGTGCCTTCTCACATGCGAAGTTCAACGCCAGAGAAATGCGAAGGAAACAGCGGATTTCATTGTCTCCGGCGTATGCAATACTGCGCCGCGTTTTCTTGGCTGTCGCGGATGCCCTTGGTGCTGCGCGCAGGCATGTGAACTTGATGGATTGCCACCGAAAAAGGGTGGTCGGGTCTGGAAGCCCGTGCAACAGAAGGAACGTTTGCCAGCCGGCGCCGCATGTTGCGGCGCCGGCTGGCATATCGTCCGCGTTCCATGGCGGGCGGTGCGTGGGGACCCCAGGGTTCACCGGTTTACCGCTGTTTCCCGGCTTCCAGACACGTACCGTCCGCCACCTATTCCGGTGGCGCTGCCGTCTTCTCTGTACGGAGCACATGCCATGAACGCGAAACGCATCCCCTTCCCCGGTCGCGGCCACGACGACCCGGCCAACGCCTAAGACGCTGCCCTGACCCCCACGGTTTCATCGCCAACCTGCAGCGCATCGGCGCGGGTGCCGGCAGCGATGGCCCCCCCTGGCCCGAACCAAAACTGCCGATTGGCCGACGCATCCAGTTGGCCGATGGCGACTGTGCCTCGGCCGGGCTGCGCATCGTGCATGAGGTGATGCTGGCCGCACAGCGCAGCCGTCAGCATGGCGGCCCGGAGCATGATGTCGGCCGGCTCGTGATGGAAGGGCTGATGATGGCCTGCCTGGAACTGGGTACTCACGCCGCGGAGCGGGTACGACCGCGGTAGCCAGGCATTGGCGGACTACTGGGGAGCCGCCGGGCATGGCCCGGCGCTATCGGCTGACGTGGGGGTTCATCCACGCATGGCGTGGATCTACTCGTGGGTCGCCAGGTCCTGCAGGTGCTGCGGCATGGCATCCACGGCGCCGACCGTATTGGTGGTCGTGAAGTACTCATGCCAGCCTGTGGCGCTGATGCCGGCGACCAGTGCGTCGGCGTCGGCGCGGCTGGCGCACTGCCAGACGGCGTAGAACTGTTCGGTGCTGCCAAGCGGCACGTCACGGGTGACGCGGCCCATTGCCAACGGCGCGATTCGCGTCGCGTCGAACTGCTGCATGCCGGCGCCGATGCGGGCGAAGAAGGCGTTGCGTTGCTCGGGCGGGAGTGCAGCCCAGGCATGAGTGGCTGTGTAGTGCTCGCTGAGGATGTGGGGCATTGGGCCTTCCTTGGGTTGGTGGGTTTGTAGCATCCGCCGGGCATGGCCCGGCGCTACCGGCGTGGTGACGTTGCCGGTTGGTGGCCGGCGTTACCGGAGGGAGCGTTGGGCGCGCTTGCGGATGTGCGCGTTGGCTGCGCTGCTGTGTTCGCGCTGCCAGCGCGCGCAGAGGTCGCGCACCCACTCGGGTTGGCTCTTGCTGGCATCGTTGAGCCAGTTGCCCACCGAGTCCTGCACGTAGCGCTCGGGGTCGCTGGCCAGTGCTTCCAGCAGCGGAAGTACGTGCTGCGGTTGTTGTTTGAAGAGCGCGATGTGGGTGGCCCAGACGCCGCGCGGGCGCAGTGCTTCGCAGGCAAAGCGACGGAGAAAGGGCGAGGCTTCATGCACCCACGGCAGCAACAGCGTCAGCGCCTGCAACGGCGCGGCTACGAGGTCGCCTCGTACCGCCAGCCACGCCCATTCGCGCACGCCGAAGTGATCGTCGTCGGCCAGTGGCTGTATCGCCTGCAGCTTCTCGCCGAGGCCCAAGATGGCATCACTGCCGATGAGGTAACAGGCCCAACCGCGCACGGTGTCGGAGGGATGCGACTGCCAGTGAATGACGTCGCCCTGCCCCGCTTCGCGCAGCAGTGTTGCCGCCAGGGCCATGCGCTGGGTAATGCCCTTGCTGGCAGCATCGCGCATACGCTGCACAGCGGCGTCTGGCAGCGCCGCGACCGTCTGCAGCAAAGTTGCGAAGTCCACCGCAAGGCACTCGGCCAGATGCGTGCTGGCGGCCAGGCCGGTGTCGAGTTCGTGCTTTCGTGCCGCGCTGATGGCCTGACTCACGGCGTCGCGTCCCGGCCGCTGTCGGTGTGCTGCCAGACCTTGGTCAGCAGCTTCGACAACTGGGCCTGCTCACTGGCGTCCAGGCCGGTGAACAGTCCACCGATCCACTGCGTGTGCTGGTTGAACAGTTCTTCGGCCAGGCGCTTGCCGCGGGCGGTCAGCACGATCTGCAGGCGCCGCCCGTCCTCGACATCGTGTCTGCGCTGCAGCAGGCCCTCACGCTGCAGCCCATCCAGCAGGCCACTGATGGTGGCGCGGGTGACGCCTGCGCGTTCGGCCAGCTCGTGCGGGGGCAGCGTGCCGCCGGCGCCATGCAGGAGGAACAGCACGATGAAGCGGCCTTCGCTGAGGCCGTGCGGTGCGAGGCGGGTGGCGCAGTCGCGGTCGATGGCGGTGGACAGGGAAAGCAGCTGGAAGCACAGGCGCAGTTGCGCCAGGTTGGCGTGGCCGCGGCGGCTGGCCTCGTCGATGAGGACGGCGTGTTTGGCTTCCAGCATAATAAATCCTATTATGATTAGGCGCCTAATCATATTCATGAACGGATGATGGCTGCAAGTAGGCAGCGAAATGTTCATCCACGCATGGCGTGGATCTACCGGGCCTTGGGCAGCTGCAGGCGGGCGATCAGGCCGCCGCCTTCGCGCTCCAGCAGTTGCAAGGTGCCACCATGGCTGCGTGCGGCATTGGCGGCCACGGCGAGGCCGAGACCGGTGCCGCCGGTGGCACGGCTGCGCGAGGTTTCACTGCGCTGGAAAGGCTGCAGCAGGCGCTCGCGGTCTTCGGCGGGAATGCCGGGGCCACGATCCAGAATGTCCAGCTGCAGCAGTCCGTCACCCTGCGAGGTCCGCAGCTCCACCGCACCCGCGTAACGACCGGCATTGTCGATCAGGTTATCCAGCGCGCGGCGCAGCAACAGCGCATCGGCCTGCCAATGCAGAGCGGCGGGCAGTTCAGCGGCCACCGCGATGCCACGCAGTCGCGCCGCCTGCACGCAGTCTTCCAGCATCGGCGCCAGATCCATCGGCCGCAGCTGTGGCGGCTGCAGTTCGCCGCGTGCGTAATTCAGTACCTGCTCGATCATCGCGTTCATGCGTTCGATGTCGGCCACCATGCGTGCGGCCTGTGCGGGCGGCGCGAAGTCGGCACGCAGGCGCAGGCCGGTGAGCGGCGTGCGCAGATCGTGCGCCACCGCGGCCAACATGCGTGTCATCTGCTGCGCCTGTTCGCGCAGGCGGGTACGGCCCGCATCCAGGGCTACGGCAAGCATTTGCACTTCGCGTGGACCGTCGTCGGGCAGCGGCGTCTGGGCATGCAGATCGAGATGGGCGCTGGCATCGGCCAGGCGGCGCAGCGGACGGCCCAGACGCACTGCTGCCCAGGCAGCCAGCGGCGCCAGCAGCACCATGCCGCCCAGCAAGGCCAGCAGTACCTGCCGTCGCCAGGCAGCCAGATCGCTGTAAGCACTGCTGACCACCCGCCAGCGACCATCGGCCTGCTGCACGGCCAGTTCGAACGGTGGCCACGGCAGGCTGGCGAGCACCTGCTGCGCGGCTTTCAAGGCGGCCGTATCGCTGGCACTGGCCTGTTCCTCACCCGCGGCGATGACATGGATATCCGGCGGCTTGCTGTTGCCTGCCCAGACCAGCCGCACCCGCTGGGCGGGAAGATGCAGGCCATCGGCCACCAGCTGCTGCAGGCGCGCATGGCCCGCGCCTTCCGGCGCCTGCGCGCGCTCATCCAGGCGCAGTCCCACGCTGTCAGCCGTGCGCTCGCCGCGCAGCACCTGCATGGCCTGGTCCAGCCGCATCTGCGGTGCCGCCGGGCGCGGCAGCCAGCCTACCACCGCCATGCTGACGGTCGTGGCCAGCAGCAGGCTGCTGACCGCCAGCATCGCAATCCAACGCGCGGTGCTCCAGCGCAATGTGCTCCAGCGCGCGCTCACAGGCGCTGCACCGCTGCGCCGAAGCGATAGCCCTCACCGCGCAGGGTCTGCAGCAGGCCATCGCCGCCGGGGGCAGCCTGGGCCAGCTTGCGGCGCAGGCGGCTGATGGCCAGATCGACGGCGCGGTCCACGCTGTCGCTGTCATCGCCCCGGGTGAGCTGCACCAGCTGCTCTCGGTCCAGCACGCGGCCCGGCCGCTCGGCCAGCGCCTGCAGCAGGGCGAACTCACCACGACTGAGCGCTACCTCGGCGCCCTCGGGTGCCAGCAGGCGACGCTGTTCCGGCAACAGGCGCCAGCCTTCGAAGCGCAGCTCCATCGGTGTCTGTGCGCGCAGCTTGTCCTGCCGGCGCAACAGCGCGCGCACGCGGGCCAGCAGCTCGCGCGGGTCGAAGGGTTTGGCCAGAAAATCATCTGCGCCCATTTCCAGCCCGATCACCCGGTCCGGGGCGCTGCCCATGGCCGACAGCATCAGGATGGGGATAGCGCGCGACTGCAGGCGACGGCACACCGACAGACCGTCTTCACCGGGCATCATCCAGTCCAGGATGATGGCATCGGGACGTTCTACCTGCAGCAGCACGTCCATGGCAGCGGCATCGGCGGCCACGCGCACGCGGTAGCCATGCAGCAGCAGGTGGTCGGCGATGGCATCGCGGATGCTGGCATCGTCATCCACGACGATGAGGGTGGCGGTAGCATTCATGCCGCCAGTATGACGGCGCTGTGTATCTGCCCGGTATCAACGCGGACAAACCGGCGATACGCGCCTGCGGCGAAATGGCCACTCTTTCCCGAGGAGTAAACCGATGCGCCTGGCCCTGTTGCCCCTGCTGCTCACGTCGCTGCCCGCAGCAGCCGAACCCGCTGCCCTGCACAGCCTGCCGATGACGATGCAGGCCAGCCACCCCACCGTGCTGGGCACGCTGGAGGGAGGCGATGAGCGATTGCATCTGGTGGTGGACAGCGCGGCCAGCGCCACGCTGCTGGATACGGCGGTCGTGCAACGCTTCCAGCTGCAGGACCCGAACGCACGCCACCACGACGCGCAGGGTGCCAGCGCGGGCGGGTTGGCGTTGCGCAGCACGCGCAGCGTGGCGATGGCGCTGGGCGGCCTGCAGCTGCAGGTAACCGCACTGCAGGCCGACCTGGCCAGCCTGTCGTCGGCAGGGGGCGCACCGTTGCACGGCATCATCGGCCAGGACATCACGGCGCGTTTCGATACCCGTTGGGATTTCGTCCATGGGCGCCTGATGCTGTGGCCCGCGCAGACGCTGCCAACCACGGCGCCGTACTGTCAGGGCAATGCCCTGCCCGATCGCGCCGGCGTGCTGAAGGGCTTCGGCTTCGTCAGCCTGCGCCTGGGCAGCGAGGGCGTGGCGGCCATCGGTGTGGTCGATACCGGTGCGGCGCAGACCATTCTCAACGATGCTGCGGCGCGAGAGTTGGGTCTGCGCACCGATGGCAGCGATACGCGCGTGCGGGCGCGCAGCAAGGGCAGCGAAGGACTGGGTGGCAAGCCGACACCGACGTGGCTGTTCACCCTGCCCGCGCTGGCCAGTGCAGGCTGGCAGCACCCGGCGGTGGAAGTCCGCATCAGCGAGCTGCCGGTGTTCCGGGCGATTGGGCTGGACCAGCGCCCGGCGGTGATCCTGGGGGCGGATGTGATGCAGGGTGGCCAGGTGGACATCAGTGCAGGCGCCGAGCGGATCTGTTTGCAGCGGTAGGCGCGTGATCTACGCGACCTTGGCGGGCGGCGCAGTATAAGAACCAGACACCTGTCTCTCTGGACCCCGCATGACCCCTTCGCAAGCCGATGCCATTGCCAGCGCCGTGATGCACCCCGACCACCGGCGTGACGAGATCGCCGCGCGCCAGCAGGAGGAGATGCAGCAGCTGCAGCGCCAGCGCAGGGCGGCCGCCATCGGCCTGGTCGGCATGGCCGCAGGTGGGCTCATTGCCTACCAGCTGGGACTGCCCTGGGTGAAGGGCGTGCTGTACGGCGGCGTGCCTACATTTTGCATCGCCAAGGTGTGGTTGGATCGGCGCGCGTTGCGCGGTTGAGGCCGCGCGCGGGTTCATCCACGCATGGCGTGGATCTACCCGAGGTCATCGCGATCCAGACCCACAAAAAAACCCCGCCTTCCGGCGTAATGCTGTTCACTTAAGCGGGGCAGCCTTGCGATCTACCGGAT
>DEZI01000013.1:0-18255 GCA_002364755.1 Stenotrophomonas maltophilia
GTCAGGAGTTGCCAGCCTATTCTTGGAACACCGTCCCCGGCCGACAACGCCGAGGACGGTGAAGATTTCCAAGACCCGCTATCCGGTAGATCGCAAGGCTGCACCGCTTAAGTGAACAGCATTACCGCACTGCGGGGCTTTTTTTGCCTTCGGGATGGCTCATCCACGCATGGCGTGGATCTACTGCGTCCGCCGGGCATGGCTCGGCAGCATCGACCCACCGGTAGCGCCGGGCCATGCCCGGCGGAATGCATTCCCGCGCGCGATCACGGGCAACGCCGGGCATGGCCCGGCGCTACCGCGGGGCTTATGGGCAGGTCACAGCGCCTTTGGCATCAGCCGTGTTGGCGGTCAGCTTGACCTGGGTGAAGGCCGCCGCGAACGGCGTGTCGGCGGTCACTACGAACGGCGCTTCCACCGCGCCCAGGGCAACACCCTGCCTGGCGAAGCACGCCAGCGGCACGGTCACCGTCTGCTTCTGCCCGGGCGACAGCTTGCCCAGCAGCGGAGCGATGTCCACCCCGCCCTCGCAGCCACTGCCGCACTGCATGGTCACCTTCACCGGCGAGGCCGGGCGCTTCACCAGCTGCACGTCGAACTGCAGCGCACCATTGCTGCGCGCCAGGGCGCCCAGGTTGCGGCGCGAGGTGCTGCGCGCGATCAGCTGCGCCGGGGCCAGCCAGGTCACTTCCCTGGCGTCCTGCTGGGTGTTCACCTGCACGGTGCGCACCTGCACCACCGGCTTGGCGGTGGGCCAGCGCAGGGTGGCGTTGAGGTCGCTGCCCAGCGGCTGGGTCGCACCCGCGGCCGCCACGTGCAGTGCGAACGGCGGCGTATCGGCACGGTTGAAGATCGGCAGCACGGTCACTTCACCGCAGCTGTCCGGGTCCGCTTCGGACAGCCTGGCGACCTTGCCGCCCTTGGCGTAGCTCAGGCCATAACCCAGCGCGAACAGCGACGGCTTCTTCGCATCGGGCTGGTCGATCGGTGCCGGGCACGGCGCGCCCGGCCACGGGAAGCTGAGGCGGCCGCGGAAGTCGTGCGCGGGCTTGCCACCCTTGCCGGCCACCAGCACGTCGGTCACGCCCTTGCCCTCAGTGCCCGGCAGCCAGGCGGCCACGAACGCGCTGGACAGGTTGAGCAGGTCGTTGGTGTACATCGGGCGGCCGGACATGTAGACCGTCACCACCGGCTTGCCGGTCGCAGCCGCGGCCTTCAGCGCGGCCAGGTCCTGCGGGTAGGCACGGCTGTGGCTCACGGTGTCCGAGGCGAGGATGTCACCGTTGGTTTCCGCATACGGCGTCTCGCCGATCACCGCCAGCACCACGTCGAACGCCTTCGGGTCAACGCCCTGGCCATCGGCACTGAAGCTGACCTTGTCCGCGCCGAGTTCAGCACGCAGCGCGCCCAGCACCGAATCGGCGTTGGGGAAATCGGCATTCTTGTTCTCGGTGCCCTGCCAGGTCAGCGACCAGCCACCGGACTGGTCACCGATGTTGTCGGCGCCCTTGCCGACCACCAGCACGCGCGCGTCGCGGCGCAGCGGGAGGATCTTGCTGTCGTTCTTCAGCAGCACCAGCGATTCGCGCACCGCACGGCGCGCCAGTTCGCGGTGCTGCACGGCCGTGGCATCGCCGGCGTAGCGGCTGTCCGACGGCTTGTGCTCGAACACGCCGGCGCGCAGCTTCACCCGCAGGATGCGCGTCACCGCATCGTCGATGCGCGCCATCGGGATCTCGCCCTTCTGCACCTGCGCGGTGGTGTTGTCGATGAAGGCCTTCCAGTCGTCGGGCACCATCACCATGTCGATGCCGGCGTTGATTGCCTGTGCACAGCTGTCGTTGCGGCAGCCGGGTACCTGGGCGATGCCGTTCCAGTCGGAGACGACGAAGCCGTCGAAGCCCATCTTGTCCTTCAGCGCGTCGGTCAGCAGCGCCTTGCTGCCGTGCATCTTGCCGTAGTCGACGCCGGCGGCACGATCGTTCCAGCTGTTGAACGAGGCCATCACCGTCTGCGCGCCTTCGGCCAGCGCGCCGTAGTAGCCCTGCGCATGCACGTTGACCATCGTCGCCTTGTCGACCAGCGCCTCGCCCTGGTCGCGGCCGCTGTCGGTGGCGCCGTCGCCAAGGTAGTGCTTGGCGGTGGTGACCACGTTGCCGTCATCCTTGAATGCGCCTTGCGCGCCTTTGACGTAGGCATGGGCGAAGCTGCGGATCACCGCCGGATCGGACGAATAACTTTCGTAGGTGCGGCCCCAGCGCGGATCGTGCGCGACGGCCAAGGTGGGCGCGAATACCCAGCCGATGCCGGTGGCGCGCACCGATCGCGCGGTGGCTTCGCCGATGCGTTCGATCAACTCCGGATCACCGGCCGCGCCCAGGCCGATGTTGTGCGGGAACAGGGTCGCGCCCAGCACGTTGTTGTGGCCATGCACCGCATCGGTGCCCCAGATCACCGGCACCGGCGTCTTCGCATCGGTGGCCAGCGAGGCGGCGTGGTAGGCGTCCGCCAGCTTCAGCCAGTCCTGCACGCTGGCGTGCTTGTCCATGCCCGGCCACGAGCCACCGCCGTTGAGCACCGAACCGATGTAGTAGCGGCGCACCTGCTCGGGCGTGATCGTCTTGATCTCGGCCTGGGTCATCTGCCCGATCTTCTGCGCCAACGTCATCTGCGAAAGGATCTGCTGCACGCGGCTTTCGATCTGCGCGTCGGTGGTGATCGCGCTGTGCACGCGCGGCCAGTCCTGCAGGCGTTCACCGCTGGCCGGTGCGGCACCGACGGGCGCGGCAAGGGCGGCCAGCAGGCAGCTGGCAAGAAGGGTCTGGGTGGGGCGATTCACTGGGCTCTACCTCCGTGGATGAAGTTCCTGGCACGCGTGTCTGCGACCGCACGCCGGCATGGGCGCTTGCGCACCGCTCCTGACAGCGCTGTCATATAAGGCGATCCCGCTGCTGTCAATCGTTGTTCGCGGGCAACGTGCCGGCCGTCCCGCAACCACGGGGCCTGGCGCATCATCGACACGCCAGCGCAATGCGTGGGTGCTGCATCGCGACACGAAATCGGGACGTGCCAGCGCCCCTCATGTCGTGGCAACATCCGCCTGCTTCGGCAACACCGACCGGGCCAGCACGCACTACCATCGCCGCGTGCCCGCCGCCTTCCAGGAGGAACCATCGCATCATGCGCAGTCGAATCGAGGATGTCGCCGCCGTTGCAGGGGTTTCGATCAAGACCGTGTCGCGCGTGCTCAACCATGAGCCGAACGTGCGCGAGCAGACCCGCGAACGCGTGCTGGCGGCGGTGGCGCGGCTGGGCTACAAGCCCAACCTGTCGGCGCGCAGCCTGGCCGGGCAGCGCTCGTATGCACTGGCGCTGGTCTACAACAATCCGTCGCGCAACTACCTGATGGAAATCCAGAGCGGCATGCTGGAAGCCTGCCATGCGCAGCACTACAACCTGATCCTGGGCCCGGTCGGCACCGGCCGCCGCACCCTGCCCGACCTGGCCGCGCTGTTCGAGAATTCGCGCCCGGATGGCGTGGTGCTGATCCCGCCGCTGACCGACGACGAGGTGGTGCTGTCGTACCTGGAAGAACAGGACATCCCCTTCGCCTGCATCGCGCCACGCCACCCGGAAGGCCGCATCGGCGTGCGCATGGATGAAACCACCGCCGTGGTCGAACTGATCGGCCACCTCGTCGCGCAGGGCCATCGCCGCATCGGCCACATCAAGGGCCCGCGCGCGCACGGTGCCTGCCAGTGGCGCCACGCCGGTTACCGCCAGGCGCTGCGCGAGGCGGGCATCGCCTACGACCCGGAACTGGTGGTCAGCGGCCAGTTCTCGTTCGAGTCCGGGGTGGACGCCGCCAACACCCTGCTCGAGCTGGATGACCCGCCGACGGCGATCTTCGCCGCCAACGACGACATGGCCGCTGCGGTGTACCGCGTGGCGGGCGAACGTGGCCTGCGCGTGCCGCGCGACCTGTCGGTGTGCGGCTTCGACGACACGCCGATTGCCGGCCACATCTATCCCGCGCTGACCACGGTGCGCCAGCCGACCGCGCACATGGGCCGGCTGGCGACCGAGCAGCTGATCGAGCACATCCGCGCCGAGACGGCCGGACGCATGATCACCGTCGAGCACGCGGTGCTGGATCGCGAATCGACCGCGGCACCACGCCGGCGCTGACGCTCCCTGCCGCAGCGGACCGACGCGTCCGTTGCGGTTTTCCTCGCATCCCGGCGCACGCGGGCGGCCGCCGCTTCGCCGTGCGCGATGAAACGTCCGTGCGTGCCCAGCACCGTACACGCGTTGTCCGCGGGCGCTCGTTGCCATGTCCAGAACCTGTCCTCCCGGTCATTGATTCAAGCCATCAAGCGGACATGCACGACATCCGGTGCGTGCTCCATTTGTCCAGCGCTGTCAGTACACAACAGCTGCTGCGCTCCGCCTGTGCACAACAGCATCCGCGCAGTTTTGTTCTGCACCGCACAACACAATTCCACCGCTCCATTGGCAGCGCTGTCATTGCTGGAAAACCGCTGCAAATACCGCCGACAAAGGGAATTCATCAGCCTGAGCGCATTCATGGCAACGTTTACATGGCGACCCACCCCAGCGCCGATCAGGTGCACTTGATGGCGGTTTGTTGACAACGCTGTCAACCGTCGTTCCAATCCGGCCACATGCAGTAACCCGCGATCGGGACAACGCCGCAACGACACCACCGAATTCCCTGGGGAGGGAGCTTCCATGAAGACGTACAAGGCAGTACCTCGCAAGACGATGCTCACTTCCGCGCTGCTCGCAGCGCTTGCTGCACCGGCCTGGGCGCAGGATGCACCTGCCGGCGAAACACCCGACCCGGCCACGCTCGATACGGTGCAGGTCACCGGTATCCGCGGCAGCCTGCAGTCGTCGATGAACCTCAAGCGTGACAGCCAGGGCGTGGTCGATGGCATCGTCGCCGAGGACATCGGCAAGTTCCCCGATACCAATCTGGCAGAGTCGCTGCAGCGCATCAGCGGCGTGTCGATCGACCGCACCTCCAGCGGCGAAGGCTCGAAGGTAACCGTGCGCGGCATCGGCCCCGACTACAACCTGGTGCTGTTGAATGGTCGGCAGATGCCGGCGTCCAACCTGGGCAACGGCGGTGGCGGCCTGAACGGATCGCGCTCGTTCGACTTCGCCAACATCGCCTCCGAATCGATCTCGGCGGTGGAGGTGTACAAGACCACCCGCGCAGACAACCCGACCGGCGGCATTGGCGCAACGATCAACATCAAGACAATGCGCCCCCTGGAAGCGGCACCGGTCATCAGCCTGGGCATGAAGGCGGTGCACGATACCTCCAACGACAATGTGCCACGCACGATGCAGGGGTCCAACATCACCGGTGAGCTGTCAGGCATCTTCAGCCAGACCTATGCCGATGGGCGCTTCGGTGTAGTGCTCAGTGGCAGCCACCAGGAGCGTGATTCGGGGTTCAACCAAGCCACTGTGGCCGAAGGCTGGGCCACCCTGCGCGGCAATGACACTTCCGACTGGCGGGCCTTGCCGCAGCCGGGCCAGGGCTACTCGGACCGCATCAGCAACCGTCCCGGTCCGAACGATATCTACGGCCGGCCGCAGAACACCGCCTACAACGTCAACGCTGTGCAGCGCCAGCGCACCAACGGGCAGGCGACCCTGCAATGGAAGCCGGTGGACAACGTGACCACCACGCTCGATTACACCTACGTGGAAAACAAGGTGCAGCAACAGCGCAGCGAGCTTTCGGTGTGGTTCAACTACGGCCCGGGTGACAGCACCTGGACCAACGGCCCCGTGGCCGCGCCGATCGTCTATAGCGAAGACGTGGTCAACGGCGATGTCGCCATGGGCGGCATGAAGCTGGCCACGAAGAACAGCATGGAATCGGTGGGTTTCAATGTGGAGTGGGAGGTCAACGACGCACTGGATCTGTCATTCGACTACCACCGCGCCAGTGCTGAATCCCAGCCGGATGGCCCTTACGGCTCCGCCGGTGTGCTGGGCGTAGCTGCCTACGTGCGCGGCAAGACCACCGTGGATTACAGCGGCGAGCTGCCCATCATCAACATCGCCCTTCCGCCCGGTGGCGTGCAGGCATCGGACGCCCTGGTGACCGGCTCGGTGTTCCAGAACAGTTACAACAAGTCGGAGGTGGAGCAGTTCCAGGCCAAGGGCGTGTTCCGTTTTGCCGACTACTCGGCACTGGATTTCGGCGTGGGCCACACCCAGGTCGACAACCGCTCGGCGGCTGCCATCGAGCAGCGCGACAGCTGGGGCGGCGTGGGCACACCGGCAGACTACGACGACAGCATCTGGTACGCCGATGACATGGGCAAGTACTTCAAGGCGTTCTCCGGCCACAACGATCCCCGGCTGACCGGTCAGTTCCTGGTGTTCGACTTCGACCGCCTGCGCGACCGCGCCGCGCAGGTCGCCAACGGAGCGGAGCCAGCCTGCCCCACCTGCTATCTGGCCCCTACCGAGTACTCCGAGGATATCCGCACGAAAGAGACCTCCAAGAGCGCCTATCTGCAGTACCGCACCACGTTCGACTGGAACATGCCGCTGCACGTCGCGGCCGGCGTGCGCTACGAGCAGACTGAAGTTGAATCGCTGGCGCTGGTCAGGGTGCCGACCTCGATCAGCTGGAACTCGCTCAACGAATTCAACATCACCTATGCCGACGAAGGTGCATTCGTCGGCGGCAAAGGCAAGTACGACTATCTGCTGCCCAACGTCGACCTGAAGCTCGACTTCAGCGAGTCGCTCGCCCTGCGCGGCAGCTACAGCCGCAGCCTCGGTCGGCCTGGCTGGACGCAGATCGAAAGTGGCCAGCGCCTGGATAACATCGTGCGCACCCAGGGCGGCACCGGCTCGCGCGGCAATCCGGCACTGGAGCCGTTGCTGTCGGACAATTTCGACCTGTCGCTGGAGTGGTACTACGGCGAGGCCAGCTACGCTTCGGTGGGCTTCTTCCGCAAGAACATCAAGAACTTCATCAGCAACACCATCGCGCGCGAGAACGCCGGCAGCCTGCATACGCCGGTCGGTGGCGCCTACTGGAACGAGGCGCTGGCATCAGGCTGCGTGACCACCGACACGGTATGCATCCGCAACTACATCTTCACCAACCACGCTGGCGATCCGGGCGTGACCTCCACGGGCGTCAACTCGGCCGGCCAGCAGACCGGCAGCATCGTCGGCCAGCCGGGTGACCCGATTGCCGGGTTCGACATCACTCTGCCCGCCAACCAGCGCTCGGACCACCTCGATGGCTGGGAAGTGGCGGTGCAGCACCTGTTCGGCCAATCCGGTTTCGGCCTGGCCGCCAACTACACCAAGGTGAAGTCGGGGCTGACCTTCAACAACCTCAGCCTGGGTGACCAGTACCCGATGATCGGCCTGAGCGATTCGGCCAACCTGGTCGCGTTCTATGACAAGAATTCGTGGCAGATCCGTGCGGCCTACAACTGGCGTGACAAGTTCCTCAACGGCATCGGTGGCCAGGGCCCGAACCCGAACTACACCGCCGCCTACGGCCAGCTCGATCTGAACATCAGCTACGCGGTGAGCGAGCAGCTGACGCTGAGCCTGGAAGCGATCAACCTGACCGACGAGACCATGCGCACCTACGCTCGCCACACCAACATGCTGCGCTACGCCACCCAGACCGGCCCGCGCTACATGTTCGGCGTGCGTTACAAGTTCTGACCGGCTGCAGTACCGTGGGGCCGGGCATGGGCTCGGCTCTACGGGGCAGTCATCGGCCCGTGCAATTCTGTAGAGCCGAGCCCACGCTCGGCTCCACTCTGCCCTGGACACCCGTGCATGCCTCCGCCCTGCCCCATCGAAGAGATCCACGGCCTGGACCCGGCGCAGCTGCCTATGCAGCTGCCCACCTGGACCACGCCGAAGGTGATCCGTGGGCTGGTGGCGCACTGGCCGCTGGTGATGGCCGCGCGCCGATCCGCCGCCGAGGCGGTGGCCCACCTGGCCAGCTTCGACCATGGGCAGATGCCGGTGACGGCGACCACCGCCGCACCCGACACGCGGGGCCGGCTGTTCTACAACGAAGACATGAGCGGCTTCAATTTCCGCCGCGAGCAGATTCCGCTGAAGGTGGTGCTGGCCACGCTGCTGAAGTACGCCAGCGATCCCGCGCCGCCATCCATCTATGTGGCTTCGACCACGCTGGACAGCTTCCTGCCGGGTTTCAGCCAGGCCAATCCGCTGCGCCTCGGCGTGGCCGATCCGCTGGCCAGCATCTGGATCGGCAACCGCTCGCGCATCGCCGCCCACCAGGACGTGCCGGACAACCTGGCCTGCGTGGCGGCCGGCCGCCGCCGCGTCACCCTGTTCGCCCCGGAACAGATCGACAACCTGTACGTCGGGCCGCTGGACTTCACCCCGGCTGGCCAGGCGATCAGCCTGGTCGATTTCCATGCACCGGACCTCCAGCGCTTCCCGCGCTTCGCGCAGGCGTGGGCACAGGCCCAGGTGGCGGAGCTGGAGCCCGGCGACGCGGTGTTCATTCCCTCGCTGTGGTGGCACCACATGGAGGGCCTGGAAGCGTTCAACGTGCTGGTCAACAGCTGGTGGCGACCGGTGCCGGCCTGGATGGATTCACCGATGAACGCGCTGATGCTGGCCATCCTCGCCCTGCGCGACCTGCCGCCGGAACAGCGCGCGCACTGGCGCACGATGCTTGACCACTATGTCTTCGACGCCGGTGCGCACACTGCCGCGCACGTGCCGCCGGATGCGCAGGGCGTGCTGGCGCCGCTCGATGCAGCCGGCGCCGAGCGCGTGCGCGATACGCTGCGGCGACGCCTGCAACGCTGACACCGGGTCACCGTACTTTCCCCGGGGCAGGCGAATGTGTCCATAATGGCGGTTCTCCCACCGTTCGTGCCCGGCTGCGCTGCCGCAGCAGTGGGCGCAGTCGCCGCATGCCACCGATCTCCAACCGCCTCAACCTGGGCAAGCTGATTCTTGGTCTGGCCCTGCTGAGTACGCTCATCGCCCTCGGCAACACGCTGCTGGCCAGCTACCGCGTGCAGCGCGACCAGCTGGTGAGCAACACATTGGAAGCCAACCGCGTCTACACCAGCAAGCTGGCCGATACGACGCAGACCTTCCTGCTCTCCGCGCAGCAGCAGCTGGCCTACGCCGCCACCCGGCTCGGCGAAAGCGGCCTGGATGCCGGCCACGCCCAGGGCGAAGCCAGCCGCCTGCAGCTGCAGTCCAGCAGCTTCAACTCGTCGCTGGTGGTCAATGCCAGCGGCCTGGTCATCGCCACCTCGCCGCAGACCCTGCAGCTGCAGGGCGAAGTGCTGAAGAGCTTCGGCAACAACCAGGCGCTGGCGCGTCGCCAGCCGCTGGTCAGCGATCCCTACCAGTCGGCGACGGGCAAGCTGCTGATCTCGCTGTCGCACCCGATCTTCGACCGCCAGGGCGCCTACCTGGGCTACGTCAGCGGCACCCTGTACCTGCGCCAGCGCAGCGCGCTGCATACGTTGCTGGGCAAGCACTATTACCGCGATGGTTCCTACCTGTACGTGGTCGACCACAACGGCCGCATCATCTACCACAACAATCCGAAGGAAGTGGGCACCTACGCGCTGGACAACCCGGCGGTGAAGGCGGTGATGCGCGGGCACTCCGGCAGCCAGCAGCTGGTCAACAACCATGGCGTCGCACAGCTGTCCGGCTATGCGCCGGTGCCGGCCACGGGCTGGGGCATCATCGCCCAGCGCCCGACCGAAGCGACCCTGCAGCCGCTGTCGCGGTTGATGACCTCGGTCATCTGGAACGCGATCCCGCTGGGCGTGCTCTCGCTGCTGATCACCTGGTGGTCTGCCAGGCGCATCTCGATGCCGCTGTGGCAGCTGGCGCGCAACGTGCAGGAAGGCGAAGACACCGGCAACGCGATCGACCATGTCACCGGCATCCGCGCGTGGTACTTCGAAGTGGCGCAGCTGAAGCAGGCGGTGCTGTACAGCTTCAACGCGCTGCAGGACCGCATCGGCACGCTCAACCGCGCCAGCCGGACCGACCCGATGACCGGGCTGCTGAACCGCCGCGGTCTGCAGAACGCGCTGGAGATGCTGCAGGCGCAGGGCGTGCCGTTCGCAATCGTGGCACTGGACATCGACCGCTTCAAGGCAATCAACGACGGGCACGGCCATGACGTCGGCGATGCCGCCATCGCCCACATCGCCGAGCAGATGCGCCGCCATTCGCGCGAGACCGACGTGCTGTGCCGTGCCGGTGGCGAGGAATTCCTGGTGCTGCTGCCGGGCGTCAGCGTGGTGGCGGCCCAGCAGACCGCCGAGCGCCTGCGCCAGGCGATTGCCAGGCAGCCGTTCGCGCCGGTCGGCAGCATCACCGTGTCGCTGGGCGTGGCCCACTTCCCCACGTTCCATGCCGACGTGGAACAGGCGCTGCGGCTGGCCGACAAGGCCCTGTACCTGGCCAAGGAACAGGGCCGCAACCGCGTGGTGGTCTACCCGCACGCGGATTGATCCGTGCGCGGGCGCGCCAGGCGATGCCTGGCGCTGTGGCCGCGCCGGTCAGCCCAGCGGCGTCAGCAGGCGCGGACCGTCGTTGCGGCCGACCATATAGACGCCGCCTTCGGGCAGCAGGTCGGTACCGGTGGCCTTCTCGTCTTCGCCGGTCTTCCAAGGGGCCTGCTGGCGCGGGCCCGGAATGTAGGCCGACCAGCGGCCGTAGCGCTCTTCCCCGCGGCTGAGGGCAAAGTTGACGGGTATCCGCACCGTCCAGAACGGGTTGTCCTTGTCCTCGCCAGTGGTTGGCGGATTGAACGTCCAGCTGCGAGCGGTACTGACGCTGGCCTTGGCCAGCACATCGCGGAGCATCTGCATCTGGCGTTCGGGTGCAACCACCCTCAGGTTGGTGCGCTCGGCGATCACATCGGCCACCTTGCCATCACGCCCGACCTTCACCAGCAGCGTCACCTCACCCTGGCCGCCGATCGCGTACGCCCTTTCGGGGTAGGCCGGCGGGCGCATTTTCAGTGCCGTGACATCGTCGCTGGACAGCTTGTTCTCATCCTGGACCGGACCGAAGTTCGCATCGGCGATGCGGATCTGCATCGTGGCGTCGGTGAGACTGTCAGCCAGCAGGCGCAGGCGGACTTCGGTGCGAGCCCGCACCGGCTGGCCATTGACCAGCACCGGTTCGAAGCGCCACCCCTTTACTGAACCCTCGACCATGCCCGCCACGTCGGCAGACACCTTGTCACGGCGGTCCAGCTGGAAGTCTTCGACCTGGCCTTCGCGGCCAATGTTGATGACACCGTTCAGTGTCATGCTGGCCTCCATCTGCTTGCGTACCTCGCGCATGCTCTGCGCATCGGCGGTGCCGATGCAGGCCGCGCCGCCACCGAGGGCCAGGGTCAGGGCCAGGAAAAGGGAAGATCGCATCACACTCACTCCTTGTGTTCGAGGTACGAAGCCTACCGCAGGTCGCCGCGCGATGCATTACGGCATGGCTGATCACGCCAGCCGATGGCCGGCCGCATACGGCGGCGTGTCAGGGTAGTCGGCGCTGGCAAAGCGGGCCTGCAGGCCCTGCCACCAGGCGGGATCGAACAGGTGTCGGTAGTGTTCACGCACCGCCGCCAGCTCCTGCGCTGGCAGGCCCATGAACGGACCGAAGCGCTCGGGAAAAACGTCACGCGGCCCCACATGGAACCAGGGTTCGTCGGCAAGTGCCTCTTCCGGCGTACGCGGCTGCGGCCACTCGCGGAACACGCAATCACTGACCAGGCACAGCTCGTCGTAGTCGTAGAACACGGCGCGACCATGGCGCGACACACCGAAGTTCTTCGGCAGCATGTCGCCGGGAAAGATGTTGTTGCGGGCCATGTCGGTGATCGCCTGCGCGTAGTCCAGCACGGCCGCGCGCACGGCCGGCGCGCCCTGCTCGCGCAGGTACAGGTTCAATGGGCGGAAGCGACGCTGCACGTAGCACAGGGCGATCTCGATCTCGTCGCCCTGCACGCGCACGCTCTGCGCACACTGCTGCAGCAGCTCGTCCAGCAGCGCCGGGGCGAAGCGCGCGCGCGGGAAGCGCAGGTGGCGGTAGGGCTGGGCATCGAGCAGGCGGCCGACGCGGTCCAGGTTGAACACCAGCGCGTACTTCTCTTCCACCTGCTGGCGCGACATCGCCTTGGGCCAGGCGAAGCGGTCGCGGATCAGCTTGAACACCAGCGGATAGCTGGGCAGGGTGAACACCGCCATGACCATGCCCGGCGTGCCTTCGGCATGCACCAGCTGTTCGTGCGGGTGTTCGTTGAAGTGGCGGAAGAAGGTGCGGTAGCGCTCTGTCTTGCCCTGCTTGGCGCGGCCGAGCACGGTGTAGATCTCGTCGATCGGCTTGCCCGGCAGCAGGCTGCGCAGGAACACCACGGCATCGCCGACGGTGGCCAGGTTGGCCTGGAAATAGCTGCGCGAGACACCGAACAGGTGGGCGACATCGCGGCGCCGGGTCAGCACCGCATCGGCGCGCAGGCCATGCTCGTCGTTGACCAGGGCGATGATGCAGGGCGAGAAGCGGTGTTCGCCGAACACGCGGCCGACCAGGTAGGCGCGGCGCTCGCGGTAGAAGACGGTATCGAGCAGCTCGATGCTGCGCACCGGCGTCTCGCCCCAATGGGCGAGGTCATCCTGCAGGCGGATGGCGATCGCCGCAGCGCAGCGCAGCTGGTGCACGTAAGGCACGTCGAAGCGGCAGTCGGCCAGCACCCGCTGCAGGGCCTCCACCGGGCGCGTGGGCGATACCGCGTAGGTGTGGCGAGCCACCGGGTGGGTGATCGCATCGGAGGGTTCGATGTCGAAGGCGATGAATTCCAGCGCCGGGTCGACCCCGCGGGTGGCGAACAGGCGCCGCGCCAGGGTGTTGTAGAAGGTCTTGTACAGTTCTGCGTCGATCGAACCCTGCAGCAGCGCGTTGTAGTGCGCGTGCACCTGCAGCCACAGCGCGCGCACGCCGATGGCATCGCCGGCCATGCGCCGCAGCGCATCCATCCGCTCGGCGATGCACAGGTCGTACAGGGCGATGCGCTCGACCGCATCCTGCCGTGCAGCGGCCCAGTCGCGCTGCTCGAAGCGCCGCCGCGCCCGCCCGGTGATCGCCGCGAAGCGCGCGTGGTAGTCCTCGAAGCCATCGCGGATGGCCACGGCGATGCGCGGTGCCAGGTCGACGGCGATGTCAGGCTGGGACATGCACGGCTCGGCAGGGAGACGGGCATCCACCATACGCCGGCGTGGGGGAGCTTGTGTAGAGCCGAGCCCATGCTCGGCTGCTTCTGCTTGCGCCCTTTCCTAGCGTCGAGGCAGCCGAACATGGCTCGGCTCTACACAAGCCCGCACAGGCAAAAAGAAACCCGCGCCGTAGCGCGGGTTTCGATTTCACTTCCTGGGGGCGATCGATCAGCCGCGCAGCTGCTCCAGCGCGGTGTTGAAGGTCGCGCTCGGGCGCATGGCCTTGCTGGCCTTGGCCACGTCCGGACGATAGTAGCCACCGATGTCCACGGCCTTGCCCTGCACTGCGGCCAGCTCGTCAACGATGGTCTGCTCGTTGTCGGTCAGTGCCTTGGCCAGCGGAGCGAAGCGGGCCTTCAGTGCGGCGTCTTCATCCTGCGCGGCCAGGGCCTGGGCCCAGTACAGCGCGATGTAGAAGTGGCTGCCGCGGTTGTCGATACCGCCCAGCTTGCGCGAGGGCGACTTGTCGTTGTCCAGGAACTGGCCGTTGGCTTCGTCCAGCGCCTTGGCCAGCACGCGGGCGGCGGCGTTGTCGTAGCGGTTGCCCAGGTGTTCCAGCGACGCGGCCAGGGCCAGGAATTCACCCAGCGAATCCCAGCGCAGGTAGTCCTCTTCGACGAACTGCTGCACGTGCTTCGGGGCCGAACCACCGGCGCCGGTCTCGAACAGGCCGCCACCGGCCATCAGCGGCACGATCGACAGCATCTTGGCGCTGGTGCCCAGTTCCATGATCGGGAACAGGTCGGTGAGGTAGTCGCGCAGCACGTTGCCGGTCACCGAGATGGTGTCCTCACCCTTGCGGATGCGGTCCAGCGAGAAGGCGGTCGCCTCCACCGGCGGCAGGATGCGGATGTCCAGGCCGTTGGTGTCGTGGTCCTTCAGGTACTGCTCGACCTTGGCGATGACCTGCGCGTCGTGGGCGCGGCCGGCATCCAGCCAGAACACGGCCGGGGTGCTGCTCAGGCGGGCGCGTTCGACGGCCAGCTTGACCCAGTCCTGGATCGGCGCGTCCTTGGTCTGGCACATGCGCCAGATGTCCCCGGCTTCCACGGCGTGCTCGAACACCACGGTGCCGGCCTCGTCGGTGACCTTCACCACGCCGTCGGCGGCGATCTGGAAGGTCTTGTCGTGCGAGCCGTACTCTTCAGCCTTCTGCGCCATCAGGCCGACGTTCGGCACCGAGCCCATGGTGGCCGGGTTGAAGGCACCGCTGGCCTTGCAGTCGTCGATGACGGCCTGGTACACGCCGGCGTAGCAGCGGTCGGGGATGACGGCCTTGGTGTCCTGTAGCTTGCCTTCGGCATTCCACATCTTGCCGGAGTCGCGGATCATCGCCGGCATCGAGGCGTCGACGATGACGTCGCTCGGCACGTGCAGGTTGGTGATGCCCTTGTCCGAGTTGACCATCGCCACGCCCGGACGCTGTGCGTACTCGGCGGCCAGGTCGGCTTCGATCGCGGCGCGGGTGGCTTCCGGCAGCGACGGCAGGCGTGCGGCCAGGTCACCGATGCCGTTGTTGGCATCGAAACCGGCCTGCTTCAGCACGTCGGCGTGCTTGGCCAGCACGTCCTTGTAGAACTCGTTGACGGCCACGCCGAACATGATCGGGTCGGAGACCTTCATCATGGTCGCCTTCAGGTGCAGCGAGAACAGCACGCCCTGGGCCTTGGCATCGGCGATCTGCTCACCGATGAAGGCCGCCAGTGCCTTGCGGCTCATCACCGCGGCATCGACGATCTCGCCGGCCTTGACCGCGGTCTTTTCCTTCAGCACGACAGCGCTGCCGTCCTTGCCATGGAAGGTGATCTTCAGCGAACCGGCATTGGCCAGGGTGGCCGACTTTTCGCTGCCGTAGAAATCGCCGGCGGCCATGTGCGCGACGTGCGACTTCGAATCCGACGCCCAGGCGCCCATGCGGTGCGGATGCTTGCGCGCGTAGTTCTTCACCGACAGCGGTGCACGGCGGTCGGAGTTGCCTTCGCGCAGCACCGGGTTCACTGCGCTGCCCTTGACCTTGTCATAGCGCGCCTTGTAGTCGCGCTGCTGGTCGTCGGCCGGGGTTTCCGGGTAAGCCGGCAGCGGGTAGCCCTGGTCCTGCAGTTCCTTGATGGCGGCCTTCAGCTGCGGCACCGAAGCGGAGATGTTCGGCAGCTTGATGATGTTGGCGTCAGGGGTCGTCGCCAGCTGGCCCAGCTCGGCCAGGTCGTCGCTGACCTTCTGCGCGTCGCTGAGCAGTTCCGGGAACTGCGACAGGATGCGGCCGGACAGCGAGATGTCACGGGTTTCCACCACGATGCCAGCGGTGGCGGTGTAGGCGTCGACGATCGGCAGCAGCGACTGGGTAGCCAGGAACGGTGCTTCGTCGGTCAGCGTGTAGAGGATCTTGGACATGGGGGACTTGGACTCTGTAGCAGTTCTCAGGGGAAGGCCGGCGCAGGCGCCGTGCCACGTGCAACCGTGTCACTTTCCCCGCCGCCGTCAGGGTGGGCGCGCGATGGGGAAACCCCTGCATTGTCGCGTTTTCAGCCGCGCGGGGCAAAGCCATGCCATACGCTGCGGTACTGCACCACGGCAACGCTGTGATCGAGCCGCGTGGTATCGGATGCAACCATGTCGGCCACGCGCGCCAGTAGATCCACGCCATGCGTGGATGGAGCTTCTCCTGGAGCCACAAACAAAAAAGACGCAGCCTCGCGGCTGCGTCCATCGTGAGTCCAACCGGGAGAGAGTCGGCGGGACTTACTTGACCTCGAACTCCTGCGGCATTCCCGCCGCCTTGCCATCAACCATGACTTCTGCGCGGTACTTGCCCGCCGGCCAGCCATTGGCGTTCTTGAACGTGATGTTGGTCGTCTCGGCACCCGAGGCATTCAGCGTAGCGTTCTGCTCGCCGGCCACCTGGCCGTCCTGGAAGGTCAGCTTGGCACCTACGGTGACATTGTTTGCAGCAGCATCGGTGCGCACCGACACAATCACATCGTCCTTCGGCGCGAACAGCGCGGCCTGAGCCACCGACTTGTCAGCGGCAGCGGTCTTGCCCACGGTGACGGTCGATACGGCGACCGGAGCCGCTTCCGCCATCGGCGGCGGCGCGCCGGTCATCGGCGCCGGTGCCGGCTCAGCCGGGGTGGTCGCGGCCGGGGCGGCGTTGTTGTCGGCGGACTCTTCTTTCTTCTTGCAACCGACCAGGGCAACGCTGCCCAGCAGGGCGGCGATGAGGGCGGTCTGGAGCGGGCTGGTCTTGATCATTCGGGTGTTCCTCCCAGGGATTATCGGACGGCCTTGGTGCGCCCGTGGGCGCGGGCCGGCTTATTTCGGCGGCAGCTTCAGGGTCTGGCCCGGGAAAATCTTGTCCGGGTCGTCGAGGACGTCGCGGTTGGCCTCGAAGATCTTCTTCCAAGCGTTGGCATCGCCCAGGTGATGTTTGGCGATCTTCGACAGCGAATCGCCCTTCTGCACGGTGTACGTGCCGACGCTGACCACGTCGGCGGTGCTGTCCACCGATGACGTGACGCCGGAGAAGTCCGCCTTGGGTACCAGCTCGGCGGTGCTGTCGACGCTGGAAGTGACGCCGGAAAAATCGGCTTTCTTCTCGGTGCTCATCCACACACTCCCGTCTGCATGACTACGTTGATTGCACGGTGACATGGAGGTTGTTAAATGGGGATGGTGCAGATGTGAAGCCGCCCGGGTGGGCGGCTGAACAATCGGGGTGGCGGGTGCCCGCTGCGCTTGCCGGCCAGCGGCCGGCATTCCCCTTAACCGCCTGCGGCGGTCACTGGCGCAGCTCGCGGAAGGTCGCGGCCGGGCCGGCGATGCCGTGGCTGGCGCGCCAGGGATTGATGTCCAGGCCGCCGCGGCGGGTGTAGCGCGCCTCCACTTCCAGCCACAGCGGCTGGCAGCGCGCGGACACCTCGCTGAAGATGCGCTCCACGCACTGCTCGTGGAACTCGGCATGCTCGCGGTAGCTGACCAGATAGCGCAGCAGGCCGGCGCGGTCGATCTTCGGGCCACGGTAGCGGACGCTGACGGTGGCCCAGTCCGGCTGGCCGGTAACCGGGCAGTTGGATTTCAGCAGGGACGAGACCAGGGTCTCCTCCACCACCTCGCCGGCATCGGCAGCGAGGTAATCCGCCTGCGGCGGGCCGTAGCAGTCGATCCCCACGTCCAGGCCATCGATCGATTCGCCCAGCGGCGCCTCGACCAGCGGCGGCAAGCCGAACTGCACCTGCACCGGCGCACCCGCGCAGGCCGACAGATCGGCCACCAGGCGCTCGCGCAGCGCCTCGGCGCTGTCGATGCGGGCACTGTTGAGGGAGTTCAGGTACAGCTTGAACGACTTCGATTCGATCAGCCGCGGCGAGGTGCACGGCACCTGCACGGTGGCCACGGCCACCTGCGGCTTGCCGCGCGGGTCGAGCCAGCTCAGTTCGAACGCGTGCCAGCGGTCGTGGCCGACGAACGGCAGCGCGGCGTCATCGAGGCCGATCCCGGCGCGGGCGCCGATGCGGGGGATGGGAAACAGCAGGCCTGGATCGTACTGCGACGGGTAACTGACCTCGCGACCGAGGCTGGAGTCCTGGGGGGTGTTCATGCTGCTTATTGTATCGCGCGAAAAGCGGGCCTTCGGCCGGGTCGGCCAACGGCGGAGCCCCTCCGTGGTGGTGGTGGGCAGGATCTCGGGATTGGCCGGGAGGGTGGGTTGGCTGGGGGACGCCGTGAATCCGTCCATGGAGGCTCGGTCGCCGCATCCATGCGGCTCACGCCCCCAGCCAACCCACCCTCCCGGCCACGGACAGTCTCCCGCGCCACCCCGGGAAAGATCAGGAAAATCAAAATCAAAAGCCGATCCTTCAGACGTTCATGACGCCTGCCGTGCCGACCAACGGTCGGCACCCACCAAAGCAGAAGGCCGTTCCGACAGATCGCGGAAGTC
>DEZI01000013.1:18532-44139 GCA_002364755.1 Stenotrophomonas maltophilia
CCCCGCCATCCCACGGAAAGCAGCTTTTGACGTTGACGTTGATCTGCAGCGGGTGCAGGGCTGCAAGCCCTGCCGGAATACCCTCAGCCGGCGCCGTTCAAGTAATCCAGGCTCACCTGCATCAACGCCCGGAACCCGACATCCAGCGCCTTCTCATCCAGCAGGAACTTCGGCGAATGATTCGCCGGCGCCGTCGCCGGGTCGATGCCCACGCTGGTCGAACCGACGAAGAAGAACATGCCCGGCACTTCCTTCGCGTACAGCGAGAAATCCTCCGCGCCCATCTGCAGCGGCGGCTCGTACACGTTGTCCTTGCCCACCACCGCCTGCAGGCTCGGCAGCATCTTCGCGGTCAGCGCCGGGTCGTTCACCGTCGCCGGGTTGCCTTCCGACTCGTAGATGTCGGTCACCGCCTTGGCGCCGTGCGCGGCCGCGGTGTGCTCGGCTACGTTGCGCAGGTCGGCGAAGATCTGCTGACGCATGCCCTCGTCGAAGGTGCGGATGGTGCCGACCATCTCCACTTCGTCGGGGATGATGTTGTAGCGGATGCCACCTTTGATCGCGCCGAAAGTCAGCACCGCCGGCTGCTTGGACAGGTTGGTGCGGCGACTGACGATGGTCTGTGCGGTACCGATCAGGTCGGCGGTGGCCACGATCGGGTCCACGCCGTTCCACGGCGCCGAGCCATGGGTCTGGCGGCCGGTCACCTTGATGCCGAAACGATCCGACGCCGCCATCAGCGGGCCGCCACGCACCGCGATCTGGCCCGCCTGAACGCTGGAGAACACATGCAGGCCGAACACCGCCTCCGGCTTGAAGTCGGCAAACAGCCCTTCCTTCAGCATCAGCGCGGCACCGCCCTCTTCCGGCGGCGGTGCGCCCTCTTCGGAGGGCTGGAAGATCAGCATCACCTGGCCCGGCAGGTCCTTCTTCATCGCCACCAGCGCCTGCGCCACGCCGAGCAGGGTGGCGGTGTGCGCATCGTGGCCGCAGGCATGCATCACGCCCACGGTCTGCCCGCGGTACTGCGCGGTGGCCTTGGACGCAAACGGCAGGCCGGTCTGTTCGGTCACCGGCAACGCATCCATGTCCGCGCGCAGGGCGATCTTCGGGCCCGGCTTGCCGCCTTCGATGATCGCCACCACGCCGTGGTGGGCAATGCCGGTCTTCGGCTTCAGGCCCATCGCGCGCAGGCGCTTGGCGACCTCGGCCGAGGTACGCTCCTCCCGGTTGGACAGTTCCGGATGCGCGTGGAAGTCACGCCGCCACTCCACGACCTGGGCCTGCAGGCGCTGCCCGGCGGCGGTCACCTCCGGGCGCTCGGCCTGCTGGGCGTGGGCAAGGGCCGGCAGGGCCAGCAGCAGGGCGGACAGCAGCAGGGAACGGCGCATCGGGGGGTCTCCACGGAAGGGGTCTGCAGCTGAATGTAGGCCAACACCGCCCCCACGGGAACCTCCTCCGCCGCGCCCGGTCTTAGCGCCCGTCCCATACGTCATGCAGGAAACGTAGCGGGCCGCAGGTATGCTTTGCGCATTGCCACCCGGGGTCCGCCCCGTCCAGCCCTCTTGGAGTCCTTGAATGTCACGTGTTTGGAAGATCGTGCTGCTGGTCGTGGCAGTGCTGATGCTGGCGGTGGTGGGCGTACGCGTCCTCGGTGGCGGCAAGGACAAGGCCGGTGGCCAGGCCGCAGGCGCGCGCCAGAGCGGTGAGGATCCCGATGCCGGCCCGGTGCCGGTGACCGTGGTCGATGCGACGCGCCAGGACGTGCCGGTGTATGCCAGCGCGCTGGGCACGGTCACTGCGATGAACACCGTCACGGTCAGCCCGCAGGTCGGCGGCCAGCTGATGAGCATCAATTTCCGCGAGGGCCAGGAAGTGAAGCAGGGTGACCTGCTGGCACAGATCGACCCGCGCAGCGCCCAGGCCAGCTACGACCAGGCCGTGGCCGCCAAGCGCCAGAACGAAGCGCTGCTGGCCACCGCCCGTTCCAACTACCAGCGCTCCAACGCGCCGGAGTACCGCCAGTTCGTCGCCAAGACCGATCTGGATACACAGCGAAATCAAGTGGCACAGTACGAAAGCGCGGTGGCCGCCAACGAAGCCAGCGCGCGTGCCGCACAGGTACAGCTGCAGTACACCCGCATCACCGCGCCGATCTCGGGCATCGCCGGCATCCGCGCGGTCGACGCCGGCAACGTGGTCAGCGCCGGTACCGCGCTGGTCACCCTTACCCAGATCCATCCGATCCACGTGCTGTTCAACCTGCCCGAGCGCCAGCTCGGCGACGTACGCCAGGCGCAGAACGCCGGTGCCGTGCCGGTGGCAGCGCTGGACCGCGCCGACTCGCACGTGCTGTCCGGTGACGGCAAGCTGGACGTGGTCGACAACCTGATCAGCGCCGACAGCGGCACCTTCAAGGCCCGCGCGATCTTCGACAACACCGACAACGGCCTGTGGCCGGGCCAGTTCGTCAACGTGCGCATGCAGCTGCGCACGATCGGCGGCGGCGTGGTCATCCCCACCCAAGCGGTGCTGCGTGGCCCGGACGGCGAGTACGTCTATCTCGTGCAGGCCGACAACACGGTGAAGATGCAGACGGTCCGCAGCGGCGTGGAAGTGGGCGACAGCCAGGTGCAGATCGCCGAAGGCCTGAAGGGCGGCGAGCGCGTGGTCAGCGAAGGCCAGTTCCGCCTGAAGCCGGGCAGCAAGGTGACCGCGCTGAAGCCGGGTGAGACCCCGGCCGCGCCGACCGAGGCCGAACTGAAGGCCGCCGAACAGAAGAGTGGCGGCGGTGGCCGTCGTGGTGGTGGCCCGCGCTGAGCGCAGGCCACCCTTTCCTTTCGCGCCGGCCTCGCAGCCGGCGCTGCCATTGAAGCGCCAGCAAGGATCAGTCCGTGGGCTTTTCGACGATCTTCATCCGCCGTCCCATCGCTACCTCGCTGTTGATGGCGGGTCTGTTGCTGCTGGGCATCCTCGGTTACCGCAAGCTGCCGGTGTCGGCGCTGCCGGAAATCGATGCACCCAGCCTGGTGGTCACCACCCAGTACCCGGGTGCAAACGCGACCACCATGGCTTCGCTGGTGACCACGCCGCTGGAGCGCCAGTTCGGGCAGATCTCCGGGCTGGAACTGATGACCTCCAATTCCTCGGCCGGGTTGTCGACGATCATCCTGCAGTTCTCGATGGACCGCGACATCGACATCGCCGCGCAGGACGTGCAGGCGGCGATCCGCCAGGCCACCCTGCCCTCCTCGCTGCCGTACCAGCCGGTCTACAACCGGGTGAACCCGGCCGACGCGGCCATCGTCACACTGAAGCTGACCTCGGACACGCGTCCGCTGCGTGACGTCAACAACTACGCCGACTCGATCCTCGCCCAGCGCCTGTCGCAGGTGCAGGGCGTGGGCCTGGTGTCGATCGCCGGCAACGTGCGCCCGGCCGTGCGCATCCAGGTCAACCCGGCGCAGCTGTCGAACATGGGCCTGACCATGGAGGAGCTGCGCAGCGCGCTCACCCAGGCCAACGTCAATGCGCCCAAGGGTTCGTTGAACGGCAAGACCCAGTCCTACAGCATCGGTACCAACGACCAGCTGGCCAGCGCCGCCGAATACCGCGACACCATCATCAGCTACAAGAACGGCCGACCGGTGCGGTTGTCCGACGTGGCCGACGTGGTCGATGGCGTGGAGAACGACCAGCTTGCCGCCTGGGCCAACGGCAAGCCGGCCGTGCTGCTGGAAGTGCGCCGCCAGCCGGGCGCCAACATCGTGCAGACCGTCGAGCGCATCCGCGCGATCCTGCCGCAGCTGCAGGGCGTGCTGCCGGCCGACGTGCACCTGGAAGTCTTCAACGACCGTACCGAGACCATCCGCGCCTCGGTGCATGAAGTGCAGTTCACCCTGATCCTCACCATCGGCCTGGTGGTGGCGGTCATCTTCGTGTTCCTGCGGCGGTTCTGGGCCACCATCATTCCGTCGGTGGCGGTGCCTCTGTCACTGGCTGGCACCTTCGCGGTGATGGCCTTCGCCGGCATGTCGCTGGACAACCTCTCGCTGATGGCGCTGGTGGTGGCCACCGGCTTCGTGGTCGACGATGCAATCGTGATGATCGAGAACATCGTCCGCTACATCGAGCAGGGCAAGAGTGGCAAGGAGGCGGCCGAGATCGGTGCGCGCCAGATCGGCTTCACCGTGCTGTCGCTGACCGTGTCGCTGGTGGCGGTGTTCCTGCCGCTGCTGCTGATGCCCGGCGTCACCGGCCGCCTGTTCCATGAGTTCGCCTGGGTGCTGAGCATCGCGGTCGTGCTGTCGATGCTGATCTCGCTGACGCTGACCCCGATGATGTGCGCCTACCTGCTCAAGCCCGACGCCCTGCCCGAGGGCGAGGACGCGCATGAGCGCGCAGCGGCGGCCGGCAGGCAGAACCTGTGGACGCGCACCGTGGGCCTGTACGAGCGCAGCCTGGACTGGGTGCTGGACCACCAGCGCCTGACCCTGGCCGTGGCCGGCGGCGCCTTGGTGTTGACCGTGCTGCTGTACGTGCTGATTCCCAAGGGCCTGCTGCCCGAACAGGACACCGGCCTGATCACCGGCGTCGTCCAGGCCGACCAGAACATCGCCTTCCCGCAGATGGAGCAGCGCACCAGGCAGGTGGCCGAAGCGCTGCGCCAGGACCCGGACGTGACCGGCGTGTCGGCCTTCATCGGCGCCGGCAGCATGAACCCCACGCTCAACCAGGGCCAGCTGTCGATCGTGCTGAAGGAACGCGGCGAGCGTGACGGCCTGGATGAGATCCTGCCGCGCCTGCAGAAGGCCGTGGCCGGCATCCCCGGCGTGGCGCTGTACCTGAAGCCGGTGCAGGACGTGACGCTGGATACCCGCGTGGCCGCCACCGAGTACCAGTACTCGCTGTCCGACGTGGATTCGGCCACCGTGGCCACCCAGGCCACGCGCCTGACCGAGGCGCTGCGCAAACGCCCGGAACTGGTCGACGTCGACAACAACCTGTCCAACCAGGGCCGCGCCCTGGAGCTGAACATCGACCGCGACAAGGCCAGCGTGCTGGGCGTGCCGATGCAGACCATCGATGACACGCTCTACGATGCGTTCGGCCAGCGCCAGATCTCGACCATCTTCACCGAGCTCAACCAGTACCGCGTGGTGCTGGAAGTGGCACCGGAGTTCCGCACCAGCACCGCGCTGATGGAACAGCTGGCCGTGGCCTCCAACGGTGCCGGCGCACTGACCGGCACCAACGCCACCAGCTTCGGCCAGGTCACCTCGTCCAACTCGTCCACCGCCACCGGCATCGGCGCGCAGAACACCGGCATCACCGTCGGTGCAGGCAACATCATCCCGCTGTCGGCGCTGGCCGACAGCAAGGTCACCAGCGCGCCGCTGGTGGTCAGCCACCAGCAGCAGCTGCCGGCGGTGACGGTTTCCTTCAACATCGCCCCGGGCTATTCGCTGTCCGATGCGGTCAAGGCCATCGAAGAGACCAAGGACAGCCTGGACATGCCGGCCCACCTGCATGCCGAGTTCATCGGCAAGGCGGCCGAATTCACCGGCAGCCAGACCGACGTGGTGTGGCTGCTGCTGGCCTCGCTGGTGGTCATCTACATCGTGCTGGGCGTGCTGTACGAGAGCTACATCCACCCGATCACCATCATCTCGACCCTGCCGCCGGCCGGTGTCGGTGCGCTGCTGGCGCTGATGGTGTGCGGCCTGAGCCTGTCGGTGGACGGCATCGTCGGCATCGTGCTGCTCATCGGCATCGTCAAGAAGAACGGCATCATGATGGTGGACTTCGCCATCGAGGCGCGCCGTGCCGGTGCCAACGCGCATGAAGCGATCCGCCGCGCCTGCCTGCTGCGCTTCCGCCCGATCATGATGACCACCGCCGCGGCCATGCTCGGCGCGCTGCCGCTGGCGCTGGGCACCGGCATCGGTTCGGAGCTGCGCCGTCCGCTGGGCATCGCCATCGTCGGCGGCCTGCTGCTCTCGCAGCTGGTCACGCTGTACACCACGCCGGTGATCTACCTGTACATGGAACGCTTCTCGGAGTGGATGGCCCGCCGCCGCGAGCAGCGCGCCCTGCGCGACGGCACGCTGCAGGAGCCGCAGGCATGATCCACGCCCCGCTGCTGCGGGGGGCCGCACGATGAACCTGTCCGGCCCCTTCATCCGCCGCCCGATCGGCACCGCGCTGCTGGCCGTCGGCCTGTTCATGATCGGCGTGATCTGCTATCTGCGGCTGGGCGTGTCGGCACTGCCGAACATCGAGATCCCGGTGATCTTCGTGCATGCCAACCAGGCCGGCGCGGATGCGGCGACCATGGCGTCCACGGTGACCGCACCGCTGGAACGCCACCTCGGCCAGCTGCCGGGCATCGACCGCATGCGCTCGTCGAGCTCGGAAGGCAGCTCGCTGGTGTTCATGATCTTCCAGTCCGACCGCAACATCGATTCGGCCGCGCTGGACGTGCAGACCGCGATCAATTCGGCACAGGCCGACCTGCCCTCGGGGCTGGGTTCGCCGATGTACCAGAAGGCGAACCCGAACGACGACCCGGTCATCGCCATCGCCCTGACCTCGCAGACGCAGTCCGCCGACGAGCTGTACAACGTCGCCGACTCGCTGCTTGCCCAGCGCATCCGCCAGATCAGCGGCGTGGCCTCGGTGGACATCGCCGGTGCCTCGACGCCGGCCGTGCGCGTGGACGTCAACCTGCGCCAGATGAACGCCCTCGGCCTCACTGCCGATGACCTGCGCAATGCCGTGCGCGCGGCCAACGTGACCTCGCCCACCGGCTTCCTCAGCGATGGCAACACCACCACGGCGATCATCGCCAACGATTCGGTGGCTCGCGCCGCCGATTTCGCCGAGCTGGTGGTCAAGACCCAGGGCGATGGCCGGGTGATCCGCCTGAAGGACATCGCCAACGTCTACGACGGCCAGCAGGATGCCTACCAGGCCGCGTGGTTCAACCACAAACCGGCCGTGGTGATGTACGTGTTCACCCGCGCCGGCGCCAACATCGTCGAGACCGTGGACCGGGTGAAGGCGCAGATTCCCGGGCTGCGCGACTACCTGCAGCCCGGCACCACGATGACGCCGTACTTCGACCGTACGCCGACCATCCGTTCGTCGCTGCATGAGGTGCAGATCACCCTGCTGATCAGCCTGGCGATGGTGGTGCTGACGATGGCGCTGTTCCTGCGCCGGCTGGCGCCTACGCTGATCGCCGCGGTGACCGTGCCGCTGTCGCTGGCCGGCGCCGCGCTGGTGATGTACGCGCTGGGCTTCACCCTCAACAACCTGAGCCTGCTGGCGCTGGTGATCGCGATTGGTTTCGTGGTGGACGATGCCATCGTGGTGATCGAGAACATCATGCGCCACCTCGACGAAGGCATGCCGCGCATGCAGGCGGCCTTCACCGGTGCGCGCGAGATCGGCTTCACCATCGTCTCGATCACCGCCTCGCTGGTGGCGGTGTTCATTCCACTGTTGTTCGCCAGCGGCATGATGGGCGCGTTCTTCCGCGAGTTCACCGTCACCCTGGTGGCGGCCATCGTGGTCTCGATGATCGTCTCGCTGACCCTGACCCCGGCGCTGTGCAGCCGCTTCCTCAGCGCGCATGACCACACCGCCGCACCGTCGCGCTTCGGCCGCTGGCTCGATGCCGGGCATGACCGCATGCTGCGCATCTACACGGTGCTCCTGGATTTCTCGCTGCGCCATGCGCTGCTGCTCTCGCTCACCCCGCTGATCCTGATCGGCGTCACCATCTTCCTGTTCGGTGCGGTGAAGAAGGGCGCGTTCCCGCCGCAGGATACCGGCCTGATCTGGGGCCGCGCCAACTCCAGCGCCACGGTATCCTTCGAGGACATGGTGGCCCGCCAGCGCCGCATCACCGACATGCTGATGGCCGACCCGGCGGTGAAGACCGTTGGCGTGCGCCTGGGCAGCGGCCGCCAGGGCTCCAGCGCGCAGTTCAACGTAGAGCTGAAATCGCGAAAGGATGGCCGCCGCGAGACCACCGCGCATGCGCTGGCCCGCCTGAGTGCCAAGGCCGACCGCTACCCCGACCTGCAGCTGCGCCTGCGCGCCATCCAGGACCTGCCCAGCAACGACGGTGGCGGCAACAGCCAGGGCGCGCAGTACCGCATCTCGCTGCAGGGCAACGACCTGGCCGCGCTGCAGGAATGGCTGCCCAAGCTGCAGGCCGCGCTGAAGAAGAACCCGAAGCTGCGTGACGTCGGCACCGATGTCGACAACGCCGGCCTGCGCCAGAACATCGAGATCGACCGCGCCAAGGCCGCGCGCCTGGGCATCAGCGTGGGTGCCATCGATGGCGCGCTGTACGGGGCCTTCGGCCAGCGCCAGATCTCCACGATCTACTCGGACATCAACCAGTACAGCGTGGTGGTCAACGCGCTGCCGTCGCAGACCGCCACGCCGGCAGCACTGGACGAGGTGTACGTGAAGGCACGCAGCGGCGAAATGGTGCCGATCACCGCGGTGGCCCGCCAGGCCCCGGGGCTGGCGCCGTCGCAGATCACCCATGAAAACCAGTACACGACGATGGACCTGAGCTACAACCTCGCACCCGGCGTCAGCGCCGGCGAGGCCAAGGCGATCATCGATTCGACGGTGGCAGGCATGCGCATGCCGGGCGACATCCGCCTGGCCGACGATGCGGGCTTCGGCTTCAATTCCGACCCCAGTGACATGCTGATCCTGGTGATGGCGGCGATCCTGACCGTGTACCTGGTGCTGGGCATGCTGTACGAAAGCCTGATCCACCCGGTGACGATCCTGTCGACCCTGCCGGCGGCCGGCGTGGGCGCGCTGCTGGCGCTGTTCGGTACCAACACCGAACTGTCGGTCATCTCGATGATCGCGCTGGTGCTGCTGATCGGCATCGTCAAGAAGAACGCGATCATGATGATCGACTTCGCTCTGGTGGCGCAGCGCGAGCACGGCATGGCGCCGCGCGAGGCCGCACGCGAGGCCAGCATCGTGCGCTTCCGCCCGATCATGATGACCACGATGGTGGCGATCCTGGCGGCGGTGCCGCTGGCGATCGGCCTCGGCGAGGGCTCGGAGCTGCGCCGTCCGCTGGGCATCGCGATGATCGGCGGCCTGCTGTTCTCGCAGAGCCTGACCCTCCTGAGCACCCCCGCGCTGTACGTGATCTTCTCGTGCCTGGCCGAACGCTGGCGGGCTCGCCGCGCACGCAGGCGCGAAGCGAAACTGCTGAAGCGCGCGCAGCGCGCGTGATGCGGAGGCGGCTTCGGTAGCGCCGGGCCATGCCCGGCGGTTCTGCTTCTCCGCCGCGCATGGCGCGGCGCTACCCGATTGCGTGGGTCCGTACATCGGCCCCCATTTCACGCTCACACCGCAATAATGGGGGGCATCCCGCCCCCCGAGCCTGCATGTCCACCCGCGAATCCCGCTTCAGCCGCCTGTGGGCCCACGAAAAGGCCAGCTATGGCCTGCGTGTCTTCATCGCCCTGACCACCGCGCTGGGCGCGTGCTGGCACCTGGACGCGCTGCCGGCGCTGCCCGGCGTGTTCCTCGGCATCATCGCCAGCGCCATCGCCGAGACCGATGACAACTGGTGGGGCCGGACCAAGGCGGTGCTGCTGTCGCTGCTGTGCTTCTGCATCGCCGCCGCCTCGGTCATCTGGCTGTTCCCGCTGCCGTGGGTGTTCATCGGCGCGCTGGCACTGTCCACGTTCTGCCTGACCCTGCTGGGTGCGCTGGGCGAGCGCTACGCGTCCATCGCCCAGGCTACGGTGACCCTGGCCATCTACACCATGATCGGCCTGGAGCAGCACGGCGGCGCCGGCGACCTGACCCGCGCCGTGGAAGCGGCCAGCCACCTGCTGATTGGCGCGGTCTGGTATGGCCTGCTGTCGATCCTGTGGACGGCACTGTTCGCCAACCGCCCGGTGCGCGAACGGGTGGCCCGCCTGTATGTGGAACTGGGCCGCTACCTGCAGCTGAAGGCCACCCTGTTCGAGCCGGTGCGCGAAGCCGACCTGCAGCGCCGCCAGCTGGACCTGGCCGAACAGAACCGGCGCGTGGTCGGCGCGTTGAACGAAGCCAAGGCCGCGATCCTCGCCCGCTTCGGCCGCTCCGGCCGGCCGGGCGTCAATTCCGGCCTGTACCTGCGCCTGTACTACATGGCGCAGGATTTCCACGAACGCGCCAGCTCCTCGCACTATCCCTACGGCGCGCTGGTCGATGCGTTCTTCCACAGCGACGTGCTGTACCGCTGCCAGCGCCTGCTCGACCTGCAGGGCCAGGCATGCGCGCGCCTGGGCGAGGCGATCCGCCTGCGCCGTCCGTTCGTGTATGGCGAAAGCAACCAGCAGGCCGGCCGTGACCTCGCCGATGCGCTGGCCTACCTGCGTGACCAGCAGCGCCCGCAGTGGCAGCGCCTGCTCGGCTCGCTCGACCTGCTGGTGCACAACCTGCGCAGCATCGAGCGCCGCCTGCTCGATGCCGAGCGTTCCGAGGCCAGCTTGGACAACGTCGATACCCGCCTGCGCGACAGCAACCCGCATACCCTGCGCGAAATGGGCGTGCGCATCCGCCAGCAGCTCACGCCGGGCTCGGTGCTGTTCCGCCACGGCCTGCGCATGGCGGTGGCGCTGGTCGCCGGCTTCCTCGCCGTCCGCCTGTTCGACGCGCAGCACGGCTCGTGGGTGCTGCTGACCATCGTCTTCGTGTGCCGGCCCAACTTCGGTGCCACCCGCCAGCGCCTGGCCCAGCGCGTGGTCGGCACCCTCGCCGGCCTGGTGCTGACCTGGGCGCTGCTGCAGCTGTTCCCGCAGCTGCACGTGCAGCTGCTGATCGCCCTGCTGTCGGCGCTGCTGTTCTTCTACAACCGCACCGACCGCTACCTGGTGGCCTCGGCGGCGATCACGGTCATGGCGCTGACCTGCTTCAACCTGATCGGCGATGGCTTCGTGCTGATCGTGCCGCGCATGGTCGACACGGTACTGGGCTGTGCCATCGCCGCGGCCGCCGCGTTCCTGATCCTGCCCGACTGGCAGGGCCGGCAGCTGCACCTGGTGCTGGCCCGCGTGCTGGATACCGCCTCGCGCTACCTCGATTCGGTGCTGGGCCAGTACCGCAGCGGCATGCGCGACGACCTCGCTTACCGCATCGCCCGCCGCGACATGCACAACGCCGACGCGGCGCTGTCCACGGCGCTGTCGAACATGCTGCGCGAGCCCGGCCACGTACGCCGCAACCTCGATGCCGGCTTCCACTTCCTGGCCCTGTCCAACACGTTGCTTGGCCATCTGTCGGCGCTGGGCGCGCACCGCGACCAGGTGGACAGCTACGCGGGCGACCCGCTGGCCCTGGCCGCCGGTGAACGCGTGCGCAAGGCCCTGCAGCAGTTGGCCACCGCCCTGACCGCGCGGCAGCCGGTGAGCGAGGAAGACAACGATGCCGACCGCGCGGTGGCCGCCGAGCTGGAACAGATTGAAGAAGCGATGCCGCCGAAGCTGCAGCTGATCCGCACGCAGATGGCGCTGGTGCTGCGGCTGCTGCCGAAGGTGCGTGCGGCGGCGAACCAGGCGGTGGCGACGTTGACCTGATGGGGCGTGCGGAGCAACGGTCCGCACCGGCCGCATCCCTGCCTGACAGGCAGGAATGCTAGGCTGCGCCGGTCAAGGAGATTCCATGTCCGGTCACAGCCAGTTCGCCCTGCTCCGCCAGCGCCGCTTCCTGCCGTTTTTCATCGTGCAGGCGCTGGGCGCCTTCAACGACAACGTGTACCGGCAGGCCATCATCGGCCTGTTGTTCTACCTGGGCGTATCGGACGAGCAGCGCTCGCTGTACACCACGCTGGCGCCGGCCATCTTCATCCTGCCGTATTTCCTGTTCTCGGCCCTGGCCGGGCAGATCGCCGACAAACTGGAAAAATCGCGGCTGATCGTGATCACCACCACCATGGAGATCGTGATCATGTCACTGGCGGCCATCGGCTTCATCACCGAGAACCTGCCCTTCCTGCTGGTGGCGCTGTTCTGTACCGGCATGCAGTCGACCCTGTTCGGGCCGGTCAAGTACTCGGTGCTGCCCTCGGTGCTGAAGCCGGAGGAACTGACCGGCGGCAACGGCCTGGTCGAAATGGGCACCTCGATCTCGATCCTGTCCGGCATGATCATTGGCGGTTCGGTGTTCCTGCTGGCTGGCAGCCACGGCCCGGTCGTGGCGGCAACGGCGGTCATCGCGCTGGCGATCTGCGGCAACCTCGCCGCGCGGATGATCCCGCGCGTCGATGCCGGCGATCCGGACCTGAAGATCAACTGGAACCCGCTGCCCGAGTCGCTGGTGGTGCTGCGCATGGCGCGGCAGCAGAAGGCGGTGCGCAACGCCATCCTCGGCGTGTCCTGGTTCTGGTTCGTCGGCACCGTGCTGACCTCGCAGCTGCCCAACTACGCGCTGGTCAACCTCGGCGGCGAGCCCAAGCTGTACCTGTTCGCGCTGGCGCTGTTCTCCGTCGGCACCGGCGTCGGCTCGCTGCTGTGCGAGAAGCTGTCGGCGCGTACGGTGGAAATCGGCCTGGTGCCGCTGGGCGCTTTCGGCATGACCGCCTTCCTGCTGGATCTGTACTTCGCCCGCACCGGCGAGGCAACCGTGCAGAACCTGGGCGTGCTGGCCTTCCTGCAGCAGCCGGGCAGCGTGCGCATCGTTATTGACCTGATCGGCATCGGCCTGTTCACCGGCGTGTTCGTGGTGCCGCTGTTCGCGCTGATCCAGAGCCGCACGCCGAAGGCACAGATGTCGCGTGTGTTCGCCGCGCTGAACATCCAGAACTCCGGCTTCATCGTCGCTGCAGCACTGCTGTCGCTGGCCGCGCACCAGTTGCTGCACTGGTCCATCCCGCAGCAGTTCCTGGCCTTGGCCATCGCCAATGCCATCGTGGCGATCTACATCTTCACCATCGTCCCCGAATTCCTGATGCGCTTCCTCAGCTGGGTGATGGTGCGCACGCTGTACCGCCTGCGCCCGCACGGCATCGAAGCCAACGTGCCCGACGAAGGCGCCGCGCTACTGGTCTGCAACCACGTCAGCTACATGGATGCACTGATCCTGTCGGCGACGATCCCGCGCCCGGTGCGTTTCGTCATGTACTACAGGATCTTCAACATCCCGGTACTGAGCTGGATCTTCCGCACCGCCAAGGCCATTCCCATTGCCGGCGCGCGCGAAGATCCCGCGCTGATGCAGCGCGCGTTCGATGAGATCGATGCAGCGTTGGCCGAAGGCGAACTGGTCTGCATCTTCCCGGAAGGCGCGCTGACCAAGGACGGCAGCATGGCGCCGTTCAAATCCGGCGTTGAGAAGATCCTGGAACGGCGCCCGGTGCCGGTGGTGCCGATGGCGCTGCGTGGCATGTGGTCGAGCATGTGGAGCCGGCGCGACACGCGCCTGGGTCGCATGCGTGTGCCGCGGCGTTTCCGCGCCACGGTGCAGGTGGTGGCCGCCTCGCCCGTGGACGGCCACAGCACCGACGCCGCGACCCTGGAAGGCCAGGTGCGCGCCCTGCGTGGCGACCACGCGTGAGCCTGGCGGCGCTGAACTGCACGGCGACCGGGCGGGCTGGCATGCGCCGCCAACCCAGGCGCGGCGGGCATGTAAACGCATACATACGGCGTCGCTTGCGGTAGATTACGCAGCCAAAGGGGTGAGGTCAGGTCTGCACACTGCAGCCCAACCGCCAAGGAATGGAGTCTTGCTTTGAATCAACCACCATCACTCAGCCGCCCGGTCTACATCCCCAACCATCTGGTCTGGGCGATTCTGACGACGCTGTTCTGCTGCCTGCCGCTGGGCGTGGTGTCGATCGTGTATGCCTCCCAGGTCGACGGTCTGCGCGCCGCCGATGATCTGCCGGGGGCCTACGCGGCATCGCGCAAGGCGGGCTGGTGGGCGGTGGCTTCGGCTGTCGCCCTGCCGGTCCTGTTCCTGTTGTGGCTTGGGCTGTTCGGCGGTCTCGCCGTGCTGGGCTCCCTTTCCGAACATTGATTCACCACTACCACCACCACCCAACGAGGCATTCGCACCATGAATACCACCACCCCCTACATCCCGAACAATCTGGTCTGGGCCATCCTGTCCACCCTGCTCTGCTGCCTGCCGGTCGGCATCGTGTCGATCGTCTACGCCGCACAGGTCAACGGCAAGCTGGCCGCCGGTGACGTCGCCGGTGCCCAGGAATCGTCGGACAAGGCCAAGAAGTGGGCGATCTGGTCGGCCATTGCCTGGCTGATCATGGTCGTTCTGTATGTGCTGTTCTTCGTTGTCATGGGCGGCATTGGCGCCATGAGCAACAGCGGCTACTGATGCAGCGCATGGGATCCGGCGCAATGCCGGATCCCGCCCCCGCATGTCGATCGCCCCCGTTCAATCACGCCTGGCCCGCTGGGCGCCGCTGCTGGCCGCGTCCGCACTGACTGCCGGTGCTGCCGTGGTCCTGCGCCACGTCAACCCGTACGTCGCCGGCAACCCGTTGCCGAGCTGTCCGCTGTACGCGCTGACCGGCTTTTACTGCCCCGGCTGCGGCAGCACGCGCTGCCTGTATTCGCTGGTCCACTTTGACCTGCCCGGCGCGATGGCGATGAACCCACTGCTGGTCATCGCACTCCCCCTTCTGTTCATGATGCTGCTGCACATCGCCGGCGTGCGCCCCAGGGTGCTCGACCCGCTCATGCGCGTGCTGGCCAATCCAATATTCTGGCTGTGGCTGCTGCCGGGGTATGCGTTGCTGCGCAACCTGCCGTGGGCGCCGTTCAACGCGCTGGCACCGGTGTAGGTGGAGTCGACTGTCAGTCGCCTGCCCTGCGCTTGGCCGGTTGAACCGGCCGGAAGACCCGGGGTCGGATCCCTCTGCGTAGCAAAGGGCGCTGACCCCATCCACGCAGAAGGCATCCACGCATGGCGTGGATCTACTGACGTCATGCACGAAACGCATCCACGCATGGCGTGGATCTACGTCACCCAGCCGGCAATCACCAGCAGCGCAAGCACCGCCAACCACAGCAGCAGCATCCGCCACACCAGGCTCATGGCATCACGCAGGTCCGGCAGCCGCTGCCACACCGGCAGCAGGCCGGCGTCGGTGTAGTCATGCGCCTCTTCGCGCAGCTCGGCATTCACGCTGGCCCGCGCCACTGCGCCAAGAAAGCCGATGCCTGCGGCCAGGCGCTCGCCATGGGCCTGCCGCCACGCCTTCCACGCCGTGTCGAAGTTGCCGACCAGCGCCATCGAGAACGCCATCAGCTGGGCCACTGGCCATTCGATCCAGGCCAGCAGGCGCTGCGCCAGCGCCAGCGGCTCCACCGGTACCCGCGCGCGCATCGGGCTCTCCGCCATCAGCGCCAGCAGGCGATAGCCGAGGGCACCGACCGGGCCCAGCAGCAGGAACCAGAACACCACCGCGAACCAGCGCCGCAGTGCGTTGAGGACGGTCGCCTCGACCAGCGAGGGCACGTCCTCGCGCAGGCTGCCACCGGCGGCCTGCAGGTGGCGCACCGCGGCCTGGCGGCTGGCCGCATCATCGGCGTCGATGATCGCTTCGATATCGCGGTCCAGGTCGCGCGGCCCCCAGCACCAGGCCAGTACCGCCACGCCCAGCAGCAGGCCGGGCAGGCCAAACAACACCCCGCGCAGCAGCCAGGCCAGCAGGGCCATCAGCAGCAGCGGCGGCACGATCGCCAGCGCCACCCCGGCCGCTCCCTGCCATGCCCGTCCGCCATGCTTGTCCAACCAGCCCAGCCAGCGCCGGAAGCCGTCGAAACGGCGCAGCGAGGCGGCAGCGGCCGGGGCAACGTGGCCCAGGGCCAGCGCCACCAGCACGGCGACCAGGGTGGTGAACATGGCAGGTCTCCCTACTAACAAGCGTTCTGCGCCGCTACCTTACCTGTCGCAGCGGTGCGCTCAGCGGTGAACCGGACTGTAACCCGACGCGTGTTCAGGTGGCGGCAATGCTGCCGCCCGCGCACGCCGGTACAGCCGCAGCAATCAGCCCTGCTGCTGCCGGTACCAGTGTTCGATCAGGCCGCGCGAGATCGAGATCGGCGGCGACAGGCGGATGCCTTCACCATCGTCTTCGACATCACGCGCCAGCGCCGCCCCCACCTCCTCGGCGGTGAACCAGCGTGCATCTTCCAGCTCGCCATCGACGGTCGGCACGTCGTCCTGCGCCTGCGCGCGGAAACCCACCATCAACGCGCCGGGGAACGGCCACGGCTGCGAGCCCAGGTACTGGCAGGACGTCACCCGCACCTTGCTCTCCTCATGCACCTCGCGCGCGACGGTCTGCTCGAACGTCTCGCCGGGTTCGACGAAGCCGGCCAGCACCGAATAGCGGCGCGGCGCCCAGTTGGACTGCCGGCCCAGCAGCAGGCGGCCCTGGTTTTCCACGGCCACGATCACCGCCGGGTCGACGCGCGGGTAGTGCTCGGTGGCGCACTGCGCGCAGCGGCCGACGAAGCCGCCGCGCGCGAAGGTCACCGCGCCGCCGCACACGCCGCAGAAGCGGGTGCGCGAATGCCAGTAGGACATGCCACGGGCATAGCTGAAGGCGGTGGCGTCGGCCACGCTCCACAGCAGTGCCGCCTGGCGCAGGTCGAGCCGGCGCGGTGCGTTCTGGGTGACGTTGGCTGCTTCGACCGAGAACCAGGCCTGGCCTGCGCGCAGGCCGAGGAAGATGGCCGAACCGGGGCCACCGCCGATGTCGGCGCCGGTCAGCGCGACCGGCTGGTCGTCCTCACCGGTGAAGGCGGTGCCGTCCTGGTCCAGGACAAGAATGCGCGCATCCGGCCACAGGCGTGCCAGGGCATCGGCATCATCGCGCAGGGCATCGGCGCGCTCGAGCGGCTCTGCCACGAAGGCGAAACCGGAAAGCGGCGAAGGAGTATTGGGCATCCGACAAGCCTGCCGCCAATTGTCGCAGGTGGCAAGGTCGAGGATGTGCGCAATCAGTCGGCGTTGCGCACAACGGTGGCGCAGGGCATCGGCCCCGCGCCCGGCATTACATGCTGAAGCTGCTGCCGCAGCCGCAGGTGGTCTTCGCGTTCGGGTTGCGGATCACGAACTGCGCACCGGTCAGGCTCTCGGTGTAATCCACCTCGGCGCCCATCAGGTACTGCAGGCTGAGCGGGTCGACCAGCAGGGTGACCCCGCTGGTCTGCACCGCCAGGTCGTCCTCGGCGCGGTTCTCGTCGAACTCGAACCCGTACTGGAACCCGGAACAGCCACCGCCTTCGATGTACACGCGCAAAGACAGGTCGGGGTTGCCCTCATCCTGGATCAGTTCCTTCACCTTGGCTGCGGCCGATTCGGTGAAATTCAGCGGCCGCTCCAGCGACTGGTAGTCGGGAGCGGCGGCCGGCGTGGCGCCGGGCAGGGAAACTAGGGTGCTCATGGCCTCAGCATGGGGGCGCCGGGGACGGCTTTCAAGCCATCGCCTCGGCCAGCTTGCGGCGCGCGGCGGTGCCGCCCTTGCCCTCAGCCGCTTCGCCCTTGCCTTCCGGCGCCGGCAGGGCCGCAACCGGGCTGCTGGCGTGGATCAGGCGTCCATTCAGCTGGGCGCCCGCATTCATTTCCACCACCTGGTAATGGACGTTGCCGTTCACCCGCGCGCTCGGGGACAGCTCCACCTTTTCGGTGGCGTGAACGTCACCGTCCAGACGGCCGCTGATGACCACCACATGGGCGCGGATCTCGCCCTCGATGACGCCATGCTCGGCCAGGGTCAGGGTTGCGCCGCTGGCGCCTTCCTGGGCGATCACCTTGCCATGGATGCGGCCTTCCACATACAGGCCACCACTGAATTCCACATCACCGCGGATCACCACCTGGTTGCCGATCAGGGCATCCACCACCAACTGGCCATCACGGCTGGATTTGCTGTTTCCGAACATCTGCCTACTCCCCTTTGCTGGCCGGTGCGCCGGCCTGTTTCCAGTCGAATACCTGCGTGGTGCCCCCTGCACCACTCCCCAGTGTCACCCTCACCCGTTGCGGAGTGAAGTCCGTCGGCAGCATCACACTGCCGGTGAGCTGCTGGAAGTACCGGAACGAGTAATCCTGTCCCGGCACCTTGCTGCGCTGGTGCAGCTCATCCCAGCTGATCGTGGCCAGCTTGCCGTTCTTCACGCCTTCCACGGTGAAGCGCATCTGCCCTTGGCTGATGGCCCCGCGGTTGAGGTTCTGGGTCAGCACCACGGCGTACTGCCAGGTGCCGGCCGATTCGGCGCTGAACTCGATCGAATGGGTGTTCAGGCCCTTGCGCTGGCTGGTCGAGCCGACCAAGCGCTCATAGAAGGCCACGTCGGCGCGCAGGCCGGCAATCTCTTCATCGCGCTCGGCCAGGGAGGACTGCACCTCGGTGTTGGCGGCGCGGCTGATGCGGTCGGAGGCTTCCAGCGTGGCCTGCTTCTGGCGCAGCTCGGTCAACTGCGTCTGCAGGAAATCGGCGCGCTTCTCAGCGGCCTGCAGGCGCTGCCCCTGGGCATCGCGCGGCGCGCCCAGCCAGCAGCCGCCCAGCACCGCCAGCACCAGGCTGAGCAGCCAGATGCCGCCGATGACCAGCAGGCGGCGACGGTCGCGCGGCGGCGGCTTCGCACCGGGCAGCCGGACCTGTACGCGCATGGGGGGGCGGTTGTTCATGGGTAGTCTCCGTGGACTCGCAATGGCGACACCAGCACGGCCCGTGTAGCAAACGACGGATTAGTGTATGACAGGAACGGGGGCTTTCCCCGGTGCCGGCCGCCAGCGGCCGGTGGTGTTCAGCCACGTCATCGTCGATAGTGTGGCACCCCGCACAGTTCCGTCGCCGGAGCCCCCGCCATGACCGAAGCCCACCTGTTCGTGATCGGCATCCTGCTGGCCTGGCTGGCCGGCATCCGCGTCTACCTCACCGTGTTCGGCGTTGGCCTGGCCGGCCTGCTCGGCTGGGTCGACCTGCCCCCGGCCCTGCAGGCCACCGAATCGTGGTGGGTGCTGGGCACCTCGGCCGCGCTGGCCATTGCCGAATTCTTCGCCGACAAGATCCCCGGCGTCGATTCCATCTGGGATCTCATCCATACCCTGGCACGGGTACCGGCCGGCGCCTTCCTGGCCGCCGCCACGCTCTCGCCTGATGGCCAGCTGGGCACCGGCACCCTGCTGGCCGGCGCCGGCGTCGCCCTGGCCAGCCACGGCCTGAAGGCCGGCACCCGCGCCCTGCTCAATACCTCGCCGGAACCGGCCAGCAACTGGGTCGCCTCGGTCGCCGAGGACACCGTGGTGGTTGGCGGCCTGGCGCTGGCACTGGCCCATCCCTGGATCGCCCTGGTCGTGGTGCTGGCCTGCAGCCTGGCCGGCGCCCTGATGGTGTGGCTCGTCTGGCGCACCTTGTGGAAGGGCGTGCGATGGCTTGCACGCGCTGGCGGTACGGCCGCGCCAGGCCAGCCGCGCACCGGTTGAATGCCGGGCTTGGCGCATAATGGCGGCGAACACGAGGAGCTGTGATGTCCGCAAATGAATCCCCCGCGAGCGCACGCCCCGGACGCGCTGAAACCCCACCGGCCGATCATTGGCAGCGCTGGGCAGACACCTCGCCCGCCGCTGCGCCCACGCTTGTCGCGGTCTCCTCCGCACCGGCCGATGCGGTCGGCCTGGGCACGCCGCCGCCGCTGCCCTCCGCGCCGATGGACGCAGGCAACGGCAACGATGCACCCGCTGCCTCCGACGCGCCGTACCGCGTGCTGATCGTCGAAGACGACCGTGCCCAGGCCCTGTTCGCGCAGAGCGTGCTGCACGGTGCCGGCATGCAGGCCGAGGTGCTCTCCGATGCCGATGGCGTGCAGCAGGCCATGCGCGAACTGCGCCCCGACCTGATCCTGATGGACCTGCACCTGCCGGGCCTGGATGGCATGCGCCTGACCGCGATGATCCGCCAGCAGCCGGGCATGCAGCTGCTGCCGATCGTCTTCCTCAGCGGCGACCCGGACCCGGAGCGCCAGTTCGAAGTGCTCGACAGCGGCGCCGATGATTACCTGAGCAAGCCGATCCGCCCGCGCCACCTGATCGCGGCCGTGGCCAACCGCATCCGCCGCGCCCGCGCGCAGGCCGCCACCCTGCCCGGCGCCAGCGGCGCACCGGCCACCAGCAACCCGGAAACCGGCCTGCCGACCCGCCACCACGTGCTGCAGCAGCTCAGTACGGCGCTGGAGCAGCGCGACCGTGGCGGCGTGTTCTTCGTGGAGATCTCCAGTGCGCTGGGCCTGCGCGAGCGCTATGGCTATGCCGCCTTCGAGCGGCTGATGGTGCAGGCCGGCCAGCGCCTGGCCGAAGCCGGCCACCCGCACCTGCTGGCACGCCTGAACGACAACAGCTTCCTGCTGCTGGCCCGCGGTGCCGACGAGGAAAGCCTGGAGGGAATCGCCGCCGCACTGCGCGAGCAGCTGTCCGCGCGTGCCTTCGTCATCCGCGACGATGAATCGGTGCACCTGCGCGGCGTGGTCGGCTATGCACCGCTGTCGCCGGGCTTCGAGGATGCCAACAGCGCGCTGGAAGCCATCGAACGCACCACCCTGCAGGCCCGCCTGCTGACCGCCGGCGTCGCCGGCCACGTGCATCGCCAGGCGGTGACCGAGCAGGAACACCTGGCCCTGCTGGAAGGCCAGCTGGAACTGGCCTACCAGCCGATCGTGGCCGTGGCAGGTGGCGATACCGCACAGTACCAGCTGCTGCTGCGCCTGCGTCAGGCCGATGGCACCGTGCTCACCGCCGGCCAGGTCATTCCGGCCGCCGAAGCCGCGGGCCGCATCGCCGATCTGGACCAGCAGGTGCTGGAACACGCGATGGGCCTGCTCGATCTGTACCGCCACGCGACCCAGCCGCTCAACCTGTTCGTGTCGCAGTCGCTGCGCACGCTGCAGCGCGATGCGTTCGCCGACTGGCTGCTGGAATCGCTGCAGCAGCGCGACCTGCCCGGCACTGCACTGGTGATCGACGTGCGCCTGCCCGACGCGCTCATCCACACCGTGCCGCTGCAGCAGTTCTGCCAGCGCATGACCAGTGCCGGCGTGCGCTTTTGCCTGAGCCAGTTCGAGCCGGGCAGCGAAGCCGATGCCCTCCTCACCCAGCTGCCGCTGTCGTTCGTGCGCATGGCCGCGCGCTTCTCCAGCAGCCACTCCAATCCGGGCACCCGCGAGGAACTGCGTCGGGCGATCGATCGCGCGCATGCCGCAGGCCTGCAGATCATCGGCCAGCAGATCGAGGATCCGCAGGCAGCGGCGGCGATGTGGGTCGGCGGCGTGGACTACATCCAGGGCAACATGGTGCAGTCGGCGGGCAGCGACCTGAACTTCGACTTCCACAACGCGGTGCTCTGAGTGCCGCTGACGGTCGCGCTGCTGGCAGCTCTGGTGCTGGCCACCGGCGTGGCGCTGGCGCTTGGCCTGCGCCTGCGCCAACGCGGCCAGGCGCTGGCGGCCCTGCAGCGGGAACGCACCGTGCTGACCAGCGAGCGCGACCAGCTGCGCCGTACCACCGAGCGCCAGGGCCAGCTGGAACAGCAGCTGCTGCAGGCCAAGCAGGCCGCCGAGGCGGCCGCGCTGGCCAAGGGCGAGTTCCTGGCCACCATGAGCCACGAGATCCGCACGCCGCTCAACGGCATCCTGCCGATGCTGGAGCTGGTCGCACGCGGGCCGCTTGGCGAGGACCAGCGGCAGATGCTGGCCACCGCATCGGTCAGCTCGCAGCAGCTGCTGCGCATCGTCGATGACATCCTCGATTACTCGCGCCTGGAAGCGCAGGCCCTGGAACTGGAGATCACCAGCTTCAACCTGCGCGAGCTGCTGGACGGCGTGGTGCAGCTGCTGCAGCGTGCCGCCGAATCGAAGGGCCTGGTGCTCGGCCTGCAGCTGGACCCGGCCGTGCGCCTGCCGGTGCGTGGCGACCCGGTGCGCCTGCGCCAGGTACTGACCAACCTGCTGGCCAATGCGATCAAGTTCACTGCGCGCGGCCAGGTGCAGCTGCGCGTGCAGCGCCTGGGCGAAGGCCCGGCCCAGCACCAGCTGCGGTTTGAAGTGGTCGACACCGGCATCGGCATTGACGCCACCCTGCAGTCACGGCTGTTCCAGTCCTTCAGCCAGGCCGATGCATCGACCACCCGCCTTTACGGCGGCACCGGCCTGGGCCTGGCCATCTGCAAGCGCATCATCGACCTGATGCACGGCCAGATCGGCGTGCAGTCCAGGCCCGGCCAGGGCGCCACGTTCTGGTTCGAGATTCCACTGCTGAAGATCCCCGGCGACCTGCCGGCGCTGGCACGCGCGCCGTCGCCGCTGCTGCTGCACAGTGCCGATGTGGCGCTGCAGGCGCGCGTGGAGCGCATCGCCGCCCACCACGGCCTGCCGGTGCAGGTGCTTGCCGAGCGCGATGTCCTGCTGGAGCGCCTGCGCGCTGCCGCACGCCCGGGCCAGCCGAGCCCGGCGTGGCTGCTGGTGGACGCCCGCCAGCGCCGTGGCGGCGAAGCGACGCTGCTGCGTACGCTGGCCGAGCGCGGTGCGGACGACACGCTGCAGGTGCTGTGGCTGCAGGACGAGCCCGCCCCCGCACAGGCCCGCCAGCAGCAGCTGTCGGCCAGTTTCAACGACGCGCACCTGCATGCCGTACTGGCCGCGCCCACCGCCAGCGTGCGACCGGCGGCCCTGCTGGCCACCGCCGAGTGCGACCAGGCACCGGCCACGCTGCCGCCATTGGATCTGCGCGTGCTGCTGGTGGAGGACAACGCGGTCAACCGCATGGTGGCCGAACAGCTGCTGCGGGTCTTCCAGTGCGACGTGCGCAATGCCGCAGACGGCGAGCAGGCCCTGCTGGCGCTGCGCCAGGGCGGCATCGACGTGGTGCTGATGGATTGCCAGATGCCGGTACTGGATGGCTATGCCGCCACCCGCCAGTGGCGCAGCGAGGAAGCGGCTCAGGGCCGCGCGCGGCTGCCGATCATCGCCATGACCGCCAACGCCATGGCCGGCGACCGCGAGCGCTGCCTGCAGGCCGGCATGGATGATTACCTGTCCAAGCCGATCAGCCGCGAAACCCTGCATGCGCTGCTGCAGCGCTGGGGCCAAGCGCCTGCGCTTGTGGAGTCGAGCCATGCTCGACTGGAAGCTGGCTCGACGCCGCCTCCCGCGCCCGACGCGGACACGCCGCCGCAGCCGGTGCTAGACCGCAGCGTGCTCGAGGAACTGCAGGAGGTGATCGGCCCGGCCGCACTGCAGATCGTCGCCGTGTTCCTCGAGGATGCCCCAGCACTCGTGCAGGCCCTGCAGCAGGCCGCACAGGCCAACGACATCGAGCGCCTGCAGGCGCTGTCGCACACCCTCAAATCATCCAGCGCCAATGTCGGCGCACTGTCATTGTCGGCCGTGGCCCGGCGCATCGAGCACGAAGCCCGTGCGGGCAGCCTGCAGCGCCCCGCGGTGGCGGTGGCGCTGCTGGTGGCCGAGTTCGCCCGCGCACGCGTGGCGCTGACCGGCTACCTGGCCCAAGAGCGGTAGCGTCGAGCTTGCTCGACTACGTTCTTGTAGAGTCGCGCCATGCTCGACTACGTTCTTGTAGAGTCGAGCCATGCTCGACTGCTGTGGGAAAGGCAGTTGAGCAAGCTCGACTCTACCCGCGCCGCTGGATCAGTCTTCCAGCTTGCTCAGCAGGTACTTCGGCTCGCCGATGCGCTCGACCAGATCCAGCTGGGTTTCAAGCCAGTCGATATGCTCTTCCTCGGCATCGAGGATGCTGGTGAACAAGGAACGGCTCACGTAGTCGCCCACCGAGTCGGCATGCGCCACGGCGTTGCGCAGCACCGCCACGGCGTCCTGCTCCAGCGAGAGGTCACACTGCAGCATTTCCGGCGGGTTCTCGCCGATGCGCAGCTTGCCCAGCGCCTGGAAGTTCGGCAGGCCTTCGAGGAACAGGATGCGATCGGACAGCGCGTCGGCGCGCTTCATCGCATGGATCGATTCCTTGTATTCGTACTCGGCCAGTTCCTTGATGCCCCAGTTCTTGAACATCTTGGCGTGCAGGAAGTACTGGTTGATCGCGGTCAGCTCGTTGAAGAGGACCTTGTTGAGGAATTCGATGACCTTGGCGTCGCCCTTCATGGGAATGCTCCTGCACGCTGAAAACGCAGGCACTGTATCGCTTTGACGGCGCGCGTGAAGGAACGCGAATCGTGCGCATTGGCCTGTGCGCCAGCGGCGGAACGTCAGCAGCGCGGCGTCAAAGCGCCGCGGGGTACGGGTCAGGCAGCCTGCAGGCCGAGAACGGGCAGCGGCAGGTCGTGGGTGGCCAGCGCCTTGGCCAGCAGATCGCCAGCCATGTCCAGGCAGGAACCGCAGGTGGCGCCGCAGCCGGTACGCATGGTCAGCTCGCCCACCGTGGTGACGCCATGGCTGGCGGCCTCGCGGATCTGGTGGTCGGTGACTCCGTTGCAGATGCAGACGTACACAGGCAGGAACCGGGCTGACAGGCCAGAAGCGGCCTGGTGCTCATTCCAATGGAAACGAGAATGGTTGTCAATCATAGAGCTGAACCATTCTCACCACCGTTAATCCGCTCAGCTCGATGGCCCGTCACCCTGCGCCTTGCGAGGCCAGTAACCCTTGGCCCGCGGACGCTTCCGCGGGCGATCGTGGCCTGCGGTATTGCCCGGCATCCAGGCCTCGGCCGCGGTCTTGGGCATGGCGGTCACGCCCTGCCCGGCCACGCCGCGCGCCAGAGGCGCCAGGTGGCGCAAGGCACGCGCATAGACCCCACGCTTGAACATCACCACATGCTCGACCGGGTACCAGAAGTCGACCCAGCGCCAGTTGTCGAACTCGGGCGAGTCGGTCTGGTCCAGCTGCACATGCGATTCATCGCCGGTGAGGCGCAGCAGGAACCAGACCTGCTTCTGGCCGATGCAGACCTGCCGCTCGTTACGGCGGATGGCCCGGGCCGGCAGCTTGTAACGCAGCCAGCCCGGTGTCGCCCCCAGCACTTCTACGTGCTCGGGCAGCAGGCCGGTCTCTTCCTGCAATTCACGATACATGGCCTCGACCGGAGTCTCGTCGGTGTTCATGCCACCCTGCGGGAACTGCCAGCCATCCCGGCGCACGCGTCGTGCCCAGAACACCTGCCCGTCCTGCCGCATCAGCACGATGCCGACGTTCGGTCGATAGCCGTCCGGATCGATCACGATGCGGACTCCTAAGAAAATCTACTGGGCGGGACTATCCCATGCCGTCTGTCGGCCCACAAGCTCGGCACAAAAGTGTTGACAGGCCCGATACACATGAGCAGAATAGCGGGCTCACCAAGGCTATGTAGCTCAGCCGGTTAGAGCACAGCACTCATAATGCTGGGGTCGGTGGTTCGAGTCCACCCATAGCCACCACACTGAAAATCAAGTTGTTTTTCAGCGTGAAAAGTGAGAAAATAGTTCCACGTTACATTGCCCCTTAGCCAAGCGGTAAGGCACCTGACTCTGACTCAGGCATCGGTGGTTCGAATCCATCAGGGGCAGCCAAATTAAAAAAGAAAAGGCC